>JAPLNI010000001.1 GCA_026692865.1 Planctomycetota bacterium
GCACGCCGTTTGTGCGGCAGCATGTGCTCGAAGCCATCAAGTGGGCCGCGAAGGTGACGGTGATCCCTGCGAATCAAAAATAGCAGATTGAACCATGAAACACGCCATCACCGTCCTTTCCGTCCTGCTGCTCGCGCCGCTTGCCGCGCTGCATGCCGCCGACTTCATCGTCTCCGACGTCGGCATCGCTCCCACGCCGATAATCGTCTTCAAAGACGCGCCAACTCGCACTCGCGATGCGGCGGTGACGCTGGGGGCGTCAGTTGAGCATTACTCCGTTTCCAATCTTCAAGCCGTTCTTTCTGCACTCGGAATGCAGATGGATTTGTTGGCGATCCCAGCAAAACGATTCAAAGATTCCATCGCGACGCAGAAGGCTCAGCGGTTGATCGCGCTTACACAGGGAAACGTAGCTTTAGAATCCCAAGCGGTCTCTGCAACTTCTGCCCAAGAGCATCTGGAAGCCACCAAGGCGAGAATCGCATCATCCAGTCGAAAGCTCTGGGCTTCCTAACTCTCTAAAAATTAGCGGTAGCCTTCCGTGAATCCATTTGGTTCTACCGGTCACCATTTGGTCTGCCCCCGACCTTCGTGATACGGAAAGTCCGATTCGAGGTGAGTACATTGCTGCCATGAAGCAAGCGGATCTCATAAACTACGGACCACTCATAGACCTACATAAAAAGTTTAGGGAGTAGCACGCTCGTCGCTGGTAGTTTCACGTTTCATTTTCGTGCTGTAATAATTTAGATCCCTGAAGCTTCACGTCCCACACTTCGATTTACTTCGTCAATCGGCTGCCACGTCAGAATGACAACAAAGAAATCGACTCCTTTTCTCGAAGCCACGATCATCGACTCGATTGTCTTGGGGTAGCTTGTGATCTCGGCAGCGCTAGCAGCGCTCATGATAGTGTTCTCATAATTTAGGTGCCCACTCATTGAGTAAGAATGAGTTGTAAACTCGCCGAGCATCGTAAACTTCTCGCCTTCATGAGCGTTAGTCGTGATTCCATCGACAGCGACAGAAAGCGAGGGGTCAAAGATTTTCCCGTTCGATGGTAACGATTCATCAAGACTCTTTAGTTGCAATTGCACTTCGATCGATTTCTGTCGTTGATCTTCAACAGGGAATACTGCTTCGCTAACCACGCGAGAGTTTCCGTCCTTAATGTGCAAGGCCCGAACCGCGATGCTTCCAAGCGATTTTCCTCTCAACTTCCACAGGTGACTCAGCGTTTCACCTTTGTCGTGTGATCCATCCTGGTGATGGCTATCCAAGATTAACATCGGCTGATCTGCTTTTTGCCAGAGCATCATTTTGCCCATGGCTCGAAGCTTCTTTTCCGCGTCGTCGAGTGCCTGCTCGCAGCTAGTATCGATGAACTCAAGACCTTGAAAGCTGAGAGTTGAATTTCCATTTGCGAGCGCTTGGATGATATCGGGAGACACTTCTTTGAGACCATTCAGATAAATCCCCGCAGCGCACTTTGCGTTGGCGAGCCGTTTGGCGACCTCAAATTCCAGTGACTTCAGTCCATTGAGATCGAGCTTATCACCGTCGTAATGTCCCAAAGCTTCGGCGATTTGTGGTGTCATCAATTTCAGCCCGTCTAATGAAAGCCATTGTTTGTGTTTTGCCAATAGTGCCGCTGATTCAACATCAATGGTTGCCAGCGAACGGAGAATCAGCCAAGCATCGTGCATCGCAAGCTTTTCGGCGACGTCTGGCGAGATCGACGTTAAACCAAGTGATAAGCTTCCCTGATGTGTTCCGAGAATCTCAGCAATCTCAGGTGTCACGGTTTCAACGCCATCCAGTTGCAAAGCACATTTCGCAGCGGCAAGTTCGCGAGCCAAGTCGGGTGAGATCTCTTTGAGGCCATTCAACGCAAGCCAAAGGTGTTCTTTTTCTCCGATCAACGCCTTGGCCACTTCAGGTGCTAACTGAGTGATCGCAGGGAGATTCAAGTTCCCTGGATGCTTTGATAAGACGGCTGCGACTTCCGGTTCAAGTGATGTCAACTTCGTAAACGTTACATTTTCTTTTCGTCCGATCAGCGCAGCCAAAAATTGCAACGCTGCATAACCAAGAGACTCTGAGAGTATTTATCTCTGGTTCCCCCAGTTGGTAGGAAACCGCCAAGGCCAGGAGTTTGGCGTTTCGCAAAAGTCTCTGTGACCGTCGGGTTATGAGCTAACGTTATCTCTATAGATTTCAGCTTTTCTAATGAATTGTTGGATTGCTGGAGAGAATCACATAACCCGAGCTTTTGGAAAGTTTGATTTGGGGGTAAATCGTTCAAAAACGGGACCAGTTTTGAGTCTTCATGGTTATGAGGTAGAGACATCAAAACCCCTACTTTTCCCAGGGAACAACGCACTAAGAACGCATTTTGCGGTGCGCGATTTGCGCGCCAAAACAAAAAGGTGCGCACGCCTTACGTTTTACAAACACTCGCTGAATTCGCGATCATTGGGTTGAGAGCAACCTATTGGATTAGCGAATAACCTAGTGACCGAGTTGCCGAAAACGTCTCTGGGTTATAGCCAGCGCGACAATTACTGTCATGTTCGCTCTCGCCAAGTTGCTCGATCAGACCCGAGAATCCCGGTCACTTGGAGCATCATCGAGCATCCGACGCGAGAAGTTTTATCCCACCTGGCCCAAACTCGTCTGGTAACTCCAAAGGTCTTTTCACTCTGCAGCGCGAAACGCCTAGAACCGCATGACGAATTGATTGTAGAAAACAATGCCTCGATTGTCGTTTAGCGTAACGTAGTCCGTATGGCGATAGTCGACCTGGAAGCTATACTGCAGAAATTTCGTGATATCGCAGAACATACTGGCAAAGTAAGCGGAGTTCTTCAAGATGCCGGTACCCACTGCGGGCATGTCTTGACGAAGTGGTCCTTCCACACCATACCCGACGTGAACTTGCAATCGGTCGTTCCAATGATGGAACAGTTCCAGGAAACCACCTCGACCACGGATCACTGCATAGGTTTCTGGATTATAGGTTTGGAAAATATTACCCGCGTAATTGCCTAAGCCTTGGCCAACGTAACCTTCCGCGATGAGTCCAGTATTCGCAGTGAGGTTAATCTTGC
This sequence comes from Planctomycetota bacterium, assembly GCA_026692865.1. GTDB lineage: Bacteria > Planctomycetota > Planctomycetia > Pirellulales > Pirellulaceae > JAIYDQ01. The sequence continues at coordinate 3,111 of JAPLNI010000001.1, forward strand.
CATCGACCGACAATCCACCGACGTTGATGATCGAGCGGACAGGAATATTTGGATTGATATCGTCTAAATCGAAGACGTTTTGAGTGTTTCGAATCTGGCCTGCTAAGCCGGCAATACCTAATTCAATCGGTCTTTCCGTTCGTCCGCCAGCTAATTCCTCTTTTGCTCCCAACCCCAAGACGCCTCGGATTTCTAAATTGGGCAGACCATTCCCTTCGGTTGTACGGCGCGTCGCATCAAGCAACACGGTGGAGATCGGATCGCTAAGCGCAGCCTGCAAGGTCGCTTGGGACTCTTCACTAGGCGTCCAGAAGCGTTCAAGGCGAATTTGGCCTCGAAACGTACCGGCATTGCCGGCGCCACCCATCAGCGTCATCGGAATTACGCCCGGATCGCGAGGGGCGAACAAGTCGGGCTGCAGACCGATCGCGAAACGCCAATCGTCATTCCTCATTTCGCCGAATGCAACAATCGGTAAAACGCCGTAAGTGTCCGATGTGAGGCTTGAGTTTGACATGTAGAGCTTCGTTAGCGCGCCCGTCTTCCAACGTTCGATCTGCGGTCCATCATAGAGCAGTTGAA
>JAPLNI010000002.1 GCA_026692865.1 Planctomycetota bacterium
CGGTTCCACCTCGCAAATAGAGCACCATGATCGCAGCAATTAGTGAAAGTGGAATTGCCATCGCACTGATCAAGGCACATCGCCAGTCATACAGGAAAACCAACAAAACTACAATCACCAGGACACACCCTAGCAGCATCGAATGGCTGAGATTAGCCAACGAGCGTTCGATGAAAGTTGCAGGACGGAAGATGGTAGTGTCGAATTGAATCTCTCCCATCGCAGGCTTCAATTCCTCCATCGCCTTCTCGACCCCTCGCGTCACATCGAGAGTGTTTGCCCAAGGTTGTTTTTCAATGATCAATAGCAGGCCAGGTTGATTATTGATAATCGCATTGCCAATCGGTGGGGCATAATCGACGACGACATCTGCCACATCGCGAATTCGTATTGGGCTGCCGCCAGAACTGGCAATAGCTCCGGGCCGCAGGGAATTTGTTATTGCGACTGCTCCTGCATTGGACGACGGGGGCGAAGCCGACGAGGAGCTATTCCCACGGAAAGCCAACACCATTTCACCAAGTTGATCGGGAGTATAGACAGCGGGCACATGCCGAAGTGCGAGACGTTGATTCGGAGTGTCCACAAAACCACCTGCTCCGACGGCTGTCGCATCGCGAATCGCTTGCATCAAGGCGTCAAGCGTTACTCCATTGGCTCGCAATCGGTCTGGATCAGCAATCACTTGCAACTGCGGATCTTTCTCTCCCCAGACGGCCACGTTGGCGACGCCGCTTACCGACATCAATCTTGGACGAATCGTCCACTTGGTCAGGACCGTCATATCCATTTGGTTTTTGGTATCCGACCAAAGACCAATCTTCATACAGCGACTGAGCGAGGAAAGCGGTGGCAAAATCACGGGCGGACGAGCAACCAGCGGTAACTGAGCTGCAACTAAAGTGATTCGCTCTTGCACGAGCTGCCGAGCCATCAACAAGTCTGTTCCGTTGGCAAAGATCAGTCGCACGCTAGAAAGACCTAGGACCGACTTAGAACGGACCGCCTTGACGAATGGAATGCCGTTCACTGCATTTTCGATTGGGACACTAATTAAACTCTCGACATCTTCCGTCGATATCCCTGGAGCTTCCGTCTGAATCTCCACCAACGGTGGCGCAAATTCTGGAAACACGTCCAGCGGAATGGAATCCATGGTTCGGACACCAACGACGATCAATCCCAACGCGATCATCAATACGATCACACGAAATTGGAGGGAAGCGCGAATCAACCAACTCATGATTTAGTTCGCCTATTTCCCTGGACCAAATTCAGTGCCGAACAGTTCCGCCGCACCATCTGCCACGACCAAAGTCCCCGAGCTTGGACCGCGTTGAAGTATCGCCTGTGTTCCATCGAACCAGAGCACCGTCACACGTTGCCTGACGAATTTAAGCGGCTCCTTCTGAGTATAAACCCATGTCCCACCATTGATATCGTAAAGAACTGAAGCGGCTGGCACGATCGTAGCTTCGACTTCGCTTTCCATTGGAAGTTCAATGCCAATACGCTGGCCTGGTCTTAGATTAGATTGCTGGTTCGAAACTTCGAAGTAGAGATCTGCTGATGAGCTACCGGCGTCTGCAGTCGGTGGCGCTTCGATCGGCAACGCACGCTGAAATAGGGATTCGACTTCATGCGAAGTTCGATTGTTTGGCTTGCCATCGAGCGAAACGACTCGCCCAGGAGCGTTCGGCTGAATCGAGGAAAGCAAATCAACGAAAATCGGAACTCGAACCCAAACAGTACTCATGTCCAATACTTCAAATAGCGAAGCACCGCCAACCACTTGCTGCCCGGCCGAGATGTTGAGACTGCGGATGACTCCGTCAACAGGCGCTTTAAGGGTGATTTCAGAAGCCAAATCGTCACTTGATGATCCCTCCAGCGATCCGATTAACTTAGTCAGTTGTGCATATCGTTCTTCTGCAGCGGTCAAAACCGTTGCCGCAACATTGGAGAGAGCTTGGGCGTCATCGAAAGCGCGTTGGCTACCAGCTCTGTCTGCCAAGAGTTTTTTGGCGCGATCCAAATTAATCTTGGCTGCAGCAACATCGGCTTTTCCTCGTTGCACATCACCAAGAGCCGTAACTTGAGCGGCTACCAACGTCGCTTTTGCCCCCGCCATTTGAACTTGTTCGGCAGGTGTGGGGACGTCGCGTTCTGGAGAGAGAATAGGCGAAAGTGCTAATACAACATCACCGGCCTTGACTTTCGAACCCGGAGCCGGAATCTTAGAATTTCCAGACGGTGACACGATACCAGCGACAGGTGCTGCAATCATGATCGATCGACCTGAAGGAATGACAACCTCGCCACCAAATGTTCGGTGCTGTTGAACTTTGCGCAACTCGGAAGCTACCGTGGTGATTCCAAGTCGTTCCGAAGCTTCCTTGGTAAGCGTAATGGTCGCCAGGTCGCTTTCGTGAGGAACCATCTCGACCTTGGATGGAGCAGCAGTTTTTGCAATCGCTGTCGGTTTCGGTCGACATCCAAATGACACAATCAATAGGCCAACAACACTAATTTGCAGGCAAAATTGCGGTATTCTCTTTGTGTTCATGTGGGAATGTCAAGTCTTCGAATCGAACTGATAAACAAGTTGCCTCCATTGTAGTCGGAGTGGCACTCCGCTGCCGATATTGACATTCCTGAAGGCTGAGACATTTCCTACTCAGCTGGGGTTTCAACTGGAGCGGTTTCCACAAGCATTTTCGATACGTCCAGTGGAGAAGCATCCAAACTCCTTCCAACGCTGCGTTCGAGTTCCGCAACAGCGCGTTTCAACATGGCTCTCTGATCAAGAATCCGGGCGCGAGCGTCCAAATACAAGGTGGTGGTTTGCAGCACCAGGAGATAGTCTGTTCCACCATCAGCAAAGCCCTTTTCTGCAATGCCGACAGCTTCCGACAGGTTCGGAAGAACATCGGACTCAAGAATCGTTAAGTTGGCTTTGGCTTGACTAAGTTGCCGGCACGCGACACGCACATCTTGATAAATTTGATCTCGAATAGCATCTCGATTATGCATCGCCGCATTCAGTTCCCAATCGGCGCGAAGAATTCCTCCTTGATTTCGATTGAAAATCGGCAGGTCGAAACGGAGTCCGCTACCTGTCCGCGTGTAATCTGGTCCATGGCGCACGTCTACAACACTGTCGGCTCGCCAAAATATCCATCTCGAAAGGTGAGAACGCTCACTTGCGGCGGCGACAGCCCAACGTGCTGCATGGTAATCGGGTCGACATGCCAACGCCGTCTCAATGAGTTGCTGTTCGTCAAGCTCTGGAACGCTGAGCGTTTCGAGCGCTGTCGGCTCAAGTGGCGTCTCAACGGTTGGAATTCCGAGTAGCGAAACTAGTCTTGCTCTGCTAATGGAAACGTTTTGTTGTTGAACTCCGTTGAGTGCTTTGGCGTTCAATGCGTCGACCTTGGAAGCGATAGTCTCCAGTTCGCTAATGTCGCCATCCTTAAATCGATCACGGGTCAAATTGGCAATACCCTGACGAATCTCGACTGCTTCGGTTGCTAAGCGAGACTGTTCGGTCACCAAGGCCAGATCGATATAGGCCAATCGAATATCTCGCGCAACGTTCAACCCGTTTTGCACCAGTTGTTCGCCGATGCGTCGATACTCACGGTTGGCAACCTTAACTCGCGTCGGTCTCAGAAAGTACGATTCGATAGGCGCATAGATTGTGTACTGCCCTTCTTTAGCTCCTGAGGGAAAGTACATCAACACTTGAGGGTTTGCAATCAAGCTAGCTTGAACTGCGTCGCCTCCCGCCATTCCCAATTGGGCTAAAGCTGCCTGAAAGAGAGAATTATTCGCTAATCCCGTAGCGACCGCTTCCACTTCATCGAGCCCGTCTTCCAGCACGACTCCAGCAGGAATGACCTCTCTGCAAGGCTGTACTTTTTCTATGCTGACGGTCGTTCTACAGAGTAGTTCATCCGTAACGAAACGAGGATTGCAGCAAACCGTTGGCGACTTACATCCAACAGCAAGCAACAGCAATGAACCATACATCCAAACGCATCCAGGAAATGACAACTCTGCCCTTCGTGACCGTTTATTGCCATGAGTGGTGCTTTGCGTCATTTTCGATCCAATTGCTAGCACTGACAGTATCGATCCAACAGGCAGGACCCGTACAATAGAACTTTCGGATCGACACGATCTATTCAGTGACTATTCATGGACTACAACGAAGCTATTCGCTAAGCGGCACAACCGGAACGGCATTAGGTGTTCCACCTTCCTCCATTGAAAAGCTCATGCACTCAATTCATTTCTGAGCTAGACCGACTAAAACTCATTTTACGGATGCCATTGACAGGAACACGGCAGCCTGAAATCGACCTTCTTGGAGCAATTTCAACTCAAGCCGACCATTCAATAGTTTCAAAATGTCGTCGCACAAAGATAGGCCGATTCCGGAGTGTTTCCCCGTTTGGCTTCGGCTGAGATCGCGTTGGTAAAATCGCTCCTTCAGGCGAGGAAGCTCACTCTCATGAACGCCATCGCACTTATTCGTAATGTGGACTCTGATCCCATTGTGGTCCGTCTCAGACTCAATCGCGATTGGATGGTCGGCAATTCCATGAGACAGAGCATTGGAAAACAGATTCCTAAAAACAATCAGCAAAAGTGCCGAATCGCTTTTAACGATAGTTCCCCTGGGGACTCGCCAATCCACGGACGTTGAATCTCGGTTTGCTGCCTGCGCAACAGAATCCCAAGTCGACTTCAAGAACGATTCTAGTTCTATCGAATCATTCTGAATCGCAACTCGTCCAGCGTCAATTCTTGCCAAAAGGAGAATGCGTTCAACCAACGATTCAAGCTCGTGTCCTATTTGCCCGCAGTCACTCAACGTTCGTTGATAGTATTCAATGCTTCGCGATTTGGTTTCGGCTAGTTCAATTGTTGCTCTTAACCCAGCAAGAGGAGTTCTCAACTCATGGGCAACGTTCGCCGTGATCGCACGCTCCCGATCAAAAGATTCTTCCAATCGTCCTAATAACTCGTTCAGTCTAACTGGGATCGGCTGCAACTCCGTTGGGCATTTGGTCGTATCGATGCGACTGCGTAACTCAGAAACGTCGAGTGAACGAATGCGTTCCGCGATTGTGTTTACGGGTCGAAGAATGATGTTGGTAATGGGCCAAAGAACTGCAATCGTCAACAGCAAAGCAGAACCGATTACGATCGCCATTCGTTTTTTCGCGAGCGCAAGTACGCTTTCCACATCGGCTAACGTGGCCGCAACCTCAAGTATTACAGGGGTGGATGGACGAGCTGAAGACGGCGAGCTTCCAGAAAGGGACTCAGTTTGGATATCAACTTTTGGCAAAAAAGATATTAGCGTTGCTCTCGCGTTGGAACCGTCACTCAACTTCAGAGTTTCATGTGTACTCTCGGATACCAAAAGCTTTGGTACATCTCGTTGAGGAATTGCTAGGTTGCCGCTCGATTCGGCAACAATTGAGCCCGACGCATCCCATGCACGAAAGACGACTTGTGGACCGACCCCTGCGCCTTCCCATTCAAAGTGAACAGATGAACCATCATCCTCGAACGCCGGCGTCAATCCATGTGCAGCCAGTGCAAGACGCTCATCGAGTTGACTTATCAGGCCGTCGCGGAGCATAACGTTTCCAATCTCACTGGCGACTAGCAGAGCAACAAATGTGACTAGTGTTGCACCTAACAAAACTCGCCAACGAAGCGACGTGCTCATGATGAACCTTCTAAGACGTAGCCAAGGCCGCGTCGCGTGTGGAGGATACGACCGCTCCCGTCGGATTCCAGTTTTTTTCGCAGGTATCCGATGTACACATCGACGACATTGCTGTGCGAATCATCTGATAGGTCATAAAGATGGTTCCAAATGTCCGATCGCGAAACAACTTGACCAACGCGAAGAGCCAAGTATTCCAACAGCGAATACTCCATGGCAGATAATTCAATTAGTTGGTCGTTTCGAGTCAGTCGTTTCGCAATAGTATCCAAGCTAAGATTTCCAATGGTGATGATCGGGTTCTTTGCCGAGTAGTGACGTCGAATTAGTGCTCGTATTCTGGCGAGGAGTTCGCCGATCGCAAACGGTTTGACAAGATAGTCGTCCGCTCCGAAGTCAAGTCCCTTAATGCGGTCCTCAGTGGCATCCTTCGCCGTTAGCATCAAGATCGGAGTTTGGTCGGCGACTTGCCGCAGTCGAGTAAGCACCTCAATTCCGGTCATCTTTGGAAGCATCCAGTCCAAGACGATGCAGTCGTAACCACCGTTCGAAGCTGCCGAGTAGCCCTCGGCACCATCGATCGCACAATCGACTGCATATCCGGATTCGCGAAGAGTCGCTTCGACGGCTTTGCGAATCGGCGAGTAATCTTCGACCACCAATACTTTCAACCCGAACTCTCCCCACAAAACTTGAGCGAGAGTCCCTTCGTCGAAATCATCATCGATGGACTACTTGTCATCTTCATCTTCATCTTCATCTTCGTCCATGTCTTCATCTTCATCTTCATCATCGTCTTCATCTTCGTCCATGTCTTCTTCATCTTCGTCTTCTTCATCTCCACCGACACTTACTTTGATTTCGCGTCCGGTAGCATCAACCAAAATCTCGATCGTCTTTCCATCTCGGGGGACTTCGAGCTCGTAGAGTAAGACGGTCTTTGCCTCAAGCTTCAACTCATCTTTACCTGCAAACTTGGTTGCCATAGTACGCAACGCTTCCGGTAACTGGTCTAGTTTCAAAGACTTTTCTTGTGATAGGACATCCCCAGCTTTCGAGACAGTGATTTCCATCTTAACATCGCCGACCATCCACGCTCCCTCGAAAACAGTAACTTCCGCTTCGGTGATTGCCTCGCACTCGATTTCTTTGACGTCGCCAGCAGCTTTTTGGATCGCTTTTCTTGCGGACTTTGGAACATCCTTAAGTTCGATTTTTTCGCTTGTTGCTTCATCGCCCTCGGATTCCTCACCTTCCTTCTCCTCGGAAGTCATTTCCTCAGAGTTTTCTTCCGAGTCTTCATCCTCTTCGGACTTAAGGACTTCAATACCGACGATCTGGCCGTCTGCATTAAAACACAATTCGACGGTCCCGCCTTCAACCTCAACCTCTACTTCGTACTTTACCTCGCCATCTTCCACTTCGAGAACGATCTTTTCGATCTCTGCGTTCTTGGTTGCAAGTTTTATCGCTTTGCGAACCGCTTTCGGTAGTTGCTTCAGCGCGATTTCTGTTTCATCCGATTCCTTAGCTTCGTTGCCACCGGCGGACGCTAGATTGCTGGTTGTAAAGACAGCTAAACAAAGGCTGCCCATCAGCAGCAAAAATCTCATTTTTGTGAATACCATATGCGAATTTCTCCATTCTTGGGGGCTAACGTCAATCAAACGCGATTGCGTTTCGTGTTTCCGAGACGCGATCATAGCAATGGCTAGATGAGAAAATGATGAGAGCGAACAAGAAAATGGCAAATCCATTGTCATTGCTGCTATCAGTCTCGAGCGCCAATTATCGCTTGAAACCTAGGATTAGTACTCCAACACCGACCAGCACGATTCCAAGCCATTCGCGCATGTTCGGGCGTTCGCCCAAAAAGATCGTAGCGAAAATTGCAACCAGCACCAAGCTAAGCTTGTCCACAGGGGCGACTTTTGAAGCTTCGCCGACTTTCAATGCGCGGAAGTAGCAAACCCAGGAGGCCCCGGTTGCCAGCCCTGACAGGACGAGAAACGTGACGGTGTGCGACGAAAGAGTAAGTGGGTTACGCCATTTCTTTGCGACAACCACAAACGCGGCCAAGACCAAGATGATTACAAACGTACGAAACAGAGTCGCGTAATCGGAATCAACATCTTTCAGGCCAACCTTTGCGAAGATCGCCGTCATTGCTGCAAATATGGCCGAAAGTATCGCCCACGTAAACCAATCATTCGCTCCGAACATGGATGTACCCAGAATGTTTCTGTTTTGTTGTAATCTGCTCATGGTTCTTTCGCTGCTGATAAACGTTCTCTTAGTTTACCAGTTATTCGGCCTAGCAATCATGACCTCACGAGCTAGACGCGTTTGGGCGCCATCGCAGCAGGAGTCTGAGCAAATTCAATAAGAGGTGTGCGATACGAGGTGTGCGATGATGAAAATGGCCTCAACGATCAGGGGTCGCATGGCGTCCCAAAATTTCAATTGACTGCTTTGCAAGCCGGATAAATTGAAATGTAGATTTGGTTAAGCGGCAATCAAAACCAATTGCAAAAGAGCGGCTGCAAATGATATCCTGCTCCCTGTTGTTCGCGCAGTTCCATGCTAGGAACCCCTGACGTATTTTTGAACTATCATGGTTTGGAATCCTAAATTCGGACGGTGCCTAACCTGAAACTGACAACAAAAACTGAAATGAACGTGCCATCGGCTTCGAAATCCAAGACTTGCGTTGTGTCCAGAGACGGATTCACCCTCGTCGAACTCTTGGTAGTGATTACCATCATTGGCATACTCGTCGGTTTGCTCTTACCAGCGGTGCAGCAGGCACGCGCGGCGGCTCGCAGAATTAGTTGTGACAACAACTTGAAGCAAATCGGGCTTGGGTTATTCAACTACGAGTCGGCAAACAGGAGGTTACCCCCGGGGTATGTCTTTAAACCAGGGCCGCAGGGAAACCATGCTGGTTTTGGATGGGGCGCGGCAATTTTGCCTTATCTCGAACAGTCTTCAGTCTATAGTTCGATCAACTTTAACGTCCCATTATTCGACGTTGCAAACGCGGAAGTTCGCGAGCGCCATTTGCCAGTCTATCTTTGTCCAGAGGACGCAGTTTCTCCAAACCAATTTGTTGAGATGGGGGCCGAGAAATATGCGATGGCCAGTTATGCTGGTTCGTTTGGACGGCCAGATCTCGATGATACGCAAGAAAAGCGTGAGGGACTCTTCAGCAGAAATAGCTCAACAAAATTTGCATCGGTAATCGACGGACTTTCAAACACGCTTGCTTGTGGTGAACGACAGAACGGACCGTTTCGACGCAGCGGAGTACACGGTCCGCATTTTTCTTACGAGACGGCATGGGCAGGCGCAATTCGGGAGATCACCGATCCAACCGACGATCATGGTCACATGACGCTCTTTCAAACTGGCCACACTCCTAATAGTCCCTATTCGGATGATCGTGACGTCTCGGCATCGCATGTTGGATACGCTAACTTTTTATTTGCAGATGGATCGGTTCACCTGATCGTGGAAAGTATTGACTTCAAGGTTTATCAAGCCTTGTCTACGACCGCAGGCGGTGAGGTAGTTAACCTCGACTCGCAATAAGGATCATTCGGAGCCGACATCAATCGTTCCAACTTATACTCGGCAGCAAAAAAAGAACGCCCGCGAATCGGATGAGCCGAGACACGGGCGTTATTCGTAAAGCCTTGGAAGAATTCGCTCCAACCTTTTACAGTTCGATCGCTTCAACTTCAGCGACGAATCGCTGGTTGTTGTCGGCTAGGAACGCACTGATCACGTTGAACACGGCGTCACTGAAGCCACCGATGTTCATAATGTCAGCTCGCTCGCAAGCCTGAACCGTCTGGTACGGTTGCAGATCGATGCAAACTAGCTTCGGGTTGGCTTCCTTACCCGCCAGCTTTCGCTGGTTAGCAACGAAGGCTTCCCAAGCCGTCATCACACCGGTCGAACCGTGCCGTCCTGTTCCGACCCAGCTCTCGTTATCGCTTACAAGAACGATGCCGGCGAACTTGCGCTTCGCATGCTTCTGGTTGGCAGCTACCAACGGCAGCGAACAATCTGTTCCACCACCACCGTACTTTGCCAATCGCTCGGCAATGCTCAAGATCGAATCGTTTGGA
>JAPLNI010000003.1 GCA_026692865.1 Planctomycetota bacterium
TTGTTGATGGCTCGGCAGCTCGTGCAAGAGCGAATCACTCTGGTTGCAGCCCAGTTGCCGTTAGTCGCACGTCCACCCGTCATCTTGCCACCGCTTTCGTCGCTCAGTCGCTGCATGAAGATTGGCCTTTGGTCGGATACGAAGAACCAAATGGATATGACGGTCCTGACCAAGTGGACGATTCGTCCAAGATTGATGTCGGTAAGCGGCGTCGCAAACGTGGCCGTTTGGGGAGAAAAAGATCCGCAGTTGCAAGTGATTGCTGACCCAGACCGATTGCGAGCCAATGGAGTAACGCTAGACGCCTTGATGCAAGCGGTTCGCGATGCGACTTCCGTCGGAGCAGGTGGATTTGTGGACACTCCGAATCAACGTATCGCTCTTCGGCATGTGCCAGCGGTCTATACCCCCGAACAACTTGGTGAAATGGTGTTGGCTTTCCGCGGCAATAGCAATTTTGCGGCTTTCGCCACTTCGTCCAATGCAGGACCAGTCGCCACAACAAACTCGCTGCGGCCAGGAATTGTTGCCAGCTCTGGCGGTAGCCCAATACGTATTCGCGATGTAGCAGACGTCGTTGTCGATTATGCCCCACCGATTGGCAATGCGATTATCAATAATCAACCTGGCCTGCTGTTGATCATTGAAAAACAACCCTGGGCAAACACTCTCGACGTGACGCGAGGGGTAGAGAAAGCGATGGCGGAATTGAGGCCTGCGATGGGAGAGGTTCAATTCGATACTACTATCTTCCGCCCTGCAACTTTCATCGAACGCTCGTTGGCTAACCTTAGCCATTCGATGCTGCTAGGGTGTGTCTTGGTGATCGCGGTTTTGTTGGTTTTCCTGTATGATTGGCGATGTGCCTTGATCAGTGCCATGGCAATTCCACTTTCACTAATAGCAGCCATCATGGTGCTCTATTTGCGAGGTGGAACCGTCAACACAATGGTGCTTGCCGGCTTGGTTATCGCTCTAGGCGAAGTTGTAGACGACGCCATCATTGATGTCGAAAACATTATGCGACGATTGCGATTGAATGCAGTCGCTGAGAATCCACAGTCAGCGTTCCAAGTGGTTTTGGATGCTTCCATGGAAGTTCGAAGCGCAGTTGTCTACGCAACGATCATTGTCGTCCTCGCGTTCTTACCCGTCTTCTTTTTAGAGGGGCTCTCTGACACCTGCAATGTCGTTGATGCTACTTCCTGCAACTGCTCGAATGCGTCACCGGGACGGGCCATTGGTTCGAGTACTGAAGAAATGGTATCGAGCCTTTTTGCATAAGCTTTTGAATTTCCGGCTGCTAACGCTCAGTGGATTCGCAGCGGTGTTTGCGGCGATTGCTTGCACCATTCCTTGGTTAGGTGAAGAACTTATGCCTAACTTTCGGGAGACTGATTTCTTGATGCATTGGGTTGAGAAACCCGGCATTGGCATCGACGCCATGGATCGCATTACGACGCGAGCAAGCAAGGAACTCATGGCGGTTCCTGGTGTGCGAAACTTTGGATCACATATTGGGCGAGCAACCGTGGCAGATGAAGTTGTCGGTCCAAACTTTACGGAGCTATGGATCAGTATCGACGATTCGCAAGACTACGACGAGACCGTCGCAAAAGTACAAAGCGTCGTCGATGGCTATCCGGGGTTGTATCGCGACCTGTTGACGTACCTAAAAGAGCGTATCAAGGAAGTGCTTACCGGCACGAGTGCTGCCATTGTGGTTCGAATCTATGGTCCTGATATGGATCGATTGCGTTCTATCGCCGCAGATGTGTCAACGCAAATCAAGCCTATTGAGGGAGTCACGACGCTCAAGATTGAACCACAAGTCTTGGTTCCACAATTGTCTATCGAGATGCGCCCTGAAGCGGCATCGCAGTTTGGCCTGACACCTGCAATGTTGATGAGAAACGTTTCGACCTTGGTCAATGGTACGCAAGTTGGTGAGATCTATCGTGACCAAGGAATTTTCGGCGTCTTTGTTCGAGGCAAGGACCAGGCACATCGCGACCCGACAGCCGTGCAGCACTTGATGATTGATACTCCTTCGGGTGCTCAGGTCCCGTTGAGCAGTGTTGCCAGTGTCACGATCATTCCAGCTCCAAATGAAATCAAACGTGAAGGTGCTTCGCGTCGTCTGGACGTTACTTGCAATGTCGCAGGGCGTGATTTGGGTGCGGTTGCAAAAGAGATCGAAGCTGCGGTCCAAAAGAATGTTAGGTTTGGAACTGGATATCATCCGGAGTTTTTGGGCGAGTACTCCGAAGCTCGCGCTTCAAGGCAGAGACTTCTCCTATTGTCCATCGCCGCAATCCTCATGATTACGTTAATTCTATATGTCGATTTCCAGTCATGGAGATTGGTGCTGCTTATGCTCGGCATGCTGCCACTTGCAATTCTGGGCGGCGTGCTTGGCGTTTTCGCTAGCGGTGGCGTCTTGTCGCTCGGTTCGCTTGTTGGTTTCGTAACTGTCATCGGCATCTCGGCTCGGAATGCGATCATGCTGATTAGTCATTACCGCCATTTGAACGAAATAGAAAACGTTCCATTCGGTCGCGAGCTAATTCTGCGAGGGGCGGAAGAGAGACTAGCGCCCATCCTTATGACAGCATTAACTGCCGCCCTTGCGCTAGCTCCATTGGTCTATACGGGAAATCTACCTGGCCAAGAAATCGAGTATCCAATGGCAATCGTTATCCTCTGTGGTTTAGCAGCAGCGACGATTGTCAATCTATTCATTCTACCGTTGCTCTTTGTCGGAAAGCGTTGAGACGGCAGACAGAGCCTACATTGCCAGAACTGCCTAGTTTGAGGCTCAAGTGTTGGCTGGACTTGTGGCAATAACGGTCGAAATGTATCCAATAGCCAGCGGTTTTGGAAGCAAGGATTTTCGAATAGCCATTGGATTGCAACTTGTTCAGCAAATCACTCATTTTGATCATAATCATGAGCATGCTCGCTGGATGTGCGAGTGTTTCTAGATCGTCCCGCGAGCACCTTTCCAACGCAGTATCCAAGTTCGAACTTCCGAAACGTCAATTTCCTGCGGATCTACCTTCAGTTGACACCGGCCACGCAAGTCTATCGAAATTACGATTCGTTTCGTATGATTCCGTAACTTCAGTTCCTGACGGGCAATCTTTGAAGCTCGTCGAACCGGAGTCTAATGCTTCGGTATTTTCTAGTCCTTCGAGCTACTTCGAGCATCAGTCACTTAACAACTCTACAGTCGACCTGGAGTCTATTGTTGGACCATCTTCGAAACCGAGTGTTTGGGGGCGGCTTGCAAGCGATCAATCGAATTTTTACTCTCGCGACTCGTTAATCGCCCTCGGACTGGTCTTTGGAACTGGCGCTGCTGTAGCAAACTCAAATGTAGATGTACAGATTCATAAACACTTTGAGTCATCGGTCCGAAGTGCATCCAGCGACGATTGGTTCAACTCTCTGCATGCCAGCAAAGAACTCGGCAATGGCGTCTACACATTGCCGATCATGGGTGCTGCGTGGTTGGCGAATGAGTACGTGGACGGACCGCCAGCATTTGAACATTTCGGAACATGGGGCGAGCGATCCATGCGAGCCTTCATCGTTGGGGCACCACCGCTGATCGCCATGCAACGGCTCACCGGAGGATCGCGTCCGTATGAGACCAATGAAGGATCGGAGTGGCATCCATTTCGCGATAACAACGGAGTCAGCGGCCACGCATTCATGTCGTCTTTACCGTTCATTACTGCGGCTAAGATGACGGACAATCCTTGGGAGAAATCTTTGTGGTATTTGGGTTCTACGCTCGGTCCACTTTCTCGACTTAACGACAACGCCCACTATCCGTCACAGATTGGAATGGGTTGGGCGATGGCATTCGTAGCGGCGACAGCCGTGCAGCAGTCAGACACTGGAAAGCGAGGGTGGCGACTCGTCCCTGAATCACCTTCCGGTGGAAGTGGCTTTGCATTCCAATATAAATGGTAGCTTAAAATGTAACGTGGATAAACACGGAATTCATCTAACGAGGCGACACTCAAAAACACCATTGAAGACTTGAACCATTTTTTCGTTTTGCGGCTAATCCAGCGATAGGCTAATCATTTTCCGGCTCAGTCGAGGTTATCTGCCGAATGACTTGTGTACGTTGTTTCCCATCAGCCGGCAAAGTGTCGAGCGATTCACTGCGAGTGGACGCATCAGCGTCCTGCATTTGCAGATCGCGCAATTTAGTTCGAACCTCACCAATCTTGGCTTGGGAATCCTGCAAAACCTCCTGCAGATCGATATCGTTATCATGCTGCATCATGGGAATCCAAGCAAAGTACAACCAGCCAATCGCAATCACGAAAAGACTCCACCACAGCATGGGTTTGACAAGGTTTTGCTTCAAAGCACACCTCAAGGTGGGTTCAAATCAGGACATGGTGATCTACATTTATCACTAGGATTCAATGTCGTCAGTTGTTACCGCATCCTGGCTAGCACGCCTCACGGTTAAGACATGAACTTCAAGCGGTTTTATCGTAAAGACAGCGCGATAGCTTGGACGACTACCAACGCCAAGCGGCATTTCTCGAATTTCTACCTCGACTAAACCATTCTCTGATGCGAGAGGAAATCGCTCAGGCATCTTACGAAGGCTTTCAAGTTGCTCATAGATCGCGTCAAACCATGCAATCGCCTGATCAGGCGAATGATTCTCTGCCCACCATTCTGCGTTGCGGAGAATGTCTGTTCTTGCCCGAGCAGTTAGGAACAAACCATAATTCATTGAGCAAAACGCTCGACTAGCACAGCTCGGTCCGTCGTTCTCGCCTGATCGACGGGAACGGAACGTCCCGCGTGCATGTCAGAGACTCCTTCTCGAATAGCATCCAAATCGGAGCGGCGTTCCAATTCGGCTAACAAACCACTATCGATCACGTAATAAACGCGACGTGTAGTCGGATCGACAATCTGCATCGGGGCGTTTCCGCCTGCATGCAGTGCTGACGCTTGTTCTGGAGTAAGGTAAGAAATCATGCAGTTCAGTATAAAGCAACGTGAGATCAGATGCAAACATTGGCATAATGCTGCAGCTTAACAACTCCCCAATTCGTGGGTATTCTCGTTGCGTGGAATAGCATTTGCGTCTAGTACCAACCATTCTCGTGACCGAAAGTTTCAAATCGCAGTGTCAGAATTTTCAATCGGCGTAGATTGAGCCACCATTACACAAACCGCAGGATTTCCCGTATGTTTGCCAGAACTGTCGTCGTAGTTTGCTTGCTTGGATTGATCGCTGTTAGTGACGACTGTCGTGCTCAATCTGATAACGATCGAAGCAAGCAACGATTGCCTAGCAGCTATCTGTACTCAGTGCTCAATGGTCAGAAAGGTGACAAAACGACCTTCCGCGATTCGTCAGGTCGCACGCAAGGGTCGGCCACCCAATCAGGCAGTCGCATCTCAATCCGCGATGGTTCAGGTAGATCTATTGGTTCCGCCGAAACATCAGGCAATAAGACGACATTTCGGGATGCAAGTGGCAGAACGATCCAAACTGCAACCACGAATGGTGAGCGAACTACGTTTCGCTCGTCGAGCGGCAGTAGCTTAGGTACTGCAACTCAGTCTCGCAACAACACTACCTTTCGTGACTCAAGGGGACGCTCAATTAGATCAGCATCCAGCAGTGGAACTCGAACGACCTTTCGGGATAGCTCAGGGCGTTCGTCGGGATCATCCAGCAACAACCGACGATGAGGCAAATTGCTCAGCTCCGTTTATTTGTTTCCATTGTTCCCTTTGATTCTTCCAGCTTGGCTCCAATG
>JAPLNI010000004.1 GCA_026692865.1 Planctomycetota bacterium
ATGCGTCAGAAACCAAAATTCCAATCAGAACACAGAGCAAAACCCCTCACCCCCAGCCCCTCTCCCCTAAGAGGGGCGAGGGGAGCAAAGTCAAAAAGAAGTGGGCAATGAAAAGGGACGTTAGCCCCAGTTTCCTGGGTGCCCGACATTCGTCGAGAACCGCAGCGAATGCCGTGCGGCAAATTTCAATTTCACTCAATGCCTTGTGCCGACGCGCTTAGTGCGTCTCGCGGGGGTAGCTTATTGCGTTGCCTTCCAATACCGCCGCTTACGACCAACACCAGCAAATAGCCCATGGCGTAACCGATGGTATAGATCGCACTATCCGAGGCATCCGCAACCATTGGCGGCAGATAAACCTGAGTGATTTCGATTGTGACCCCGAGAAATAGCGAGACTGCTGCGCCGATCCAGAATCTTCGCAAGCTGCAATGTCCTGTTTGAACGAACCCCGCGATCGCCCAAAGCATACCTAGCAAACCAAACATCCCGAGCTTGCCGGCTAAGTTAGTCAGGGCGCTGTACTCGCTGGTGAAATAGTATTTCAGTAACGGGGGAGTGAAGAACTCGCTCCATCGTTTTCGGATAAGCTCGCCGTCGTCAAGAATACTTCTCATGCGACCGTTGAATGCAACGAAGATCACCGCCATCCAACCCAGCGATGCAAGGTTCCAAATCCACGCGAATCGAACCCATGGCATCCACTGATGGCGAGAGGCGGTTATCCACCACCCGAGCCAGCCACCCAAGAGTCCCGCGAAAAGCTCCCATTCCGTCGCGTGTTTTGAATAGATGGGAACTTGGACAACCTCAAGTCCGATAGCGATGAGAGCCAATCGAAGTCCAGGAAATCGCTTCGATCGAGCTAAACCAAACCATAGTCCGAACGGAAGGATTTTACCAGCAGCTAACACAAGGCCTTTCATACCCTCCCAGGATGCCAGGCGTCCTAATTGGAAATCCCAACGCAACCTGCCTTCGGCTACTTTTTGACGCAGTTCGTCGACCGTCAAAACAAAGTCGAAGGGAAACAAGGTATAGAAGATGCTGGCCGCGCACAGGGCGGCTAGCACCCAACGAATCCTTTGTTCCATCGACTCGAGGGTGCAGAAAGCCTCGAAGCGTCGAACCACCCAACGCCCCGCGATGAACCACGAGCAGCATCCGAGAATTGCCCCGGCTATGCCTGCTGCGATGTCGTTCTGCGAGACCGTACGGGTGGGGAACCATAGCTGCAGAAACTCGATGGCGATCACAATTGCCGATAACCAAAATATAGTCGCCGGCAGTGTCAGCCACGCCAGACGACGCGGTCGGCCCCAATCGACGGCCCCCATGGCAAAAAACGCAGATGGGATTACGACGAGGGCATTGGCAACCCAATCAGCGCGGCGGTCAATTTCCAAGTTGAGCCAAGGGGTATTTTGGAACTTGGTAATGGCGGCGTCGAACGGCATCGGGGAAAAATCGAGTGGAACGATGGATGCATAAATGAGCAACACGATCGTCATCCACATGGCCGCTGCGAGCGTCCATCGAGTCGCCGAATCGATGAAACCATGTTCGTTCCAACGATCCGTTTGTTTATTCCTATCAGTGGTTGGTAAGTTTTTGACTTTGCGATGAATCATTCAGACTTGTACCGCTTGGGCCATGCGTTGCGGTGAATCGCAACATCATGGCCGTGAATGCTTGGATTGATTTCTACAGCAAATACGGGAGAGTCGAGATATTAGCGTTTTGCGAAAGAAACGGATGTTCAAAGACAGAATAAAAAAAGGCTGGCGGGATTTCCGCCAACCTTTTCATGAAAGTTCATAGTCCCGAGACAAAGACCTCGCTTACACGCGACGTCGCCGCCAGGCCAAAATCGAACCAGCCGACATCAGTCCAAAAATCGCCATCGAGCTTGGCTCGGGGACCACTGCTGTTCCAGCAGTCGATGCCTGCGTGATGTTAAATGTAACATCAGAAGCGCCGGTATCCCAACTTGCCAATGTGAACACTGGGCTAAAGAAGCTGGTTGACACACTCCAATTACTAGAACCGCTGATGGATCGGTTGAGCGATGCAAGCGATGCATTCCATGCAGCATTGTCAGTAGGGAGCGAGACTGTCCCGCCGATTTGCGACTGACTTACGCCTACGCCAAATGAGTTGGTCGCGTATCCGCCATCTACTGCCTGCATTGACAAATTGGCAGTGAAAGCCAATTGATACTGCCCGCCTTGGGAGACTCGCACCTCGAAAATACTTGTATTGTTTATATTTCCAAAGGCCGTCCCTGATAGGGGTGGTAAGGCATTAACTTCGGCAAGTGTCGAGGACGCGATACCGCCTGCGCTAATTAGGGTGGAGCCATTATTTCCCCACGTATCACCGTAGGCAAAGCTTGAAGTCGGAGACTGGCCGAGCCCGACAAGGGCGGAAGTTTGCTCGGTTGGTGGAGTAGAAGTAGAGCTCACGAATGACTGCACAGCGTTCAATCCAGTTGTGCGTCCTGACGTAAAGTTCGTGCCACCAAGTGTTGCCGACGATCTGGAAGTAACAGCCGTGTCAACGATCGTTGCCTGGGCGCTCGTCGCATCCACCCAACTCGAACCGTTGAAATACTGCAACCTTAGGTTGGACGTATTCATAATTGAACTGCCGAATGCCGCGGCCGATGCCTGGGAGGTTACCCCCATCAACGAAGCACAGAGTGCCAAAACAGTTAGAAATAATTTCATATTGATCTCATGGAAAAAAGTAACATATATCTTCAATTCACTGACGGTCCATGAAGAACTAAATGGGTACTTTAAAGTTTGGCCAGGGAACTTGAATCGCTTTCCCCACCGGCTCAATCACGCAGAGCGATTGGACGTGAACTTGCGGCTCAAAAAGTCGATTTTCGATCAACATCGATCGACATTGGCCTGAAGAGGTAACCCGCTGCATATCCATGGAACCCGACAACCGGCAAACATCAAACGCCGGGCGGTCCCCATTGCCAGGATGGTCCGGAGCCGCGATTCCCGTCGATTCCACAGTCGCTTCCCACGACATTTCCCATTGAACTGCACCCAGTCCCGACTGGCAAAAGCAAACCGCAAATAGCAGGCTTGGCAGCAATCGAAATAGAGTCCGGAAAAGCATGATTTAGTATGACGGGACGAGTGGAACAGGAACAACAAGCACCATCGTAATTGCTTTTTATGCCAAGTAAAGCAATTGTTTTGGGTTTTACAACGAATTTACCATCGATTTGCTGGGCTTTTACTTGGATTTCGAATTCCAACGCGTCGATTTCTCGAACAAATCACGATAAATCTTTGCGATTTTCTTCATACGAGCGTCGAACGCAAATTGCTCCACAATGTTTTTACGCCCGGCGGCGGCCATTTCCGCACCAAGCTCAGGAGTGGAAATGGCACTGCGAATGGCTTGCACTAACTCAATGTCGTTTTGCGGTTCGATGAGATAACCTGTCTTCCCGGGCTTGATCAAGTCGGGGACTCCACCCACTTTGGTTGCTATGGAGGGGGTCTCCAGTGCCAGTGCCTCCAAAAGAACGTTCGGAAGTCCTTCACGCGTGCTATTGAGCACGAATAGGTTCATGGCCTGATAGAACATCCGCAGGTCCGCCATCTGACCCAACAGGCGAATCGAGCCGTCCGTGGTATGTTGTCCGATGATCCGAGTCAGCTCTCCCCGTTCGGGGCCATCTCCAGCAATCCATAGATCCAGCGGGAAACCTTGTTGCTGCAAAAGCACAACGGCCTGGATGAGTCGGTCGAAGCCTTTCTCTTGCGACAGTCGGCCAACACTTCCGATGAGAAAGCGATCGGGGCGGGCCTGAATCGCTTCTTTTGCAGATATTGGATCCAGTCGGCGCCGAAAATGCTCGACATCGATGGCGTTGGGAACATGATGCAACCGCTCCGTGGGAATTCGGAGACGCATGCATTCCTC
>JAPLNI010000005.1 GCA_026692865.1 Planctomycetota bacterium
AAGCATGGCATATGTCACTCCGTTCATTTTTTTGTCCGTCGCTTCCTTTCTGTTCAACATTGTTTTAACACGATTGGTCCACCAGCAGAGAGAGCAGATCGCGTCGCTTCGGGCGTTCGGATACACTCGATTCGAAATAGCCTTACACTACTTCAAATTTCTTGTGATCCTCGTAGTCATCGGCAGTATCCTGGGATGTGTGATCGGTTGGAGAATGTCACGTTGGATGACCGACATGTACACCGTCTTCTTTCGGTTTCCTGTACTTCATCGTGAGTTTGCAACACGTGAAGCACTCATTGCCATCAGTATTGGTTTCATTGCTGCGATCGCTGGTGGATTCTCGGCTTTAGTTCGTGTAGTTCGAATGGAACCTGCAGTGGCTATGCGTCCTGAACCCCCACAGGCCTTTAGTGGGTCATTACTGGATCGGATGGGTTTGGCATGGTCAGTATCTCCGCTTCTACGAATGATCCTGCGCCGACTTGAGGCGAATAGGCGAGCAACGATTTTGTCGGTACTTGGGGTCGCGATGGGGCTAGCCATCTTGGTATTGGGTTCGTTCATGCGTGATACGATTGCGTTTGTTCTCGATTCGCAATTCGGTCGCTCTCAGCGACAAGACGTCATTCTGACTTTCAATGAACCGCTATCATCGAGTGCATTTCATGACTCATTGCATCTTCCCGGTGTGCTGTGCGCGGAGCCGTTTCGAACTGTACCCATTCGACTCAAGCATGGTGCTCGGCAGTATCGTTTGGGTCTGATGGGTCTGATTGAAAGCCCTTCACTGTACAGAGTTCTCGACTCTCAATTGCAGCCAATAAGCTTGCCAGAACGACAGGGACTCACGATCACGAAGAAGCTGGCAGAATTGCTGGACGTACGCCTTGGCGATGAGCTCATTGTTGAAGTGCTAGAGAACGATAGGTCCCCGGTGTCACTCCCTATAACAGCCGTGTTTGCGAACTACACCGATCCAGCTGCCTACCTTAACCGGTTGGACTTGCATAGGCTCATGGGCGAAAGCGAGCGACTGTCTGGTGTTTTTCTGTCCGTAGATGCGCTCGAAATGAATAATCTGTATGCAGCGGTAAAGAAGACGCCTTCGGTTGCAGGAGTCCTTGACAACAACGCAGCACGAAAGAATTTTCAGGACATGATTCAAGAGAATACCCGACTGATGCGATTGTTCAATTCCGTTTTCGGAGCGTTGATCGCGTTTGGGGTCATCTATAATGCGGCATTGATCACGCTTGCTGAAAGTGGTCGAGACCTTGCGACTCTGCGAGTTATCGGGTTCTCGCGACCCGAGGTTGCCACGATCCTGTTGGGAGAACTTGCCATCATCACCTTACTGGCAATTCCAGTAGGGATCCCAATCGGATACTTCTTCTCTTATCTCGCGACGCTTGCTATTGATACAGAAACTCACCGCTTTCCCTTAGTCGTCGCGCGCGACACCTATGCATATGCAACGTCGACAATATTGCTCTCGGCTCTCTTTTCCGCGTGGATGGTTCGCCGAATGCTCAATAAGCTCGATCTACTTTCGGTATTGAAAGTCAAGGTATCATGAAACGAGTTTGGCCGAAACTACAGCTATTGGTGGTCGTTGTGATCATTGCTTGCCTACTGGCTTACGGTTTTTGGCCTCGTCCGGTATCCGTAGATACAGTCCTCGTGAAACAAGGAGCGTTGACGGTTACCGTGGATGACGACGGAGAAACTCGCATTCGCGAGAAATACATTATCTCAGCGCCCGTAACTGGCCATTTGTTGCGACTGCAGCTGCATCCAGGTGATCTTGTTGTGCAATCTGAGACTGAGATAGCGAAAATCATTCCCGCCAATCCAAGCCTTTTAGATGCAAGGACTCAAGCGGAAGGCGAAGCGAGAAAGCGAGCTGCGGAAGCCGGAAAACAGCAAGCGAATGCTGTGCTGACCAGCGCCATAGAAGTTGCGGATTTGGCCGAGCATCATCTTGAGCGAGCGAGGAAACTAGCTAGTTCAAAGTCCATTTCGGAGGCTGAGATCGAAGAGGCCGAGCACCAAGCTGGACAGGCCAAAGCCAATGTTCGTGCAGCTGAGTTCAACTCGAAGGTACGAGCATTCGAGTTTGAACAAGCTGTCGCGGCTCTAACGCAATCGACCGACAGAACGATAAGTGATCGAACGGCAGCTATGACAATCGTTGCGCCGACGTTTGGTCGTGTTTTGAGAGTTTTCCACGAAGATGCGGGCGTCGTCGACGTAGGGACTCCGCTTATTGAGGTTGGCGACATTCAAGAAATGGAAATGGTCCTAGATATCCTTTCGACCGAAGCCGTTCGCATTCAGCCGGGGGCCAAGATCTTCATCGAGCATTGGGGCGGTAAATCGACTTTGAACGGAAGCGTACGGCGGATCGAGCCCGCCGCGTTCTTGAAAGTCTCAGCCTTAGGAGTTGAAGAAAAACGAGTCAATGTGATTGGCGACTTTGTCGATCCATGGGAGGCGCGGCAAGCGCTCGGGGACGGCTTTCGGATAGAGGCACGTATCGAGATTGAAACAACGAGTCCAGATTCGTTGAAGGTAGCCTCCGGATCGCTTTTTCGTCATGGGGAAAGTTGGCATGTCTATCGTGTTCGGAACTCGAGAGCCGAACTTGTTCCTGTTGCGATTGGTGCTTCCAATGGGTATGAGACGGAAATTCGTGAAGGACTCGAACGAGGTGATTTGGTGATTTTGCACCCAACAGACCAAGTTCGAAGTGGCATCCGAGTAAGTGCCCCCTAAATAGCTTGCGAGCAAGCGGCCAATACCCTTTTAAGCCACTTGTAGCCACCGATCCCGCAAGCTTTTCTTAGGCGGGTGGTGATGAGAGGAGCCGCAATGGCGTTCTTTGCGACTTGCTAGCAACGTATCAGTAATCCAGCTGAGTGCAAAGACATGCTGGAGTTTTCTGACGAGTTTGCGACAGGTAGGGTGAAATTTCGGTCACCCATTACTCGAGGATGCTCCGAGTGATCGAAGCTACCTTCTCGTCCATCGACAATGAGTGGTGATCTTTATTGGTACGGATCATAAATCCTCACGAACGGAGTCCCAACCTTCTCCCTTGTGCGGGTCGGAAAAAAACGCCTCCTCGCGTCTCACAAATTCCGCTTTGAGTTGCTCAGAAATTGGCGGTGGCCCTTCGTCCGCCAAACGATCAAGCACTGAGTTGGCGAGAGCGAACTGGAGTGCTTTGGGCAAGGCCTCGATGGCGGTCAAAAGTTCTTTCTGTATCATTACAATCTCCCCTTAATCTGTTAGTCCTCAATTGTACCTCGTTACTTCCGGGACGGAAAGCAAAGCTCAATGAATCGCGTCGGGCGGAATGCGGGTTAACCCCACGGTTTTTCGTGCAGCTTGGTTCTGGGTTATGAGGTTAGAGACTTTTGGACGAAAACGACCTGCGGAAAGTCGATCAGCTAAAACTGCAACATGTCGGCTGAATCCTTCCGGACTCTATTGGAGGCCAATCGTCCTCGCTACGATAAAGCGATTCAAAGCCTCTGTCGCCAACGATCAAGACATCCACATGGCCAGGATTTGCCTGGCCGCAATGCGCGAGCTTGGCAAGAGTATCCAGCCAACTGTTCCACCCCAATAGTTTGCTGCTCGCTATCAATTGCTCGCAGCCCTGGTAAAGACCGTTTTGCCTTCCTTGATGGTTTCCAGAACGACGATGTCTTTGATCGTTGTCGATTCCACCTTGAGTGGATTCTTCTCGAGGATCACCAAGTCGGCAAGCTTGCCCGCTTCCAGGGTTCCCTTGGAGGCTTCCTCTTTCAGTTGGTACGCAGCCATCGCTGTAACGGCTCGTAGTGCATGGTAGGGAGGAATGGTTTCCTCTGGTCCAACCACTTGGCCACTTGCCGAGATACGATTCACACCGGCATCGACCAACGCCAAAATGGAGGGGACTGGCGTTACAGGCGAATCGTGTGAAAAGGTGAATGGCAGACCATTTCTCAAGAAAGTTCGAGAGGCCAGTGCTATAGCAGCTCGTTCCTGCCCCCAGAGCCTGATCACGGCATCTCCAGCCGTCGCGATTCCCGCCGTGAGGAAACTCGGGACTGCGCCGTAGGTTTTGATTTTTTCGATCTGGTCCACTCGCACCAACGCGGCGTGGACAAAGACCGGTCGATGATCCCGCATGCCATACTTCTTCACCGCCTTAGCGATCGCTGAAAGAGCTTGATCCGCGGCCGCATCCCCATTCATGTGCATATGGATCTGTAAGTCGCTCGTCCAATACTTGTCAAACACGGCATCAAGAACTTCATCAGGTATCTGACGGTACCCAGAGAACGCACCGGTCTTGCCTGGCGGATTCTGAGTGTAGGGCTGAGTGAACCAAGCGGTATCGATACTCCCATCCAACCAGAACTTGACACCTCCCATTCGAACACGATTCACATAACGCCGATCAAGATCCGGGCGAGCGGTCCTCAATTTCTCGACGATACCCTCTGAGTTAAGGTTATATTGGGATGCGACGGAGTAGGCTGCTGCGAGCGTATCATCCAATGACGAGTCTTTCGCGGCGATGTAGAGGTCGATGGGCAAGAGTTTTTTATCGATCGCATTGAGGACGATTCCGATATCATCGTTACCGAGCCCCAATCCAGCCTCCATCGCGGTGGTCTGACCATAGCTTGCCCAAACCTCCGCGGCTCCGGTGATTGCCCGCGCTGCCAATTCTCCGGTGAGCGCGGGCCGCTTGCTCCGAACCGCATTCAGAGCCGTTTCCTCCATGGGACCCAACAGCGATTTTCCATCGGTTTTGCGGTCGAATGATCCACCGGTCGGGTCCGGAGTATCCGCAGTGATCCCAGCCGCCCTGAATGCCTGGCCATTCGCAGCCCCCAAATGCCCCGACGAATCGACGATCATCACCGGGCGATCGGCCGCTATTTGATCGAGCTCTTCGCTCGTTGGAGCGCGGCCTTCCTTCAGTGTTCTTGCTTGATACCCAAATCCGACGATCCATGCACCCTCGGGGGTACGTTCTGCCTGTTTCTTCATCCTCGAAACAAGTGCCGCGATGTCGGCACAGTCGAACAAATTCGCGTCGACCAGGTTCTTTCCGAAATAGACAAAGTGCGCGTGCGTATCGATGAACCCTGGCAAAAGCGTCTTGCCTTTCAGGTCGATACGTTTGCTGTTGGTACCAGCGAGTCTTGCCGACTCGGCAAGCGAGCCAGCGAACAGAATCTTCCCATCC
>JAPLNI010000006.1 GCA_026692865.1 Planctomycetota bacterium
GAGAGGTCGGAGAAACGCGAGTTTGAACGCGCAAACCAAGCAAATCCTGGGGATAAACGAAAAACGCCCAGCGTCCGATCTCTCGGGCCTGGGCGTTAACAGGATTGGTCGCTCTCTCCGTAGAAAAAGCGAAAGCTCCCCCGGGTGGGCTCGAACCACCGACACACGGATTAACAGTCCGTTGCTCTGCCGACTGAGCTACAAGGGAATTTGTTTGGGATCTTGATGCGGGGCTCTTTCAAAGATCCACTTCAGAAACCATACGTGTACGGATTTTACCAAATAATTTCGTCTTGGTCCAATCTTGTTGACTGCGAGGATGGATATTAGTCGCATTTTGGTCTTACTGCAAGTGGATTTAGATGGGATACAAGGACTGCAATGGGGGCAGCGAACCTAGTGGCCGGGTTTGGATTGGGTGGTTTCGTGTATACTATTGCTGCTGGACGGCTGGTTGTGAGCGACTTGGAACATTTATTGTCGTGGATGTCGATGGATTTGTTCTCAAGCGGTCAGAGAATTTTCGCTTTTGAGGCGTTTTCGACTTGGTCATTTGGCCCGGTTGCGGGGGCTTCGGTGGCGTGGCGAACCCAGAGAATTGAGTAAAGGATTTCATGCATTCTACTACCTTCGCACAGGATCAAATGACTCGAACCGTCGGGGTAGACGGTCGGTCGGGAAACAATCCAGAATTGCTGAAGCGATACAACGCTTTGATTGATGAGCAACGTCTTCAGTGGACAACTTATCATCGGCTGGAACGCGTCCTTGGAACAGGCGGACAGGGGATCGTTTTTCTTTCCCATCGCAAAGGGACCGACGGGTTTTCCCTGCCCGTTGCGATGAAGTTTTTTTCTCCCGAACGGTACCAGACGCAGGCTGCTTACGAAGAGGCCATGCTACGAATTGGGACGGTTGCTTCGAAGGTTGCAACGATTCAGCACGACGCGGTTCTTGGTGTGCAAGACTTCGTAGATCGTAATCGCATTCGAATTATGGTCATGGAATGGGTCGATGGGTATGACCTTCGTGAGTTGAGCGACTTGAGTCGACTGGCTCAAATTCGTGGCCGGGTCGGTGGCAAGCGATGGGAGTACATCAACAGCGTTATCGTTACAGCAGGCCCTACGCAGTGTCGCTTCAAAGCTGGTGTAGCAGTCGCCATTGTTCGTGATTGCTTAGCTGCACTCGCCGCATTGCATCGCGAACGAATTGTTCACGGCGACATCAAGCCGTCCAACATCATGCTGAAGCGGACGGGGCATGCGAAATTGATTGATATTGGATCTGCGTTCGCACTCGATGATATCCCATCGATCAGGACTTGTACGCCTTCTTATGCTGCTCCCGAAGTGCTGGACAACGCTCCGATTTCTCCTCGGAGTGATTTGGCTTCGCTGGGTTATGTTCTGATTGAGATGCTCTCTGGTAGGCCATGTTTTCCAGAGATTGATACGCTTGGCAATCTTATCGAGGCGAAGCGCACACTGCCCTCTCGTCTCAATGACATGCTTCCAGACGAAGTTACGCGAAATGAATTACTTATGAAGTTCTGCCAAGGGTTAATCGCTCCCGATCCAACGAAGCGATTCCCGAGTGCCGAGGCAGCCGAGTTGTTGCAAGATGGTGCGGCAACGTTTCATCGCCAACTGGTCTTGAGCAATCTTGCAAGTGAGTACGACAACGAGATTCGCGTGTGGCTTGAAGAACTGAAGCAAATGGATGCGTTGTAGAGATCGGACGGTTGTAGCGCCAGAGGGTCTATGCATTAGACGATGAGTCGCTGGCGAAAGCCGCGCCATTGCTGTTCATGCGCGAGCGATTGGTTCGTCTTTTGAACTCGGCTAGCGCCATCGGCTCAGTTTTTATCCGGCCAGCCTCGTGGGTTCAGCCAGTGTGACGCTTACTACGAGCATGATAAATTGCTAGTTGCAGTACTTTCTGAGCAATATCTACTTCGCACGCGGATGCAACACCTTTCCAACCGGGAACGGCGTTCACTTCCAGGAGCAGATCTCTGCCATCTTTCGCAGGTAGGATATCCACTCCGATAACATCACCGCCGACCATGTTTTTTGCTTGTCGAGCAATATCAAGTTGGTGATCAGTGATTTGGTACCGCGTGGCGTGGCCGCCGCGCGAAATATTAGTACGCCAGTCGTTCTCGGATGCGTGACGAGCGATGCAAAAATATTCTTCGCCAACAAACAGAACACGAATGTCGTAACCGAAATGCGGAACAAACTCTTGCAAGTAAGCAACTGATTGGATTTGTTCGAGCGTTGAAAAGACTCGGTGTGCGATATCGGCATTGTCGACTCGTATCAACCCACGGCCTTCGCCTCCAAAAATCGGTTTTACAATGACATCTCGACCGAGGCTTTCAAAAGCAGACATCGCTTGTTCTCGAGTTTGACAAGCATGAGTATGCGGAATCGGTAAACGAGATTGGCTTGCGAGATCTAACGTAAGCCACTTATCGATGGCAATCTCAAGAGTTCGGGGTTGATTGATAACAACTGTGCCACGACGTTGAATCACATGAAGTGCGTTCATTCGGAAAATAACTTGTTCAAGTGAACCAAGAGGCATCGATCGAACAAGAACCGCATCGTATTCGCATAGAGCGTGCGAGCTGACTTGCGAATCGACGAAAAGGTCACTGAATGAAACAACATTGGGCTGATACGTGAACGCGAGCTCGATCGCAGCGCGTTGTAGGTCGCGAGCGTAGAAACTATCGGGACAGCCGAGTATCGCGATGCGAGTATCAAACATACTGAATGATCGGGATGGAGCTTGGATCAATTAGTGACGAATAAACGAAAACACGTAAGTGCAAAAAAAAACCCAACGTTGGAAAACTTCCAACGTTGGGTTCTATGATAAATCCGTAGTTATCGCGATTGCGCCAATAACTAGATGACCTCTGTAGAATACTGAAATAAGTCTTGTCTCATGGTAAACAACGCACTGTCACCAGTGTGATGTTGAATATCCTTAGAAAGGAGGTGATCCAGCCGCAGGTTCCCCTACGGCTACCTTGTTACGACTTAGTCCCAATCATCGAACTGGCCTTGGGCAGCTGCCTCCCTTGCGGGTTAGCTCACTGACTTTGGGCCCTTCCAACTTTCGTGGCTTGACGGGCGGTGTGTACAAGGCTCAGGAACACATTCACCGCGGTATGCTGACCCGCGATTACTAGCGATTCCAGCTTCATGCAGGCGAGTTGCAGCCTGCAATCCGAACTGAGCAACGCTTTGTGGGATTTGCTTGTCCTCGCGAACTTGCGTCCCTTTGTACGTTGCATTGTACGACGTGTGCAGCCCTAATCATAAAGGCCA
>JAPLNI010000007.1 GCA_026692865.1 Planctomycetota bacterium
ACCGCAGTTCAAACCCTCGAAATGACAAAGGAACTTGGCCAAATCGATCGACGTGATTGCGCGAGTCCCAGTTCTCGCCGCCGCTCGAAGCCTGAAACAATTGAATGGATTGCTCTGCCGTTTTCAGTTCCTGGTCAGGGGAAAGTTGCACCCAATAGCGAGCCGAATCCAATGGATGTGGCACGTCGTATTCAATCGATAAATCTCGGATAAAGAACGATCCCGGACTACCCAGATCCCATGTGCCTCCCGGATGTGTGGCTGCCTGTGGATTGCGTATTCGCAATCGAGTGATGGCGGAACCGATATTCGGGTAGTACTTTACGGAACAGGAAAAGATGAGGGGGCAGGCCTTGGAGGAATCACGCTCGACTTCGAGTTGATATTGCAGTTTCCGAAAAATCGGACCATTCTCCACCACCTTCCCGCTCGAGGGCTTCGCATGCCAAGTGAAGCCATCTCCATCGACCAAACGGAGCCGAAAGGCAAGGTGTTGTTCGTTCGGACAATTTGGATCCTTTGCTTGTCCGCCGACCGAGCACTCGTTGAGCTTAGGATCGCGGGCGTCACTCTTGGACTCATTGTCTTCACCGTGAACCTCTAGGGTTAGCGACTCCGAGCTCGCCTTGCATGTCGCTCTATGCAACCATTCTAATCGACACCAGCGAATAGAACTGTCGGGCCATCGCTGCAAAATGGTGGGTTGGAATAACAGAGACCTACCATCGACATCCCTTAGCGTCAACTGATCGCATCGTGAGGCAACGCCACTGGGGATTGTTACACTAATTCCTAGTGGCAGAATCGATGCGTTCTCGAAGGGCTTAGGGTGCGAAATAAAAAGTGGTATGCTATACACGGATGCTTGGAACGCCAAAAGAGAAGGAGAACGAGAATAAGAATCTCAAACTGGAATCGATGTAGCAGTTATCGAGTGATCCAATCGCGACAAAGTACGATCGGAATGTCGGGCCCTATCGGTAAGGCGGTTGCCCCAAGACTCTAGAAAGGCCAGGGACCACAGACGTTCTCCATGATTGATGTGCCCCGACGAGTGCTCGCGAAGCATAGTATCAATCACATTAGAACGAACGTAATTTGCGCAGAAAGAGTTAGGATTTCGTAACAGATCATTGACGAGTGTCAGGAATCGAGGTTGCTGCCATATGCTCGTCGGCAAACCAAAGCCAATCTTTGGTCGTTTCATCATCGCTGGAGAAACGAATGAACTAAAAGTTTTACCCAACAGCGGTTTCACGAGCCCCGCCTGATGGAGTACTTTGTACGGAAATTCACACACGGCTTCGACCAGTTTGTGGTCTAAGAAAGGACTGCGTCCCTCTAGCCCGTGCGCCATGCTAGTGATATCCACTTTGGCCAAGATGTCGCACGGAAGATAGCTATGTAAATCGGCTCGCATGGCACGGATACCCGGCCTCTCTTTCGAGTAGGGACTCATGATGCCCTCCAGGAAATGATCGGTCTCCTGGAAATCACAATTCTTTAGGTAATCGGAATGGTAAAGCGACTCGCGCTGATA
>JAPLNI010000008.1 GCA_026692865.1 Planctomycetota bacterium
CACAGGATACCAAGTTCGCTCGGCGGTCCACAACCCTGCCAACGCCAGCCGCATCGCCCGCTTGGATACCGAGATGGTGCAAGCCGACCTTGGGGACTATGAGTCGGTCCAACGGCTTGTTGCAGGATGCGATGCGATCGTACACTGCGCTATCGGTACTGAAACAGGGAACCCCAAACGGGTCTTTGAGATCACTGTTGGCGGAACCAAAAATTTACTCCGAGCCGCACAGGCCTCTGGGCTAGAGCACTTGGTGCACATCAGTACTATCGCTGTGCATTCGGATCATCACACCGGCACGATCGATGAGCAAACACCGACCCAGCCCGGTAAAGGGAATACGTATGGAGAGAGCAAGTTGGCTGCGGAACTGGCCGTTCGCAACGGTTCGGTTCCCTTTACGGTGATTCGCCCAGGCTGTGTCTACGGGCCTTATGGAAAGACCTTTATCACCAACCCCATTCGAGCGATGGCCGAGGGTCGATTGGTACTCAGCGGAGCCGAGCATACTCCATCGAATACCGTCTACGTCGACTCCCTTTGCGAAGCGATCGTTCGATCGTTGGAAAACAAGATCAGCTTGGGCAAAACCTATACGCTGGCCGATGACGATGGGATGACCTGGGGCGAGTTTTATAGATACTTTGCGAACCGCTTTGGTATGGAATTTCGGACCGAGCCGAAAGCTTATTCTCCAGAGCAGTCGGAGGGCAGTAAGCGATCTGCAAAATCGGGTACGATTTTGGGATTGGTTAAGTCCGAGGAAATCAAGGAGGTAATGAAGGCCTTTGCATGGCAGACGGATGTCGGATCCTATGCTAGGCAGTGGTTGGAGAGCAAACCGACCTGGAAGCGGCGAGTCAAGAAGCTCGCCGGACTTGGTACTGCCGCGATTTATAGGCAGAAATCGGCTGAGGCTGGCAAGGAGCCGCTGAGGATCTTGCCACGTTCTGCGACGGTCCGCAGCGAATTAGCCCGTCGGGAGTTGGGTTGGCAACCGATGATTGCACGCCAAGAGTGCTTACGGCTGGTTGGCGATTGGCTTGAGCATGCACAGATCGTCACCCCATCTGAGACTTGATCGAGCATGAATTCTGTTCGTGAAGTAATTGTATAGTCGGCAACGAGAGATCGATGAGCAATAGTCCAGCCATTCCCAAAGTAAGTATCATCCTGCCCACCTACAACCGGCTAGGTTTCCTGGAGGAGGCAATCCGTTCGATCACCTCGCAGGAATTGGAAGATTGGGAGTTGATCGTAGTAGACGACGGAAGCACCGACGGGACCGGAGATTATCTTGCGGAACGTTTAAAGAGTTTGGTTCAACCGTGGCAATACATTTACCAAAACAATCAAGGAGCCTATGCGGCTCGCAACCGCGGTTTGGATGAATCGCGTGGAGCGTATGTCGCCTTCTACGATAGCGATGATTCCTGGTTGCCGCATCATTTACGGGATTGTGTCGAGGCGATGGAGCGATACAAGGATGTCGATTGGGTATATGGGGCAAGTCGTATTGTCGACTTAAGTACCAAACAGATCTTGTCTGAAAATTGTTTCTACACGGAGGGCAGGCCGCAAGACTTCCTGTTACTTGCTTTTGAGAAACGGGGAGATTTGCATCTTATCGCGACGAAGGATCTACTGGAGAACGTTTTGGGTGGAGTAGGTCTTTACGCGGGCTTGCAAAATTCCGTCATAAGGAGATCCTTTTTTCAGGAACACCGATTTGTGACAGCCTTTTACAATGAGGCCGAGGATCAAGCAGTGATTCCGCGAGCCATTCATGCAGGGATGTGTTTTGCCTATTTCGACAACGTTCATGTTGAGTATCGGGTTCACGATAGCAACTCCAGTGGTTCATCGACCGTGATGAACTTTCCCAAGAAAGAAAGGCTCATAAAAGGGCTGATCGAGGGTTTCGAGAATTTGCCAAAACAAATTCAAATCGGGGAGTCAGGGATGAGGCGTTTGCGTGCTAGGTTAGCCGATCTATATATGTGGCAATTGGGATACAGCGTTTATTGGCAATGGGGCAAGGCCCGTTTATCGCGTAGCGCTTACTGGCGTGCGATTAAGCTAAACCCATCCAGATTAGAATATTGGAAGACGTTGCTGGTTTCCTATTTGAAAAAGCCATCATGGACCGATTGAAAAAAGATAGAATTAAGGAATTCCAAAGCGGTATCGTTTTAGTTGGCTTAGTAGATAGCCTGTAAGGCTACCGGAACATTCAGCACATAAAGAATGCGATGCCTTTGCGCTCGGTGAGCAAAAATTTACAAATACTCATGCCTGATAGACCTAGATTGCGAACTTTTGATAAGCATTTTTGTTGAATACTTCGTCTATGTTATTTTTGCTTTACACCCTTATTGTTTGAGCATTGATTTTCGAGTTAAACTACAACAGCAAAGGATCGATATGGAAGAAAATTCAATAACCTATGGCGCGGTTAATCACTATCAGGGCAAAAAAGGACAAGAGTACTTTGAGTGGCAGAATTCCGCAGTTTTTTTTAAAGGTAAGGTTAACTCCCACAAATTCAAACACATCATAAAGGCTTCAGATGTTGTTCTCGATTTTGGTTGCGGGGGTGGTGGGCTTCTTTATAATTTAGAATGCAGAAGAAAATTAGGCGTCGAAATCAACCCGCATGCGAGAGCTTTCGCGATACAGCATGGAATTGAGTGCTTCGAATCGCTTTCCGAGGTTCCAGATGGAACCGTTGATGTGGCAGTTTCCGATCACGCTCTAGAGCATGTTCCATATCCAATCGAAGCTCTGCGTGGGATTAGGCCAAAACTAGCGCCCAATGGAATTTTGTCGGTTTGCGTCCCTATCGATAATTGGCGTCTTGAGCGGAGGTATGATCCAAACGATAAAAACCATCATTTACACACGTGGACTCCTCAAAGTTTCGGGAATAGTCTTTATGAAGCGGGCTATTCAATAATTTCAATATATCCTCGCACGCTTGCATGGATACCCGGTTGGACGGTGGCACTTTATGGTAGGTTACCCTATTGGGCCTTCAGATCTATTTGCTGCATTTATGGTACAGCGTTAGGAAAAGGTGGAGAAATACTATGCGTTGCTAAATCCGCTACTGCGTGATAATCACCGCTGTTGTTTATGAAATCGCTGAATTGCCCAATCGGACTTTCGAGAGTGACAGCGATCAACACGGACTATATCGCGCAAAAAATGAATCCGTATTTCCATGGTTTCCATTGATAATATGCAAGCCCGAGTTCTCTATTTGACGATCAACCCAAATAGAGCAAGCACGACGATTCCTACCGAGGGTTGGATCTCGAAACTTGCTCCCAAAGGGTTGCAACCTGTGTTAGCGACTTCAACTGTTGGGGATTTCTCTAAATGGGTCGAGGAGCAGGGGCACCCCTGCTATACCCTAGGGATGACTGCACCAGCATGGAGTGGACCTTGGGCCAGTTATAAGTCTTTCCTACGACTCTGTAGAATTGTGCAAAGACATCAGATCCAATTGATTCACTGCAACGAACAGAACGTTTATCCAATGGGGGCATACGTCTCCAGGGCGATGAAAAAACCCATCGTGGTCAGTGTGCATTTCACCATGGAAAGGGGGTTCTGTGCGTGGGCTTTTGGTAAGCGGGTTCCCGACCGTGTTATTTTCGTGTCGGAGGCAAATTTAAGAAATTGTTTTCCCGGCATGGAGGGAGTTGTAGAAAGTTCTCGTTTTGAAGTGATCAATAACGGGATTGACACTCACAAGAATCGACCCGATGAGGCACTGAGGCGATTATTTCGGGAAGAGCACAATTTAGGGGATGCGGTCGCGTTGGGAGTGGCATGCGCCCTTCGGCCTCGAAAACAGATAGAGCATTTGATCAAAGCGGTGGGTTTTGTTTCTGGTGACGTAAGGGTTTTCGTCGCTGGCGCAGCTGTCGCAGGGGATGAAGTGTACGCCGACGAACTCATCGCCATGTCGAAGAATTTGCTTGGGAGTCGCGTGACTTTTTTGGGACACCAACAGGATCTCAGACCACTCCTCAATGGACTCGATCTTTTCGTCAATACGTCGCAGGAGGAGGCCTGTAGCATCAGCGTCATCGAATCGCTGGCGCATGGTTGCCCAGTCGTCGGTTATCCTAGCAAATCGGTGGATTGCCAGATCCTACCCGGAGGTGGAGAGATTACGCCTCAGGACGATATTCCAGCGTTGGCCGAATGCATACAACGATGGTCCACCGATCGGAACCTTCGAAAGCAGACATCCGCGAATGCCAGGCAGATTGCAACCAGTAAATTCGATATGCTAGGAAATTGCGAACAAGTTTGGAAAATTTACGAAGATGTTTTGCAGTCTGGGGCTCGAGCATCCTATCCCGATAGATGATCGATTTGAATGCTTAACCACGACCGATCACATTTGAAACTGCTCTTGTTTTCACGCGCTCCTTTTATTGGTGGAGCGGAGGTGGCCTGCGAGCGGCTAGCCCTGGGGTTGATGGAGCGAGGGCACAAGATCGTTGTCGTGGTAGATCAGAAAAACGAGGTTTACCACCGCTACGTTGCTAACGGCTTGGACTGCCAAGTTTTCCGTCTCCCGTTTCGAGAAAAAAAAAATGTTCTTTCTTACGCATTCCATTGGATGCGTCTGCGGCGGTTGGTTCAAAAGTTCCAGCCGGATCTGGTGCACAGCAATGATCTTCCCACCCACCAATTCGTCTCGAGTGTCGCGGGCTCTTTGGGCCTGCCACGGGTCTGCCATCACCGCTTTATTTATGACGGAAAGTGCATCGATTGGTTGAATCGCCAAGGAGCCGAAGTCCATCTGTTCGTCTCCAACTACTTGAAGGATCTTCTGTCGGGGGAATCGGCGAAACTCGCCTCGGAACCCCGCCAGGTTCTTTACGATGGACTGCCGATGGGCTCTGTGCGAAGCGACACGGATCGTCGAAAGGCTCGAGAGAAATTGGGGATCGCTCAGGAATCGCGGCTGGTTTTA
>JAPLNI010000009.1 GCA_026692865.1 Planctomycetota bacterium
ATGGAGAACGTCCACTTTTCGTCGGCTCAGTTCCTTGGCAAATCGCCACGGCAAAGACAAATCAATTCCTGGGGATCGATTCAAAACAACCACGGGCACTCCGGCTTTTTCCATCCGTTCCCCCAATATGCCAAGCGAATCCAGGCAAAAAATGGTAGGTTCAATTTCGTCCCGCAAGCGATCAATGAGTTGCGTAACCAGCACCTCCGCGCCAGCGACTTGCATTACATGCACAACAAATCCAACGCGAGTCTTCCCTCCAGCCGAAGGCTGCATGAGCATCACTTAAACCTCCTGCATAACAAACTGCTCGCTGTTATCAACAGGTGGATGGATCCCCAACAGTCTATCAAGAGGTTTCAGACATGTATTCCAATTGAATTCCAGCTCGACAAATTCTCGAGCTACTTCACCCATTTGATGTCGGGCCCCGGGACACCTCGCCAAAGCAGTAAGATTTTCTATCCAATCCTCGACAGTATCTGCAACGATGTAGTGTTTATCCGAAACTGCCTCGATACCCTGGGCAGCCAATGTGGTCAGCACCAGAGGCTTGGCCATCGACATCGCTTCCAGCACCTTGTTTTGAATACCACGAGCAATTTTCAACGGAGCGATCACGACATCAGCAGCGGCAATGAAGGGGCGAACATCCTCTACCGCTCCAACGAGACGTACGCCAGGTTGATCTACGAATTTCGAGATTTCTAATCCCGGGTTTTTCCCGACAATGTCCAGCGTCAAATTCGGGAGCCGTTGCCTTAATGGGTGCCATACATTGTGTAAAAACCAACGCAAACCCTCGATGTTCGGAAGATAATCTAAGACTCCGACAAAAATGAGGCGAAGAGCGGTTGGGTCAGGTTGGCTAGTATGAAATGCGAGTCTGAGGCCTGGTGGGATCGCTTGCATATCAAAATAGTTGGAATCTACGCCATTACTTACTCCCAGGATCGAAGATTTCCCGCGATTTACCTGACCTCTCAATAGAACCGCTTCCGCTTCGGAGGCAAGTAACACGGCGTTGCTCTCTGAACCGCTGAGCTTCTCCAGACGAGAAATTCGTCGAGATTCAGAATGATAGATCTGACGACGAATAAAATTCGATTTCTCCGCATAATCCTTCCATTTTTGACTGTCGACGTCGACTAGGTCGACGACTCGAGGAAGAGACCGCAAACTTTTCCGCCGTGCATAAGGCAACATGCTGCTGCAATAAACAAAAACTTGATCGAACCGGGTTACGTCAGCCCAATAATCAAGAGTACGAGCAAATTTCCTCGACCAGAATAAGCCTTCAGTCAATGATTTACCGGCCAGCCAATGGCTACCCGCATGAACCCATCTCATTCGACGATCGAGCGGTGCAATCAAGACGCGGTGACACACTGAACGTACCGCATTCATTTGCTCATTTTCAATCGGCGTATCGGTCGTGCAAGCCAACGAGACGTTGGCTCGTTGCGATAAGTATCGCAGGATGTTCCACGAACGAATTCGATCACCGCGATCCGGCGGATATGGAAAACGGTGAGCAAGGAAAAGGATTTCGGGGCGACGATTTGTGTGTTCGGTATCGAGATTCATGGCTTCGTCTAAGCTGTTTGCGTTAATTCCAGCGAATCCGGGGAAATTGGCACGGTATTTGTGACGGTATTTGGTAAATCAAAGTGATTCATGACGTCGCTCATCGTTGAAAAACGATTGTGATCAAGCAACCAATTCAATTTAGAATAGGTGGTACTGAGCCCTACCGAGTGTCTGAAACGATTCATGAATCGAATACCAGCGACACGCGGTTGCTTCGGGTCAATCTCCCAAGGATGTACATAGAACATGGCCGGGATTCCAGACCTCCGCGCGCCGTCGATTGCCAACTGCGTTAACCATTTTGGCGCCAATCGGAAATAGCCGCCTCCTACGGGAACTCGCAATGCTCCAACTTGCCAAGCCGTGGGAGGATACTCGACAATGGATTGTTGAATTCCATTGCGTAGATGGATCGCTGATGTTGAATCTGGAATACCATAGCGATCACGTTGGATTGGAAAAATACTAGAGTCAACTCGAAAACCCTGTTCCGCAAGAATGTCAAGAGCCCATAACGACGACTTTGTGATCGAGAAGCTCGGTGCCCGATATAGACAAACCTCGGTCCCCGCTGCCTGCTCAATCGCAACGCGGGCTTGCCTCAAATCTGCTGAAAACTCCTTTGGTGTCATGTTGTAAACCAAGCGATGCCAATAGCTGTGGCAACCCAATTCATGGCCCTCGTCCGCAATCCTTTTTATCAGCTTGGGATAGCGTTCAGCCACCCAGCCGAGAATGAAAAATGTTCCATGAACTTTCTTTTCCTTTAAAAGTTCCAGGAGGCGTTCCGTGTTGGCTTCGACACGACAGGGAAATGAAGCCCAATCCCTCGGTGTTATTCGGTCTGAAAAGCCCGAGACATGAAAGTAATCCTCTACGTCAACAGTGAACGCGTTGGGTACATTTGCAGGAAGTTTTCCACTATCCGAAGATCGCGGAGACTTTAGGGCTATTAAATGCATTTCACTCGAGACGACGAGGCGGTTAAGCTTTTTAAAATTAGATACTGGTGCCGCTGTCGTACCTACACGCGTCTTTGGTTGTTCAGCAGAGAGCGAATCGGGTATCGCTCGATGCAATCCAAGCGAGCGAGTTACGAACTCTCCCTGGAATCCCAAAAGCCTCATGGTAGTCGCTAGCAACATTCGAACATCGAGCCATAGATTTGTTTGTTTAATATAAAGTAAATCCAGGTATTGTTTGCGGCGCACGTCATCAATCGTTTCGTCCGGAGGAAGGTTGATTTGGGCTAAGCCCGTGATTCCGGGGAGCACCGAGAGTCTTCTCTCGTAACCACTTATTTCACTTTTTAACTTGACTACGAAACAAGGACGTTCCGGACGCGGCCCCACGAGCGCCATTTCTCCTTTCACGACATTGATCAACTGCGGTAACTCATCAAGGTGCGTCTTGCGAAGAATTCTACCTAAAGAAGTAACACGAGGATCTCCTTTGACACACCACTTGGCTTTACCATCCGCTTCCGCATCGATAACCATCGTCCGCAACTTGACTATTTCAAACTGTTTTCCCCGGTAACCGACCCGCCTCTGCAGAAAAAATCCACCACCTTTTGAATGCAATCGAACTATACACCACAAAACAGCGATGAGCGGTGCTGCAAGCACTAATAAGAGACCGCCGAGAATACGTTCAAATAAATACTTTCTGCGCATGTAAGTCCAGCGAACTACGTTGTGAGGCATTCGTTTCCCTAGTACCGTCCAAGGCTCAATGGGAAAGGGATAAGTACATAATGATCCTTGATCCAAGTCATTTTGGGGCTGTTTTAGTCCCTCTACGTCAGGAATCCGTGCGGTCATAGTTTTCATGGGTGATTTCAAGGATGTAGGTTCTAGGTTGGGATCTGCTACAGCTTTAGACAGGCTTTTAACGCAGGAACGGCATGTTGAAGAAAATTCTCACAGGCACTCACCTCCTCCGGTGCTCCGGAGGGACCCGATAATTGAATTTTGAAGAGGCTTGGAGTGGTCCAAAAACGAGGATAGTCGCTTGCAATCCATTCGTTTCCATCGCTCCAGGCGTACCAAACCGCCATATCCGAGCTCTTACTACTCGGGTTCTTAAAGTCTAAACGCCAGAATGAATGGCCTTTGATGTTACCACCAGGCACAACCTCTTCAGGCTTACCGATTGGTATTCGACCACGGCTGCTGTAGCAAATCTCAGGGGTATGCACCGCCATAGGGCCACGCGGGCCAAAAAGGATTGCAAGAGAAACACGATCTCCAGTCTTCGAGTTCCAGTACACTCTGTTGACATAGCCATAGCATCGCAAAATCCGTTCCACTACGGGTGTAAGCGGTTCTTCGGAGACGGTTTCCCAGTCTCCCAACTGCTTGGGGAATTCGCAGAGATTTTCTGCCAGTTGCTGATCGGAGATGCCATGGTTCGATTTTCCCTCGAGCCACGTCGGGAAGAAGCTTGCGAAGGCAGCAATCCCCGTTACGATCATCAAGCGCTGAACTAGTGCTGTTTGAGTCATAGTGATTCCTCGGCATTGAGAAGATCAGGATTAGTTTGCCGAAGTGAGTCAATGGCTTTCTGTTCGCTCGTTGTGAGCACAATGCCTCGTAGGCTGGAAAGCTTGAAGAACTTTAGGCGTTCGCGAAGTTCCGCTTGTTTCCCCTGGGCCTGTAGTGACTGAATGAGATGCAGCAAAGTGCGAGCATCCTGTTTTTCTTCCCAGGAGGCCGTTAAGTTGAATTCGGCCTGTGCCGCCAATCCGCATGTTAACTGAACAGTGCCGAGAGTATCGAGAAGATCGGGGGATCTACCAAAAAGTTCGACCGCTTTCTCGATACGAGCTAACCCTTCCTGTTCTCTACCAGGGATTTCGGATGCAACGATGGCAAGATTGTTTAAAGTAGTTACGCTTTGTGGAGCGAAGGTCTCTGATCGAATTAGCAAACCGAAAGCCTCTTGATATCTTTGCTCGAATAACCGAAGAGTGCCGGTCAATTCTAAGAGTTGAAAATTAAACGGGAACCTCGCTAGGGATTCCATGATAATCTGATCGATTTGAGGTTCAAGAGGGAACTGACCAACGCTAAAAATTGCCAAATCGATAAGGACCGAGACCGTCTCCACAGTCGGTTCCACCCGATAGCGTTCAACACAGAGCTTAAAGGCATCCTCTATTTTTCCGGCTCGCGATAACGCAACAATGAGCGGGCGCAACCATTGTGGATCGATTTGGTAAGCGGACTGAAGATAGGGAAGTGCTTCTAAATGCAAACCCTGAACCGAGAGCAAGCGACCCGCTTCAGCAAGTAGTGGAGCATTTCGATTGTCAAGTTCTTTCCCCACCCATTGGTGAACTTTCTCAGCTAGCCGTTCGGCTTTTCCTTCTGCAAGGGCAACTTGGAATCGAAGATTCAGCAGAAGTGGGCTAGCCGAAGAAAATGGAACCAATTCCTCGATCAATCGGACCACTCGATCACGCTCGCCAAGTTGCAAAAGGAAGTCGGCATGTTGATACCAGTCGTTAATCAATGTCAGACGCTCGGGGGCACGCCATAGGGTATCGAATAACCGCTGGATCGCCCGCTGGCGCACTAGCATCTCGTCTGGCCGTTTGGCTCTATTCGCATCCTCCCACGCCTGCCGGTGGATCGTAATGGAAAGTCGAATCGCATCCTGGGCGACCATAATCTCACTGCTTGAGAGCATTTCGCCGAGCACTTTCAGAGCTTCGTCGCGTTGTTGTTCGGCACCACGAGTGGCCAAGAGAAATGCGTAAAAAAGCCTTTTTGCATCGGTGCTT
Source organism: Planctomycetota bacterium (assembly GCA_026692865.1). Taxonomy (GTDB): domain Bacteria; phylum Planctomycetota; class Planctomycetia; order Pirellulales; family Pirellulaceae; genus JAIYDQ01. The sequence goes on from JAPLNI010000009.1 coordinate 5,378, forward strand.
TGAGCTTCAATGCCCTCGGCGATGGAGCCTATTCGAGCCCAGGGTACTTGAACGCCCAAGGGGTTGTGGGTCGCCAACATGATAGCCAAAGATCGCGCGATGTCGCTGCGTTTAGGATTGATGCGATAAGCTTTTTCGAGAATCTCCAACGATTGACTGGGCTGACCATTTATTCGATGCAACTCTGCCAGTGCGTTCAGGATATCTAGATCGTAAGGCAGTTTCTTCGTGGTGATTGATAGTGCATCAATGGCTTTACTATAATAGAACATTCGGGTGTAAGCTTGGGCGGTCAATATCCCTCGTGACTTCTCCGAAAGAGAGCTATTACGAAGTTTCTCAATCAAAGACTCCGTTGCTTCCGGTCCGCGAAAGCGAGAATAGAAGCGAAGTTGAGTCACCCAAATCGCGGGGTTCGCACCGCCCGAGATTTCACTTGCCTTTTGCAAACATCTCTCCGCTTCATCAAGAAGTTCTAACTCACGTCCCCCCGTACGAGCGTGTAGCTTTTCGGCTGCTTGGGCCTGTAGCAACCAAGCCGTGGTATTCTGAGGGTGGCGTGACGTTGCAAGTCGGGCTAATTCGAGTGCGTTATCTTCTTTACCCTTTTGCATTTCCAGGCCTATGGCAAACTCCGAGATCGCTCGGCTCTCAGCGGACAAATGGGAAATTCGTTGAAATTCAAATTCCGCCTCGCTAAATCTTCCGAGTTGACTTAGATGTTGTGCCAGAAGGAATACCGTGGCTACGCGCAGGTCACCTTCGGCAATGGCTCCGCGATAATAGGTCACAGCCTTCTCAGAATCAGAAGCTGCAGCCCGAATATCTCCTGCAAGTTTCAGTGCATCTGCCCAACGCGGTCGGATTTCGGTAACTCTAAGAATGGTTTTTGTAGCCTGATCTAAGTCTTTTGAATTTCCATTAGACTGTGCAGACCGTAAGAGCTTAGCCGCATCAAGGTACTGTCCTAATGTTCCTTGGGTGCCTTCGAGTTGTTGAACCCTCGCGACGACTTGTTCAATGGCCAAGGTGAAGTCGGTTGAGGGCGATTCACTGTTGGATGGTTGGCCTTGGTTACGTGTTGTTTCCAGTAACTTATTGGCAAGGAAGAAGAGGTAGGAAATATCATCCGTTTCTTTGCTCTTAAGAAGAATGTTGCAAGCTTCCTCGGTATCGCCCACTTCCAAGAATGCGTTGGCTACTACTCGATGTAAAGTTAGTTCTGGCAGGATTTTTTCTGCGGTAGCCTGCTGAATCAAATCCATGGCCTTACTTTTATGCTTCCTACGCAATTGTATTCGCAGGTTCGTGTCGAGCCAAATCTGAGGTGATTGGGCCTTGAGTCGCTCCAGATTGCTCAACGCTAACGCAGTAGACTCCTCGTTTCCAATGGAATCGAATGATCGGGCCGCAAGAGCCTGAAGTTCGCTTTGATCTGCAAAAGCACGGACTAATTGGAGCAGGTCTTTTTCCCAGTGCATGACCAACTCAAGCTCAAGGGAGTCAAGAGAATCGACGGTATGACACAGTTCAAGCATGTCAAAAACCCATGCATTTTCGTGGACCTTGCCAGCGGCTCTTTCATTCGACAATCGTTGCTGAGTTTGGCTTTGCAGTTGCCTCAAGCGGTCGATCCTACGCATGGAAGCGGGCATGGCTTGCTGAATCTCAATCATGACCTGAAGCTGCTGTAGAGATGCAGAAAAACTACCATCATCGGCCAGCTTGAGTTGTGGTTCCGCTCGAGCTAATATCCCCGCCCTTAACCAGGCATCTGCCAGGCGTTTTCGAATTACTTTGTCATCGGGGACAATATTCAAAACATCTTCCAATGTTCTAGCCTCCAAGTCCCAGAGACCAATCCTGGAATACGCATTTGCTAGAAGTAGGTGGGCTTGCAATCTCAGGGAGGTTGGAACGTCTTGCTGGGACTGTAACAGTTCAACTAGTTCTTGAATGGACTGCCAGTTCGGGTTGGAACGCAATTTTTGCTCAGACTTCAATAAATTGGTCTGCCAGCGAATATCGGTTAAACGCTTCAATTCCCGTTCTCGAACAGCGTCGCGAATGGGAGAAGCAAAATACGCGTTGCGAGTTAGCTGAATCGCTTGTTCCAACTCCGCGATGGCCATTGCTGCTTGATCGCGATCATCCTGCGCGCATAGAATGACGGCGATCAACTCCCATAGCTCCAAAGCACTACTAGGACTGATTTCTTTGCAACCTTTTCGTAGTATGTCCAACGCCGACTTATGGTCCTGTCGCTTCCAAAGTGATCTTCCAAAACGAAGATGCAGGTCGGCGAGCTGTTCTTCAGGGATCAGATTTTTGTTGACGGTTATCAATTGATTGTAGAGCGAGTCTGCCTCCTCGAAGCGTCCCTCCGCCTCCCATTTTTCTGCTCGAGCCATCGCAATGTTCATATCCCAGTACCGAGTTGCGGGGCGAATGTCTTGACGCTCGGTGCTGGGCAAGGAAGTTTCTGGACTTAGCAGGCGGTCAACCGCCTTGGAGGTGATTGCGCTTAGCAAGACGCCCGACTGCTGCTTGTCTAGCTTCTCTAAAAATGCAAAGCATGCCCATTCGGCTCTCCCATCGTCAAAGGTTTGTAGAACCTCGATAACGCGGCGCGCTTTGTCGTTGAGAACTTGACGCGTGTTGTCGTTGAGCGGGATATCGAGTAATTCTGGGCGTTCAAT
>JAPLNI010000010.1 GCA_026692865.1 Planctomycetota bacterium
ATATGGACTTATGCCTCAACGGGTTGGGCAAACAGGTTTTTTGATCGATGGTACGCATGGGCAATTCGAAGCCAAATAACACCGATGAAGAAGAAAGCCACAGCGACAAGCGGTAAGCATCACCTGCTTCGAAGGCGCCTACGCCATCATCTTGGCCGAGATGATCTGTAACATATTGTTGAAGATCATTGCGTAATTCGTCTGCATCCCACTGCGACCGGCCAAGAAAGTGTTGGATATTTTTGGGTGTTGCGTCACCAGCGTATTCGGCAACTTGCCAGCCATTCTTCCGTGGTATCATTGATACCGAAACCCGTAAGTAGACAAACGCCCGCTCACGAATCTCGTGCCGAGCGAAAAGATGGCCGATTCGCGCACGAATGCGTTCCAATTCACCGCCCCACTTGCGAATGTCCCTTTCACAGATCTTGTATTCCATGTTCATTCTCCTTGCGAACATGAACTAACAAAAACCAACGAATTACCTCAAGTGCGACTGTAGTCCTAGAGCGCGAGATGCTACGCGAAAACTTCCACCTATAAGAAATCTAACGCGCAGGACACAGTTTAAAACGAATCCAAGACGCGGATCTCTTTTGCAACCAATGTTCAGTCGCTAAGCAGGTTCTCATGAGGCTATTCATGCATTGTTTGATCTCGAAACGCTATTCCGCTTGCACGAACAAATCGACTACAACCACTGATTAACAGTTACCCGTCAAAATAATCAAACTCATGGATGCAGCCTGCATGGAAAGGCGAGCGACAGATGACCCAATATGTCTGCCTACGTTTTTGCCTTAGTGTCCTAGCGTTCGCTAGCATTTTTTCGTCGGTTGCTCTTTCGCAATCCGAATTTCGCATTCGCGATATTGTTCGGCTAAAAGGGCAAGAAGAAAACGTTCTTCAGGGCCTCGGTTTGGTCGTCGGGCTCAAGGGCTCTGGCGACGGCAATATGAAGCCGATGATTCGTGCTTTGGCCCGTTCCATGCAACTGATGGGAGGTCAAGTCGCTGCTGATATCCAAGGGCGACTTGTCGAAAAGGACGTCGAGAGCGCAAAGAACGTTGCGTTAGTCTTCGTCACTGCAACAGTTCCACCCGCTGGAGCACAACCTGGCGATAAGCTTTCATGTACGATTAGCGCAATCAATGCCAAAAGTATTGAGGGCGGAAACCTTATGATGACTCCGCTGTTGGGACCTCGCGCTGATCAACCAACAGTATTCGCGCTGGCGCAAGGTCCTATTCTCATCGATAGCCCAAGGCAATTGACAACTGGGCGAATTGCAGACGGTTGCAAAATGGAAGCCGCGGTTCAAACCCAATATCTCGCGAATGATCAAATTACTTTGATCCTAGAAGCAAGCCAAAGCTCCTTTTCGATGGCTCAGCAAATCGAGGATACCATTAATGAATACGTTCGCAATGGAATGAATCTTAGCTTCGACGAGCAGTCCATCTCATCGAGCCAAGACAACGAGACTTCCGCAATCGCGCTCGACCAAATGCACGTAATCGTCAAAATCCCCGCCAACTACCGTTATCGGCCTGTGCAGTTTATCTCGATGATACTAGACCTTCCTTTAGTGAATCAGAAGCAAAACAAACGCGTTACGATTCGGCAACGGGAAGGAATCATCGTTATCGGGGATGACGTCACGATCGCGCCGGTCGCAATCTCTCACAAAAATTTAACACTTTCGACGCGGTCCACATCGCCATCGGCTGTTTCGGCTAGTGGTAATTTTATCGGTCTAGGTATCGACCGCAAAACCCCACTCAATCAACAAACGACACTCAAGCAACTTGTCGATGCACTAAACCTGTTAGCAGTACCGACCGACGATATCGTTTCCATCATTAAAGCAATCGACCGCCAAGGCAATCTATACGGCGAATTAGTGATCGACTAGGAGTTTAATATGAATATTCAAAACACGCGATCGACATCTGACGGCAATCAAATACTCTTTTCAAAATTAAATGCGGCAAATAATCTGCCGTCAGTTAATAATCTCCAAAGCATCGGCGAACTCGGTTCCGACTTCGCGGCAATTCTCCATTCCGCACACACGACGGACTCCGCGAACGCTAACTTCTCGAGCGGAATCAATGACAAAGCCGGTCCCGATGGCGATCTGCGAGAATCGTTCAATGACTTTGTGGGGCAGACCTTCTTCGGGCAATTGCTATCTTCCATGAGATCAACTCAGGAAGAGGCCCCGTACTTTAACGGTGGCCGCGCGGAAAAGATATTCCAAGGGCAACTGGATCAAGTTCTGACCGAAGAACTCAGCGAATCATCTGCTTCTAAGATAGCCGATCCGATGTTCAAGCTCTTCCAAGCTTATCGGGCCTAGCTGTCAATCACGTCTCGAATAACGCGTCCCTTCACGTCCGTCAGTCGGAAGTCCCGCCCCGCGTGTCGATAGGTCAGCTTCTCATGATCCAACCCGAGCAGAGCGAGCAGCGTCGCATGGAAATCAACTATCGGAACAGGATTCTCGCTCGCTTCATGACCGAAGTCGCCTGATGAACCGTAGGAAGTCCCAGCCTTCACGCCGCCGCCTGCCATCCACAGTGTGAATGCCTTGTTGTTGTGATCGCGACCGCTCTTGGCCTGTGCATAAGGAGTACGTCCAAATTCTCCGGACCACACGACAAGGGTTTCCTCAAGCAATCCACGTCGCTCTAAGTCAATCAATAGACCAGCCGCACCTTGATCAATCTGATCACAGTTCTCAGGAAGAGCCTGCTCGATGTTGAAATGGTGATCCCAATTTCCGTGCGATACTTCGACAAAACGTACTCCAGATTCAACCAATCGCCTTGCCATCAAGCACTTGGCACCAAAGTTTGCTGACTTCGGGGAATCCATTCCATAAAGTTTCTGCGTCTCTTGAGTCTCCTTCGTGACGTCCATCACCTCTGGCATCTGCCCCTGCATTCGATAAGCCAACTCGTACGATTTGATAACGCCATCAAGCTCGCTATTGGTCTGATCTCGGCGAAGTTTTTCTCGGTTCATCGATTGAATAAATTCGAGCTCGGATGTCTGTCGCAAAGGACCCACTGCAGGCTCGAGGTTTGCCATCCTGGACTGTCGAATATCGCCAGCGTCGTTTCCGATTCTTGTGCCTTGATAATTGGCTGGGAGAAACGCGGATCCGTAATTCTGAGCGCCACCCGTACCCGATGCCGGAGAGATACTGACAAACCCCGGTAGATTATCGTTTTCAGTACCTAGCCCATACAGAGCCCAAGCACCTAGCGAAGGGCGTACGAACTGACTGGAACCTGTATGCAGTCGCACCATCGCTTGAGGGTGAGCAGGTACATCTGTTTGCATGGAATGAACCATACACATCTTATCGGCTTGCTTACCCAAGGCTGGAAGCAACTCGGAGACCCAATGCCCGCTCGCACCCTGTTGAGTAAAATTCCAAGGAGAAGCCATCCACTCGCTATTGTTTCTCGGGCCATCCTTTCCGTCGACTTTCTTAAGCAACGGCTTGTAATCAAAAGTATCCACATGAGAGGGACCGCCTTTCATACACAAGAAAATCACACGCTTTGCTTTGGCTGGAAAATGCGTTTTCTTAGTACTCGTCGACCCACCTAGTGCTGACGTAACCTGAGTAGCCATCGAAGAAAAGGCTAACCAACCGAAACCGCACGAAGATGCCTGAAGAATGGATCGACGACTGTGTAATAACTGCCGATCATTGCAAAGCGAACTTTTCGTAGACATAGCAAATGCACCTGGATAAACGGAGACGGTACGGTACGGTACGGTACGGTACGGTTAAAAACAAAAACAAAATCTAGTCAATCGAACGATATTCACCGGAAGCGATCAAACCACGAGCAAACGAACTCAGGATCACATCCGGATTTGCACCAAGACTGCTAAAAAGTTTCAAAGCAATCGTGCGCTCTTGCGAATTGGGAGTTCTTGCTAGAACAAGTCGATACGCGTAATCAATTCTCGCTTCAGCAGTCTCCTTTATCGGCCCTGGTATCGCTTCCTCAATGCGACTCGCAATCAACCGTGATTGCGATGCGACCCAGGGACTGTTAAGCATATAAAGCGACTGCGCGGGCACGTTAGTGGAGTCGCGTCGTCCTTGTACAGCATTTGCATCGGGCGCATCGAACAACTCTAGCAACTCGGGCAACGCACTACGAGCGAGCGACAAATAGATAGATCGCGAGTTAGGTTCGATGGGCTGCGTGTTGCGAAAATTTCGACCAGCCATTTGTATCGCCCGCTCCACACGACCGGCACCCATCGCTGCAATCGGGCTACCAATAACAGGAGCAACATCCAGCGCACCGCTAAAGACCAGGATTCCATCACGGATGGATTCTCCTGTGAGCCGCTTGGTATTCATCCGCCACAGAAACGCATTTTCAGGGTCGATCGCGAAACTGCTTTCATCAAAATTCGATCCCATTCGATAGGTACGGCTGAACACAATTTGGCGAATCAATTTCTTATTACTCCAACCCTCTGCGACAAACTGCAAAGCAAGATAATCCAGAAGCTCCGGATGCGTTGGAACTGCACCTGTGGTTCCGAAGTTATCGAGCGATGTCACGATCCCTTGACCTATCAAATGCGACCATATTCGATTGGCGGCAACCCTTGCAGTAAACGTATTGTTATCGCGAGTAATCCAACGAGCGAGCTCCAAACGTCCACTTACATCCTCCGGTACATCGTATTTGTTGGTGTGACCAAGCGAAGGCGGAATTCCCCGAGGAACACGTGCACCGGGAAGCTCAATGTCTCCGCGAGCGAAGACCGGACTATCCGAAATCGAAAGGAAACTCGACCGATTTCTAGATCCATTTTTGGAGACCATCTTGCGAATGTTTTTTGCTGCTTTCGTCTCGGGCTGCTTCTCACTAACACCCATCGCCAACGCAACTGGTTCACCTTTATCTGTGTATTGCTCAAGCGTTGTCGTTAGCTCGCTCTTTCGCTGCTCCAATTGATTTCGCTGACGAATGTAGTTTCGATCAATGTTCGGAGTTGCATTCGCACCCGATTTCGCTGTCGCCATGTTCTGCATAACCGATCGACGAAGGCCCTCAAACTCGGCAGTTACCTCATCCAACTCACTTTGAAGCTTGGCGATTTCTGCAGGGGTTTTCGATTTGATAACGACCATTTGACCGCTATTACTTGGCAGTGCAATGTGCTCAGTTGTATGCCGATCTTGACGACCAGACGAACCACCGAAATGAGTTTTTGTGGAGAGGAATATTCCGGCAACAGCCGTATAGTCTGTTTGTGGAATCGGATCAAACTTATGGTCATGACAACGCGCACAACCAACCGTTAAACCCATGGACGCTTGAAAGACAGCGTCGATTTGTTCGTCAGCCTGATCGACTGCAAATTGCTTTGGGTTGTTTTCATTAAGTGCTCGAGATCCAACCGCTAGGAAGCCAGTCGCAATCAGATTATCTGCCTTCTTTGCAGGCGAGTTACTCGGCAGGAGGTCGCCAGCGATTTGCTCGCGGAGAAACTGATCGTATGGTTTATCTTCGTTGATTGAATCGATCACCCAGTCGCGATATCGCCAAGCATGTGGATAGGTGACGTTGACTTCACGACCCGAGGATTCCGCATATCGTGCAACATCTAACCAGTTACGCCCCCACTGAACTCCAAACTGAGGCGAATCTAAAAGTCGATCTACGCACGCTTCAAAAGCTTTATCGAGTCCATCATCCATGACGTCCTGTTCAAATCGAATCAGCTCGTCGATCGTCGGTGGCAATCCAGTAAGGTCGAAGTAGACGCGACGAACGAGCACTTCCCAAGACGCGTCCGGGCCTGGATTGAGTCCTTTTGCAACCCGAGCTTGCTCGACAAATCGATCAATGTTATTCGAAGCCCACGAGCTGGAATTACTCGGTACAACAGGTTGCTTCATCGGCTGAAAAGACCACCATTTTTTTGCCTCCTTGTAATCCTGGTCTTGATGAGCTATCGCCGTGCGCTTTCGAGGATCTGGAAGCCCCATTTGAATCCATTTGGCGATGATCTCGATCTCGGCAGCAGACATTTTCCCGCCTGCATCCAGCGGCGGCATCGCAAAATCAGGCGAGTCGTACTGGATGGCTTTCATGATCAAGCTAGCCTTCACATCTCCGGCGACGACCGCTGGCCCGCTTTCGCCTCCTTGAAGCAATGCCTCGCGCGAATCGACTAACAAGCCACCTTCTGCGGAGTCTTCCTTAGACGAATGACACTGGTAACACTTTTCCACCAAAAGTGGCCGGACCTTGGATTCGAAGAACGCAAGATCTTTTTGCGAGATAGTGGGTGAGGCCACCTGAGCGGAAGAACGCTCGGACACGAAGAAACAACACGTCACGAAAATCAATACATTCAGCGTTTTCACGATTGTTTCCCGTTCGAAGAGAATAAGACTACAGATAATGTAACCCGGCAGAGAGGGAGCGGTTCCGCGTACCATAGGTACTTTACAACATTTTTGAACGCGTTGGGTCGTTCGGTTTCAGTTGCGTGGATTAGTTGCGTGGATTAATCGGGGAGATCTAAGATTTACTGCGACGCATCGACCGGAAGGCGAAAAACACACCTACCGCAAAGAAAATGTAAAGGACAGGCATCAACGGAGCTCGCATCCGCATGTTGCTCCAGTAGATAAGGTGAATTAATTGCAAGCTGACAACGAGCGAAAACGCCGGTAACCACAAACCTAGAGAAGTAAGGTCGTTTACCAATACTGCAAAGGCCTTAAGCCGTCTTTCTTTGCCACATTTTTGAATTACCAGCACACCACTCGTCACCACAATCCCCGCGAACAAAACGCCGTACCAAAAGCCGATTGCCACGATCATTATCGACGCAGCACCCGAACGATACGGAGCTACAGCCCAGAACCAACTCATTCGAACCAAACAACTTTTCAGGAACGTACTTGGGGATCTTTGGATCGTGTTCCAAGCGACTTCGGAGGCAAGGCGATCATCAGCGACCTCACGATGCTCGTCAGGACGCCCAAATTGAAAACCCACCATCGAGTTCGGCTCACGGTTGACCTCGTCCTTCCAAACGTCAGGCATCCAAAATTCAGGCATCCGAGGGTCTGCGTTACGCCGCTGATCCCATAGAAAATGAAATCGCGTTTCATCCCACTCACGATCCCAACCGTGCTTTTGAATGTTTGCGTACAAGACTGGGTTGTTCGCTAGAAGAAGCGTGTACCCGCCGTGCGTTGTAGTCATGGTCCACCGACCAATCTGTACATAATTGCGATAGGCCCACGGACCAACAACAACAGCAACGCCTACAAAAAAGCTGAACCAAGCAGATAACTGCCGACCATAACAAAACGATGCACTGGATCTATCGTGCGATTCACTCGGCTGCATTCCAAGAATCGTTGACCTCAGTTTAACAAGTCTTTGAATGCACATGCTTACGACGAACCACAGTGCAATCCAAACGAACGTTGTCGGTCGAACCAAGCAACCAATCCCAGCAAAAAAACCGACCACGAGCATCCCAAGCATCATCACCGACATGGAACGAGGAACTTTCGTAAGCTCAATCCAAGTCCACCAAAGCACAACCGCAATGAATGTCGCTAGAGTCTCGGTCATCACGAGGCTCGATTGCTTCAGCAATATTGGATCGACAGCGACTGCCAGACACGCAAACGCGGCGACGGTCTGGCACCGCGACAACACATACGCGATGCGAGCAACTAGAATGCACGTCAGCACTCCAAGAAAACCGTGAAGCAGGCTAACACGAAACTCGCTAAGTTGCCCTTCAACGACCAACCACGAAAGAACCCAAATATAACCTGGTGGACGATAAGCTGTGGCGTGAACCTCGGTTCCAACAACGTGGCCGAGAGTCCCACTGGAAGCAAGCCCCTCGGCAAGAACTGCATAAGCGTCGGGGTCGCTAGAGAGAGAGCCGAAATCGATCGATAGCCAAGCGAATCGAATCGCTCCACAGAGCAGAAAGACAAGTGCAAAAACAATTACACTCGCCTTGGAAATACTCAGAGACGGTAGCGCTGGGACTTGTCCCAGCTTTGGGGACGACACTGCAACCTGAACGGAAGACTCTTTCTTCAAAGTGTTGTTTGAAATGGACTCTCCCTTGATCAGTCCAAAAGCTGCGACCAGTCGCAGCACTCCAAAAAAAGTTACGAAACCTTCGCTAATCGGCGCTGAATTGCTTCCACAGGCAATGGAATAACCGTCGCTTCTGCAAGCAAGTCCGTCCGAAGAATATCATCGGCACCATCGGTGACTTCCGACGCTGCGTACTGAACAATGTAAGCTCCGATTTGCAGATAATTTTCGTGGTAAATTGGTGGCCAGAAAACTTCGGCTTGGTGAGCGAGTGTTCGAGCGAGCAAGCGTGTCGCACGACCCGAGAATCCGCTCAAAATCATTTCCAGCCGACCGAGTGATTCACGATAAATATAGAACACGAGCGCTGCATCTTGACCGCGTGTTGCTCCACCGGCAAACGCCCACGAGCCGTTTGCCTGTTCGTAATATAAACCGGGCTGATCGGCTTTTTCGGTTTTGCTCAAACGCATCCCAGCCGATGCGGCTGGTGGATGCGGGTCACTATCACGATATCGAAGGAAGAACGGACACGATCGCTCTTTCGCTGTTTTCACATCGTCTTGAGAGATAAATGGATCGCAACCAAACGCTGCACCCATGACCATTTCGACAGTCAAATTACTTTTCACGCTGCCAAGACAAATAAGGGCCTTGTCACCGTCGATTTCACCAAACTCGTCGTAGACTTCTTTAACTCGGGCCCGCACTTGGTCTTCCGGCATCGTAACCGGGCTCCAAACCAAGGTTTGCTTAAGATTTTCTAAGTGAGGAGGAAGTTCGCTGCGTACTGCACCGGCTCCCACATTCGCAAGAGCTTTGGCGGTGCCTCCTAAGGTGGAAACCCCGTTCAAGACTTCTCCAGCAAGGACTGCATCCGAAGCCACAACCCAAGCCGTATCAGCGGATTGATCGTCAGGCGGACGACGAACACCAACGCAAACTTCCAGTCGGCGACGACGAGCTAACAACTCCCAAAAATTCTCGGGTTTGATAGCAAACAATGCCCCTGGAAGCTCATCAGCTTTTGCATAACCATGCTCGATCAAGTAGTCACAGAGCCGCGACAATGCTTCGATGGGAATGTATTTGGCTTCGTTTTTGAGAAGCGCTGCTACCTGGTGACGATCGAGCCCCGTGTATTCCACGATGGCTTTGATGGTTCCGGGACGTTTACGACGGTCAGGTGTGTGACCTAACAATTCAGCCAGTCGAAATGCGTAACGCATGGTTGGCTAGGACCTTTCTGTTGGGACTTGGGAAATCCAAAGGCGTCGGAGAGAAGATGCTTTTGACTAACAATTAATGACGGCTGTGTTTCCTAATTCTAGCAGACCAAGCCGGGAAAGGAAGACAACCCCCCATTAAACGGCAAATAAACTTGCATTAATTTCTCGCGAATCTTGAAAATGGATTCACAGCGCAAACATAGCGTAGCACGACATCCACAACACTTGCCCGAGCAACATCGCCGGCAACAAACTTGAGTACTAGTAAAAGCCTAGGATATTCAGAGTCTAGGGGATGGATTAAGATATCGCAAAGCAAAATTTCATTCATCTCCAAGCTTGGGTTGCCCAAGAATTATTCTAGAAACGCCTTGTATTTCTTATGGAAAAAACGCGAGTCGCAATTGTCGGAATGGGGACTGTTGGGACGGGCGTAGCAAAGCTGCTTCTGGATCACGGAGATCGCACAGCTAGACACGCGGGCCGAGTACTTTGGCTTGAAAAAGCGGTCGTCGCGGACCTCAGCAAACCTCGAACGATCGATCTGCCCGAAGGCATTTTGACCGACCGCGTCGAAGATGTCATTGAGAATCCTGAAATCAGGGTTGTCGCTCAGCTCATAGGCGGACTTGAGCCCGCGCGAACGATTACGCTGAAGCTGCTGGAAGCCGGTAAAGATATCGTCACCGCCAACAAGGCTCTGCTTGCCGAGCACGGGCCGGAGCTTTTTGATAAGGCTCGATCACTCGGAAGATCGATTGCTTTTGAAGCTGCCGTCGCTGGTGGAATTCCGATCATCGCAAATATCAGCCAGTGCTTCTCCGCAAACCAAGTCCAATCGCTGCTGGGCATCCTGAATGGGACTAGCAATTTTATCCTTTCACAGATGGACGAATCGGGAGCGGACTACGAAACGGCACTTCAAAAAGCCCAACAACTTGGATACGCCGAAGCCGATCCGACGATGGATGTCGATGGAAGCGATGCCGCTCAAAAGCTGGCGATTCTCGCTCATTTGTCTTTCGGTTCGTGGATCAACTGGCGAGAAATTCCGAAAGTTGGCATCAACACATTCCATTCGACTGATATGCATTACGCCAAGCAGCTAGGCTACCGCATCAAACTGGTTGCCAGTGCAACACTGATCAACGATCAGCTTGAACTAGTCGTTGCCCCGACGCTTGTGAAGAAGGGTCGTCCGTTGGCAGAAGTTCGTGGCGCTTACAACGCGATCACCGTGGTTGGGGATGCGGTTGGAGACATCTTTTTCCATGGTCAACGGCTTCAGCTGTCGTCGCAGACATGATCGATACGGCTGTCGGCAGAACGGACATCACCTTTAGGAGGCTGGAACTGTGGTCGCGACGCGATTCGGGAATTGCATTGCGACCAATATCGCTCCTTTCTAGCCGATACTACATGCGTTTCTGTGCGTCCGATGAACCGGGAGTTTTAGCCGAAATCACGGGCATTCTCGGTCGAAATCAAATCTCAATCGCTTCCGTGATTCAGCACGAACCGACCACCGTAGAATCTGCACTTGGAACGTCCGCGAATCAAGTTCCAATTGTTATCATGACGCACCAAGCCCCCGAGGGTGCTGCTCAAAAAGCAGTCGAACAGATCCAACAACTTGCGACCGTGCACGGCCCAAGTATTCGCATGCGAGTTCTCGAAAAGTAAACAACAAAGCCAAATACCATGCCTCGAAAAACAGTCATTATTATTCCTGATGGATGCGCTGACTTGCCGGTGGAAAGCCTTCACGGAAAAACACCATTGCAAGCCGCTCACCTACCGGCCATGGATGCGATTGCAAAAGCTGGCGTCGTTGGCCAGTCCAACAATGTTCCTGCCAAGTACACACCGGGCAGCGAAGTCGCAAACATGAGCTTGATGGGCTACGACCCGGATGTGTACTTCACCGGTCGCGCTCCCATCGAAGCAGCCGCTCAAGGCATCCAACTTGGACCGTGCGACTTTGCAATTCGATGCAATTTAGTTAACGTCCAAGACCAAATCATGGTCGACTTCACTGCCGATCACATCAGCAGTGCAGAGGCAGCAGCGTTATTGGCCTCGGCTCAAGAAACACTTGGAAGTGCATCTCTTCAATTCGTGCCAGGTGTCAGCTATAGAAATCTCCTGATCTATCGCGGCAAAGCTGACACACCACCTCCGTTCTCCAAAGACTCGCGCACGACAGCCCCTCACGACTTGACGGATCTTTCTATTTCAGATGATTATCCGCGCGGACCGGGAAGTGATTTACTAACGGGCCTCATGGAATCAAGCGTCGCTCTGTTTCGCGATCATCCGATCAACCAAGCTAGAATTGCAGCCGGCAAAAAACCAGCAACGAATCTTTGGCTCTGGGGTCTTGGCGGAGCACCTGTGCTCCCGAGTTTCGAATCGCGATTTCATATGCGAGGCGCAATGATCACCGCAGTGGACCTGTTGCGTGGACTGGCCGCCCTCGTGGGTTGGGACCGGATCGAGGTGGAAGGTGCGACGGGATATTTGGACACAAATTATGCCGGTAAGGGTCAAGCTGCGATCAAAGCTTTAGAAACCTTCGATGTTGTTTGCGTGCATATCGAAGCCCCCGACGAGGCGAGCCATGAAGGTCGCTGCGATGAAAAGATTAAAGCTCTCGAGTCGATTGACAAACACATCGTTGCACCTGTGTTGGAATCCCTAAAAAAGTACCCAGATCATCGAATCCTCGTCATGCCCGATCACCCGACTCCCGTTAGCACCAAAAAGCATTCCCATGGATTTGTCCCCTGGGCGATCTGTGGCACGGATGTCACGCCGGATGATTTTGGGACCTATGATGAAGTCACTGCAGCCGCTTCAAAGTACTCCTTCGAGAGTGGCTGGCAATTGATGGAAACATTGATCACCAAGAAACTCTGATTATTCTATTCTGTGCTCAAGTGCCACTCAGGTTCACGATCAGACAACATGCATCATGCCATGTTGGCTTTATGAAACGCAAACAAGAAGCTGCCTCGGTTCACCTTGTTTCCGGGTATTGATTCCACTCCCATTTGA
>JAPLNI010000011.1 GCA_026692865.1 Planctomycetota bacterium
CCGGTCAAGTCATCGAGCGAAAAGGGGTCAAAGAGTTGCTCGACGCCTGGAAAAAAATCGACTCGGAGAAATACCAAGCCCAACTGGTCCTGATCGGTGATGATATCCAAAACGACGGGCCCTATCGCAAGCAGATGCAAACCTACGCAAGTTCTGAGGGGATCGATGCAACTTTCATGGGCTTCCAACGCAATGTTCCTGAGTGGTTGCAAGCAGCCGACATCGCCGTGGTTCCATCGCGCGAGGAACCTTTAGGGAATGCGACTCTTGAAGCGATGGCCACCGGGCTACCGGTCATTGGGACTCTTACGGGAGGCATCCCTGAGATGATCGAGAATGAGCAAACGGGGCTGTTGGTCCAAGTCAACGATCCGGATGGCTTAGCAAACGGGATGCAAAGACTCTTCGAGGATCCTGGCCTCGCCCAGAAGCTCGGTCAAGCTGGGAGGATCCGTTGCGAACGCATTTTTTCCATCGACACACACACCGACGCAATGATCGAGGTTTTTCAAGGTCTGCTCCATCGCAAGGATGCAGCCAATGGCTCGCCGCGTGATACGAGGGGACTGGCGGTCGTCCATTCCGACTGAACAGGCGACAAAGATACATTCATGATTTCCAAGCCCCAGCCCAAGCAACTCTTGCTCAGCGAGATTTTCCCTCCAGTCCATGGAGGAAGTGGGCGTTGGTTTTACGAAGTCTACCGCCGACTCGATCCAGGGAGCTTCCTGATGGTCGTTCAGGAATCTAGCCAAGATATCCACGAAATAGACAGTCATTATCCTCATCCAATTCTTCGCGAAAACTTGCACGTGGATAATCGGATATTATCGAATTGGACCAGTATCCGCAGGTACCACCAGATTTCCGATCGCCTGAGAAACATGGTTCGCCAGCACAATGTCAGTTCCATTCATGCCGGGCGTCCGCTGCATGAGGGATTGGTAGCGCGGTGGATGAATATCAGGTACGGTATACCCTACTTGTGTTTCATTCATGGGGAGGACATCAACATTGCAACGACGAGTCGCGAACTGAAAATCCTGACCCAATCGATCCTGAAGAACGCTTATCGTTTGGTCGCAAACTCCAACTTCACGGTTGGACTACTACGAAATGACTGGCATGTTCCCGAGGAAAAAATCGCGTTGATGCATCCTGGGATCGACGTATCGAAGTTTTCGCAGGCGGGCAGGGCCCCTGTGGCTAGAAAATACACCAACGCGGGCGATGTGGTTCTCTTAACGGTCGGTCGATTGCAAAAGCGAAAGGGACAGGACGCGGTCATTCGCAGCGTCGCAAAACTTCGCCACAAGCATCCGAATCTTCGGTACCTGATTGCAGGCGTCGGGGAGCAGGAGGCAGAACTTCGCAAGTTGGTCGCCGAGTTGTCTTTGGAGAAACAGGTATTGTTCTTAGGGGCAGTCAGTGACCAGGATATGATGGATTGTTACCGCGAGTGCGACATTTTCGTAATGCCCAACCGCGCCGTTGGCAAGGACTGCGAGGGCTTTGGAATCGTTTTTCTCGAGGCTCAGGCGCATGGAATTCCAGTGATCGCAGGTGCCCATGGGGGAACGGGGGATGCCATGGTACATGGAGTGACGGGATTTCGGGTCGACTGTCAAGACTCCGAGAACCCAGTTCATTTGACCGAAGCGATCGATCGGCTGGTTTCCAGCCCTGAGAGGCGTCGAAGCATGGGGATTGGCGGTAGGAAATTCGTGACCGAGAACTTCGACTGGAGTCGGATCTCGGAGTGGGCCAGAATTGTACTTGGGGCATCGGACGGAGCCAACAGATGCTAGGCTGTGTTTGCCTTGTCGCGGCGATGGCGATCTGCGCGATTGCGATTTGTAAGCGTCTTCCAATTCAAAATTTGCCTAAAGGTTAAACGACAGTGGGGGCAATTTTTGTTTATCTATTCTTCTTGCTGAGTTGCCTGATCGCGTTGGCCATGCCTGCGATAGGATGTGCTGCTTTTTATTTTTTCAATCTGCTGGATCCAGCTTGGAATTGGCGTTGGGCCATACCTGAAGATCCCGGATTCCAGAAATGGATCGCCCTGTCCATTCTTTTGGGCTTCATCACTCAGCAAGGTTGGCGGAGTTCCATGAGCAGGACATCTGTACTAACGCTCGGTTTACTCCTCAGCTTTCTCTTACTTTGCTTTTTGAGCTCATTGAACTCCGCATATCCGTCGAAGACCGAGTTCTATCTGGATATGCTCTGGCGAATCGTATTAATCGTCGCAATCTCACTAGTACTTACTGTCACCGAGAATCGAGCGATGCTCTTGGCCGTGGGTTGTGTGTTAGGGCAAGCATACAACAGTTTTCAGATCAACCTCGAGTATATCCAGCTCGGGTTCTGTCGATATGCTTATGCGGCCAATTGGGGTATGAAGGGGCTAGATAACAATACGTACTCGATTTTAACGATTCCAATCCTAGCGCTGTCGATCGCTTTCGTCTTGACACGATGGAAATGGTGGCTTCGCGGAATCGCAGCAGGAATTTGTCTGCTGCAAATCCATCAGCTCATGATGATGGAATCGCGGGGCTCGATGCTGGGAGCCATTCTGACTGCCAGCCTTGCGGTTTGGTACTGTCCTAAATCTCCCGTGACGAATACGATTCTCATCGCAGGTGGGACCCTTGTTGTACTCCTGGCGGGTCCTCCAGTAATACGTGAATTCGCCTCGAGCTTCGGCGCGGAGGAGCAGTTGGATGTCTCCGCAGAGAGCCGTTTCTATCTTTGGAAAGCGGGCGCTGCCATCATCTGGGAATACCCCTGGCTTGGAGTGGGACCGGGTTGCAGCTCAGCGTTCGTTCCGCTTTACTATGATTTCGATGCAATGAAAGCACAAAATGAGAAGGCTTTGCACAATCTCTTTTTTGAAATCATGTGCGAAAATGGTGTCATCGCAGGCACAATTTATTTCAGTTTCTTCCTGCTGCCTTGGGGAATGGTTTGGATCAACCGACGAAGATTCTTTCGCGAAAACCCCAAGCAATGCGCGCTCGCGCTCGGTGTGATAGCGGGCACTCCAGGTTATTTACTCGCTAGCATGTTCTCCAGTGGCTCGCTGATCGAATCAAGTTATGTACTACCGATTATTGGTTGTGCTTTGTTGAGTATTCGGCCTATTTCCACAGATGACGAAGAGACTGATTTCCTGTCGGGAACAATTGAAGAAGACCTGCCCTCCTCTGCCAAGGTAATGCAGCAAGCCTGAGAATTCCCTGTCGCCCGTCATCCGGAGGTTTCAGATGTACTCTACTACCTTGGGGAAATGGCCTCCTTATGCCCAAAAGAATATGTCTACTAGCTTTTTGGGGACGACATCAACCCGTCAAGCCATTATCCCCTCGATCGCGCGACGATTAGATGATCAGGATTTCTTGACCTATTTGCTAATCAGTATACTGAACAGTTTGATTTTGGCTGAGTTGCTCCACCGTACAGTGGAAGTACCTTGGATGAAATTTCGTGACCGAGGCAACAGCAAGGTCTGCCCCTCTCAACGCGATGCACCGGACAGTCAACCGTTTTCATTCACTTGGCTTCGCATGCATTAAAATTTGGCAACATACTTGGGGAGATGTTTTGTTTATCAACGAATCACCCTCGACAGAAAGCCCCTTGAGTGTCAAGGCTCTATATCCCGTGAAAAGACAACTAGATTAATGTGCGGAATTGCAGGTGCGACGTGGGTGAATCCGTCGCAACGTTTGTCGCAGTTAGAGCTTCATCGGATGACCGATGCCCTTGCTCATCGCGGCCCGGACGGGCGAGGTGTCCACTGGGAGGAATATGAAAACGGTTGTGGCTTCGCACTGGGCCATCGAAGACTAGCGATCATCGATGTGGCGAACGGACATCAACCGATGTCCAATGCAAGTGAAACGGTTCACGTAACTTTCAATGGGGAAATCTATAATTATCGTGAATTAAGGTTCACTCTCGAACGACTTGGTTATGGCTTCCGGACAGACTCTGATACCGAAACGATTGTT
Organism: Planctomycetota bacterium; assembly: GCA_026692865.1. Taxonomy (GTDB): domain Bacteria; phylum Planctomycetota; class Planctomycetia; order Pirellulales; family Pirellulaceae; genus JAIYDQ01. The sequence continues at coordinate 4,020 of JAPLNI010000011.1, forward strand.
TATGCCTACGAAGCTTATGGCGAGAATTTCGTCGAGCACCTCCGAGGCATGTTTGCAATCGGTTTGTGGGACAGCCGATTGCGAAAGCTGATCCTTGCACGTGATCGCTTGGGAGAAAAACCTCTTGTTTTCTGCCACGATCCGGGACGGCTGATATTCGCGAGTGAAATCAAAGCTCTGCAACGGATCCCGGGTGTCGGAACCCAATTACGCCCAGCGGCAATCGACCAGTATCTGCGTTTCGGCTACGTACCACACCCTTGGACAGCGTATGAGGGGATTGGAAAACTACCGCCGGGGCATCTCGGAGTCTACCAAAACGGGTCCTGGAGTGTTCGACCGTATTGGAAACCGAATTTGGTGACCAATGATCGGATTTCATTCGATGATGCATGCCAACGG
>JAPLNI010000012.1 GCA_026692865.1 Planctomycetota bacterium
ACGGTGCGCCGGTGAACGTTGATGGAACGATCAACCTCGTGCACTACAGCGCATGGCAAGCAAAGGAGATGGGACGTGGCGAGTGATCCAAGGAAGCTAAAACCAAGCGAGCTATGTCGCCTACTCAACTCGACGCCACTCGGCGAGGTGATCAGCGAACGCCAACTATATCGGCATCGTCAACGCGCCGGCGCACGCATTGGTGATAACAAGACCGTTGACTTGCTTCGATATTGTGCGTGGATGCATATTGTACGACACACACCTCGCACGACAAACGGTGTCGATCCATACGATGCGATGAAGGAGCGAGCGCGTGCACGCAATGCAGCGCTCGCTCTCGCGGGGCGTGATATTGGTGAACTACCAGAGGTCGATAACCCAGATCGCAAAGATCGCGCGTCGCGTGACTTCCGATACTTCTGTGAAACGTATTTCCCTCTGACGTTTCATCTCGCCTGGTCGCCGGACCACATCAAGGTCATCAACAAGATCGAGCAAGCAGTTGTACATGGCGGTTTATTTGCATTGGCGATGGCTCGTGGTAGTGGCAAGAGTTCCATTGCCGAAGTCGCATGCATTTGGGCAGTGCTCTATGGGCATCGAAACTTTGTTTGTTTGATCGGCAGCGATGAGGGGCATGCGTGTGACATGCTTGACTCGATCAAAACCGAACTAGATAGCAACGAGTTGCTATTGGCTGACTTTCCAGAGGTTTGTTTTCCCATCCAAGCCCTCGATGGGATTTCGAATCGCGCGAACGGCCAACTCTACAAAGGCAAACGCACTCAGATTGGATGGACCGCAAAAGAAGTCGTCTTACCAACGATCGAGGGTAGCAGCGCCAGCGGAGCAATTATCAAGGTCGCCGGCCTAACCGGCCGCATCCGAGGTATGAAATTCAAGCGTCCCGATGGTAGAACAGTTCGTCCAAGTCTTGTGGTACTCGATGACCCGCAAACGGATGAAAGTGCTCGTTCGCTCTCGCAATGTGCGAATCGCGAAAGCATACTCGCCGGCGCAGTGCTTGGCTTAGCTGGTCCTGGCAAGAAGATCTCGGGCATCATGCCCTGCACGGTTATTCGTCCCGGTGATATGGCTGACAATATCCTCGATAGGAATAGGCATCCAGAATGGAATGGCGAACGAACCAAGATGGTTTATGCATTCCCTAAGAATGAATTGTTATGGGAGCGTTACGCCGAGATCCGTGCAGAAGGGATGCGCGGCGGTGATGGTGGTGAATCTGCCACCGAGTTTTATCGGCAGAACCAAGCTGCGATGGATTTCAACTACGACGAACTCTCGGCAATTCAGCACGCGATGAACCTCAAATTGCAAGACGAAGCAGCGTTCTTCGCCGAATATCAAAACCAGCCTCTGCCGGCGGAGACGGTTGTTGATGGGATGCTCAAACCCGAAGAGGTCGCCAGCAAATTCAACCGCATGGAACGCGGGTTGGTCTCGATCGGCGCGAATCATCTCACTGCATTCATCGACGTCCAGCAGAAGCTACTTTTCTATATGGTCGCTGCGTGGGAGGATGATTTCACCGGTTATGTGATTGACTATGGTTGCTACCCTGACCAGCAGCGTCCGTACTTCACGCTGCGCGAGGCTCGCCAGACGCTGAGCTCCGAAGCGACTGGAACCGGACTCGAGGGATCGATCTACGCTGGCCTCGAATCGCTGACATCGAAACTGCTCGAACGCGAGTGGCAACGCGATGATGGTGCAGCGATGCGGATCGGTCGCTGTTTGATCGATGCCAACTGGGGGCAATCGACGGATGTGGTCTACCAATTCTGCCGGCAGTCCAAGCACGCCGCTGTGATCATTCCCAGCCACGGTCGGTTCGTCGGCGCTTCGAGCTTGCCGTTTAGCGAGTATCGTCGCCGGCCAGGTGATCGCGTAGGACTATACCAACTGGTGGAAGTCGTTTATCAACGCTCGGCTTCGTGTTTCGATGGGTGATCGCGGTTGCCTCTCGCTCTTTGGTACCAACGCCGAGACCCATCGCATGCTCGCCGAGCATCTAACCTCGGAGTACTTCGTCAAGACAGAGGCCCGCGGCCGGAGCGTCGACGAATGGAAGCAGCGACCGGAGCAGCCCGATAACCACTGGTTCGACTGTTTGGTTGGTTCTGCAGTCGCGGCATCCATGCAAGGTTGTCTATTGTTTGGCACCGATGGTCTGCCAATGAGTCGAGTTGGAAGAACAAGTTTTCGAGAGTTGCAAAAGCGGCGGAGGCCCTAATTATTGATCGGATCAGTTCTCGAGCTCATCCAGCTGCTCAAGCCGTTGTTGCAGGTAGGCCCGCATGGACTCAATGTTGCTTTCATACCAATCCGTACACCCAGTGTCGCGATGATCCATGCGACCAATGGTAAGTTCAACTGAATTAGTAAGAATCCAGTCCTTAGATTTCGATTTGAAATGAAAGTGTTCTGCGGGGTCGCTTCCTATACCCCTTCCCTGATCAAGATCGGCGATCTTCAGTAGCTCCCCGGCCAGTAGTCGCAATCCCTGTGGATTCCCATACAGTTGGACCATTGGGCGGGAAGAGTCAGGATTGAAACTTATGTGGAGCTTTGGATCTGCTACAGATTCAGTCATGGTGTTTTCAGTTGGATGTTTTCGGTCAACGAGCTTCGACGATGAAATTCTACTTGTCGATTGAAGCCTACACAATCAATTGGAGTTGTATCCATAGGTTCGCGTCATTAGGACACGTTTCCACCACGACTCTCGCGCAAGGATAGCTGTGTCGTTGGCCGTCGACTTATAGATATCCAAAATCGAGTAACGGAAAAAGTGTTGGATGTGTGCGGCGTCGAGATTTCGCAGTTCAATGTTTCCGCCGTGACCGTTTTTAGCGTAGGCAAGCCAGCGACCCAGGATCATGTTTTCACCATAAGCAGAGCCGACATACATTTTGCCGTTCGATGAGTCGACGATCAGGTATATTCCTTTCTGGTTCTCAAGCGCCGTCCGCCAAACTGGTTTTCTAAGAACTCTATCAAGATCACGCCAGGATAAATCCACATTTTCGTAACCAGGGAAGATGTCGTTGTCAAAAATGTCAGGCAAAATTTGACAGACCTCGCATTCATCAAGCACCGACTCAGCTTTCCGTATCATGTTTTGCGATTTGTTCTTGTACCGAACAATAATTCTACCCAAATACTTGTCGTACTCAGGTAAATCTTCATGCTCATAGCCAACACCATTAACCACACCGAGGCTCTTCTTGACACGGCCGACATGAAAAAGTAACCATAGGTCGGGCTGGTCAAGACGAATAAGCCCTACGGTTATTTGCCCTACTTGGAAAGAGCTAATCGAGTAATTCCAGTATTGTCCCTGAAGGAGTGCAGTAATATCGCCATTTTTGAACAGTTCAATAGGATTCCATCCGGCTTGTGATGGCTTGTTAAAGCGGACCTTGACATTGTGAAGATCTCGCAAATTGAGCAGTTCATTCAGTAAGATTCGTGTCGTCATCGCGTAGTCCGATTAGAGTTCTGCGGAAACAGGCTTAATGCAAGCCTGATGGTTGTATTGAGTTCTTTCGGCTATCGAGGAGATGCATATGAATGGAGGCTATGGAGTCGATTCAAACTGAACCCATTCAATATTTTTAGGGTACTTATCGGATTCCAAACGAGTCGAATGCAAAAGCTGGACTTTCCAGCTGTCGCCCTCTTTCACAATCACTACACTTTCGAGCCAAACGACGGTCCGCAGTCCGCTATTACGACGAATCTCAGCTTTGTTCCAATAGCTGATCCAGGCCACATCGCCTTCCTGCCGAGCGCGAATCTGCTTGAAAAAGTTTTTGCGTTCATACGGATCGCCCTTGGGCTGGACTGCATCCACGAGCTTCTGCATCGTCCACTCTTCACCGTGTTCGAGCAATTGGAAGTCTTCTGTTGAAAACTCCCGCATAGCCTTACCATCGTGTTTGGACATCGCGGCAAACAGTTCTTTAACTGGTTGAAATGCAGGATGGTCCTCAGCTACCGCAATCCCGCTCAAAAACAAAACTCCACCAAGCAAAAATCCGACACGCAAAGTGTCTCGCATCAAACGGCTGTTATTCATGACTTCCACTCTAGTTATGTAAACGAATCGGAGACGATCGCGGCACTCTACGTTGAGTCACAAGTGTTTTTCTGTGTTTCGAGCGATTGACATCGTGATTATGACTAATTTCTTGAACCTGCACACAGGTGGAGAATAGTTATGGCGAGGTTGTGTTCCCGCCTGCCAGTCGTTTTGTCGAACTGTTGCGGCAGAACTGGCTGTTAGCTCTCGAAGAATGAATCAAAAAATCTGCTCGTTCGTCCGTCAATCTACATGCGTTCCGGGTATTCCTACAGATAGAAGTCCACGTCTTCATTCTTAGGTAGGCCGATAGCATGTCAGATAACTTGCAAGAGACGATTCGCGAGAGTGCGAAAGCACCCGCCAAGGCATCGGGAGATGCCGGAAGCGTCGAGCAGCACAAGCTCACCGAGCAGATCGCTGCTGACAAGTATCTGGCGTCCAAGGCGGCCGCCTCTAAGCCGAAGCGTGGCCTTCGATTTAACAAGCTCGTGCCACCAGGTGCCAACTAACCGTTCGCGCTTGTTTGAGCTTGTTTCTATAGGCAGGGGTGTCGGGTTTAACAGAAGGGATTGATTCACGGATGTTTAAGTTGTTGTCAGGGATTCTGAGCAGGAACGGCGATCGCAAAGATCGGTCGCTCGTCCGTGGACGCTCGGCCCGACACCCCTGGTCGTTGGTGAGATTGCTGGGGCGCTACGACGCTGCGACCACCACGGTCGACAACGTTCGCCACTGGGCGGCCGCAGACGGACTATCGGCCAGCGCGGCCAATAGTCCTGAAGTGCGTCGCACGCTACGCAACCGTTCGCGATACGAGATCGCCAACAACTCTTATGCCCGCGGCATCTCGCTGACTCTTGCCAACGACTGTGTCGGTACCGGGCCACGTTTGCAAATGTTGACGGGCGATGCGTTCGCAAACCGATTTGTTGAACAAGAGTTCTTTGCGTGGGCTGATGCAACTGGCCTGGCAGAGAAGCTACGCACGATGCGGCTCGCCCGCGTTTCAGATGGTGAATCGTTTGGTTTGCTAACCAGTAACCCAAGAATCGATTCGCCCGTTCAACTCGATTTGAAGCTGGTCGAAGCCGAACAAGTTACATCGCCAATCATGGCCCTCGACAGCTATCGCTATCTCGACGGCATTCGCTTTGATGAGCATGGTAACCCGATCTCATACGATGTGCTCCGAGAACATCCAGGAGACGACGCTTTCTCGTTGACCGAGAACTATGACACCATCGATGCCAGTTCGATCCTTCACTATTTCCGGAGCGATCGGCCTGGGCAAATCCGTGGCATTCCCGACATCACGCCGGCGCTGCCACTGTTTGCACAACTGCGACGATTCACGCTGGCAGTATTAGCGGCTGCCGAAACAGCGGCTGACTTCGCTGGGATTCTCTACACCGACGCGCCGGCAGGTGGCGAAGCGGATGCGGCGGAACCGTTCGAGCCAATTGAACTGGAGAAGCGAGCCCTGCTGACGATGCCTGGCGGTTGGAAGATGGC
>JAPLNI010000013.1 GCA_026692865.1 Planctomycetota bacterium
AAAATCTCAGCAAACATCTTCCTTGACATTTGATTGCTCCATGCCCGAAACTAACACACTTAACACCAAAGACGTTAGAATGGCGAAAACAGAAAATTCAGGCAAGGTCGATTCACCTTCAAAGGGCTGGGACCATTGTCCCAAACTACGGTTGGTGTTTTCGCTGACCGCTGGCGTTACACGAGCGAGTCAGCAAACTTGCGTTGGAGTGCTTCGAGTCCGCGTTGTCCGTCTTTCCCGTCGACTACCACGTTCACGCGAAGCTCGCTGGTGTTGATCATTTGGACATTGATTCCAGCAATTGCAAGCGCTTCAAACATTCCGATGCCGACGCTCGTGTGGCTGCGAAGACCGATTCCACTGACTGAAAGTTTTGCGATTTCGTTGCTGCCGCTAACTTTTCCAAATTGGACTTTCATCTTCTTGAGAACTTCCATGCAATGGTCCAACTGCCCTTCGGGAACGGTAAAGCTGATACTGGTTTCGCCGGGGACTCCGTCGCAGCTTTGGACGATCATGTCTACGAAGATTCCGGCTGCTGCTACCGTATTGAAGATATTGGAAGCCAGTCCAGGAGCGTCTGGAACACCGGACAACGTGATTCGAGCTTGGTCGGCAGTCATCGAGATATCGACTAGCGTGAGTTGTTCCATGTTGACTGTTCGAAGGCTTTCGATGATTTCGCTGATCGAGCGTGTTGTTCTGGTGCGATGAGCATTCACATCCCAAACGTTTGCATCAGCGGGTTTCGTATCGAGATGAAACGCTTGATGGACGGCACGAAGGGCAGCAGCGCCCTCGCTTCTTGCGACCAGTATGCTGATTTTGATTTCGCTGGTCGAGATCATTTGAATATTGATACCTGCCTTCGCGATAGCTTGGAACATCTTCTCTGCAACGCCAGTTTGTTTGGCCATACCGACCCCTACGACAGAGACTTTTGCAACAGCATCATCATGCGTGACGTCGCTTGCTCCCACGATTTTTGCGGCTTCTTTTACGGCTCGTAGTGTCTCCTTGAGTTCGCCACTGGGAACGGTGAACGAGATGTCTGCTTTATCTGCCTCGCCAATATTTTGGATGATCATGTCGACGGTGATTTTACGATCGGCAAGTCGTTTAAAGATTTCGTAGCTCGAGCCTGGCTTATCGGAAACGCCGAGTATCGTCACGCTGGCTTCGTCGCGAGTAAGAGCCGCGCCACAGACGCCAACCGACATCGACTCGGGTTCGGCCACGATCATGGAGCCGGGAGCATCAGAGAAGCTGCTTCGAACGCAGATTGGGACATCGAATTTCTTTGCGAATTCGATGGAACGATTGTGCATCACTCCCGCACCGATACTTGCAAGTTCCAGCATCTCGTCATAGCTAATCTGATTCATTTGACGTGCTTCAGGGAGCAGTCGAGGATCGGTCGTGTAAACCCCATCCACATCCGTATAAATCTCACAAGCATCCGCTTTCAGTACCGCTGCTAATGCCACTGCCGTCGTGTCGCTTCCACCACGACCGAGGGTGGTAATGTTGAAGTCGTCATCGACTCCTTGGAAACCGGCTGCTATGACGATGTTGCCGTCATCGAGCAGTTTTTTGAGTCGATCTGTCGAGATTGTTTTGATACGCGCTTTGCTATATGAGCTGTCGGTTTTGATTCCGATTTGAGCACCGGTTAGCGAGATCGCTTTGTGGCCAAACTTGTGGATCGCCATTGCCATCAGTGCGACGCTGACTTGTTCGCCAGTGCTCAGCAACATGTCCATTTCACGTGCTGGCGGTTCTTCGTTTACTTGATGCGCTAGATCGATCAACACGTCTGTATTAGCGCCCATCGCACTGACAACGACCACAACTTGATTGCCTAGTTGTTGAGCGCGAATGGCTTTACGAGCCGCAGCAGCAATCTTCTCAGGAGTCGCGACGCTGGTTCCACCGAACTTTTGAACAATGATGGGCATGGATGGCTGGTTGGGTTAGAGGGATCAAATGGG
>JAPLNI010000014.1 GCA_026692865.1 Planctomycetota bacterium
GATTCGCTTGGCATATTGGGGGAACGGATGGAAAAAGCCGGAGTGCCCGTGGTTGTTTTGAATCGATCCCCCGGAATTGATTTGTCTTTGCCGTGGCGATTTGCCAAGGAACTGACACGACGAAAAGTGGACGTTCTCCATGCCCATCAATACACTCCCTTTTTTTACTCAGCCTTGGCTAAGGTATGCGGAGCTTGGAGAGTAAAAATTATTTTCACGGAACACGGCAGACACTATCCCGATCTTGTTTCCTGGAAGCGAAAATTCGCCAATCGCACCCTTTTTTCCAGACTGAGTTATGCCAGAACAGCTTGTTGCGACTTTTCTGGACAAGCTGCAGAGAGGAATGACGGTTTTCAACCTGTGGAAACCATTCGCAATGGCGTCGACTTGGCTTCATTTGCGTCGCGTGGAACCCCTTCGGACCGCGAACAGCTTAGGCGACGGCTAGGGTTGGAATCAGATCGTCTCTACGTAGGATGTGTTGCGCGATTTCATCCAGTGAAAGATCACCCAATGTTGCTTCGGGCTTGGAAGAGTGTCCAAGCAAAATTTCCTCAGGCGAGGCTATTGCTGATCGGCGATGGACCAGAGAAAGATCGGATGATTGCCCTAGCAGAAAACCTTGGCATCTTAGAATCTGTTAGCTTTTGGGGCGTCCGTCACGACGTAGCCGATATCCTTCAAGCCATTGATGTTTTTACGCTGACCAGCGTCTCAGAGGCGTCTTCCTTGACACTTTTGGAAGCCATGGCTTCCGAATGCCCCGTCGTGATCACCGACGTTGGAGGCAACGGCGAACATGTGACCAACGGTGTCGAAGGATGGCTTGTACCGAGGCATGATCATGAAAAACTTGCTGAGCAGATACAGCAATTGTTGGAACAACCGGAACTGCGAAAGAAAATGGCTTTTTGCGCTCGGCAGCGTGTAGAGAAAGAATTCTCACTCGAGCAGACGTTAGAGCAGTATCGAAGCCTTTATGTCTCTGCAGCTCACGCTTAAAGGTGAAATTCAACGAAAGCTTATTGAAATTAATTATTGTATTCATAAAAGAGATTGATCTCTAAGGTCGTTCACCCACCGGAACGAAGTCCGCACCCTGGCGAAAATGCACCGATGCGATTTATCTTAAAAGCAGCTCGTTTTTTAACCGCGGTAGCAATCTTGCCTATGATGGTAGCCTATTGGGTTTATAGGGCCGTTTTTGGAGCCGACGCGGCTGTTGAAGAGGCAAGTCAAGCCTTGGCGATGATTCCTGGACGAATCGGCGTGTTTTTGCGTGCTGTTTTCTTCTCAAAAGTATTAAGTCAGTGTGATCCGACCGTTTTCATCGGCTTCGGCGCATTGCTAACCAAGGTCGATACTCGGCTAGGTAAGCACGTCTACATCGGACCCTATTGCCAGTTGGGTTGGGTATCCATCGGTCCAGACACTTTATTGGGTCCGAGCGTTCAAATTCCCTCGGGCCCTCGAGCCCATACGTTTGATCGATTGGATACTCCGATTCGAAACCAACCCAGGGAGTCGCGGCAAGTCGTCATCGGTGGAGATTGCTGGATCGGTGCCGGGAGCATTGTAATGGCCGATGTTGGAGACCAGTCGATCATCGGCGCCGGGAGCGTCGTAACCAAGCCAATCGGAGACAGAGTGCTTGCCGCCGGAGTTCCTTGCAAGTGGCTACGAAACCGTGATTAGCGAAAAGCACTAAAGGAAATGATTGCGTTGAGGCACGAAATCGGATTATAAATTTTCGTCGAAGCGTTCCGCCAAGAAGGTTTGGAGATTCGGGGACGGCATCTTGGACGGTCGAGCTGGGGTTGGGTCCGTTGTTTGGAATTTAGATATTTGATGCGGTTTCACTTATTGGACATTTTTCGGGGACTCGCTGCGTTCTGGGTGCTCCTGCACCATTACCCCTATTCTTCCAACCTTGCGGAATCGGCTCCTCTTTTACAAAATTTTGTGAAGAATGGGCATTTGGGTGTTTGCTTGTTTTTTGTGATTTCTGGTTACTGCATCACAGCGTCCGCATGCAAATCGATCCGAGTTGCGGAATCACCCAACCGATTTCTCCAGCGACGTCTGTTTCGGATCCTTCCTCCTTTTTGGTGTTCCATACTTGTCGGTGTTTCAATCCCCTTTCTTCTGTCGATACTGAGCTTGTTGAAAACCGGTGTGTGGCTATCACCGGATTTCAGCAAAGTTGCACACGCGAATTTCTCTTGGGTTGACTGGTTTCAAATCGCGACATTGACACGTGGGTTTGCATGGTCGCAGGACAGTACTTTATTCGGAAGGTGGGCTGGGTTTAATACGCCCTATTGGTCTTTAGCCATCGAAGCGCAGTTTTACGTCGTCGTTTTTCTGGCCCTGAAATTAAAATGGAATATTCGCTATTTCATCTCCATCGTCACGGTTGCATCTCTTATCAGCTTAGCAGTCCCAAATTTTGATCAGAGTGGTTTTTTTCTCCCGTATTGGCCGACGTTTGGTTTGGGTTGTTTTTTATTCTTTGCTCCCCAATCGCGTGGAGGTTGGCAAGTTATCTTCAAGTGGTTAGGTGTCCTTGCAGGAATCGGTTGTATTTTTTTGAGTCTATCGCCTATTGACTTCGCATCGCAATCAAAGAGCTTGTTAATGGGCGCTGGTTTTTCGATATTCCTGTACCCTTTTAATCAGGTTTCAGCGAAAAAGGATGATGAACCAAGGGCTCGCAATAGCCTCACCGATTCTTTGATGGCGGTTGCTTCCATTCTTGGGGCGGCTTCCTATTCCATTTACCTAATCCATGCGAAGCTCTTCTTAATTGCCATTGTATTCACTCGTAACGTTTCATTGCCTGATTGGTTTCGAGATCTATCCGGGATTTTAATAACGCTGTTGGGATGTTTGGTTTTTTATTTCCTTTTCGAAAAGCCATTTCTGCATATATCTAGCCGTAGAAAGCCAGGGGCTTAACGATTAGTGAATCAAAGCCAACTTTTCATTCGGAACAATAGTCAAATTCGGCAGATTTGGCTCAACTTGCTCGGTATTTAAAGTGCGACATTACTTTAACCTAAGCGACCAGCCAGTTTGGATCTATAGTCTCTCCTGTAGGTGGACAAAGCCACCGAAAGCTAACTTAACGGTTGTATTCATCAAAGGTGTCGATTGCTTAATTCGGTCACCCACAGGAACGAAGTCCGCGCATTCTCGCGCACAACGCTCTGCACTCCGTTGGTAATATGAACACGAAAATTGGAATGTTGATTCAGAAACAAGAACCTGAGGCAAAATTATCGCGCGAGATGCTGATCCGCCGAACCGACGGTTGGCAAGTGATCAATTTATCTGAAATCTATCGCTATCGAGATTTAGTCTGGTTCCTAACCTGGAAAAATATCAAAGTTTTGTACGCTCAGAGCGTTATAGGAATCGGTTGGGCAGTCCTTCAACCGCTTTTGTCCATGTTGGTTTTTACCATTGTCTTCGGAATGTTTGCAAAGATGGAATCCGATGGGGTTCCTTACGCATTGTTCAGTTTTTGTGCTTTGGTTCCATGGGCTTACTTTTCTAATTCATTGCTCGAATCAGGAAATAGTTTAGTCGCTCAAGCGGATATGCTCAGCAAAGTTTACTTTCCCCGATTAGTGTTGCCGCTATCGGCGATTCTTGCCAAGTTGGTAGATCTGGGAATTGCGTTGGTTGTTTTGGGAGGGATGTTGCTTTGGTACCAACGACCACCAAACTTAGGAATCGTTGTGTTGCCCCTGTTGGTCGTAATCATGATGATGACTGCTGGCGGGTTGGGGATGATTTTGACATCCTTGGCCATCCAGTATCGAGATGTTAAACACGCGATGAACTTTTTGGTCCAGTTGTTGATGTACGCAGCACCTGTTGTTTATCCAATGTCTTTTGTTCCAGAGTGGCTTCAGCCTTATTACGCACTTAATCCGATGGTGTGTGTTATTGAAGGCTTTCGGTCGGCACTTTTGGGAACACGAGAGATGCCCTGGTCGTGGATAGCATCAGGCTTCATTACGTCAACGCTTCTGTTCACAATTGGTCTACTACAATTCAGAAAACAGGAACGGATTTTCGCGGACGTCGCGTAGCAGTAACAAGTAAGAAGTAAGCACCCATGTCCTCTATCATCTCCGCCGAGAACTTAAGTAAGGCTTACCGCGTTGGCAAAAAACAAGAGCAAGCCGATAGCTTGATTGGTTTGTTACGCGACTCAGTAACTGCGCCATTCCGAAGATATCGATCATTTCGACAACCGACTGCTGTGGAAAACGAGAGTTCCAACTTCAATGACGATAACCATTGGGCATTGCGCGATGTATCCTTTGAAGTCCAGGCTGGGGAAGTGGTAGGAATTATCGGCCGCAACGGCGCTGGCAAGAGTACCTTGCTCAAGATTCTTAGTCGAATCACGGAACCAACCTCTGGACAGGTATACCTCCGAGGCAGAGTTTCCAGTTTGCTCGAAGTAGGGACTGGTTTTCATCCAGAACTTTCCGGTCGGGAAAACGTTTACTTGAACGGTACGATTCTTGGCATGACCAAACGAGAAATCGACACCAAGTTTGATGAGATTGTCGATTTTTCGGGAGTCGAAAAGTTCTTAGACACTCCTGTAAAAAGATATTCGTCCGGAATGCGTGTTCGATTGGCGTTCGCAGTTGCGGCCTTTCTCGATCCTGAGATTTTGATCATCGATGAGGTATTGGCCGTTGGCGATGCAGAGTTTCAGAAGAAATGTATGTCCCGCATGGGTCACATTGCCGGAGGTGGACGGACGGTTTTATTTGTCAGTCACCAGATAGGAGTGATACAGCAACTTTGTTCCAAGGGACTCTATCTAGCTGGGGGCAGGGTTGCGGAATTTGGAGAAATCAATCGAGTTGTCGAAGCGTACAATCGATCGCAGTCCAGCGAAGCAGGTAATTGGACCGTACAAAAGGATTCTCCAAACCATGGCAAGTGCAAGCTACTAAAATTGCAAATTGGGAGTGAACGATCATCCCGTGGCGGAATCATTTCACTAGGTGGACCTGTATGTTTTACGTTTATTCTCTCCCAGAAAGTGAAAGAAATAGATATTTCTTTCACCATTCGTGATTCCGCCGGGAACGCCATTTCGAACTTGGACTCCTGGAGGCGAAATCAAGAAGATCAACTCGATGGAGATCCCAGCGATACCTTTGAATGCTACATACCCGAATGTCCGCTGAGAGCCGGGCGCTACACCCTAGACGTACAGCTGACCAGGAACCGGGAAATGCAGGATCAGATCTTAGGTGAGATTACTTTTGATGTGGAGGATGGAGTTTATCGAGGCAGAACCTTCCCATATCCAAGTACTCCTGGTCCCGTCTGTTTTGATCACATTTGGCAAATTAAATAGCATTTATGCGTTTTATAAATATTGAGGTTTTACGAGGCTTCGCTGCGATTTGGGTTTTTTGTTTCCATTTTTCGTTTTCAAATTCATTCCAGACATCTTTTCCCATTTTTTACAACGTCCTGAAAGCTGGGCACTTAGGCGTCCCAATGTTTTTTGTCTTGTCTGGGTTCTGTATCACTGCGTCTGCTGTGGGAAGCCACAGAAAGCATTATAGCGTTTGGGACTTTTTCAAACGTCGATTCAAAAGGATTTATCCGTCTTACTGGTTTTCTATCTTGATTGTTGCCTGTGTTCCTTTTGTAATGGAATTCCTGAGCGCTTTCAAAACAGGAGCTTTTGTTTGTCCTACACCGGAATATCTCGGCTACAACCTCGAAGATTGGATAAAGTTGCTCACTCTCACGCAGGTTTTCGAGGTATTCCCTGGGATACCAACTTTGGATAAAAAGTTTAGTTCGTTCAATGGTGTGTATTGGTCGCTTGCTATTGAAGTGCAATTCTATTTGGCGATGGGGATTGCGTTGTGGATGAGACGCGTCTACCCGTTTGTCTTGGGTTTAACAATCGTAAGTATTCCCTTCACGTTTTTTCC
>JAPLNI010000015.1 GCA_026692865.1 Planctomycetota bacterium
ACAGCCTCCGATACTTCAGTGCACCAGCCAGTTTACAACTAGCCCGGTCAGGATCGTCTGCCACACCTGCGGTCGTCTCGCAAGGAGTTGTGAAGAAGTCGCTTATTGAAGCGACTGATGATTACTTCTCGCAGTTCTAGGAAATGCTTGTAACCGCTGAGTTGCTTCTCTTAGAGAGATGCAACTAATTGAAAAGCAGTTTACAAAAAAGCCGAGCATTTAGCTCGCGTAATGAAAAGGCACACCCGATGGAGTAACACTCCATCGGGTTTTGTTGTGTTGGAAATGCTATTTCCAACAGCTCCCGACGTACTTGATTAATCAAATGGGGATTTACGATCAAGTGACGCATTTGCATACTGAAAGGCTCAATGTATAGATTGCGCGCAATTGGAGCGTTCACTCACACATCAGAATCATTATTTCGAAAGAAGCACTTGCTTGAGCTCACGAGTGTCTTAACGCAATCTTCATCGTATGTGCGAAAAGTCTTAGTGAAATCCAAGTGTGAGTTGGTATCATTTAGGCGTCGAATTTGGCAAAGGCGTAAAGAATTGAGGTATCGAGAGTGGATTGCTTATCGTTAACAGGGGTTTCCATGGTTCAGGGCAAATCATTTGTTCGACGAGCTTTTACGTTAGTAGAACTGCTGGTCGTGATTGCTATTATTGGAATTCTCGCTGGCTTGCTATTGCCGGCTATTCAGCAGGCTCGCGAGGCGGCCCGGCGTATGAGCTGTAGCAGTAATGTGCGACAACTGTCACTTGCCATCATGAATTATGAGAGTGCTTTCAAGGAGATTCCCCCTGGCTGGACCATTCACGGTGCATTTTGGACGGCCGCGATTCTCCCGCAAATCGAGCAGGCTGCACTCTATAACTCGCTTGTTTTCACCACATCAGCTCGTTGGGATATGCCACCGCCTAGAACGACTCCAATCACACCAACAAACCATAAAGCCTGCCAAGCGATCATTCCCGTTTTTCGATGCCCTAGTGGAATCGATCGTCAGCCTCGTACGTACAATGATATTCCGCGACGCGCTCCAGTTTCTTACCGAGCCAACGGTGGCAATGAGGTCTCATCAGACGATGCTTCAACGCGCCCGGTCGGCGGGACGAAGTCTTTCGAAGATCCAGACCTCAATGGGGTCATGTTTGGCTGTAGCAGAATAAGGTTCAGCGACCTCACGGATGGTATGTCTGCTACCGTTTTGATCGGCGAATCTCGAACTAATCCTGCGTTCTCAAAAGACGATCAAGGTATGGATTTTTGGGGGATTGGCGGTCCTCAGGTCCAGGGGTGCCGCTGTGACGGTAGCAACGCTGGAAGTGAATTCACTGAAGCGGTGGGGAGTTTCTGGCCTCAGGTGAATATCCAAGTTAGCAAACCAGCAACGAATGGGTATTTGATGGAGGTTGCTTTCGGAAGCTATCACTTCGGAGGCGTAATGATTGGTAAGGCGGACGGGTCCGTAACTTTTATCTCAGACAATACTGAAACGGCGATCACGCGGGCAATTGGCTCTCGAAATGGGATCGAAGATTTAGATCTTCCGTATAACTAGAACTCACGATTTGGGCCTCGCGAAATTTATCGGTAAATCGATATTTACTTACCGAGTATCCTTTCCGAGTTGATCAATAGGATCTGTGTTTCACTTCGATCGGATCCTTGCTTCGGAGCGCGTTTGAATAAGAAAGAATAAGAAATATGTTCGTTGCTAGAGTTGTTGTCAGTCGAAAGAGTTGTTTCTGCGGGAGCCTTTCGAGGTACTCAACTTCCTCATTGCTCGTTGCTTTCGCTTGTTTGGCGACTTCTTTTTCCGGTTGTTCGACAGGCTCTACTCCCAATTATGGGGAGCTTGGATTAGTCAAGATTTCTGGGAGAATCACCGTTGATGGTGCACCGCTGGCCAACACTCGAGTCCAGTTTGTGTCGCCTGAAGATGGGTCGTTCTCAAGCGGAGCTACCGATACGAATGGTCGTTATTCGTTGATGTTTGACTCTGAAACCGCAGGTATTATTCCCGGCAAGAAACGAGTGGTGTTTTTGTCTGGCCGCGGAACAAGTGAGGAGTCCTCGGATGAAGATCCTGACCAGGGTAATGCAGGAGCAAGTTCTCAAGCGGGTAACGTAATCGTGCCTAAATGCTACGGCCGCAGCAGCAAGGTAGAGGTCGAAGTCACTCAATCCGATTCTGGCTTTGACATCGATTTGAGGTCAGATTGTTCTACTATTAGTCGTTAGCGGTTCATGGCGGCTTCTTCAGCAAAACCGTGATATTCCCGACATTCGCTATATCTTAGCCTGATCTTCACAGGTAGTTAACAATTAGTGGTTTAACTATGTCTGCTGTTCGAAGATCGGGTTCGCTTGGCGTGCGTTCCTGGGTCGCTCACATGCCAATAGTTTTACTAGTGTTTTATTTGTTTGGAGAATTGTTTAATGGTGGTCAAGGGACTTTCAGGGGCATTACGATCGATTTACAACCACGGCTTTTCGAAGCCTGCAGCTCAACAACATTGCGTTCGCCAAAGACGTGTTGCGAAGAATCGAAGACTCTTGATTGAATCTCTAGAAGGACGCCGAGTATTCGCGACAGCCATTCTCAATGAGATTAATATTAATCCTGCTGGCAATGATCAACCATTCGAGTTTGTGGAAATCAAGGGTACGCCTGGCGCTACGCTTTCCAATCTCTACTTTGTATCCATTGAGGGCGATGCGGCTGGCCAGGGGCTGGTGGACATGGTCATCGATTTGTCGGGGCAGCAAATAGGTTCTAGTGGCCTGCTTGTTATTACATCCACGAATGGTGGATTTACTATTCCGGCGGGAACAACAGTTCTTGCTACAACTGCGTTTGACATTGGTACGCCACAGACACTCGAGAACGGATCGAATTCGTTTGCACTCGTGTCCAGCACCGTTGCTCCAGTAGCTGGATCAGACTGGGATACGGGTACTAGTGGATCGCTTACAGTTCCGTCAGGAGGTGTCGTTGTTGATGCCGTCGGTTGGTCGGATGGTAATGTCGGTGATTTGGTTTATGGGGCAAATTTAACAAGTGTTAATGCTCAGTTAGGCGCGATGTCACGATTCCAATTCGACAATCGGCCTACCACGGCAGCTGCTTGGTACTGGGGTGCCATGTCCGGCGCAAACAGCAGTACAACCTACACGACTACAGCAGCCAATCGAAGTACTAACTTTCCAACTGGTGGAGCATTGACTCCCGGCAGTGTGAATACCCCAGGAACAAACATAGCGCCCGTCGCAGTGGCGGACGCTTACAACGTTGCACCTGGCGGAACGATCAACATTCCTGCCGGCTCTGGAGTTCTCGCAAACGATTCAGATCCCAACGGAGTCACCTCGCTTCTTTCGGCGATTAAGCTGACAAATCCAACGAATGCGTCGAGCTTTGTATTGAATGACGACGGCTCATTTACTTACATCAGCAACGGTACTTTAGGCCTGGACAGTTTTACGTATCAAGCGACCGACCTAAACCTGCTCAGCAATATTGTCACAGTCACGATCAACGTAGCTCCACTAGTTAGTACGCCGCCAGTTCTCACCATTCCAGCCGCATCCCTTACCTACACAGAAAATGATCCTGCCACACCGATCGCCCCAACTGCGACATTGACGGATGCAGACTCGCCTGACTTTTCTACCGGCTTGCTGACCGTGGACTTTCTTGCCAACGGTCAATCGGAAGATCGAATCGAAGTTCGCAATCAGGGAACTGGCGCTGGGCAAATCTCAATTACCGGATCTATCGTTGCCTACGAGGGTGCTACGATCGGCGCGGTAGCAGGCGGAGTTGGTCTTGTTCCATTGACCGTTGAGCTGAATAACAACGCGACCGTAGCGGCGGTCCAAGCGTTGATCCGAAACATAACCTATCGCAACACGAGTGATGCTCCATCAATCCTATCGCGAACTGTCCGCGTTGTGGTAACCGATGGTGATGGAGGGACGAGTGCTGAAGCGACTCAATCCATTACTGTCGCGGCTGTAAATGACTCGCCTGTTGTCAGTCAAACAAGAACATCAGTATTCTATGCAGCAGGTGATGGCATTGCGGTTACATTGGACGGTTTGGTCGGTCTAACAGACTTAGATTTGCTTGACTTTAACGCAGGTGTTTTGACCGCTACCATTACTGTTGGTGCAAACGCTGGTGATTCCTTGATCGTAAGGAACGTCGGTAACGGGGTTGGGCAAGTTGGCGTCAGTGGATCGTTGGTTAGTTTCGGTGGCATCTCAATCGGTACGATTGCTGGCGGGACTGGCGGAGCACCTCTTGCTGTGACTTTCAACGCCAGTGCAACGGAAGTTGCGGTTCAGGCTGTCGCGAGATCCGTTGCGTTTCAAACAACCTCAACTCGATTGGCTGCCGCAACTCGCACCGTAACCGTCGGGCTAACGGATGGCGACGGCGGCATGAGCAATTCAGTTGCATATGCCATTTCACAATCTCAGGTCCGCCGATCTGGATTTCAAGAACTAGTAGATAACGGAAATGGTCCGTATACCGGCGCTGGGGACACGATGCTGTTCGAGGGATTGCCAGGTACTCACATCCCTCAAGGAAACAACATCACTGGAGAAGGTCTACTCGTAGACTTTGACCCAGGTGTTGTTAACTCCGCTGTGCTGTTGAAGTTTGACGGGATATTCGGATCGAACCTTGGGCAGGTTCCAGTGGGGGCCAAGATCGTATCTGCTCGTCTAGTTCTTACAACGAAGAACCCAGGTGACGGCGGAACGTTGCACCGAATGCTTACATCATGGGACGCAAATGCAGCGACATGGAACTCGATTGCTCCTACCTTAAATGCAAACAACTTTCTTGTTCGAAATGATGGAGTAACGGCAAATGTGGCTTTCGAGTCGATGGTTGGAAACTCGGCCGGAAACGGTGATACGGCAGCGGGAGTCACCACGATCGGAGTTACGTCTGATCTGCAAGCGTGGGCTAACGGTCAAAGCAACTTCGGTTGGCTTATTCAAGGATTCGAAGGTAGAGCAGACGGCTGGGGGTTTACAGCCTCAGAGGATGCTGTCGCTAACAATCGTCCCAAGCTAGAAATTGAATGGGTACCTGCGACGATCGCTTCGACTGGTTTCCGAAATGGTGAGAATGGGTACACAGGAGTCAACGATACAACTTTAACCGCTAACAACCCTACGGCTGATAACTCGACGTCCGCGACGGTACAGCTTGGTGTTGACTTTAGCGATCTAGTTGCGCCGGCTACGAACGAAACACAAATGTTGATTCGATTCGACGGCATTAATGGTACCCTTGCAAACCAAGTACCTCCCGGAGCGTTGGTGCACTCCGCGGTTCTGACCCTTGCAAGCACCGCAAGCAACGCACCTGGTGACGGAGGGACATTTCACGCCCTTCTTCAGCCTTGGGCGGCAACCCCTTCATGGGATGGATTCGTGGCAGGTGTTTCGGCTAATGGAATTGAGGCGGCGTCGGCTCCAACAGCTGCCGCTGGGAATGCAAGTCGATTTCCGAACGTCGAGGGAGGTTGGAACAACTTTGATCTGACATCCGATGTTCGGGCATACACCACCGGAGCATTGACCAATAATGGTTGGGCTGTTTTGCCTTGGGTAGGCGGAACGGACGGTTGGACTGCTCAGCCCTCGGAAACAACGATTGTTAACGAGCGTCCACAGCTTCGCGTCTTCTTTACTCCTGTCGGTGTAACGGTCACTCCTACCAGTGGCCTTCAAACAACCGAGCAAGGTGGCACGGCGGCTTTCTCTGTTGTTCTAAACACTCCACCGCTAGCCGACGTCACGATTCCGATATCTTCGAGTGATCTAACCGAAGGAACTACTTCAGTCAGTTCCCTAACATTCACATCGGCCAACTGGGATATTCCTCAAGTGGTAACCATCACAGGTGTTAGTGATGGACTCGCTGACGGGAACGTTGGTTACACGATTGTCACCGGAGCCGCAACGACTACTGACCCGAACTATAGCGGGATCAATCCTAGCGATGTTAGTGTCACCAATACTGACAGCGGTAGCACAAACACGGCCCCAACAATTTCCAACATTGGAAATCAAACAACAGCCTTCCAAACACCAACGGCAGCGATACCAGTAACGGTCTTTGATGCAGAGACTCCTCTGAGCGCACTTACGCTTTCGGTGACCTCTTCATCTAACGCAGCCTTGGTTCCAGTGGGCAACATTGCCTTTGGTGGAACTGATGGAAACAGAACTTTGGTAGTCACACCCGCTAGCGGTCAATCTGGTACTTCTACGATTGTGATTCGAGTCACCGATGCAGCAGGTCTCTTCTCTGAAGTAACCTTTACGTTGACCGTGCAACCAGCCCCAGTGGCGGCATCGATTGTTGGTCGTAATGTGTTCTACAACAACGCTGGAGCGGCCTTTGGAACTAACGGTGCCAACGCAACCAATCCGCTTGTTAACCCAGTCCTTGCGATTGATCCGACCAAGTCAGCACTCTTGCCAGGTGGAACTGCAACAGTAGCCAACTTCACGAACTACTCGCGCGGAATCAACGGACTGGTCATCGACCTGACCAATCCAGCAAACCTCTCAGCGATCGATGCAACGAGCTTCCAGTTTGCAACTTGGAGCGACTTCACAGGTACAACGCCAAACTTCGTGACAATCACCCCGGCAGTGACTGTTTCGACGTTCGCTACTGGTGGTCAAGGCGGTTCATCTCGAGTCAAGCTCACGTTTGCAGATCGAGCAATCGAGAACTCATGGCTTCGGGTAACGGTGCTCGCCAACCCACTTACCACAGGTCTGACATCCAACGATGTCTTCTACTTTGGTAATGCTCGCTTCGATGTGAACGCAACGAACGCGACAGTGCAAGTTGGAGTCAACATTCTGGATACGAACCAAGTTCGCGGACAGAACGGTTTGAATGGCGGCGTGGTGAGCAATGTCTTCGACGTCGATCGCTCGGGAGCAGTGAACGTATTGGATACGAACGCGGTTCGCGGCGTATCTGGCTTCAACAGCCTCCGATACTTCAGTGCACCAGCCAGTTTACAACTAGCCCGGTCAGGATCGTCTGCCACACCTGCGGTCGTCTCGCAAGGAGTTGTGAAGAAGTCGCTTATTGAAGCGACTGATGATTACTTCTCGC
>JAPLNI010000016.1 GCA_026692865.1 Planctomycetota bacterium
CTTGCCGTCATGGAGTTCGCCGAGTTGCCAATGGGTCTCGGCCATAGCTAGGGCAGGGATGAGGACAGTGTCGTATACTTCGACCAACGGCATTTTCAGAAGATGTTCCTCGAACAATTCCGCAGCCTCCTCTTGGTCTCCTGCCAGTAGACGCTGATAAATGCGTTCATAGGGCTCAAAAACTGTTCCGCTTCCAAGTAGGACGTCGAGAAAGGAAAGTTCAGGGACATGCTTGCCGACAACGAGAATACAAACGGTCAATGGAGTCGCTAGCAGAAGCCCTACCGGTCCCCACAACCACATCCAAAAGAACGCGGCCACTAAAACAGCCACCGCCGAGACGCCGGTGTTCTTGCCATAAACCCAGGGCTCCAACAAGTTGTTGTTGAAAAGTTCGAGTGCCACGAACAGCCCGATGGTAAGCAAAGGCGCAAGCCAACCCGTCGAAATAGCCATTGAAAGCCCAATCGGCATAGCAGCGGCAATCCACGGGCCGATGTATGGAATAAATCGCAAAGCCATTGCTAGAATCCCCCATAGCAGGACGTTGGGAACACCAATGAAATATAGTCCTATTCCGACGGAAATTCCGAAAGCGAGATTGATAAAGAGAAGCGCTGAAAGATAGCGGATAACTCGAGCACCGGCGTCCTCAATAGTCTGAGTCGTCAAGGTAATCTGACTCTTTCCAATCAGGTGAAGAAAGCGATCTCGCAAGTCCTCGCGACGGACTAGGAAGAATATCACGAGTACGATGACGATGCTGGTGCTTCCCAACACCTCGAGCAGTGTGCCATACATATCGCCAAAAACTTGCAATGGGCTCGCTGGGTCAGTGAGAACGCGAACCGAAAAGGGTAGGTCGATGGTCCCTCGAGGTTCGTCCCTCGGTGCCGATGCAGCGAGACTCTGCCCCATTCCTTCGGTCGTTTTCGTCAGTTTTCTCAGCACCGTCACGGCGTACTGATTAACCGTGCTTAACTTCGCTTCTATATTGTGTTGATATTCTGGGATCTTCGGCGACAAGCTGGTCAATTGAACAATCACCATCCAGGTGACAATACCCAAGACCGAAAAGCCGATGAAGGCCGTCATCAACACTGCTGGTATTCTGCCCAACCTCCAACGTTCCATCCAGTCACATATCGGGCTCAACATGAAACTCAATAGCACTGCTAACATCAAAGGAATCAAGAACGCCTTAGCAAGATGAAGCGCGGCTATCACGACAGCAATCGAAGAAAGGGTCAATATCCAAGACGTTTTTGCAATTATTACGGGACGTTCCATGAGACTTTCTTAAACTTGCGAGAATTGCCTCAGTCCTCTGAGCATTATTACTAATTTATTTGCGACACCATTTAGACGATATTTCGTAGGCCACACGTCGAACGCGATTTATGCCTCCCCCAAGCGCGATCTACTTCCAACGCGCGCCAAACGTCGAAGCAGAGGCATTTGAACTCGTCATCCAGCCGTAGCGTTGTGATCTCGTGGCGTGGCTCCTAATCAATTTCAACTCCATCGCTTGGACGATCTTCGTGCTGTCCTTCGACTAATCCGCCGGAATCTGTTCGAAGTGATCGGCAAAGCGAAGTGGAAGGGTGAAATTTGTCATCTTCAGTGTCTTCACAAGTCTGGAAACGTTCTTCGACGATTATTTTCGATTCGTAGTGCCACTCTATTCCGACGTTCTACCATCGAAATGTTCGTTGTCGGACTCTGCATCTTCACGAGTATGGTGGACGACACCATCCCTATGATTCGGCGGGGCGTAAATAGTATAGAGCTTCAACGGAACACTTCCGGTGTTAATAAGGTTATGGTTTGTGCCAGCGGGAACGAGTATAGCGAAGCCGGCTCGAATTTCGGTCTGAACTCCATCGAGAACCGCGACACCAGCTCCTTGCTCTACGCGAAAGAACTGGTCAACCTCGTGGATCTCCTCCCCGATATCTTCTTTAGACTTCAGCGACATAACGACTAGTTGGCAATGCTTAGCCGTATAAACTACATTCCGAAAGTCATCGTTTTTGACAGAGATACTCTCAATATCCTTCACAAAGCCATTCATTTAAACTCGTCCTTCGTTAATTGACCCACATGGTTGGTTACGATTTATGGCGTTACTTCGCATTGCCAAGTTAATCGGGTATCACAAAAGAGCATATTTCGGACCGTTTGTGCAAAATGGTCTTAATAGGCACACTAGCATTCCAGCAGCACCCTGTGCAAAATACTCGATCGAACGAGAAAAAGTGATTTCGCGGGACGAAAAAATTGGATCATCGTGAAGTACCCGATGCTGAACTGATATCGCGATTCGACCAACCCTCGTCGAAAACCGTTTCGGTGCAGGATGATGTTTTAGTCCATTTCTGGGCAATCGTCTGTTTGACGAATTTTCCGCGTTATACGGCCTACGATGATGGACCCAACGGACCGGACTTGAACTCCGAAAGTCGTTGCAAAAAAGGGTTTTCAAAGAAAGAGATTCGAAAGTTAGCGTTACCTGAAATTCCGGCTGGACGAATACCACGCATCACTCGATGCATGGGGTTGGCCATTCACTACGAAGCGCTGCTTCGAGCATGCGCCCTGAAGGAATATCCTTTGCAATCGGACCAAACGGAACGATTTAATCCCTTTCAATCCATTGATGATGGGCTTAGCATCTAGGAACAGAGGGCAGGCCTAATTACTCTTGGGTTTCCGCACCGCAGTACTTCCTTGTCATGGACGACAGCAGTTTTATCCTTGGCATCAAATGAAATCAGCGAAATTTGGCAAAAAGAAAAGGGGACCTCAACGCCGGGTATCGGTGCTGCCCGAAAAGCCGAAAAAAGCGAAAAAAGAGGTTGAGAGTTTAGTTCCTATAACGGACGAGTACCTGCGACGGCACGCCTGGGTGATTGTCACATCAGCCGCCGCAATCTTTTTACTCACATTGATTTTGTACGGAAAGACGCTTTGGGAGCTTGAGTATCAATGGCGTACTGAGGCGGATTATTCCCATGGCTATCTGATCCCTTTTTTAAGTCTGGGTATCCTCTATTCTCGTCGAGACACATTTCCCGGTTTTGATGCAAAGCTTCACTGGCTCGGAGTGGTGTTACTGTTATTTGCCGGGTTGATAAAGACCATCGGTCTTATTTTCTTCATGGAGTTTCTTGAAGGCTGGTCTATTGTTCCGTGGCTCGGTGGGTGCGTGGCTTTGTTATTGGGTCCGCGCGCTCTTTTGTGGGCGGCGCCAGCATTACTTTTTCTCTTATTCATGGTCCCACTCCCATTCCAGGTTGAGAATCTATTAAGTTGGAAGTTGCAATCGTTGGTAACGGTTCTTTCTTCAGCCGTTTTAAGAATTCTCGGTTTTTCAGCGGTATCGGAGGGGAATACGATTTGGATTGGTCAGTCTCAGATGTTGGTGGAAGAAGCATGTTCAGGGCTTCGCATTTTTGTGGGAATGGCTGCTTTTGCTTTCTTTTGGGTAACGCTCATTCGACGAGCTTGGATTGACAAATTGGTTGTAATCGCCTCCGTCATTCCTTTATCCATAATCGCTAATTGTGTGCGAAGTGTCATTGTTTGCATTTCCTATTATTGGTTTGATGATAGCTTAGCGAGCAGGATACATGATTGGGCTGGGATTTTCATGATTGGGCTGGCGGCCTCGCTAGTGTGGATGGTCAAACAGTATTGGGAGCGGTTGTACCGTCCAGCCTGGGTTTCCATTCCTGCGAATCGTTCGATGATCCGTTGACAAGAGATTTTCCAAGTGGGATCCGCACATAACTTTTCCAATTATCAATTGATTGATCGAAAGTAAGAGCCATGAACAGTAAAAACATGACAGCAAAAAGGTTGGAGAGTAAGGACCCGTGGCAGGAACTCCCTTTTGATCCCTGGCTTATCGTACCCACCATTCGGCGAAGTTGGTGGTGGGCAGTGCCCTTGGGATTGATAATATCGGGCTTAGTTTCGGGGTTCATTTATTGGAGTTTCGTTCCCGAGTATTCAGCATCGCATCTTCTGGAAGCGAATCGGGACTTTGTTGTTTTTCAGGGCGTAATGCAAGGCCATTCAGAGCTATTGCAAAACGAACGGCCGCTGATTGAAAACCACCTGGTGCTGTCTCCGGTGTTGTCCGATCCCAAGATATGTGAAGCCCCCAGCTTAAGGGACATTCATTCGCGAGAAATAAATATTCGCCGCAATTTAAGCTTGAGCGATGCGGGTTCAAAAACGTTGTTGCGAGTGTCCTATCGGGACACCGAACCCGTTGCGGCTGCTAGTGTCTGCAACGCCATTGTTCGGTCCTACTTGCAGCAGCGCCAACGTTTCGATGATCGGCGTATTTCGGATCTCGAGGGTTGGTTGCAGCCCGCTTTAAAGCTTTGGCAGGATGAAGTCGAGCAACATCGGGAGCGGATCGTTAGTTTGAGCAAGCAAGCGAAGGGTTTCGATCCTTTTCAGGAAACAACCCGTCTCAATACCGACTCGACCTACCTGACAAGTTTGCGTGATGAATTGAGTTTATTACGCTCAAATGAAGCAGTGATCGAAGCGGAACTCTTGATGTTAAAAGATGCCCTGTCTAAGCCTGGTCAAAACGAGGTTAACGATATCGATCCGATGATTTTTGAAGCCTTAGTAAAGGAACAAGAAGAGGTTGCTAGCGCGAGCCGATTGCTAGATGAAAAGAACGAAGAAATGCGAATGATGGAAAAGTCGGATCTCGTGCGAACTCGACAGGCATGGTACGACAATCTTAAGAAAGATATCGCTGCACTGGAAAATCAATTGAGCTCCGCGAAGCTAGCTGTTCGCCCAATGGTCCTTTCCAAGTGGCGAGAGTCGGCCGTGGTAGCGAAAACAGCGGAATTAACACGGACACGAACGCGACGAAACGTGATTGAAAGCAATTTCAAAGCCGAAGAAGAACGTCTCTCTAAATTCGCTGGTGAGACCGCTGAGCTTTATTTTGCGCAGCAAAAGTATCTACAGGCGCGGAACATACTGGAACGCCTCAACGAACGAACAGCTTCCTTGCGTACGGAACGACAAAAAAGCAGCACCATTCAAACGCTGGCAGAGGCACAAACGCCCACGGCCCCAATCGAGTCCGTTCCATGGAAAAAAATTCTCATGTTTGCCGTGGCCTCATTCACTATACCTTTCGGATTGGCGTTCTTATTGGAAATACAATCGAAACGAATCTCCCACTCGGATTCTTTGGAGGGTGAAAAAGAAATCCCCGTTTTGGGCGAAGTTGTCATGTTGCCAAGCCACACAGGGTCGTCAAAAAAGCAGCGAGCCTATGACGAAAGTATCGATAGTTTACGCGCAAACTTTATTCTCTCTGATCCAGGAAATACCCAAACTTTAGTGATTGCAAGTAGTATGCCTGGCGAGGGGAAGAGTACTCTTGCAACTCACCTGGCGATTTCTTTGTCAAAGATGGGTGATGGTCGTGTTTTGCTGATGGATGCTGATTTTCGAAGTCCAGATCAACATCATTTGTTTGGTTTACCAATGTCTGAGGGACTGGCTGGAGTACTCCGTGGAAGCGTAACTCTTGACGAAGCGACCGACACTAGTTTTGGAGAACAATTGCACATTCTGACTGCCGGCGAGATTCGTAGGGATCTCGCGAGAATCGTCTCGAAGGAACGAATTGAAAAACTGATGCAAGAAGTCAAGGGGAAGTACAGGTTTATCATCATAGACACGGCTCCAGTTTTAGCAGCCAGTGAAACGTTGTCTTTTGCGGCTGGAGCTGATGGAACTTTGCTTTGCACTATGCGTGACGTAACTCGGCAGGACCATTTACAGCGATGTATGAGGCGTTTGGATCTATCTGGAGCAAAACTTATCGGTACCGTTTTTAGCGGAATGCCGATACGTCAATACATTTATCGATACGGCGACTATCGCTATTCCATGCCGTTGGATGCAGAGTCATCGTCGACGGATTTACGACAATCCTGAACAGACTAAGAACGCGAAATGTCCGCGATCTACGCGTGCCATGTAACAGGAAAGAAAGCATGCCAATTAGCCCAAGCTTAGAAACACAAAATCCGCAGCTAGACCAATTCTCTGAAGGCGGAGCAGAGAGACCAATCGTTTTTAGGGATGTTACTGAAGCCTTGGGGCATGAAGACCGTCAGGTCCTTTGCAAAATTCGGTGGGAATGGAATTTACCGCTACTGGGTATCTCCGTCGCTTCAGTGCTCGGACTTCTTGTTCTAGCGGTCTTCATTCATACGTTGCAGGCGAGGCGGGTGGCGGAAGGTTTATCCAATCTCGCGAAGAAAGCGATGTCTCAGCAAGACCATGCCATGGAGATGAAATGGCTTAAGCAATTAGTCGCTTTCGATTTCCGCTATGATCGAGCTCTGGAGCGATTGGCAATCGCTTCAAACCAAAGCGTTTCATCGCTTGCAGAAATCGACCAGGCGAGGCAGTCCTTGGTACGGGCGATAGCGACACTCAATGATTCGGATGAACTCGAGCGTCTTCAGAAACTGCGACGTCTGCTGATTGAGCGTCTCCTCGAAATGCCAGCAACTTGGGCTATGGAGGCGGAGAAACAGATACTATTGCTTCAGGCGCGCCCAGACGATCACGAAGTACTTCGTTGGTTGGCCCTAAGTCTCTTCGTACAAGTAGAAAATGGCGAATGGCGGCCGCGTCTGAAGTCGCGATTCGATAAAGATAAGGACTACTGGAACTGGATGAGTAGCCAAAGCGTCGGTAATGTCCTTGAGTTTGCGGAAGCGGTGAATCCACGGGCAAGTGATCTCAAAATCGCTCTCTTGAGCACTTACATTGAACGCCCAGAATTACTCGATATCCCGCTCAACGACAACACGCGTCAAGTTCTCAACGACAAAGCGCGCCGCGTTATCGAGGTTCTACAAACCTTTGACGATGGTAGAGCCGAATGGGCATGCTTTGCATTTTTAGAGAAGCTAGACAAGCAGCAGTCGGGCGTCTTGCTAAGCGCAATCACCTCCAAGGCGGTTGACCGCCTGCTAAGTCCAGAAACTTC
>JAPLNI010000017.1 GCA_026692865.1 Planctomycetota bacterium
AAGGCCTTGCTCGACAACTTTTTTGACAGCTGCAATTTTGTATTCACGACTAAATGTTCGACGTTGTTTCATGGTCAATTCTCCTGTCATGGTTATCATGACATAAGGTGACCCACTGTCTACCAATCTTGGGGAAGTTCACCCTCAATACTTGCAGATTCGCAATAATCACCACAGCGATAAACACCAGGTCGGACAAAACCGGTTGTGCTGCGGTTGCCTTGGTAAGCGCTTGACTGCGATAGGCTTTCAAGGCTTTGGCTGGGTAGAGCGTGTGTTATTCGGTAGCTTCGAAGGAATCTCCATCGATCGACATCAGGTCCAAACCATTTGCGAAGATGGTCGCGTGTCGCTTCAACTATTTCTTTAGGCGACGAGACGAAATCACCATAAATACTGACGCTTGCCAAATGCTGTCCAGGAGGCGCATAACTAGGCTGAGCAAAACTTGGAAAGGACAAATTATTGATTGGACCTTCGGCCTCGCCGTTGAGGACTAGCGTCGCTTCTCGGATCGGTGGAGTCGTGACTGCGAAATATAAACAGGTTGTCGATTGCGATTTTGCTTCAACATCCAAGCCAAGTAGTTTGTTCGCTGAAGGTTGCTCGGTCGCAATGATCGCCGTATCGCAACGCAGTTTACTGCCATCTGATAGTGTCAATGAAGTCATCAGCCTTTGCGCGTTCTCATTATCGGATTCTATCGATTCGATTGCGGTTACCGTCTTGTTGAAATGGATTGTTCCCGGCAGGAGTCGATTTGCTAATTGAATTGGAATTGCTTGCATGCCGCCTTGGGGAAGTGCTGCGGTACCGCGGCTGAAGTTTCGAAACACAAAGTCCATTCTTCCCGACGCGGTGTTTAGGTCCTGCTCCAAAAATATGCCACTAAAGAAAGGCCTGAAGAAGCGAGTAATGATCATTTCGGAAAAGCCCTCCCGACGAAGTGCTTCTAAAGAAGTTATCTGTTTAGCTGTCAACAATTGCTGATCAGTACTTCGTAAAACGCGGCGTCGAAAATTTGCGATTCTCAACTTGTCCCAAACCGAACCTACGGAAGCAAAAGCTGTGGCCAATATGTGCTGTGGGCTTCGCCATGGATCTGCTACTCGATGCAGCTTTCCGGCAAAGTAAATCAAAGCCCCGCTTTCAAACGATCCCAGTTGCAGATCTTCGCAGTCGAGCGTTTTCGAGGCTTGCTCGTATGCTGTCAGAAACACTTGAAAACCATGATCAAGTAGAAAGCCGTCCACCAAGTCCGTCCGAATTCTGCCGCCAACCCGATCGAGATTTTCTAGAACTCGAACCTCACACCCCTGCCGCTGAAGAACCTGGGCAGCCACAAGGCCGGATAAACCGGCGCCAACAACGATGATGGAGCGTCCCACGACTATTGAATCCTGAACCTGATAAAAAAACCAAACTGTTGCCGAAAACAGGGCTGACACACTACAATAGGAGTATGACGCTTGAAAAGGAATCCCGTCTGTTTGCTTCCGTTCGTTGAACCTAATGAACTAATTAGCTTACGGATACGGAGATCCGGACTCATAAACGTCACTATTCCGCCTTGTCTTGTCCAACTCCCACCTGCATCAAAGTGTGCGTCGATAACCGTCCACGCTCACTTCACTCATC
Source organism: Planctomycetota bacterium (assembly GCA_026692865.1). GTDB lineage: Bacteria > Planctomycetota > Planctomycetia > Pirellulales > Pirellulaceae > JAIYDQ01. The sequence continues at coordinate 1,639 of JAPLNI010000017.1, forward strand.
CACACTCGTACCACTGAGTTTCTTCCTCATGAACGCTCCGCGTCCTCACGGTCCATTGGCTTCCAACCCGAAGCAAGATATTGAAATTGCTAGCCGGCTTCGTGACCTCGATAAAGACCGAGATCCGCTTTCAATCTCCGAACAGCTAGCCGTAGAATCCAAGCGATCCGAGTCGAAGCGAACTCGAAGCACGGATGCAGAACCTGGCGAGAATGCTAAGCTACCATTTGACGCGACTCCAAGGAAACTTATCGAGCTTCAGCAAATGAGCTTGGAGCAGCTATCGACCTACGGTGAATCGCTAGGCCTGAAGGATGTCGAAGAGCTCAGCAAGCAAGAGCTCGTTTTTCGAATTCTTAAAGAGCAGATCCGTTCGATGGGACTCATGTTCGGCGAGGGAACGCTCGAGATCTTGCCCGATGGATTTGGATTCTTAAGAAGCCCCAAGTATCACTACATCTCGTGCCCCGACGATATCTATGTATCACCATCACAAATAAGAAGGTTCGGCCTGGAGACAGGCGTGACTATTTCAGGACAGATCAGGCCGCCAAAGGAGAACGAAAGATACTTTGCATTACTCCGCGTTGAAGCAATCAACTATCAGGAACCATCTGCTCGGCGCGAGCGGACTCCATTCGATGCCCTGACACCGTTACACCCACATCAACGAATCATACTAGAGACAGACCCCGATTCGATCGAGATGAGAGTAATTGATCTTTTAGCACCGATTGGATTCGGACAGCGTGGGCTTATCGTTGCCTCTCCACGGACAGGTAAAACAGTTCTGCTTCAAAAGATTGCAAAGTCGATTCTCAAGAACTACGAAGACACATCGGTCATAATGTTATTGATCGATGAGCGACCAGAAGAAGTGACAGACATGCAACGTGAAGTACGCGGGCCACGATGCGAAGTGGTAAGCAGTACCTTCGATGAATCGGCCGCGCGGCACGTACAAGTCGCAAATATGGTCCTTGAAAAAGCCAAAAGGATGGTCGAGTACGGTCGCGATGTTGTGATCCTCCTTGATTCGATCACACGGCTTGCGCGCGCTTGGAATAGTGAATGTGTACCTTCTGGAAAACTGCTCTCAGGAGGCCTCGATGCGGCTGCTCTTCAAAAACCAAAAACCTTCTTCGGATCTGCTCGCAAAGTAGAAGGAAAAGGCTCACTTACCATTCTTGCAACAGCCCTCGTAGACACTGGCAGCAAGATGGACGAAGTAATTTTTGAAGAGTTTAAGGGAACAGGAAACCTAGAGATCGTCTTAGATCGCGCACTCGTCGATAAACGAATCTGGCCCGCAGTAGACATCCAAGCCACGGGCACTCGTCGCGAGGAAATGCTGCTCGATGCAGAAGAGTGGAAGCGAATCGGCTTGCTGCGACGAATGCTAAGCGAAGTAAACCCCGCTGATGCAATCGAAATGTTGACATCAAAGCTCGCAAAGACTCGAACAAACGCCGAGTTTCTTTTAAGCATTAAAAGCTAGTGTCGTAACGCCTAAGCCTTATCGCGATGTAGGATGGGACCATACGTCCAGTCCGAACTCTTAGTATGTGCATATCGGTTTAATGGTCAAAAACTAAACTGACGACTTTCAGCCTGCTGCGAGCCTTAAAGCTCTCATTCTTTCGGCGTCAACTGGCGAGTGTAAATGATCAATAACGATCAATAATCATCGTGTCGCGCTCGCCATGAACCTTCTCATACTAATCAACTCTTCTCACGAGCTGATCTTCGAATTGTCCAGATGTTGTTATCTCGGATAGTCCTTCGACTCAGAAGACGCTTGGATTCGCCATTCGCGGCGCATTAAGAAAACAGGAAGAGCAAACGACATCCCCACTAAAAAGACCAACGCGAGATTCCAAGCGATCCCACGCATGCCCATTCGGCTAGATTCGACAAACATCCAGACGCCAAGCGTTGTCGCCGTGATCATCAAATCCCAAGAAAAACCTGCAGTAGCCCAAGTCAACCAAGGAGCCGCAAAAAACTCCGGCCAAGCTTGACCATCGACGTTATTTCGAAAGTGGAATCCAAAGCAGATCATCGGCAACACAAATCCAACGACCGCCATTCCGCCATAAAAAAACGGCATTGATTTCGAACCCATGGGCAACTCTTTTCAAACATTAAAACTCAGAAAAACTCACTCTTACGACGAAGATTGACAAGAATCCAAGAAAGATCAAGGCGACCAAAACCTGCCAACGCAAACCTTTTAATAAAGTGCTCTTCAAAAAAAAGCGAAATCCAGTAAAATTCTCGCTCATTGCACCCATAGCTCAATTGGATAGAGCATCGGTCTACGAAACCGAAGGTTACTTGTTCGAATCAAGTTGGGTGTACTGTTAGTTTTCCCTTGTTTTTCTTGGTCGGATGCACTTTTAGCGTACCACTGGTTTTCAGTGTGCGACCCTTCAAACCAAAAACGACTACCCCTTAA
>JAPLNI010000018.1 GCA_026692865.1 Planctomycetota bacterium
ACTGAGTCACTCGCAGCGAAGGCGCAACGGCGCGATCGAAAAACTGCAACTGACACCGGGGTCCTAATGTGTTCCGAGCTCGTCAAGAATCCAGTGAAAACGGAACTAACGAATCGCCAAGCAACTAGAAGAAAATGAGAACTGCCGCGCTAGCGGCTTACTTGAACAAACCATTGCACCGAAGCCGCACACGCAGGTGCTTGATTAATCAACGTTCACTTGGTGCGGCTCGGTGAATGGCAGCGTTATGCCGCACACAACTTCAACGCAAACCGAGGACACTATGACAAAACGACTCTATGTGCTTACCGTCGCAACACTTCTGCTCTTGGTTCCCACAATCGCAATTCGATCACTTGGTCTCGCGGCAATTCTTGACGCCCCAAATGACGATATTACAATTCATTACGGCAATGCTGCATCTGCGGGATATGGGTTTCGCGACTCAGACACTGGAGTCACCATCGTAACGATGCCAGCTAAAAGCGCTTTGCACACTGAAATCGTCCTATCCATGGCAACGTCGATCACCGATGAACGCTCTGTGAAAGATTTCAAAATCGTCGCGAAAACACGAAATGGGCGGGAACTCAATCCCGCAGAACCCCAAGGCGTTTCCGGATCGGGAATTCATCATAAAGTCATTACCTTTATCTGCAAATTCCCGGCACGTGGTGAAGATATCGAGAATATCGTCATTCATCCGGTCGCAAAGTAAAACTAGCTCGATCTTCCAGAATCAATTCCGAATACCAAAGGCGGCATAACAAATCTAGGATTAGATTCTGCGTTGCCGAAGGGGATGAGAGTGGTGGCGGAGCAGGGATCGGTGGAAGATCGAGTACCGCTATCACTCGTCTCATAAACAGACCTGAGGCTTGAGTAGTGAGGCTTGAGGAAGAGATCGGTTGATTCATCAATGATCTAATATTTATTGCTAAGAAGTGGGGTATGTTGGATCGGGATGTTGAAATCGGATTCTTTGCGATGGGCATAGTCCACACTGTGGGATCGGGCCAGTTGCGATGAACTCTTGAATCTCTGCATCGGTGGCATCGGGCGAGCAAGCATGATAGTTTCGGAAGAGTTGCCACTGGGGGATGTCTTCAAGCCGCAGTCGCTTTTCTAACAAGGCATAGAACGTTAAGGCAGGGCATTTCCATAGTCGACTTTGATAGAGCTGCGTGCAGGTCTTTTGCATACAGATTTTGAATGCAGCATCGGGCTTGGAATCAAACGGCATCGGTTTGCTATCGACCATGTTGTACTGCTTCATCCAGCCTCGGTGAGATTGGCGGATCTTGATTTCTAATTTCGGGTGATCTGATCGCCAGTGCCCGATGAGTTGCTGGACCTTAGCGAATTCCTCCATGTAAGCTGGCTCGGTTCCGTGCTGCGAGATTTCGAGTCTACAGTTAGTTTCCTCCAGGGTTTGAGGGAGGTCTGGATGCCGATGTAGGAAGAAGCCGTTGCTGACAAGCATCAACTCAGAGCTTGGCCAGTGCTCGCGAGCAATTCGCACGTGTTCAACGAGTCGTGGATTCAACGCGGGCTCGCCACCTAGTAGTGCAAACCGCATTGGGCGCAAACGGTGCGACCACGTTGCGAATTCGGCGCTGGCTTGCTCGGGTGTCGGCATTGAACCGGCAAGATGGAAGTTCGAGTAGTGTGAACACTGCTGACACGATAGATTGCAACCGTGAGCCACATGATATTCCAAGGCAGGGATTTCAATCATCGCCATACCACCTTTCGTAGATTGTGTTTCCGCAAAGCTTGTTTTAGAAAGACGGGCCGATGCCGCTTGTACTCTGGCGGATCGACGTGGATGTGCGGAAAGACATGGTCCATTGCCACGCCGACCTTGACGCCGGCGACCTTGGCTCGCCAGAAGAAATCCCAGTGCTCGTCCACTTTGAGATCTTCATCCCAGCGAATCGCTTGCAAGACATCGCGATAGGCTACGAAGCAATTACAAACGAATGCACACTCGGCAATATCACCAATGCGTCGATATTCACCGCGTGGGATATGAAGTACTCCACCGGCGGAAGTGAGCAGTCGTGGCGTTCCGTCTGCATGCGCTCGATGCGGTTGCTTACTGAGAGTTGCCAATAGATCGAGGCGACTTGATTTGAACTTGCCAACGAGATCTTTTAACCGAGTCTGTGGGCCGACTACGTGGTCATCATCCGAAAAGATCACAAGGCGAGTTTGGGCCGCCTCCACAAGACGGTTGCGACCAGCCGATAAACCGATGTCGTATTCGGTCTCGATCAGCCGATCGACCATTGCCGCTTCATCAGGGCAGGATTGGGAGAATCTTGAGTCTGGCCGGCCATCATCGAGGACGTAGATCAGAGGACGATCCTCTCCACAATGTTCGTAGATGCTACGCACCAGAGTGGCGCAGCATTGTGGACGATGAATGGTCTTGATACAGAATGTAACGCGATCACGCATGGATGATTCCTCCTCCGGGATAACGCAATGAATCGAAGCCGTGTTTGCGGAGTCCCATTCGGCGGAACTTCGGTCGGGCTCGCAGAGCGCCATAGGGCTTGGCTGCCACATGTTCGTGGACGACCGAGCAATCGAGCGCCACCGCGATTTGCAAGTGTTCGATCAGAGACGCTCGGTAGAAAAACTCCCAGTGCTCGTAGGTCTTGATCTCTTCGTCCCAGCGAATGCGAGCGATTGTTTCGCGTCGCGCGAGGAACGCGTTGCTGACCATATCGCACCAGCTCGTTTCGCCGATGTGTTTGTGTTCACCGCGATGCATCCATATTCGCGTACCATTCATCAGGGGACTAAACAGCATGGGCCGGCCACCAGTGCCTTGCCGAACTGCAAGAATGTCCAGCTCGTATTCAATGAAGCGTTGGTAGACTCGATCGAGGTGTAGATCGGGCGTTACGATCTGATCGTCATCGAGTAGGAAGATGAACTCAGTCTCGGCAGCGTCGATCGCCGTGTTGCGGCCGATCCCAACTCCCACATCGTGTTGCTCGAGGTCGATCACTTTGCAGTGCTTGGCTGTCTCGGGATACTTGCGGGAGAACCAGTATTCTGGCAAGCCATCATCGACGACCACAATCTTGGGATCGCCGAACTCCTTTCGAAGCGACTGGACGAGCCGATGACAGGCCCAAGGCCGATGGATCGTCTTGATACAGAAGGTTATGTCTTGAATCGGTATAGTTGCTTCCATGTTTCACCACCTCCCCGGATCGACCCTGATATCGAACCTTCTTTGGGAAGTCGATTTACGAAACGCAGTAAAATATTGGCTTTTCAGAGTTCGAGACCGGATCGATTGGTCGTTCTGAGTGTGCCGCGTTACGGAAAATCTGCTTAACAGACAGGACTTTCGCTGCGCGCACTTTTAGCCCTTTCAACTTTCCGCGACTTGCACCTAAGTGCTTACACAAATGTCGTTAACGACGTTTGGGTTGCAACGGTGCCCCGCATCGGTCTCGAATATCAGTGACAAGCCACTTAATAGATCCGATATAGCAGTTCCCTCGGTGCATCCCGATCGTCGAGCGATTGCAAAGCAAAGTGGGTTACCTAGCGAGAGTCTTCGAACTATTCTCAACCAGTTATCCGGGGTGGTGTTCTGTTCGCAGTACAGAGATCATTATCATGCCGAAAGACCTCACCAGGGTTAAGATAACCAATTGATCGAAAGAGGTTTGCCACCGAAGAAGCGAAAGATATCAAGCAAGTTAAGAACTGGATCGAAAATGATTCGCATGAGCGACATTCATTGCCACGAACGACTTGGTGGATTACTCAAGAGTTACCCACGCAGGGCAGCCTAATTCGAATCGTCTTCTCTCCGATCGACTTTATCGAGAACACCCGCTCGCGGTCCACGCTCACAGCGACGACATAGACCTTTATGCGGGTTTGAATGCATCGTTGATACGATTCTTTCGATCGCACACCAGCTCGATCGCCTTTAATCGTCCTCTTTGATCTTGTCGTTTACAGTGATTCTCGAAGCGAATATTGTCGGAGCGCAGTTTTTGCACAGGGCGCCCCTGAGTGAGCGCTAGCTCCGGGTTCCCCCCGTATTCCTTCCGTCAACTCGATCGCCTCGCGTCACCCGTGGCTAGCGCCATCGGCTCAGATTTTATCAGCCCAGCCTACGATTTGGGTGTTAGAAATGAAGGGTTGACACTTTGCTTTGCCATATCAAAACGCTTCGCATTTGTTCGGCAGGTAACGGGCTATTATTCAATAGTCCCGATATGACCGGCAGCGGAAAGGGTGATTGATATCCACATTCGCTACCTATTATACCGAGGTGTTGTTAGGCTTTGCAGACGCTCTTGCCATTTCAAGAATACTTATAAGTCCTTCAACTGATCTTTGAATATACCTCTGTTGCAAATCAGAGTCGATCTTAGGGGACTTCACATCTGCCTCTAGCTGGGCTGCGGCGTCACTGATCGCAGGAAAACCATAGCCGCCACCAGAGCCTTTGAGCTGATGTGCGATTCTTCCAAGTTCCTCGAAGCAACGCTCTTCGAGTGTTTGCTTGATCCGAGTAACCGTTCCTGGAAAGGACTCAACATATTCGGTGACAAGCTCCGCCATCTCTGGATCGTCCGCATATTCACTGACACAAGTTTTCATATCACTCGATAGGTTCGTGTTTTGCATGTTCGTCCAGTACTCACAAGTAGAAATTAAAAGGTTTGGATCAATGGGTTTAGTTAAGTGTGCATTGCAACCAGCAGAAAGGCATTTTTTTGCATCGGTATTCATCGCGTGTGCCGTCAGTGCGAGCATCGGAATCTTACATCCTTTTGATCGCAACAATTGAGTCGATGTCAGTCCGTCCATCTCAGGCATTTGAATGTCGGAAAGGATCAGATCAAACGGTAAAGGATCCGTCAAAGGTCCGTCCAGTGTGCCGTCGGACGTCATCAATTGCACCGCTATCTTTCCATTGTCGGCAAATTGAACGATTGCACCAGCTTTGCGGAGGTAAAAGGATATCAAACGCTGATTATCAACGCCATCTTCTGCAAGTAAGACTCGAATTCCAGCCAAAATGCGTCGGTTCGGATCCGCGGCAATAGAGAAGTTTAAACTTGCACGAGGTGGCAGTTGAATAGCGTCCCGAGGAAACTCAAGCATCGGTGTTCCGTCCGCGACATTCGCCTTGATCCTTGCAGTAAACTTACTCCCCTTCCCTTCTTCCGAGGCCACTGTCAGGCCACCACCCAGCAATTCGGATAGTTTCCTACTTATCCGTAACCCAAGTCCGCTCCCACCAAAGTTTCGCGTCGTCGAGGCATCTGCTTGTTCGAAGTTACCGAACAGTCGGCCGAGTGGTTCTGGTTTGATTCCAATTCCTGTGTCGACAACCGAAAGAGCGATTTCATTATCATTGTCGTCTGCCATGCCGACCTCGATAGTTACCCCACCACTAGCGGTAAACTTAATTGCGTTGCCGACCAGGTTATCGAGAATTTGCCGAAGCCGAGTCGGATCGCTTTGAATGGTTTTGGGAATCGATGTCAGAAAGTTTGCTTCGAGCTTAAGCCCTTTTGCGTCGGCCTTGGAATGCATCAATGACAATACATCATTCACGATTTTGATCAGGTCCGTATCAATCTGTTCAACAATCATCTTCTCCGCTTCGATTTTTGAGAGATCGAGGATGTCGTTTATGATCGAGATTAGATGCTCCCCATTGCGTTTTATGGTATTCACATATTCGAATTGCTTTGGGAATTGCTTGGGATTGCTTTCCTGGGCCAGGATGTCTGCAAAACCGAGAATGGCCGTCATCGGCGTTCGGATTTCGTGGCTCATGTTTGCAAGAAATTCACTCTTGGCAAGACTGGCGGATTCCGCTTGCTTTTGGGCGTTTTTAAGGTCCGTAATGTCAGCCCGCAGTGCGAAATAGCCTCGGACTTTTCCAACGTCGTCGAAGAGAGGAGCAATCGTTGTATCGACCCAATAAAGCGTTCCATTTTTGGCCCGATTACAAATCTCGCCATGCCAAATAGCACCCCTAGCGACAGTCTTATACATCTCTCGCCACATCAAATCAGAATGTCGGCCAGAGTTCAATATCCGATGATTCTGCCCGAGGAGCTCGTCGCGACTGTAACCACTGATACGACAGAAGGCGTCATTGACGTGCGTGATCGTCCCTTTCACATCGGTCTCAGCAACAATCGCATGTTGATCGACGATCAATCGGTAAACGTCTAGATAGGCTGTTGTTTTTCGCAAGGAAGCTTCGGCTTCCTCACGAGCTTGCAGGTCGATCTGCAGCCGATCATTCAAATCTTTTAACTGCAATTCGTTGTGCTTGCGAGCTGTAATGTCGCGGACGGTTGCTTGGAGGACTCGACGACCATCCAGCTCGAGTGAGCTAAGCAGAACTTCGGCCGGAAACACAGAACCGTCGCGACGTCTATGGAGCCACTCAAAGCGGTTCTCGCCTTCTTGCATCGCAATCTCAACTTGCCGGTCAGCCTTTTCGCGAGATCGATTACCATCCACTTGAAACTTAGGTGATAAATCATCGGGATGAAGCAAAACGAATTGTGATTTGTTCTCAATCCCAAATAGTTGCAAGGTTCGTTTGTTGCAGTCAAAGAATCCAGCACTATCTAGAAGCATGATCGCATCGCTTGCACTTTCATAGATAGAGCGAAACTTCGATTGCTCATTTGCAAGGTGATTTTCAGCAATCTTTCGTGTGGTAATGTTTTCGTGCGCAACGATGACAAATCGCTCGTCTCCTACCATGAAGCCCGATGCGGACATTTTGAACCAGCGTTGCACGCCGCTACCATGACACGGGTACTCTAGATCAAAGTATTCTCGATTGCCGGATATGACACTACGAATTCCGCCCGCTGCGTCTTCTGCTTCTTCGCTAAATTTCCCAGTTGATTGATCGGTGATTTTGAGATAACTAGAGCCGATTCCAAAATTCGCAGCATCCAAATGATTGTCTCGGGCAAAGTCTTTCCACAGAGCGTTTACATCGATGACGGTTCCTTTGGAATCCAAGATTGCGATATGGGAGGTGAGTGCTCCGATCGCACCGCTGAGGAACTGCTGAGATTCTTTCATGGCACGCTCCGCGTCTTTGCGGGCCGAAACATCGGTTTCGATCGCCATGAAACCATTGTGTTTACCGGCACGGTTCAAAGTCGGCTCGATCAGTAACTCAATCCAATAAACGGTTCCATCCTTCGATCGGTTTTGAATTTCTCCCTTGTAGGTTTTTCTTGCATTGAGCGTTTCACGGATCGCTTCAATCGTTTGTCGGTCGGATCCCTCGAATTGAAGCAATGCTCCTGGAGACTTTCCAATGACCTCTTCGAGCGTATATCCAGTCGTTTTTGTAAATCCGTCATTAACCCAAGTAATTTTGCGATGAATGTCTGTGATGATGACGGCGTTACTGGTTCCCTTGACGACCATCGCCAAACGGTTCAGTTTCTCTCTTAGTTCTTGACCGACCAAAAGCTGCCTTTTCAATCGCCGAACGACCGGTTCAACAACCAAACACAGGATGATGCCGAGCAATTGAGTCTTAAGACCAAGTCGGCTATACGAATCACTGGTAGATTGGCTAAGTCGATGCTTGCAATCATCACTCAACGCCAAAATCAGCTTGTCCACATCCTGAAGCAAGGGACCAAACGCCGCTAGCAGACCTGGCGGATTAATCGGTGCAACCTCAAGCTGATCGTCTACAGCAATAATCGTCGCAGCTTTGTCCGCGATCCCTTTCAGTCCACGATCGATTTCGATCAATTGTTTTTTCAAGTCCTGAACATTACCGCTATCTCGAAGGAGACTCGCGAGGTTCTCAAGACGCTTATGGTCCAGTCTCAGGGCAATCAATACTTGATGGATTTGCTGATGCGTAAAGAATTTGTCGCGATATTCATTCATATCTCTCAATGACAACGCGGTGCTGAGCGTTCGGATTTTTGTCCGTTCATCGCTCGCAAATCGAAGCATGTCAAATTGCAAGCTATTTTCTCTAGCGACACTTGTTTCGGAAAGTGTACTGGCTAGTCCTACCGCCCCAACGGTTAAACAGGGTAAGAGAATTGAAATTCCGAAATGCCTGCTTAAGGATTCGATTTCGCCAGTCTCTTCATCGTTGCGTATTGCATCGATTCGCTGACTGAATCGATCAATGATATAGAAGGCCGCAACTATTAGTATAAAAATGACGGGCCTCGCAACTGTTGCCCAGCCATGACCGAAGGCTCTTTCGACGTGTTCGCCTAGGGCCGAACAAAACTGATATGCGAATGACGCAACTAGCCCATAAGAGAATATCTGGAACCAACGATTTCGGCGAGTTACCGACGACGGGTTTGGCTCAGAGGGTGAGGACGGATTACGCGAGATAACTTCGGTCATCAACGGTTAGCCCTGTTGGGCCTGATTTTTTGGCTAGCGGAATCAACGTATATACGATTATCCGTTGCTGGTTTGATGAATCTAATTTCTTCTTAAGGCTAGGATTCAGCTTTCATCATGTCAGAAACAGTGTGTAATAGTTTGTGTCAAGTAATGAACCATTACCTCGACAACATCGACTTTTGCAGGTTATTGCACTGCGTAATCTCTTATAAACTTTCGTCCGTATTCGCGTGATGTAGCCGTTCCTTCGTTTCTGATCGGATTACAATCTTTTCGCCAATCGCAAGGGGTATCTGAAATCCAAAATGATTGCAAGGCGAGCCGCGATCGGATGATTGATCTCGATTGATTTCGCCTAAAAACAGTGGCTTACGGAATGCCGAATAGGGGATTCCCTTACCCAATATAATGGCCCAAAAAGTACTAAAAAACCCTTGATAGCGACGATAGGCAAACAGACAAGCGAAACGAGGTTGTAAAAATCGCGTGCGGGCTAGATTCCCCATGTCTCGATATCATTTCCTCGGATCCATGCCACTTAAGCCACAGGAAACAATGCTTTCTGAAACTGGTATTTGAACAAACTTGAATCGAATGAGTATCGAATATGCATCCAATCATCAATCTGGTCGATCTGAACTTGCACTATCTTGAGATGGCCGCTGAGGTTGCGTCCGCTCTCGGGTACATAGCGATTCCATTCGAAGATGCAGAATCCTTTCTCAATAGCTTCGATCCAGAAGTGGAAGGCTGTTCAATCCTAGGCCTTTCCGGAAGCTTCAGCCGTGTCGCCGAGTGCCTGACAAGACTACGAGTATTGAATCGCGATGCACAGGTTCTATTGATTGCCGATCGTTGGGAACTGAATCAGGTGGTCCAGGCTATGAAGTGTGGTGCAGCAGAAATCGTCGATACTACTTTTACCAAAGATCGGTTTCGAGCCTCCATCGAATCGACGCTAGCAATCGATCGCAGTATTCGCCGAATGAAGGCAGACGCTATTCCAGACCCGATTCTGCAGCGACTTACGCTAGAGGAATCGCGGATCTTCTCGGCGATGGTACGTGGTCGAACCACCAAGCAGATCGCCACTGAGCTTGACGTCAGTGTTCGTACGGTCCACTATCGCAAGAAAGCGCTCCTAGCGAAAATTGGTGTCAAAGATCGATCCGAAGCCATCGAACTCGTCCGACAAATGCGAACATCTAGACAGATGGTCGCATAGACTTGAGCGCACCAACGCAAACGTCATGCTGCGAGATACCCAGAAAGTCTTCTGGCTTATCGTGCTTTCGTTTCGTCAATCGACAATCCTGAATACTAAAAAGCGCCCGGAAGCGAACGCCCTTTTGCTCTCGAGAAAAGTATCTTTCAAGCCATCTGCGGTTCCACGCTGTCTTCTAAGATCTCTCTAGCCAATCGTTCGACTCTTTCAATGTAGAAACGCAAAGTCCGAATGATTATTTCGTCTTTTATCTGTATTGGTTTCACGAGATAGTCATTCGCACCCATCGCGAACGCCGAACGGATCGCACTCGACGAAGGATAACATGTCAAGATAATCACGTCAGTCAGGACGTTTGTTGCCTTTATCGTTTTGAGAAGATTAAACCCATTGAGGCCGGGCATGTCCAAATCGGTTATGCAGATATCAAAACCTTCTTTGGCAAGTATCGATAATGCTTCGCCTGGATGGGTTGTCGCAGTGATCCTCAGTTCCTGTCCAAAATGCGATTGAATGTGATGCCGAAGGAGCTTCAAAGTCAGCTCGTCATCGTCGACTAAAAGTAATCGCAGTGGTTCTTTTTTCATGATTTGCCTAAAGTATCTCGAATTAAAAACAGTGTAAAAACGTCATTGCTCGAGCCATACATTGGCTCACCTCGCAGACCGACCCTGATACCGGTGGGCGTGCGCGTAGCTGTTAAAGTTGTTGCTTGTTAATAGGCAATGCTGTAGGGTTGACCTGCGACCCCGTCCAGGGTTGGTTCGTAAGGAACACGGACTTGGAGCGATTCCTTGCTAAGTTCCAATCGAACCGGTAAATGCTTGAGCTCCAAATTTTGAGCGGCGACTATTCGATCGACGAATTTTGATTTATCAACCGCTTTCAACTCATCCGAAAGTACGACGTCAAATGTAATTTGATTGCCAGAACGGGTGACGTGCAATTTGATTGGTGTCGTGGATTCGTATCCCGCATGCACAATGAAATCAGCAATCGTGCTAATCGAAGTTTTGGGTACATAGAGAAAGTTGTTTCCTTCCACATCGGCACTAACCTTGACTTGGTAGGTTCGAATGGTTGCAACGGTCAGTGCGTCCGAGAGCAACTTTGAGAATTCAGTCGAATCGAACCGAATTGCCTTCTTGGGTAATACGGATTCAAATTTTTCGTTGCGATGTAATGTGTCGGTATGAAATCCATTCGCATCCATCGCAAGCGTCGCAACGATCGAAAATAGCGACAGCAGCGGCGCATAGCGAGTTGTAATTTCATCGAATAATCCCGGTTCTTGCGAGTTCAAGAAAAGGAACCCCTGAACATTCTCAGCACGACCAATCGACATGCAAAGCCCGCTTCGGAGGCCTAAGTCTGCAATCAAAGCGATCGACCGCTGAGCCGGTTTGCGTTGCTCGGCAAACGCAGCGAGAACACGATTGCACTCACCAAAAACACGAATCGTGGACGGTGTCATCTTAAAGAGCGAGCCTTCTGGATTGACAAAGCACGAGTAGCCTTTCTTGAGCGTGTTTTCGCCGCCTCGAACGCTATTGCTCGAATCCACCACGACCAGTTGGTTGGTGTCGTGTACGCGGCCTGCCATACACACACGATCGACGCGATTAAAGAAGCGATGTCGCCGAAGTATGTTCATCAGTTTTTGCGCAGGGCGATCTGAATACGTCCCAGCCGCTAGGTCTTCTGCAAGTGACACCAATTGCGAAACGATCCACGTCTCTTCCTCAATGCACTTGTCGAGTGAATCGATCCAGGCGCTTCGATAGACTGAGGTGTCCACGTGATCAGAGGAAGCTTTGGCGGGTGTTGAGTTTTCGAGATATTTCTTCTTCCAATCGTCCAGAACTAATACCGGATTGATCGAAACTATATTCTGAAGATCGGTATCGGTGAATCCGAACGCTTCTTTCAGTCCAGCAATTTCCAATGCTATATCGACTCGTTGAGTATCTTCGTATTGAGTAACCAAGATTCGGATTGCATACCAAGCACTTGCCAGCGACTCTACTCCCATCAGGGTTATTAATTCACTAGACGACTCTTGCTTCGTGGTGATAATATTGAGCGAAGCTTGGATCGCTCGACAGAGGCGAAGCAACCGCGTGAATCCAAGAAATGAGGCCTCGGCAATGACAGTTTCAATCCGCTTTTTCCAAATGTCGGAAGGGCTAAACTGACTGTAACTACCCGGGCTTAGATTTTCAGGAACCCAGCTCTTTACCAGTTGGATTAAGGAGTCCGAGCAGGAGCGGGGTTGGCTTGCAATAGGTAGCGTGGTGGCGTTGATTGACATGTTATTTACTTATGTTGGTAGCAAGTGAGGAGTGATAGGGCGTACTTGGCTTCGTTTCTTATCGCGTAGGGGCGTCTCTCCGAGACGCATTTTCCCTGTGTCTCGGTGAGACACGGCTACGAAATATCGAGTTCAGCAGCCAGGCCTAGTTCTCAATATCATCATCGTCGTCACCATCGCGGTTATGCGCGCCATCGCAGAATGGCTTGTTCAATGACTGGCCACAGCCACACAAAACGTGCATCTTCTTTCGCTTGTCACCACCCAACGGGCGGCCATACTTGTCGACGATATTGACATCCCCTTCGACAATGATCGGGCCCTTAGGATTGCAGCAGATTTTTAGTGGACAGGTTTCACAACTAGCAGGCATCATCCAAATCCTTTAACAAAATTATTTAACGTTATTTTTCGCTTCTATCGCATAAGTGACATCGAGCCACCCTGCATCAATTAGCGTTTGAATTCAAACTCGCAATCGTACTCATACTCGAGATTCTGAATCGAGTACGAGTACCGTCCTTCAGACTGAGTGCGAAGGACGGTTTCAATTTGCATCAAAACAGTGGACGCAGGATATGGGCCGACCATCCCATTCCTCGATACTCTCGATAACCCTTACTTCGCGATGATCCGATGATGTAAACATGATCGTTCAGTCGAAGGATTCCCGAGGCAGATTCTCCCGGTTGTAAATCACGATGCTCGATCGGTAGCTCAGGAATCGTTCCAAGCGGAATTAACTGGCCATCGGTTGTTTCTATGACTTCCAGATCACTAGAGGCATAAAAGGCAACGCAACCTTGGATTCGCTTACCGTTTTTGTCCTTGGGCAAACAAGTCTTGAGGATCTTTCCTGATTCGGTAACCCAATCGAACAAGCTCCCCAAAACGCCAATCACTTCGCCAGTTCGCCAGCCATTTTGACGAACTGCGCCAGAATAAATCAGAGAGCTTCTTGAGTTTCGCTCCAATTCGGTTTTACCCACATCCTGTACGGTATATTCATCGATTCCTTTGCTTCGCATTGCTTTCATAAACCAAGGATGATCTGCAACACGAACTTCTTTGTAGTCGGGAATTAGCTCCGGTGTGGACGCTGCAACAATCTTACCCATGCGATTGGAAAGAATTAGATTGCGATACATCGAATAGCTGCTGTTGATGTCTCCCAGCCGTCGCGTTGCCGCTTGGATGTTTTCATCCGTTGGTTCTGCAAGAGCTTTCCAGAAGTATTGATCCGTCGCCCACCATCGAATCGCGGCAGATCGCTCAAAAAGATTGCGATCGATAAGATCAATTGCTTGTTTTGAGAAAGTTTCAAGCGTTTGAAGATTTAACCGAAGCTCGCCAAAGGCCATCTCGCGTAGCAACTCTTCCATCTTGCTCGTCGCGAAGTCACCTGTCTCGGTGATCTGTTCAAACACAGGCCCGAGCGCAACGCCGCGCTTTCCGAGTTTCGAAGCGAATACAATTCCGTTCAGCGAGATCAGCTTGATCGATTGCTTATCGTCTTGGACTTTGACATAGGTATCCTTATTGATCTCAGGAATCAATCGCGATCGCATCAACTCGTCCGGAGTGATTCCATTGACTTGGCAATTCGCTTCGCTTCCGAAAATGTCGCCCGTTGGTACGACTAGATGCGAGCTCCAACCGAGCCCGGCGAAATCCAAGTAACCATCCGACATCGCGGAAAAGACGGCGGAATCGTTACCCTCTACGTTGGCATAACTACTTACACTTTCACCGGGTTTCAATTTGCGATGTTTGCGTGGAAGGTGAGCTTGTTCCCCGATTTGCATGATGTCGAGGTCGCTTGAGCCAACGATTACACCGTCTTGATCGGTAAAGAACGAGAACCAGCCCTCTTGCGTATCGCCATCAGCACTTCGAGGCATGTAATCGTTCAGGATGATCCTTGCTTCTTCCTCCAAATCGAAGAAGGCGCCCATCGCCCCGATCGTCGCATCCGAATTCGAGGTTTTGCTTCGAAGGGCCGTGCTAAATACCAGGCTATTGGCCGAATCGATTACTGATTTGTTTGTCTTTTCGATAACGTATTCGGTCGAGTCAATGGATTTGTAAACTCGGCTAAACCAAACTTCTTGCTTTACGTTGTTTCCGAGTACTTTCGCGCGTGTTTCGGGATTGGCATTAGCAACCACGACTCCATCGGGCGTTGTGATAACCAAGTCTCGGTAAAGCGTATACGAGCTTCGAATGTCTTCTAGCCGTCCGCAAGCAACCCCCACACGATCATGGACTTCCTGAAGGTTCTTCAAAACTTTCTGAAGCATCGCAAGCGTTCCTTCTTGGCTTTTTCCCTTGCCAAGTTGTTCTGCTAGCGTATCGACTTTCGTTTTGAACTGTCCATAAACCGCTTGATTGAACATCAGCTCCAACTTCCGCTTAGCAAAGTCGCGGACATCATCGACATACTTTGAGATATCGCGCATCGTCCAATTGGTTTCCAAAGTTGGGACTTCGAAAGCCGCCTTCGCTGCGTCCAAGTATTCGTTGAGTTCGCTGAGCTGATTATCGAGCGACTTGCTGATCTTATTGACGCGTTCAAGGCATTCCACAAACGCCGTCTCCATTGCCCACCAGCGAACATCACACGTTCGCTCGAGCAATGTTCGATCGATCAAATTCACTTTGATATAAGCCGTTGTGCAGTAAATCGAGCGACAAAAATCTTCTTTGGCTAAGTAGAATTGATCGAATAGATTCTTAGTACCGTCATGAAGTTCCGCAGCAAACGTTTCCACGCGCCCCATAAGGTCAGTGATTTGCTCTTGCTCGGTTGCGTTCTCGCTAATCGCTGCTGCTGTGCATTTTCCTTGATTGCAGATTGGTGAAATCCCAATCAATTCGTTGATGATCTTCTCGTAGAATTCGCGGTGATCATTCGTGATCAACGAATTGAAAATGCTGAACTTGTTCTCTGCAATTTGTTCTGTAATCATGACTTTACCTGGGCTTGGCGAAACAGTGGATTAGCGGTTCGAATGATTGTTAACGAAGGAAGTGGTGTGGCTTGTATTCATTACAGCTAGTGCTAACTACGCAGGGCACTGACTATGAATGATTGCATCGACGAGCTTCTTGATTGAGAGCATCGTGAAGTAGTATTTTTCAGTTTGAACAACACCATCGACGAAGGGTTGCAGTGTGTTGGCTGGCGGGGGATGAATCTCATCGCCATCGAGTGTATGAATGTGTGACACGGAATCGACACACAGAACAAGCGGTTCCTCGAAAGCGAAAAGACCTAAGTCTCTTGCTTCGGCGACCAAACCCGTTGCGGTCTCGAGCAAAATCATTTCATTTAATTCGTTGGAGGCTCTCGGTGGTACATCCAAGCATCTTCGCATGTTGATCACGACCGCCGTGCGGCCACGAATATTCACCAGTCCATCTATACGACGATCGACACCAAAAACACGCGTGATCGGCATCGGACGAAAGAACTCTTCCACCTGGAGCGATGGCAAAGCAAACATTTCGTTATTGACGATGAACGTTGAGATTTGCATGTTGTTATTTTTTGGTTACTTGGCGTTTAATGTTGAGGCATTCGGCGACCGTTTGTCGGATCTGATGTTTATCGATTTTGATGACGTACCGATCGAAACCTAGGCTGAGCCCTTTTTCTCGGAAGTGTTCATCCGAAAGAGTCGTCAAAGCAACCATCGGAATGTTATCGAACCGTCGATCATCACGAACGTTGGTTGCGAATTCAAAGCCATCCATGCGAGGCATGTTGATGTCGGAGATGATCAATTGATAACGAGTCGGCTCTTGCTGAAGCTGTTCCCAAGCTTCCAGACCGTCGTTGAAAATCTCGACATCCCAGTCGTCGCACTTGACATACTGGCAAATAAGCCTGCGGAAGAAGAGACTGTCTTCGGCGATGAGGATTCGAGCGCGCGAAGTCTTGATCGGTACAATCGCCATCTTGTCAGGCGCGTGCTGCTCGAAAACGCTGTAGATATCGAGCAGCATGATCAATCGATCTTGGTGCAGGAATGTTCCGAGGATTCCTTTCGAATCGTTTAAGCGTGTCTCGAAAGTATCATCGACTTCGACAATGCTGACGTCCGGTCCAGTCAAGATTCCAATCGGATAGGAAACCGCCGCAGCACGAACTAGACAGCAATCGTTGCTCGCGGAATCGAACTTATTGATCGGAAGGAAGTTATCCAAGCGCATAACGGAAATGGTTTCTTGCTTCAGTTGGCAGTATTCGTTCTGCCCGATCATTCGCAAATCATTGGGTGTAATACGTTCAATGATCGCAACCAATTCGAGCGGTATCGCGAAGTATTCGTTGGCGGCATAGCTGAAGACAAGCATCTTTTGGCTAGAGCGTTGCTTGGTCGATGGGTTGCTCAGACTATTATTTGAGTTCGCTTGCTGGGTTGCTTCGAGAGACGAACTTTCGGTAAATCGCAGATTGAGCCGCTGAACAAGCCCGTTGATATCTAAAATCAAAGCAACCGCTCCCGTTCCGAGAACCGTATGCCCAGAATAGACAGCGCAGTTCTGTATGAGCTTTGGTGTGCTGCGAACAATGATTTCTTGAACGCCTACAACGCTGTTGACAACCGCACCGAAAAGATACTTTCGGTACTGGAAAACGACTAAGCACTTTTCGACATCGGGTGAAGTGGATAAGCTTGTTCTCGAACTAGAAACGGCGCTGTCCGTTCCAAATTGCGAAGCGTTGATCGAATTGGCTTGATTGAGCGATAGAGCATCCGAAAGGTCGACGATAGCGACTAGGTTGTCGCGTAACTGAAATACTTTTTGTCCATCGACCTGGACTATCGAGGCCTTTGCACGCGCGTCATAGCGAATGATTTCGCTGATAGCTGTTTCAGGAATCGCGAACTGCTCGTTGTTAAGTTCGACGACGAGAGCTTTTGTCAGTGATGAGGAAACCAATGCCTTCGCGAGAGGCAGAATCGCGGCAAAGGTCGATCCTTCACCAACCTTCGTTTGGACATCGATCATCCCGCCGACACTCTCGATATTATTACGGACGACGTCCATACCGACACCACGCCCAGAAACGTCGGTCGCTTGGTCTTTTGTCGAGAAGCCCGCACGAAAAACAAGCATGACCTTGTCATGTTCTGTCATGGAGGAGGCTTCATCCTGGTTGATAACACCCTTGCTGACTGCCTTTTCACAAACGCGATTGGCGCAGATGCCGCGACCATCGTCTTGGACTTCGAGAATGATTTCGCCGCTTTGAATATAAGAACGAAGATAGACGTTTCCTTGCCGGTTTTTTCCGGCTGCTTCGCGTTCGGCTGGCGTTTCTAAGGCATGGTCCATGCAGTTCCGAATGAGGTGAGTCAACGGATCGGCGAAGCTTTCCAAAATGCTGCGATCTAGTTCTAGTTCTCCGCCTTCGATGTGAAGAGCAACTTCTTTATCAAGTTGTCTAGCAAGATCACGAACCAAACGTCGATATCGTTCAAATAGCGAACCAGTTGTCTGCATTCGTGTTTCAATAACCGTTTCGTGAACACCGGAAATTGCTTGCGAAAGTGTCCGAAATGCCGTGTTTCCATTGAAGTTGTACTCGTTCATCAGCTGATTACGAGCCATCACCATGGTTCCAGTCCATTCCAGCAATTCATGCAGGATGTGAACCGGGACACGCATCGTTTGATCGTTCGCGGAACCTTTGGCTGCTGAGGCTGCCGGTTCTGACTTCTTGGGATCAGAAACGACTCTTGACGATCCTGCCGGGGCTTCACTTTTGGCTTCACCACTCATAGGAGCAGAGGGGGCAGGCTTTTCTGCAGTTGCTGGTTTGGGCGTTTCGGGGTTCGGCTTCGTGGCACTTGGGGCAAGTGAGGCGGATGGAGCGGGCTTTGCTATGGGCGGCTTGGAATTTTTATTCTTTTGAAGCTTGAGCAGCGTAATACCCGTGGGGTCGAGATGGAAATGTTCTGTTAGAAGTTCCGTTTCTAAAACTGTTTCAAAGTAAATCGTGCAAAAGCCGGTAGTTGTCTTATCGATTGCAGTAATTGGTATGCTCGAGTGAAGGATTTTCCCAACGCTCGACAGTCCGACTACAACACCTTCTTTGAGGTCGACCGTGCCATGCAGCTTCTCGAGATTGACTGCGATTTCGTATACGAAAAAGCGACCATTCCAAGCGTTGGTCACTATAGACAGAATGTCTTCGCTGGCTGGAGCACTCGCAGGGTTTGATCCATCTAATGCAGCCTGAAGCTTCGCAAGAATTGCGACCGTGTCATAATTCGTCCCCAATGCTTCCGTCGAGAGCATCGAGATAAGCACATCGACCGCGCCTAAGATCGAGTCGGTGACTTGTGAAGTCGGAGTCATCTCGCCAGTCCGAATGCGGTCGAGAATTGCTTCTGCTAGGTGGCTAACTCGTACAAGGTTTTCGAGTTTAAGCTGGCCACCGTTCCCTTTGATTGTGTGAATCGCTCGGAAGATACGATTGACCAACGCGGGGTCGCTTCCCCCGTCGGATTCCAGGACAAGTAGGTCTTGTTCAATATCGTGAAGCCCTTGAAGGCCTTCGGTAACAAAGTCCTGAACCAGCTCGAGGTCGTCGGGTGACACGAAATCGGCATAAGTAATCGTCTCTGCTCCATCCCCTGAGCCGACGGCGCTAGCCGCGGGTATCTTTCCTGAACTGACAGCAACACTCTCAGGTTGCGGGATGTCGTTCCCCAGCACTCGATTCAGCTTAGTTATACTCGTTTGATTGAATGACGATTGTCCAAGATCAGGACTTTGAAGCATTTCAACCAGCGTATCCACAGCTCCCAGAACAGCGTCCATTACATCCGAGGTCACTACTCGTTTCCCAGATCGAACTTGATCCAAAAGGGTTTCTGCGAGATGACTCAAGCGAACCAAGTTCTCCAGCCCCATGTAAGAGCCTGTTCCCTTGATCGAGTGGACCGCACGAAAAACGCGATTGACCAGTTCCCGATCCGCACCGCCATCGGTCTCGAGAGCGAGGAGATCCTTCTCAATGCTTTCTAATCCCTGGAGACTTTCCGACACAAACTCGGTCATGAGTTCTTGGTCGTCTGTCATGATGAGCAAGTCCGGGGGTAGAAGTTGCGAGGGAACTGAAAGTAGCTCGAAGATCGAGGTGCGGAATTATGATCGATGATCAGCGAATCGAACCCGTGCAAAGGTGATAAGTTCGGATAGTTGCAGAGAATTGCACGGGGAGGGTGATATGAGGGGACCGGGAAAAGCGGTCAGGTAACAAGTAACACTGACTTCTCAACAATGAACTCTGAACTCTGAACTCTGAACTCTGAACTCTGAACTCTGAACTCTGAACTCTGAATACTGAATACTGAATACTGAGTACTGAGTACCGAGTACCGAATTAAATTTATGAAAATTGGGCACTTCTCGTTGAACGCCACCGCCGAAAACCTCGTTCCCAGGCTCTGCCTTGGAATGCCGTGTTAGAGGATCCGCCTCGTGCGTTGTCGTGGTTGGGTCCGCGTGATTACTGGCAGAGCGGCAAATCCAGAAGGTTCCGGGCGGAGCCTCAGAACCAGATGGTAGCGTTCGCCGAGAAGTAGCGAAAATTATCACTATTCGATAAGAAGCTTCTAGTGGAACGACTAGCTCTAATCTAAGGACCAGTCGTCGGTCATTAGCCTCAACAAGCAATTCCGGATGTGCAGTGCAAAGGTCTGCAAAGAGCCTGATGGCCAATGCTGAGTCGACGAAAGACTGCAATGTTTGAGGTGCATTGACGATATCGCTTGGGCTGTGATTGATTTCATTCCATTCGAAAGCATTCGGATGCTCAAAATCGTCTGGCCAACGACTTCGTACTGGTACTCGAAATTCTGAATCAAGTACGAGTACGAGTACGAGTACGAGTACCGTCCTTCGGACTGAGTACGAGTACTAAGGGGTTGCTGACGACGGCAAGACGTTGATTTCCTTGAATTGCGAGAGGCCTATTCGAATGTTCTTCAACTATCAACTTGATCTCGGATTTCAACAGTTGATGGGAAATCAGTTCGTCACGCCGACCTATTCCAATGCCTTAGCCAATACCTTAGATAGCGGAGAACGTTCGCTAGCTGAGAATTGCAGTCCCTTTGAAGCCCTTGCACGTTACACAAGCGATTCGATGCAGTTGCTTCACGCCAACCGAAGCAACCTTAACGAGACCTATGCAAACAAACTTTCAGTGAATGGTCGTTTTTTGCTTACCTCTCAAGAATGGGATTTGACCGCTCGACGTCGAAGCTTAGCAACACTTCGAATGGTTTATATCAAAGGGCAGAAGACAGCGATCATTAATACTTGGATCTTTCCGAAACGATCGGATTTGATGCCGGTCTATGCGGCTGAACTCATTTCGGTCGGCGGAATTCATCGTATCGCATTCGTAGATATTCAAGTGCCTGGATTGCGCAGTACCGATGTTGAAGAGGTTGAGTTTCTCACCGCACCTTTAGCAACGCGCTTCTCTGTACTTCCTTTCGACGAGCCACCGCCTGCTTGGGCGACGGATGCTTCACAGGGGAATTTCGCTTTCGCACGTCAGGCCGACGCGTCGTGGACGCCGACGATTCAGGATTGCTACTGCTCGTATCTTGAGACTTATTTGAACGCGTATGCAACGGGAGCAACCGCTCGTTCGATCGCCAGCTATTCGCCGACTCAAGAAGCCACTTCGCGATTATCGGCCTATCAGCATCACCACATGGAACATAGCCCCGGAAGCAAGTTCTTGTCGAACTTGTTTGGACATGAATGGACGCAGTCATTTTTGACAAACTTTGTCTTTGCAAAACCTTGAGGATGTAATGAGCACAATCAACCGTATTCGATCTGCAATCGCCGAGTCTCATGACAGCATTGAAAAGACCCCGTTCTCGATCGCGATGATGAGCGATTTCATCAGTGCTTCCGACTACGCACGAGGGCTTTCACAACTTTGGAGAATCCATTGGGCTTTGGAGACCGGAATGAAGTCGTCGGAGGAAGTATCCGACTTCTTGATAGACGAGATGTGCCGAACCGAAACCATTAAGCGTGACCTTCGATCGCTCAAGTTCTGCACTCATTCGTTCTCGGCGATGAGTCAAACCGATTCGATCGTTAAGCAAATAAGCCATTGGGCCAAGCATTCGCCACATGCGTTGATTGGATGCTTGTACATACTGGAGGGCTCGCGAATGGGTTCCTTGGTGATCGCGCGACCTCTCAGCAAAGCCTTAGGAATTCCATCCGGCGAAATCGCTGGACTGGAGTATCACGTTGAAGGCGCAGCGGGAACACCAGCGCGCGTCCGAGCACTCAAAGAGCGTATCGATACAATGCCATTCTCGATCAGCCAAACCTTACACATCGTGGATGGTGCCGTTCAATTTATGAGCATGTTGAATGAACTGTACGCCGCGATCCCGGTCGCACAAGCAATCCCTTCATGCCACTTCGATCCAGTTCCTTCCAATTGCCAACGTGTTTGATACTCAAGGCTCAGGCTCAATAGCAGCTAAGATTCCCAAATAAATCAACCTCGGTACCGGTGGGCTTGCGCCCATCCGCTTTAAATAAGCATCCAAATTATGAGCTCACTCATCACACCCGAAGAAAAATCGAAGCAATTTGTCGAGATCATGTCTGGGACGCCGGAAGACAAATCGATCATTAGCATTCGCAATGAAAAAGCGGATGGCAAGATTCGCGATCAGATTCGAATGACGCCTGGCGTTCAGCCCTACAAACATAACTACTACACCAGCGAGCAGTTCTATAAACGCGATCGTCAAAACGGAATCATTCGAAACGTTTACGGGCAACGCGTTTTACGAGTCACCGAAGATTTTATCACGGGGATGCTCGCTGGCTTGGAAGACGAAGTGGGTGAACGTGCGGGAATGGTCATGTATGAAACTGGCTACGCATGGGGTATGGAAGACATGCGAAATTTTGTCAGGCGATCCCAAGGTGAATTCGAAGTCGACTTCACCAAGATGGGGATGGGCATGATGTTGGAAACTTGGTGGTGGCCGTTGACAATCGAAGGCTGGGGAACGTGGCAATTCGACTTTCGAGAAGCCAAGCGAGACATGCTGTTCATCGAGCTTTACGAGTCTGCCGTCGCAAAGACGCTCGGTGATATCGGAGCTGCAGTTTGCTACTTCTACGCTGGATTGTTTGCATCGGTTTTTAGTGTGCTCGCTCGAAAAGACTTTGGGTGCGTCGAGATTCAGTGTTACGCGATGGGGGCTGACCATTGCAAATTCCTGATCTCACATGCCGATCGAGTCGACGCGGCCTCGTTCTGGAGAAGCCAAGGTGCAACGGGTAAAGACATTATGAAAAAGGTAAGAGAAGCGTAACGCTCCGAATCCTTCCCAAAAGAACTTTTGAAAATAATCGCATCGTCAATCAGTAATTCATGAACATGGCAAGTAATTCAAATAGTCCAACACAGTCCACAACGCAACAAGCGTTAGGACGGGAGTATGCGATCATGCTGGGGGCGCAACCTCTCAGCGGCCTTTCTTCGTTGATTAACTGGTCCAATTCTTCATCGCATCAACGTCCCATACTTGAACCCTGGGGACACATTACGACGAGCAACAATCCAATACCAGTGGCTTTAGCCACCGAAACAACAGAGCCGACGGCGCTAGCCGCGGGTACCGATGTTCCATCAAAACCGCCCGTAACCGAATCAATTAGCGAAGTTATTGCCCCTGTCGCCACACCAACCATTCAAACTGCGGTTCCAGTACCTGAAGTAGAAGCTGCAGCACCGTTTGTCATTGAACTAGTTGCACCTGCACCAGTTATCCCCGCGCCGGTAGCCGTCGAAGCAACCCAACCGACCCCCACTGCGACTAGGAAAGAGCCGCAAGTCACCGAACCAGTCGTTGCTATTCCCATTGCCGCTGAAGTTGTGCCAGAGAAAACATTCAAGGGAGAACCAAAGGATGTCGCTCCTGCGGAAGCTGCTTCATTTAAGCAACTGGAGCCAGCACAAGCCGAACGAGTTGTGGCGGTCACTCCCCCTTCGGTCGTTGAAAATCCAGTGATCCAAGCCCAGGAATCGTCGCAACCTGTCCGGAAAACATTTGAGCCTGAGGCGCTAGCCGAGATTCAGAAGAGGGCTGTCAAGCAAAGCTTAACGGAGTCGGCTAGCGCCTCAAGCTCAAAGAAAACAGCCCAAGCTCAACCGTCGCTTAATCCGAAGCCAACTCCCAAGCCACCGATTGTTACGCCGTCCAATGTGTCGCCGCCTACGAATCGACCGCCCGTGCCGCCACAGCGAGTCGCCGCATCGTCCATGCCGGATTGGAAGCCTACTGCGAGACCAAATCGACCCACTGATTCGGGTTCAACTGGTGATGAATATTTGCGTCAGCTCGAGCGGCTGATTATCGAATTGAACATGGAGTTAGGAATGCGCGATGGGGAATCTCCGTCGCAAGAAACCGATCAAATGAGTCTGCTTGTTCAACGCATGATTGACTTGAACTTGCAAAATCTTGCCCTAAAGGAACAGCTCCGCGAAGCTGCTAGTCCCACGTTATGAACACTCGAATTAATCTGCTCATCCAAGGTAGCGACAGTCGTTATCTGACTCCTGAAGAGCGTCAGGAAGTTATCGACTACACGAGCGGCTTCGTCGAGCGATTGGCCGTGGTTGCTCAGATCGAAGAGAACGAAGAAGCAGCCGTTCGCTTCTGCATTGACAACACTCGAAAGCGATATCCCAATTTCGACAAATACCACACAACTGCTTGGGCCAAGGCTTTTCGCGACGTGCAGTTGACGACACGTTACATGGCACAAGCGATGCTCCTTGATGAGATCGGAATTCTCGAAGAAAAGCTTTTGTTCTGGCTGCGAACAATTCTTGCTGGACTAAATTTCACGCCCGAGTTTAACCGCGACACTTATACCTACCTCAAGCAAGGTTTTCGCCAGTCACTGCCACCAGATATCTTCGCCAAATTTGAACCGTTCATGAATCGAACGATCGAAATCATGTCCGACTTCCCGATGCCAGCTACACCGGCAGTGTAGGCGAAGCAAGAACATAACCCTTATTCGTAGTCGCACTCGTACTCAGCCGAAGGCGGTGCTCGTACTCGATGTGATAGATTCGAGTACGAGTACGAATAGGGGTGTTTTGGTAGCGTCACGGCGCGAGCCGTACGGTGAGTCGCCTAACAAACAAAACTTATTAACCAATCCACCTCGGTACCGGTGGGCTTGCGCCAAGCCGCTTCCATGGATTAAAAAACAATTATGACAATTACAGCCGATTTAGAATTCAAAACCTACTACGTCGAGAAACTCTACATTACGGCGAATGTCGAGACTGGGATGATTTACAATCGTTCGGGAAGACGCATGATCGCTTTAACAAATGACTTTCTCATCGGAATGCATCGAGCCTTAGAAAAAGAATGCGGCGACAAGGTCGAGAAAGTCCTGCATCACTGTGGTCGCAAGTGGGGCGTGAATTTTGGAAAAGGTTTGGATGCCGAGTGGTCCCAATTCTACGAGCAGCCTGCAAAGGACTTTCCGCTCGCGTTTTTTCAAGGCCTGTTGATGCAAGAGTTTGGTCACAACGGCTGGGGGATATTACAGATGCACTATGAGCACATGGACAAGGGAGTTGTCTGGCTCTCCTTGCGGGGGGCCATTATGGCAGACATCCGAAGCGACAATGGGAAGTATCCCGCAGACGCTCTTACCGGCGGTATTCTGGCAGGGCTGTTCACTCATTTCCTCGGTCGCGATGTCGATTCCATTCAGTCGCATGTCGCCGACGCGTGTACGAAACCAAGCTGCTTCATACTATCCGATCCCAAACGAATCGAATCTGTGCAAAACGCAGGAACCGTCGGAAAGAGTCATCAGCAGATTCTCGATATGTTATTAGCTAGTGCTTTGTAAATCGATAAGAAGCGGATTTGTTCAATCAGTTCAACCTTGTTTTCATTCATTGAATTCAACTCACAATCAACTCCATTAGGTTCAAAATCAGGTAATCCCATGACTCAAGCATTTTCGAAAATGATGTCAGCGACAGAAGGACGCTTTCTTACCGTGGTAGAAGCTGAGAAATCGCTTTGCTCCGCGTTGGAACTTCCTCATCGAATGCTCATTTCAAAAATGCTACAGCAATCGGAATTTGAGATTGTCGATTATGCGACGCATGCGTTTTGCGACATTACACCTGATTTTGAAGGCCCTGCAGGATCCCTTCGACGCAAAAAAGGGCATCAGGATGGACGAATCATCCTTCGCTATGCGGCTCAGGCCGTTCGTGAAGGTTCAAGTGAGATCCTTTTTGAAAAAGTCCTTTCATGGTTGGTCGGTCATTTGGATGGCGGGAATGTGACTGGCGAGCATATGGAAGTCTTCTTCCATTTTATCCAACAAGGAGCGCGACGCGAACTACCAGCTCACGCTCATCCATTCATCGACCAAGTTTTTGAAGAGATCATCTCGTGCGTTCGTCAAGCATCCTGGAGCGCAACAATTCATAAAGCGCATCGCAGAATTGCTGAGTTTGCGGTCGATCGCGTGATGAGTATTATGCCTGATTTGAAGGCAAAATATGGCGTGTCGAGCGTGCCCAAATGCAAGCGAGATATCGAGCTGCTTGTCAAAGAGTTGGCTCGCGTGATGAAGTCACCAAGTCCCTACGAAATGCAACGGCAGTTTTCGAGCTGGCTAATTGAGCGGCTTGTGAACCAAGTCGAGTACTCCTCCGATGTTTGGTTTTGGACTTTGCTGGCTGTCCGCGAGGGAATTGTCGATTGCTGCGGACCGATGGCTGCCGGTGCAATCAACGACATGTTTGAATCGATGGTCGATAATATCGGTTCAATCATGGATGCAGTGAAACTTTCGTCTGCTGCTGGTGAGATCGCTGACAAGGTAGCTGAACGTTTGGTGGAACGGGGTGAGACGTTAGGGCTATTGCGGGTTGATGAGTTTCAAACATCTGTCTCGATGGTCAATCGTCAACTGATTTCGGAGCTTGCTGTTCTTCATGCTTGTGGAAATGCCGAATCTCAAGTCGAGCCGCTTGCGAACTTATGGTGTAGCGTTGTTCTCGCACAAATGCCGAGCACCAAAGCTGGGCTGTTAGCCACCAACGTCAAGGTGCTTCTGGATGTCGTTCACGAACAATTCGGCGATACGATGGGCAAAACGTTTAAAACCTGGATACTGCAGCTGGTTGACGTTGCACGCCGATGCGAAGCGACCGCTCGCCTTTCCGAGATCGTCGATGCGGCCTCGCTTGAAGCGGCGGATTGGTCGATTGAAAACTTGAGTGCTTGCGCGGCTGACAAACGAGCTTCGTACCGTGACGTGCGATTAGTTTTGGCAAAGATTGTATCACTCATTCCTTACGGTCCGTCCGGTGTAAACGGTGAGGAATTCCGTCGATACATTACGCGGTTCCTTTTGCCAAATCTTCCATTCAACGCAAATGTACTTACACAAGTCTACGATCGAGTCATTCGCGTTATCGAAAGTCATGCACAACCAGAAGACGCTCGACTTGTTCGCGGTTACATCGATGACGCGATGGGTTGTTTCGAGCGACACTCGAGGCTTCGTGGAATTGCTTCCGAAGCAGAAAAGCTAGTCATGGGAGCAGTCGAACGGGGTTATCAAGCCGCTCCAAGGCATGAATCGCTGCAACGTAATGGGATCGCTGCAGGCCGCCGCGACGGTAAATTCCTTCTCGAAAAAGTAATCGAAACAGCGATTGTCAGTGGAGCCAACGCCGAGTGTTCGTTGCATCAGTATTTCAACTACGAGATCGTTCGACTAAGCCGTTTACCGAGCCGCGTTGTGATGGAATGTTTGCGTGGTATGTTGGAACATCTTCGCGAATACCCAGAGGTTCATGAGCTATTGATGGGGCTTGCACAAGCGTCTCCTGCGTACACGGCTGCCAGCAAGATCAACATGGAAAGCGAAGAATGGGCCAAGCATGTTTCGCTTCACTCGGTCAATAGCGCACCAGCTTATCGAGATCAAATCGGTGCAACGGGATTGGAAGCGTGCAACCGCGATAACGCCGTCATGTTGCGTGGCCTCGCAAGGCACCTAGTTCTTTCGCCAGCGGATGCATCGGATTTCAAGCTGTGGTGGAAGCGAAGAATAGGCAGAAACATCCGAACCAAGCCAGAATCCTTCGATGCAAACGGATCGTGGGAACGAGTTAACTTCAACGCGGCTGTCGAAGTCTTACGCGGTCAGCTGGAATCAGATGAAGCAGATACCGTCGAATCGTACCTGAACCAAATGTTCGGCGGTCGACAAAATAGTAGCAGCAACATTCAACCGGCCAATGGAAAGCGAACGGCCCGACCGATTCCGATGGCCGGTTCACAAGTCATCATGTCCTTCTCGGACATCGGAATGTAATTCACGAGACACCTCAAGCTCCTCTTGGTCCACCTCGTGTATGTCCAATAGATACATAATGAGGTGGGCAAGAACCTAATCCATGCGGCAACTGTACATCATTCCCATCGTTCATACTGCAGCCGACCTAGGATTGCTCGAAGAGCAAGTCGAACAGGTTAAGCGACTTCGTTTCTCGCAAGAGACAATTAATGAAGGAAAGCGACGCATCGACCAGTTTTGGACCGATTTGCGAGAGTCGATCGAAGCTTGGGAGTTGAACTATTCGCAGTTATTAGTCTTTCAAGATGCACTGCCAACGGTGGGTAAGCTTCCAAATCGGGCTGGGAACGAGGCGTCGATTCACGATGGCCTCGAGCTTCGTATTTGCCGCGATCTTGCCGGAAAAGGAAGTGCGAATCATCAATTACTTCTATGGTTGGTGGACCATGGCGCGACATTGGTCGGTACGGAGTCGCCGGAGCTACTGGTGATGGAATACGAAATCGTTCGAAAGTCGTTGTTACAGATGGACGAACTATCCAATCCAAAAATCGAAATGGAAACCGAACTGGCTTCATTGCTTCATCGTCGCGACCAATTCATCGCCAAGCGAATTGACGAAACCTTACAAGAAGGACAATCTGCCTTCTTGTTCATCGGCATGCTTCACGATGTTGCCAAATTGCTACCAAGCGACCTGACGATCGAGTTCCCATTCGGACAGCCCAACCGACAACAACTATCAGCAACCCCAATATCCAAGGAATCCTAACAATGTCATCCGAACAAGAACGAACTCCGCAAGACAAACTGAAAGAAATCACTTCGATACTCGGTTCCGACGGAATGTTCGGCGGTGTCTCCAAGATCATTCAGCAACTTGGTCAGTTAGCTGAGAAGGGAGAACATTTCAAACGAGCTATGGAAGGGGATTCCGATTCGAGTTTAACATCCAACTCGTCCTGTAATTCGACTAACAAAAAGATGGCTGGCAGTTTCGATTATTCCGTACGATTTGGAACCCTTAAAAAGGACGATTCCGTAAGCGTCAAACCCGAACCCACTTCGCCGAAAGTCACTGCTTCCACAGTCGCGAGGACCAAGCCCTCCGTTGAAACTCGTGAAGCCGAAGTCGAGCTTTTTGAGGAAGATGATCACTTGCTTATCGTCGCAGAAATGCCCGGCGTTTCTGCTGATGGCGTCGAGCTTACTTTCACAGAAGATGGCGTCCAGATTCGCGGAACCGGGCGAATCTCTAGCTTTACCAAAGCAATCGGGTTACCGCGGGCCTTCCGTCAAGAGGACGCATCCATCACATCGAACAACGGGATTGTCGAGATACGATTGCGTACATCGAAGTAGTGAATTTATTCCGCGAATTTTAAGCATTCTGAGCCTGAGGCGCTAGCCGGTCCTATCCATTTAAGATCGGCTAGCGCCTCAGGCGCATGATTTGCTCACATTCGCGAGCATCTAAGTTGACGATCTTCTGCTGCCTCTCCACTTCCGCAGTTCTCGCTTAAATCTAAATAGACATCCATGATCATTCAAGAAACCTGTCCATCGTTACGACTCCGAGTCACCGAGGCGGCTAGCCGCGACGTTGGGCGAGGGCTAGTTCGCATCGACCCTGTGGATATGGAACGTCTTGGGTTGCGAACGGGTGATGTGGTTCTGATTAAGGGTGAGAAACTGACCGAAAAATCAGTCGAGAAATCGACTGTCGGTCGTGTGATGCCTGCACAGAAGGAGTTGAGAGGAGCCTCACGCGTACAGATGGACGGTCTTCTGCGCGAGACCGTGGGTTGTAGCCTCGACACTTATATTACGCTTTCGAAATCATCGACGTTGGTTGCGAAGCGAATCAAGCTACGGCCGCGAAAAATTCGCCCTATCGAACGCGACTTAGATTACATCGCGAATCTCCTTGATGGACTCCCGGCACAGGTCGGAGGCTGTATCCGAGCAACACTTTTTGGGAATGAAACTATTGACTTTGATGTTCTGGAAACAGACCCCGTAGGACCGGTGGTGATCGTTGCCGATACCAATTTGGTTATCGAAGCAACTCACACAGACTCCGCACCGGGCGTTCCTTCATTTGAAGATATCGGTGGCGCCAAGCCGCAGCTTGCACGGATTCGCGAGATGATTGAAATGCCATTAAGGTTTCCTGAAGTCTTTGAACGGCTCGGAATCAGTCCGCCGCGTGGAGTTCTTTTGTATGGTCCTCCAGGCTGTGGTAAGACGTTAATTGCTCGAGCGATTGCTCACGAGGCCGATGCCAAGTTCTTTACCATCAGCGGCCCTGAGATTATTCATAAGCACTATGGCGAAAGCGAAGCCCATCTTCGTAAGATCTTTCAAGAGGCATCCAAGCAAGGTCCTAGTATCATTTTCTTAGATGAAATCGATGCAATCGCACCGAGACGCGAGAACGCAGCAGGCGATGTCGAGCGTCGAGTTGTTGCCCAGCTGCTAACGTTGATGGATGGACTCAAGCGACGTGAGAATGTGATTGTGATCGCAGCCACTAATCTTCCGGATTCGATTGATCCAGCCCTTCGAAGGCCCGGTCGGTTTGATCGCGAAATTGAAATCGCTATCCCGGATCGCGAAGGACGTCTTCATATTTTGGAGATTCATACCCGCGGGATGCCGCTCGAGTCGGATGTCAACTTGGGGCATCTCGCAGCGATCACGCATGGTTTTGTCGGCGCGGATCTAGAAGCACTTTGTCGCGAGGCTGCGATGGCATGTCTTCGCAAACTATTCGGTGAAACAGGCTTCGTCGAAGATTGCATTCCGTATAGTAAACTCGCTTCCTTGCGAGTCACCATGACGGACTTCATGCAAGGATTTCAATCAGTTGAACCCTCGGCAATTCGCGAAGTGTTTGTCGAGGTGCCTTCAACCAAATGGGAAGATGTAGGTGGATTGGAATCGGTTAAGCAGCAGCTACGCGAAGCGATTCTCTGGCCACTGCAGTATCAATCGCTCTTTGATCGTGCCAAGGTTCGGCCCGCGCGAGGGCTGCTGTTGGCCGGCCCGCCAGGATGTGGAAAAACACTTTTGGCCAAAGCCGCTGCAACAGAAAGCCAAGTCAACTTCATCTCGATCAAAGGCCCTGAACTCCTTTCCAAGTTTGTCGGCGAATCGGAACGAGCTGTCCGAGAGATCTTCAGTAAGGCTCGACAAGCGGCCTCCCCGTGCGAAAACGTCATCGGGAGCATTTTGAGTTGTAGATGATGTTGGTCATCATGCTTTTGCTTCGTTAAGCAGAGATTCGTTTGTTCCGATTCTTTTTCGACGATCGAAACCGGTTAACGGAAATATGACCTGCGAAGGTGTGGTCTGCGGAATCGCATCTGTTTTAGTCGCCACTCTGGCGACGACTGTCAGCAACGGAGATCTATCTCGTTTAGCGTTTAGAGACGCCGTTGATGCCTACAAGCTTGAATCGGGGCGCTTTGGAACTACTCTCAAAGCTTGCATCCGCTGTGCAAATATTCTGCTCCGATCATGTTTCTCCAAGCAAATCCGCAAATTCGACGATGGCAAGCTTTCGCAACATATACACGTCACTCATGCTCGTCATCGCCGGCTCAACTAGCAAGGAACTTGCCCGCCAGGTGAGCTACCTCAAGGCCGAAAACCAGATCCTTCGGAGCCGACTTCCAGAGCGACTCATTTTAACTCATCGCGAAAAGAACCGCTTGGTAAGATTCGCAAAGAACCTGGGATCGGCGCTCAATGAGCTGGCCACGATCGTCCACCCATCGACGATCCGGCGGTGGATTCGCGACGCTTCGGACAAGGTTGCCAAGACCCGAAAGAACGTCGGCAGGCCGCGCACGGCCGAGCAGATTGAGAAGCTAATCCTAAAGTTGGCGAAGGACAACTCGTGGGGCTACACACGGATTCTCGGCGAGCTGAAGAAGCTCGGAATCGAGTCGGTGACTCGCAATACTGTGAAAAACATCCTCAAGCGAAACGGCTACGACGTCGGTCCCAAACGCGGTCCTGGTACATGGGACGAGTTCATTAAACGCCATGCGAAAACCATGTGGCAGTGCGACTTCTACTCCAAGAAGGTCGTATCGAAGACTGGCCTTCGCGATCTGTTTGTCTTGGTCTTCCTGCATTTGGAAACGCGCCGAGTCTTCATCACGCCTGCTAGTTACCATCCCGATGAAGCCTGGGTTTTGGAGCAAGCCGAAGCGTTCAAACAACACGTGAAAGAAGAGAAATTGTCATGCAAGCTCTTGATGCATGATCGCGATACAAAGTTCACGAAAACGTTTGACGCGGCATTCTCGGCTGGCAAACGTGATGTCAAAGTCTCAGCGTTCCGGTCGCCTAACACCAACGCATTCGTCGAGCGATTCATCCAGTCGCTACAGCAAGAATGCCTCGACCATTTCTTCGTCTTCGGCAAGGCCCACTTCGATCATCTTTGCTCAGAGTACCGCGAGCATTATCACCTGGAGAGGCCTCATCAGTCGCTTGAGAACCTCGTACTTCCGGCTGCAAAAGCTAAACGCACTAAGAATCCGAAGAAGCAATCAACCGACCCCGACTCGATTCCATTTTCGAGCGTCCGATGCAAAGAGCGGTTGGGAGGCTTGCTGAAGCACTATTACCAAAGAGCCTCATAGATCATGGCAGACGGCTAACTTGTTGCAGCTTTCAAAAAACACATTTCGCGTTGTCGCGGACAGAAAGCTCTTTCTATCTCTCCGCTTTGTCCATCAACGCCCAGCTATCGCTTTGATACGGTCGTTGCGTTGGAGCTTCTCCGACGACGTGTAAGTAAACCATTAGATGAAATGCACCTGACAGAAGACTATCGAAAGTCTTTATTGCTATACTGACAAATACAGCCAAGTAAACCATACGCAATCCCATTTGAATCGCGAATAGATAGTGTTAAACCCATGATTTTCACACAACGGAAAAGTTGAGAAACAATCGATGTTGTCCAAAGATTTCAGTGGAGAAAACTTCGAGTCACATTTGCTTCAGGCAATTGGTACCGACCTAAAGGCGATGGGGCTTACGCTATCGACCGAAGCAGATTTGGACATGGCATCGAAAACTTTCGAGCGTCTTTTCGCTACACGCGATTTCCCAGCCACTGTTAGCCTTGCGGAGCGACTGCAGAAAGATCTGATACGCCGTGCAAAAGAAGATTTTGCAAGTATCCCACATAGCGGCTCCGTCCTGGAAGATTATGGGCAAGCAAACTACTGGGAGGAATACAAGCTTCAAATGCAGCGGCCGTATGAAGGTCCCCACACTGAAGTTTATCAAGAAACGATGCGGGCTTGTTGTGATTCGGTATCCGAAGACTTGAGTAAATGGGAGAATTTTATCCTGAGGGTAGTGGTCTTTGATCCGAACGAAGCGGACGATGAGGAACCGTTAACAGCTTCAGATTTAATGTTTGATGGACTGGAGGAAATCGCTGGCTTCGAGCCGCTGCTCAATGATCCCGATAAAGAGGACGAGCCCGAAGAGAAAGTTGATGAGAATGGTGATCCGCTTTTTAGCGACACAATCAATGATCAGCCGTTATTCGAGGAGATTCGAAGATTTGTTCAACGTTTAGTTTCTAAGAAGCTAGAACCATCCACTCTATGTCAAGTTGCCATCACGTTGAATTATCTGGATCGCATGCCCAGAAAGACGCCAGGTGGCTGTCAATTGACCATTTGCTATCGCTGCAACGGGGAAATGAGTTATGTATCAATAGACGGTGAAGAAGATCGCTTCGCATTAAGCAAGGGCGCGACCGTTAATTATGGTATGGGTGCTGACCATAATGGCGAGGAGGTTTTTGTTCGAGATTCTAGTGGAACATGCTTGGGCGATATGTACGATATCCAAGAATGGATTGGCTACTCGCAAGAGTTGATGAACCTTGGAGGAACCTTAAGTTCTGAGAGTGTGACAATGGAGGATCACACATGGGATGATGGAGAATCGCCAAGCTACTGGGAACTGTTGGACTGACAATTCTTTGGGGGCGTCGCATCAGCTTGACGACAGAAGGGGCAATACAGCTCCACTATGATCTTTCGCGCGAGGGCGTTTTGATTGGAGCCGACACCTAGGAATATGTGATGCGTTCTCTTTGCAACGAGCTACGAGACTTTCACGGCTTGCAAATCGCTCTGCCATCCAACACAAATCTGTGGCCCGATCCACAGCACCTCGCCTGGCACCGCGAAAACAAGTTCTGTGATCAAAGAATCGGGGCAGGACCAATACAGATGACTTGCATGCTCGTCGATACCACGTCAGCGGGAACGGGAACTTTGCTCCCGACAGAGCCACAAACGCCTCCTGAAGAAAACTGGCTAGCTGACCCATCATATCACTCCGGGACTTCGCCACACAATTTGCGAATCGCTGGATTAGAGTAGCGGTAGCTTACGATCTTCATATCCAAGTCGACTCTACTATACAATTTCGCTGCGCGACGAATCGCGTCCAAGATCCACTCTTGATCATTACCAAACACGCCACCACCGATCAAAGTTAGGTACACCGCTTTGTTTCCAGTCTTCGACGCATTCAAAACAGCTGCGGCAAGCGTAGCTTCATAAGCTGCCTCCAGAATCAGCCTCGCAAATTTCTCCCACAGCCGCGATGGCAAACCACTGTAAGCCACCGGTAGAGCTGAACAATACGCCTGAGTCACCATGTGCTCGCAGCCGTCCAGCGTTACCTGGGTATCCCACTGTAATCCAATTTTCAGTTTGGCTCGCAGTTCATCCAATTCAGATTCTGACAACTTGCCCAATCTGTCGTCGATCTCCTGGAGTCCACCGGCAGTTGGTAACGCATAACCATTCGTCATCTTCCATATTTGGCTGTTGGTATTGCCCAACGCTTCGCCAATCGCTGCTAGGCAATCGACTTGCTTGCTCGCGGTCTGTCCGACTTGTCCATCCAATTCCACAAAGTAATTTCGATGGATCGTCCCCGCTCCGCATGCTACCGCACACGCGGGGCCTTGAGTCGGATCGTGTTCATAAATAGTGATTCCTTGTTCTGGCGTCACGCTTGGAGAAACCATTTCAAGTAAGTTGAACTGCGAGGCAACTTGGAACAATGCTCCTGCATTCACTGAATCTGCATGCAATGCCTTAGCATCGGCAACCACTTCGGAAACCTTTAGTTGTGCACCGGTGGTTGAGCTCAATCCATTTTGTCGGCTGCGCAAATCCGCGAGAGAGAGGATTTCAAGTTTTCCGCAGGTCCATTCAGTTCCTCGAAGCTTCGATCGTAGTATGTTCCCTTCGACCTCAAGTTCGCTGTAAACCGCCGCTCGACCAGATTCAGTAAAACCAAATAGCCGCTCAAACCAGTTCCCGGATAGTTTTGACTCTCTCTTGCCGGAGTTAGTGCTTAGGCGATTTGTTGAAGTGTTGGGCTGACTTTCAGGCCAATCCAGCACGAAATGACACTGCGTTTGATTTTCCGGCGCAGGCATTGTAGCTCGTTGCAGGTCTGCACGTCGCAAAGTCGTCAACAAGCCCAGTACGTTTTCCTTCGACGCCAATCCGTGTCGCAATAGCCAGCAACAGATGACTGTTCCCGTCCTACCCATACCCCCAAAGCAATGCACATAAACGGGAATCCGTTTATCAAGTGATAGGTCGATAGCATCCAGAATCGATCGCATCCGATCGACAGTGGTGATCTTTGTGTCGGGGATAGGGAAACGCAAATGCGCAACCCGATCACTGTTTTTCAGAGCCAATTCGCGCAGCACATCGTCGTAGCGCACAAACGCTTGTCCCACGTTGTTGGTCTCGCCCTCTTCCATCAAATTGATGAACGTTCGCATTCCCGCTTCCCACAGCCCAGAGATTCGCTTTGTGTGAGCGTGGCTATTTGGATGCCCAGGATAAGCTCCGGCAAGTAATAGGTTTTCAACGACCCAGTAGCATCTCTCTAGCGGAGTATCAATGTTGGGAATTTTAAATGGTTTGGTGAATGGCATGACGCGTTCTTTAAGCAGTGCGTTTATAACGGTGATGGTTCGCTATTTGGAACCAAAATGTCTGTTGACTGTACAAGTCGAAACGACCCTTTTGCGATCCTCCAGTATCGATCCTCACCGCCTGGATAGTGGCTTCGCGACGGATGGTTAACACAGTCTGAAGTTATTTGGCAGTTAATTGTTGAGCGGTTGAAGCTCGGATAGCGCTTGAGAATGACTTCGGCAATGTCCTTTGGTGCAAACGTTCGACAAGGATCGCTGGCGACATATTCCTGCACCGCCTCCCAAACGACCTGTCGGACTGGTTTGTCACGAGACCATTTCGACGAAGACGTTTTCAGGCTGTTCGTCTCCTCATGGCCAACAAGCGTTTCGGTTGTGACCAATATCTCATTACTACCCGTCTCGAAGACAGAAAACGCAATACAGCTTATGTCTATACTGTGCTGAATTCTGAGAAACCTGCTGACTCTCGATACACTTGGTGGAATCGACTCCGCCGCAATAAACAGACGAATTCGAGACTTCAATTTTGGACGTGTCTCAACTTCAAACGTCTCCAGAAATCTATTGTTAAGCAGCAGCTCAGCCTGGTCTGATGCAAAGCCCAGGTAGTTCGCCGCGATTGCGATAATGTCATCTTCGGAAAGCTCGTTAGCCCAGGCGGCATATTCGAGAATTTGAGCCACCACCTCGCGAGGTGCTTGTCCCTTCTTG
Organism: Planctomycetota bacterium; assembly: GCA_026692865.1. GTDB lineage: Bacteria > Planctomycetota > Planctomycetia > Pirellulales > Pirellulaceae > JAIYDQ01. The sequence goes on from JAPLNI010000018.1 coordinate 36,133, forward strand.
AGCTCGATGATAACCAAATTGCCCTCGCTATCTAACGCAAGCAAGTCGGGAAAGACCGTTCCGGCATCAACGTTTGCAGAGGTTTGGCGGCCGATGATGAGCAGAGGTTCTTCTGCAAGTGCCCAGGGATTCCTTTCGAGCCAGTTCTCCAAATGCTTTTCAAGTGCAAGTTTCGCCGGCTTCGCAAGTTCCAGTTCTGCGAGTTGCGGATCGGAACTGATCCCCTTGAGTTTGAAAAGAGCCATTGGCAACTACCATTTCATTTAGCATTGATGATGTGGATAAGATGAGGTTCTCGTAGCGAAGCTCGTCTTTCGAATAGAACACTTACGCCTCATATTCACACTCATGTGTGGTTATCTGTTCTATATCACTAGGATTCGCTCGTCGGTGGAGTCCAAAGAGAACTGAGACCAATTCACGAGTGGTAGCGATCGGAGTGAATTTCGCTTTTGGAATCACTCGAATCGCAGCACGTTCTTTCTTCACACCTTCTGCATTGCCTTTTGTGTGAGTAGCAACCTTGAATCCTTCGAGCGATGGCAGCGGCATCCTGCTCTCACCACCGAAGAACAGATAGGACAGGCTGGCCCGGCAGGATTCGATATCTTCGCTACGAACTATCCAGACAATGCACCCGCTGGGCTTAGCTGCTAATGCGATATTGACTTTTTGTCTCGCGGTTTTGGATTCTCGCCTTGAAGTTTTCAGCTGTACATGCCGCAAGACTTCATTGCACTCGAGCACGACGTCGTATCCTGACGCATCTACTTCGGAACGGAGTACTTCCACAGTCTTTCCGTAGTAGTACCAAACTTCTTGTAGCACCTCAGAAATAAATACATGTTCTACAAGTTGTTCGTAGAAGGTCGATTTCATGTAAGCGTCGTCTGCACTCGTTGCGAGTTCATCAGTCATTATCCCAATGAATAACGCCGATAAAACCCTCCAACCTCGAGGAGAAGGTTCTCGGGCAACTACAACAGAGACTGTCCGAGCCAATGAGCTCTGGCGTTTGATCTGGCAACTGGCTGGAATCGTCGGCGTCGCCCCTGGGCCACTGACTCTGCGGGAACTGATTTGGATGGTTGAGTCGCGTCGTCGAGAAGCATGGCAACATACTTCCGCAGTCCTTGCAACGTTGGCCAACATTCATCGCGATCCCAAGAAGAAACCTCGACCGTTTACGACTCAAGAGTTTCATCCGATGGCTGAGGGAAAGAGTCCTGCCAAACCTCCGAAGGCAGATATCCAACTACTCAAACGCGTATTTGTGGAGCGTAAGTGATGTTGAATGAAGAAGCAAAACTGCGATTACTGGCCGAGGATCGCGAAGCGGGCGATTGCATTTCACCTCAAGAAGCGGAAGCAATTCGCTGGGCTGTGGCTGAACTGGATCGTCGGCGTGATCAGATCAATCTTCTGCGAGAGGTTCATACTCCCGAGTTGGTTCGATTGTTGGCCGACTGCATTGAACATGCAAACAAGGGGTTCGATGTGCTTAGTTCCTTACCCTGGGAACGCATCCTTCAGTGGTGGAACAAACACGGCGTTTGATAGGAGGCTCCGATGGGATCGACACAACAAGTACGCGCGGGGGCCGCCTATGTTGAATTGACAACCAAGAATACTGCGTTCAT
>JAPLNI010000019.1:0-10408 GCA_026692865.1 Planctomycetota bacterium
CAGAGCCCGACGATTGTGCGATGCTTCCCAGGCGAGCACTCGAGAGCGTCAGCACATCGACTTCCATCCCCTTGGAATCGTTCGCCTCTCCGACAATAGCCCAACTTCCCCAAGTAGATTTCCGAGAATTTTTTAGCGGTTGTGTTGAATCAGGTCTGGTTGCCATCAGGTCGTGAACTCCTCCATTGCTTGGCTAAGAATTCTAAAACTGAATTTAGTGGAAACGGACCGGGGCTTTTCGCAGTTTTGGTTCGCGATAGTTTGGGCGGCATGTTCATCCGTCAAGCTTTCAGAACTGTTCAAGGAAGAGAAGCGAGCCTATTGAGCGCTCGTTGAGTCCTACCGCTGCGAAAGTGGGTCAAGTCAGCGTGTGGTGGCTTGGCTGGGGACGATGGATGAGGCTGGAAGCCTTGGTGTTCAGAACGCGGCTCAATTGCAATCGCTAGGCGATGCGAAGAGACCATCTCAAACTCAGCGAGCCCTATCCACAGGTCCAGGACGTAGTGTAGATACACATTCGCCAAAAGCTTTGAAATTACTGCTCCTTGCGGTGTTCCTTCTTCCGTCTTGGACCATTCTCCTTCCTCGGACGCTCCAGCTCTGAGCCAATTCTTCAGAAGCCGAAGCTTTCGTTGATCTGATATGCGATGTTCTAGAAACTTCATCATCCACTCGTGGTTGATGTTGTCGAAGAACCCGCGAATAGAGCGTCTGGGACTATCGGGCAAATTGCGGCAAAGTCGAAACCCGTGGCTAGCAACATCGGCTCAGGTTTCATCAGCCTAGTCTCCGCCAAACAGACGATTGGTTTGAGCCTCGACGGCATCTGATTTTACGAATGCCTGAAACGAAAAGAACCATTGAGCTTTCGCCCAATGGTTCTTTGGATTTTAAAACATACTTTCAGCGAAGATTAAACTTCGTTGTAAGCAGGTAGCGAGTGATCGGTGAGGTCCAGACCAAGTCGTTCGCCTTCTTCGCTTGTGCGTAGACCAACGAGTACTTTGATGATCATCAAAATGACCACGGTTGCAATCGCGCTGTAAACAGTGACGACAACAACTGCCTTGAGTTGCAAGAAGAACTGAGGAACGTTTCCGTACATCGCTCCGCCCAATTTATCAACACCGAAGCCAGGAACTGCGAAGATACCGGTTGCGAGTGCACCCCAAACTCCGCCGATACCGTGAACGCCGAATACATCCAATGCATCGTCGTAACCAACAAGTGGCTTGACCATAGCGACAAAGACGTAGCAAATCACAGAAGCAACGCCACCGATGATCAATGCAGGACCGACTTCAACGAATCCGGCAGCAGGTGTAATGGCAACAAGTCCAGCGACTGCACCCGTAATGATTCCGAGCATTGTCGGACGACCATGAGCCCCCCATTCGATGAGTGTCCAAGCTAGAGCAGCAGCAGCCGCTGCAACGTGAGTGACAACGAAAGCAGAAACCGCTTGAGGTGTTGCACCACCAGCACTACCTGCGTTGAAGCCGAACCATCCGAACCAAAGCAAGCCAGCACCCAAAACTGCGAACGGCAAATTGTGAGGAGGAACGCCCCCCTTTGGCACGTCAGAACGCTTGCCCATTACGATACAGCAAACAAGAGCAGCAATACCCGCGTTGATGTGCACAACAGTACCACCAGCGAAATCCAAGGCTCCAACTGGAGTAGCTGTTTCATCGAACCAGCCAATCTTTCCAATCACAGGGAAGTCCACGCCGTACCATACCCAGTGAGCGATCGGGCAGTAGACGAACAGAACCCAAAGAACAGTGAAGATAGCAAACGCGCTGAACTTCATGCGTTCAGCGAATGCACCAATAATCAAACCAGGTGTGATGATCGCGAACATGCATTGGAAAATCATGAATACTTGTTCGCTGATTGGCCACCATACGCCTGCTACTGGCGACCAAGCTTCGTCGGCCTTTATATCCCGGAGCATGAAGAAGGCCATTGGATCTCCAACGAAACCTCCGGCAACGTCACCGGCGAACGCGAGGCTGAATCCAACAACGACCCACAATACGGTGACGATTCCCAAGCACAGGAAGCACTGCATAAGAACGCTCAATACGTTTTTACGTCGAACAAGGCCGCCGTAAAAGAACGCCAATCCGGGCGTCATCAAGAGAACCAGTGCGCTACTGGTCATCATCCATGCATTGTCACCCTTGTCCAAAACCTTGGACAAATCGGGCGCTGCTTCTGCAGCCGCCGCAGGTGCTGCTGCCATCTCTGCTGCGGCCTCTTGGGCGACAGAAAAGTTAGTCGCCGCCATAAATATGGTTAAGGCACTTAAGGCCAAAACGCCGCAATAAAACCACTTCGAAGACAAATGTCTCATCAATACAATCTCCAATTCGACTCGGTGAATGAACAAGAAAACAACTCAAAAAAGTTTTGAGTCTGTCACCGAACTTGCTTTCGCTCCCGTCATTTTGTGCTTTGAGATCCACAGATGCACAAATTTTGAGCGCCGCCACAAGCTCGGGTTGTAGCAACGCAATTCCCGGGCCTCAGTCCAGACCTTTATTCAGCGAATGTCCCGAAAAATTAGGCAAGCCAGCATTTTTCCTGCAAAAAATGGACTAATATTGTGAATTTATTTTAGTTTTGTTTTCCAAACACGATTTGCGTTTTGCAAAAAAGCGGCGACGTGCTTAAAAGAATAGCAACCCTTAGACGCAAAAAACCAAAAGAAAATAGGCTTTAAGGGAGAATGACTCGGTTTTTTCACTCCCAAAGATTTTGGAGTGCTCCGACTTGGCGGAGCTTTAAGTTTAATCTGTCGGCATTCTATCCGAGCAATTTATGCTAACTAAAAGAGTCGTTTATCGCGTGAGAAACCACCTTGATATCAAGTCTCTCACCCCAAAAGCTGGGCCAAGCCCCAGCACTCCAAAGGTATCACATAAAAACTCGTTCCACGTTACCGCGCAAAACTTCGGTTCCCAGCTCAATACATGCCTCATCGGTCCATCCGCGATTAGCTGCAAATTCTTCTGCCAGCACTCGACCAAGAATCGATCGATACATATTGAACTTCGGCATAATAAATTCAATTTTATAAGCATCGCTGTAATAACCGATTTGCTTTGTTCGAGGGATCGCCTCCAGCCGTGCTCGAAGATCGTGAGCGATGATCGATGGGGTGTTGCTGTACCACCAGTGCCCATTGGTGACCACGTTGGGGAAAATCCAGGCGTAGTCGACAAGCTCTTGATTGGTCACCGAGGCGAGAACGGAGATCGGAAAAGTCACCTTCGGAAACGCATTCAGCAGCGGTGCGTATTGAATTAAAGAAACACGACTGTCGTAGAGATCTTGGCCTTGATAAACGCCTGTCGGATAGACCTGTCGATTAACACCGATCATCAAATCAAACGGCAGCTTGTACTCATTGCAGTGATCCGCAAGATTCCAGAAAATCCAGCGTGAGAGCGACTCGAGCGAAGTGGAAGAAGCGGAGACGCCATTCTTGAGAATGTCTTCCAGTGCTTGAGAAGCCGCGTTGTCGGAGACTTTGATCGGAGCGAAACTTGGTGGAAGCGAAATCGCGCATGCCTTCACACCCTTCGATTTGAAATGCTCGAAACGATTTGTGATCGCGGCCTTCAAGCTCGTCAAATTAGTGATCATCAACTTAGTGCAAATCCCTAAGCGTCTGCGAACTTCCGGTTTCGCGAAATGAAAAACCAAGTCGTCCGTTCGCAAGCAAGGGATGTATCGCTTGAGGTCAAACCCTTCCAATGGATCATCAAAATCGTTGGTCAAAAAGATCGACTCGACTCGCGATTTTTCTAAGACGGTATCTTCCCAGCCCTGGGAGCTGCACTTGGAATCGACCATGTCGTAGAGCCTTTCCCAGTTTTTCAGGTCGATCGTTGGTTCGTCCCATCCGAAAAGATTTTGGCACAAATCGACCATCCACGACCACTGCACAGTGTTGTTGATTGGTCGCATCATAGTCATCAGCCGGGCTACTTTTTCCTTGGGAGAAATGCCGGGCTCTTCGATCTGCTCCTTGGCCAGACCGGACGAATGGGCCAGTTCGGTGTAGTAATGATACCCCAGCAAATCAGCCAAATTGACGGCCGTTGCACTGAGCGGATTAATGTGCGAATGCGGATCCACAAGCACGACCTGCGATAATTGCTCAGTAATTTGGCTTGCAAGGGAATTGGCAGAAGTGCCGGAGAGAGGATTTATCATAAGTGTCAGGACCGAAATCAAGGATTGGTTTGGGGATTGAAGGAGAATGTTTTTACAAAGGTAGTGTTAGGTGGCTTCTCAACATACTAGACTCAATGAAGAGTAGACTGTCGTTGTAACGTTTGTGAATTCGTCGCACAGGATGTAATAGCATGCTGAATGAAGACCCTTTGGATTCCAATCCGGCAATTCCGCCGGAGAGTGCTGAATCACATCCTACAAAAGCAGTCGCGGCAGCTCCAAACGACACTGTCGCAAATACTTCTGAATCGATCAAGCCGGGGGCCTATTCGCCTACCGCAACGAGCATGTTTTTTTCTACGCTGCTGAGCTTGGCAGTAGTGGTCGTTTTGTTGGTTACGATTCGCTGGGTCTTGCCACCGCTGCTCGAGTCCGCCCGATATTCCTGGTATCGCGGTCAATTACGAGCCCAGCATGAAGCCGCAGGGCTCGAGCTTCAGCATGTCTCGCTAGATGGATTATCGCGAATCTCGGAATTGGTCAGCCAACGCGTCACTCCAAGCGTCGTCCATATCAACATTAAACGCTCCCCCGCACCGGACTCTTTGGAAGAGTTGCTCTCCGAGACCGATTCCCCTTTGACAGATCGACTCAAACAAGGTCAAGGCAGCGGCGTCTTAGTCGATCAAGCTGGCTACATCATCACCAACTATCACGTGCTTGAAGATGGCGAAGTCATCGAAGTGCGGATGAGCGACGACGCGCGACACACGGCTCGCATGATCGGTTTCGATCGCGATCGCGATTTGGCGGTGCTCAAGATTGACAAGACCGATCTCCCCGCAATGGAATGGGGAAATAGCGATACGTGTGCAGTGGGTTCACCCGTTTGGGCTATTGGAAGCCCCTTCGGTTTGACCGGTTCGATTACCTTCGGAATCCTCAGCAGCAAGCATCGTGTTGACCTAAGCGATTCTCGCTATCAACTTTCGTCAGGCCTCGCACCCGACTCGAGTGATCTTATGCAAAGCGACGTCGCGATCAACCCTGGCAACAGCGGCGGTCCACTCGTCAACGGTCGCGGTGAATTAGTCGGTATCAACACAGCCATCTTGGGACCAACCTATCGCGGTGTAAGCTTCTCAATCCCAAGCAATCTTGCACACGTTGTCTACGACTCGATCATCACTAAATCCAAGACAACCAGCGGCTGGTTGGGAGTCATGCTACGCGACGGATCGAGTGCTGCCGAAGTCCAAGATTTCGCTCGACCAGGTCCCTCTCCCGCTCGCGAGGCTGGCCTCCAAATAGGCGATGTCATTCTCAAATTCGAAGGCAAAAACGTCACCGGTTTTCGACAACTGATCGAGATGATCGCCGGAAGAAAAGCAGGCGACACTGTGACCGTCGACCTCGAGCGAGCCGGCCGCCCCATTCAGCTACCAATCGAACTAGGCCCACGCCCAGTCATCAATTCATCCAGCCCTTGATCCCCGCCAAACTTAGCATCGTCGTAAACAGCTTCATCTATTGAAACGGTTTCAATAATTGCCCCTCGCCGTTTGAATATCGTGATCTCTCAAGATACATTTTCCATTTCCTTCGGCAATGTTCAGTGGAATCGATTGTGCAGCTCGAAGCCATTGGTCCCGCGCTTGCCCATGAAGCCCGCCGAATGATTGACATCCATTAAACGCATCGACATTGTACTCGATCGAAATTCGATAAACGCCGAGTCGATCATAGTCGAAAACGTATTCGTTCATTCCTTTTGAGTACGATTACTATATTGCTCGATTGCTAAACGAGCCGTTTTATCCACTATGATAATCCGTGAATAGCAACAGAGTTTCAAGCGAGAAAATGGCAGCGTGTGCTTTGTATCTCCGAACGAGGCATCAAACGAATTTTCTCACAGGGAATCAGTTGTGGTGGGAATCTAATTGAAAATGTCCTAGAGGCACCAACCGCACGAAGGTAACTTGGCTGTCGGGTTTCAGTTCGATTTCATCCTCGAGATCCATTACGTCTTCGTTATCTAATACAACCAAGTAGACGTCTTCTTCGAAAGCTTGGAGTGCGCTCGCGATGGCTTCGCCAATTTGCGAATCCATTGCAGCTTGCTCGCTTTGAGTGTCTTCGGAAACTGAAACTGCTGGGATCGTGATTTGCGCATTTACTGACTGCAGAAACGCCTTGTCGTGTGGCGGGGTTTTTAAGATGGTGGCCGCTTCCAGCACGACCATTTCGATCAGTTCACTGAGCGTCCAGTCGTCGTTACCATCCAGATACGGCTCGATTGCAATCGACCACGGTTCAAAAAGAGGCTTTTGCATCCCAATCAATCGCCCAGTGATAGTGATCATCAAATAGGTTTCCAGGAACTACTTAAGGGTAAAAAAATGGTTAGACTACACCATAACGCGAAGCGTCACAACGCGAGCCCTACGATTAGTCCCTTAGTGGATCAACGATGCTAGAAGAGGGCTACGCCAAGCCAATTTCAAAGAAGACATACTGGAGTGAATTCAACTTGTTCGCAATACAAATATCGGAACCTAAAACGCTTCGTCAGATTGAGATACCCGAACCGGGGGCTCCTGGACCAGGGCAAGCACTTGTGCGAACGCATCGGATGGGGATTTGCGGGACGGATGTGAGTTGCTATTTGGGGAAGTTTCCGTTCTTTGATTTTCCTCGAATTCCGGGGCATGAACTGGGCGTGGAAGTCGTTGCAGCGGGTGAAGGTGTTACCAATGTCAAACCCGGTGATCGGTGCAGTATCGAACCGTACATGCATTGTGGCGAGTGTTATGCATGTCGTCGTGGAGCGATAAACTGCTGCAAGAATTTGAAGGTGATCGGCGTCATGACCGACGGTGGGTTATGCGAGTCGTTTCTTGTTCGCGCGAGCAAGCTTCATTCGTCGACTCAGCTCTCGTATGATCAGCTCGCCCTAGTAGAGACGCTTGCCATCGGTTGCCATGCGAATGATCGCGGAGCTCCCACTACGGGTGATCATACTTTGATCATCGGAATGGGACCCATCGGGTTGTCGACGCTCGAGTTCGCGCGACTAACTGGTGCGACAGTATCGGTCATGGATATGAATCCGGCTAGGCTTGAGTTTGTGCAAAAGAACTATGGGATTCAACACACTGTTTTGTTCAAAGGCGACGGAAGCGAAATCGATCGCATGCGAGAACTCACCGATGGCGACCTCTATCAAGTTGTTACCGATGCGACGGGCAACAAGCACTCGATGGGAAGTGCGATTCAATACTTGGCATCCACCGGCACGCTTGTTTATGTGGGTATCACTCAAGAAGAAATCTCGTTCAAGCATCCGACGCTGCATCGACCAGAAGCGACGATCAAAGCGTCTCGCAACGCAATGCCCGCTGATTTTCGTAGGATCATCGGCTTGATTGAAGACGGCACGATCAACACGAATACGTGGATTACTCATCGCACGAATTTTAAAAATGTCTTGGCCGATTTCGATACACTTACGAGGCCGGAAACGGGTGTTATCAAAGCGATCATCGAAGTGACGTAAGCGAAATGGCTCAATGCCCCCGCAATCTTGAAAAGAAAGTCCTGCCCCGCGTCGGCGCGATGCTGTGCAATCGGTTGGGAGAAGCCTACAATTTCTGAGGCTTAATTATCACTTGTCTTAGCTCTGCTTCACCCATGTCAAATCAAGACCTTTCACCCCGACGAGCCGTTTATACGGGTTCTTTTGATCCGATCACCCTCGGTCATTTGGACATTATTCAACGAGCGGCGAAACTTTATGATTCGCTGATTGTCGGAATCGGGGTCAACGCAACCAAGAGCCCGCTTTTCGACATCGAATTGCGATTGCAGTTAGTTCGCGAAGTCGTGCAGCATCTCGACAACGTGACAGTTGAAGTCTTTGATGGTTTGGCTGTCGAGTTCGTTCGAAACTCAGGAGCGCGCGTTATGGTACGTGGCGTTCGGCCTTTGATGGATATCGCCGGCGAGTTCACGATGATGATGGCCAATCGCCAGCTGGACCCGAACCTTGAAACGATCTTTCTTATGGCCGACGATTCTTATGCTCACGTATCAAGCTCGCTAATTAAGCAGATCGCAGCCCTCAGCGGTGGCGATGCATTAGGCAAATTCGTTCCCAAACCAATTATCGCACCGCTAGTCGAAGCCATGCATCGACAACATACAGACGACCCATCCTCACGAAGCAGCACCGATGCTTAGTGGCATATCCCAGTAGCAGAAGTCGTAAGACTTCTGAAGTCTTAAGCGATCAACATTACTTCGACCATGGGCAGAATTCTTACGAATCCCGCTACGCATAATGTCTCATTCCCTTCCTAGCGGTGTTCAACGACCTCACGATCCGGCTTACCAACTCGAGTTCGTGCGCGGCGAGGGTTGCTATCTTTGGGATAGTTCTGGCAAGAGGTACTTGGACCTTGTCAGTGGCTATTCGTCGCTTTCGTTCGGACACTCTCACCCGCGATTGGTTGCCGCGGCGAAGGATCAGTTTGACAAATTGGTTCACGTGGTTGGATGGAATCATCCGTGGCGAACAGAGCTTGCCGATCGGCTTTCTCAACTTGCTCCGGTGCAACAGCGTGCGCAGACTTGGATCTCAACGACCGGAGCACGTGCGGTTGAGATCGCGTGGAAGATAGCGTATGCAGCTCGTCCCGGTGTAATCGTGTCGTTTGATTATGCGTACCACGGACGGAGCATTGCTACCAGCCAAATAACTTCTACTGATCGCATCGATATTCCATTACCTCAGACAATCGAATCGGTCACGCCTACTAATCAAAGATCCATTGCCCTTCCTGTTCTTCCCTATCCGCCATGCGAAGCCTGTCCATTTGCTTTGGATCGTTCTTCGTGTGCTGCCGAATGCTTTAACGATTCGGAAGCTCGGTTGCGGTTGCATGCAGACAAAATATCCGCCGTGATCGTTGAACCAGCCCTGGGAGCGAGAGGCTACTACTTTGCAGCCAATGCATTCTTTCATCGCCTTCGCAAGGTAACCCGCGAGACGGGAATTCTGTTGATCGATGATGAAATCCAAATGGGGCTTGGACGACTGGGATCGCTCTTTGCAGCCACCTCGCAAGGCTGGGAGCCCGATCTTATCGTCCTTGGAAAAAGTCTTGGCGGTGGGTTGGTGAATGTCTCCGCTATTATTGGTAATGAACGCCTTATGAGTGGTTTGCCACCAGGTGTGGAGTCCGAGACGTTCGCAGCTGATCCGCTTGCTTGCCGAGTTGCCATCGAAGTCTTGGATCTTTTTCACGAGGAAATCGAGCCCCGGCTTGCGGTTGTTTCATCCGCTTTGAAAAACGGAATTGACCGGCTTCACCAGGAGTTATCCAATCGATTTCCATCGCTTCGATTGCGAGTCGACAGCCAAGGCTGCGCAGCAGTCATCCAAATCCTACCCAATTCCCCGGAGCCAATAACACTAGCCAGGGGTGGCGCACCAAACCCTGAGCCGATGGCGCTAGCCACGGGTGGCGCACCAAACGATATCCCATCCCATAGAACGCAACCCGAGGCTAGCGCCTACGGCTCAGGAGCATCGCCTGCAGCCGTAGCACAGGCATGGACCGGGCGAGCACTTCATGGAGGCTTGCTGGTCCATTGGAGCGGCAAGCACCGGGACCGGATCGTGCTGATCCCACCACTGACAGCGAACGCTGAAAAGATCGATCAAGCCATTGAAATACTGATTGCAACATGCCCAGGCTCTCAATCGACAGAAGTGACGTAGACAGGCGGGCCTATCGCTACGGGTTAAACGAAGGATCTATACTTCTCGCTTGCGACAGTTCACGCTCGGCACTCGAGATGTCACCCTTTTTTTTCCAGTAAAGATACTTCAATGCGTGAACCGAGATCGGTTCCGCTGCGACAGACTCGAAGAGACTGATTTCATCTCTTGCTTGATCTAGCTCACCTTTTCCGAGGAAGGCCTTAACTCTTAGAGCTACAACATCTGCGAGAAGCTGTTGCTGCAGGAGGCCTGATTCCAAGCACTTATTAGTCAATTCGATTACGGCATCATAATCGCGACTCGCGAGACTAACCTTAGCATCGTCGGCGTACTGAGCGACCCTGCCAGCAAGAGCTTGGTCAATCTCGCCTGAGGAGCAACCAATAATAGAACTTACCGCGATCAGAAGTACTAACGACAAGCATCGCTGTG
>JAPLNI010000019.1:10468-62992 GCA_026692865.1 Planctomycetota bacterium
TGCTTGTGAATTAGAAAATGGCCGCATTAACAACTGGGACACCGGTTGAAGCCGCAGACAACAGAACTCCAGCCCGAATATACTTAGGGTAGCGTTTCTATTTCGCCACCGTTGCGTGTCCCGACTGCTCGCCAAATATCTAAATCAATATTCTGACTTACAAATGTTGTTGCACCATCACCAAAGGCCGCGTTAACTCCACCAAAGTGATAACTTCTAGCTGCAATAATGCCGTGCTCGCCTGGTGTATCCAATGTTGATGTGAATCCCGCACAATCTGTAACCTTCCAATTCGGTGGAGCAACGTGATTGTAAAGGGTTCCCATGTAGGTGGAAGTTGGCCATCCATTCGAAAACGCCAATTGGCCAGATACTGGTATATATCGTCCTGAGCCCGAGAATGTAAACGAAAGCTGACCAGCAGGTATCGTGGCATTTCTCTCGCAAATAAGGAACATAGCATTAGGTTCCATCAATCCTGGACGGCTTGTATTGTCCGGCCGCGACCGCACGATCCCGGAGTGGATATCTATTGCTGCCCTTGGCGTAATCCCGTTCCCCATAATTCGCTCGGACAAGATTACGGTATTCGAGAGACCATCTGTAAACGCAGCCGTCGACAAACCGTCTCCAATGGTAAAAGCCCCATTCCCGCCTGCACTGATTCCCGTTACCGGTTCAATCGCATCAGAATCATTATTATTTTGAGTATCCCGGCCGCCACCGAAATGCGTTGACCCACCGAAGTTAAATCGGTAGTTGTTTTCGGAAATTTTGATTCTCGAATTTGCCTCCGACGGGCAAATAAAGAGAGTCGCTGCAGATCTAAAAGCATCGTAACTTGGATTTACCACGGCTCCGGAGGCAGACAACATGTGGGCGGTAATTCCAGAGCTGAAGTCAATTTTGTTATAGACAGACATCTGCTCCATAAATGGCAAGATTGCCACGTGGATAGATCTGTTACCTGAACGGAAGGTCGGTCTCGTTCCAGTGACCGTGTAGCTGCTGTAGTTCGCTTCAACAACTCCAGCGAGTGTTGTGCGGTCTGGCGAGAATCGGCCAGCTGGAAAAATCTTGTAAGCCGACTCGTAATTAAAGCACGCTAGAGCCATTTGCCTCACAGAACTCGTGCATTGCATTCGCCGAGCTGCTTCTCGTGCTTGCTGGATAGCCGGTAAAAGCAACCCTGCCAAAATACCGATGATTGCTATAACAACCAATAGTTCGACAAGCGTGAATCCTAACGACTTAGAAACAACCCGAGCTTTCATGAGATGAACCCTTGAAACAAAGACCAACAATTTACCGACAGTACGTACCCGAGAAGACTCTCGTTCTCAAGTATGTCGATTTGTCAGATGGTCTGCCGCAGCAATCCAAAAGTTGCGTCCGCGGCATTAGGAAATTCATCCGACTTTGTCAATCCGGTCCTTTACCACAATAGCGATTTGGATGGCTAATGCAACTGAAATTTCAGGAGTCTTCGATGAAGATTAGCCGCAGTGGATAAGCATTCGATTGAAATACTGGTACCACCACAGGCTTTCGGGGAAATTGTCGGGGGCTTAATCGCCAGACGGTCAAACTTGCCACCTTTAAAAAGCAACACCTCCAATCCGAGGGTATCCTCGTTGAGCAAAATTTTTTTGTCATCGATCTGTTTTGACAGTTATGCGAGTTAGCACACCAAACATGTTGCGAAACGTAGGCACAAGGCCCAAGTTTCGCTGCGCACGCAAGCGACGAATCGGGCTCGTCCCGAATCGTCGCAATAGGTTTGGCGTGCTAACCAATCTAGACCGTTGGTTTCGCGGCAGCGTTGACTTTAAGACGGCGTCGTCGAGCAGCGATCAAACCTGCTACGCCTAAACCTATCCCAAAGACCAAAGAAGTCGGTTCCGGAACGGCTGTGTAATTGAGAACGATGTTGTTCGAATCGGTTGCCCAGGAGAAAACACCTCGCGAAGCAAGCAATGTATTACCACCGAAGTCGTTACCCACATTGATCGTCGAGAAGATTCCCCCGGTCACACCTGGAGCAGTACTATTGCTAAAGACCAACCAAGTACGACTCGAATCCCAGAACGAGTCAGCCCAGCTCACCGTGGACCCGCTGCTATTAAATTTCAAGTTCGATGTCACCCCCGATTCAATCGTAAGCGATCCCATGACATTGATTCCATCGAAATCCGTCCCACGCCCCAACTCTGTATTCGCAATCAACTCCCAGTTCAAGATCGAGCCGGTCTTATACTCCGCTCCGCCAGCGAGGGTCTGCACTCCAGGACTGGTACCTGGGTCGTGCGTCGCACCACTGGTAAACGTCACCATACCAGTAATCCGCCCTGAACCCGCGAGCGTTGCGCCCGACTGAACGCTCACCGCACCGGAACCAGTACCGCTATCGGTACCGCTGCCGGTCGTATTCACAACTAGAGTTCCATCAGAGACTGTTGTTCCGCCGGAGTATGTATTCACTGCATTTAACGTCGTTGTTCCCGAACCGGCTTGAGTAAGCGAACCCGTACCAGTGATCGCAGCACCACTGAAATCGGTTCCTTGAACGACTACGTTGGAGCGATTGATCGTCAAGTTTGCATTGTTAAAAATCTCGCTGGACGTTGACAGCGATCCCGTCGTTCCACCATTACCAAGTTGCAAAGTACCACCACTGATCGTTGTCGTACCTGTGTACGTGTTCGTGCCCGATAGGGTCAGGGTCGCCGAGCCGTTATTGACCGTCACGGTCTTACCACTACCGGCAATCAAGCCGCCGAAGGTGCTACTGGAAGCACTCGTGTAATTGACGCTGCCGGTGATCGTGCTGGCGCTGTTGCCGCTTGCGATGCTCCCGCCCGTCACGTCCAGGTTCCCGTTCGCCGTCAGGTTCGCTCCGGCACCGATGGTGAAGGTTCCACTGCTAGCGGTCACCGCTCCGGCAACACTACCGCTACCGTTCCAGTTCCCTCCAGTAACGTCTAAGGACCCACCGATGTTACCAAGGTTGGAAATGTTGATAATGCCATTTCCTGTCAAGGTCGCATTTCCACCCACCGTACCAGCCCCAGTCAAAGTTCCTGCCGTGGCTACGTTTACCGTGCTAGCTGCCGCCGTCGAGCCATTGATCTGCAGCGTACCAGTATCGATGTTGGTTTGACCTGTGTAGGTGTTTATGCCGCCCAAGATAAGAGTCCCGGTGGTCGTCTTAACCAAGTTACCACCGCCGTTGAGTTGGCCGAGGTTCTGGAGCGTGCCGGACTGGGCGACGAGCGAGATGGCTGCTGCCGCTCCACCGATGCTGTTACCGGCCATGTCGAGCGTACCGCCATTCACGGTGATCGTTGCGTTCTCAGTACCGGCTCCACCAGTCCTAATGATGTTGCCCGTTACTGTAGTGATTCCACCGGTCAGGTCGATGGTCGACGTTACAGTCCGAAATGTACCAGCATTGGCCATGTTGATTGCCGTACCTGCCCCGGTGCCAACGTTCACGTTACCACCGGTGATATTCAGATCCCCCAATACCGTGCCACCAGCACTCGTGTTAACAGCCATGTTAATGGTACCAATCATCGTAGTGGGCGTGCCCGGATCGACACTGTCTCCTAGGTTGACGGTGCCTGTGGCATTACCAGTCCCCGTACCCGTTCTACTCGCGATGTTCAGTGTCGTGATGTCCAGGTTGCCTTGATCGAATGACAAGGTTGCCGTTGCTGCACCAGTGCTCGCCGATCGAGTGGCCAAAGTTGCAGTGGAGAATAGAAGATCGGACGTGTGTCCAGTTAGATTCATGATAGATACCATATCGGCAGCGGTAGCGCCGGTGGTATTGATCATGTTTATAGTTGTGCGACCGGTGCCATTGGAAGCACGCAGATTTAAAGTGCCCGTGGTATCGGCTCCATCAAAATTGATAGACCCACCAGTGCGAATTTGAGCTGCGGCAGAACCAATATTTAGGGTATCTGTATTAATCGAGTTCGTGCCGCTTCCTAATACAAGCAGATGGGTTTCGCCTCCGTTTCCTGTTCCATCGCCAATACGAACATTGGCAGCGGTAAGGGTGTTGTTGGTCGCCATCCGAAACGTAGAGAGCTGCAACACACCGGACTGCGTGCCAGCATCACCCACGCGGAAGGTACCACTACCAAGATTGGCAGTGAAATTCGTGAGACCGCTAAAATCTACATCCGCGCGATTGGCGTTGGTACCACCTGTTGCGCCGCCGACTTGAAAGTTGGCACCACTACTATTAACAACAATGGAGCCGCCGCCGGTCGCCGAAACATTGGTATCCGAGTTAGCGGCATCCGCACCAAGCGTCACACCACCGTTGATCGTGAGAACCTTGCTTGAGCCCACGATGATGTTGTTAATCACGCTATTGCTAGTCGTCTGGGAAGTAAGCGAGCCGATGGTTTGATTGAATCCGTTCAGGTCCAACGTTCCCGCTGTCGTTCCCGTACCAAGTCGGACGGCTGTCGTCGTGGACAGGGCATTGTTGAGACCAACCTTGAGGGTGCCGTTGTCAATTTGTGTTGCACCGGTGTAAGTACTCGCTCCGTTGACGAGCCAGGTGTTGGCGTCGGTTTTATTAACCGTTAGCACACCACCGTTTTCGTTGAGCGCACCAATCGTGTTGTTCAAAGTAGCGATCGACGAGCCACGAAGTGTGAGGGTTTTGTTTCCGACGTTTTCAAAGCGGGCTCCTCCCAAACCAAGGGCTCCTGTGCCATCGGCATCGATAGTGACTCCACCGGTCGTACCTTGCATGCCGATCAGACGATCGCTGCTATGGCCGCTGCCTGTGTAATTCAGTGTGGTCGCAGCCGTGGTTAAACCCATCCGAATGATGCCGTTTTCTACGTTCGATGCGCTGCCGACTGCACTCGCACCACCTGCCACGTTGGAGATGCTGTTGATGCTTAAGGTACCGGCCTGGATTTCCGTGGTGCCCGTATAGGTATTTAGTCCGCTCAATGTGACCGTGTTTGACTGGGCTTTTGTCAAACCGCTAGCACCTGCAAGAGTTGCTGCAATTGTCGTATCACCTGTGTGGTTTAAGAGGAAACCCGAGGATGCGTTGATGGTTCCTGTACCGGTGATCAGTGGACTTGCACCGCTGGTGGTGACGAGCCCGTGAGTCAGGCTGTTTGAAGCACTAAAGGCCAACGTCGTTCCGCCGCCTATGTTCAGGTCTCCACCGTTGCCGAGTGCATTATTCGCGCCGACGGTGATCGTACCAGTGGTGAGAGTCGTTGGTCCGGTGTAGGTAGCCGATCCATTGAGCGTTAAGTTACCCGCACCAATCTTGGTGAAGCCGCCCACTCCCGAGCCCAAGCTACCGGCAAGCGTTGGAGAATTCCCGTTGGTATCGAGTATCGCGCCACCGTTAAGAATCGAAATCGTACGTGTGGAGATATCAAAGCTCGTGTCCATCCGAAGCGTGCCCCCAGCAAAGCGAAGCCCACCGGTACTTCCGCCGATGTTACCCAAGTTCGCAATTTGCAGAACGCCTTCGTTGAGCGAAGTAACACGAGCGCCTCCGCCAGCCGTGTTGGTTTGATTGAGGATCAACGTTCCACGACCCGATTTGGTGATGTCCGCAATCGACGTTAGAGGCGAACTGATGGTTGCGGTGAGGGACTTTGTCGCATCAGACGCATCGGGATTGACAACACTGATGACGTATTCATTGCTGGCACCCACTGTGATGCCCGAGTCGAATCCGCCGAGCGTGATCGTCTGTGCCGTTGCAGTAGTGGCTGGATTGCTGCGGGTGAAGAGCATTGCACCACTGGTAACAGCGAGAGTCTGCGCCGCTCCAGTGCCAGTTACGGCGATGTCCACCGCGCCCGCGTTGATGTTATTTAAGACGAGGGAGTTGACTGTCCGTCCAGCAAGTCCGGAGAGGTTAGCAGCCAGGGATTCACGCGTGTTGTTCGTCGCACCCGCTGTGGCGTAGTTGCCGTATTCTGTCGTAAGATTCAGTGGACGGAAACCGGTCGTTCCAGTGTATGTGACTAGCGAGTTTCCCATGAATGTCGGGTTAAAAGTAACGTTAGCAACATCTTCTCCGATGGCCCAAGGTACAATGCTGGTCGTAACGGTACCTGCGGCTCCCCCTCCGCCGATCATGGAACCATTAAAGGCGGTTTCATTCGCAGTAGCTATCCGGAATTGAGCACGACGATCCGTCGTGTTGGCCATATTGCTGCCGCGAATTACGATCGTCGCGCTGTTATTGCGAACCACATTCTCTGCAGTCAAGACAGTAATCGCACTGGTGGCTGTCTGTTCCAAACGAACATAACTGGTACCCGAATTAGCAGTAACAACACCGACTGTTTCACTCAGAGTACTTCCTTGATCTCGACGCAGCCAGAGCCCCGATGGTGCTGCTTGGTTCCCACCGACGGCGGAATTCAAAGTAATCGAAGCCGTGTCGAGAATCTGGGTACTCGAAGTTGTTGTGCCGTTCTTATCAATCAGCAAACCACCTTGACCATTGATCGTGATCGCCGAGGCATCGTTGCGACCGATACCACTGAGTTGGAACATCCCGCCGTTGACGACTACCGATCCAGTGAAGCCCGAGCTAGCGTTGCTCATGTTCAGGGTGCCGGTGCTTCCGGTGTTCATGACAATCGTACCATTGCCAGTGAAGAGCCCGGAAAAGGCTGTATTTCCACTCTGGTTAATCGACAGTGTGTTACTGCCTACCGCGACGGTACCAAGCAATTGGTCCGTTTGGCTACTACCGCCCGCCAGACGACCGATTGTTTCGTTGGACAAAAGCTGTAGGCCCGAAGCGCGACCAGCAGCAAGTGTAACCAACGACGTATCCCCGATTCCGTTGCCGCCGGATACTTGGACATTGCCTTCTTGGATTTCAGTTAAACCGGTGTAAACGTTATTGCCACTGAGCAAGAGCGTTCCTGAACCGGTCTTGAATACCTGATGATTGGTACGGATATCGGCCCCGATCTCGAAAGTCGAAGCACTGTCTTGCGTGATGATCAATTCAGGCGTCGCAGCGACGGTTCCCGAAAAAAGAGTTCCTCCCAAAATCCTAGGCGTCCCGGAAACGTTGTTGGTAACAAGAATTCCACCGCTGCTGAGTCCTAAGACGCCCGATGTCCCGAGTGAAATATTGGAGCCCGACGCGGCATTGAGGCGCAGACTATTGATGAAGCTGGAATTCACGGTTCCAGAAAAACCAGCCGAGTCACTAACGTTATCGCCGGTGATCCAAGAAGCGATCGTATCTTGAGATGTGGTCGCTGCTGCACCGATATTCCCATCAGCCAAGTTGGTCACATTGCGAGCAAAGAAAGTACCGCTCCCATCGTTGACCGTCGCCCAAGCACCGAGAATTGCGTTCGCGCCGGTACCGATTGTGTTCAGTGAATCTGTCGTAATGCCATTGGTCGCGTTTTGGGTGCCGGACGGTAGGGTGAATCGAATCGTGCCGTCCTGGGCGTTCACGGCGCGAGTGATTGCGTTCAGGTTTAGAACGAGATTTTGTCCGGCTGGATTAAGTGTGATTCGGCTGCTTCCACCGCTGCCAAGTGTAAAGCTCCCAACAGACTGGCTCGTTGCCGCTCCGGCGTTTCCACTGAGGCTAAGATTTCCACCACGCATATCGAGTGTTGACGCACTGCGAATCTTGGTGGTGTTGCTCGCGGTGTAGTCAAGAACCAATGTACCTTCAGTAATCACTGTCGAACCGGTCGCAGAAAGTCCGCTGTTGTCCCCGCTGAGAGTCACCGTATTGAGACTGAGCTTGTCAAGCGTCTGTGTCCCTGTACTAGCAAGATTGGCGTTCACCGTTCCGCCGTACATATCAAAATTGCCGGTAACTGTCAGCGTGCCCGACCCATTGATAATCCCAGAGCGGTCCAAGTTCCGGTTCCCGAGCAGGAATTCGTTCGCGGTCTGATTAAATGCGCCCAAGTTCAGCGTGCCAACCCCTGCCGCATCCGTCCCAACGCGAAGGCCATCGAACTCCGTGGTTACAATGGCGTTACTGGCTCCAAGGTTAACAGTCGCCCCCCCGTTGACGCGAAGCGATGAATCGGCAGACGGAGACGCCGTGTTAAAGGATAGGATGCCGGCACCATTCAAGTTCAAAATGGTACTCGCTCCGGTGACGTTGAGATCATCAGCCACTACGGTTGTAGTATTGGAGAATGCCCAAGTGCCGCCGTTGACAGTTCCGTCAACCGAGCCCCCTGTCTGTGTGATACCACCATTGATGAGACCGATACGACCTGCGAGCCCAGTAAGCGTAAAGTTGTTTGCTCCAGCGTTGATCGCGCCGTTGTAGGTAATCGAGTCGGCTACCGTCGCTCCATTTGTGCCATAGGTCGCAGCCCCCGTTTGCGTAATCGCTCGGTTGGTACTCTGAGGCGATGATCCGATGAACCTGAGCGTTGCAGCGCCTACACTTAGGGTGGTACCGTTGCCTAATGCGCTGGCACCACCGCCAGCATCCGTAACAGTATCAAACTCCAATGTCCCTTCCGTCAACGCCACATTACCCGTAAAGGTATTGGCACCGGTAAGGCGAAGAATCGTATTGGCTTGCCCCCATCCTGCTCCGCCCACATCATCGTTAATGTTGAGACCATAGATGTTGCCGCCATCGCTGATGATTCCGGAGATCGTCGTAAAGGAATCGGCATCACCGCCTGCAACCGAGATACTACTTGTTCCCCCGAGTGTCACATCGCCCATATTGACTGCACTGGCTGTATCCGCAAGGAACACTCGCATGGTCGCTCCCGTTCCCCCGGCACCGAGAGTGGTCACACCGTTTTGGTTAACCAGATAGTTTGCACCCAGTGTGCCACTGACGTTGTCGGCGCTGAATTCGCCCAACGCACCAGCAGCATAAGTCAGCGTGCCAGTGCGAGTGAGCGCGCTACCGTTGGTGTTCTGGAAGGCCACTTTGCCAAACGTGTTGAAGCGCACGTTGTTAGCAGTAAAAGCAGGGCTTGCTGCGGTCCCGAAGGTCGCTGAGCCGCGTTCAATTATCAGGTCGCCACTCCAGGTGTTGCCTGCGTTGCTAAATGTTAAGGTACCACTAATCTGGTTACCGCTAGTTACCGCATTGCTGCTGTTGACAGTCAGATTGCCCGACCCACTCACTACACCCGAGAGCGTAATGCTACGAGCGGTATTCGCGACCGGACCGTTCTGGTCGGCCATGTTGATGAACGAGTTGCCGCTCACGTTCACCGTACCGCTGTAGATTTGATTGGCAGTTCCCGCCGACAGCGTGCCGCCGCCGAGGGTCAGGTTGTTAGCGACGGTCCCTGCCGCTGCGTTGTAGTAGAAAGCACCACCCGTGTTCACAGCGACATTCGCCCGTTTTCCAGCAACCCCGAGTGCATCGACGCTTGTAATCTCCAAGTTTCCGCTATTCACGGTAAAGTCGGAGGTCAGGCCTGCGTTGAAGGCGATGTCGGCGGGAGCGGAGATGATTACCTTACCACCACCGATTTTGATCACGTCCTTTTCACCCTGGAGACCACCAGAAAGTGTTAGAGTCGCGATTGTATCGGCCACGTTCCATGTTTGATCGGCCCCGAGACGGAAGGGGGCAGAAATGGTGACGGCGGCGGGACCGCCAGCGGTAATTGCCACGCCATCTCTGACTTCTAGGCGGCTGCTGCCAACCCCCGAGGCGATAGTGACAGAGATCGGAGTGCTCGCTCCCGCTTCAAAGGTCAGGGCGTTGATTTTGAAATTCTGCCCCAGTGTAGTTGAAACGGCGCCAGTGGCGGAATCGATGGCAAACACAACATTCGTACCGCTTCCCGGGGTGCTGGTCGCGACCGAAGAGTTGGCCTTGTTGAGAGACCAGTTATTCGCGTCTCCATTCCAAGTGGTGTCTGTACCACCGCCTGCGGCACCACGCCAAAACAGGTCCCCCGTAATTAAATTTCCTGTCGTGATCTGCACGAGGTTATCCGTCACATTCCAAGTAAATCCAGTGAATCCGCCGGGGGTCGTACCTTGGATCATGTTACCAGTCCCAAACGCGGTGATGCCACCATCGACAAGATTGAGCAGCGTGTAGGTTGTTAACGGGTTCAGCCCAGTATCTGTCATGTTGAACGTAACAGTGTTGTTGAGACTGAGCGTTCCCCCCGTGAGCAAAGTTAGGGAATCCGTATTGAGGAAATCGCCAGCCGTCACGAGATCGCCGACGTTCAAGCTCAATGAGGCAGTGCCCGACCCGGCACCGAGGCTAAGGCTCGTTAGATCAGAAAACGCGCTACCCGTGCCATCCAAAAGATTGAGGGTTGAACTACCGCCAACGGTGATACTTGTCACGACACTTGGGGCAGTGAGCCCACCAGGTAGGGCTAGTGTGCTGCTGCCACTGGCGACGAGTCCTGTCGTGCCGTTAACTGCAGAGTTAATCGTGAAAGAACCGCCGCCGGTACTGCTGGTAGAACCTTGATGCGTAATCGTCATGCCAGACGGCAGCGACAATGCCGTGTTGCCTGTCTTAACGATAGAGAGCGCACCCGTTCCGCTGTCAGTGATTGTGCGAGCTCCCGTGTTGGTGATGTTTACTACCGTGTTGTTGGCACCAAAGGTGAGGGTAGCCGGGTTGGCTGAGGTGTTGTCGATCACAACCGCACCGTCCGACGTGGCAGCGACAGTGAACGCGTTGATCGTCTGGTTGGTGCCGTTGAGGTCCAACGTGGCGGTGTCTGCTGTGGCGAGTTCCGGGCTGAGAATAACGCCAGCGAAGGCTGCGGAGGTAGTAGGAATGGCATTATTCGCCGAGAATTTCAGGGTGCCGCGATCAACATCAACCGCCGCAATGCCAGCTTTGTTCCAGTCCGAGGTGGCCCCGTTCGTGCCAAGCGTTAACGTCCCACCGCCGTTCACGTCGAACCGCACGCCAAACGCCGTGGTGGTTGTGAAGTTCCCGTTGATCACAGTCTCCCCGGTCCCGTCAATGGTCCATGCGCGGTTGGCAGTCATTTCAGTGTTGGTGACTCCGCCGTTGAAGGTCACCGACTTCCCGGCCGCGACGCTGTTGCTAAGGATCGAGTTGTTCCCCGCCGCGCGCCAGTTCAAGGGCTGTGTAAAAGTGAGGCTGTTATCTCCGATGAAAGCCGCCGTTCTGTCATTGTTCAGGCTGACTGCGTTGGTAATGGTGCGGTCCGCTCCGTAGGCAAACATGGTGCCGTTATCGAACACAACGGTGCCCGTTCCAATAACCCCGCTGCCGCCGATGCCGAGCGCTCCGCCACCGACGGTAGTGTTACCGGTATAGGTGTTGCCACTATTGGTCAAAATCCAGGTCGCACCACCATCCACGGTGACAGAGAGGACTCCAGCCACATTGTTGGTCAGTGGGCTGGTGATCATGTTGCCAGCCGTGTTCGAACCGCGGAGGAAAAGAGTCTTGTCGCCAGTCTCGGTGGTGTCGTGGGCCACATTGCTCAGGATGAGCGGGCCGGAGCCATCAGCATGGATTTGGTTGCTGGCACTGGTGCCCCGTAGGCGGATCTTCCGGTCGCTGGTTTCCCCAGCACCCACGTATTGCAGCAGGCCGCCGGTGGTGGTCGCATTGCCGAGGACGATGGCGTTGCTGTTGTCCATGGTGGCAGAGCTCAGACCGACGCTGGTAGCGACGCCAGGGGCGGAACTTCTGCCCAGGGAACTGACAACGATGGTGCCAGCCTCCACATTGGTGGTGCCGGTGTAGGTGTTGGCCCCGGTCAGGCGGAGGGGAGCCGCGCCATTCTTCAACAGACCGCCGCCCGTTCCGCTAAGCACCCCGCTGAGGGTCGCGAAATCCGTGCCGGTGTTGGTGTTGGCATTGACCGTGATCGTGCGGACAGCGGCACCAAGGTCAATGGCATTGGTGAAGGTCACGTCCGACAGCGCGCTGGCTGAACCGAAAACCAGTGGCGCACCGGTCGGAACAAACCCGCCGCTGCCCCAGGTGAGGCCTGCGCCGCTATTTAGGGTGACGGTGAGCGGGGTGGTATGGGCAGCGAAACCGCCGCCGCCGGTGGTGCCACCCCAAGTAATGGTGCCGGTGCCCGCCGTGGGCGTTGTGGTCAGGTTCCGCGCGAACGTGCCGGAGGTCTGGAGAACGCCGGAGGTAGCGGCCGCACCGAGGACAAGCGGGCTGTTGGCAGGCAAAGCATTGGTGCTGTTCAGGCCCAGGATGCCATCCCCCACGGTGGTGATGCCGGTGTAGCTATTGTTGGCATTGCCCAAGTTCCACTGACCAGCCCCGGACTTAGTGACGCCCAGGGTAACACCGCCGCCGACCGAACTGTCAACGAGCTGCGGATTGAAGGTGTTGTCGCCCGTCGAGGCTCCTGCGAAGGTCAGCGTGGCATTCGCCGTGGTGTTGTTAACAATGGCTCCCGTATTGCTCCAGACGATCGCATTGTTGTTCGACACGGAGCTGGAAAGGGTGGCACCTGTAGCCGCTGCGGCGAGCGTGAAGAGGCGGTCAGTGGAGGCGGAACGGCTACCCAAGGTCAGTGCGTTGTCGATAATGCTACCACGGTAGTCGATCCCAGCCGTGGTGCCGCTGAACACTAGGTTAGACGCCGCGTTGCTGGAGGCCCCGATGCCGCTGTTCACACCGCCGTTCGCCAGGACATCCACCGTCACCGAACCCGTGGTTCCGCCAATGGTGGTGACACCGGTGTAGTTACTGACGCCCTGCCAGATTGGAGCACCTGTCGTTCCGAGCTTGCTTACGCTCAACGTGCCAGCACCCGTTTGATTGAAACTACCCGCCCAAGTGCCAGCCCCAGTCTGGACAAAAGTGACATTTGCCGCGCCGACGTTGCGAACCGTCCCAGCCCCATCCAAGGTCCCAACGGTGGGGTTTGCCGCATAAGCTACACCTGTGTTGAATTCCAGAAACGCATTCTGGCGGACCACAGTGTTAGTGCCCGCAAGAGCCGCGAGACGCGCATTCGTTCCATTGAGTTCAACGGTGCCTTCGTTGATCGTTGTCGTTCCCGTCTGGGCGTTGGTGCCGAAAACCACCAGTTCACCAGCGCCATTCTTGGTCAATCCAGCGGTCGTGGTGCTGGAAATGTTCACTGGATTCGCGGCGCTTCCGAGGTTCAGCACGTCGGTATCGAGGTTCACGCGGATCGCCACATTGGTGCCAGCCGCCCCACCTTGAATCAAACGAGACGTGGCGCTATCGCTAAGGATAGAAGCCGTGCCGCCGGATTGGAGAATGCCCCCGGTGGAGACCACCAAGTTTCCGCTTAAAGTCAGCGTTTGGTTGTTCGTCACAAGTGATGAAACCGTTGCCGCTCCGTTGGTGAACGATCCAGTCATTTTGTTGTGAACCGAGCCCACCAGAGCAGTTGACGCATTGGAGAAGATGGGGCCAGCAGCGACATAGGTGGGAGCCTGAACCACTCCAGCGGCCGTCGTGGTGGCGAAATCAGCGCCATTAATGTATAAGTGTCCTTGGAAGCTCGCGGTGCCTGGCAGGTTCGTCGCCGTAGTAGCAACCTGTCCCGTGAGGGTGACCGCGCCGCCAAGCGCGCCGCTCGTGTCAAAGTTCAAACTGGAAGCGGTAGCCGTCGCTCCAAGGGAGGTGAAGGTCAGGTTAGACGCAAATCCACCTTGCCCCAGAAGACGGACCGTGCCCGCACCCGCCGTCGGGGTGAGCGCCCCAAGAGTTTCGGTCGTCGCCCCTGTCGCAGCGCCTCGAAACTCCAAAGTGCCGCCCGCCGTTTGGGCGGTTGCTTGGGCACCGAAGGTGATAACGTTGGTCGCCGTTTCCAGAATCACATTGGAAGCCGTCCCCGTTGCACGCAGCTTCAAGGTCCCCCCTTGAATGCTGGTGCCCCCAGTAAAGAGGTTGGCTGCATTGAGGACCCAGGTGCCCGCGCCAACCTTGGTCAGACCACCTTGGGACGCAGTGGGCGTGGTGGCAGCAGGGAGTGCCACATTAATAATGTTATCGGCCGTGTTCGAACCTCCAAAATTATAGTTACCGGTCGTGAGGACCGTAGTGATCGCTCCATTGAGAATCACCGGATTGGCACCAGCCTGATTCGCATAGATCGCACTTTGTCCCGTCGTACTATTGAAAAGAATAGGCTTGCTCGTCGTGAGCCCGGCTACAGTCCCGGTCCCGGCTCCTGTGCCACCGATGATTAAGTTACCAGCGGTGGTGCCCGCGTTTCCGAGGCGAATGGCGAGGGTGTTATTGTTAATGGAGCGGAAATCCGTAATCCGTAACGAGCCACCCTCGACAATCGTCGCACCCGTAAAGGTCCCACCCGTTCCATTGAGAATCAGTTCACCGGTGCCCTGTTTAATGACCTGCTTGCCATTCCCCGTGCCTAATGTCGCCAGGATACTTCCGGCGATGCGCGTGTTGCCGTTTCCACTAAAGGTCAAATTGCGTGGGTCGGCGTCGCTGTTGTTCCACGCGTCCCCCGTGAAAAGCAGCGTGCCCCCAACACCGTTGGCGACGCTAAAGTTGTTGTTAGAGTTCTCCTGGGTCCAAGCCCCCAGCGTGAAGCCGTAGCCGTTGCGGCTGTTGAAGGTGGCGGTAGTGTTGGAGGCCACGCGGTACGTGCCGAGAGTTACGGTGCCGTTGATCCCTTCCCCGCCCACGCCAGGGCCGGCGAACATCGCGCCCGTGCTGCGCTGGTAAACGTTCTTGCCGGAGGTGAGGCTGTTGAAGTCCAGGCTGCCCTCTCTGCGGAACTCAAGCACGCCGCCGCCCATGTCAATGGCGCTGGAAGCATTCGTCCCGACGTTCGCGCCGAAGATGCTGGTGCCGCCGACGGTGAGCTGGGTGACACGGGTCGTGCTTTCTTGGCCGGTGCCAGACGCGCTGGTGCGGACCGTCCCGCTGAAGCCGGAGGTGCTGGAGGGGTTGAGGAACAAGGTGCCACCACCGGATTTTTCGATGCTGCCGGTGCCGGTGAGGACGCCGGTCAGATCGAAGTTCCCCGAACCTGCGCTATTGACGCCGCCGAAGTTCAGGAAGGTGGTGGCCGAAGTTCCGCCCGCGTTGACGGTGCCGGAGAGGGTGAGAGTGCCGTTGACGCTGTTGATGCGGCTGTTGCGAATGGTGGCCGTGGGAGACAAGGGGAGAGGACTCACAGCCGAACTCACGGTGCCCGAGAGCGTGTTGTTACCCAAACTCAGAATGGCCGAGCCGCGATCGCCAAGTGGGCCACGGCCTTCGAAGTTGATGTTACGCGAAAAAGTAAAACCGGCTGCGGTACCATCCAGCACAAGAGAGCCGCCCGCGAATCCATACAGCGTATTATTCAAAGGGACATTATTCCCGGAAGTGATGTTGACAGCCCCAGTCCCACCCAAAGCTAACTCGCTGCTGATGATTATGGAACCACCTTGGATAGAAGTTGTCCCGGTGTAGTCATTCGACCCGTTGGTCAAACGTATCGAACCGCTACCCGTTTTGAGCAGTCCGTTGGAACCCGAAATTATATTTCCGATCGTTGCCGTTTCGAACATCTGGGCATTAAGCCCTGAGTTGGTACCGGCAAGCGTGATGGCGTCCCCTGTTAGTGTGTAACCGCTGCGATGAAAACTGAGGCGATTGGCGGTAACGCCGCCGGTAGCCACCGTGACTGTGTTTGGGGTTGGCGTAAACAAGGGCCCAATTGGAAACGCGTACGTGAAGATGGCGTTCGCAGTGTTGTTGTTTGGCCAAGCGTCATTGGCACTCGTGTCCCACCAATTCACTGTAGAAGTATCCCACGTACCACCACCGCCTAAGTTCACGCCTAGGGTCGTGTTATCGGTATTGTCTGTATCTGGGTCCCAGTAATAGTTTTGTCCGAACAAGTTCGGTGCGATACTGAACTGAAAAATCACCAAAAGGAATACGGCGAATCGCGGTTGTTGGGGTTCGAAAAAGCGCATAGAGATTGCCCGCGTACTAGATAGGTGAGGATCATGAAGAAAGGAAGGAAATCTAGGATTAGGGGCAATATGATTGCGCTAAACCGCCGCTGCAAGTACGTAGCCCCCTTTATTTATGAAGATTTCTGGGATATTTCCTTGATTTTCTTAAATAAGCACCGCAGCTGTGGGAAACCTAACCTCCGTTGGGGGGGCGTCTAGTCATACGGGGGCTTCAGCGTTGAGCGTGTTAGCGCTCCAAACCTTTGCAATCGTCGGGCACGAGGCACTCGATCGCTTACGTCGTGATGCGCGCTTTCGGAGCTTCGTTCTTAGCACGCCAAACCTTTTGCGAAGCGTAGGCATAAGGCCTAGCTTCGCTTCTGGTATGCATGCGCGATGATCGGGCGAACGCTTGATCGCTTACGAGTGGCGAGTGGTGCGGGCGGTTGGGGTTGCGGTGGTGGGGTCGTCGGGCCAGGCGTGTTTGGGGTAACGACGCTTGAGCTCCTTCTTGACGATCGCGTAACCGCTAGACCAGAAACTTGCTAAGTCTTCGGTGACTTGTTGTGGTCGCATGTTGGGGGCTAACAAATGTAACAACACGGGAACGCGGCCCATGGCTAATCGTGGTGTTGCCTTCCATGAAAAGATCTCTTGTATGCGCACTGCAAGTATTGGCGGTTGATCTTGTCGGTACTCAATCAAGATCGACGAACCACTGGGCACCGTGATTCGTTCGGGTGCCTCGCGATTGAGCGTGATCATTTGCTCGCGCGAAATGCTATTCATGATCCAATCAATCCAAGGAGTTTTTTTAAGCTCGATCAACGATTGATATTGCCGACAAAGCTCTCGACAAACCGATTCCATCGTGGCTTGAGAAAGGTCCGGCAAATCAAGCTCGGGTGCAACCGATTTCAGCCAACGGCATCGCTCGACAAGCGATCGCAACATCTTGTCATCGTCGCTTGGAAAAATCGTGCTCCAAGATTTGAGTGCTTGCTCGAACAACAACTGCGAAGCCGCCTCACGTTGCTCCGAAGGAATCGCAACGGGAGTTTCTTCGAGAACTAGATCGCCCCACAGAGTTCGCCGCCGCGCGACGACTTGCTGTTGAGTCGGATGAAAAAAGAGATCAACTCGTTCTTCTATTAATGATGGATCTAACCAATCACGCTGCACGCCGGATGCTTGACGGACAACTGCATCGGTGGAGCCGCCATCGACATCGATGCACAGAAACAAGTCAGGATCTAGAACACCGCTGGTGGGGCCCAGTTGGACCGCTCGACCGCCGACCATTAAGGCTGACGATTTCCCAGGCGAACGCCGCTTGGCCAATCGATCAGGATAACCGGCCAGGAGAGCTCGCATGAGTCCTTCTTCGGAATTGATTGCTTGCCCTGAGCCGTAGGCGCTAGCCTCGGGTGCCGCACTGGAAACTGGACGAGAGTCGGAACCCGTGGCTAGCGCCATCGGCTCAGGGATCGGCTCATTGGATCGGACTAGCTGTTCGATTTCTTTTGCGGATTGCATGATCGATTGGACTGTGTTGCGATGAAGTGTGCCAAGCGAGGTTTCTCCATTTTTGTCGAGACCATCGCTCGATCTTCCCATAACAAACTGTTGGATCCAAGTGACTCGCGTAGCGACATCCGATGGCCAGCGCCGCGAGGCGTGGCTGGGGATTCCTTTGCGAAAGGTTCCGCTGTTACCCGAATTATTGGAACGGCTTGATTGAAACGGGTCACGTTCGGCAAGCATCGCGGCAGCGATAGCGGTCGAGTTCAAGCAGCCAAGTGCGTTCCCTTCCAGGACCATCCGCGCAGTCCTGGGATGCAGTGGTAGCCTTGCGATAGATTGTCCAAGTCGCGTGATCGAGCCGGCTTTTATCGCGCCGATGCGTTCAAGCAGATTAAGAGCCGCTTCGATTGCTTCGGTTCGAGGAGTCGTGAGCCAAGGAAAGCTCATAACATCACGTTGCCCCCAAGCAAGCAACTGGAGCACCGCACTTGCTAAGTCGACGCGTCGAATCTCGGGTTCCAAGTGAGTTGCAAGACTCCGCTGAGCGCTTTCGCTCCAGAGTCGATAGCAAAATCCTTCAGCGACTCGGCCAGCTCGTCCTGCACGCTGCGTAGCAGACGATTGCGAGATGGACTCAAGGCACAATCGGTCCAAGCCAACACTCGGATCAAATCGCATTACTCGAGCATAACCGCTATCAACGACGACGCGGATCCCTTCAATCGTCAGCGACGTTTCCGCTACGTTGGTTGCGAGAACAATTTTACGACGACGGGAGGGCTGTATGATTTGCGTTTGTTCCTCGAGAGGCAAGCTGCCGTGCAAGGCGAAGAGGTCGCAGTCACGCACGGGAGTCGCTCGGGAAAGCTGGTCACGCGAACGGTATATTTCCGACTGGCCAGGCAAGAAAGCCAACACATCGCCATCGTGTTTTTCGACCGCGTTGAGAATCGCGGCGCATGTCACATCGACCATCGATTGCTTGGGGAGCGATGGTTGATAGCGGATGGTGACTGGAAACTGACGACCTTCGACTTGAATGAACGGCGAAGGGTTACCGGGCTGATGGGTGATGGTCGCTTTCAAGGATTCGTCGTCCAGGGTGGCTGACATGATGATCAATCGCAGGTCGTCGCGCACGTTGGCTTGGACTTGACGCAACATGCCGAATAGCAAATCCGTATCGACAGATCGTTCGTGAAATTCGTCCATCAACACGACGGCAATCCCGTCCAGAGTGGCATCGTCCTGAAGCTTTCGCAACAAGATTCCTTCGGTTGCAACAATCAATCGTGTTGAACGGTTGAAACGTTTTTCGAAGCGGACATGGTAACCGACCTCGTTACCGCCAAGCGAAACTCCTTGCTCCTGAGCGATTCTCGCAGCGACGCTTCTGGCGGCGAGTCGGCGTGGTTGAAGGAGATAGACTCGTGAAGCCTGATGCTGCATCCAAGGAGCTGTCAGGATTGCAGGAGCAACTCGCGTGGTCTTTCCGGAACCGGGCGGGGCACTGACAACAGTAATTAGATTGCGATGAATCGAATCGATGATCGCTGGGAGGGATTCATCGATTGGAAGGCGAATGTTCAAGATGAAAGTTAAGGAGTGGCTGGTGATGGGCTGATGAAAAGGGCGTTTTTCCTGAGCCGTAGGCTCGGGTTTTGGTTTTGCCACAATTTACCAGATAGCACCCGTGGCTAGCGCTGGTCTGTTAAGAATTCGGGGATCACACAGGATTTCGTTGCGATGGTTTTGTGCTTAACGAGCGTCTAATTCGTACAACTTTACATTCCAGCGCGAGGCTGGGCTATTAAAAATTGGATCTTGACGTCGAGAGTGGGGTGTGGCCGCGTTCAGTAGCACGCCAAACATATTGCGAACGTTGGGCACTAGGCCCAAGTTCGTGATGCGTGGGTTCGCCCCTCAGCGTCTCAATCGCTTTGGTGGCCAACAGTCAGGGAAACAAAATTGCGCAACGCATTAAAGGCCGGAAGAGCAAGCTTTTTACCCCCCAGCATCAGGCTCAAGGAGAAACTCATTTTCATCAGGCCACTCTTGGACTCTATGTCAGGCCCGTGGAATGCGATAAGTTGATTTGGATGGAAAACTCATCTGATAGACCCGCACGCCGCCGCCGATACTCGGGACGCAACCCGCAGAATTTCGAGGACAAATATAAAGAGCATCGCTCCGAAGTCTATCCAAGCGATATCGCAAAGGTCATAGAACGAGGCCAAACCCCGGCCGGTATGCATCGCCCGATCATGGTTTCGGAAATCCTTGATGCATTGCAGTTAGTTCCTGGAAATATTGCTGTCGATTGTACAGTTGGTTACGGTGGTCATGCTGGCGAAATGCTTTTGGCAATTCAACCCGGCGGAAAGTTCTTGGGTGTCGATGCGGATCCGCTCGAGCTGGCCAAAACAGAAGTTCGGCTCCGAGCGCTCGTTCCTGACGATGCATCGATTGAATTGCGAAGGATGAACTTCGCTGGTCTGACGGCTTTCTTGATCGAGCAAGCCCCCGAGGGTGTTGATGCTCTGTTAGCCGACTTAGGCGTTTCGTCGATGCAGCTAGATGACCCCGCGAGGGGCTTTAGCTTCAAGTTTGACGGGCCGCTCGACATGCGAATGAATCCTCAGCGAGGACTGCCGGCAAGCGATTGGTTGTTCACGATCGACCAAGCCACACTTAGCCAGATTCTTTTCGAAAACTCTGATGAAGCAAATGCGGAAACGATTGCCAAAGCGATTCTGCTTGCCCACGCGAAGCAGCCACTTCAAACGACATTGGCGCTGGTGCAAGTAATTCGTTCCAGCGTATTGAGACTGAGCGATGCTGATCAGGAAATGACGGTTCGTCGTGTCTTTCAAGCTCTCCGCATTGCTGTAAATGATGAGCTTCGATCGCTAGACGCATTTTTGAGGCAGCTACCCTACTGGATGAGAAAAGGAGGACGGATTGCCATCCTCACTTTTCATTCGGGCGAAGATCGACGAGTCAAATCTGCGTTCAAACAAGGTTTACAAGAAGGACTTTACAGCCAAGTCTCCAGGGAAGTCATCCGAGCTTCAGCCGCCGAGCAGCGGTCTAATGGCCGCTCCAGCTCGGCAAAGCTTCGTGTAGCCATCCGAAGTTAATGCGATTCGGATCTTACTTTTGCTTTGGAAGTGGCTTTGGGCCCTTCTTCTTGTCCTGCTTGGGCTTCATCGCCTTTTTGTCGTTTTTATTACTGTTATTCCCTTTTCCCATGATGTTCTCCTTTACAAATCGGACCTAGAACTGAATCCATAGACCACGTTGGTTATCGACACAGTAAGTATAGCAGACTCCCACCGCAAGACCGTAAAAGACTTACCCATTTTGATTCAAAGAGTACCCCAGGCGGGCTGGCAAGTTTGCAGTAACCAATCATAATTCATTACTTCCTCCCCTCAACCATTCTCCATAGGACCCCAACCGATGACTCAATTTTTTGGTCAACCAATGCCTCGACGACAGTTGCTCAAAGCTGGAGTGTTCGCGTTCGCGTTGCCTGTTCTGCCGTCCATATCGTTTTCATCGCAAGCATCAGCCTCTTCCGAAGATGCCGATCCATGGTTGGGATTGAAGGCAGGAGTCGCAACCTACACGCTTCGTGAACTTCCAATCGAGGAAGCGATCAAGGCAATACAACGAGTTGGACTGAAGTACGTTTCGATTAAGAACGTGAAGAACCACATCGACTTGTCGCACTCAAGCGAAGAACGTAAGCGACGAGCTCAAATGTTTCGCGACGCAGGTATTACGCCGCTCAGCGTCGGTAACGTTCCCATGAAGAAAGGCGAAGAAGAAATCCGAGCGGCCTTCGAGTTCGCACGCGACGTTGGAGTCTCGACAATCGTGTGTGCACCTAGTCAAGACGCGATTCCATTGCTGGATAAAATGGTCAAGGAATTCGATATCAAGGTTGCGATCCACAATCATGGACCAGAAGATAAAGCTGGATTTCCATCTCCATTCGACGCGATGAGAGCAATCGAAGGGGCCGACAAACGCGTCGGGCTTTGTATCGACGTTGGACACACAGCACGCGCTGGAGTCGACCCAGCAGATTCGATTATCAAGTGCCAAGACCGACTTTATGATGTACACATCAAAGACATTTCCGCACTCGGTGACAAGAATACTCCAATTGAATCAGGACGTGGAATACTCGACTCAAAAGCGATCCTCGCCGCCTTGCTAAAGATCAAGTATCAAGGGCTAGTCGGCTTCGAGTATGAGAAGGACGGTAAAGATCCGGTTCCAGGACTCGCCGAGTCGGTAGGCTACAACAAAGGCCTATTGGTTGGACTCAAGTAAAGATTATTTCTGAGTTGTACTTGAAGAAAAGATTCGAATATGAATGACCCTATCGCCCTGTTTATCACTTGGCCTACGCATGGTACTTGGCTTCTCGGTGACGATCGGGGATGGGTTGAACTGACGCACGGATGGCAACTTCCGCCATCATCGCGGGACCTGGAATCATTGTCCCGTATGAAAGAGGATGTTTGTCTTTTTAGTACAGCAGAATGCAGAATCGTCGAAAAGCAAATCGTGGAATCATGTAAGCATCGACGATGGACATTGCACGCGATCAGTTGCCGAAGTAACCACATGCATCTGGTCATTCGTGCAATCAACACAAGCCCCAAGCAGATCCGAGAGGCATTGAAGGATTGGACAACGCGTCGACTGAAAGAACTTTCAGATCAAAATCGAGATCAATGGTGGGCAGAGCGAGGTAGCGTACGCTGGATATCAGATCTGGATGAACTCAAGCTCGCAAAGCAGTATGTCAACTCGACAAAAGAGTTCGAGAAAAAACCTGACAGTCAATCTGCCACAACTACCTAAAGACGATCTCAATGTGCTTTACCGACAGGGACCGCTGTATTGATAAAAGATGGCAACGCGAATCCCCTTCCAGATTGCTTTGCGTTCATCGGCTTTGTTATCGACGATTCGATCTCGGCTTTCATCTGCCGGAGATAGTCGACTTCGAGAATTGGATTCCACTGCGAAAGAGCGGTCATTACGTAGCTCTTCTTCAACGCGGCTAAAAGATCTGACATTTTCTCAATCGCAATCGCTTGTTTATCGTTTTTTTGAGCAAGTGACGGGTTGCTTTGAATAACACGTCGAGCTTGTTCGATAGTTGGTTCAGCGGCAAGCAACACCCAGAAGATCATGGCCGCCGATACGCTTGTGCTCGCTAAGCCAAAGAGAAATCCCGCTCGGCGATCACACGCTTTGAAAGTTTCGTTTCTTCGAAGCAACGCGCCAACCACGATAAGAACAAGCGTTACAACGGCTCCCGCCACGAAGCCAGAAATCATGAGCCCTGTCGATTGATCGATTGATTGTTTCCACTGGCCCTCGATATAGGGAATCAAACACTCCGCCGTGGGTTCTGCGAGCGCATAACCTGCATAGAATCCGACCGATGATGCAAGAGTTCGCCACATGCCCCACAGATATCCGGCAATTCCGCCAATCAGCACTGCAACAACCGTCGACAGAGCGACCCAATCTTTGACCGACCAACAATGAACTGCGACGAAGCCGACGGCAAACAAAACTATCACCGACAAAATGGTTGTAATCGGAGAACTTGATTCAGGATCTTTCATGTTCG
Organism: Planctomycetota bacterium; assembly: GCA_026692865.1. Lineage (GTDB taxonomy): Bacteria > Planctomycetota > Planctomycetia > Pirellulales > Pirellulaceae > JAIYDQ01. Next base: position 33,570 of record JAPLNI010000019.1, read on the forward strand.
TAAAGCCTTCGATCGGCAGAGAATACAGGACGATAAAATGTATCTGTTGTAACACCAACGGTTACTCCAAATACTGTAGGTTACAAAATCGTGTAAGCGAACTACGATCAAGAAAACCAGCGGCATAAACGGCTTAACCCGAATAACTGGCACAGAACAGCAAATTTGGAGTGCTCCGGCTCGGCGGAACTTTAAGACTTATCTATCGGGTATCTATCGAAGAGGTCTCCGTGAACCCAACGACGATCCATCTCGTGAGCTTTTTCATTTTGCGTCCAGTCGCTCGCCCAAAAGCAGTGACAAGTCACAGCACTCCAAATTTGGACTGCTCCGGCTCGGCGGAGCTTTAAGACTTATCTATCGGTGATCAATCAGAAAAGTTTTTGCTAACAAATGGTTCAGTTATCACGCGAGGCTTTTTCTTTTCGTCACATCGCTCGCCCGAAAGCTGTGACAAGTCACAGCACTCCAAAGGAGAGCACTCCAAAGTTACAACTTTAAGACCTATCCGTTGTTTGTGATGCTAAGAATGATTTCGAAACTTTTGGAGCAACTTCAAGGCTCGTGCAAGATTGTCGCCAACGCCGAGCAGGAAACGAACTGTTTGTTGTTTGTTGGGATCGATAGTCACTCGGGTTTGGATTACACCGCAAGGGTCCCGCCCTGCACCGACTTGATTGTCTAGCTGGTCCTCGTGTAGTCCGACTGGCATTTGCCAAGTTCCATTGCGGCCTAAAAAACTTTTTCGCGAACCGGTCAACGAACTCTCGGCTGCGAGAACTTGAAGAAACACGACCAACTCTGGCCGACTGTTGTGATAAGAGTTCCTTGCAATCAACGCCCCGGTTTCCATATCGATTTGTGTTTCCATATGAAGCTGACTCTCCACTCGATCAACGTCTAGTGCAAGTTCGACGGCATAGGTAACGGAAAGATGCCTCACGCGATCACTATTATTCGTGATAGCAACGTCGATAAACTTCACCGCATCATTTGGAGCCATCGAAAAGCTTACCTGGCAGTTGAGCTCCTTGCATTCATGCGGAAGCAACCAAACCGCTTTGGTTCCATCTTCGAGAATTTCACTAATGTAAATTCGTTCTGCCGTACGATCAGTCGAGCCGGTTTTTCGTGGCGAAGTGATTCGATAACTGGGTAAGTCTACGAGCCACGTCGATTCAGCGTTTGCGGGCCCAACATTTGAACTGATGAAAGAATTCGAAATAACTTTTAAGTCCGAGTGATTATCGTGATTTGAATTCAACTCGTAAGGTTGCTCTAACGGGGCTCTAATACTTGCTGCATTACTGGGCGATGACAACATCGCGGACTGAGACCTGGTGAGAAAGACCGATAATGACCCGAAATCGAGTGGCATGTATACAGTCGCAGTGCGTCTTAAGAATTCGATCTGCTTGTCACCTAGTTCACTTACTCGCAGAAGGAAGATCGAGCTATGAGATACCTCCATCGAGGATTGGATATCGCGTATTAATCCGATCAACTGATCATGCAATCCATCGTAGTAGCTTCCCGGCGCCGCATTGAGCAAGACGACATCGTGGCGAACTCCACGCGACTCCAAAAAGCGATGAGCTTGTAATACTTCTTTGACCGCAGGAAGTTGCTCGGTCGAAATGATTTCGACTAAACAAATTGGCCAATCACCAGAGATACTCCATGGCCATAGATCAGCCTGTCCCATTGGACGATTTGCTTGATTGGCATCTTGCTGAGCAGCATAAATACCAACGCGTTGGCTATCATCGTCTGCAGAACTAAGATCGCCGGAAACTTGATCCGAAGCCTTATCTAATTGCGATGGTAATTGCGAAGGCAAAGCCACTATACTGCAGCGGCCCGCATATCGATAGGCTTGTTCGGGGTACAAGATTGCAGACGCCAAGCGTTGGAAGAGGTGGACATCCTTGGCGGTAAGAGATTGATGCTTCAGTTCTACCGGAACAAGTGCCCACGAAAGTTCGAAGGCACGTTGAACACCTCGTTGGGTATGGTAGGTCGCAGCGATCGCGAGCGACTCGGAGATTGATTGAGAGATGACCGTAGTCCAGGTCACCGTGACGCTTTCCCCTGGAGGCAACTCCACGCGACATCTCATCGATAGAATCGGGTCCTTGGTCGTGCCGGTCGTGCTGCTAAGTCGATCACTTTGCATCGCAATGGGCTGAGTCGTATCGCGATTAGTTCCAATAAAATTCGATCGGTCGGTCTCAAACGAAACAGTCGCCGCAACTTTAGGTGGAGCGGTCATTGTCTGCAGCACGCAAACGGCAATCAGATGCGAATCGAATGGTTGGCGGACTGCGTATAGCGAATGGCTGCTCGCGTCATATCCCGTCTCGACAACTCGTTCTGAAAACGTTGGATCAAATCTTACAAAACGCGGTTTTGCCATAAGCAACTCGCAATAGGAAGTCACATCGAGATGTTTTGCAACCGTATCGTGATTGGTGATTCTCAGTTGCCGAATCTCAGCTGCAGATTCTGGTGAAAGGGTAATCTCCAATAGCGTTTCAATCGGCCCTTGTTCACGTCGATACTCGGTCTTATCGATCGAAAAGATAGTTTCATAGATGTCAGGAGTCGCAAGTGTTGGCTGGTAAGTTGCAGACCAAAATTGACCCGTTCCGATGTCTTTTAAATAGATGAAGCTACCCGCATTATCAAGCGTTGTATCAGGTTCCCAACGCGTGATTTGGAGATCTTGCCATTGCGTATATCCACCACCGGCTTGTGTGGTAAGAAGACTTGTGTGGTTGCCAGGAAGGTTGTTCGAGAGAACGTTTACGCGAGGAGCTTTCGAATCGACTCCCAAGATTCTGCGACTGACCAGCCCCTCGTCAGCAACGGCAATTGCTGGAGCTTCCGCTTCGTCAGGATTGACTTGTGTTACGTGCGAGGCTGATGGAAGTTTTTCTTGGAGGAGCAACTCACTACTCTTGGCGAGTGGATGCATTGAGAATCGCTTTTGAATGCTTCCGGCATGCAAATAGTTTGCAAGCCCAAGGATCGCCATTCCTTGATGGTGCGCCATATAAGATTGGACAACCGCTGCCTTTTGATTTCGTCGAAGTCGCGATGGGGTGTAATCGATCGCTTCATAAAAGCCCCAGTCCCCTTCGCCTTGTTCAGCACGCAACCAACGCAAGTTTTCGTAAGCGCCTTCCGGATCGATCGGAACCGCCATCAACGTCGAGTAGGGCGAGATAACGAGGTCTTTTGCCAGTCCGCGTTTCAAGCCAAGTCCTGGAACACCAAACGATTGGTAGTGATAGTCTGAATTCTTAGCCATGGCAGAAAAGCCAGACTCGGAAATACCCCAAGGAACACCCCGCGACTTGGCGTACTCCTGCTGATGATGAATGGCAGCTCGACAAGTTTCAGTGATGAGCGAAAGGTCGTAGCTCTTTTGAAACAGGGGAGGCATCAAGTATTCAAACATGGTGCCGCCCCAGGAAATCAAGCTGTACTTACCTGATGCGATGGTGGATTTACGTCCAAGCTGGAACCAGTGATTACTTTCAACATCCCCTTTTGCGATTGCAAAGTAACTTGCCAAACGGGACTCGGAGCACAGCAGGTCGTAATGCGAACGATCGAGTTCGTCTGTTTCCAAGTTGAAACCGATCGAGAAAAGCTTACGGTGCGGATTGTATAAAAATCGAAAATCCATCTGCATCAATGACTCTTCCGACCAATCCGAAAGAACTTTCATTCGATGTTTCAACGAATCGATAAACGCAACCGACTCGGTGAACCCAGGGACGGAATTCAACGAATCCTTATGAGTCAGATTGAGATTCGCAATCGAACTTAGGCTCATCGCTTGGTTATAAGAAGTGCGAACAAACTCAGGAATTGAATCTTGAGACAGCCATCCAAGTATCTTCCGGATGTCTCCCAAGACACCATCGACGCGATCGCAATAGAGGCGAATCTTACGAGCCAAATTACGCTGATCGATCGCCATGGCTTGCCCTTCGATCTGACGAAGGCTCTCCACCAGAGGCCGGATCGTGTCGCCTTGCTTCAGCCAGCCAAGTGGTTCATTTCCATTGGCGGGAAGTTGTTTCGAGACTTCCGCAAGGAGTTGACGGACTGTTTGCGATACTCCCGAAAGGGGATCGGATGTGGAAGTGATTTGCCGGTCAATACGCTCAAGATGCGCCAGCAACCACGCGTTTGAATCACGTATTCCGACTGTTAAAAATTCTCCGAATATCGGTCGATTGAGATAGTCTTCCAAGCCAGTCCGCAGCGTCATCAGACAAACCGCGAGATTCCCACTATCAACGGTCGATACGTACCGCGGTGGCAGGGTCGAGCATGTTGCCGTGTCATACCAGTTGAGCCAATGCCCTCGATACTTATACAGACCGTTCCACGATGCAACGTTCTTTTCTAAGAGCGCAACCATCTTCTCTATGCCGATAAGACCAAAGTCTCGCGCGATCAGAGCGCACACGAGAAACAATCCTTCGTTGGTTGGCGAAATCCGCATCGCGACTTTTTCGCTTGGGTATTCCTGCACATTATCCGGAGGAAGCCAGTTACCCGCTTGGTCGACAAACTGCTCCAGGAATCCCCAAGTTGCCGACAAGACGCCGCGCAGTTCAGTTCGTTGCTTGGCCGAGAGGGCGGTCTTCTTGACGACCTTTACACGGCTGATTTGGTCTGTGATCCAAGGAGCAAGGATCCAACCGACAATCCAGGGCAAGGCGTAAAGCCGACTATTGCCGGGAAGCAATATCGCCAACACTAGACCAAGCATCGGCAAGTACCAAAGTTGTTGATAAATTGCCCATCGCTTTTTACTCAAGCGCGATTCGGCTGCTTGTGCTGTTTCCCACTCGAGCAATTTCTTGTTTGAAACTAGCATGCGATAGTTGCTTCTAATAATCGCATCGACCATTTGAACTGCTTTGTGCGGGAGCAGCATCGCCGAATAGAGGCATTGCTCGATGGTGAACCACCACTGCTTTGCCATGTGCGAAAGAACCGCGAGTGGCTTACGCAATTGACGATAGCCGAGAACCCAATCGATCGTTCCGCCAACGATCGCCAAGATTGCAGGGAACAAGGCAATGACTATCGCGACGACCGACCACGAGTAAGCTTGCGCGGAGGCCGCGAACCAAGCGACCAGCAGCATCGCGAGGGTTGAAGGTACTACCAAACTGCGTCGCAAATTGTCGACTATTTTCCAACGCGACAGCATTGATAGAGGATTTGGCTTTGTCCCCGAGACGTACGGAACTTTCGAGAAAAGCCACGGACTAATCTGCCAGTCGCCGCGAACCCAACGATGCATCCGCTTTGCATCGGCGTCGTAACGAAGCGGGTAGCCATCGAAGACTTCTATGTCGCTCACTACAGCAACGCGAGCGTGACACCCTTCGATCAAATCGTGGCTAAGAATGGTATTTTCCGGAAACGCATCGTCGACCGCTCGTTCAAAGGCGTGTAAGTCATAGATCCCTTTACCGGTGAAACTTCCTTCACCAAAAAGATCTTGATAAACGTCGGATGCTGCTGTTACGTACGGATCTAGCCCCGCCGAAGAAGCCATGACGCGAACGTAACGCGTTGCAGTTACATCAGCCAAATGAATCGTGACGCGTGGCTGTAAAATCGAGTAACCCGTGCGCACAATATTGCCACGACCCAAATGTGGTCGATTCAACGGATGAGCCAACGTTCCGATCATCTTCTTTGCGGAATCTCGCGGCAATTGCGTATCGGCATCGAGAGTCACGACAAATGGATGGCGTGTTGGATTGTGGAACTGAGCTAACCTTTGACGGTCTCCCTCTTGAACAACGTAGGAAGTAGAAGAGTCGCCACGCAGCAACTTACCGAACTCCATTAGCTTGCCACGCTTCCGTTCCCAGCCCATCCAAGCTCCCTCGGATGGATTCCATAGTCGAGCTCGATGAAAGAGATAAAACGGCCCTTGAGCTTTTCCATATTTGGCATTCAATCGACGAATACCGGCGATGGCTTCTTGTAGCTTTTCTTCGTCGTCTGGCATGTTCGGTTGGGGTGCATCCGAAAAGTCGGTCAGCAACGCAAACGAAAGCGATGGGTCAGGATTGTTGAGATAGTGGACCTCCAGCTTGTCGATGAGCGACCGAGCTTCTCGAATCGACGAGAGCATTGATGGAACGACGATGATCGTGGGGAACTCCTCCGGTACTCCATCTCGAAAAGCAAGCTTCGGAAGCTTCTTCGGCTTGAACAGTCGCGTGATCATCATGCTGTGCATCAACATCGCAACATCAGATGCCGGAAGCACTGCCAGTAGTGCAATCAAAATCGCGATTGGCCACCAAAGAGAAGCGGTCGCAGTGAACCATAGTATGGTAATCAAGACGAACAGCGTGATTGCAGCCAATCCACCGAAGTAGACTGTGTGCGGATGCCGCCGCATATTCTCCAGCAATCGTTGCGAAGGTGAAGCATGCAGAGCAAGCTTGTCCATCAAGTCAGCCAACCCATCACCGACAAGCCAATAGCCAACGTGCGACCCAACAACTGAGACTGAGCCGTAGGCGCTAGCCTCGGGTGCTACCTTTAAATTTGATGCTATCTTTACACCTTGAGCAGTGTCAACATTCGTGGCTAGCGCCATCGGCTCGGGTGTTGCCGCGACGGTTTTACCCGTGGCTAGCGCCATCGGCTCAGTTGCTGCCACAAAGCCTTTCGCCATTTCGACGACGGTCTCTGCAACAGCAACGTCACTTTGACGAGATTGCCTTGCGATGTCTTCGACGACTTTTCGATATTCGTTTCGGCTCAAAAAATCCATCTTAGGATAGATTCCTAGAGGGTCTTTCATCAGCACTGCATCGGCATGATTGATTCGCTCGAAGAACGACATCCAATCCAACCCAGCGACCAACCGCATGCTTGTGATGATGTTACCGATTAGGACTTGTCCTGCTGCCTGTCGATGGCGTTCCAGCCGCGCCAACTCCGAGAGATCCCATCCCAAGGAACTTACGTGCTGTCGAAGCGCAAGAATCGCCAACTGAGGATCGTCCACCAATCGATTGGAAGATGGCGAGGTCGTCGAATGCGTGTTTGACAATGAAGACGGCGGCGACGATAACTCGGAAGTCACCGAAGTTGCTACGTTCGGATCGACAAAGATGCCGTCGTCAGGCGATTGATCACTTGCCTTAGACTGTTCGTTTGTGTCGCCGTTATTAACATCGCTTAAATCGCCCGAGGCCCCGAGAAGGTCGAGCATTTTGACCAAAGTCGGCGACGAATGAAGTGACGTTTTATCACCGAGATCAAAGACGCGTCGCGCTTGCCAAATGGCCAGCCGTTGCTCGGCATCTCGTTGGCATTCTTGAGCGTTGGTGGTCTGGATCGCGACCATCCGAAGATTTTCAATCAGCGAGACTCGCAAAAGAATTGGAAACGCCCATGACTCACCAATCGATAGTGGCGAGGCGGATTGAAAGGCTTCGATGAAGCGAAAGATAGTCGGCTCATCAAGTTCGCTGCCGCTGTAAGCCAGAAGCTGCCGCGTCAATTCGCCAATTCGAGGAAAACCGGCTGCGGTGCGAGGAAGCTTGCGCAAAAACCCTATTGGCAGCAGATCTTCGACGTCAGATATCTGCTCTTCGATAACATAGTAGTTATCGACAAGCCACTCGGCAGTCGGGCTGATCGCTTCCCCTTTTCGAAGCGAATCAATCGCGAGCTGGTAGGCTGCATGAATGTCGCGGGCGCCTTGGAAGACTTGTCGGCGGAACTCCGATTCGCGACTTCTCGCGTGAATGTCGATGGGCAATTCGGCGGCCAGCCGAGTCGCGAAGGCTTCGATCGAAAGGGATGAGGCCACGGGATGATTAGCGTTTGGAAAAGCAGTGTGATCTACCAAAGTCAGACTCAAAGAAGCAGGCGTCTCGCGGCCGAACTTCCAACGTTAATTCACTTAACAGTACGTTTTACGGAACATATTACTGAAGTTTGGAGGTCCGACCAGCTTTGCGGATAAAGTGTGTCCCGCGATTATACTCTTCAGCTCGATGAGAGGTTTGTACTAGCTTCGAATCTACGGCTTGAGCGGGAGAAATTTTGGAGCGGGTGTCGACCACCATTACTTCATCATCCACCATCATGGACGAATGGGTACCGACAGCAGAACGCGTAACCGAGTAGCTCGCGGAATAGTTTTGGGGAACAAGGACTTCAGTGGGTGACATAGTTTCTAGGGCTTTGAGGAAGAGTTGGAAAAGGCTTTTTAAATAGCTTTTGGAAAGTTTTGTCTGAAAAAATACTTGGTTAGGTGATACCGGCGAGTGCTGGAGTTGCCTGAGAAGATGGAGTAGTCTGCGAAGCGGCTGGATGCTCGCCTGAACGAACTAGTTCAGCAAAGATTCCGTTTTGCTGTGTCAACGATTCATAGTTACCTGTTTCTGCGATTTGGCCTTCGTCGAAGACAAAGATCCGATCGCAGTGTTTGAGTGTGGTAAGTCGATGGGCAATGAGAATTGTCGTGTGTTGTTTCGCCTTATTTGCCAAGGCTCTTTGAATATGTCGTTCGCTGATGTTGTCCAGCGCGCTAGTCGCTTCGTCCAAGATCAGTACCGGAGGATCTTTAAGCATTAGCCGTGCCAAAGCCAAACGTTGTCGTTGACCACCAGAAAGATTTCGACCCATCTCTTCAACATGTGCTTCGTAACCACCGTTCATCCGCATGATTTCATCGTGTAAGCATGCGTCTTTCGCCGCCACTTCGATTTGCGACTGTTCGACATTGTTACAACCGTAGGTAATATTTGCAGCAATGGTTCCGGAAAATACAAATGGGTTCTGGCCTACATAGCCAACGTTTTCAGCAATCCACGCTCGCGAAACGTCGTCGATATCGCGATCACCAACGATCAAGCGTCCGCTTGCCGGATGAAGCAATCGCAATAACACCTTGATCCAAGTCGATTTGCCAGATCCCGACGCTCCCGCTACACCGATCGTTTCACCCCGAGCAATCGACAACGACAAATCGCTCAAGACGGGCTTCCGATTCGCTTCGTGGAGTTTGTAACCAGCCGTAATATCGACGAAGTGTATGTACTGATCGTTGGATCCGTCGCTGCTCGATGCGAACGCGGCATTCAGTTTTGCATCAATTTTGTTTTTAGCGTCATTATTTTGGGCGTCACCCGTGGCTAGCGTCGTCGGCTCAGGGTCTGATACATGTTCATCTATAACATTAAACGAACGATCTACTGGCTTGTTTACTAGGTCGAGATAATCCGCTAATCGTAAACTCGCTTCGTGACCTTCGTCGATCACCCGGTGGATTTCGTTCAGCGGGGCCATGACGTTCAAGAATAGCACTGAGAAAGCAAGCACCTCGCCGACAGTAATGGTTCCTTGGAAAGCAAGATAACTTGCGAGTGCGAGCACGCTCACGTGGAAGACCCCCTCGTTCAGAGCCTTCCCGCTTCCGTAAAGCGACATCTGGAAATGGTGCGTTACCTCTCGCTTGCGACGTCGTTCCATTTCACCCTGAAGCCGCTGCAACTCTTGAACGTAAGTGTTCGCGACTCGTAGGTATTCGGCTCCGTGAAGCTGTTCGACGATCGTACCGTCGATCTGCTCGGAATCGCGCATCAACTGAAGACGAATTCCTTTTTGATTGTTCAACTGTCGCAGCGTCAGGTAAACCGAAACGGGAATCACGCCAATCATCAGCCATCCTAGAATCGGCTGTTTCGTAAGTACCGCAGTCAGAGCCAGGCCGCCCGTGAGCAAAGCCGGAACGAAGTCCAAAAACATCAAGCGAACAAATCGAACCAGTCCATCAACGCTACGAAGAATTCGTCCGTGCAGCGCACCGATCTTTTCTCCGCTCAAAGATTGCATATCAAGCTTGAGAACGTGATTGATCAACTGAAGCTGCATGTCTTGGTTGACCCGACTGCAGCTTCGTTCGACCATCGCACGACGCGTCACGCTGATAACTTCGCGAACGATGTACATCGATCCAATCAAACCCAATATCCAGATAATCTGAGTTGTCCCGGTCGCGGAAGCTTCTTGAACTCCAGAAGTCTTGCTCCACTGAATCGTGTCGACAATCTTTCCGAGCATGAGCGCCGAAACAATATTGGTGAAACTTGATATGGCCATTAGCAAGGCCGCACCGATGAGCATCCACTTTTGCCTACCAGGAATCATGCTCCAAACGCTTCGAGCGCAATGAGCGATCGAGCGAAATTCGTCAGACAAATGCCTAACTGAGGTAGTGGGAGTCATGGTTCGCCAGCCAATGTGCTGGCAAGTTGGAAAAGGGAAGAGACGCAAAACCGATCCATTCAATGTGAAGAATCCATCCGCTAATCCATTGAAGATGCAACGAGCGTTCCATGCAAATGCAAGCTTTTCAGGGAAATCACACGCTGGATTGGGCTTAATGGAGCCCGCTTTCCCGCAGTTGGCCTCGCAAAGGAAGACAAGAATTCGATCATCTGGTAATTACGGACAAAAATCCGAAAATTTATTTGCAAAAATTTTCGATAATTCGTTCAGAAATCGCTTTAGGTAAACTTTGCATGGCATTTCCCCTAGCATGTCGCCGTATTCGACATGACTACACCGATCGCAATTTGGTGAGAAATTGCAGTGGGCTAGCACGACCGGTGACTTCCATAGACGATTAGCAACAACTGATTCAAGACGATGGAAAGTCTGCTTGGACTCGCCACTGCTCTGAATTAGTCGTCCTATCTATCCCATATTTACCGTTCCACGACTCCCATGACCATCAAAACCATCGAAGGCAACATTTACGATTACCCAACCTACTACGATTTGATCTTCGGAGCCGATTGGGCCGCCGAATTCAAGTTCCTAGAAGCCGCCTTTGCTAAGCACGTAACACGAGCAAAGAAAAAATCCTCGAAGTCAAGCAAGCCAACCCAAGGCCTCCGCATGCTGGAACCAGCATGCGGAACCGGTCGTTTGATCTACCGTATGGCCAAAGCAGGCCACGAATGTGCCGGTTTGGATCTCAATGAAAAAGCCATCGACTACTGCAATAAACGACTCGCAAAAAACGGCCTTCCTGAGTCCGCTTGGGTAGCTGATATGACGGACTTCAAAGTTGATCGCCCATACGATGCGGCCTTCAATACGATCAACTCGTTTCGGCATCTTAGTACTGAGAAGCTAACGTTAGCGCACTTCCGTTGTTTGGGTGAAGCCATTCGACCCGGGGGAATCTACGCGCTCGGTTTTCACTTGACCCCTCTTGTTGGCGAAGCAACCGACGAAGAACGATGGTCCGCGCGACGTGGACACCTGATGATCAACACGCATATGTGGCCTCGCGACAAAGATCCCAAGAATCGCGTGGAACGATTTAATCTTCGCTTCGATGTCTATCGCCCCACCGAGCAACTGCGAATCGATGATTGCCTTGTGCTCAGATCTTATACCTTCAAGCAATTCGAGAGCATGATCGCGAAGACCGAACACTGGGAAATCGAAGAGGCTTACGACTTTCGCTACGATATTAATGAGACTATCGAAGTCGATGAAAGTACCGAAGACGTTGTTTACATCTTGAAGCGAAAGTAGAAAACGCCGTTGTGTGGATGAAGCCCTGAGCGCTAGCCACGGGTGACATGCGGCGATCGATGGTTTGAATTGTTGGAAAGTTCGCGGGGGGAACCCGGAGCTAGCTCACGGCTCAGGAAAAATGCCTTTTTTCATCAGCCCACTCCGCAACTATCGAACCTGCGATTGCGAAAACTCAAATGCCTTGTCTGCTGCATCTCGCCAGCGACCTTTCTCGGCCAGTGTAATGACTTCGTCAAAGCTTACTTGTTCTCGCGGTGAAATTAGGTTTTTATCTATCAACCCGCGATAGATTTCGATTGCCGATTTAAGTCGCTCGGGGTTCTTGGTGTTGCAGCTTGTGTAGAACCGTAAGATCAACTCTTGCGACTCGGGGCTTGTCACCGAGGGCGTTGACTCGCAACCAACGAACATGGAAGCACCCGTCATTGTACTTAAGAACAACATCAGCCCGAGTAAGCTTTTGCGATTGATTGTCATTGAAGCGATACACCTGGTTCTGATTCGCCACGATTCATGCTTGACAATGCCGCCCAAATATCGAGATCAACCCTCGCGGAAACAAAATGGACTGAGCCATCGCCCAGCAAGACGAAACCGCCGCGTGTGGTCCATGGTGCATACTGCTGGCACACGTGGCACGTTGGATACGATGGCGGATGAACAATCCCAGGTTCATCTTCTGCAGGCCCTGAATGAGCAAGCATGAAAGTGGCCGGAGCATCGCATTCGGTAAAGGGAAATCGCTGTGGATCAATGGGACAACATGTCGCATCTTTCACAACGCCCACCCATGTCTTGTCGCTGATGGTTGTGTGCTCGCCGACAAAGATCGAATTTGACAGACCATCGGTTACTGCTGAAAAGCCAATATCCGAATTGCGATAAAACGGCCCGCTAGCAATGTCCGACCAATCGCTCAATGGCGGATCGTAACCCCACGGTTCGTCTTGTCCGGCATTCCCGACATAATGAGATCTCACAAACTCAGCGAGGACTCGACCACTTGTATCTTTGACATTCACCAGGCAGCGAATATTTTCGGCACTCGGATTAATGAATACGGGTATCCGAGTTTTGACAACTTGTGATTGAGCAGGGTCTCAACACGGCCTGGAAAAATCAATCTTGTTATAGGTCGCAGCTTGTTCCAGATGCGGCAAAAGAAACGAACCCCATCCCCAACCGTTACCGTTATCCAGCGTCTCTGGGTTCGGGTTCGCCAGAGTCATGTCGACGCAATAGCCTGGTGGAATGCGTTTCATTGCAATTTCGTAATTTGCAATCGCAACTCCAATCTGCCGCATGTTCGACACATTTTGCATTTTTCGTGCTGCTTCACGAGCCTGCTGTATCGCCGGCAATAACAACCCAGCCAAAATCCCGATGATCGCGATCACCGTTAACAACTCAACCAGCGTAAATGCAATAAATCTACTACGCTGACTCGGACAAGACTTTCGACGTAACATCGGCGCTCGACTCTCGTTTTCACTTTGTCTTGAGTTTGTAGCCTTGGCTAAACTTTACGAAAGTGACGCCAAGGCTACATTATTTGTCAACAAAGAAACGAATCAATAATCGCCTACCATACGAGTCCTATCCTTATCATCCGCGTCCTTCGTGTCCTATAACAATCCCACAACCCAACAACAAAGCGATAAACACTCGCCAGTTGTTTATGGGACACGGAAAGCACGGACCACTCGGATTAAAAGAAAAACATCAGAGACCTTCCAAGTACTCTACTACCACCCGCACGATTCTTCTCCGTGTCGTCCGCGTTCTTCGTGTCCTATAACAATCCGTGCCCAGTATCGATCCGCCGTCGTTGCGCACAGAAAAACGACGAAGGTACTCTCGATCTGATTGGACCATTTTTGCTCGTCAAACACGAAAAGCGGAATTAGCTGAGTTGCTTCACTACGCCCCGATACTGCCTTCGCCTGTTACGCGATCTTTGAACATTGACAATCGAATCAGCGCCTGATCTAGATCGCGTGCATCTGCACCTCGAGCTTCCATGGCATCGATGAAATGACTACAGAAACGAGCAAAATGATTTCCGGTGATGCCACGGCCGCGATGGACGGCGGCCATCTCCGCTCCAGAATAAGCGATGGGACCACCGAACGCAGAGACGATAAATTCATACTGCATCTGACGGAGACGTTCCATCGAAGTAGACGCGAAGAAGGGTGCAAGTTCGTCGTCTTTCAACACTCGACCGTACATGTCGTCTACGATCGCCAGGATCCCTTGAGGACCGCCGAGTCGTTCTAACAACCCATCATCGTCATCATTCGGTGTCATATCAATTGGCTCCGTGTTAACCCCAGGACTCTTGGTATGGTATTCGCACTATTTGAAGATACTTGCTCAAGCAAGGGTTTTGAAGGTGACACAAGTATCAAAGGCATATATATGATTCACGAAGTAACTGGTGACATTCTTTTATCGTCAGCCCAAGCGATCGCGCACGGGGTGGCACCTAACGACCACTTTGATTCGGGATTGGCTTTGGCCTTACGCGAAAAATGGCCTGCAATGGCGAAGGACTTTCGGCATTACGCACACCAATCGCATCCGAAAGCAGGAGAGATTTGGATGTGGGGTGGAACCGGCGGAGCGAGGATATTTAACCTCATGACTCAAGATGGCGAGCATACACATGGATCAAGGCCCGGAAAGGCGACCTTGGCAAATGTGAATCATGCCTTACGCCGACTCCACCACGACATCGAGAAATCCGGTGTTACAAGCTTGGCCCTGCCCGCGTTGGCAACTGGCGTAGGTGGACTAACGTGGAGCGATGTTAAACCACTGATCGAGCAGAGCCTTGGAAGCCTTGCGATTCCCGTATTCGTTTACTCTACGTATCGCGCGGGTGTTAAAGCCGATGAGATTGGCCTAGATAAATAATTCTTGTGTCGGACGGCTCAACTTAGTTCCGGGAATTTGGAACTGTAGCAGATGTCGTGAGACATCTGCATGCCGAAGGGTTGGCAATTGGTCCCATCAACTTCGGAATTCTTAAGAACTCCGCTACCCAAAAATCTAAGCTGCATGCAGCACTAAGTCTAGCGCCGCATGGTTGGCATCGAAGTCCAATCCGCCTCTTCTTGGCTGGTGGGAATTGAAATCACGCGGTTGGCCGGTCCCGGAAAGCTCGCAATTCTCAACACATCGCGGCAATGTTGATGGCAATTGATGCAAGTGGCAACGCTTTGCATGTAATGAAAAGCCGCGCCGTCTAGATTCTGCTCGTCAGCAAGTTGCGTTAGCCTGAGTGCTTGCCGACGCAGTTCGCTTCGATATTGACCGTAGATTGAATCTGGATTGGACTCCCACTGGGAAGCGTCGCAAACTTTCTGCATCCCTTCGGCTCCCCGTTTGATTTCAGCAAAATCTTTGGATACCAAACCGGTCAGGATGCGTTGTGAATTGGCTAGCTTGGCAAGCATGAGACCTGCAACAGGTTCGTCCTGACGAGGTGCGACGGCGAACCGATCATTAGCAATGATTCGGACGCCTGAAATGACGATCAGACTGCTTGCCACTAAAACTAACAACCATCGTGCATTCATTTTTGGGTCACTTCCGTGTCATGCAGTGGTAAAACTAAGCGGCTATAAACTAATCAGCGGGAAAGCAAAGCCGCGGTATATTCTGTCTCCTTAGAAAAATCGGTTCATAGCCAAAACATCTTCACTCTTTTGTCTCGCTTGGCTCAAGAACTTTGGACATGCTCACAAATGTACTCACCTGCACACTTCCGCTTGTGTCATCCTGACACATGATCGCCGAAAGCAGCCAACGTGAAATCAGCGGCGAAAAAAATTGATACTTCTCGGCGAACGCCACCTAATTTTGCCTTCAGTCGTACTCATCGTCCTACTCGGTGGAGTGATTCTAGGCGCAATTCAAATCGAGTACGAGTACCGCCGATGGCTGAGTACGAGTACGAAGGGACAGGGCTTACGAATACAAGCTTCAGTCCAATAAAGGCGATAAGTGAGGAGTGTCAAAATTTCTATGCCTGCGCGTATCCGAGCAACTTCATGACTTCATCAGCGCTTCCCCACGAGAGTGTTAGCCCAGAGCCACCGTGACCGTAGCAGTGGACCATTCGGTCGTGTTGCGGATCCTTTTCAATTCGCAATGAACTTCGAACTGGCCTTAATCCAACTAAATTTTCGCAGCGACTACCAACCGCGACGATATCACTGAACGCCGCGCACAAATCATGGATTTCATTGCAGATTTCGGAGACGGGGAAGGTAAACGGTTCGCGTGGGTCCAGATCATCATGAATCTCAATAGCAGTACCTCCACAAATCACATCTTCGACTGTTCCGTGTCGTGGAACGATATAAAGTGGTCTTTGCTTAAACGGGCCACGATGGAGCAACAGTCCTTGGGGTAACGCGTTTGTTTCGACTCGCACAACGTGACCTGCCAGCAATCGCATGGCCGCCGTTTCGGGGTCTCTCGCGACTAATTTTTTTGCACCCCAACCAGTGCAGTTTACAACTTTATCGTACGAGTCCAGTAACGGATCCAAACTATCAATCCAAGCATGTTCGATTGCGACTCGACCCGAGTCCAATGCTCGTTTCGAAAGGTAAGACAAATAGTCAGGCATCCGCGCAACGACCGAATGAAATCGTACTTCTGAGGTAAAGGAGAACTTGCCAAGTTTTGGAAGATCAAGATCGACTGGTTGTTCTAGTCTACTTAAGTCATAGCGAATGCCGGGGAGATTTCTCCACCAGTAAACATCATCAATCACACTTAGCAACTCTTCGCGTCCGGCCTCGTCCAACCATTCTCGGAACTCGCAATGCGAAAGTCCCTTTGATGAGTCTGCCGAATCGGCCATCTGCTGAAGCTCTCGAAGGGTCGCAGAAGCCCACGCGTGATTGTAGGTTCCAATCCAATAGGGTGCCCAGTAAGCCGCAGCGACTGCCGAGGTTGTCGCGCCCGGAGACTGACCGGTGATTACCGTGACTTGAATATCGCGATTCGAATACTCGGCCAATCGACAAGCAACACTTAAACCGATAACGCCACTGCCTACAACTGCGATTCGTTCCACAACTAAAGATCCTTAGAAAATAAGCTCTTGACGTAAGTAAGTTCGCGACATATGTCGTCAACCAATGAATATTGCTTTCGTAACATTCTGGGGAGGACTGTCCACGCGTAGGTTTCTACTTCGTAATGTCCTGTAAAAAAATCGGTGAGGAAATCCGGTGTCGAATTTTCGTTCCCCGCGTTTATAGCGATACCGTTAGCGGTGTTCGGATTCTTCTTGAAAAATGCGAAATCGCTTTCTAACAAAGCGATGCACCGAAGTATTTCCTTTTGCGTCGTCCCGATTCCGATGCTATCCATCGAGGACTTTACACTTGCTACTTCAGGATCTATCGCTGCAGGAGTACCGGAAGAAATTTGTGAATCCAAACCATTCTCTTTGGAGTCAAAGAAAATGGGGACGTGAAAATGGACTCGCCAATTCCCGGTAAGTTTATTCGGTGAAGATACACTTGCCAGCAAGTCGGGTAAATCTTCGTGAAGTACGGTGGGCTTGTTATCGGTCTGGACCGTGGTTTGGTGAAGGTATCGATCTTCTGCAAAGTTTTTGAGTTGATCAAAGGTAGCTTGTTTACCGTCTGCTGCGATTGAATCCCAATCGATATTGATGGCAGACGATACTTGAACTTTTCCTATACGAAGACCTTCCTCACGATGTTTCGAGAATTCGACAGCTTGATCTTCCCGCATGACGGCTGCGTGACAGATGTCATGGCAGACGGTGAGGTGCCTTCGCCGCTTTTCAGATTGCGAAGCATCCTGAAAAAGGTACTCCCGAAAGAATGTTCGCATGGATGAGTTGTCGGTTAAGTAGCAACCGGGTTCGGGTTCGATTGCCAAGACGATGCATCGACCAGTTTCCTGAAATAGTAGATCGAGTCGGTCCGCAATCATGCAAAGGTTGTTAGCGGCCCTTTTAAGTTGATCTTGAGTTGGCTTGGGAAAGCCCCATGCGATTGGCAGAGTTGATATGGATCCTGGGACGCCTGCCGGAAGCAACTGGTCGAGAATAGTGATAAGCAAGTCTGTGTAAATGCGACGTTCGTCTTCCCACCATGTCGGCTGGTAGACACGATGCTTCACGATTGCTTGGTGGAAGTTACCTTGTGGAAAACCATTCATCGTGAATGGGACCAACTGTTGCGTTGCAAGCCAAGCTTTCAATTCTGCGACGGCTCCACCTGCAACGGCGGCTGCTGCGGCCGGTTCAGCCAACCACAGCCCAACGCCCATCGGCTCCTCGGGTTGCCATGCACCGCAGCGAACTAACGACTCGCGAATGGGGACGGTGTATTGTTGAAGATTGCTAACGGCGGTAGCCCAGTCGGGGCCTGCGTGGACGTTGGTGCAATAAGCTATATGTCGATTGAGCATCTATCCGTCAATCCAGCGGTGAACGGTTTCATGTATTTCTTCATACTCGATCGTTTCGTGAGCCAGTAGAAGGTCTGCAATCTCTGCGACTGCGCACCAATGATCTTGTCTTTTTAAGATTTGATAAAGCTCATCCGACAGTCTTTCGAGTAGTTTTAAGCGATCTTGATCGGATTTTTGACTTTCGATCGAAGCTTCCCAAGCCGAATTCCAATCGTTTGCAAACTCAGGAATAAAAGCTGGATGAAGGGATTCTTCACGATAAACGAGCTCTGCGGCTGGCCCGGCTAGGTAAACGAGTGATTGCGCGACCCATCGCGGTCGTCCTTTCCATTTTACGCGCACGTCCCCCCATCGAAACGGTCCATCGTCGTGATCTGGAGCGATTGTCGCCCATTCGACTTTTCCGCCTAGTAGGACTGCGACGACACAGTGGCCGGCCTCGTGATAGGCGGTCCATTCTTCGGGCTGATTTGGTTGGCTTTGCATTATGACGGTGTTATCTGATTTGTAACAATATTTCGTTGGCCTTCATGAATTTTATTTTCATATCCGGCTGGCATTGGGTTGACGAGAACTAGCCCAGGCAATCACAATCGACAGATAGTAAAGAACCTAGGAGTGAAATCCATCTTGAGCAATATCCCAACAACCAGCACTCGTAACGTTTTAGTCGAAGGATTCGACTACGAAAGCGACGTCGATGGTACCCTCGCGTCATCGGAAGTAAATATCGAATCGGGATTCGAAGAGCATGCTCTATCGAAGCCGTCTACCTTTGGTATTTGGGTGGAAGTCGTCGCGGTCGCTTTGTTCGCTTTTGGTTTATCGGGTGTGCTCAGTAACGTTTCTGCGATCTGGGAAAATCTAGGTGTTGTTTCGTCCTTATTCTTTACGACGATCGGATTGTCGGTCGGGTTCACCAGTGGCGAACGTGACGGCGATCCAAGTCAACTGCGAATGATTACCGCAATGGTGATCGCCTTGGCAAGCGTTGGTTTTGCTGCTCTGAGTTTGGTGCAAGGAGGCTTCACCATATGGGTCTGGCCAACAGCACTTGCGGTAACTTGTAGTCTTGCATTTTGGTCTCTTTTGCGACTGACCGGCGAGACAGCTTTGCGATGCGTATCTCTGGGGGCAGCGTTTGTGGCTCCGTTGTTGCTTGTGTCAGGGCCTTTTGCTGATAACTTTTATGCGAACATTAATCTTATCGCGATTTGGTTTGCATCGACGTTCTTTGATATGGCATCCATCTCGTATGGAGTTCGCGATTTAGGATTTCAGTTCGTTGGTGGCGAGATTACGTCGATGGCTTCATCGAATAACTTCGCGGGGATCGCGGGGCCGATTGGCTTGGCTCTAGCAACCAGCGTGATTCTTCGACAGTCGCTGATTTTGACTGCGATGTCGGGCCTTTCCGCTGTTGCATGGTGGTCGATTTTTCGAGGGCTGGTTTGTCTATCGGCAGCACAGAACTCGCAGATTTTTGGTACTTGGGATTCGGTCGCAATGCCGCTATACGCTTGGCTTCTTTTGATGATGGTTATCGTTGGGACACAAGTATTCCTGAGTTCGTTTTTCGCTCCGCTTCCACTGGACGATCGTCCAATTGATCATCCGATTCTGCCACAGATATACAATTTCGTGGTTAGCTTCCCGCAGACGGGCCCCAAGCATGCCGCTTTGTTTGTTCCGTATCGTCGACCGGTAGTTGAGTCGGATGATCGAGAGCAAGACGACGATTACATCACTTCGGATGATTCCCCTTCAGGAATTCAAACCGATCACGAAATGCACCAACGCGATGATTCGCATGAACATGTCGAAGATTGGGAACCGACCGTCAAATCAACCAGTCGTTTCGATCGAAAAAGTCCTATTGAGTGATCCTTTGAAGCGAAGATAACGTATGACTTTTTATAATCAGATAAGCGGCTGGCGAACCTTTCTTGTACGCTTGCCGGGGTTTTTGACTTCTTGGGAATCTTTTCTGGGAAGCATTCTGGAAGGTTGGTCTGAATGGTCTCGGACTAGACAATGGTGGCTGGTGGCCGTCACCGCGCCACTTGCGATCGCTTTAGTTTCGACGATCGTCAGCGTCGGCTTCTTTCGGCTCCAGAGTGGTGATGGAATCGCGCAGTCCCTCGTCAACAAAGTCGACCGAACGTTAGGCTATGAAGCAACCTTGCAAAGCTCCATGGAAGCGCACATGCAACGCAATGCCCTCCGAGCCAACTCCGAACCTGCAGTCAATTCAAACGAATCTGACGCAAACCCTGCAGATGAGCCCGAGTTATCGAAGGAGTCAAAGCTTTTGGAGGAGGTTGACCTGCTTTTGGAGCGGGCTCAAAAACTAAGCCCGGATAATTCGCAAATCAAGTTACGCAAAGCTCTCATTGCTGCCAAGCGAGGAAACCATGAACGCGCCGATACCCTGATGAAAGAGCTCACGCGGAAAGAAATAACAATCATCAGTCCGGCCCATGCATGGGCCGCTATTGCTATGCTCGGTAGCAAGAAGGCCCCAGAGCCTGGAGACCAGGAAGAATTAGAACAACACCTACAGCATGCCGCTGAATGGAAAAATATTGATCCTGCTCTTCTTACAATCTACAGCACCATGCTTTTGCGTTCAGGAAAAATAGACAGAGCACTCGAACTGGCAAAACAGGCCGCTAAGCTTCGGCCAGAGTTGAACTTGGCTTATTCGCAAATCTTAAAGTACGCAGGCCCAGAGCAAGAAAAGGAAATGCAACGGGCAGCGAAAGCAGCCGAAGAAGCATATCGCATGAAGCTTGGGACAGTCAACGAGCCCGAGAGCGATCGTATTGCATGCGCTAATGCAATCTTGATGACCGATCGCATCGATGTTGCAATGGAACTACTTCGCGAAGGAATGGGAACCGACGAAGCACCAAAAGGTGAGGTACGAAGAGTTCTATCCGATTTGTTGATACGCGAGTATCGAAAAGCAAACGTTGGTTGGTTGGCTATCGCATCGGTCGAGAAAGCAAACCCAGATCAAACAAATCCAGATAAAACAAACCCAACTTCGACTAATACCGATACGACGAAGTTAGATACAGTCGTAATTGCTCCAGATGTTAGCACGGAAGCAACTGCAATCAAGAAAACAGAACTCGATTGGAGTCATCTCTTAGAGGCCGCCAAGGTCGATCCCGATAATCCCAACGTTGGCCAAGAGATCGCTTTCCAAGTTCGCAACAAGCAAAAGACACCCGCCGAATTAAACGATGTCCTGCTTCGGCAACTCAAGCTTGGCAAAGCCTCGACTTCCACTTTGCTTCTAGTGGCCGAGCGTTACCTCGAGCGTGATAAACTTCCGGAAGCGAGAATTTTGTGGGAGCAGATTCTCGAAAAGGACCCTTACTGTCTACCCGCGATGAACAACTTGTCAGTGACGATCAGCCGCGACCAACCACCAGACTCGCAACGCGCTTTAGACATTATCGATCGCGCTTATCGAGCTTTTCCAAGGAATGCCGAGCTTTGCGATAGCTACGGCGAGATTCTTATGAATCTCGGTCGCTCCATGGAAGCAGTCTCCAAGTACGAAGAAGCAATCAAAATTGATCCAAGTCGCGTTGGATCACGAATTAGACTCGCCCAGTGCTACCGCTACGCTGGACTTTCCGACGTGGCCGCCGAGCAGGATCGAATCGTTGAAGAACTAAAGAAAGCAGTGCAGAACGCAAAAGAGAAGGAGAAGGAAAACACCAAAGAAACACCATCTACGAAATGAAACTTGAACACAAGCTTTCGTACCAGAATCGCCTCCATTTAGGCGAGTCTTTGCGAGACTCACAAGAAAATCGGCCCGTGAAACACCACTATCTGACGATCTTGAGCCGCTGGCGCTAGCCGCGTTATTGTATGTCCCTGCGCAAGCGAATGGTTAGTCTTTTGAACTCGGCTAGCGCCTAAAGCTCAATACTTTAAGCGTTGAGCCGTTCGCGTTAGCCCAATGACGGACGATGGCGTTTAGCAATCACACGCTGCGCGGCAGGTAGTCCGAAGAGCCAAAAGAGTGCTGGGTGAACGAAAAAATCCAACAAGGTAGAGCTGATAACTCCCCCGAGTATAACTGTCGCTACCGGATAAAGAATTTCTTTACCTGGTTGACCGGCGGCAAGCACTAATGGAACCAAACCGATGCCAGCCGTCAAAGCAGTCATTAAAACTGGAGCAAGTCTCTCCTTGCCAGCTCTGATGATCATGGCGTGGCTCCACTGCTCCCCCTCGTATTCTACTAAGTGCAAGTAATGTTGAAGCAATAGGATTCCATTTCTCGATGCGATTCCACCCAAAGAGATAAATCCAACCATGCTGGCAATCGTAAGTGTCTGATTGGTGAGGACGAGTGCTGCAACAGATCCAATAAATGCCATCGGAATCGCCGCCATGACTTGCAATGAAAGATTGACACTTTGAAACATCGTGAACAGCGTCAAAAACACTCCGACCAAAGCAACAATAAAAAGTAACAGAATTACTCGCGAAGCACGCTGCTGACTTTCAAACTGACCACTAAATTCAAAATAGTATCCCGGTGGTAACGCTCCGCTAATAACGCTTAATCGCTGCTGAATCTCCTTGACAACCTCCACTAATCCGCGATCCGATGTGTTGCATTGAATGACAATACGGCGACGAATTCGTTCACGTTGAATTGTGTTAGGTCCCAGCGAATCATAGATGTTAGCGAGCGACTCCAAGGGGACTTGTCCGCCGGACGGCAATTCGATCGGTAACCGTCTTAGTACATCTAGATTTTCTCGTGCGTCTTCTTTAAGGCGCACCACGAGATCAAACACTCGTTGACCCTGCATGACTTCAGAAACAACAATTCCATTCATTGCCGTTTCGATAATCCGATTAAGTGTTTCCACATTAAGACCCGCTAACAGCAATTTGTCTCGGTCGTATTCAATCTTTAGTTGAGGGATCAGTACCTGCTGTTCAATCACCAAGTCTCGGACACCACGCACTTGCTGCATCTCTACCTTGACATCGGCGGCACGATTTCTAAGAACATCCAGATCATCACCATAAAGCTTGACTCCGATCTGCGCCTTTACACCGGAAAGCATGTGCGAAATCAAATGCGAAATTGGTTGTTCGACCGAGAAAACCAATCCAGGAATTTCTGTCATGTCCTCGCGAATACGACTTAACTGCTGATCACGCGTTCGGGAAGTCGTTGGGTCAAGATCGATAATGTACTCACTCGCGCTAACTGGTTCGGCATGTTCGTCCAGCTCAGCACGTCCGGTGCGACGAACAAAGTTTTGCACATCTGAATTGCCTGCGAGCGATTGCTCCACATTCTGATTGATCGCAATGCTAGTCGATAACGAGGTTCCAGGTGGAAGCAGCACGTTTAGCTGAACGGCACCCTCGTTAAAAGGAGGTAAAAAATCTCGATCAAGCCGCGAAACAAACCATGCGGCAACAGCGACCATTCCAATGACTCCAATCAAGTTCAACCATGGAAATCGGAGGCTGAATTGAATGACATTCCCCACGGCCATTTTTAGAATTCGAAGTAATAAACCATCATCTTGTTGCGCGATGGCTGATGAATTAGGTAACAACCAATACGCGATTATCGGTGTCACGGTTAATGAAACAATTAGCGACGATAGGATCGATACAACATAGGCTGTACCCAGTGGCGTGAAGAGTCGACCTTCCATTCCTGAAAGAGCAAAAAGTGGCAAAAAGACAAGGCAAACAATGATCGTGCTATAAATTATCGAACCGCGAACCTCAAGGCTCGCATGATAAACCACGACCAAAGCGGGCTTGGGGGATGATTGAATTGCGTTCTCTTTTAATCGCCGAAAGATATTTTCTACGTCGACAATCGCATCATCAACCAACTCGCCAATTGCAACCGCAAGGCCACCGAGAGTCATCGTATTGATCGAAAGTCCAAACCATTGAAAGACAAGAATTGTCATCAGCAATGATAAGGGAATCGCTGTTAATGAAACAAATGTTGTGCGGAAGTTCATTAGAAATAAGAACAAGATAATGACGACTAAAATACTTCCGTCGCGTAACGCTGCCACTACGTTTTCGATCGCTCGATCAATGAAGTGCTCCTGCGAATAGAGCGGTTCAATACGAATTCCGGCGTCGAGTGACGGTTTGATTTCTCTGACGGCCGATAGGATTGCTTGAGTGATCGCCCGCGTGTCTGCTCCAGGTTGCTTACTAATAGTCAGTACTACTGCAGGTCCACCGCTAAATTGGTTTTCACTTTCGCGAATAAAGGCAGAAGCATCTCCGCGTTTGACTTGTGCTGCTTCAACGACTGTCGCCAGCATTGAAAGGCTCACAGGTCGTCCTTGCCGAACCGCAACAGCAATCTTGTTGATGTCATCGATCGATTGGATTTTTCCAATCGCTCGGACTAACCATTCGTTCGGACCGCGTTGGTCTAAGTAACCACCGGTCGCATTTTCGTTGCTGGCTTCCACTGCTCGGCGAACATCATCTAAAGTGACACCATTTTTTTGTAATGCGTCTGGATCAATCTGTACCTGAAATTGCTTTCGACCGCCTCCCATCGTAAAGACTTGAGCTACACCGGGAATCGAAAGCAGTCGTTGTCGGACAATCCAATCGGCTTGCGTACGAAGCTCGATTGGATCGATCGCGTTTCCTTCGCTCCAAAGGCCTAGTACAAGAATTTGTCCCATGATCGATGAGATCGGTGCAAGTTGTGGCTTCGCAATTTTTGGCAGTCGATCAGAAACAATTGCCAGTCGCTCATTCACAATCTGTCGAGCAGTGAAGATGTTCACGCCGAAGTCAAACTCAACATAGATGATCGAGATTCCTGTCGATGATGTGCTGCGTACGGCTTGCACTCCATTGGCTCCCGTGACTGCGATCTCAATCGGAAACGTTATTCGCGTTTCAACTTCTTCTGGAGCCATCCCTTCCGCTTCGGTCATGATGACGACTCGCGGACGATCTAGATCCGGAAATACGTCGATAGGTAGCGTGCTAGCCGTCCACATCGCATAGCCAGAGATCGCCAACGCACTAGCCATCACAAGCAGCCGATTTTGCAGCGAAAAGCGAAGCATTAAATCAAGAAAGTTGCGACTTCCGTTGCTTGAATCTTGATTTGATAATTGGTCCATTCGTTCCGTGCTTTACCTTGCGGGATCATTCCCTACTCAATGGAATTGATTATTTGCTTATCAAGAAGCTCAATGGCTGTGTCCCTCGTGGGGATCAATGCCGCCACCGGCTTTATTTTTTAAAGCCATTTGCATTTGATGCGCTCCGCGAAGTGCCACAACGTCGCCCGGATAGATAGCCCCATCGTTTTCAATGACTACAGAAGTTTGATCGCGATACTTTTCATGAACAGCGACTCGATCGAAATGATCTCCATTCTGTTGAAAAACAAAACTGTCGACTCCTTCTCGTACAACTGCATCAATGGGCAGTACGATTTGTTCGCTCCACGATTCAACCGGAACCTGCAACTGAAGACGTTGACCCGTTCGATACTTCCACGAAATGTATCTTTGGCCCGCAGAATTCACACTATCTTGCATCAGTGTGTTCGGTAGCATGACAAAGAACTTCAATGCCCTCGTTGTCGGATCAATCTCGTTGTTGATCCATCCAAGTTCTAGATTATCGATGCGTGTTGCTTCATCGCCGGTTCCTAGGATCGCTGAGACCTTCCAATCAGAGAGCTTGGCTTTTGTAATCATCGCCGCTTCTGTTTCAAAGGCCTGTCCCTCAATTAATAACACTCCATAATCTGCCAGCGTGCAAAGCAAATCACCCGCGTTCACGATTTGCCCCTTTTGTACGTCCATGTCCGTTAGCACAAGAAGATGCATCTCGTTGACCAATGGTTGCGCGGTGGATGGTGAATCGGCTGAATGTGGAAGGGATTGGTTTTGATCTTGACTTGGACTGTTCTCAACCGCTTTCTCGCTGGAGGAATCGCTCCGGGGATCATGATAACTGACAGGAACAATGCGATTGGGAAGCCGCGATTGGCTCTCGTGCGAAAGTGCTTGTGATTTTCCGAACCGGGGCGATGTTCTTCGGCTGAGTTGAATTTCTTCATCGGTGTGGTTGTCCGGATGCGGGGCAGTGATCCGCATTTCGGTCAACAATCGTCGTTCGCTTTCGATACGCGCAATTTGACTTTCGGATAAGCCATGCAAACGTAGTGCTTCTCGTTGCGATCGAAGCATTGAATCTAGTTTATCTCGTCCATACTGCCGCTCGAGAAGTGTCTTGTTGGAAAGCACCCCACTTTCAGCAAGTTGCTGGAGTCTCCCGATCTCTTTGAGTTCAATATCGCGATTGCCTAGTGCCTCAAGAAAATCCTTTTGTGAAGTCACTAAATCTTCATGAGTCAGACGCAACTCGAGAATCAAATCGCCCGGCTGAACGGCTTCTCCGGAGACGGCATGAACGTGCGTAACAATCCCTGTCATCGCTGCACTTACCGGAAGCCGAGTTCTTCCCGGAAGGTCCACGATAATGGCGGGAAAAGCAAGACTTTTGCTGAACGACTGAAGTTCGATCGGTTTCAGAAAGTCATCAGTAAGCCCCAGATTTCTTCTCGCAGCATCTGAAATCTCCAGCGAGTTCTCGCCAGTATCACCATGATCATGACCTTCATGCGCGTGCGGGTCGACAGAAGTATTGGCGAGTACCGTTGCTGACTTGCCGGGAAATTGCGAACCCGTAACTAGATAGCGAGCATGCAACCACCCAGCCGCATAGCAAATCGAACCAGCTACGATCACAAGGACGAAGATTTTGCTCATGTTCATTTCTTCGGTCCAGTATGATTGTGCGGGTCACCATGTGCGTGATTGTGATCGTGTGAGTGCGTCAGCTTGGCAACATAGGATTTGTTCCCAATTCGAACTGCAAAGCGAGGATCTGACTTTGCATCATGAAGCGAATCCATCAACTCGGCACTCTTCATTGCAAATCGCGATGAGAAACCCTTCTCGTCAATCTCTTGAGGGACCGCGGCTAGCTTGACTTGAAAAGGTCGACCTCCGCGTTTGAAGTTGACCACAAGCGAAGGCGTGTTGACAGCAACGTAAGCTTTGGCTTTACCATCCAATAGGAAGATCGTAACTTCCTTGGTCTCTTCACTTAATATCAACTCAGCATGATATTCACCATGACCGATCTCCAGTAACTCGCCTTTATTAGGGCCGTGCTCTGGGTGATCGTGTGCGTGCTGAGGTGCCGCAGCAGTAGTCGCCGGTTGAGCGATGATCGTTCGGGAATAACTGAAAGAAAGAACAAACGGAATGACGAAAGCGATAGATCGGAACACAGTAGAACCTCGTAAACTTAGAAATTGAAAAACTCAAATGCACTAACGCGTTGATGAGTTTCAAAATCAGATACGAAGATGTCCGACTAAATCGAAGATGCTCGGTTGATGCTTGGGGGAGCAACGACACTCAAGCAACATACCAGTCCCTTGATTACCCCGCCCTTGATTGCCCAATTTGTTCCATAGAACGAAGTATGCTATCGGCTGGCTGATATTCTTAAAATCGGTTCGTTCTGCAAGCACGCTTTGGTTCTGCTCAGAAAGATAGAAACAATGAGATTGAGAATGCGAATTACCGCTGCGCGAGGCAGTTTCCCAGTCAACATCGGATTCATCGGATAAGTATTGGCTATCCGAATCTGGATGAGACGCATCTGATACATCGCCAGCTTGATGATCGTGATCGTGATCGCAAGGGCACGTCGATAATGCGTTCGCTACACGCGAACTCTCTTGAATGCAAGGGCTGGCGGTCTCGCAACAAATGCCAACGGCTCCGCAGCAGCAAACCAGTTGCAGTCGGATAAATGCCAGCAATAAGATGAATGAAACCCAGCGTTGCATTAAAAACCTCTCCTATGGTTTATAGGGAAGCATGGGCGCTTGTGGCAATACCCGAACGGCGACTATTTTGTCGACCGGCTCGATTAATTGATCGTTTAGGCCTGTCTTGACTACCGAACGCAAGGCTCTTCCATGACGATTAGCTTGCCTGAATCGGCATCGACTTCCACGTTAGCTCCGAACGGAAGCGTTGCATTCTCCGGCACATGACCGACCGGAAAATCGGTAATCACCGGGCATCGGACTCGCTTCATGTACTCGTCAATCACCAAAGCAATCTTCAGTTCATCTGCGGGAGACTTGTAGGTAAATCTTCCCATGACAATTCCCGCCACCGAATCCAAAACACCCGCGAGCCGTAGCTGCGAAAGCATTCGATCGACTCGATAGGCTTCTTCATGGACGTCTTCTAAAAACAGAATCGCGCCGCTGGGTTCGATGGCGAAGCGAGTCCCCAAAGTGGAACACACGAGCGTCAAATTACCGCCGAGCAATCTTCCCTGCGACTTACCACCGTGGAGAGTTTTCACTTGATGGTCCTCCGGAACTTCGATAGCTTCCCCGACCATCGACTTGGGAAACTTCGACACCAGTAGCATCCGCTCGAAGGATCGATTCGCGAATGCGTACTCAGGTAAGTCCGCTCTCGCTAGGTTGCTCATCGGCATCGGAGAGTGAAATGAAATGACTCGTGCCATTCGAGCGTTTGCCAAGTGGAACGCTGTAATGTCAGAATACCCGGTCACTACTTTCGGGTCACGTCTGAGCGCTTCGAAGTCAACACGATCGAGAATACGAGTCAATCCAAAGCCACCTCGAACAGGGAAAATCCCGCGTATTTGTGGATCGCGGATCGCTTGATTGAGCTCCTCGACGCGCTGGTCGTCACCACCGGCGAGATATTCCTGCCTGCGATCCAACATGCGTTCATCGAATTGAACGCGAAAGCCAATGTCTTCCATCTGCTTTTTGTATGCCAACACTAACGTCCGATCGGCCGGGCCAGCCGGTGCCACCATCGCGATCGTGTCGCCTCGTTTGAGTCCATTTGGCTTGATCCAATTCATCGCAGGCTTTGGAGCCGCATTGACTTCCGTTGGTGTAACAGCATGCGCGGAATCCGTCTTGAGTAGCGTTGGCAAGACGACAGCCGCAGTAGTAGCGTGCGTAAGGAAAGTTCTTCGTAAGCTCGACTTGTGTTTCATCTGATTCTCAAATTGTGGCGTCGATTGTTGATTCATTACTTTTGTGATTCTGAAACTCCCCACAAAAAGTTGACAGTGGATCGGTGTTAATTTCTGGGTAAAGTTTTCTGTTAAAGGATCGCTTACTCGGGACCCTCCAACAAAGGCAGGGGATTGAAATCTGCCTTCATCTGCGCAGCCATCGGTCGCCA
>JAPLNI010000020.1 GCA_026692865.1 Planctomycetota bacterium
CAGGCTTGCATCGATGATCAAATCGTCGAAACCGTCGCCGTTGATGTCCCCGGCACTGCTCACGGATCGACCGCTAAAGTCATTCGCATCCGCGCCGAAGATGGTGATCCCAGCGGAACCCAAGGTTGCCAAATCGATCGTCGCGGGAAGCGACGCGGCTCCAAAGATCACATAGCTGTCTCCTGCACTAAACTTGGCATTCCCTGACGCAGCGGCGCCGCTTGCCCCGATGAGCAGATCGTCGAAGCCGTCGCCGTTGACGTCCCCGGCGCTGCTCACCGAATAGGCGCTTAAGTCAGAAATGTCCGCACCGTAAACGATGGTTCCTTGGGACGCATTCAGCGCAGCCAGGTCTACATTGATAGGTGAAGGGACAGAAACGGTAGCGGCAATCTTGAGTGTTGCAGCACCCTTGCGAACTACTTGATACACCGTGCCACTAATCGTTTCATCGGTTCCGCGAGTCCATCCGCCGTCGAGCAAGACTCGATCGCCGCTGTTGCCGTGGACAATGAGCGTGTTGGATTCGTCCGAGATGTTGAGAACTTCGCGTTGGGTGAGCGTGAGTGTATTGTTACCGGTACCGGTGAGATCGATTTGCTCAATACCCAGAATGCGATTATCGGCAATCGTTGATGAATCTAACGATAGTCCGCTCCCGTCAAGCCTGAGCGTATCAACGCCATTGCCACCAACTATCCGCTTGAGTGACAGGTCACTGACCGCCAAGATGTCATTGCCCCGACCACCGATCAAAACATCGGCTCCACCGCTACCGACCAGCGTGTCGTTGCCATCGGCACCGTTGAGGATCTCGGCTCCCGAAGTGCCTACAATCGTGTTGGCTGCAATGGTGCCGAGATTGTTGGCATTGATTGAATTAGTGAAATCATTACCGCCGAAGATGATATAACTTTCGCCAGAGTCAGTCCTCAAATTGCCTGCGCCATCACCGCGGTAAGCTCCGATTATCAAATCGCCAAAGCCGTCCCCATTAACGTCCCCGGCATTCGACACATTGCCGCTTAGATCACCGGTTTCGGCGCCGAAGATGGTGACCCCGACCAAACCCGAGTTCGCTAGATCGATCGTCGTAGGGGGCAATGCGGCACCGAAGATGATGTAGGTCTCACCGGCATTGGGCCTAGCATTTCCGACCGAGTCGGCTCCACCTGCACCGATTAGCAGGTCATCGAAGCCGTCGCCATTGATGTCCCCGGCACCGCTCACTGGAATGCCGCTGAAATCTTCGGCTTCTGCGCCGAAGATAGTAATCCCCGCCGAACCTAGGTTAGCCAAATTGATTGTCGAGGAGAGCGACGCAGCACCGAAAACTACATAGCTCTCACCTGCATTTGGCCTAGCATTTCCCAGTGAATCGCCAACGTGCGAAGCGATGACAAGATCATCGAAGCCGTCTCCGTTGACGTCCCCTGCGCTGCCCACCCAAATTCCGCTGAGATCATCTGGATCTATACCGAAAATCGTTATCCCGGCGGTCCCCAAGTTCGCCAAATCGATAATCGTCGGAAGCGATGCAGCACCAAAGATCACATAGCTCTCGCCTGCATTCGGAATCCCATTTGCCGCTCCATCGCTTTCTGCGGCTCCAAATACGAGATCGCCAAAACCATCCCCATTGACGTCTCCGGCATTGCGCACTGGAAATCCGCTACCATCACCGGCGTCTGCGCCAAAGATCGTGATTCCCGCCGAACCCAAAATGGCCAAATCAATCGTCGCAGGAAGTATAGCCGCTCCGAAGATAACATAGCTTTCGCCAGCAAAACTCTTGGAGTTATTCTCGGCACCGGCACGGGTAGCACCAATGATCAAATCATCGAAGCCATCACCGTTAATGTCGCCAGCACTGCTGGCTGTGCGACCGCCCCAGTCATCAGCTTCTGCACCAAAAATGGTAATCCCCGCCGACCCCAGGCTCGCCAAATCAATGGCGGCAGGGAATGAATTGGCTCCGAAGATCACGTAGCTCTCACCAGCCGAGAGCTTAGTATTGTTCTCCCCATCGGCATCCCGCGCCCCGATAATGAGATCGTCGAAGCCATCTCCATTGACGTCTCCGGCGCTGCTCACCGAATAGCCGCTAATATCCCCGGCATCCGCCCCGTAGATTCGGAACCCGGCCGAGCCCAGGTTCGCCAAATCAATCGTCGCTGGTAACGCGGCGGCACCGAAGATTACATAGCTTTCGCCGGCGAAGAGCTTGGCATCACCCGCTGCATCGCCGCCAAAACCTCCGATGACAACATCGTCGAAGCCGTCCCCGTTAACATCCCCAGCGCTACTCACCGAAACACCGACCAAGTCTTCAGGATCGGCGCCGAAGATGGTCGTGCCAGCGAACCCGAGATTAGTTAAATCGATGGGTGGTGCAGGGACGAAGAAATCTCGCATCCAATTTCCGCCCGCAACTCCATCGTAGTTACCATCCAATGAGTTCGCGGCAAAGTCAATGACGCTATCTAATATCGTTAGACGATATGTACCTCTGACGAGTGGATTGGAGAAATTCAGCGTTACAGTGTTTCCGTTAACGATCGCTGAAACTGGGGTAATCCGTGTATCGTTTATGGAAAACACGCCATCGGCACCTGCTCGTCGGAGCTCGTACATCCCAACGTCAGTCGCATTGAGGATGGGTTCGCTGAATTCAATCGTCAGCGAGTTCGTGTTAGCTGGAAATAAAGTGTTAGGGGCAAACGTAGAATTTGCTACCGTTGGAGGCACCAAGTCGCGAACGACATCAATCGAAACCGTTGCCGGAGAGCTATAAGCTCGACCATCGTATGTACGGAAGGAAAATGAATCCGGACCAGAATATCCTGTGTTCGCTGTGTAGACCATATTCGGCGCAGTCCCTGAAAGTGTGCCATGCTGTGGCGGCGATGCGACAAAATACGAAAGCGGCGATCCTTCTGGATCCGAACCGGTCAAAGTGATGGGCAGCGTAAAGCTACTGGAGGCCGTAACGTTTTGGGCGTTTGCCGTCGGTGGGTCATTCGTTCGGGCCGTAACCGTCACATTGTCGATGAACCAGGCTTCATTAAATCGGCTAAAAGGAGAACCGTTAAAGTAGTCAGCATTTGAAGCATCGAGCTCAAAGCCGCTAAATCCACCGTTGATCGTCGGGAGATCAAGGTTTACGCGGCGGAACGCCGACTGCGTTGATGGAGTCGGATTGATCAGTTCCTGGACGTACCCGCCTATCAAAAACTTCAATGCGTCGTCGGCGGTGTTTTCTAGTGAGTTCCAGCCATTACCTCCACCGCTATAGACATCGAATGAAAGGGTCGCTGAAGTGTAGGCTTGTAAGTTTAGGTAAACAGAAAGATAACCCTTAGTGCCATTGCTATACGCTGGAAGCGCGAACGACTGCGAACTGTTTCCTCCGACGGCCGCGCTGAAAGATCCATAAGATCCGAAAGGCGAGTTCACCACCCCGTCATTGAAATCCTCCGACGCAATTACAATGTCGGAAGCCAACAATTGTCGAAGCTCCAATCGTTCATATCCAAGGAACCGCTTTCTGTTAAAACCTAAACGCAAACGCCGTGAATCACTTGAGTCGGAAGGTCTTGATGAGGCGGAAATACGATGTGGTGCTGCAAGGCCAATTAGGGCAATCAAAGCCGAACAGAGAGAACTGGAATGCTTAAGAATCCAATGGTTAAGTAAGGTGGGTTGTCGAAAGGTACGCCGCCACCAGGAAATCTGAACTGCTCGACGCTGCTGAGCGATCCGTTCGCGATGGAGACTAATCTCTTGCTTTCGGCGATTTTTGGCGTGGTTCCTAGCGCTTCTTGATTGCGTAGTACACTGATTGATTGAACGATGATTGTTGTGCGGCATAACTAAACTCTTTGGGAACGCGTAAAAGCGGCTGTATTTGGGTCGGTACTTCTCGAGTCGTAAACGCTAATCGGCTAGCGATTGTTCTTCTCCTATTCGCAATACGCGACGAACTTCGTCGGTCTTGAATCCGAGAGCTTGCGGTCTGATGACGCCTGGAAAACCGACGACATCGTAAAGCTCGCTTACCACACCCTCGATCCGTATCCAATGAACCACGTCGCCACTGGTTAGATCGATCACGTGAATCCCACATCGCGCTTCCGCGTTGGCCGATTTCAAGTTTTGGTCCAGTTCAAGCCCCGAAAAAGTTTTGTTCTCGCGCGACTTCGAAGTACCGACGATCGCGAAATCGCCGTGAAAAGCCAAGCCTCGCAAATAGCCAGGCAAGAATGCCACCTTCTCGAATTTGCCAGTCGCACGATCGACATAACCGAAGTGGCCGGTCCCTGAGTTCAACAACCACAATTTGTCTCGATACACTCGCGGTGAATGGGGCATCGAAAGCCCTGTAGCGACTATCGCATTGGTTTGGACATCGATCACACAACCACCGTCGTGCCGCCTGTCTCGCCAGCCGTCAGCGACATCCGACTGACTCACGGCCGTGACATATTTTGCTTTGCCGTCCTCAAGCGCCAATCCATTGAGATGGCACCGGTCTTCGGCAGCAAGTCGCGTGATGAATGGTGGTTTCCACAGTGGAATGAAACTGTGCGTGTCGCTGATCGTCGCTAGACAGCCAAACAGCGTATTCACAAACACGACTCGGCCATTTTTTTCGACTGCAACATCATGGATGTCCAGGTCGCCTGTCGTATACCCGACCTGAGGAACATACAAACGATCATAGCCAGAGGCCGATTGGCCTCGGTCCAGTACGTTTTCGAATCGCCATAACTGGTACAGGGATGACATCCAAAGTGATTGACCATCGCTCCAAAGCCCCAAGCATCGATTGAACGTTCGTTCGAAGACGGAAAGCCTCCCGTTGGGCTGGAGTCCCAATAGAAACAATTTGCCTGCTTGGTAGGTGGTGAACCCATAGCTGAGCTTTTGCTCGAGCATCCAGTTGGTGAACTGGCGTGATGCGTTGATATCCAAGGCAGGTGCAGGTGCCGTTTCGTTGGTCATCGTTCAAACCTCATGACATGTGCGTCCGTTCCGTTCAGTGCGAACCTGTCCGAAACGATGGCCGCCGCGACGGTTGACACGGAGAACCTGCAGGTGGTAGAGCGAGATGGGGTAGGAGTCATAGTAGGCATCAACAATCGGGCGAATCGTATCCGCAGATCAAAAACAATCGGCGTCGAACACAGTTAAATTTCCAAAATGCAAAGTTGCAAGTTTTCAAAGAGGAACGCTAGTGTCACGCTGTTTTCTCGCGACCGGTTCGATTGACAATCCACCAATACTTTGTTTAGTTTTCTCACTTGTCTAGCTCTCTCGCGTTCTTGTGGACTGATACTTGCTAGCCGTGAAGTGATCAAACTCAAAGTCGATGCGAGCAATCATTCCATCCTGAAATTGAAAATGCCAGTTGAAGCGAATTGCGGGCAATTCCACTCCCTCTGACACAAGCCGGTCTTCGAATCTAGCCGAAACGCACTCAACTCCCCAAAAGTAAACGACTAGAAGTCTTTCTTGTAAGCGACAATACCATTGGCAGAATGTCCGGAAGAATACGATCAACTGCTCAAATCCGTTCCATGTACCGGCAAAAGGAAAATGCTGGGGATCTACTGAACACTCGAGTTTGGCGTTCGGCGAAAAATAATGCGCTAGATGTCGTATGCACTCTGCGCCCAATCGCTCGTAAGCCTCGATAAACGCTTTCACGATGGCAACCGGGTCGAAAAGCAATTCTTCTATTCTTACCTCAGTTCCAAAGGCGGTAAACGTTTCAGCAAGGTCCGCAACCGTCGCGTAATTGAGGGTACCTCCAGACTCGGCTTTGCGGATCAATCGTGGCGAGTAGCCAGATCTACGTGCCAGTTCGTCTTGTGAACATCCACACTTCAAACGGAGTTCCCGCATCCGAGCGGCATTGACCACACAGAATCGTTTTGGTGTTTGGTTATTGCGAGTAGAAAGATCCATTCAAATAGACGTCGTTGCTGCGAATTAAGGTTCCTGCTCTACGGATCGTTAACGCGACCGGGAGCAGGCTGCCTTGCTTTTGCGTTTTGAGTCATTAGACTTGCACTGGAATTAGCAAATCTTTTTTCGCGACTTTCAGCCGCTGTCAATAAAGAGATGACGTTCTTGCACACAGAGAAAACCAATAAATCCAGATTTTTTTCTGCACTCGTCCAATAAGGCATCGCTTGAGAGTCGATGAAAGAGACCGATTTCACAACCGACGCTTCAGTTGCTCAACCTTCGTTGGAAAAGGACTTACTGCGTTCCAGCGGGTTTCTCTACCGATTCGTTAGCGAACGAATGCCGAAGTCACTTCAACGCTTTCTTGGCGTTTCCGATGTTGTTCAAAGTGTGGTCTTCCGCATTATCAAAAACCGTGCGCAGTTTCTTGGAACTGCGGAAGAACAGTATCGCGGCTGGGTGTTGCGCATTGCTCGAAATCGTATCATTGATGGTATTCGAAAGTTTCGCTCTTCCGCTCAAGACTCTGAGCTTCACAGCAGCAGTTTGATCGATTTGGCAACAACTTGCCCGAGCGAAGCTCTTTCGGAAGAAGAACAAGCGGAGTTGTTCATCAACGCTATCGACGAGTTGCCACCCGACCTTCAGCAAGTTTTGTTGCTTCGATACCATCGCGGAATGACATTTCCAGCCATCGCTGAGGAGTTGAAAATACCGGTAACTACTTGCCGTCGAAAGTGGCTTGAGGCCTGCGAAATGCTTCGTGATCGACTACGCCCGATGATTCTGACCTAAGTTCGCAAGAGACTTCTATGGACGAAAACGAGAATGGAAAAGCGAGTCCGCAGGTAGAAAGTGGTGAGGAGTTCATCGAGCCACGAATTCGTCCTATAGATCAGCTCCTTCGGTATGCATTGGGTGATATGGGCGACTCTTCCGCGACAGGGAGTAGTTCCAATCCAATACCTGCTGCCACAGCGACGTTGGCGATGGATTTGGCGAAGCTGTTGCCTGAACGTTTCAAAGTTGAAAGTGTGTTGGGTCATGGGACTTTTGGGATCGTCTATCGGGCGACGGATACACGTTTACAACGATCCGTAGCAATCAAGGTTCTTCGGCCAGAGTGGGCTCTGCACTCGTCCACCAAACATAGGTTTCTTCGAGAATCAAGAGCGGCGTGCCGACTAAACCACTCAGCCATAGTTCGAGTACTGGAAGCGGATGAGAATGATTCGATTGCGTGGCAAGTTTGCGATCTAATTCAAGGTACTAGCCTTGCACCGATTTTGAGACAAGGGCCACTGTCTGCACGCTTAGCCGCACGACTAACACACCGCATAGCGACGGCGGTAGCGTGTGCCCATGATCACGGGATCGTCCATCGCGATATCAAGCCAGACAATATTTTGATCGATTGCGAAAGCCGTGAAAGCATCCAAGAATCGAATGCATATCTCACAGATTTTGGTTTGGCAAAGTTTCTCGAGGAGCGAATGGATGAGAGCCAGCACGGAGTGATCGTGGGCACGATGCAGTATATGGCACCTGAACAATTCGAAAGTGGAAGTGACATCGATTATCGAAAATGCGATGTGTACGCGTTAGGGATGCTGCTCTATGAATGCCTCTGCGGCAAAAACCCTTTCGTTGGCGCTTCTACTCTGAGTCAACGTATCGCGAAGAGTCGGGAGCCCGCGCCTTCAGTACGTCAGTTTTCGTCCCGTATCGAGCGCGACTTGGAACGGATTTGCGCCAAGGCGTTGGAGAGAGATGTGAAAGTGCGGTATCACTCGGCAGACTATTTAGCTAGGGATCTCGATGCCTATCTTCATGGATTGCCTGTCTCGGCGCGACGCCAAGGTTCCATCGAGCGAATGACGCGGCTGATACGTGCCAACCGAACTCTGTCAATCATGCTCGCAATCATAATCCTAGGCCTTGCTGGTTTTGCTGCATTTTTGCAACGATCCAACTATGTTGTTTCGAACCAACAGAATCAACTCCAAGCGATGAACAGTCAGTTAGAGGAGAGAATTGAAGTAGCAAACCAACTTACAGCAACTTCGAACGAGCTGCGCCGAGTATCGGATCTCGATCGAGAGCGTTTTTCGGAACTGGCATGGCGATCCGAAATGAAAGAAGCCTATAGGTGCTGGGAGGTCGGTGACCTCGCTGGTGCTCGGAAGGGGCTCTTGGCTCTGCGCCGATCTCATGGCGAGAAGACACGCCGTTTGGAATGGAGGTTGTTGGCTTGTCAATTGGACGATGTGTATCGTGAAAGAAAGCTAGTCGATGCTAAGATCGAGCATGTTTCAGATTTTCCTGACAACCGTCGCCTTGCGTACGTTGCGTCGGATGGTCATTTTGGTGTTGTGAACACTTCGACTCTTGAAACAGAACACACTCACATGGCGAAAGAGGGTGGTCTTAATGCGCTGGCTATGGTGTCAGGCAGTAAAGTCCTTTTTGGCGGGCGTGCAAATTGGAATTTCTTTCAGTCTCGGGTCAGCGAATACGATTGGAGACAAAAGAGACTTGAGTCTTGCGATTTGTTTTTTCCCACCACTATCGAGAGCATTGTAACCGCGCAATCTGGACGCTATGTTTTTGCGGGCTCACGGAACGAAAACTTAGTGCTTCTAGATCGCGAAACTGGAAAGCGGGCTAGTTTTCCAAGCCTAATGAAAAATGATTGCTTATCAGTTCTCGAAGTACAAAAGCAATTCTTTTACATCAAAAACAGCAACACTCTTGGGGTGGTTCGTTATCTGCCATGGTATGAACAGTCGGAGGTCTCGCTTGTTGGAGATACCTTTCTTCGACGGTTGGCGGCAGTTCCCGATAGTTCCTTGTTGATCATGTCTATAACAAACTCTGACAGTCTATTGGTCGTGGATACCGTAAGTTGGGAATGTGTGGCGCAACTACGCTCCGTAATGGCAGGGGCTTCAATCGATTGTTTAGTAGTTAGCAATGACGGCAAATTTGTGGCGGCAGGTTCGGGAAGTGGCAACGTATGTATTTGGGATTTATCAAAGGAATCGTGGTGGCAAAATCGGAGCGATAGAGCAGTCGAACCACTGCCACTTCCTCCGAACGTTGATGTCACCGGATTGAATCGAGACATGCCGTCCGTGCAAGGGGAAAGCTATGTTGCTTCGGACGAACCCATTTCTTCTCTTTGCATTGCAGGCGGAAAGGTGTGTTGCGGTACCTCGCACGGAAAGCTCGTTGTAATGTCATTGAACGAATATGGACACAAATCCGAGAGAAGTACCGGTATTACGGTAAGTGAATCCAATACGGAGTCCCCCGGCTTTCTTTGGAAGACTATTTGGCCAAAGGGCTCAAGTAGTTGTTTGCTGGGGGATACTGAAGGTCGGATGCTGCGTTCAATGCCTGTAGATGACGAGAACTCATTCAAGACCTTTACCGATGGGAAAAGTAATATGTTCAATATTGGTAGCGTTTTAGCGGCGGACGTGCGACATGGTAAAATCGTAGGCGGAGTTCATCGGCTTGAATCGCTGAATTCACGATATGAGTCGAATGAGGATGGCAGTCAAATTGCGTGGCTCAACTCGACTAACCAAATTGCACTGCTCTCCGATGCTGGAATTCGCCTATTTGACTTTCCGTTTTCAAAGCCTAAGGATGTAATCGGACTTTCACCCGATGCAACTATGGCAGTCGTTAGTGCTGAGCACTATGTCCTATACTTGGTTTCGCTCACTTCATCGCCAAGAATCCTACGGACATTTAAGCTTGCAGGACACGGTTTGTCAGTAGACTGGCATGGACAGGAAAACAAAATTGCAATTGTAGGTGATATTGAAACGGTTTACGAATATGACTTTGGTAACGGGCAGCTAAGAGATCTTTGCAAAACATCGCATGGTTCCATTGCAATTCAGTATAGTAGGGACAGAAAAACGGTTTATTCCGCTCATTCAAATGGGGCAATAAAGGCGACCAACCTGGAAACAAGCGAAGTTCGAACGATGGCTTTGCATCGAAACGAAATCATGGGGTTTTGCCTCGATCGGGAAGAACGATTGGGCTTTAGCGTGGACAAAACGGATGGGATCGCCGTTTGGGAAGTTTCAACTGGAGAGATGTTTGGCTACCTGATTCCGCCAAGACGTGACAGATCGCGTAAGTTGAATGTAAATCAAGCAATCCATCTTGCCGAAGACGAAACATCTCTAGAGTGTATTCTGAGGGGGGAAACAGGACCGCAGTGGCGTAAGTGGGACGTTACTGCCACACGGAACTTCAGCCAGAGAAGTTACGAAGCTCGTTGAGCGTCCTTGGCGGACGGACGCAAATTCAAGATTGGTCCATCAGTCGGCCCTAACCCAACAGTTGAGCGGTTTCTTCGAAGACTTTCGATGCGTTGCTTGGCCCTTGAATTGTGCCTGTCGTGGACAAAGTGATTCGAGCTCAGCCGGAAGTGCGATTCCCGTGCTAGAACGTTGTCAATCAGATCCGATTCCTAACCGGCTGTTAACTCAGTTATCGGGTCTTTGAGGGCTAGTGCTTTGTCCAGATTAGATTTTTTGGTAGCGGGAGTCGCCAGACTTTAGTGCGTCCAAGGAAAACCGAACTCTGGCGAATCCGGCTACTATTGCCAACCCCGATTTTTATTCTGGACAAAGCACTAGCTCGTTGGGTAAGAGGCAAAATTTGGAAAATTTGCTCGCGGTGAGCAAGGGGAATAACTGTCTGATGACAGCCGATGTATGGTACAAGTGCGATAGCTTATCTAAAGCGGTCGCTTTTTTATACGCAAAGGCAGCGATCTCAATTCGGCCCATGCACCGAAAATCGGCCGAAATCCCTACGACCGTAACTCGACCCGTAACACGTCATTCTGTAGAAGGTTCTATGTGTTATTAGTGCATTTAAAGACGCAACGCCAACAGGGCAGCTTCATGCTAGTTAAGTTAAAGAGGCATGAACCCTCTGATTTCCTCTCGGCTCGGCTAACTTGTAAAGACTACCTTGTCGTAGACTTCGGTACCGACGAGTTCGCTGTCTATCGCGTCCAAAATGATCTTCCCGTCGAGACCCTGGCAACTTGTCAAATTCCAACTACCGTCTGTGGCTCGCGTAAAGCAATCGATCGAGTGTCGATCTTGGGCAATCAAGACATAATGTTTCAAGCTAGGGATGGTTCGGTAGTTTTCGAACTTCTTTCCGCGGTCGTACCCCTCGGTCGAATCGGATAGGACTTCGACGAGCACTACAGGGTTGAGCAGAACGTCGCCACTATCGGATTCAAGCTGAGGCTCGCTGCAGACAACTGAAAGGTCTGGGTAGGTGTACAAGCCAGTCGTTTCAATCCGAAGCTTCAAGTCGCTCGGATAGACTCGGCAGGGCTTTTTCTTGAGCTGCTCCCGTAGATGGGAGCCTGCGTTAAGAACTATCAAGTTGTGATTGGCTGACGCTCCCGCCATGGCAAACATTTCGCCACGAAAGTACTCGGACCGAAACTCGGCCTTTCTCTCGCGGTGCAAATATTCTTCAGGGGTTATGTAATGCTTGGGGACTGTTGACATATGGCGTCTTCCTAAGAAATCCCAGATCTGATCCGAACGTCAAATTATAGACGAAAAACCTCTGTCCTGGACCATTCTTCAAAACATAAAGCGGCGTAACGCAGCGGCGAAAGGAAGAAAATGGGCTTGCAGACTGATAGCTCGAAGTCGAACAAGTCCGACGAGTTCCGCGCTTAGACTCTATAAGATGTTAACCCTGCGGTCGGTTGTTTTGGGGTCCGTTTCGGTGCGTCGGAAGCAAACGGCGTTGTAACAAGCAGCCACTTATCAACTCGAGATCGCGATAGTTCGCGGAAGAAAATACCGTTCAGACGGAAGCAACATTCGGAAAATCTGCTCGCAGTAAGAACGGTGAGAGCGCAACGCACTTGACCCGAAAAATCAAAAATGCCAAAAATATTGGGGATTTGAGCGTTTGATGTGTGGCCAAAGAAATCCTCTCATTCTACGAACTGGCGGTTAGCCTAAAGTTCGCAGGATGAGACGAGTACACCCGAAACAACGGTTTTCGTGACAACTCTCTTATTCACTTCGCATAATGCATCATCGGCAATAGCTTATTGGTTCAGAGGCCGGTTTCGCATCAATAAATCGATTGAGAAAAGCTTCAGAAGCTAGGTGCGTTAGGCAAACATCGGATCTGCCAATTATCACCAAGCATTCATCTGTAAGCGTCGCTTATACAACCCTACTTCCAAGCGTTGATTGGAGCTCCGTGGCAAGAGATCGTAGTTCTTCAAGCGGCTTCTGGCTTAGCTCTTCCTCGGTAGGCTTAGTTAACCCAAGGATCGACTGGCAGGTTCGAATCGTTCCCAAAAGCTTCCCTTGCTCGAGACCCTCTTCACGACCTACTTCGAGGCCTTCGTTCCTGGCCCCATTGATTAGCCATTGATGGTCTCTCGCTGCTTTTTCGCGTGTGTCGTACATCTGTTTGTCCTCAGTTTTCAATGCAATCGTTTCGATGATTGTAATCGCTTGTTGGAAGGCTTCTTCTGGAAATAGCCTCCTTAGGCGGTTCGAAACCCGATGCTGGAAATCCGAAACAAACCCAAAAATCGAATATCAAAGACTCGAAACGAGACAGACCTCGCGTTCCTGTCAGAGTAAATTCGTTGAGCTGATTTTGACCAGAGCAACTACAGATAATTAGAATTCAGAACGTCCACCTCCGAGCTACCGCAGCTACTGTGCGTTATTAAGATCGCTCCTTGATCGCCGATAGCGATTCCGCCAGCCATACCATCCGAACGCGGCTAAGCTTGGTCCTGCGAAGAGCCACCCACCGGCATTGAGAAAATCTTGGACAAACAGAGGCAAATAACGCGTGATGGGCTGGAAGAATGCGTAACCTGGCTCAAATACTTGATTGATCGATTCCCACTTCTCGCGGATTCCTCCGGCGAAAGGACCCTTTCTCACGCCGAGTTCGCGGACGCGCTGCTGAAAGCCCGCCAATCCACCTGGGGATGCATTTGATGCCGCTTGGGCGGATCTGTCCCGATCACGACGTTCGGCTGCGGTTGATTGGCGTTGGTTGTTCGCCGTGGGAGCGGAAGAAGCGGTGGCCCCTTCCCGCATGCCAATGAAGAAAACGAAGACGAATGACAGCATGGTCATCGCGATAACATTGAGCGCGATTTGGCTGACGAAGGCTAACAACCCTTGGCGAAAAGAGATCTTCCACCAAAAAATCTGAAGGGTGCTACCGGCAGTCAAAGCGAAGAGCACTGGCAGGTAACGGATGACCGGTACGAATCCTAGCACCTGCCATTTCAGGCAGAGCGGTTCTCGAATCCAATCCCAATATCCGTAATCGACGGGGAAGACGATTCCCAGTTGCGGCGACTGCATCAGGCGTGCGAAGAAATAGCCGGAAAGGTCATAAGTCAGGAATACTACCAGCCCCGTCGCCAACGTAGTACGGACTGCCTCGAATACCGTACCCGGACCATCATCTGCCCAGAAATTGGTTGTGCGCACCAGCACCATGACTGCGATGGGAAACATCAGCAGCCAATAGAAAACAACTACCCAGATGGATTGCTCGACTTCCGGAATCATTTATATGTTATACCTGATCGACGAATTAAAGTCGACTGATAGCAATTTCAAGCCCATCCCGGCGAGCTTGCAATACTAGTTGCATTTCGCGTACCCACGATAAACCCTGATGGACCATTGAGTGGCTTGACATCATTACCGAGGTTTTGAAGGCATGGCTACGATGTCCGAAGCCTTCCAGGACATGGGGGGCTTCCAAGGAAACAGCCCGCCGCCCAATCCGATCGGCGAACTGGGGCCGATCGGCGAACTGGGGCCGATCGGCGAACTGGGGCCGATCGGCGAACTGGGGCGAAGAATCATTTGGAATTGTGTTTGTATCCATCAATTTCCCCGCCTACTCCAACTTAATCCATTCGACTTCCAGCTTGAACGGTCCTGCTTTTTTGTCGCCAAGCATGAAACCCAGGGAATTTACATCGGAAGGCTTCATTGCCCCTGCGTTCTTGACGACGTTACCGAACGAAGTTGCCTCAAATTTATCGAGCGGAACTTTGACTTCGATCCATTGGTCCTTCTTGGTTTGCACAGTAGCCCGATAAGA
The DNA here is from genome assembly GCA_026692865.1 of Planctomycetota bacterium. GTDB lineage: Bacteria > Planctomycetota > Planctomycetia > Pirellulales > Pirellulaceae > JAIYDQ01. The sequence continues at coordinate 14,140 of JAPLNI010000020.1, forward strand.
GTAAGCCACCCGTTGCTTGGTAGGATAAAGGTTCAGCATATATTCCCGACCATCGCCCCGGATTTTTGCGATCAAGGTGTCACCTTTCTCAAAACTAAGCTTCTTGGGTTTCGTCCGCACCGATGCAAAGCCACCATTGTTTGCTAAAGACAGCGTGCCGAAGAACTCCAGCGTCTTGTTGTCGGTGATCTTAAACTTACCTTCGGAGACGCCACCCATCACTCCGTCATTAACGGTCTGCCATTCCTTCGCAGCATCGGCTCCAGTGAAGTCAAACAAGGTTTGGAGTGTTTCGTTAGCCATGACTGTTGTCACCATCAGATAAGCCAAGCAGCCAACCAAGAGTACATATTTCATTTTGAATAACTCCTACGTTTAATTGCTTTCGCAAACAGTGCGTCACAGTCTTGCTCCAACACACCTCCCATAATCGTACATCTCCATGTGGGACTACGACGTATCACTTCTTCCGCAAGGATGTCGATTTGTCGCCAACCCATTTTTTGTAATGAGCGAATTGAAGTGCCAAAGACGACCATTTCAATGCCAGTCCAAAGGATCGCCCCTTGGCACATCGGACAGGGTTCGGCAGTTGTGTAAAGTACAAGTTCTTTACCATCGATTCTTGGCTGAGAAAGTACCAACTGATTGATTGCGTCAATCTCACCGTGAAATGTTGGATTGATGGAAGACTTGTTCCAGCCCTCCGCCAAAATCTTGCCACTGCCTCGATCCACGATCAAAGCCCCAAAAGGATAATCCGGAACATTCGCCGCCAGTTCAATAGCTCGCCGCATATAAGATTCGTGATCGTTCATGCGATCCTTTAGTTATTGGGAATGATATCAAGTGGTAAGGGCTTTTTGATTCGCTCGTAACTACAGACTTCCGATGAACGAAACTTTATCCTTGTGCGGAGGGAATCGCACGGAAAGAGATAATCATAGCTTGCCAGACGCAGAAATGCTTTTGGACACAGAAACTTCCGCAAGCTATTCATGTTACGATTTGGACAAAGGACCATCTGATGAATCAATCAGAATACCTAGTAAAGCAACTTGCTGAACAACTTGCTGTTCCAGAATTAGGAAAGCAAAGTGTTGTCCTAATCGATAACTCCAAAACCAAAGTGATCCTATTTTCGTTTGCTGCTGGTGGTGGACTTGCCGAGCATGTAGCGCCATTCGATGCAACGATTCAGATCATCTCTGGAACGGCAGCGTTGTCTGTTGGTGAAGAATCAGTCGAGGGTAAGCCGGGAACTTGGATCCAGATGGTCGCAAAGACGCCGCATAGCATCAAAGCGGCATCACCCGTGGTGATGCTGCTTACCCTGGGTCCAGTAGTGGGAAGAGGACATACAACGATGACAATTGACTGTAACAGTTTCGATACTTGAGTCATCGACATACATTTAATTCCAAAAATAATTCCGATTAAATTGAAATGCAATTGATTCTGGTGCGTGCATTTGTGGTCTGGTTGCTGATAATCGGTCTCGAAACCGTTCATGGGATTTTACGCACAGTCTTCCTGGCTCCTTGGATAGGTGATTTTCCTTCTAGACAGATCGCTGTTTTCACCGGCTCCCTCCTGATATTCCTTGTCTCCTTGTTAACTGTTAGCTGGATTCAAGCTGGCTCTACGAGACAATGGCTGTTGGTGGGACTTGTGTGGGTTGCGGTAACGGTCCTATTTGAAGTCGCTTTGGGGAAAGTGCTTCTCGCCCTGCCTTGGGAACGAATCTTCGAAGATTATGACGTAACCCGTGGAGGACTTTTAGGATTTGGACTTTTGTTCATGCTGCTTTCGCCTATGTTGGCAGGGAAGGTCCGTAAGATCAAATCAGTAGCGTCTTAAATGAGGGGCTCGTCCAAAGCCAACCTACGAAAGATGATTCAATGAAATCTGTTTTTGCCAGTATCGTCGAGTGGAAATGGCCGTTGATCGTCTTGGGCACGATAACCCTTGGCGTCTTCTTCTACTTCGCAAAGTCTGGGTATGATCTCTACCGGCCAAATCGAACTCCTGGTCGTGCATGGTCAGCTTGGGACGCAGCCGACCATAACGTAGACGGCAACTTGACTCGTGAAGAAATGGAACTCTTTGGCAATCAAAAGCCGCATCGTAACGTAGACCGCTTGCTCCTCCAATTTGACGCCGCTGACACTAATCATGATGCAACGGTGACGCAGTCCGAAATCGATATCTATGGAACTGACATCGGAAGCAAAGACCGAGAAAAACGTCGTGATTGAATAGTCGTCGGGGCTTAGCTTCCTGACCGGAACGTATCCCCTATCATATTGCATTTAAAACGGCTTGTTCTGTGGCATGAATCATGTTCGAAATAGCCCCTACAATTCCCGAAATCAAACCACAAATTCTTCGGAAAATCTTGATTTCTTTTGGCCCAGGGGCCTTCCGGGTCTCAGTCGATCATTTTCTGCCACAGTACCACAAACCTCAAAAAATCTGATTGAACGCTATCGTCGCGAAACATTTGAATTATCCTGAACCGATTCTCCTGAATCGAATAATTTAGGGAAATCGTGAAACCTGACTTTGAACGAGTAGGGTTTCAGCATGAACTCTGAGGCAAGCATCATTGATGGACACCATTGAAAAGGGCGCACGATATTGGCTGGCTACTTACTATTAACCGGTTCGACAGGCCTACTTGGACAATTTTTAGTCCGCGATTTATTGGCGAAAGGCCATCGACTAGCATTGCTAGTTCGAGGTTCCAAGCATGAATCGGCAGCCGAGCGGATAGAAAAGATCCTGCAACGTTGGGAGCGAAAATCAGGAGCGAGGTTACCACGCCCGGTAATACTCGAAGGAGATATTCGCCAATCGTTTCTAGGGCTTAACGCTACGGATCTGAAATGGGTAAGGAGCCATTGCAACGCTCTAATGCATAGTGCCGCTTCGCTGAAGTTTCTTGCGGACGGTACCGGTGAGCCTTGGATAAGTAACTTGGATGGCACCACGCATATGCTCTCGCTTTGTAAGGCTTCCGGAATTCGGAATCTCCATTACGTTTCAACCGCTTATGTTTGCGGTTTACGCGAAGGTATCATCTACGAATCCGAACTACAATGCGGACAATCTTTCAGGAACGACTATGAGGAAAGTAAACTCAAAGCAGAAATGCTCATTCGCCAAGCGGACTTTATCGATGAGCTTACTATCTACAGGCCAGCGGTGATCGCAGGGGACTCTCAGACAGGCTACACCAACACCTATCACGGAATCTATCTCTATTTGCGACTGATGGCCTTGCTCGTGCCGCGACAACCGATCGGGCCAGATGGACGACGACAGACAAGACTTCGCTTACCGATGACAGGTGATGAACGACGAAACATTATTCCGGTAGACTGGGTATCGAATGTGATCGCAAGTCTCTACACAAACAAGAACGCTCATGGACACACTTTTCATTTGGCTCCGGATCAATGTTTGACTCCGCGACAAATCATCGAAGCTGGTTACAACTACTTCAATTCAACTGGCGTCGAGTATGCCGGCTACGCGAAAATTGATCCCGCCACTTACAATGATTTCGAAGCTGAAATGTTGCCCGCCTTTGGGATGTACAACAATTATGAAAGCACGGATCCGCATTTTGACTGCAGCAACTTAAAGCGTTTCGCTAGTGGGATTCCTTGTCCAGCTATCGATGAGAAAATGTTACAAACCTTTATTCGTTATGGGGAAAAAGACCGCTGGGGAAAGCGACGACACTCGAAAGTCCATGTCGATTATTCGGCTTCAGAGTACTTTCGCAAGTTTCCAACCGAGGATGTTACGCATCCGAACAACAAGTCACGCGTTTCGTTAGATTTGTCAGGGCCTGGTGGGGGGCAATGGACGCTGTGGCTTCATAAAGATGGTTCCGTCAAATGCGAACGCGGTTTGAATTCCGAGCCGGATTCTTTGGTCCGACTTCCGACAGATGAGTTTCGTCGCACGACTTTGAGCTCAAACGGCTCCATGGATTATCATGCGATCGAACAATTTTTCCCGATGTCTGTCAAAACCTTCATGTCGACTGTCAACACTCCAACTGAACCGGAACCAGCAAACCGCTAGGCGAGCGAGCGATGGTAAATAACGGACTTGCGGAGAGCACCGAGCATAACGACCCATTGAAATCAAATCCGAAAGGTGGTGCTTGGCCTCCCGATTGGTTACCACCGTTGGCGATTCTGATTGCTCTGGTCGTATGGCCTTTGATCGGCTACGGCGCCCTGAAAGCGTGGGAAAGCAACAAAAATCGGATCGAAGATTGGTTGCCGGCCAGCTTCCCGGAAACCAAGAGTCTCTTCACTTTTTTCGATCGCTTTGGTAGCGACGAGTTCCTCATGATCAGTTGGCCGGATTTTGAACTGGACGACCCTCGTGCTAAGGAACTGAAAGAACTACTTCTTAATCCAACCTCGGACGGAAGAACTTTCTTTGCACGAGCCGATTGTGGTCGCGAAGTTTTGGACTCGCTTATGCGAGACCAGCGGATGACGGAAGTGCAAGCTCGAAGGAGAATGTCGGGAGTTTTTGTAGGTGCCAATGGTATACAGACCTGCGTAATCGCTCTCATCTCTCAAAATGGACTCGATGATCGCAAAGCAGCGATTGACTGGGCATGGGAGGCTACAAGAAAAGTAACCAGCCTACCTAACGATAACATCCATATAGCAGGGACCACAGCGGACTCGGTCGTAGTTGACGAAGCCAGCAATGAAAATCTGATTGAATTAAATCTTCTATCATCACTTGTTTGCTTGATCGTTCTAGGCGTCTCACTGAAAAGCTTTTGGCTTGTAGGGACCCTTTTTCTAATTGCATTATTTAACCAGCAACTAGCACTCGCATTTATCTACTTCAGCGGTGGTCATGTCGATTCCGTGCAGCTACTCGTAGCAAATCTTTCATTTGTTTTGACGATATCCGCAGGACTTCATTACCTAGGATACTTCCGAGAAGCACAACGCAGTGGAGTTGCATCTCCAGCTTGGGAGGCAGCTAGACAAGCTTTCCTTCCGTCCACACTCGCTGCGACAACGACATCACTCGGATTTATTTCGTTATGTATGAGCGAGATAGTCCCGATTCGATCTTTTGGATTTTATTCGGCAATTCTGGTTCCAATTAACTCGATCATCGTGATGTGCATCCTCTCGATCCACGTTACCTGGATTACGACAAGAGATTGGCGGCTGAAGAAAACTGTTTCTCCATCTTCGGCAACATCAGATTCAGAGTTTCTTCGACAAACCAATCAACGATATTTGAATATCTTACTAAGACTAATTGGGCGACAGCCGCTTACCACACTTTTCATATGGCTGCTCGTAATAATCGCTACCGGCTTAGGCGTCGCTCGTTTGAATACTAGTGTTGGGACACATAAACTGCTGTCGCCAAATTCAAAACTAATATCCGATTATGCTTGGTTGGAAAGAAACGTTGGGGCTTTAGTACCCATTGAACTAGTGCTTCACTTCCCAAGCGACAAAGATTTGGAACCAATCGCTTTTTTCAATCGTCTGCGGGCCATAAGTCAATTACAGCAGAAGCTTCTATCGATCCCTGAGGTCGAGAGTACGTGGTCCGTACTAAATTTCCTTCCGCCGCTTCCACCCGATGGTGGTATTCAAAATACCGCACGAAAAGCGGTGATTGGAAAAATGGCGAAGGCTTCAGAAAGTCGATTCATCGAATTGCGATTACTTTATGAGAATGAGCAAGAACAATTCTGGCGTCTTAGCGGACGAGTCGCTGGATCAAATGTATACAATTATGAGAGCGTTATGGCGCAAGTAGAACAAGCCATCCAAAGTTTTCATTTACACCCAGCATACGAAATGATTACAGTGGACGTCAGCGGTGGCATTCCTTTTGTCTATCGTACGCAACGGCAGTTGCTAGTAGACCTTCTTAGTAGCTTCACCAGTGCATTTATCATGATTGCCGCTTCCATGGCAATCCTATTTCGCAGCCTGATGGCGGGTCTGCTAACGATGCTACCGAACGTCACTCCGGCAGCAATTATATTCGGGACGATGGGCTGGCTAAACATGGAAGTGGAAATCGGAACCGTGCTCACGGCAAGCGTGATGATGGGAGTTTGCGTAGATGACACACTTCATTTGATCTCTCACTTTCGGTCGTTGCGTCGTAAGGGACTTTCGCATGTGGAAGCCGTTAATGAAGCAATCAGCAATTGCGGTGGAGCCATGCTGCAAACAGCCTTAGTCTGTGGTTTAGGTATGTTGGCCTTCGCATTAAGTCCTTTCACGCCCGTCGCTAGATTTGCTTGGCTGACGTTTTCGCTTCTGATGGTAGGCTTGGTGAGCGATCTTATCTTAACGCCCGCAATCTTGCTTTCGCCTTTACATCACATGTTTTACTGGGATTCACAATCGATTCAGGGCCCGAGGGTGTCTAGAAAAAGTGAGCACCGTTCGTGAACGCTACGACATCATTACCCTGCACGGCTTTCGAGCAACTCATGCTATCTCAGGAAAGCATTGCTTACCCGTGCATAATTATCCTACGTATGAAAATCCATGGTACGTTGAATCGCGTTATCTTCCTTGCCGCAGTCGATCAAATGATCGATCGTCATCCTTTATTGCGAGCGACGATTACAACCAGAGGTGGTAGATCATTCTGGACCATTCATGACACGACCGATCGCTCAGTTCGTTGGACGAACACACAGAATCCGTCGAACTGGCCCAAGCCAATCGTGATGGATTTGCACACGCAAACCGGATTGCAAATCGATGTCGAGGAGTATCTAGATCCGTTAGACTATTCACAGCGGGCGTTGGTGTTCTTTCAGTTTCACCACGCAATTGCTGATGGGCTCGGAATCACCACTGCAATTCATGAATTGTGGCTACTCTATGACTCGCTGTGTCTTGGTAGGCCGGTTCGACTACCGGAACTTGATCCCACTGCCTTACCAAAGCGAAATCAATTTGGACTGACACGAAAAACGCTTCTGCAGCTCATCCCAAGGCAACTTGTTGGGCTTGCTGGAGTCAGACAGTACTTAATGCGAAAGCCAGTTCCGCTCGTTCCAGCATTGAGAAAACGGGTTGCACCTAACGATCATGAATCGTCGGACTCAATCGTCGTTCCACCATCAGTAAACATCGTTCCGTCAACTCCAATGAAAGATATAGATTCAGTTTCGTTTGAATTTTCCGATGATTCATTCAGCCGACTAAAGTTCACCGCGAAACAAATGAAGGTCTCGCTCAACGATCTCATCGCTTCCTGCATTTTTCATGGTTGTAGTAGATTCCGAAAATCAAATGGTTTTCAATCAAATAACGAATGGATCCGGATGATGGTGCCTGTCAACATGAGAGCATCACGAGAAGATCAAAAGCAAACTGCTTGTAATATTGTCAGCTCTATCTTTCTTGATCGCACTCCTATTCAGATAAACGCAACTGACGCTTTAGCCACAAGCATTCAAAAGGAGATGGACTTGATTAAGAAAAATCGGCTTGCCTTTATGTTCATTTTTTCAGTATGGATTCGAAAAATGCTCACATTTCGAGTCAATCCCCATCGATTTCCTAAACGATGCCAAACGACTATCGTATTCACTAACCTTGGTAAGCTGTTTAGTCGTTCGCCATTACGAGATGCTCAGCATCGCATCGTCGCCGGAGGCCAAGCTGCAAGTTCGGGTACCTCGATGGAATGTTCAGTCGTCATTGAATCGTTCGAGGGCCTAGCACCGCTTACGCCTTACATGTATGCAGCTTTTACTACGATTCAGTATGCAAAGAAACTGATCCTCACGATGCGATACGACGGCCGAGTACTCTCCGATTCAAATGCTCAGCAGATAATCGATGCAACGGTTTCGCGGTTGAAGCAATATGCATCGGAGTCGCTTGCGTCATGAGTACCTTGACTTTTGCTTTATTGATTTCCTTGGTCGTTTCGGTTGTCATACAAGGTTTTTTAGTTTCGGGATTTATAAATCGATTGCGATTCTGGAAACGAGACTTAATTGATGACGGCACCTGCCCGCCGGCGACTGTTATTCTTTGCTTACGCGGCGGGGATCCTTTTTTACGTAAATGCATTCAAGGTATCCTGACTCAAGATTATCCGGATTTCCAAGTTCGCTTTATCGTCGATTCGGAACAGGACCCATCCATACCAATACTTCGATCTGTTCTGGATGAGTATCGCTTTTCTCGCCACACAGTCGATATCCTCCGTAATCCTCTAACCTCCTGTAGTTTGAAGTGCTCAAGTCTTATCCAGGCGATTGAAGGTCTAGGCTTCCAGAACCGGATCCAGCAAGATAATCTGAATTTAAGTGAGAAGAGCCTGCAAATCTGTAACGAGTTCATTGCATTGCTGGATGCTGATACGATACCGCATACGACTTGGCTACGAGAACTGGCAACTGCCTTGGTTCCTGTAGAAATTGGTGCAGCAACGGGTAATCGTTGGTATATGCCGACGACACTTAGTCGCGGCGCGATGACTCGTTACGTCTGGAATGCGGCTGCCGTGGTTCAAATGTATTGGTACCGTATTGCATGGGGCGGAACACTGGCAATCAAGTTGGATTCCATACGTCGCGCCGGGATGGTGGATCGTTGGCGACTATCGCTGTGCGAGGACACGATGCTTCGCGAGCAGTTGAGGCATATTGGGCAGCACGTCGCCTTTGTCCCGTCGCTGATGATGGTTAATCGAGAGGATTGCACGCTTGAGTCGTTTTCGCGTTGGGTGACGCGTCAGTTGCTTACAGCCAAGCTCTATCATCCGCTTTGGTTGGCTGTCGTCGGTCACGGAATTTCTTCAGCGCTTTTGTTGCTTTGGGGATGGGCAACTTGCTTTTTCCTTTTTTCCCAGAACGACTGGTCGAGAGGAATCATTGTTTGTCTTTCGATGCTCACTTTCCAAGCTTTCCTGACGGGGATGATTGTCTGGATAGAGTCTGCGGTTTCTCCATTAGTACAGTCGCGAGGAGAGTCCACAGACTGGGATAACCAACTTTCATGGAAAAAGCTCTCTTGGACAGTATGGACAACGCAATGGGTTTATACGTATGCACTCATAAGTTGCCTATTCCTAAAACGCGTCGAATGGCGAGGAATCCAGTATGACATTTCTGGACCGTGGAGCATTCAAATGCTCGGCTATCAATCGGTCCGTTATTCGCACCCCGAGTCCGATTTATCTAACAATTCACTGTAGCTCGAAACAACGAACTGGAACGCTTCTCGCAACCATACAGGTAGATAATACTCGTGGATTCTTTACTGTCTTACGATCATGATTTTGATTGCGCAAGAGATTAGACTGTCATGCAGAATAGTTGAGTCTTCGGCCGTTCGTAACTACGATAAAGAGTATGACATCTTTTGCCATTACATTTACCATTCTTTTAGCACTGATTGCAGCGTTTCAATCGATCTTCGTGTTTGCCCTTGTTCGTCAGTTTTTTAAACAGTTCCCTGAGATTTTGGATCGAGAATTGCCACAAGCGGCCGTATTGCTTTCGCTCCGAGGAGCTGATCCGCATCTAGCAAGCGGGCTTCGTCAGCTTCGCGAGCAAAACTACCCGCGATACGAGATTCGAATTGTTGTCGATAGCGATGCAGACCCTGCATGGGAAGTTGTAAATGAAATTGTATGTGAGCCCGGGCGAGTGCCTATCCGTACCGGTACACTTCGCGACCCATTAGAAACTTGCAGTCTGAAATGTAGTTCGTTGGTGCAATTGGTAGAGGAGTTGCCAGACGCGATCGAAGTCGTAGTTCTCGCAGACGCCGATTTAGTTTTTGATGCCAACTGGCTTCGCGAGTTAGTTGCACCTCTTGCAAATCCACGAGTCGGTGCAACCTACGGTAATCGTTGGTTTTGGCCAGACAAGGCCAGGTGGGGTTCCTTGGTACGGTACCTTTGGAATGTAGCGGCAGTCGTCCCGATGTATGTGTTAAAAATCCCGTGGGGTGGTACATTTGCGATCCGAACAAGTGCACTTAAAAATTCGGGCCTGATCGAAAAGTGGAAAACATCTGTGGTGGATGATGCTCCGGTGCGATCGGCTTTGGAAGAAATATCGCTCAGATTGGAGTTTGTACCAGGGCGGATGATGGTGAATCGGGAAGACTGCGGGTTGCCCTTTTCCCTCGACTTTATCAAGCGGCAGTTGACATGGACCAAGCTCTATCATCCCAATTGGTGGGTAGTCGTATTTCATGCATTTACCACCGCCCTTATTCTTTTGTTGGCTGTGGTCGGTGCTCCATTGATTTGGTTCGCAGGTGAGCCATTTGCAGCCGCCATTCTTGCCGGTAGCTGGCTTGGATATACACTTTGGATGGTAGGTTTAGTTTGGCTTATGGAAGTGGGAGTTCGCAACGTTCTCTTGCAGCGAGGTCAGCGAGTCGTAACGTTTGATGCGTGTTGGTATTGCAAGTTGTTCTTCGCTATTCTGTTAACGCAGCTCGTCCATATTGTTGCTGTCGCCCTTGCGATGACTCGCCGAAAAGTTCGTTGGAGAGGGATTGACTATGAGGTGTTAGGTCCGTGGAATATTCGAATGATTCGGTACGATCACTACACGCATGTGTCAGCGCAAGACTCTAACACGTCCTTATAAAGCCAGACTCTCCCGCACGTCGACCCTGTATGCCGTCGATTCAGACTGAAAGTAAATCAGGCGGTTGGTCGTAGATCTACACGAAGGAGCGGCGGCTTGCAATTAGGTCAAGTCATTGTTTGATTTGGTGAAAGCTACTGCGTATAGTTCGTTCGGCTTTTGAACGGATTACATTCTCACTTAAGGATAGACAAGCTTGAGTACTCCCGCACTGGGGAGCTTGCTGAGCATACTCGCAAGCATTCCTGATAATCGCGGGCGACGGCAGATTCAGATGCCGCCCACGACGAACGAACACAAAGTGGCACTGGAACTTCTCAAGTCTTAGTTGCTCAAAGGCAAAGTCATCACCGCTAACGCGATGTTTTGCCAAAAGGATTCGTTTCATCAGGTGATTGACGATGGTGTCGACTACTACATCAAGGTCGAAGCAAACCAACCAAGCTTGATGTCTGCAATTGAAGCAGAATTCACGCCTGGCTCTTTCCCCCTACAGCGAACAACAACGGCAGTCGCATCTAAGGCAGCATAAGACACATAACAATGGTCACGGGCGTATCGAAACATGCCATATCCAAGCCAGCAGCCGACTGGTAGGACTTCTTGACTGGCCAGGCTTACAACAAGTCTGCCGCGTGGAACGGACTCACAAAATTTGTGACAAGACAAGCGTCGATGTTCAATCCGCCATCACCGGCTTACGAGCTGATCAAGCCGAAGCCAAAGAGTTACTGGATCTAGTTCGGGGGCGCTGGGCATCGAAAATCGATTGCATTGGGTTCGCGATGTTGTTCTGGGTGAAGACAAATGCCGAGCAAAAGTCGGCTCTCTTCCAGAAAATCTGGCAGCGTTTCGAAACCTGAGCCTCTCGAATGTTCGCCGCCTTGGCATCAAGGGCATTGCGTCAACCCTTCGCACCTCCGCATCTTAAAACAATGACTTGCCCTGCTCGCGCGGTGTGAGAAATACTCCGGCAGGCAAATTGATGTTACCATCTGCATCTTTGCGCCAATTGCCAACCTTCATGCCGATCGGATCAAGCACGCGACGTTGCAGATAGGCTTCTACAAACTCATTTTGCGGCTCAAGTTTGCTGCGCATCAGTTCGCCAAAGCATTGAAACGGTATGGGGCCGTAAGAGAATCTCATACCTGGCTCGGCGGTTGCTTTCGACATCGACACGGCACGCTTGTAACTTGGCACTGTTCCATTGTCGCCGCCTTCGATGTCGCTACACAGGCTCAGTAGTTGGCGAATCGTAATCTGTGATTTGCGTGTATCTTCTTTCCATTCGGTGATCGTATCCGAACCTGAGACGAGTTTTTTTGTCCAGCTCCTTCAGGAAATTGATCGCTGGTTTATCGAGGTCCTCAATTTTCAGCAGCCCCATCTGAATCGCGCGCCCAACGCACGATCATCGGAGTGCGGTCGCTCGCGAGATAGGTGTTGGCCTTGGCAAAGGGAGAGCCGTTATCGTCGAGCAACTAACTGCCCAAAACTTGTACCCTTAGCTGACAACGCACTTAACTTAAATAGGAGACTTGCCAAATGCCAGATGAAGTAAGCCTGATGGTTACCACCGAGGGATTGACGGTTTTAGTCGAAATGGCGTTGGCCCCCAAGATCCAATCACGGTTAGACGATCTTCTGGCGAAGAATGTCGAAGGCAAGCTCTCTGCCGAAGAAGCGATGGAACTAGACCTTATGCTGACGCAAGTTGACGAACTTAACTTCGTGAAAGCTCGTGCGGCCGTAACCCCACATCGAATCAAGAATTAGGAATTGCTTTGAGCATCTACATTCCTGCAGAACTCAGGCGACGTGTTCAAACTCAATTCCTGCAGCGATGTGCCTATTGCCAATCCAGCGAAACGCTAACGTTTGTTAACTTTGAAGTCGAACACATCGATCCGTTATCGCTTGGCGGCCAGACAGAATTCGAAAACCTCTGTCTTGCGTGCCCTACTTGCAATCGACACTAGGCCAATCGAGTCATTGGGTTCACGGATGAGGGAGCCGAGGCGCGGTTGTTCCACCCTCATCGCGATAACTGGCTTGATCACTTTGATTGGTCGGTGAGCAGCACCGTGATTGTCGGACTGACGGACATTGGTATCGCTAGAGTCAACTGCTTCGTATGAATCGACCGCTACTTGTCGAGGTGCGTTCGCTTTGGGGCATCGTTGGCATGCCTAGCCCGAATTGAGCCAATAACTCTTTGGTTCAAGCCGCTCGCACAATGTGGGTAAGCCACATGGTAACTGTCACACAAGCAGTCATGCTACGTGTCAATGCGCTACCAAGCAGCTCCGATGCGTCGGGCCATAGCTGCAACCAGATTGCGTGCGACGATTCGCGGACACCGCCATTCGCAGCTTGCATGCGTGGAGCGGTGGTCAGGCGGACATCACTTCAGCTCTAGTACGTATTCTGCGAGCTGGTCGTCTATCGATTCTTGAATTGAATCGGCGTTATCTGCTTTGCTGGGGCGAGTTGGACTAATGCTCTGCTTGAGATGCCATTTGGCTGGATCTGCAGTCCAAAGATACGCGGACTTCCCAACGACCTCGAATCCGAACACTTGACCGTTGACAGTCGAATAATCATCTAGACCAAGCCCCAACGCTTCCAAATCTCGAAGTCGACCGGGCCATTCCCCATTTTGATTTTTGTATTGTCGAAGAACAATAGCCGTCTGAGTCCATCGACGATCATCCTCAGCTCGAATCTCCGCTGAGATCGCTTGCTTTACTGCGGGCAATAACATTCGCAGCCATACACCACCCAAACTCATGCGTTCGGCATCGATCAGTTGTTCCATTCTTGCTGCCGATTCAAGCCAATTTTTCATGTCGGAACTGGTTAAGTTGATGGCGCGTTCGTAATAGTCCAGAAAAGTCTTTTCGCTCGATGGCGTTAAGAAAAGTTGGATGGCTTGGCCTAAAGCTAAATCTTCATTGGGATTACTACGAAGGACCTCAATCGCGGCCAACCCAAACGCTCGTTCGCCAGTGATTACATCTTTCCATCGCTGGCCAAGTGGTTCAGGCAAGTCCATCGATTTTCGCAGCGTGGCCAGCTCGTCGTCGGTCCAAATGCTATGGGTCAACGACCGTCGAATAGCCCTTGTCCGGACGCTTCTCAATGCGATGTTGATCAATTCGGAAACCAATGTTTCGCGAGAATCAAACGCCTTGATCGTAGCGAGCATCAAATCGAGGTTTCGCAATGCGCGTTTCGTATCTTGATGATAGTATGCGTAATCAAAATCCAGACTGAGCAATCGCATCACGTTGCGAGATTCTTGCAGATGTTCGAGAAAAGTCCCCACCCCATCAAACATCATCGGAAATCGAACGGGCGTTGGGTGCACTGACGCTTTCTCAATTGAATCAAGCACCGGCTCCATTTCTTTCAGAAAGCTAGAGACCAGCGGTTCCTCGGGCCAATCTCCCCCTGGAACAAGGGAATTTGAAACCACACCTTTAGAACCAAGGTAAGGGAGCCTGTCGGTACCAGCCGCTCCCAATCCCCAATTGCAGAGTTGAAGAATCCTTTGCCATTCTTCTGTCCCCTCGCTATGAGTCCGTTTCGTGTACCAATCCTTCAGCGAAACGTTGTTGTAGGGAACTCCAGATTGAGCCCATTCTGTGCGCTGAGATCGAACAGACTGGGCAGCATCCCATTCGCGGTAGCCGTAAAACAGAACAACTACGATCGCTATCATGACAGGCAAAAATGCCAAGACTACATACCATCGCAGATTGCTCGAATACCAACTTGGTTTTTGTGATTTTGCGTTCATGTTTGCATACCTTAAAGGTTCGTTACAACTCAGCTACCAAGGATTGAGCATCGCGTTCCCAGGCCCGATGCCATAAAGCGCCAGGGAATGGTGGAACGCTTAAAGAAGCGTCCTGTCTGTCATCACTGACGAACGCCATCGACGGTCGCCATATCGCACGAATAGTATCAAACTGCGAGCTCTCTTTTTGATCGAGATACTCGAGCAACTGATGGGCTGCGCGACCAACATATCGGTCACGCACAATACTTGCCGTCGCCATCGAGGGGGTAGAATAAGCAGGCGTTCGCATTCCCCCGAAGTTCGTCCCTTCGTTGGGTTGTAAGAATTGTGCCCAACTCATCAGTATCGCTCGTCGACGCGCAAGATTCCGAGCCGGTTGGTCCGCCAATCGCCTCGCCAGTTTGGAGTAATTCTCCGAGCCAAGAGCCTCGCGTCGATTCGGTTTCTTCAATTCCAGAACGAGCCAACAGTCCAGTCGATCTGCGAATTCTTGCTCCAAAAGTCGACCGCGTAATCGTAGTCTCTCGGATATCGAATTCAGAAGCATGACGGCTCGTGTGTAACGAGCGATTGTCGACGGCTCCGCACTGTCTAGATCCAATCGGATGGAAGCGAGCGACGCTTCACGATACGCAAAAGCAATTCCACCGTAGGTAGATCCAACGATAGGCCCCGCATGGCCCGCAAGCTGGCTTTCGAGGAATGCCATCACCTCTTGAACGGACTTTGTTGCGTCCATCTGTTCGGCGGGAAGTGCACGAAGGTTGTTTTGCCTGGTCGGCTGCCCCTTCTCGTCATATTGCTGTGCATTCATGTGCTCCGATTTCTTCTTGGCAACCATCAGTTCCAAGGCGTTCTTGTCTTTACCGAAGCTAGTCGCTTCCTGGAGCATCGTGCTCTGTACCGAAGATGGAATCCCAGGAACAGTCGCATAAGTTATAAGGAACGGTATCGCTGGAACGAGGATCGACGCAAACAAAAAGCCAAACTGAGACATCCAGTATCGAGTATCGAATCGCCCATCCATCCACGGTCGCATCATGACGTAAGAAGCAACGAATGCAATGACTACGGATACAGCGACCAACCACAACGATGAACCGAGCGAGGTTACGGCAAAGGCACCATAAGCTATCGCCCCAATCGCAACCGCCGGTGCGACGCAAAAAGCTACCAACGAGCTTCGTATCCACTGAGAACACCATTGTGTTGATGCGTAAATTGCAATCGTCAAAAGACCAATGATCATCCATGGTAACGGTACAACCCGAGGCGAATAGCTACCAATGGGTTCGTTCGCGGTCGCATAATCGTACAAGACATACCAACACCCTAAGGCAAGTGAAGCGACGCTGAGCGGTATGATCTGACGCGTCCACCACACGAGCCCAGGCGAAACTCCACGGTCTGCCAAGAATCGAATGCGTTGTTTAGTTCCGTCACTCCCAAAGACCGAGGCACCAAGCCAGCATAAAAGCAAAGCGGCAACCGCTCCGACAGATACAATGATCGCGTCGGAAACGCTTGCTGGAGCAAATCCGAAATCAATCCGAAAAAAGTACGCTACGCAAGGAAGAATAACGATCGACGATGCAAAGACTGCGATCAATCGATTCTGCTTGGTGATCTGCCACAACAAGCTTGGTACCATTCCTTGTGTGGATGCAAGTGCGTGGGAAGTCGGTCGATAACGAATATCCAAACCATTCCACCAAGTGATCCAATTATTAGGTGATCTGCTGGAAACAAACGACAGTCTTCCGTACCGATCTGCAATCGCAGCAACCAGGATCGCAACGATTCCATAGTTGAGTATCGAGGCCAATAACGATGGCATCATTCTTGAAGAATCATGCAGCCACGTACCGGGAAAGAGTTCAATTTGGAGTGATGCGAGCAAGAGTGGCATGGCCGCGACAGGCAGCAGTGTGATCAGTGCAGAGATCGCGGTCGGGCAAATCCATGCGAGCGAGAAACTGAGCATCGCGATAAAGAAAGTATTGATCGGCCATAAGATCGCATACTTGTCAAACAAGTCTCCACGACGAAAGACTGTTGGACAAACGACAGACACGACGATGATTCCGACCAGCCACGCCAAACCCAACGCGACGACGCTCACGATCATTTTCGAAATGACGATTGTCGACCGTTGAATCGGCAATGACCCAATCCACGACAACGTGCGAAGCTCTTTCTCTTGGCTCACCAGCATCGGCCCGATACCTACAGCAAGCAAGCTAGGAATAAGGACGAAAATAGCTCCGTGAAATGTTTCCGGAGAAGACTTGGCAGTCAATAACCCCAAGAGTTGCAGTAGTATGCCAATGCCGACCAGCGTGATGACCAGTGGCAGTATCTGCTTGAACTCTTTCCAAAGTAGCCGCTTCCACGCGAGGCTGGATGCGTGAAAAGTGGCGACTTTACCAACTCCCGACACGTCGTCGACTGACTCTTTTTCTAATGTGCTTGTGTTCATGATCCCCTCGATATCTTTCAGCGAATCAATGCCTAAGAAGCTTGACGATCGACCGCCGCATCGCCGCTGGCGGACGTAGGTTGAGTGAGTAAGTCGAAACTTTCGCTTGGCCCAGGAGAGATGCCTCGCGTGCACGCGACGAACAACTCCTCCAACGTTGCCGGGCGCGACCGAACGCTTTGCACGCCAGGCCATTCTGCAATAGATCGTTCTTGCGTTTGGTCAAAGCCTCGAATCACCCATCGAACTTGCCTTCCACTCTTTTGTTCGCTCAACAACTCTGCCGAACCACTTAACTCAGGCAATGCGGCAAGCGGATCTGCTACGCCGATGGTCACTTCGAAAACTTCATTGCGCAAATCGGATAGCAAGGCATTGATACGAATCTTTCCTTGGTGCACGATTGCGATATAGTCTGCGACCCGTTCCACTTCCGAAATCTGATGACTTGAGAGAAGAACAGTTCGACCCGTAGCAGCGCGCTCGACCATGCTTTCCATAAACTCGCGGCGTACGAGTGGATCCAATCCCGAGGTCGGTTCATCGAGAATCAATAGCTCCGGATCGTGAGCCACGGCCAGCGACAACGCGACCTTCGCCCGTTGCCCCTTGCTCAAATGTTTTATCTTGCGATCCGAAGGCAACTCATACTTAGCGATCGACTCACGGTAGCGTTCGAGGAAGCCGAGTGGATAAAAGGAAGACGCAAACCATCCAATCTCGTCGACACGCATCCAGTCGTAAAGAGCTGGTGCGTCGGAGACATAGCCAATACGACGGCGAATCTCCAGCGAATCACTCACAGGATCCAATCCGAGGACACGAGCTCGACCTTTGCTTGGAACTTGAAAGCCGGTCAAGATTCGGATCAGCGTCGTTTTGCCCGCACCATTTTCGCCGAGCAATGCAAAGACCGAACCGCGCGGTACCTTCAGGTCGATGCCACGCAACGCGTCGCACCCTCGGAAATGCATCTCTAAACCTTCGGTGACTATACAATCGTTCATAGGAGTTTCCTCGAAGAGGAAGGAATAGAATTGGAATGGACTATCGTCACGCCAGAGCGAACTCGCGCGACTAAGCAGTATGTTGTGATGGGACGGTCGACGAGACGGTGTTGACCGTCGGCGTCAGCTTTTTGAGCTGCTTTCGAACGATGTCTTCGATCTCGGTCGCGGATAATCCGCCGTGCAAAGCTTCGGTGAGGACGCTTTGCAATCGGTCCGCAATAATCGACCGTCGCTCTTCGCGACAAGCTTTCGTTGCTCCCTGGCACACGGCGAGCCCGCGACCACGGAGAGATTCGAGCACGCCGTCACTCTGCAACTGTTGATAGGCGCGAGCAATCGTATTGGGATTCAATGCCAACTGCACACTCAGCGTACGCACGCTGGGCAAAAGCTGGCCTGGCCTTAGAGACTCTTCGGCAATCGCGAACTTTACCTGCCGAACAATCTGCTCGTAGATCGCGACGCCATTGTTTGCGTCAATGGAAAAAAACATCTGGAACTCCTTCTGCAATCGCAGAACCAGTGTACTAGTTAAATAGTACAGTGACGCTAAAAGCATTTCAATCCCTGAAGTCAAAAAATTTGAAAGCTTTCAAACTTCTCGTGGAATACCAGCTTCGAAACACATGTCTCCTTCGCAAAACACACAGACTCGTAGTGTTGCCTCCGACTTCTTTACCGCAACTTTCGTCATTGTCGCAACGTCATCCAGGATCTTGGCGATATCGTCAAGCAATACTAAGAGGCCGCTAACCATATTCACTCTCTCAAGGAGTAGTAAGCATTGTCATATAGAACGCTGGCAAACTCACTATGCCAGCCTCTCGAATTCACTTCCGTCAACCAATTGAAATCCCACCTGACATCCAGCGCGAAAAGGGACGATTGCGTCTTTGCCGAACGAGAAGGACTCTGGAACATTCCAAGCTTTTCGTTCCAAAACGATCGGCGTAGTGTTCCTTGGGAGACCATAAAATTTAGCGCCGTTGAGACTAGCAAAAGCTTCGAGTTTATCAAGGGTTCCAGCGCGGTCGAACACTTCGGCGTAGAGTTCGATGGCGGCGTGGGCGGTGTAGATGCCGGCACATCCACATGCCGCTTCTTTGGCAGTTCGAGCATGCGGAGCGCTATCGGTGCCGAGAAAGAACCGCGGATGTCCACTCGTCGCTGCTTCCATCACCGCCACACGATGTTCTTCTCGTTTCAATATCGGCAAACAGTAATGATGCGGTCGCAGTCCACCTTCAAACAACGCGACTCGATTGAGCAAACAGTGATGAGCCGTGATGGTTGCCGCCACCCGCGACGATGCAGCCTGAACAAATTGCACCCCTTGATGAGTAGTCACGTGCTCTAGCACTACTCGCAAATTCGGAAAACGCTCGATGACAGGAGCCAAAACACGATCAATGAAGACGGCTTCACGATCGAACGTGTCGACGGCCGGGTCAGTCGTTTCGGGATGAACGAGCAACGGCAAATCGTGTTGTTGCATCGCTTCGAGTACCTCAAAGCACTTCTCAATGTTTTGCACACCATGGTGCGAGTTGGTGGTTGCACCCACAGGATACCACTTCACGGCGTGTACATAACCGCTGGCTTTGGCAACTGCGATTTCCGCTGCCGGTGTTTGCTCTGTGAGATACAAAGTCATCAAAGGCTCGAAGCTGGCGTCACTAGGAACCGCTGCGAGAATGCGCTCTCGATATTGTCTTGCAAGCTCCGTAGAAACGATCGGCGGCACTAAGTTCGGCATAATGATCGCACGAGCAAACCGCCGAGCGGTGTGCGGTACGACTAGTCGCATCAACTCGCCATCGCGAACATGCAAGTGAAAGTCATCTGGTGTCGTGATCGTTATCGATTGCATCGGGGCCGTCATCGTTTAATTTGAAGTGAAAGGAATATGCTGGCCGTCGACCAAACGATCGCAGGCGATTCGAAAGTTGGAAGCGTCAGCTTTGCATGCCGAGTACGAGAATCGCGATCATTTCGGCGGTTGGTACCCCGTAGGCGGTACAACTACCTCGAAATCAGCTCCCTTTATTTTCCGGAGCTCTTCGTGCATTACTGGAATGCGTTGATCCGGAGCGATTGAAACGGCCCAATCGATCCCGTTATCGGCGTTGAGCATCCCATATCGTTTCAATGCTTCGAGAATGATCTTGACCTCATGAGAAAACGTCGAAGTGTCCAAACTACTCCGCAAGCGAAATCGCACACCCATTCGCGGAAGGTTCTTATCCGTCTTGCTAATGGCAAAGTGAGTCGCCGGGTATACATATGCACGTCGAGTATTCTTGAAAGTGACTCGAAGTGCATGCTCAATTTTGCCTCGCTTCAGCTCATCGTAGCGGACGATCGCGGGAAAAATGGGAAGTCCTGCATCATCAGAGCTTGTCCAGCCATCGGGCCGAAGTCGATTCGAACTGAGGTCAAAGATCGATGCCTGTTGAGCATTCCAGCCCTTGTCCGTCTTGGTCAGCCGATAGAACTCGTAAAGCTTGCGATTGACGGGATCAACGATGATTCCATGACGATCGGCTTCAAGGTTGGGCTTGCCGCGTTGGACGTCATGCAGCGTCAGACTCTTCGTACCTGGGTCCCTCATGAATCCCGCAGGCCAACCTTCGATTGGTATGTTCTCTGGAACGGGATACGGCCCCGTATCGGACTCTGTCGAGTACTCGGATAGTTTTACGTCGATCTTCTTCTGGTTGGGCGGCACAAGAACAAACGCCATATCTGTGTTTCCGCGAAGCGGTTTGTCTGCTCCGATCCATTGAATCATCTCTGCGGAGTTGTCTGCCACGGGCCAAGTATCCACAGGGATGTTCCATGGATTGTCTGCCGGAAAAACCTCTAAAGCAGAGAGGATGGCATCCGCTTCCGAGGCATCAAAGAAGATTGGTCGCTCAAACTTTGGCATGGTTGCTGCACGAAGTCGGTCCAGTCGAGCTTGGTCAACGATAACCCCCGGAGAATCCGCGACCACCGTGAACGGAATCTGGAGTACAAGCAAAGTGATGAGGGTTCGCATTTTGGATCTTGGTTGTTTGAAGAGTCACCGCCCCGGAGCCGCAATCAAGGCCTCGGACCGTAAATGGGCAACTCTTGACCACGTTCATGAGCGCCGATATCCGGGCCACGGCCCTCGTATGGCTTATTCACGTTTGAGATCAACTGAGCGGCATCCACCATGGAACTGGAGGATTTTGGCCTGAGATCCGGGGGATTGTAAACTTTGCCAGGGTCACTGGGAAACACGACTTGCTCAAAGAGTTCGATAGGATCGCCTTGGATCTGCAGCCCATGTGGCTCAAACTCCGTTCCTGGCAGTTTAGTAAAATTCCAAGAACGAAACTTGCCTTCGAAGGGGATCCCATGAGTGCCATAGGCATTGTGATCGAAGCTGCAATGAGGACCAAACTGCTGGACGTCGACAGCACGCCCGCGGCCAGGGCTGTAACCGCCAAATTTTGTGTCGGGAGCCTTGCCGCCGACGAAAAGATTGTTTCGGAAAACTGTGTGATCAAACGGTTCGCTGGTGTAATTGCCGAGACCATCGCCTGCTTTGACCACCGTATTGTGTAGGATGACGTCTCCGTGGCTGAACCGATGGAGCTTGAATCCGCTGTAGCTGAGATTGAACATTACGTTGCGAATGAAGTAATTTGGGCCGCCCAAGCCAGGTTGCGAACTAATGCCCACGAAGCAATTGGTGATGCGATTGCGCATCACACGGCAATTGCTTAACGCAAAATCGACTTCGATTCCGTCATCCAGTCCGATGCTAATGTCATTGTTGTACCAATCGTTGCACATCTGGACGGCTGCACCGCTGTCCTCCATGTGCGAAAGGCAATCACGAAATCCAAAGACACGATTGTGGCATATTACATTGCCGCTACCGGTGATCTGAATTCCTTCGCCTTCGTTATCGCCGCCGGCACCCATGATCGATCGATCCCAGGCGTGGATACCATGGATCAAATTGTCGGCAATGTATCCATTGGTCATGCCCGGCTTGTAGGCTTTGATGCCCCACTGCGATTTAATTTTGCAACGCATGACTGCGCAATGCTCCGTACCGTTCAGTCGTACTGGACCGTTGACGGTAACGCCATCGAGATAAACCCATTTGCGATCAGTAAGGCCCACCTCACTAAAGATCGCCTTGCCGCTGAGGGAGCGATAGATAATCGGCCTACCGGACTCACCGTCTTTGCTGAATTGAAACGGGCCGTAGTCGCCATCCGCTAAGATGACTACATCGCCGGACACTGCGTTGTTCAATCCGCCGGGACCAGCCTTGGTGATACGAGCGTTCGCGGCTTCCTTAGGAAAGGAACGCGTCCGAGCGATTACTATTTCTTGCGACGTACCACCGTCAGGATCCGACAGATTCAGCTGAATTTCATAGCTTGTGTCGGGCTCGAGATCAAAGATGCTGCCGCTCAGTCGGTTTGTCCATTGGACGATGGGAGAAGTTTTTTGGCTGGATCCAGCGGGTACTCGTTGCAGTGGCATCGCCTTATGCCATTGCTTCGTGCCTTCAACTCGAAACATTGCATCACATTTTGCATTCAGATTGTCGTCTCCGTCGATCTGCCATTCGACGGCAAGATTGGTCATGGTGGGATACGGAGTAGTCACTTGTCCAGGCTTTGTCGCATCCGACGCGAGAGCCGAAGAGGTCAACACAACAAGAACGAGACAAAAAATTTGTATCATCGGATAGATAATTGAGAGTAAAGGTAGGTGGGATGAATACTTATTCTAGCACGTCGACACGTCCGACTGGCGGTCGCAATGGAGATGATCCTGTCGCAAAATCTTTTGGCCATGCACCAAAGTCTCAACGTCTCCTTCACCGACTACACGGATCGTATGCGGATCGCGGAAGCTTGCATTGCCATGCGGTTTGCAGACTACTAACCCCGCGCTGGTACATGCCATGGATGGATGAACTGCTGTGACCAGCTTAGGAGCCTCACGCAGCGCGATGGCTTCCACTTCGCGCTTTTACCCAATCGTCTTCTGTACTGGCGAGGCGTCAAACCGACGCGCTTTTCAAATTAACTGCAGAACGCACTTTGGTCGTAAGAGCCGGTTTCCAGGGCGATGGTGCCGATGGAGGCATCCGTGCCCTACGATTGCTGGCAGGCACTATCATCGCAAGTTTTTGGCCGTGGTGGCGCCATTTTTCCGAGTGAGAAGATCAATCTCGGTGTGGCATAGGTTATGACAGCCCTTCGGGCTTGATTTCAACTAGCCGTATTTGGACCGCCGCGAGCAGCTCCCCGCCGACCTGGATGCACTCTTGGGGAACAAAAGTGCTGTCGGTGTTCTGGAAGGCGGACACTGAATGGCATGAGCTGGCGTTTATCACCGAAAGCCATGAACTGCGTCTCAGCCTCGATGGCCAAATTGGGTTGAGCGAGTCAATGAAAAAGCTTACCCAGGTCGAGTTGGATGCGGTTCGATTGTGTGCTCAACGAGGAAGCCCCTTGGGCGATGCAAATTGGGTAGAATCAACTGCAAGACGGCTAAATTTGGAATCAACCCTTAGGCCTCGCGGACGTTATCAAGTACGACCATTACCCACACTATGGAGCACAACACGGCGCGCCCTTTGGAGCTATTAGCAGCGGTGACTGGAAGCTCATAGAATGGTATGACTGCCCCGTGCTCGAACTCTTCAATCTCCGCGATGATCCCGGCGAAAAGTCTAACCTCGCGAAAAAACAACCTGCTCAAACCGAGGCGCTGCATCGACAACTCTTCGCCTGGCGTCGGGAAGTGAAAGCCATCATGCCTACGCCGAATCCCGATTACCAACCTGTCAATGCACCCGCCAAGACAACGAAACCTTCCACCAAAAAGAAAACATCATGAAGCGTATCTGCATCCTTGCTGTACTGTTCTGTTCTCTCTGTGTTCCAAGCAACGCTACCGAGCGTCCCAACGTCATCTTGATCCTCGCCGATGACATGGGCTGGCATGACCCGGCGTGTTTTGGCGGAAAAGCCGTGCCCACACCGCACTTGGATGCGTTGGCGGCCTCCGGCCTAAGAATGACACGATTCTACTCCTCCAGCGCCGTGTGCACGCCCACTCGCGCCGCTATTGTGAGCGGGCGCTATCCGCTTCGCTTTGACATTCGCACTCACTTTTCGGATGACGAGTCGCACTTGCCACGCGGCGTCACCACGCTGCCCAAGCTCTTGAAGCAAAACGGCTATCAAACCGCGCACGTCGGCAAATGGCATCTCGGCGGACTACACCTAGCGCATGCCAAAAATCGCGATACGAGTATCCCCGGGCCTCGCGAACATGGTTTCGATCATTACCTTTGCCAAAACGAGGAGCCGCCACTGCGGCCTCGCCTGGGCAATGAGCGGCGGCTATACACCGATGGTGGCACATGCTTGCTGCGCGATGACGAGCCGGTTTCGGAGAGCGATCCCTATTTCAAAATGCATCTCACCGATATTATCGGCGCGGAGAGCATTCGTTTGGTGGAGCAGTTTCACGCGGCGAAGAAGCCCTTCTTTCTCAACATCTGGCATCTCGTGCCGCATTTGCCATATGAGCCAGGCAGCGAACCGCATTGGTCAGCCACCGCCGCGCCTGGCATCAGCGATGACCAGCACCGCTTCCGCTCCATGCTCGCCCATATGGATGCCACCATCGGCGATCTCCTGAAGAAGCTTGATCAGCTCAGCATCCGCGAAAACACTCTCATCGTGCTCACCAGCGACAACGGCGGTGTGTTTGAGGGGGACATCGGCCCGCTCAAAGGGGGCAAGACGGATCTGCATGAAGGCGGCATCCGCGTCTCCTTCATTGCATCCTGGCCAGGAAAAATCCCTGCCGGCCGCAGCACCACCTCCATTGGCAACACCGTCGACCTCCTGCCCACCCTCTGCGCTGCTGTCGGAGCCACCGTGCCCGACGCAGCACAAGTGGATGGCGTAAATCTGCTCCCACATTGGCAAAGCGGAGCAGCCATTACCCGCAGCGACCCGCTGCTCTGGCAACTCGATCTTTATCCGAAGCTACAACGTCACTACCCCAAGCCCAAGCCCTACGCGACCGAGGTGGCGATGGAGGGAGAATGGAAGCTTCTCTGCCGCGATGCGATGCCACTGGAGCTTTTCGACCTTGAAGCCGATCTCGCTGAGACCACCAACCAGCTCGACAATCAACCTGAGATCGTCGCGCGGCTCGCTCGCAGCGTGCGAGCCTTCCTCGATGCCCCGCGCGACTCAAGCGGCATCGCAAAGCAACGCAGAGTCGGGAAATGAGAGTTGGAAACCAAATCATGAATGTATATCCAAGAAAAGCCAAATGAATTCCGCCTTAGCTTCCTAATCGCCCTCCTCCTTGTGCCGCTGGCCGTGCTGCGTGCCGACGAATTGAGGCTGCCCTCGATCTTCTCCGATCACATGGTGCTGCAATGCGGGAAAGCAGCGCCTGTGTGGGGCTGGGCCGATCTGGGTGAGCAGATCGTGTTGGAGTTTGCCGGTCCGAGCAAGAGCACGACGGCGAACGCCGATGGAAGATGGACGGTCAAGCTCGATGCCCTCGAAGACAGCGATGCTCCCGCGAGCTGGTCGTGAAGTCGCTCACTCGTAACCGCAGCGAGGACCTTGGCGGACGATGTGCAGGGCTACTGGACGGTGGCGCGACCGGGCACCACGGAAGATTTCATCGCGGCGGGGTACTACTTCGCGAAAACAATCCAGAGTGAGCTGAAGACACCCGTCGGTCTCATCAAAGTATGCTGGGGCGGCTCGAAGGTGGAGCCTCGGATCAGTCCGGAATCACTCGCCACTGTGCCCGAGCTTGCCGCCGCCGCGAAGAACCGCGAAGAACATGGACGCGATGAGCGAGCGCAACCAAAATCGCCTTTCGCGAGTGGTTGAAGCAAACATAACGCGCGGATCGCCCTGCAAAGGATGTGACGCCGTTGATCAACGGACCGATTTCGAAAGATGACTGTTGGGTGTCGGCGAAGGACAGAGGGCCGGTGTCCGATCACGAATGGCTTCCAACGGTGCGGTCGAGTGTCCTAATTTGAAATCTTAATAGTCGTTCAAGCCAGTCGTCGATGGATCCGCACCTGCAACCGGCCAATACGCATCCGGGACAAATACTAGCATATTGCCGATGCATACATGCGCTTCTTTGGCGCGAATGTCAGCCCGTCCTTGGCATCGCTAGCACGCGAGGTTCGCAGGGACGCAAAGAAAGGTAGACTGATCGGAATGCCCGCAGCCTGCAGCAAATGTCGACGATGAAGATAACTCATGGGAATCCTTGTCGAGGGTGGGGGGATGCGCCGACGCACTATTGCAGCGATAGCCGCTAGTATATCAGTGTAAATGACTGTAGACATAGCTGAAATTGAACAGAGCTGGATTTCCCATGCGAGCATCATGCAGATTGTCCAAGCCTTAGAAGACACATTTTCCCCTGCACCACAAATACAGCGGACGAGCCCCTTTTTGGGTTTGAAGGAAAATCAACTTACAAACGAGGTAAAGTCCCCCGACAAGGCTGGAAATCGATTAGATTAAAGGAACGTGATTCCAAGTCTCGATGGATCCTACCCGGACTTCACTTTGCGTGAGTCGCCCATTCCCCCCACCCCAACCTATCCTTCGATCGATCCTGAGCCAATCGCAAATGAATAGCATGTGCTATAGATATTTGAGTAGTATCCGATCGATTGGCGTTGGTTGCTTTGGATCGGTAGGTCTCGCTCTCGCTGCGTTATATTGTCCCTATGCATCGGCGGAAACGGACCTCTACACTACCAAGGTCGTCCCGTTGCTTCAAGAAAAGTGCGTCGCATGCCATGGCCCTGTGAAAAGCGAAGCTGGTCTGCGCCTGGATGCAGCCAAACTGATCCGGCAAGGGGCGACTTCCGGTTCGATTGTCGATTCGAATTCTCCTAACAACAGCATACTCCTGCAACGCGTTGCCGCGAACTCGGAAGAACGTATGCCACCCTCCGATGCTGGGGTCGCCCTGAAGAACGAGGAAATCGAGCTGCTTCGCCAATGGATCGTTGCTGGAATGCCAGCACCCGAACATGAAGAATTCATCGCTAGTCCAGCCGACCACTGGTCGTTTCGCCCCTTGGGTTCTCGTCGATTAGAAGAGGCTTCGTCAACGCCATCGAAGCCGATCTTGGCCATAGACCAGCTTCTGGCGAATGTGCATGCAGCCAAGAATCTTGAACCTCTTCCCCCAACGGATAATTACACATTGTTGCGACGGCTCACTTTCGGTTTGACAGGATTGCCGCCGACCGTCGAAGAGATTCAATCTTTTCTTGCGGACGAGAGTCCCGATGCGTACGAAAAACGAGTTGATCAATTGCTTGACAGGCCATCGTACGGAGAACGTTGGGCAAGGCACTGGATGGATGTTTGGCGATACAGCGATTGGGATGGATACAAAGAAGAAGTGCGTGGCAGTCAGCGCAACATCTGGCATTGGCGTGATTGGATCGTTGAATCGTTGAACAACAACAAATCGTATAAGCAGATGGTTTTGGAGATGTTGGCTGCCGACGAACTCTACCCACTCGACCCAAACGCCTTAAGAGCGACTGGCTTCTTGGCTCGCAACTACCATCGATCCAATCGCAATATCTGGTTGGACGCTACCGTCGAGCATACCTCCAAAGCACTTCTTGGACTAACCGTGCAATGCGCGAAATGCCACGATCACAAATACGATCCGATTTCCCAAGTAGATTACTATCGCTATCGGGCATTGTTCGAACCACATCACGTGCGAACCGAAAAGGCACCATCCGATGCAACTCCACCGGCACCACCGATTCCGAGAATTTATGACTCCGACCTGAATGTTGCAACCTATCTGTTCTATCGTGGAGACGACAAACATCCGGCCAAGGATACACCGATAACGCCGGGCGTTCCATCCTCGCTTCCCATCCCGTGCGAACTTTCTATCGACTCCGTTTCGCTCCCAATCGATGCGATCATGCCCGAACTGATCCCAAAGAACGAGCGACTTGCGATCGACGCTGCGTGGAAAAAATGTGACAACGCACTCGATCAACTGAACGCAGCATTTGCCAAAAAGAAATCAGCAGAGCGAAACGAAGTAACCTCCAACAACGATTTCGACTTAGCTTTCGAACTTGCCAAATTTCGGGAAGCCCAGACCGCGCTTGAGTCGTTACAGTCTCGATATGCCGCCGACAAAGCAAAGCACCTCGCAGACGACGAGTCCTTGGCTCAAACCAAAAGCAAAGCTGCAATAGAAGCCGAAGAACGATGGATGGAAGCCAACGCTGAACTGCAATGGAGGAATGCCCAGCGCGCTGTCATTGCGGCAGAAAAGTCAAACGTCGAGGACGAGACTAGAAAGAAGGCAGCCTACGATAAGGCGAAAAAAGAACTAGAAAAGACGACCGAGACCTATCACAAATGGCGAAAGCCCGACGATACGGTTCGGCTGAAGAATTACACTTCGGTCGTGAAGGGATATCCGAAGCAATCGACCGGTCGTCGGTCTGCGTTGGCTCACTGGATTGTGGATCCTGCAAACCCCCTTACCGCGAGAGTCGCGGTCAACCATATCTGGGCAAGGCACTTTGGCGCTCCCTTGGTGGCCAACACCTTCGATTTCGGTCTCAAGTCACCGAAACCTGAATTGTTAGAGTTGCTGGACTATCTAGCCAATCGTTTGTTAGAGAGTGACTGGGACATGAAGGCGTTGCACCGTGAGATAGTCACTTCGCACGCCTACCGACGTGCTTCGAGTGATGACGAAACCAGGACGGCGTCATGGAAAGCGATCGATCCCGATAACAAATATTGTTGGCGATTCAATCCACTCCGTCTGGAGGCCGAAGCTGTACGCGATAGCGTTCTTGCATCGAGCCGACTGATAGACGACACAATGGGCGGCCCTGATGTAAGCCAAGATTCTGGCGAAACGGTATACCGACGAAGTCTTTACTTTAGGACGGCCTATGAAAAGCAAATGACGATGATGGTTCTTTTCGATTCGGCGAATCCATCTGAATGCTACATACGTCGGCCAAGTATTGTTCCGCAGCAAGCTTTAGTTCTTGCGAATAGCACTTTGTGCCGCGTAGCTTCTCGAACGCTTGCCGATCGACTTTGGAAAGAGACGAAGCAAGACTCGCGAGAATTTGTACGACTGTTGTTTCTTTCGACGTTGAATCGGCCACCTTCCGAGGCGGAATACGAGTCATGTTCCGAGTACTTGAGCCAATCCAGCTTAGGATCCCCCCATCAAAGTTTGGCTCATGTTTTGATAAACCACAATGACTTTGTCACCGTGCGATAGGAACCTCCAACTATGAAACCAAATACGAATCCGACAAAACCGCTCTCGAGACGGGCGTTGCTGGTCGATGCTGGTATGGGCTTCGGATCGATCGCCCTGACTTCGATGCTTGCACAAGATCGTATCCTGGGAGCTGACGATGTGGATCCGAAATCGCTCATCAAGCGGTTCGCCCCGAAAGCAAAGAGTGTGATTTGGCTTTTTATGATTGGTGGTACTAGTCATATGGAGTCGTTTGACCCCAAACCAACGCTCAATGAGTTTGCAGGAAAGACGATTTCGGAAACTCCGTTTGCAGATGTGCTGAAATCTCCTTACATGGCCAACGAGCGCGTGGTCGCATTCGACCCGAACAATGGATTTGTTCGGACGGAGATTTATCCTTTGCAAGTCGGTTACAAGAAATGGGGACAGAGTGGATTGGAGATTAGCGAGTGGTGGCCTCATGTGGCCGAGTGCGCGGATGATCTCTGCCTCATTCGTTCGATGTGGACGGAGGACAGCAATCACGGCGCGCAATTGCAGTTTCATACGGGCCGTCATCGCGTAGACGGTTTCTTTCCAACGATAGGCTCGTGGGTCAACTACGGACTAGGCTCGCTGAATGAAAACCTACCTCAGTTTGTGGTCATGGGAGTCCCTACTGCCGATTGTTGCGGTGGGCAAGAAACCCATCGCGCGAATTATCTTGGACCGCAATACGATGGAATCCCGCTCAAGGTGGATTCGAAGGACCCATTGCCTTATGCTCGGCCACCGCAAGATGTCAAGGCGGATGTGCAGTCGAGCGAGTTTGAGTTTCTTCGCAAATTGAACCAGATCACCGCAGAGAAGTTTCCAGAGGATGAAGCCATCCGTGCACGGATGAAGTCTTACGAACTCGCGTTTCGAATGCAAATGGCAGTCCCTGAAGTCGTATCTTTTGATCAAGAATCGAAAAAGACATTAGAAGACTATGGGCTCGAGCAAAAGGAAACCCGAACCTTTGGCGGACAACTCTTGACTGCTCGCCGGTTGGTCGAACGTGGCGTTCGGTTTGTGCAGGTTTATCACGGTAGCAATGGAGGGGCGGGTAGTTGGGATGCTCATTCCAATCTAAAGGCGGGGCATTCCAAGCTGTGCAAAGAGGTCGATCAGCCGATTGGTGCGCTCCTGAAGGATCTGAAGCAGCGAGGATTGTTGGATGAAACGTTAGTCGTTTGGGCGACCGAGTTTGGCAGAACACCAGGCTCGCAAAGTTCGAATGGTCGCGATCATCATCCTTACGGTTTCTCGGTTTGGATGGCAGGCGGTGGGATTCGAGGTGGTATGGCGCACGGCAAAACGGACGAGTTGGGATTTCATGCAGTCGAGGACCGGCATTACGTAACGGACATCCATGCGACGGTTCTTCATCAACTAGGAATCGAGCCTCATTCGTTAGTGGTACCAGGCCGAAAACGTCTAGAACGAGACTTCGGCCAACCTATCCGCGCAATCATGACTTAGTCGGAATTGCGAAACGTGTTTGTTACCGCTTGAAGCAGCACGACTCGATCCGCTTAAGCGTTGATGTCGATCTTGCCGGGGCGATTGAAGGTAAGGTCTTCGATCGCGATGCTTCTATGCAAAGATGCCGGTGACTACTTCACCGTAGACGTCGGTCAATCGGAAATCGCGGCCAGCATGTCGGTAGGTTAATCTCAAGTGGTCGATCCCGAGCAAGTGAAGGATGGTCGCATGCAAGTCGTGCATATGGACTTTATCCTTGATAGCGTAGTAACCGTACTCATCGGTTTCACCGTAAGCGATCCCACCTTTGACGCCACCGCCGGCGACCCACATGGTGAAGCCTTGCGGATTGTGATCGCGGCCGTCAGACCCTTGCATGATTGGCGTTCGGCCGAACTCTCCTCCCCAAACGACCAGAGTGTCATTCAGCAGACCTCGCTGTTTCAGATCCGTCAACAAACCTGCTATGGGTCGATCAACGGCAGCGGCGTTTGCCGAATGCCCTTTGATAAGGTTAGAATGCTGGTCCCAAACATTCGGTGTCGAGACCTGAATGTAGCGTACCCCGGCTTCGGCGAAGCGCCGCGCAAGAAGACATTGCCGACCGTAGCTGTCAGTTACCTCATTACCGATACCATAGAGTTCGTTGATAGAGTCAGGCTCGCTACTCAATTCCATGACATCGGGTGCCTCGCGCTGCATGCGAAACGCAAGCTCCATACTTTCAATCATGCCTTCGATCGGTGCGTAGCGAGTCCGATCGTAGTGTTCGCGATTGATCGCTTGCAACAATTCAATTTTCTGCCGCTGCTGCTCGTTTTCGCCCTGAGCTTCAAGAAAACGAAATGTGTCCTCTTTCCCCAGTTTACCGGCTCGGCCGATTGTCGTTCCTTGATGGGCGGCTGGAAGAAAAGCCGAACCGTAGTTGCGTGGCCCGCCGTGAGTTGCAGGTGGACTGATGCTGACAAATGCCGGAAGGTTCGCATTTGCCGCGCCCAATCCGTAGCTGATCCATGCACCGACAGACGGGCGTACGAAGTTATCCGCGCCGGTGTGCAGCATGCAAACCGCCTGTCCATGCGATTGCCCCTTGCTTTGCATCGATCGAATCACGCAAATATCGTCGAGCCGCTTGGAGACTTCCGGAAAGAGCTCGCTTCCCCATAACCCAGACTGACCATGTTGCTTGAACTTCCAGGGCGACGCCATCAGCTTGGCTTGGCTCGTCGCCGATGGATCCAGATTCTTAGCGGGTGTGAACGGCAGCTTCTTACCATCCTCTGCACCTAATCGAGGCTTATAGTCGAAGGTGTCGACTTGTGAGGGCCCCCCATGCATGAAGAGAAAGATAACGCGTTTAGCTCGAGGTGCATGATGCATTCCAAGAGGCAGGCTCTCGGCTGTTGCTATCCCGTTCATCGCCAACGCCCCGAAACCACACGTAGCCGATTTTAATATCTGTCGACGTAAGTGGAACTCGTTCATAGCTAGTCTTTCTGCTTTCGTTGCGATTATTCGACGAACAAAAATTCGGTTGACGCGAACAGGACATGAGCAAGATCGGCAAGGGCTTGCTGCCGATCTTCTCCCGACGCCTCCACAAATGCCGCTGCACGACGGAGCGTACTTGGGCTCGATGCTCGACCAAGAATGCGTTCATGAAGCCATTGGATTGATTGCGGTTGGGAGTACGCTTGCTTAGCCAAGTTGGACGCTTGTCCGATGACGAAAGGACTGTTCAGCAAGAATAGCGATTGCGTCGGAACAGTCGTCAGAGCTCGCTCGCCCGTCGTCATTTCTGGATTGGCAACATCGAATATTTCGAGCTCGGGTGCAACATTATTGCGAGCAACGGGAATATAGACGCTTCGATGCTTGAATTCGGCAAGCTTCATAGGTTTATCGAGATCTTCACCGAATTTGGAAGCCGTCACGGCAGATGGTCCTGATTCCAGTTCCAGGGAAAGGAACAGCAGGCTATCTCGGATTTCCTCCGCCGTGAGTCGCCGATAGCTATGCCGCCCGAACAAGCGGTTCTCTGGATCCGCGATCATGAGGGGCGAAGGTCCCTCCGAAGCCAATTGATACGTACGGCTCAGTACCATTTCGCGAATCAAGGTTTTCATCGATCCGCCGCTTGCACGAAACTTCGCAGCAAGAAAATCAAGCATGGCGGGATGCGAAGGCGCTTGACCTTGAACACCAAAATCATCCACCGTGGCGACAACACCTCGGCCGAATAAATGCTTCCATAAACGATTGACAATCACTCGATCAAGAATCGCATTATCTGGATTGGTTATCCACGTTGCCAACTCGAGTCGGCCACTTGAACCAGCCGGGATCATGGGTGCGGGCCCTTTGAATAAGACACCAGGAAACCCTCGCGGCACTTTCGGTCCAAGCTGACCGATTTCGCCGCGGACTCGCAGGTGGATGTCATCCGCATCCGCAAAATCACGCGGCGACATTGCTAAATCGGCATTCTTCAGCTCAGCCAATTGCTTGTCCAATTCTTTTGCAAGCGAACTACTATCCATCGTCAACAACTGGTCACCCTGGCTCTTACCGCTGGCCATCGCCAATGCAGTCGCTTCGCGATCGATGTCCTTTTCTGAGATGAACTGGACAGCGTCGACCGTCACATAATCCTCGGTGTCGGTCGTACTGATCGTGACAATTGCAGCGCGACCTTTTTCAAAGGAGAATCGTCCGACTGGTTCGAACAAGCCCGCGACTTTCGGTTTCTGTGTTTGATCGAGAATGATCTCGTGTATTCCATCGATGGCTTCGATCGTCACCGGGACATGCCGATCGAGATTCGATTTGGCCGGATAAGCGATTCGAACTTCGTAGACGCCGGTTTCAGGAAGCGAGCCGCGAAAAATAGCTTTCTTCTCACCTTTATTCTTTCGTTCATCGTGCATGTAGAAATCACCGAAACGGTTCGATGCAAGTTTCGACTGCTTCCACTGTCCGATAAATTCTGCCTCCATTTCGTCGTAGATCACTCCGGCAAGTGGCAACTTTTCGAGCAACTTTTCGCCGCTGGCTTTCTTCATAAAGTCGCGTTCGACTTTCAAACGCATGGTCAGCTCGAGGCGTGCAAGCTTTTGATTGAGCTCCTCTTCGCGTTCGCCCGGCAAAGCCCGTTCGACCCAGCTTGCGACATTGACGCAACCGTTGCGAGTCCCCATCACGACCTCCGTACCGCGAAGAATCCCGGCCAACGCATAGTAATCGCGCTGCGTAATCGGATCGAACTTATGATCGTGACATCGCGCGCACCCTATCGAAAGAGCCATGAAGGCTTTGCCAATCGTGTCGAGCTGTTCGTCGACAGTATCCAATTGCAGTTTCTCTTTATCGCGTTCGGTCAGCATCTTCGGGCCAAGAGCTAGGAACGTCGATGCGATTATTTGCTCGCTGCGTTTCGCGTCGTTCTTCTCCGACAGCAAGTCCCCCGCGATCTGCTCACGAATAAACTCATAGTAAGACTTGTCTCGATTGAATGCGTCGATTACATAATTTCGGTATCGCCACGCTTGATAGAATGTGTAATTGCGATCTCCACCGTTGGAATCAGCATATCGCACCAAGTCTAACCAATGGCGTCCCCATTTCTCGCCAAAGGCCGGTGAAGCTATCAACCGATCGACGAGAGCTTGAGTTGCGTCGATTCGTTTTGTGGAATCAAGAGTTCTCGATGCAGCCGAAAAAGCAACGACGTCTTCGATCGTTGGCGGCAGGCCGGTAAGGTCGTAGCTGAGTCGACGTATTAACGTCATCGGATCGGCATCCGCTGCCGGCATGAGTTCCTTGGACTCCAGATCGGCCGATATGAAGACGTCGATGTCGTTGCGCACCCAATCCCCGCGTTTGATTGCGGGTAGTGGATGCTCCTGTATTGGACGGTAGGCCCATCCATTGCGAGCACTTTCGATATCGATCACTCGTTTGACTGTGGCGACCTCAACCACCTCGAGTCGAGGGTCGGGCGCCCCCATCGCAATCCATCGTTCGAGCGATTGAATTTCATCGGCCGCCAATTTTGACTTGGGCGGCATTTGGAGGTTTTCGTCCTCATAACGTACCGCTTGCATCAGGAGACTTTTATCCGGTTGACCAGGCGTCAACGCCGGACCGGTATCTCCACCTTTCTCCCAACTGATTTTGCTATCCAGCGCCAAGCCGCCCTGAAGCTTTGTCGATTCGTGGGAATGGCATTCATAGCAGTGCTTTACCAGAACTGGACGCACTTTGCTTTCAAAGAAAGCAATTCCCTCCTCGTTTGCACTTGCGACAGACGCAACGAGTCCAACCAAACTCAGACATATCGAAAGAGATCTTTGAAGCGACATCCCCCTATTCTACAAAGACGAATGGTGTTTGCCTCGGTGGCTTGGAAATAATCTCCGATTTTCAACTTCGAAAGTTTTCTTCTACTGCCGAACAAAAGAACGAATCAAGGCAATCGGACTTTCGCTCGAATAGAAACTCATTTCCTACCTGCCGAGGACAAGACACGATTCGCTGATAGAGGTAACTTCATGGGTGTAGCCACAACAGAGATTTACGCAGGCAAGCTATTGAGCTCCGAACTCACCCATACAGATTGCCGAGACGGTCTGTGTTGCGGCGAATAGGAAATCGTTTCTAGGCAGGAGCTTCACAGGGTGAGATTAGACCGAAAAATAAACCAGCGTCGAATATGCTCAATCGTCATTTGTTTATGGATACATTGGTCCCATCGAAAACAAACGTCGAATGCATTTTTTCATTGCAAGAAGAACAGTCCATGCGAATGCAAAGATAAGTTGGTCGATAAAATCGCATCGAATGACTAGCCCAGTTTTCATCAGAGAAATTTGGTTATGAAAAAATTGTTGACATTCACAATGTTTGTAGGCTTGGTTACTTTCTTGACGGTCGGGGCCTCAGGGCAGATCAAGAAAGGAAAAACGCGAGCTATCACGACCAAGCAATTGATGGTTGGCTTGGTCAAGCCGCAATGTGGCGGATTGGGCGAGAGTTTGAAATCGGCGCCAACGGATGACAAGATGTGGGGCGAATTGGCTATCAAGGCTGCCTTACTCAATGAAATCAGTTACAATTCAACGGAATATGGGAGATGCCCCGACAAGGATTGGGCGGTTGCAGTCACGGGACTTCGTGATGGTAGCGAGGCAGTGTTAGCCAAGATCGAAGCGAAAGATCACTCAGGGGCGCAGGAGGCCTTCAAAGCTATCACGGCATCGTGCGCTGCTTGTCACAAAGTGCATAAAAAATAGCCCGAACGGACGGTATTTGGGGACGGGACGGAATATGGGGACGTAGCTCATTTTTGCATTTAGTTGTGTCCCCTATGTTTTGCACCTCCAATAGATCCAGCCTTCAACAAATCCAATAGACGGCGCACTGGAAGGTTGGCTATTGGGTAGTGAGGTCTTTCTGCAAAAGATAAAAACTTCCTTACAAGATCGCGTCACGTCAATCAGATGCCAAAGGTTCGCCCATTCAGGTCCGTAAGCTGCGTCTGCGGGAACTGCCGTGATCGCATCCGACTTCAATCAATCTTCGAACAAGAGAAACAATGCCTACTCAATTTACATCCCGTCGCCAGTTTCTGACCACGGTCGCAGCGGCTTCTGTCGGAGCCAGCTTGCTGGGACAAGAAGCCGATAAGTTTCCACCCGTCCGTCAGATTACTCGTGGTCCTGGGTTTCATTGGTTTGGATACTACGACAAGCTGCAGTTCTCGCCGGACAATCGCTTTGTGCTCAGCAACAAAGTCAACTTCGAGCATCGCTCGCCCGCGCCGGAGGATGAGATCGAGGTCGGCATGGTGGATCTCCACGAAGGAGACAAATGGATTCCGCTTGGCAAGACCAAAGCTTGGTGTTGGCAGCAGGGCTGCATGTTGCAATGGGTCCCAGGGACGGAGTCGAAGGTGATCTGGAATGATCGCGAGCAGGATAAGTTTGTCAGTCACATCATGGACGTGAAGACGGGCGAGAAGGCCACGCTGCAAACGCCCATATATGCACTGAGTCCGAACGGCAAAGAGGCGGTGTCTTGTGACTTCGCGCGCGTGGCAGATTGCCGTCCTGGCTATGGCTATGCGGGCATCAAAGACCGCTTCTTTGACGACATGGCACCGGAAGGTAGCGGCGTGACACATGTGAACTTGGCGACCGGCGTAGAGAACTTGATCGTGACTCACCTGCAACTCGCTAGGACCGGAGAAGTCCCGTCGAATTTTCCAGGCTCCAAGCACCACGCCTATCACTTGCTATGCAGCCCTGACGGAAAACGTTTCATCCTACT
Source organism: Planctomycetota bacterium (assembly GCA_026692865.1). Classification (GTDB taxonomy): domain Bacteria; phylum Planctomycetota; class Planctomycetia; order Pirellulales; family Pirellulaceae; genus JAIYDQ01. The sequence continues at coordinate 51,279 of JAPLNI010000020.1, forward strand.
TCATCGCTGGACGCAACCCAGCGGCGGTCATCTGACACGTCTTATCACCGCTGACATGAACGGCAGCGATTTGCGGATCGTTATTCCAAACGGCTACGCTTCGCACTTCATCTGGCGCGGTGCCACTCACATTCTCTCGCAGGCTAAAGGCTGGCTAGGCAACAACGAATGGGGTGACTTTCTGTTCGAGGATAAGGACGCGGGGATTGTCGAGGAGATCGGCAAAGGGGTGCTCGATAGCGGCGGGCACCTAACTTACCTGCGAAACAACGAATGGATTCTCAATGACACTTATCCGAAAGGAACCCAGCGATTCCAAACGCCGCACCTGTATCATATCGAGTCGAAGCGACGCATCGACCTGGGAAATTTCCTATCACCGCCAGCTTACAAAGGCGAATGGCGTGTGGACACGCACCCGCGCCTCAGCCGAGACGAACGCACCGTCTGTATTGACTCTCCACACACAGGACAAGGACGTCAGCTCTTCGTCATCGATATCAGCGATATCGTGTGAGATCGTCGTCACTTCTCCTCGTAAGATCGCCATCGCCCAATAGGTTCAAAGGATTCTAGCGAAAATCCTTAGGGGGCAATTTTGCGATGGCACTGAATAAGCGTACGCAGCTCATTTTGCCTTAAGCTATGTACCCTATTTTTTGCCGAGACTCATTTCGATCCATGTTGTTAGCTATTTCGCCGCAAAGTGCGAATGCTTTCATGGCCTGCATGGTTGCAATATAGGTGATGTAGTGATCGGCGTGTTTGTAGAACGACTTCATGCGGCCCGCTCCCGGCACAGCATACGAAGCGGTCTCAAGCAATTGCCCGACAACCACCGGCGTCTCCCAGGACCATTGGAACTTCTCGTCCCGCGCGCGCACTCCGTCCAGGTTCTTTCCCAGCCAGCCCTTCTCTTCCGCGGCGTCCACGGCGCTAACCCAGCCAGGCAGGCCGCGCTCGCCGATGTGGTTGCGATGGGCGTCGCCAATAACACGCTCGTCATCTTTACGAGCGACAACGGCGGAACCAAAAGCGCACGCCCCAGCGGACTGCGAGGCATTAAAGGGACAACCTTTGAAGGAGGCATCCGCGTCCCGTGTATCGTGCGATGGCAAGGTGTATTGAAAGCGGGATTGTACACGAATCCGGCCATGTCTTTCGATCTGACAGCTTCAATGTTACTTGCCGCAGGCCTAGACATATCGGGGCTGGATGGGGTCGATGTGCTTGGTGAAATTGCTCAAAACCTACCTTCAACCGATCGAGATCTTTTTTTGCGTCAAAGACGTGGCAATCGAACTTGGCAAGCCGTCCGCGAGGAGCCACTCAATTTGGTCGTGGAGCAGCAAGGAACCAAGGAAGAAGAATTTCTTTTCGATGTGACAAACGATTCGGCAGAAGTAAAAAACTTAATCGAGGAGCGACCCGAGGACGCCTTGCGATTAAGGGCCAAGTTGCAAGCGTGGGAGCAGGCAGTAAAACCGAAACGGCCTTAGAAATTAATGAGTGAATCTACTAGATTTTGGCGAGGATCTCTGGGATCTGTTTTGTCGCGATACCAATCGGACGGTCAACTGGAACTCCGGCGCAGGTGAGCAATGTTGTCAGCAGGTCGCCTTGATTCCCGTTCACGTCCGGTAGAAAGCGCCCCGTGTTGATCGAACCGCCACCCTTGCCCGCGATGATGAAGGGGAGGTTTTCTCGGGTGTGACGATCGCCGTCTTCAAGGCCAGAACCCCACATCATGATGCAGTTGTCAAGCAGCGTCCCGTCGCCTTCTCGCAAACTGTGCATCTTTTTCACCATGTAGGCAAACTGCTCAATGTTGAACGCTGTGATGGCAGCCACTTTTCGGACCTTCTCAGAATCGTTGTTGTGGTGAGTCGTTGAATGATGCTGGTCTTTGAATCCGAGTTCCGGATAAGAAACTCCGTTGGGTGTCGAACCAATGTAGGTGCAAACGCGGGTTGTGTCGGTCTGGAATGCTAATACATTCAAATCACACATCACCTGCATGTACTCACTGCGTCGGTCTCCCTCTGGAATAATGATCTCGATGGGCGGGGAATCAGACTCGTGGCGCCGGCTCGATCGAACCCCCGCCTTATCCAATGCCGCCTCCTTCTGACGCAATTCGTTGGAGGCAATTCGTCGTTCCACCGAACGAACGCCGTCCAAGTATTCATCCAGCTTGTGCTGGTCGGTCGGCGACAAGGTGCGTCGCAGATCTCGTGCCCCAGCAAGCACCAAATCCAACATGTTTCGATCTAAGGGATTCATTCCTGTCGATGCACCCCCGCTGCTTTGTTCCTGCTTGTTGAACAAACGATTGAGCACATTGCGTGGATTGATTTCGGCGGGGACCGCTTGGGTGGGAGATCGGAAACTGCAATGCGAATAATAGGCCTCGTTCAGACCTGCCTGGTTTTCTTTCCAAGTCTGAGGCATGGTGGCAAGTTCTAGTGAGGGCAATGTAGTGAAAGCTCCCAAAGCGTTAGCCGCGATCTGATCTGCAGAGATCGAAATACTGATTACATCCCGCTTGTCAGGGTTTGGTAGTGCAGCGGTGAGCCAAGTCGATAGTTCAAGTGCGTGCGGTGCGCCTTTGAAAGGCCCGTTGGGCACCCCCGAAATGCCCTTCATCATCAGGCATTGATCAAGCACAGGCCGCAGGGACTCGAGTGCAGGTGGTGGCGAAGTCAGGAAGCTCTCTGAATCAGTAGGCCAGAACTGATCCATGATGACGCCATGGGGCATGTACATGAACGCCAGTCGCACCGGTGGTTTGTACTCAGCTTTCTCGCTTGCTTCCGCCCAGCCCATGGAATCCAACAGCGGCAAAGCGAGTGCGGCGCCGACGCCTCGTAGATAAGTTCGTCGATCGATGGTTGTGTTTTTGGTCATGGGAGGGACTTTCAGCTGAGGTCCATATTGGTTGTACGACGGACATCGAGTCCGTCGTACCTAAACTACTGGGCGCGACGATGCGTGAAGGGATAACTAGTAACGACTGCGGTGACGAGTGTTTGCATACGATAGCCATCCTGAGCAATCGCCTGCATCAATTCGTCCACGACGATTTCGTCATAACCTTCGAGCTTTCGGCACAAGGCATAGCCTAACATTTTCTTTACCAGGTTTCGACAAAAATCATCAAGGCGTCCTGCGACCATGGCCTTCAGTTCTTGAGGGTTCGAAAAGCGACTTCCATCTGGAAGTTCCCCTGAAGGATCGATCGCCTGGCCATTGTCGTCCTGTTTACGCCATCGACCAATGGCATCAAAGTTCTCAAGACCAAACCCGATTGGGTCGAGTAATCTGTGACAATTGGCACAAGTTGGATCGGAGCGGTGCAACTCAAACCGTTCGCGTAAAGTCAGATTCGCGACGGACTGCTGGTCCTGCTTATCCAATGCGGGAACATTAGGTGGTGCGGATGGCACATGGTCCCCGAGCACTTGTTCCAAGACCCACACGCCACGATTGACCGGGCTGGTGCGGTTGGGGAAGGATGTCGCTGCAAGCACGCCAGGCATTCCCAAAATTCCACCGCGATTCTTATCGGTCAACAGTACCCTGCGCATTTCGGTTCCCTTGATAGCTTCTTCGAAACCGTAGATCGAGGCCAGGTTTTCATTGAGGAACGTGTAATCGCTATCGATCAACTCCGCAATGCTGAGGTTCTGGCGAACGATACTCTGGAAAAACAGGCGCACTTCCTCGTACATCGCCGAGCGCATCTCGCTCGTCATCTCTGGAAATTTGGATAAATCAAACGTTTTGGTTTTCAAATCTCCAGTTCTAAGCCACTGGGCACCAAAGCCGTCAAAGAGGGCGCGTGACCGAGGATCCTCCAGCATGCGTTTCACTTGCTCTTTGAGCACCGCCGGATCGCGCAGCTTGCCAGAATCAGACAGTATTGTCAATTTATCGTCCGGCATTGTACCCCATAGGAAATAGGACAATCGCGAGCCGAGTTGATAATCGTCCAGAGGAACGATCACCGCTTTGTTATCGAAATCATCCGCCGGCGTGATGAACAGGAACTGGGGAGAGACGAGCATCGCCCTAAGCATTAAACGCAAGGCTGCCGGATAGGACATTTCACTCTGTCGTCCCAACTCAAATACGTCCGTAAGCACCTGGACCTCGGTATCGGATGCGGGGCGACGATAGACTTTCTTGGCCAACGACTGGGCAACCCTTCGCGCCGTTTCCTGAGCATCAGCTCTTGGCACTGGCGGTTCAACGAATAACGAAAGATCAATCATTCCCGCAGTGGTTCTTCGTTGGTCGTCGACATCGATTGCATGACTGACATCTTGTCCGTCGTCTGAGGATGGTTGACTTCTACGAACTGGAAGTCCGTCGTGCGTTAGGACTCGGTTTAGCACTTCATCGGTGATCGAGAGATACTGTTCGAGCTGAAGTGGGGATATTGAATTAAGATATCCCGCGCCGCTGACCTCATCCGGCAACGCATCGGCGATCTTTGGATCGACTCCAAACAGATCTCGCAGCGTGTTGCCATATTCGGTTTTGGTCAAACGGCGAATGACAAACGTTCCAGGATCTTTGGGGCTGAGATACTTAATTTTGTCCGGCCAATGAATGAACATCTCGCGTTCTTTGTCTGTCGGCTGCTCCGAACCGTCCGGTGGCATATCGTGTGCCTTAACCCTGGCTGCCGCTTTCTTCCACTTCTCACTGAAGGCAGCATGCCCCGGAGTATCCAGGGCCGGAGTGAAACTGAGCCCCGCCTCCGTCGGGCGACTGTTTTGGTGGCACTCCAGGCAGTAAGTCTTGATAAACGGAGCAACACTTTTCCGAAAGAATTTTTCAGCCTCCGTCTTAGGCTCAACAAATTCAACATCATCTGAAGATTGAGCCGAGCAGGTGCTGGTGGCAAAGCAAAAGACACCTAGCCCCACTGCGATGAATGCGCTGCTCAATAAAGTCTTTGCCATGATTAACAGTCGAAAATTCATTGGAAACCTATCTTCGAATTCGATTATTCTAGTCGTTGCTCTTGAACTCCGTAACTCCGTCGGCAAATGAAGCTTGAAGTTTCGAAGGTTGATGGCGGAATTGTTCCTGCTCGCGATGGCCTCTTTCTTATCAAGCAAACGACAAAGCGTTTAGTCAACAACAAAGACTCCAAGTAGCGACGTTCGAAATGAGAATAGACGAAAAAAGACAGATCACATGTTGCTTCAAACGAGACTCGTTAAAATAAAATTAACTGAGATATTTGACTATTGAGGAGTCCCATTCATGTTCCGAGCGACATTCATCGTTAACCTAATCTTGTTGGTTTCTTTCGCGGATGCTGCGGAAGAACGTGTATTTGAAGGACCATGGAATAACCGTCGAACCGGCTCGAAGGGGACGATGGTTTGTGCCGCCTCGGAGGTCGCGCCCGGCCAATGGAAAGCCATATTCCGCGGTGCGTTTCAAGGCAAGCCCTTTGAGTATCCAGTCGACTTCCAATCGGTCGCGTCGCGTTCGGGAAGTGAACTCGCCGGGGCCACCACCATTGATGGAAAGCAGTACCAGTGGAAAGGAACCTTACAGGCGAGCCAGTTGCGTGGACAGTACCAAGCAACCAACGGCTGGAACGGCGAGTTTGTCCTCAATGAGACAGCCGCTAGTCGACGGAACGTACCTTTGTCCGTTGAACCTGAATCGATCGAAGATGTGGAGATCAAGCCTGTCATTAATGACGGCGATCACTTGCTTTTCATCGGGAACCACTTCATGGCAAACGATGGTGGCGTCTACAACTACCTTGAGGCAGCGCTCCGGAAACGCGGGATCAGTATCACTCACGAAAGCATCATCGCTGCGGACAAGTCTCTCGATTACATGGTAACTCGCGAGGTTGGCGAAGCGATGATGAATTCCAAAGTGAACGTCATCGTGATCACCAGCGGCGATACCAAGGTCATGAAGCAATTTGCTACAAAACTCAAGGGTAGCGGGAAACGCCTAGTCATTTTCATGACCTGGGAAGAAAAGCATCCCGGCAATCGCGCAACGGTTCTACAGTACACCGTCGCGACAAGAAAAGCGGTGAAGTCGATGCGGGAATTGGAAAAGGAGACTGGTGCGACGATCATTCCTGCAGCTGTGATGTACCATGATCTCACAGTAAGACCGCCTGATGGAATGCCTCGGGTCGATTATCTATGGCGTAAAGGAGATCCGAATCAAAACGCGATCGGCACCATGTCGAACGCCTTGCTAATGAGCGCAATGCTGACCGGGAAGTCGCCAGCAGGGCTGAACTTTGATTTACCACCCTATGTCGTCGGACAACGACTTCAAGACGATCCCGAGTTACGTCTGACGCGGGAACTTCGCGAGACAATCCAGTACCGTGCATGGGAGGTCGCACAGAACTGGGCCAAAGGGAAGACCCATCTCGAATAGCTGCAGACGATTCGAGATGCTTCCCGAATGCTGGAAACGTTACACGGTGAAACTCCCCGGCGACTACACCATCAGCGCCGCCATCATCAATCACCCATCGAATCCTGAGACGCGTTGGCATTGTGCGCTCGGTGCCCTCGTCATCAACCCCAACATTACTACCGACCGCGAGCTGCCACTCAAAGCCAACGAACCGCTGACACTTCGCTACCGAGTCATCGCGCAAGACGGAGCTTTTGACGCGAACCGCATGAATGAGTTAGTATGCGACCATGTAACAACAAGGTAGCCAGACGTGTTCAAAACGCCTCATCATGAACTTGGAATCATGTCGCACTACGAATGACCTCCGCTGTTTCCGCCTGCAAAACGCCCACTAGGCTTCGTCTCCGCCATTGGTGGCGTTGAGCCTTCGGGTAGGACCACCCTGATTCGAGATTCGGAACTAAGCAGACATAGTCATTCATTTGACTTTCGCTTCTTCTTGGCGGGCTGTTTGGCATTCGGTTCGACCGACGGTTCCTTGAATTCGTTGACCAGAAACGTCGATCGCATTTGAGCGGTCAACGACGCGATGACTTTCTCGAGTTCGGGTTTATCGGCGACGTTGATATTGTTCTGCTTGTCGTGAACCATGTTGAAGAGTTCGCGTTCGGTCGGCTCGCCCGGTTTGGTCCATTCGACGTAGCGCCATTTGTCGGTGCGCATAGACACTCCAAGGTAGCCGCTCTTTGGATACCAACTGAAGGCGGCCTCGTTGACGGTGGCTTTCGGATCGTCGATGATCGGCTTAAGGCTTCGACCTTGAAATCCGGGTTCGGGCGGCAGACCACACAACTCGGTCAAGGTCGGTGCCAAGTCGACCGATTGAGCCAAGGCTTTCGAAACTTGGCCGGCGGTGGCCTGACTAGGAACGGCGATGATGAGGCAGTTGCGAGTCGCCCCTTCATAGTTGTTGTGCTTAGCTCCCCACCAAGTATGTTCGCCCCTGTAGTAGCCGTGGTCGCTCCAGAAGACGACGATCGTGTTCTTCGACAAGCCGGTTTCATCGAGTGTTTTCAGCAACCGTCCGACCTGGGCATCGACGTAGCTGATCGCAGCCAAGTAACCTTGCAAGCATTGCCTTTTGTAGGCCTCCGGTAGTTTGTCTCCGGGAGCCTGCGGCACATCCTTGTACCAATAGAAATCGGTACCCGAGGTTGCGGCAAACTTTGGCGAGCCTTTCGGAAGAAACTCATTGTCGGCAAGCGGTAACTTTTCAGGATCGTAGAGGTCAAAGTATTTTTTCGGTGCAATCCAAGAGACATGCGTGTTTGCGAACAAAGAACGAGAAAACGCTCGAAGGTCCGCCTTGTGTTGTGTGTAAAGACGAACGAATGTTTCGTAGCGATCTAGATTCGGCTTGGTTTCACGCATAAGCATCACTGGAATACTACCGAGTTACGCAAAACCTCACAATGAAATCAGAAATTCGCCGAATCGGTCTCGTTTTTGGCGGCCTCGCAGTCATCATCGCCTTGCTGCTCAGGTCGCTCACCGCGAGCATGCCTGCGAAACCACTGTCTGTTTGCAACTTACGAAACGAGTCTTTCGATAAACTTGGGAACGACATTCGCTTCCCATTTACTCGTACTATGTGATGCCAAACCTCTGGCATTTTGTGGTTTGCCCTTCGATGAAAAACCAGCTAACCGAATTCTTTCGATGGCTTACGCACACGCATACCCTGCGTTGGCACGCTCATCACCAGTCTAAAGGAACTGGTCATCTGGACCAAGGTAGGTTCGAAACCTTTCCGATCGAAAGCGACGAACATCTTCTGGCAGTTCTTCGTTACGTTGAACGCAACCCTGTTCGCGCGAAACTATGCAAAAGAACCGACGGTTGGAAGTATAGTAGTGCCTGGCTCATGCAACACGGCGATGCCAAGCAGAAAAAATACTCTCCAAGTGGCCGATACTTCGACCGAGGTCTTGGCACGCTTACGTCAATGAACCACAATCCAAAGGCGAACTCGAAAGTATTCGTCGCAGCGTCACTCGTGGCACGCCATTCGGTTCACAGTCGTGGGTGCCCCAATCGGCTGCAAGACTTCAATTGAAACACACTTTACGCCCGCGAGGACGCCCCAAAAGACAGTAGTTAGTAAGCGAAATGAGCTGCGTCCCCTTTTACTTCACCATAAAACCACAACAAATTACTTCATTATGAAACCACGACAAATAACGTTACTCGGCCTCCTCACCGTTGCCTTGCTCGCGACTACTTCTGTCAGGCTAACCGCGGGCGACACACAGTCCTTGTTCGACCGCAAGAACATCGTCGCGTGGTGCATCGTGCCGTTTGATTCTGTAAAACGTGATCCGGCGCAACGAGCCGAGATGGTCCAAAAACTTGGCATCACCAAAGTCGCCTATGACTGGCGCGCGGAGCATGTGCCGCAGTTCGAGCAAGAGATACTTGAATACCAAAAGCACGGCATCGAGTTCTTCGCGTTCTGGACTATGCATGAAGAGGCATTGAAACTATTTGCGAAATACAACATGCATCCGCAACTCTGGGTCATGCTAAGAGTGGCGGGCGAAAGGCAGGATGAGAAGGTCAAGAACGCCTCCGAGGCTCTTTTGCCTGTACTGCAAAAAGCAAAAGAGATTGGAAGTAAGGTCGGCATCTACAACCATGGTGGCTGGGGTGGTGAGCCGGAAAACATGGTCGCCGTATGCGAATACCTACGAAAGAACCGTTCCATCGAAAACGTCGGTATAGTATATAACCAACACCACGGCCACAGTCATGTGGACCGCTTCCCAGCAGTGCTCGCCGCCATGGAGCCGTATCTGCTCTGCCTGAATCTCGACGGCATGGTGCGAGATGGCGACCAGCACGGCAAGAAGATTCAGCCTCTCGGTCAAGGTGAGCTGGATTTATCATTATTGAAAATCATCGCTGCTTCCGGCTATCGTGGCCCGATCGGTATCATCGGCCACACCAATGACGATGTGGAGTTGCGTCTGCGAGACAATCTCGACGGACTCAACTGGCTCGTATCGCAACTCGACGGCAACCCCGCGGTCGCGAAACCTATTGCACGTGTTCCATTGCTCCCCAAGCCCACATCATTGGTCAAGCCGAGCAAGTAATTTGATAAGTGTGCAAACGAACCCCCTCTTACAGTTCTCTGCTTCCTGTTGTTGACGTCGACGACTGCGGCGCACGCCGCTGATGCACCAAGTCGCCACATCCAAGTTCCCTCACAATCCACGAAGGATCACACGATCTCCAAGTCACCGACGCGCCCTGCATCGAAATCCAGGCCGTGCGATTGAAGCGACTGAAGTGAAAGCACCATCCGCTATGAATCCCTATCTCATAACCCTCGCACTGATACTCCACATCAAATACTCGATTCTACTGCTCTTGCTTCTCACATCGCAAATCCAGACCGCGAACTGGCCGCTGGACGACATCAATGACACGTTGATTATGCGTGGCAATGCTACGCCAGCCACCGGTGCCTCCGGGCAAAGTTTGGTACTTGATGGCGAGTCACTGGTGGAATTGAAGGATAGCTCAGACCTCGCAAGCGATTCGTTCACAGTTTCATTGTGGTTCAATCCGTACGATCTCGCTGGCGGGCAGCAGATGCTCGCCGTTAAGAATCGTTACTCGCGAAACGTGGCATCCACAACTCCAATCCGACGCTCACTGACGAAGGACGAAGGAACAAACAAGAAACGTACAGAATACAATCCGAACTCCCGCCTCTTCATAACTTACCACTAAACCATCGACAATCATCACTCAAATGGTTGTGTGATTTGTGATTGATGAAGGAGAAAAGCCTGCGTTCGGTTTCAGCGACGCAACCACTATTTGGCCAACCATACAAGAAATGAAAGACCACGCCACTCTCCACGATTTATGTCGGCTCCGCTCGACGCTCGAAGCGTTCGGGGTGTGTCGCTGGCGACAATGTGGCGAGCGGTTGCGCGTTGGCAACGAGTTGCGAGGTCAGCTTGGTGAGTTGCAGCGGCTCGCGAAGCTTGGAGATTACTTGGCGTTTCACAACGTTGATAAGCAGTTTCACCGTGCGGCGGTTGCCGCCGCCGGTTTGGAGCCGCTGTTAAAAAGTTGGGAGATTGTTGTCGCAGACGTTGAAGACTGGATTCTCGGCTCCAAACAAGCTTACTGGCCGAATTTGATGGCGCTCTATCGCGAACACGAGTTATTGCTCGAGGCATGGCTGGCCGAGGATGACTGGTTGGCAGAACAAGCCACGCACCAACACTTGGAGGCTGGTTGGTACCGACTGCGAATGTCGGAAGGATCAGACGCAACGGATTTGGATCCCGTGCAACGCACGGTGTCGTTCATCGCGACCCATTTTGCAAGCCGTCTCGATATCGAGTGGTTGGCTAGCCATGTGAGCTTCGTCAGCCCGAATCATCTCGCGCGGTTGTTTCGCAGCCAAATGGGAATCTCCCCGCTACGGCACTTGAAACAAGTCCGGTTGGAGCGCGCGGCACAACTGCTCTGCTCCGGCACGGATGCCGTGGCGCTGATCGCAACGCGAGTGGGCTACCAAAACACCTCGCATTTTGTCCGAGACTTTCGACGGATATTTGGCATGACGCCACTCGACTATCGTCGCCGAGGCGATTCCTGACCGCCGGCGTAGTGATAAATGTTCTGTTTCTCGCATCCTCGTGTGCCAGCCGACGCAAATGCGAACTTTTGGAGGCCATTCCATTGCCACCCCGTCCGCAGCGTGTTAGCTTTCGAGTCATGAAAACCCTACTACTATTTTTATCGTCGTTCCTTGCCTTTACGAATTCGCTGTCAATAGCCGCCGATAAGCAATCGCTCGTTCCAACCAACTGGGACGCGGCGCTGGCTGGTGACATGGTCATGCAACGTCTCATCAAGGTAACCGCGCCGCAGGTGAAAGGGGCGCATGACGCGGAGTTCGTCTGCGTCGGCGAGCGTGCATACATCGTCGAGCACGACAACGATGTCGCTCCCGGACACGGCGCCGGCGCGGCGATGTATTGCGTACTGACGGTGGTGAACCTAAAGACGCTGGCAGTGGAAAAGACGATCCCGATGGCTAGGGCTGGCCAGGCGTTTGCGAACGTCACCCTGCCGAAGGCGCAGGTTTTCGTACCGCGCATCATTCGCAAGGACGAGCAGACGCTGCGTACCTACTTTTGCAGTAAGTCGCAGAACGAACAGACGTGGTATCGTGACTTCGATCTTCGCACGCAGACCTTCGAGGATAGCATCCACAAGGCCAAGCTCAAGACGGCGGCGGGGACCTTTGACATGGAGCCGCGTCATTTCCATGCCGATGCAGCGGCGCAGGGCTTCACGAAGCCGCCGGTTCGCGAGGGGCTTTACATCTTCGATTCATTCAAAGAGTTCGACGGTCGCCGTTACGTAGCGCTCAACAACTTCCCAGGCAAACAAAACGCCCTCGCCGTGTTGCACGATGACTTTGCGACTTTCGAGATCATCGGCCATTACAACAAGCCCCAGTCGCAGCAGCTCAGCGAGTCGGCCGTGAACCGATTGCCAGACGGCACTTGGATGGCCATCTGTCGCAACGACTCGGGCAACTATCACTTCACGACGAGCAAAGACGGCAAGACATGGAGCGTCGGCCAGACGATGCCATTTGTCCCCAACGGCTTGAACTCGAAGCCGACCTTCGATAAGTTCGGCGGCATCTATTATCTCGGCTGGCAGGAGAACACTCGCTTCCAGGATTGCAATCGCAGCGTCTTCAACGTGGACATCTCCCGCGATGGCAAAACGTGGGAGCGCAAATACCGCTTCGAGTCGCCGCACTCATTCCAGTATCCGACCTTCCATGAACACGACGGCACGATTTGGCTCACCGTCACGCAAAGCGATCACCAAGGCTCCTCCGACCGCATCATGTTCGGCAAGTTGGAAGACGTTGGACAGTTCGAATCTCACTCCGGTCAGAAGCGAATTCAATGGCCAGCGCCTCCACCACTTGCGCCTGCATTGATGAAGGCAGGGACAAAGCTCTTCACCGATCGCGACTACGTCATTCATGAATTCCCCGAGCAGGTGCGAGATCTGCCATTCCTCCGCACCAGCATCGAGAAGACGGACGTGGAAGTCACCAAACCAGGCGTACTCTTCGCACTCACGCCGACGATTCGACCAACGGCCGCGAGTCAAGAGGAATCGCTTCGTAAAGCGGGCTTCACCAAAGTTGAAGTACCTGAGGTTCAGCTCTTCCCGGGCGAGATCAATCGCGTGAGCCTCTATCGCAAAGAGGTTAAAGCGGGCGAGCGTTTGAAGTTCAAAAAGATGGTGCTGCTGGTGCTCGCGGATGGTGCGGCTGTATCCAAGCCGGGGCTCAACGCGCCGGTGGTGATTTCAAATCCAGGTGCCTCGTTTCAAGACGAGGCGCGTTCGGGCGCGATGATCATCGGCATGGACCGTACACCGAAGGGCCGCATATGGGGTTGCTGGACTGGTACGGGGGACAAAAAGAATGGCTATTTTCTGCTTGCAACAAGCGATGATGATGGCTCCACATGGTCGAAGCCGCGTCTTGCAGTTGGCGCACGCACGGAGCCCGAGCAGAAACTCAGCGGCGCGCTGGTTGGCAATCTATGGAGCGATCCAAAAGGGCGCTTGTGGCTGTTCTTCGATCAGCAGCTCGGCGATCCGCAGAAGCGTATCACGAACTGGTATATCCGCTGCGATGATCCCGATGCGGCTGGGCCCAAGTGGTCCGAGCCGGTTCAGTTTGCGGAGGGTTGCACGCTGAACAAGCCGACCGTGCTGAAGAACGGCGACTGGTTACTGCCGGTCTCCGATTGGCAGAAGAAAACAGCGCGAGTCTTTGCTTCCACGGACGAAGGTAAGTCATGGAAAGAGCGAGGTAGCTTGCAGTTCCCAGATTGGGAGTTCGACGAGCACATGACGGTCGAGCTGCGCGATGGACGCTTGTGGATGCTGGCCCGCACCAGTGGTCAGCCGTTTGAGAGTTTTTCTAACGATGGCGGTAAGACCTGGAGTGAACCGCGTCAGGCCGCGACGGTACAAAACATCAACGCACGCTTTTTTCTGCGCCGCCTGAAGTCCGGTCGTATTTTGTTGGTGAAGAACGGCCCTCCCACCTCGCGACTCACGAGGCGTTCGCACATGTCTGCTTATCTCTCAGAAGACGATGGCCAGACGTGGAAAGGAGGACTGCTGCTCGATGAACGCAGCGCGGTCTCGTATCCCGATGGCTTCGAGTCACCCGATGGACTCATTCATGTTCTCTATGACTGGAACCGCCACACGGACGCGGAGATCTTCATGGCGAAGTTCCGTGAAGAGGATGTGCTCACCGGCAAGATCGTCTCGAAGGATGCGAAGCTTCGCATGCTCGCTAACAAGGCGAGTTTACCGGTATCTATTCGTCCAAGCGATAAGTGGTCCTTGCAAGCGATCGAAGACGCCAAGCAAGACCGCACCAGCATTCCCTACGATGGAATAACTCCCAACAAGATGGTGTGCGACACGACGCTACGACTTATGCCAGATAACTCATGGATCATCTCGATGCTGGCCGGCGATGACTTTGAACCATCGCCGAAGAACTACATCGGTATCACGCGCAGCACCGATGAAGGCCGCACTTGGTCTCCTTTGTCAACCGTCGACACGACGTTTCCTCGCAGCGGTGTGACGAGTGGCCAGGGGGCGACGGAAATCATGACGATTGGAAATCGTACGACGATGTTTTTTAGCACGCATTCACAGACCTGGGGCCGCGATTGGCAATCGTGGTTGATGCACAGTAAAGATAGTGGTCGAACTTGGAGCAAGCCCGAATGGATGCCAGGGCGATTAGCGAAGTTCACTTTCATTCGCGGACACATTGTCACGCGCGATGGCCGCATCCTGATTCCGTTCCAACATTACCTCGGACCTCCAGAAGGAACTCCGGAACCTCCGCCTGAAGAAAAGCCATGGCACAAAACGCTGGCTCATTACGTTAGCAATCCGCGCAACGGAGTACTCATCAGTCGCGACGGCGGCAAGACATTCTCCGAGCACGGCAACATACGTATCACCGACAACGATCGCTATCACGGCTGGGCTGAAAACAGTCTTGTTGAGTTGGCGGATGGTCGGATTGCGATGGTGATCCGCGCGGACCGACTCGGCGGAGTCCTCTACTACGCCGAGTCGAGCGACGGCGGTCAAACATGGCCGACGTTTGCGACGAAGACCACGATCCCGAACCCCGGTTCCAAGGCAATGCTCTACAGTTTGGGAGGCGACAAGGTTGCGTTGCTGCATAATCCCAATCCCAAGCATCGCAGTCCCATGGCACTTTGGATCAGCTTCGACGGTATGAAGACTTGGCCTTACCAACGCGTGTTGCAAGCCGAGTCTTGCGACGGTCCAAAAGGCCGCATGAATTATCCCGATGGTTTCGTTAGCGCCGACAACCAGTGGCTGCACTTCGCCTTTGACGACAACCGCCATCGCTGCGTCCACTATAGCGCCAAACTTCCGCCGCAGTGAACCAGCCATGCGTTCTTCGGTGCAGGCCGCCCTGCATTCGTCAGTCATCACGTTATAACAAGTAGTCTTCCATGAATCGCTTTATCCACTGGTTCAACAATCTCTATCCTTTGTGGCTGGTTACGCTGGCGGTCATTGCTTTTTTTAAACCGTCGACGATGCTTTGGTTTGACAAGCCATGGATCTTTTGGTCGCTTGCGGCTTCGATGCTCGGCATGGGTCTTACGCTAAGCATCGCGGACTTCAAAGCCATCGGGAAGATGCCCGGCAGTGTGGCGTTAGGTTTCATCGCACAATATACGATCATGCCGCTGTCAGGCTGGCTCGTCGCCACAGCGTTGAAACTCGAACCAGGTTTGGCTGTAGGTATTATCCTCGTAGCAAGTTGTCCCGGCGGTATGGCGTCGAACATGATTAGCTACCTCGCGAAGGCGAACGTCGCGTTGTCCGTAGTGTTGACGATGTTCTCCACCATGCTCGCCTTCTTCTTCACGCCGATGTGGACGAGTGTCCTGGCAGGCAAGTATGTGCCGGTGGATGCATGGGCATTGTGCCTGTCAGCGTTGCAACTCACGGTCGCGCCAATTGTGCTTGGCGTTTTGATTCGTTGGAAATTGCCACGTATGGCGGACGTGATCGGTGCATGTGGACCGACGATAGCTGTCCTGGCCTTCGTGTTGGTAAGCGGAGGCATTGTCGCTGCCAGTGCGGATGCCATCGCAGCAAATTTTGGGAAGCTCGCACTGGCAACGCTATCGCTGCATCTACTTGGTTTCGGAGTCGGCTATGGAATTTCCAAGGTGCTCGGTTACCCTGAGTCGGTAGCGCGCACCGTCAGCATTGAAGTCGGCATGCAGAATGGCGGCATGGCGGCTTCGCTGGCTCGTGAACATTTCGCAGCGATGCCGCTAGCTGCAGCCGCCGGCGTATTCAGCGGCGTGATGCAGAATATCATTGGTGGCCTCCTCGCGTCCTGGTGGAAACGCCAACCGCCGGAAGCATGATCATGAGCCGCCGCGACATCTACTACTGGAAATGTGATCGTCCTGCCGCCTTTCATGGCACGCAGACGCGCGGTGCGGCGAATACCGAGCTCGAAAGTCAGCTTCGTGAGTCCATGCAGCGCGAGCTGGATGCTAGAGTCGTCGAATTGAGCCCCGGAGTCGGTCAAGGCAATCATCTCACCTGGAATGCCGATGTGGATGGCCAGGCGATGTTTGTGCGCGTCGAGAACGGTCCCGAGAAAGACGCGCATCTCGCCATCGAGTCTGTCGTGCTGGATCGTGTGCGCGAAATCGGCGTCACTACCCCCAAGGTTTTTGGCTGCGATGCCTCGCGGAACCGTGTGCCCTTTGCCTGGCAGGCTTTGGAGCGGTTTTCGGTACCGGATCTGAACCATTGGTTCAAGCAAGGAGGCCTCGATACATCCGGTATTGCCTTCGCCATCGGGCAAGCGGTGGCGAAGTGGCAGACGATCACGCTTGAAGGATTTGGCACTCTAGAGTGGTCCGCTCGGAACGAAAGCCAAGCGACGCTCGAAACGCACAAAGAGCTGTGCGGGCCACTTTCAGGCTCTCGTAGTTCCTACGCCGACTACTTCCATCTTCGACTCGACGAGCACCTCGCCTTCCTCGTTTCAAGCGGCTTTTTCACTCGTGAGCAACGCGACGAAATCGCCGCTGAAATTGCAAACCACCATGCCTTGCTCGACCTACCGCTGGGCTGTCTTGTCCACAAGGATCTCGCCCTTTGGAACATACTCGGCACCCGCGAGCATATCGCCGCGTTCATTGACTTCGATGATGCGATCTCGGGCGACGCGATGGACGATCTCTCGCTGCTCGCATGCTTTCATGACGCGGCATTTCTCGCGCGCGCCTTCGAGGGTTATCAAAGCATTCGCCCGTTGCCAGACGAGCATCGCCGCCGCTTCTGGCTGCATCTTCTGCGCAACATGATCGTGAAAGCTGTCATCCGCGTCGGTGCAGGATACTTTGACCGCGATTACGGGTTTTTCCTTATCGGCTCAGGCGGGAGCGGCGCGGACTTGAAACGGACCACTCACGCACGAATCTCGCTTGCCCTCCGCGGTCTTGCATCCAACGCTGACCTCTCTATCCTTTAAAGTCCATCCTATGAACACGACCACACCAAGCATCGGCACCTGGCTCTCCACCGGTTCGCCCGTTATCGCGGAACTGGCCGCCCTGTCCGGCTTCGATTGGGTACTGCTTGATCTCGAGCATGGCAATGAGTCGGAGGCCGCGCTGCCGAATCAGTTGCGTGGGCTGCGTGGCAGTCGCACGCGCGGCATCGTGCGGGTGGGTGCGCCGCATGCGGATCTCATCGCGCGGGTGCTCGATTGGGGCGCGCACGGCATCATGGTGCCGCATGTGAATTCCGCCGCCGAGGCCGAGCGGATCGTGCAGTCCGCGCACTACGCGCCGCGCGGCCATCGCGGGCTTTCGCGCGGCGTCCGCGCCTACGAATACGGTCTGAATCCGCCGGGCGACGCGATGCCAGTGCCGCTGATCATGGCCCAGATAGAGACCGTCGAAGCCGTGATGTGCTCCGCCGTAATCGCGCGCACGGATGGCATTGATGTGCTGTTCGTCGGTCCGTCGGATTTGCAGTTCGATCTTAAGCATCACGCCGACTCCTCCGCGGGAGACTACCTGCAATGCCTGCGCACCGTCGTCTCCGCCGCGAAGGCCGCTGGCAAGGCCGCTGGCATTCTCGTTCGAGACGCAGCTGATCTTCCAGCGCACCGCGATCTCGGCTTCACGCACATTGCCGTGGACTCGGACATCGCGATCCTCCGCAAAGCCTACGCGAAAATCCTCACCCCTGGTCACCAATGAAAATTTACCTACCTCTGAGTTCCTATCCATCGCTGTCCAGAACGACAAAAAATACTAAAGACGAAAACATGACGACCCGAAGCCGCATTTTCTACCTCTCTTATTTCTGTCTTCTCCTCACCGCGCTGCCCGCTATAGCGGAGACGAAGCGGGCGGGTGGCGATGCTTTGGATTTGCCGGAGCCGGTGAAGCGGCCGGTGAAATACTTTGGCGATATTCATCCGGTGCTCGCAGAGCATTGTGTGTCGTGCCATGGGCCGGAGAAGCAGAAGGGCGGGCTGCGGCTCGACTCGCGCGAGATGGCGCTGATGGGCGGTAGTGGATATGGACCGGCGATTGTTCCTGGGAAGAGCGAGGAGAGTCCGCTGATCCTTTTCATGGCGCATGTGGAGCCGGAGATGGAGATGCCGCCGAAGCAAGATCCTCTGCCGGACTCGACCATAGCAGTCTTGCGCGCCTGGATCGATCAGGGGGCTGTGTGGCCAGGGAAAGGGCTGGATCCCGATCAAAAAGTCCTCGGCAATCAGCCGTTGTTTTTCGAGAAGGCGCTCACCCATTGGTCTTTTCAGCCAGTGGTGAAAGCGACAGCGGAATCGCTGCAGAAGGGGCCTGCAACGATTGATGAGCTGGTCGATGCCCGGCGCAAGGAAAAGGGCCTCACCGCCTCGCCGCGTGCGGATGCTCCGACACTTTTGAAGCGGCTGCATTTCGATCTCACTGGGCTGCCGCCAAATGATGCGGAAATGAAAACCTTTGTCGCGGCTTTTGCCAACGATGCCGATGTAGCAATCGCAACCAAGGTCGATGAACTGCTCGCTTCACCCCATTTCGGGGAACGCTGGGGGCGCTACTGGCTGGACATCGCGCGCTATGCGGACACGCAGGATTTTTTCCCTACGGTGGATCTCCGCTACCCTTTCGCCTGGACTTACCGCGACTATGTGATCGGTGCCTTCAATGACGACAAACCCTACGGTCAGTTTATCCGCGAGCAAATCGCAGCGGATTTGCTCGGCTTAAAGGCGGACGATCCTGCGTTGGCAGCGATGGGGTTTCTCACGGTGGGGCCGCGCTTTTTGCGGCGCACCGAGGAGCAGATCAATGACCGGATCGACGTGGTGACTCGTGGCCTGATGGGGCTGACGGTGGCTTGTGCCCGCTGTCACGATCATAAGTACGACCCCATTCCGACGGCGGATTTCTATGCGCTGCATGGCATCTTCAATAGCTCGGAGATTCCGGAAAACCTGCCGGAAATCACGCTCACATCGGTAAAGGTAGATGCCAAAGTTCATGCCGATTACGAGGCGAAAAAGGCCGCGGCCCTGAAGGCTGTCGCGGATCTCACTTCGGGACTGCGCACCAAGGCGATCGAAAACGTGAAAGCAAAGCCGGAGGCTTATTTCGATGCGCTGTGCCGCTTGGAGTTCGACAAAAAAACGATGACCAAAGTCCTCAGCGATACTAAGCTTTCGGAAGTGGCCCTCGACCCGCTGGTTCGGCAATGGAAGGCATTGACCAAGTCGCCGGACGCTCTTAAAGACGCTCGCAAAGACGCAGTACTCGGGCCGCTGGTGAAAATAGCCGCCGCTCCTGCCGCCCAACAGGCTGAGCTGCTCAAAGGCCTGCTATCGAGCGGCCAAGCGCCGGAGACAAAGCCCTCGACTCATCCGTTGGTGCTTGAAGTCATTCAGGAGAAGAAGCCAGACAGTCTGGCCGCGCTGGTGCGTGCCTACGGGTCGGTTCTGGCTGCGGCAGGGAAGCTGCCCGAGGATGCCGGCGGACCTGTGCTCGATGCGTTCCTGAAAAAAGACAGCCTTCTGGATTTCCAATTGGCGGATGTGGAGAGGGTGGCCCGCCCTTCTGTCGAATCCCGCAAAGAGTACGCAAAAGTGGACCCAGCGGTCGCGGAGGTGGAAGCCACGCACCCAGGTGCGCCGACTCGAGCAATGGTGATGAAAGAAAAGGCCAAGATGATCAAGCCGGTGATCTTCGTTCGCGGCGATCCGGCGAGGCGGGGCGATGCAGTGGACCGGCGTTTCCTTGAAGTGTTAGAGCCCAACAAGACGCCCTTTCCCGAAGCGCAGAGTGGCCGGCGAGAACTGGCCGAACGCATCAGCAGCCCGACCAATCCACTGACGCCGCGCGTGTGGGCAAATCAGGTGTGGCGCCATCTCCTCGGCCAGGCGCTGGTGAAAACGACGAGCGACTTCGGTTTGCAGTCGGACCCGCCCAGCCATCCGCAGTTGCTTGATTGGCTAGCCTCCGCATTCATGCAGCGCAATGGGTCCACCAAACAAATTGTGCGCGACATCGTGTTGAGCGCCACCTACCAACAGACCAGCACCAACCGCCAGGATGCGGCAAATGTCGACAAGGAGAACACTTGGCTCTGGCGCGCCAACCGCCGTCGCCTCGATTTTGAGTCGATGCGGGATGCGATGCTCGCCACCAGCGGCCTGCTTGATCCCGCCATAGGAGGACGCGCCGTGAACCTTTCTACCTCACCTTTCACCGGGCGGCGCACCATCTATGGATTCGTCGATCGCACGAATCTCGATCCGCTCTTCACAACCTTTGATTTTCCTTCGCCAGACATCTCCAACACCCAGCGCACCGAGACCCTCGTGCCCCAACAGGCGCTCTTCGCGCTGAACGACGCGTTCATCATCGAACAAGCCCGGAAGCTGGCGGCGGACGCGGAGAAAGCGGCGGCAAAAATTCCTGGGGATAAGTTGACCATGGAGACCCGGGAACTTTACCGCCGGGTGTATCAGCGCGTCCCACTTCCCGAAGAAGAGTCACTGGCCCGGAGTCTCCTGGCCGATGCCACGACGCCGGAAAGCGAAACGCTCCCAGGTTCCTGGCAGTTGGGGTTTGGCATCGCTGATCCCGCTGTGGCCAGGAGTGAAGCCTTTACATCGCTGCCCTATTTCGATGCGGCAACCAAGCGTTACCAGGGAGCGCGTGTGTTTCCGGATAAGGACTACGGCTTCGTCAGTCTGACCGCAAGCGGAGGTCATCCAGGAGCCGGACTCGAGAAAGCGGCCATTCGTCGTTGGATTGCTCCGCGTGCCGGAGAGTTTAGCATCGGTGGCGAGATTTCCGTCGGAGCCAAGGGGAGCGGCGATGGGATTCGCGCTCAGGTCATCTCATCACAATCCGGGCAGCTCGGGGAATGGATCGTGGATCGTTCGAACGGGATATCTGCGCCGACCACGCTTCCAAAAGTGACCGTCAAAGCTGGCGATATCCTGGATTTCACCGTGGATTGCCGCGAGACGACCACGTCCGATGGCTTTCGCTGGGTGCCGACCATCCGGTTGCTCGTAGTGCCGGAGAAAGCACCGAAAAACATGCAAACCGTCTGGGACTCCCAAGCTGATTTCAAAGCCCCACCGCCGCCAAAACTCACCCCTTTGGAACAAATGGCTCAGGCACTCATCATCACCAACGAGTTCATGTTCATCGACTAAAAACAGGCTCACTTTAAAACTTTTTTAATCCAGGCAGTTGAATTTTATGAATCCAGAAACTCCCTTTTTAACTCGCCGCGAAGCGCTCAACCGAGCCGGATTCGGCATCGGTAGCATCGCCTTGGCGAGCCTGCTCAGCGACATGGGCCTCACTCAGGAGAACTCCACAAGCCTGTCGCCGCTCGCGGTGCGGCAGCCGCAGTTCGTCGGCAAAGCGAAGCGTGTCATCCATCTCTTCATGAACGGTGGACCGTCCCAGATGGATACGTTTGACCCGAAGCCAAAGCTCAATGAGCTGCACGGCAAGTCGTTGCCGATCAGTAAAGATTTGAGCAAGGAAAAACGCCTCAGTGGCGCGGCCTTCGGATCGAAGTTCAAGTTCAGCAAACACGGACAGAGCGGCATCGAGATCAGCGAGCTCTTTCCCAATGTGGCCAAGCATGCCGACGATCTCTGCGTGGTGCGCTCCATGTTCAGCGACGTCCCTAATCACGAGTCCGCACTCATGATGATGAACACCGGCAATCTGACTTTGCCGCGTCCCAGTGTTGGATCATGGACCCTTTACGGTCTCGGCTCGGAAAACCAGAGTCTGCCCGGTTTCGTCGTGATGTGTCCCGGTGGACTGCCTGTGGCCCAAAGCTCGAATTGGCGTAGCGCCTTCCTGCCCGGCATTTACCAGGGCGTCCACATCGACACCAAGGAAACTCAGGCCGACCGTCTCATTTCCAATCTGCGCAATCCCGCGATCCTTCACGGGCAGCAACGTCGTCAACTGGGCTACGTCCAACAACTCAATGAACTACACCGCAACGAGCGCACCGGAGACCCGCAGTTGGAAGCTCGGATCCAGTCGCTTGAACTCGGTTTTCGGATGCAGACCGAGGCGACCGATGCCTTTGACGTATCAAAGGAACCGCAATCGATCCGCGAGATGTATGGCGACACTTTGCAAGGCCGTCAAATGCTCATGGCGCGCCGCCTGGCCGAGCGCGGGGTGCGCTTCGTGCAGGTCTGGCACGGTGCCGGCCAGCCTTGGGACAGCCACAACAACATCGAAGACGCCCATCAGCGACTCGCCACCGAGTGTGATAAGCCCATTGCCGCGCTCCTTCAGGATCTCAAAAACCGAGGCATGCTAGAAGACACGCTCGTCATCTGGGGCGGCGAATTTGGTCGCACCCCGACCGCGCAAATGCCGCTCACGCCCAAAGTCGGCCGCGATCACCACAACGACGGTTTCAGCATTTGGATGGCCGGCGGCGGAGTCAAAGGCGGGTACATCCACGGAGCCACCGACGACATTGGCCTGAGCATCGCCGAGGGGAAAGTACACGTTCACGATCTCCACGCCACCATCTTACATCTGCTCGGCTTCAACCACGAAACCCTCACCTACCGCTACGCCGGCCGCGACTTCCGCCTGACCGATGTCGAGGGCGAAGTAATAAAGGCGCTCCTCGCCTAACATCCGCAACTCTACTTTCGGCTTGGCAGCGCACAACGTTCCGTGCCTTCCTTCCCAACCCACCAATGATGAGACTAATCCCATGAAACACATCCTCACACTTATCACCGCCCTACTTCTCGCGCCTCTCGGCACGCTCGTCGCCGCTGACGCACCTTCTCTTGAACCGCCCCAGCATCTCGGTTCGCCGCGCGCTGACCAGGCGGTGACGAACCGTGCATTTACTGGCATACCGAGCATGGCGATCGCGCCGAAGGGACGGTTCTGGGCCACGTGGTATGCTGGCGTCACGCCAGGCGAAGACGTGAACAATTACGTTGTTCTCAGCACGAGCAGTGATGGCGGTGCGACGTGGACGGAAGTGCTTACCGTCGATCCTGATGCAAGTGGACCCGTTCGCAGCTTCGATCCCGAGTTGTGGATGTCGCCGGATGGACGCCTGTTTTTGTTTTGGGCGCAGATGGAAAAAGGCCGGCGCGATTCGCAACTGGGCGTGTGGTGTGTCGAGACAAGTGAGCCTAATGCCGCACAGCCGACATGGTCCAAGCCGCGCCGTATCGGCGATGGCGTGATGATGTGCAAGCCGCTCGTACTGACCTCCGGCGAATGGGTGCTGCCGGTTTCTAAATGGAAGGAGCACGACGAAAGTGCACAGATGATGGTCTCGAACGATCAAGGCAAGACTTGGACGCTACGCGGCGGATGCAATGTGCCGAAGGACGTGCGCCAGTTCGACGAGCACATGTTCATCGAGCGCAAGGATGGCTCGCTCTGGCTACTGGTCCGCACCACCTATGGCATCGGGGAAAGCGTGAGTATGGATCGAGGCAAGACGTGGCCCGAGCTAAAACCATCGAGCATCTTGCACACCCCGTCACGATTCTTCATCAGCCGTCTCGCATCGGGCAATCTTCTGCTCGTGAAGCACGGTCCGCTCGACACTCGAACCAGCCGTTCCCATCTCACGGCTTATGTTTCCAAAGACGACGGCAAGACATGGAGGGGCGGACTCATGCTCGATGAGCGCCTCGGCGTCTCCTATCCCGACGGCCAGCAGACACCCGATGGCCTTATCCGCATCATCTACGATTATAGCCGTACCGCTGACCGCAATATCCTCATGGCAACCTTCCGCGAGGAAGACATCGCGGCAGGCAAGGACGTGAGCGGTGCGGTGAAGTTGCGTCAGCTCGTCAGCAAAGCCACTGGTGGCCAGGAGAAGCCGAAGACTTCTAGGGCACCCGTCCATACTAACGCAGACGGCAAACCGATGCGCACTTCTCATTTCGGCACGCTCATCAGCACCGAGTCCAAACCGCAAGCCCTCGTCCCCGGTGCGAAACTCTTTACCGATCGCGCCTATGTTGCCGCTGAGCTTCCCGCCGCTTTCAAGAACGCGCACTTCCTGCCCATCGCTATGAACGGCCAGAAGTCGATCAAGTGCGAGCGCGCCGGCACCGTCTACTTCCTCACACCCGCGAACGACCGTAATCGCGACACCGCCGCACAGCCGTTGAAGGATCAGGGCTTCGAGAAAGTCGCCCTGCCGGAAATCCCACTCTTCAATCCCGGATCCACCGCGAACTTCTGCACCCTCTTCCAAAAAGATTGCGCGATCGGCGAAACGATCCTCATCGGCAAATGGGCCGTGCCTGTATTCTTTCCATGAAAACGAAAGTAATATCCATTAAATGTATCCTCCCTATTCTCATCTTCCGTCTGCGGGTGCCGCCAGCCGCGCTGCACGTCAATAAATCTCACGGCGACTTCGAGTCTACTAAGCCGCCAGTTACTAACTGACTTTTACAACTCTATAATGATTTGATGTCCGCTAGCCCTATATCCGAGATACTTCGTACGCGTCTTCATCGCACGGGAGTGATTGCCGTGTTGGTGATCGATGATGCCGACGATGCCGTGCCGTTGGCGCGGGCCTTGATCACCGGTGGCATTGATTGTATCGAACTGACGCTGCGCACTCCGATTGCGATCGATGCAATGAAACGCATTCTTGTCGAGGTGCCAGAGATGCTCGTCGGGGCGGGCACAGTGCTCACGCCAGAGCAGGTGAATGAAGTCAGAACGGCCGGTGCTGCTTTCGGCGTGGCACCTGGTATGAATCCGCGAGTAGTCGCCGAAGCCAGACGCGTCGGGCTCCTCTTCGCACCCGGAGTCTGCACGCCAACGGATATTGAACTTGCCCTCGAACAGGACTGCCGATTACTGAAATTCTTTCCAAGCGAACCTAGCGGAGGACTTGCCTATCTGCGCAGCATTGCTGCGCCATATATGCATCTCGGCATTCAGTTCATTCCGCTCGGAGGCGTCAGCGCAGCCAATGCGGAAGCGTACTTACGTGAGCCTTCGGTTTTAGCGCTCGGTGGTTCTTGGTTGGCTCCTCGCGAGTTAATCCAACGCAAGGATTGGAATGGGATCATGGGCAACGCTCGTGAAGTGCAGACAATCGTAAAGCGTGTGCGAGGAGGTGAATCATGAGCCGCATCGTTACGTTTGGCGAGATCATGGGGCGACTGGCGCCCCCCGGCTTCAAACGTTTCCAGCAGACCATGCCGGGGACACTGGGCATTACGTTTGCGGGTGCAGAGGCATCGATCGCCTCCTCGATCGCATATCTTGGTGGTGATGCGGCATTCGTCACGGCGCTACCGGACCATGCGATTGCCGATGCTTGCGTGGCGAATCTGCGTTCGCTGGGTGTGAGCACGCAACACATTCTGCGGACACCGAAGGGCCGCTTGGGTTTGTACTTCCTTGAAACCGGTGCGAATCAACGGCCAGGCAATGTGATCTATGACCGTGAAGGTTCATCGATTGCGATCACACCAGCGACTGCCTATGACTGGAATGCGATCTTCGACGGCGCGGAATGGTTCGTTGTCTCCGGCATCACGCCCGCCATCTCGCGCAACGCCGCCGATGTGACAATTGCCGCTTTGCGTGAAGCTTCACAGCGCGGCGTGAAGGTTGCTATCGACATGAACTATCGCAGCAAGCTTTGGAGGTGGGAGCCCTCTTTACAGCCTCGCGAGCTAGCCACACGAACAATGCGTGAATTGTTACCGTTTGCGGATCTGTTTGTAGGAGGCCGTGAAGACGCCGAAGCCATGCTCGGTCTGACCAACTCCGGATCCCTCGAAGAACTTGCACGCCAGATCTCGCAACAATTTCCTCGTATCGCATATGTTGCCATGACCATCCGTGAAGGCATTTCTGCCACGCACAATAATTTTGGCGGCTTGCTCTTCGACAAGGTCGCGAATCAAGTTTGTTATGCTCCGGAGAAAGGTCGCTTGTATCCGATCACGAACATCGTGGATCGCGTCGGCGCTGGCGATGCATTTACTGCGGGGCTCATCTATGCGATGACCAACACCGAATTTGCCTCGCCACAACGGACAATCGCTTTCGCTACCGCCGCCGGTTGTCTTGCGCACTCCATCGAAGGTGATTTTAACTTTAGCTCGCGTGAGGAAATCGAAGCTCTCGTCGAAGGAAACTCGGCTGGCCGCGTCAATCGTTAACCAGAAATCACCCAAACAAAGATTTCCACTCAACAATGAATGTACCTCGATCGAGCCATTGGTTAGCAGAATCCGTGGATGTTAGGCGAGTGGCAAAAAGGAATACACCGACACGCGTAGCAAGCAAATGGATACAGGTCGTCCTACGGGATGGCGAGGCCAGTGAGGGTGTCGAAGACCTGCGAGGTGCCGGCGCTGACCAATGTAACGGCGAGCCAGCGCAACGCGGAGATGTTCCTGCGGTCGAACAAGGACTGCGTATCGTCGGCGGTTAGCCTAACGGATGTCGTCGAAAGAAAGGCGACGGTGAGGAGGCCTAGTAACGTGATTTGTCGCGGTTTCATGAGTGGTCTCTCACTGACGAGTTGTTTGAGTTTTGGAATGCCGTGAACTGCCACAACGCCTGCAAAACCTCTTGCGGTCGGTCACGATGAAGCTGATGGCCACAGCCGGTAAAACGGACATGTTGGCAGGATGATAACTCGGCTATGGCGCTAGCCGCGTCGGCATCTGTCAACGCGCCACCGGCCGTCGGATCACCTTGCAGTAAAAGTGTCGGGCATCGAATACCTGAGAGTGTGTTGCTGTCATCATCGCCATCCAGCCAACGTCCTTCGATGACCGGCGTCAGTACTTCGGGGTCTAATTGGCGAAGGCACTGGGCACTCCAATTTAATGATGATCGGGAACGAAGTTCGCCGAGTCGTTTAAAGCCGCCACCGTTCACGGGAATTTGTATATCGGCCAAAGCATCCGTGATTGCAAGTACGGTTCCTCCGCGCCGCGCGGCTTCCCGCATGCCGATGAAATGCGTTTGCCATGCGCTGCCAGCGATTCGGTTTCCCATGGTGTGAAAAGGGGGATCTTCCAGGACGATACCGAGTACGAGTTGTGGCAGTTCTGCAGCGACAGCCGCAGCGACCATCGCGCCCAGCGAATGACCGAAGATGATAAGCGGTTTGGCGAGTTCGTCATGCATCCATCGTAAAAAATCGTCGACATATTCATTCACAAGATAACTGCCAGCTCGTTCAGAGCCACCATGACCGCGCTGATCGAGCGTGATAACGCGCCAAGCGGCAGTGAGCGCTGGCAGTAGCGACTCCCAATCCTTGCCACAACGCGTTACGCCATGAAGCAGTAGAAACGTTGGGCCTTCGCCACCGCAATCGATGTGTTGGAGCGAAGGGTGACTATTGGTGTTTCGTGTGGAGATGCTCATCGTTTGCGCTTCACCACCGTTGGAAAAGATTTTGCAAGTTGCCCAGCTTTGATAATGCCTCCCTGCGTGACCGCCATGAACTTGGTCCGATCTTCGAGCAGGCTGATATCGGCGATGACATCTCCATCCACAATCAACACATCTGCGAGCTTCCCTTTTTACAACGTACCAAACTCATCGCCTCGCCCCATGATTTCAGCTCCCGTTTTCCGCATAACCGCACTCGATCGCCAGCTTTGAATTGATAGGAGCCACAAGCGACACGTATTCGATTGGGTACTTAATGTCCAGATCTTCCAGCGCGGCGATGTTGAAGTAGGTCGCATGAAAGTGCGCTTCGACTAACCCCGGCATGATCGTGCCGCCTCGCGCGTCAATGCGTTCGACAGATTCGGGTACGTGAGACGCATCCGCAGTCGGGCCGACGTAAGCAAGTTTCCCTGCTTCGACAAGTACCACGCCATCGCGGACCGGTTGTGCACCCGTGCTATCGACGATCGTTCCGTTGTGAATGAGCAGCGAATGATCAGCGTATAATCAGCTGTTTTCATCTACAAATTCCTATTGAGAAATTCGGGCTGCCTAGCGAAACAAAGTCTAAACATGTACTGTACACAGAATACAGTACATGGCAGCTGCGTCAATCACCAGCCGAATCAAACTTCCATCGTCGATATCGTTCAATAGCATCGTTCAATAGCCGATACCGTTTCATAGCCTGTAACACCTATGAATTTACTCAATTTGAAGAAAAACTTACGACCGGTGTCGCTGGTCGATTCGATCTATGAGACACTGCTAGAAGCGATCGTGTCGGGGCAGTTGCCGCACGGTTCGGAGCTGAACAGCGTGAGCCTGGCGAAGCAGCTTGACGTCAGCCGAACGCCTTTGCGTGAGGCCCTCCTTCTGCTGGAACGAGATGGGCTTGTCCATCACACAGGCAACCACAAGGCTCGAGTCGCCGAGTTCACAGCGGACGACATTCGCGAGATCTACGAGGTCCGTCTGCATCTGGAAGCCGCCTCAGCTGAACTGGCAACGAAACGTATTTCGTCCGAAGTTTTGGCCGAATTGCGAAGCGAAGCGGACCTGCTCAATCAGCAATTGAAAGAAATCGATTGGTGCGAAAAGGCGATCGCATACGACCTGCGTTTTCACGAAACTCTCGCGACCGCTTGTGGGAATAAGCGGCTGAAAGATGAGATACACCGCTATCGTTTGTTGGTTCGCAGCTTCTGTGTGATTACCGGACGCCAAGCGACTCTGAAACAGGCTTTAAGCGAACACATCGCCATTCTCGATGCGTTAGCAACAAGACGCCCCTCGGCCGCGCGTAAAGCCATGGCCGAACACATTGCGTCGCGGCTGGAAGAAGTACTAAAGCGCATGGCGGATAAAGCGTAAAACAAGATTGATAACCTTAGACAAACTCACGATGACTCGAACATTTTTAGGCCTTGTCGTTTCGCTGTATGTTCTGCACGGCTCTGTTTCGATAGCGCAAGAACAAAATGCTGCGCCAGAGTCAACTGCGAAAGAACTTCCCTTTGACGCGAAGCTCGTCGCAAAGCTTGCTACCGATTCACGATTGCATGGCGATGCGACCCGTGGGGCCGCAGTATTCAGCGATGCCAAGCTTGCATGTTTGTCATGCCACAAAGTTGGTTCACACGGTGGCACTATCGGCCCTGACTTGTCTATCCTCGCGAAAGACCGAACACCGTCGCATATCATCGAGTCGCTATTGTGGCCGCAACGCGATGTGAAACCGGAGTTTATAACTTGGAAGATTCTCACCGCAGAGGGGAGCATCGTCACGGGTTACAAGGTCGAGACTACCGCTCAGAAAATCACTTTGAAGGATCCTGCGTCCGGCAAAAACACTTCCGTTGCTAATGTCGACATCGAAGAAGAAGTTGCTGGTAGTACATTGATGCCCAACGGTTTGACTGCGGCACTGACGCATCAGCAGCAGTTCGATCTGGTTCGCTTTCTATGCGACTTGGGACGCGACGGCCAGCCGCTTGCCGACAATATTCAGCAAGTCATTTCGCAATCGCAAATGCATGGTCCTGCAACGTTTGAGTATACCTCCGTGCCGATTCATCCCGAGCGATGGTCGAATTCGACGTTGCCGGTCAATCGCAATCGCGTGTACGATTTCTATACCAAGCAAGCCGAACATTTTCGCCATCAGCATTCGGTGCCAATGTTGCTAGCGGCGTCTCCGGAACTAGACGGAGGTCAGCAGGGACATTTCGGGAATCAAACGGAAGCAGACTGGGCCGACAGTCGCTGGAACGAAACGCAACTCGGAAGCGTACAAGCGGGTGTGCTGCACACGATCGATCAAAAGACAATCGCTCGCGCGGTTTGCATTCGAATCGGTGACAACGATGAACTCTCTGCCTGCTTCAATCCGGATACGCTCACGTACGACGCTGTTTGGTCAGGCGGATTCATTTCGTTCTCTTCACATCGACATGGCTTTCTGGCCGGACTTAAGATGGAGGGAACGCTTCAGTCGCTCCCGAAACAGCCGTCGCCGCCGCAGGAGTTTACTTATCGCGGCTACTATCGACATGGCAAGCGAATCGTATTTGCTTACCGCATCGGCGATGTCGAGTACCTGGATGCACCGTGGGTCGCCGACGGGAAGTTTATTCGCGAAGTCGCACCGGTCGAGCAACACTCGCTTCGTGAAATCGTCCGTGGTGGTTCTTCGCAATGGCCACAGATATTGGAAACCCGCATCGTTCCGGGAAGCAGTCGTCCGTTCGCGATCGATACCATCGAACTGCCGATAGACAACCCATGGAAGTCGTTGTTTTTTTGTGGCGATCATGATTTCATGCCTGATGGCAGTGCGTTGCTATGCACGATGCAGGGAGATGTATGGCACGTCAGCGGCCTGGAATCTGGAACGGATAAACCCGGCGTTGCACGCTGGAAGCGGTTTGCATCTGGCCTGCATCATGCATTGGGATTGGTCGTCGCTCCCGATGGGGTCTATGTTCAGTGTCGAGATCAACTTACGAGACTCAAAGACTTGAATGGAGATGGAGAAGCGGATTTTTATGAGTGCTTTTGCAATGCTTTCGAGACCTCACCTGGAGGTCACGATTACATTTGTGGACTGCAACGCGATCAAAACGGATTCTTCTACACAGCGTCCAGTAAGCAGGGGTTGGTTCGCATGTCACCTGATGGGAGAAGTGTGGCCGCGACAGCAACTGGATTCCGCAATCCAGATGGTTTGGCATTGCTTCCCGATGGCAGTTTGACCGTTCCCTGCTCTGAAGGAGATTGGACGCCGGCTTCCATGATCTGTCACGTACCGGCCCCTCACCGCAGAAAATCCGATCCGCCGCCACATTACGGTTTCGGAGGCCCTCGCGGCAATCTCGCGCCTGAACTTCCCTTGACCTACCTGCCGCGAGCGATGGACAATTCAAGCGGTGGACAAACGGTCGTCCCATCGAAGACCTGGGGACCGCTTCAGGAACAACTGCTCCATTTTACATTCGGTATGGGATCGTGGTTTACGGTACTGCGCGACGAAGTCGCCGGACAGGAGCAGGGAGCTGTATTGCCGATGACGGGCGATTTTCTCTCGGGAGTTCACCGTGGTTGGTTCTCACCCGTCGATAATCATTTGTACGTAAGCGGTCAGCAGGGCTGGGTCAGTTTTACGCCCGACGACGGTTGCTTTCAACGCGTGCGATATACCGGTGACACGTTTCAGATCGCTACCAGTTTTCATCTCCATGAGAACGGAGTCCGAATCGGTTTCGCGCAGCCGGTCGACCCAACATTCGTGACGAAGGTCAGCAATCATTTCGCGCAGTGCTGGAATTATCGTTACAGCGGTGCATATGGTTCGCCTGAGCTTTCGCCAAGTCATCCTGGGATACCGGGGCACGATCCGTTGCGAATCGCGAGTGCTCACGTTCTTCCGGACATGCGTTCCATATTTCTCGAAATCCCCGCCCTTCAACCAGTCAACCAGTTGCACTTGCGATTAAACGTCAATTCCGACGAAGCCTTCAGCGTTTGTAATCCTGCCGGCAGCGGACACGATTTATTCATCACGGCGCATCGAATGGACGACGCGTTTGAAGACTTTCCCGGCTACAAACCGTTTACAAAAACGATCGCTGCTCACCCTATGTTGACAGACTTGGCAGCCAATGCTGCGAGAATTCCCAATTCGTGGGTAAAGCGGATCAAAGGGGCCCAGCCGATTGAAGTGAAGACAGCCGAAAACCTGTCTTACGGGACCAAAGAAATCCGCGTCCGCGCTGGTGTGCCGATCGCGTTCACGCTTCGCAATCCGGACGTCGTACCTCACAACTGGGCGTTGGTTCAACCTGGTTCGCTGCAACGAGTCGGCGAGCTGGCAAACAAGCTAGTTGCGGATCCTGATGCGTTCGCTCGGCAGTACATCCCCAAGTCCGATGACGTACTGTGCTACACCGACATCGTCGGTCCGGGACAAAGCCAGACGATCTACTTTGAATCCCCCAAATCTCCTGGTCGCTATCCATTTCTCTGCACCTTCCCCGGTCACTGGATGATCATGAATGGCGAGTTGATCGTCGAATGAGGTGAGCTGAAGAAGAAGTCATTGATACTGGGGACGCAACCCTGTCGGTGACTTCGCTGGCGATTGAGAACTTGCCAAAGACTACCCGTACGCGCGGTTGCCGAACTCGACTACGGGATGGCTAGGCCAGTGAGGGTGTCGAAGACCTGCGAGGTGCCGGCGCCGACCAATGTAATGGCGAGCCACCGCTCTGGAGCGAGTGGGCCGGATTGGGGTGCGAAATAGGGCTCGCCGTGCATCGCTCGTTGGTGGTGAGCGGAAATTTCGTCGGGTAAGAGGGCGAAATCGTAGAAGGCGACTTCGTCGATTGTTCCGGTGAATGGTTCGCTATTGCGATGATTTCCAATCACCGCTGGGGACGGACCGCCGTTCAGGATCAGGTTTCCCACCGGAAAGTTGTGAGAGAATCGCAGACGGCCATCAACATAGATCGCTTTCCGCCCGGTGAAGCTGTCATAGGTGGCGACGATGTGGTGCGGCATGCCGTCGGTCAATTCATTCAGGCTCGGTCGGCCATCTTTACCGTCAAGAGGCATGTCCAACTCGCTGTAGCCGTGCCCTTCCAGATGCAACCCAAAACTCAAACACGGGCCGGGTGTGACCTTGGGAATATCAAAGTTGTTCAAGCCACCATCATTCTGAAAGCTCAGCAACATCCGATGGTTTCCATCTTCCTTGCGAAAGATCTCGTCGTAGTCCATTTGTCGACCGCTCCATCGGCAGACCACGAGCGCCTCGATGCTGATCCCGCTACTGCACGCCATGTTGCCGGTACCGACTTCAACCCCAGTGCCGGTTTCGATACGGACAAACGCGTCCTTGCGGTTCTCGAGGACCAGTGCTCCGGCTCCGACCAAACCTGGCGATTGTTGGATGTGATCATGGCTGTAACGAAGGTCGGGTTTAGACTCAACAGTGCCGTCTGAGCCATGGTCATCAAAACTCCAGTAATAGAGTGGACTGCGCACACGCGACTGAACTTCGACTTCGCCATCGATCACGTCGACCCGAATTCGATCATGTTCCATCTTAGCGACGCGGAAGTTGGTGCCACGGTCCACGACTCGAAGGCTGCTGGTTTGAATCGAGTAATTCGTGTCAGGGCGCGTCAGGCTCGCATGAACCGAACCTTCAAACAACACTCCTTCCGACCTCGAGCTGGCTCCAAACATAGCCGGACCTTTGATATGCACATCGGTGCCATCGGCCGTCGTTAGCCGGGTTTCCCCCTGATGAACTGTGAACGTGGTGGGAGAGATATTTCTGAGGCGATCCGTATCCAGAATTCCGACGACGTGAATCGGCAGGTTTCGATTGTCGTAGTGATCGCCCGTCGCTGCCCCGCCCGTTATGACATCGCCCGTTGCCAGATCGTTGTTCGCGAGTTCTGGCACGTTCGACGAAACACTCAATGGATTATCTTTGGAACTAGCCAGGTAGACTCCCGTAGACACAACCAAAAGTATTGTCGCCGCCAAGGACGATACCACGAAAAGCCAACTGCTTTGAGCATCCGCCGGCAGCGATCTCGACGGCGCAAGAGACTTAGACCCTATTTCAAATCTCTCTCCCTTCACCCCCCGGCCCCCTCTCCCCGAAGCGTGGCGAGGGGGAGAAAGAACGTCTTGGGAAAGGCTCTTCCTGGATGACAGAGGATGCAGACCGGTTTCCGGCAGACCAGCCGTCGTCAATGCGAGCTGGCCATGAAGCAACGCGTAACGCAGATAGACGCGACGAAGCTCGGGCTCGTCGACCATCAGTGATTCCAACTCTGCGATTTCCTTATCGGATGCGGTTTCCGCAAGAACTTGTTCAGCAAGTTCAAGGACCCGCTCCGCAACGGTTGGCTTATTCATTGTTTCGTCTCCATCTTGTGATGCTCTTCCGATTGGGCTCATGGCGTCTGCCCTGACAACTTTGCCTCGACACACTCCAGCAGGGCCCGCCGCATGACCTTCAATGACTTGTAGACCGCATGCACCGAACGCTCCCACGCACTGGCGATGACTTCGGCTGTCTGGTTGTCCCCGTAGAAACGATGAATCAAATCGCGCTGGCGATCCGACAATTGCTTAACACATTCATCCAACGCGGCCTGACGAGGCACCAGTTCATCGGCCAGCCCAACCGCTTCGACCGTCAGTTCGTGGAGGAATTCTTCGCTGAAGGTCAGTCGATCCCGTTTCGCCGTCCGCCAGTGTTTGAGCACTTGGTGCCGGGCGACGCCAAGCGCCCACGGCAGGAAGTCGGTGTCGGGTCGAAACGTGGAAAAACTCCGCCATAGTTCCAGGCTTGTCTCCTGAAACACATCTGCTGCAGCCGTGTGATTGGGCACGAGCGACCGAATCCATGCGAAAATACGCAACTGATCCCGCGTAAACAGTGTGAGAAACTGCTCGTACATTTCAGGGTCAATTGGTATGTCTGCCTTCATCGCGTGGGCCTGTCACTCACATCGGCAAATTGTTAGAAATTGTCTGTAGGTCAATTCTCATACAAGCGATGGCGCATCCGAGCTAGAATTAGTACCTGAAAAAAAGAGTAAAACGCATTTTCGGGTACTAAATTGCCATACAGCGGGAAACAACTCTGTAGGAAGGCCTTTCCAGGCCGTCGTGAAGTTTGCCAACAGCCTGGAAAGGCCGTTCTACGCGAGCGAGTTTATGATACAGCAAATTATTCTTGTCGTCGTTCTGGCCACCGTTAGCCTGAACCTTACAGTCACGAGCGTCCACGCCGAGGATCAGTTTCGCGATCGCATCGCTCCCATATTGGAACGTCGTTGCGTGAGTTGCCACAACGACCGGCAACAGGAAGGGGACTTCTCACTGCAAACGGCGAACAGCGCCCTGGCCGATGGCTATATCGAGCCGGGTGACCCGCAGGGTAGCCACCTGCTCGATCTGATCTCTTCTTCCAATGGAAAGGCCGCGATGCCGAAAGGTGCTGATCCTCTTTCGGATGAGGATGTGCGCCTTATTGGGGACTGGATTGCTAACGGCGCGAAATGGCCAGAAGGATTGCGGATTGAACAAGCTCAGGTCAATGATCTCGATTGGTGGTCACTAAGACCTTTATCACCCGTCACATTACCGGATACCGATCAAGCGGACGTCGACAATCCGATCGATATTTTCATTCAAGCGAAACTTCGAGAGCGCGGCCTGAAAGCATCGCCGCAGGCGGATCGTCGAACTTTGATTCGGCGTGTAGCATTCGATCTGACGGGGCTTCCACCGACCGCCGATGAAGTGGAAGCATTTTGTGTTGACGCTGATCCTAGCGCCTATGTGAAACTCGTCGACCGCTTGCTCGATAGTCCGCGTTATGGAGAGCGTTGGGCGCGGCACTGGCTTGATATAGTTCACTTTGGCGAAACGCATGGTTATGACAAAGACAAGCCGCGGAACAATGCCTGGCCCTACCGTGACTACGTCATTCGCGCATTCAATGACGACAAGCCTTACGCCCGTTTTATGCAGGAGCAGATTGCCGGCGACGTGCTCTTTCCCGACACGGTAGATGGCATCACGGCGTTGGGCTTTATTGCCGCGGGCCCGTGGGATTTCATCGGCCACAGTGAAGTGCCGGAGACGAAGACCGACGGGAAGATCGCTCGTCATCTCGACCGCGATGACATGGTGAGCAATACGATCAATACCTTCCAGTCGGTCACAGTGCATTGTGCCCAGTGCCATAATCACAAGTTCGATCCTATCAAGCAGGAGGACTACTACTCGCTCCAAGCGGACTTCGCCGCGGTGGACCGAGCGGACAAAGCTTACTTCGCTGATGCCGAGCTCACGAAGCGGTATGCGATGCTCCAGTTTGAAAAGCGCGGGCTTGATGCAAAGGTGAAAGCGTTCGAAGACGAAGCGAGCAAAGCCGCGGGCGACAAACTCGTGAAGCTCGATCAACGCATCGACACCGCCACGAAGAGCCTCAAAGGCAATAGCGTTCCGCAGTTTGGTTATCACAGTGCGGTTTCGCCGAACCAGGATGCGGTGAAATGGGTGCAGGTGGATCTCGGTAAGAGCGTGGACATCGACAAGATCGTGCTCCTGCCCGCCTATGATGATTTTGGCGGCATCGGCGCGGGTTTTGGTTTTCCGATACGTTTCAAGGTAGAAGTGAGCGATGACCCGGAGTTTCGCCAGGAGGCTTCGCTGGTTTGGAAACGGCACGATGCGACCTTCATGCGCGACTTCGCCAATCCCGGAGTAACGCCCTTTACGACTGGCGGAGCAAAAGGTGACTTCCACGCTCGCTATGTGCGCGTTACAGCGACCAAGCTCGCGCCTCGCAAGAACGATTTCATCTTTGCGCTCGCGGAGATACAGGTGCTCGATGAAGCGGGACAGAACCTCGCGCTGGCCGCGCAAGTCACCGCGCAGGATAGCATCGAAGCTGCGCCGCGTTGGGGCAGAGCGAACCTCGTGGACGGCCACGCTCCCGTTCGGCCGGATCCCGGTACCGGCGACATCGCTGGCCTGCGCGCACAGCGAGCGAAGCTGTTAGAAGAATCGCTGCCGGAACTGAAACGCAAGCAACGCGCCGAGGCGACAGCTCAGCTCAAACGCGTTGCTGCCGAACTCAGCAAGTTCCCCAAACCGCAAATGGTCTATGCGGGCACAGTGCATTATGGGGCGGGCAACTTCGTCGGAACGGGCCCCAACGGCGGCAAGCCTCGCACCATTTCTTTATTGATGCGTGGTGATGTGAATCGACCGGATAAAGAAGTGTCACCGGGCGCCCTTAGCTTCCTTTCACAATTACCTGCACGCTTTGATCTGAAACCTGATGCGGAAGAAGGCGAGCGCCGTGCCGCGCTGGCACGTTGGCTCTCCGATGAACGCAATCCGCTCACTTGGCGCAGCATCGTGAACCGCGTGTGGCAGTATCACTTTGGACGCGGCATCGTGGAGACACCAAATGACTTCGGTAAGATGGGCTCGCCGCCGACCCATCCTGAACTGCTTGACTGGCTGGCCGTATGGTTCCGAGATGACGCGAAAGGTTCGCTCAAAGCGCTGCACAAACTCATCGTCACCAGTGAGACCTATCGCCAGACATCCACGCCCGATGCCGCGCTGATTACACTCGCCGGCGAGATCGATGGCTCCAACACGCTGCTCTGGCGGCAGAACCGACGTAGGCTGGAGGCCGAAGCCATTCGCGACAGCATCCTACTCGCCGCCGGAAAGCTCGACCTCACCATGGGCGGCCCGAGCTTCCAGGACTTTGTCATCACGCATCCACAGCACTCGCCGCACTACGAGTACCATCTCGCCGACCCCGAGGATGCGAAGATCCATCGGCGCTCGATTTATCGCTTCATCGTGCGCAGTCAGCAGCAACCGTGGATGGCGGCCATGGACTGCGCGGATCCTTCCATGCTTGTGGACCGCCGCACGCAGACCATTACACCGCTGCAAGCGCTCGCGCAGCTCAACAACCAGCTCGCGCTTGCGATGGCCAAGCACTTTGCAGAACGCATTGCCCAACCAGGCACCGCCCCCGCAGCTCAGATCAACGCTGCTTTCCGTATCGCTTTCCAACGCGATCCGACCGCCCCCGAACGCGATGAACTCGTCCAGTATGCACAGCAGCACGGTCTCGCGAACACCTTCATGAACTCTGAACTCACGACACGACGCGACTTCCTTTGGCAAAGCGGAGGCGGCCTCGGCGGCATCGCACTCGCAGCCATGCTTGGCGATGAAACATCTCGCGCAGGCGAACTGCCCGGCATGCTCAGCGGCAAGCTGCATCATCCGCCCAAGGCGAAACGCGTCGTGCAACTCTTCATGGCAGGAGCAGCTAGCCATATCGACCTTTTCGATTTCAAGCCCGAACTGGTGAAGCACCATGGTCAGCCGAGCGACTTCGGCGAGCATGTGGAGGCCTTTCAAAACGGACTCGGCCCGTGGAAGAAACCTGTGTGGGATTTCAAGCCGCATGGCCAGAGCGGCAAGATGCTCGGCGAAGTCGTCTCTGACCTCGGCAGCGTCGTGGATGAAATCGCGTGGATTCACAACCTCGTCGGCAAGACCGGCGTCCACTCGCAAGGAACGCTGCTCCAGAGCACCGGCTTTAATCGTCCTGGCTTTCCCAGCGCAGGCTCATGGGTCAGCTACGGGCTTGGTTCGATGAATGACAACCTTCCCGCTTTCGTCGTCCTGCCCGACCATCGCGGACTAGCCTCCAACGGAACTAAAAACTGGGACGCCGCTTTTCTCCCCGCGCAGCATCAGGGCACCGTCATCTATCCCGGTAACGAGACACCCATCGTGGACCTTTTTCCCGACGCCAAACGCGGCGACTTCATCAACTCTATCAGCGAGCACGATGGCGGTGCCTTGCTCGCCAGACTCAACGCCACACACGCCACCACACGCCCCGGTGATGAACGCTTGGAAGCACGCATCCGCAGCTACGAACTCGCCGCGAAGATGCAACTCGCAGCACCCGAAGCACTCGATATCTCGCAAGAGACGGCACAAACCTTGGAGATGTATGGAATCGGATCGGATGGTAAGCAATGGCCTAGCACTATCAACGCCGAAGAAGAGATGGACATCTTCGGTAGAAAATGCTTAGCAGCACGACGGTTGCTCGAACGCGGCGTGCGTTTCGTGCAAATCTGGAGCGGCAACGACAACGGCTTCCCTCGTCGTAATTGGGACAGCCACGAGGACGTCGAGCGCGACCACGGCCCACTCGCGCAAGGTTTTGCTCGAGGAGCCAGCGCCCTCATCCGCGACCTCAAACAGCGAGGCCTGCTCGACGACACCATCGTGCTCTGGACCACCGAGTTTGGCCGCATGCCTAGCTCTCAAGGCGGTGGCAAAGGCCGCGATCACAATCCCTATTGTTTTACGAATTGGCTCTGCGGCGGCGGTATCAAAGGCGGCGCCACCGCTGGCGAGAGCGACCAGTGGGGCTACAAGCCACTCGACCGCTCCAATCCCACCGAGGTCTATGACATCCACGCCACCATCCTTCATCTGCTCGGCATCGACCATACCCGCCTCACCTACCGCAATAACGGCGTGGACCGCCGCCTCACCGACGTGCACGGGCATGTCCTCAAGGACATCCTCGCGTGAAGCACGAAACCGAAGCGACATTCGATTCAAGTCGACACACCATGGTCATAAACCGCTGCATGTTCATCAAGGCTTTTTCCTTTTGAGTTTCGTTTAGCCCCTATTCGTTTCGTTCCAGATTGCAATCTCTCTTGCCTTGATTAAAATTGGCGAAGTAAATCACAGTATTAAAATTGGCGAAGTAAATCACAGTGGGTCAAATGATGAATATTAATGCGAAATCTATTTGCGGTTGCCTACTCGCCTGCTGGGCGGCGACTTCCGCTTGTCAAGCCGGAGTGATTACTTTCGTCGTCGGCGAGATCGATCCATTACACCACGACTCCTATATCATTCAAATCGACGATCTCGACACCGTTCGTTTGAATCACGCTCGGTCCTTGATAACGTGGGTTTCGTCAGGGGCCATTCCCACCCAGTCGCCAGGAGCAACGATTGTCTTCGCCAACATCGCCGCAGGCGCCGATGGAGTGAATCGCAATGCCTTGAGTAAGGGAGAGCCACTCTGGAATTGGCGGACAACCGGCCCGGTCAATTTCGTAGACATCACCGCAGAAATTTTCGACGGCTGGCCGACGTTTGTCGAGCAAGACATTTCAGGATGGATTCAGAACACGAACGGGAGAGTCGGCTTCTGGGGTTATACCGTCGTAAGTGAGATTAGTTCTGTTCCGGAACCTAGTGGCCTCGTTCTGGTCTGCGTTGGTTTGGCACTTATGGGTATTCGCTTTCGCCGAAACCCTAACTCCAAGTCGAGTCCTTAGCCAGCCATCTAACGCAGCGCACACTTTGAAAGGCTTCCTTTCAGAATAGTCGCTCCCTAGCCTTTCACGCAGACAACCGGCACGTTCTCGGCCCTGGAAACGCTCGCGATCGACAGCCGCTCAGCCTCTATTTCAATCGAGGCGGCGGATTTGACTTCGAGGCTGGCAACACGTTCACCGGCGATGAAGTGGTGACCCATTACCCGCAGATGTGGCGCGAGGGGAACAAATTGCTGGTTTCCTATACCCTTGGTGTCGCGCTAAGCGGCATCAAGGTCGCCCACATCGAGCCCCTTCCCGAACCGGATCGTTATTACATCTTTCCCAGGTCTCGCGCCACACCCGACTCCGCGTGTCCCAAAGCTACGGGGCATTCGATGCGATTCTTCCAAAATCAGTCTTTTGTGAGCAAGGCGGTTCCCAAGCTTGGTGCAAAAGGATTCAGCGCCGTTGCGTGGCTTCGCTCCGACATCCATGGAAGCATCCTGGACACCTTCGATGCTAGCAAGACCAATGGCTTCAACTTGGGCATCATCAACGGTAGGGCGAGCTTTCAAGCACCAGGGAAAGAGCGAGTCCAACCAGACCACGAGTGGACGCGTTATGCAAATTGGACCCTTCTTGGCGTTACCTTTGACATCCAGAATCATGAAGTGCGATTCTTTGCTGATGGTATGCAGGTTAGCCAGAGACCACTACCTTCCCTGGGAGCATCGGTCGCGAATGGCAATTGCGCCACCATCTGCGGCCCAGCAAACTCTAACCCCGGGATGCTAGGTGAAATCAGGTATTTTGCCCACATTCCGTCGCCCATGAACAGCGATGAGCACCGTTCATTTTACAACTCCTTCGCACGGGACCGGAACCTATCAGAGAACTCAGGACCGGCGGCCCCCATGGCGACGCCGGTTCTTGAGTTCGACCCCGCCCAACCTGAACGTCTCGCCCAACAATTCAATTTCCCTTCGGATATCAAAGCCGGCCAAGTCGAATCAGTTTTCAGCGAGAATCGGCGTGTGCTCCGTTTCTATTGTGAAATCTCCGCCGGACTCGATCTCGATCATCATTCTCGAAGTCGCGGAGACAAAGTCAGTGTTCGATTCCGCTTCAAACATCTGGCTGGAACTCGCTACGTCATCGGTACGATTGGTGATAGCCGTGTTCCCGTCCGGCTGGTCAATGAAGAAGGGACGATTTACTTGTGCGGGCAGAACACGAGGGAGACGTGCGGCCCGCTTGTCCCGGGGTGGAACACGATCTCCATCGAGACCCTTGGCGAGACAACCACCGCCTCTCTTAACGGAGCTGCGGCGAAACAAGCAACGCATCAACCGAAGGGGACATGGATCTATCTCGGGCAAGGTTACCGTCAGGGGACTTACCCGGTCGATAGCCTCTTTGAAATAGATGTTTCGTCCGTTTCGACGAACGTGCAAAGATAGGCTATCTGTCTCATGACCTCGGCTCTCAGTTGCCCGTTTGATCGGGGCGGCGTCCTGCACTGTGGTCAACTCAACAGTCCCAAATTGCAGCTGCCAGGAACTCCGATTACGCGGTAGATCGTTCACGCGTAATGCACTCTATAAGCTGCTCTCTAACGTTACCTACATCAGCAAAAATAAGTACAAAGAACAGACTCACCAGGGCGAACACGCCGGGTTCGTACCCGTCGAGCTCTTTGAACGTATAGAGAGCAATCGCAAACGTAACGGCCAATCGGGCAGAACGATGGCTCGCAACTAGCGCAGTGCATTGCTGAGAAAAGAAGGAAAGAAAAAGAGAAGAAAGGACAGTCTAGATCATCAGTGTCGCACGACCACCTTTGGTTGTTGTGCGACCTCTTTGGCTGCAAAAGTTAGCTCAACACCACCGTCACGATCGCTTGTGATTCGACCCCCAAGTCGTTCTTGATCGTGTAGGCAAACTGATCGAATCGTAGGAAATTAAAGCCCCTTGACGTATAGATCACTTTGCCCGTTGTTTCATCAATGGATATCAATGCTTCTGAGTTGTACGGCTGAGAGATGCTGGTGATACGAAGCCCAGTCCCCGATGACAAATCACCTGTTGTGTCATTGCTCAGAACATCCAACTCGAACGGTCCATCCAACGATGCGACTTTGAAAAAATCATCGACTGCGGCCGGGGATTTCGCGGCCCTAGTAACCGTGATGTCAAAACCAGTCAGAATCGTATTGACGTTGACAACGCCATACAGAAATGCAAAAACATTTAATCGGATCCCTTCTGGTGCGGCAAATCCGGCCGCTGGCTCGTATTCCAGGTTGGCGAGGATCTGGTTGACTCCCGGGATAGAGCCAAAAATCCATACCGATCCGGTTGGTGATGGACCGAACGATGCGTCGTCGACATTTGCTGAAGTCTTAAGCTTTCCCGCAAATCGGTCCCCTGCGAAAGCACCCTCAGGCGGTGCCCAGTTCAGTAAGATCCCAACGTTGGCAGGTTGGTCACCATCGTAATTCACTTGGATCAACGGCGTTCCGTCGGCGCCTAGGAAAGCCGTCGAGCTTCCAGGTAACGCTATGACGTCCTTGGGAACATCGACGCTGAAGCCCCTAAACCCCTGTGGGTCTTGCTCGTAGTTCACCGAGATGAACGACGTAGAGCGATTCCCGTCAGCATCCTCGGTGGTGTAAGAAAATCGATCGTACTTTGCAGCTTGTGCCGCAGGCGTGTATCGGACGACATCACGACCTGGATTCGCGGGATCCTGCTCGATAGTTGCCGTTCCGGTGGCAGGGACGCCGACCTCCACGATCCGTAATCCAGTTCCTGAGTCATTCGCCAAGGCATCGATGACCAAATCAGGGAATGATTTCGCGTCGGAGGGAATAATCACGTTGATCAGATCATTTTCGTTCGTCAAAACCCCATTGACGAGTTTGTCACCAAGTTCCGGGTAGCCGCCCGCATTGAGGACAGCTAACGCGTCTTTAGCCTTTGAAACGTCAATAGATACCGGCAAGTTACCTGTGGAGATCGCGTCCTCTAACCGAGAAATTCGACTTTCTACGGGAACCGAACTTGCGAATTCACTCATTCCACGAGTCGATCGTCGGTTGACGTAATTGATGACAATCAAGGCGTCCAACGGCGAAATGTTTCCGTCCGCATTGACATCGATAGCCACCGATTCATCGATCGTATCGCCACTGCTCGAATTGCTTTCGCTTCGAGAATTGAGCTGGTTAATGACGACCAAAGCATCTATGGGAGTAACCGAACCACTCATATTCGTGTCTTCGGGAATCATAAAATTGTGGTACTCAACAAGATCGGAGGCCATGAGTTGCCGCGCCTCTAGCGATTCATAAAACAGTTTTCGGGAACGAACTCGAGATTTGAAAAATTTAGAGAGTTTCATTAGTTGATCACATTGTCCGTTTTGGCGAATAAAGTGGTGCAAGGTCTTCGAAGCCGCTATTTGTCTGATCAGCGCCATTCGAAATCCTTGTAACCAATCGTCAGAAATTCAGCAAGAAATTCTGCCATAAAATTTTAGAAAATTATTCATTTGAATACATTCGCCGTTTTAACTGCACGGATAGCTTCTGGTCTATTGCGCCACACGATTCCGGATGAGAATTTACTAAGCATGTCCAACTCCATGTTGGCGTAATGGGACCTAGTACTCTGATAACCGCGTGTCCGGAGAACTCATCGTATCTCTGACGCAGAAATCGAAAACTCCGTTCGTTCAATTCAAAAGGTTACTTTAGTCGTCGATTGTTGACGCTGGGAAATCGGTCCGGCGTGAAGTTCCAGAAATCGTTCACTTATAAACTCTTTATGAAATTTTCGGCAAATCCGTCCGCACTTCCTTGTTCATTCGGGTACTCCTACTAACGGAGATATATGGTTCGCAACGTCTGCGATTCGCTAAAGGTAGATGTAACTATTTCAAGAAATTTTGGGTTGGGACTTCGTCAAAATGCTGTCTTTGCGTGTAACCCTATAGATAGGGATTCATGGTTTGCAACCTCTGCGATGCAGAGCTTGAAGCACTAGCAATTTTGATGATGTTTGCTTCTGCTTTGGCCAGTTTAGTCGCGCGCCGAGTAGTTCAAGGGGTAGACGAGTATCCGTTCAAAACGTCTGCCCCAAAAAACCTTGCAAACCTTTTTTGGGACATCGTTC
The DNA here is from genome assembly GCA_026692865.1 of Planctomycetota bacterium. Classification (GTDB taxonomy): domain Bacteria; phylum Planctomycetota; class Planctomycetia; order Pirellulales; family Pirellulaceae; genus JAIYDQ01. The sequence continues at coordinate 95,482 of JAPLNI010000020.1, forward strand.
GCGCAAATTACATAGATAGTACTGAAGAGGCTTGCTCTGACGGTACTGCGACTCGGACCACCCGCCTCACGCTGCGGATCGAGCGAATGCGAATCTTGCTCCAGTCCATCTTCGGTCGACTTGCGAATATAGACCGCACGCACTGAGCAGTGGTTTTCAAGATTGATCAATGAGACATGCAGCGCCGTTCGCAGAATTGGTTGCATAGGAAGCTGCTTTCTTGCTCGTTTTTAGGTTTTGTTGGAGAAGGCGGATTTCCCCAGTGACCAAACGTGTCACAGTCGCAAAAGAAATTAGCTTGAATTCCAATTCTGAGGCTAATTCCTTTTAGAAAAACGATCATGAAGAAACGAGATGCGTCACCCTCGCTCGAGAAATCCGGAGTCGCCTCGACCAAACGCGACGCCTCCGATTCCCCGCCCATCGAAATCAAGATTCCAGTGGGCGACAAACGCAGCGAATACATGGAGGTCATGTGCGACCTCAATGTGTTTGCCTTCCAGACCGACACAACTCGCGTCAGCACCTACATCGGATCCACGCCGAACGGCGTTTCATATCCCGAGCTCGGATTCAATGACGAGCATCACTCCCAAACCCATCACGAGAACAAGCCCGAGCAGGTCGCGAAAGTGGCCGCGATCGCTGCATTCAACATTGCCCAGTTCGCCTACATGGTGAAAAAGATGGCCAGCCTCCGAGAAGGAGACGGCACCTCGCAAGACAACTGCATCATGAAGTGGGGCTCCGGTCTCGAAGACGGGAACAAACACTCCCGCGACAATCTCTCCTTCATCTTCGCAGTCAAAGGCGGGGGCACGATCAACACAGGACGCTTCCTGCCAGGCACCCAAGGCAATCAAAACGACGTGCTCACTACGATCCTAGCCTGTGCAGGCATCCCGCTCGAACGCCCCATCGGCATCGCGACGAAACAAAAAAGGAGATGACCCACAATCACTAACCTCTGGAATCTCTAACCTCTGAAACAATTGCTGTTTTGGTCCCGCTCAATCAAATTGCGAAACAAATGTACCAGGAAGCAGACGGAGGTATGCCGCGCAGTAAATTTCCTCTCTAAATTTGCAAAATCTGGTTGCAGTAGGTTGGATTATATCCATCCTCCTCATTAAACTAGGAGTCATGGTTGTTTTCGCCTCATACCCTTCCCCCTTTGTTTGATTGTAGATTTGGTTACGCGATGAGACTGATTTGCTTATTCGCCCTTTCTTTGAGTTTAGTTGCAAACTCCTGTTTTGCGGGTTCGTTGTCTAAAGGGGATGTGATTAAACTGGACCGTGGAAACGGTGCGGTTCAGGGATCCAGCTCCAACGGTGGGGAATTTTCTATTTGGAAGCAGGTCTCAGGAGGAGGATGGGAATTCATCGCAAAGACTTTTTGTCTTGAATTTAGTGAATACTTCGCGCTTGGAGAGTCGCTCAAAGTTGGGGCTGTAAGCGACTCGGCTTTTTTCAGTGGCACGACGAACCCTTTGACCGCCGACCCGTTGAATAGCACTACGAAATTTTTATACGACAGCTATATGAAAGGCACGCTTTCTAGCTTCGTTTCGGGCTACCAGTACGGAAATGCAGACTCTGCGGCTGCCCTTCAGAATGCCATCTGGTCGATTGAGGGCGAGAGGGCTCTTACTGGCACTGGGAACGATATTCTAGCTCAATCGCTCATAACTTACGCGAGCGATCAAGTGGCTGCGAATCCGTCCCGAAGTTATCCGGTTCTTGTGCTCAACCTGTTCGCCTTCAGCACTCCCGATGAGTTGCTCAACGCGTTCAATCCACTTGATTCGTCTACTTGGGCAGCGGTCCAATCGTACAGGAAACAGGATCAATTGTACTACGCGCCAGAGCCGACAAGCATAGCGATTTTTGCCCTGGGATTGACTTTGGTCGGTGCAAATCGAATTCGGTCGAGATTTCGCAAGGCCTAAGTTATTGATTGTTGGAATGCGAGTTGGATAGCTTCGCATGTCGAAGCAATGACCAGTTCTGAATCTGGAACTGGTTAATCCTCGCGACGAAGTTGGATTGTGCCTGTTGAGCTTGACTGATTTCTGATTCGAGGAGTCGATGGATCCGGTTCAGAGTTGTGGTTTTAATAGCCAGTGTTGAAAGTCGGGGGTTACGCTGGCTACCCGGTAATCTACCGTTACGATCCGCAATGTCCTCGCGATCGTTCGTGTTTGAATCAGAGAGCTTCCTTCGGGCAATCGCTTCGTTGCCTTTCTCTCTCATTAAGTTATGGTTGATAAAGCCAACTCGTAGCGACATCGCGTCGTTATCAAAAAAGATTGGCAACAGCAAATCAACTTATGGACGCCGTCAGATTCGCTTGGAGTGACGTTTTGAGGGTGAGCCGACCTTGACGTATTGGATTGATATGCGAAAAAGACGATTGCTTAAAAAAGAGGGTGCTCGACGTTTACGTCTTGAGTCGCATGGCTTCGGGAATCCTGCCTCATCATCGAGGCTTGAGGAGCCGACCGAAGCAATTGCGGAACTGAATTACACTGTTCCGAAAAAGCAACTCGCGTATGCAATTGGCTTTGTGGTTGTCGTTTTTCTGCTGTGCTACTGGAAGACACTGGTCTCGATGGAAATTCAGTGGCGGACGGAGCCGGATTATTCGCATGGATACTTAATTATTCCGCTGTCTGTGGTTCTGCTTTATTCTCGCCGAGATTCGTTCCCAGGGTACCGTGCCAAGATCTGCTGGACAGGATTAATTTTGGTCTGCATCGCGGGAGCGCTACGAATCATTTCGAGTTTGAGTTACATGGATTTTCTGGACGGGTGGTCCATTGTCCCATGGGTTGCTGGTATTGTCTGGATGTTGGTCGGGGGGAAAGCACTCCGATGGGCGCTGCCTGCGATTTTGTTTCTCTTTCTCCTCTCGCCTCTTCCTTATCGCGTCGAGACGTTTCTCAGTTGGAAACTGCAATCGGTGGTAACGCTTCTGAGCGCTGAAGTTTTACGAATAATGGGATTGCCCGCGATCGCCGAAGGGAACACGATCTGGATTGGCAATGTACAGATGTTGATAGAGGAAGCGTGTTCAGGACTGCGCATTTTTGTGAGTATGGGTGCTTTTGCTTTCTTTTGGGCATCGATCATTCAACGCGCTTGGATCGATCGAATCGTGGTACTGGCTGCTGCACTACCAATGGCGATCGTTGCAAATACCATCCGTGTCGTCGCGACGTGTTGCTCGTTTTACTACTTTGACCAACAAACTGCGACAACGCTTCATGATTGGGAAGGCGTCCTTATGGTATTTCTTGCTGCGGGGCTCTTGTGGTGTGTGATGTTCTATTGGCAAAAGCTCTATTACCCTGAGGATATAGTTTTGCCTCGTTCCAAATTACGACCTGTTTGATGTATCGACACGCCAGCAGCATTAGTTACAAAAACATCGAATCGAAGACTGCGGAGGTGACTATTCCATGAATTCGCAAGAGATCAACAATTCAGCGCCAGGTAGAAATCCGACTTTGGTGCAGTGGCATTGGAATTTGCCGCTGTTGTTCAGTAGCATCGGTGTGTTTCTGCTACTCACGATCGGCCTGACAGTCGCTTCTCGTTATCGAACATCTCAGGTTGTTTCGCAATTATCTCAGTTGGCATCTCAAGCCCATCATGCTGGGGATTTCGATCGGGAAATACGATGGTTATCGCAGTTGCTGGCCATAGAACCAAAACGCAAGCACGCGTTGGTGAGACTGGCCTTTGCAACCAGCGAAAACGCAAGCACGATTGAAAAAAGTGAAATTGCACGAAGGTCCATCGTGGAAGCAATTGCCGCCCTAGATCCTATCAAAGATGAATCCGTCATCTCGGAACTGAGGCGAGAATTAATCCAGCGACTGCTGGAGATGGGTGTTAACTGGGCGAATGAGGTGGAACGTCAAATTGTCATTTTGAACGCTCCAGTAGGCGATCCGCAATCGACGCTTTGGCTCGCAAAATGTCTCTACGGACAAACCACATCTGGGGAATGGCGGACTAGGAACCAAGGTGAATATCAGCAAGGCAAAGAATACTGGAGTTGGCTCTCTTCTCAGCCCGTGGGGGACGTTTTGGAACTAGCTCTTGAAAAGAATCCCGATTCGATCGAGCTCGCGGCCGCATTGCTCGATTCCTACTATTTCCACACGGATCTGTTCACCGCTCGGTTCGCGCGAGACGCAAAGGCGTCATGCATGGAAAAGGGAGCGAAACTGTTAGCGAGTCTACAGCAAATCGAAAACGGTTTAGCACAGTGGAAAAGTTATTCCTGCGAAGTATCGATCGATCCGCTGCTTGCAAGGAAGTTTCTATCGAATGTTGCACCTCAGGCGTTGAAGCGGTTGCAGTCGTCGGAGTATGGGCAAAGAAACACGATCGTTTGGGATTTGCAAATCGCTCTAACCCAAGCCGGACAATTACTCAACGAATCCGATTTGCCGGGTGCGATCGCCTTGTATCGCCAATTGCTAGAGATGAACCAAGAAGCATTCCCGGTTCAGTCGCGTGAGAGTCTCTATGTGGGAATCGGTCAGGCTCTTTTCAATTCAGGAGAAATCGATGGCTCGATCGCTATCCTAAAAGAGGGATGCCAGCGCATCGGCAAGAATCAGGGGCTAGCAATCTTTGATACCTACGCGACTTACGCGTGCGCACATGCTGATGTGGATGAGGCGACGAGAGCGATAGGAGAACTCAAGGAAGCCATCGATGCCTATGCCTTTCAACCTTCAATTGGCTCCGCACTTCGGGGCGAAGCAAAAACAAATGAGCAACGCCGCATTAATCTGACCAAGTGGCATGCGGAAGTTGTTCGAGCTGGTTTTGATTTGAGGACAGGAGATTCAGAAGCAGCGATTGCGAGATTGAGGGCTGCAGTTGCCACTCAGTTGCAGATTCCGAAACGCTTGCGTGTTGAGGCATCTGCAATATTGGCCCGCGCTTACACCGAAATGCAGCTTTGGGATCTCGCTGCGAGAACGCTCGATGATGCGTGTGAATTGGCGCCCGGCGATCGTTCTCTGCGTTTCCATGCGGCCAAAGTCTCGGAGCGCGCAGGTGCGATGTCTCGCGCAGCCGAGCATTGGAAACTGTTCGATGACGGAAGTTTCGAATCGGGATTGCAGATTTTACAATCAACCGTTGCAAATCAAAGAAATGTTCCTGTCTCTGGTCGTGATCGTCGTGTTGTTGAACAAGCTTTCGAACAGGCGAAACTTCGATTGCTCGAGGAAGAAAAATCGGGTGTAGCCGCGAACCGGGAATGGTTGCTCGATTGGCTCGAGGTTTCCATGACGACATCGGAAGTTGAAATCAAGCTTAAGTTGACGAACTTGATGAAGAAGTACCCCGAAAATGCTGAGTTGTTGTCGATGGTTGTAACCGCATTCGCCTCAGTGAATGATCAGGAGATGGTTGCTGAAGGGATAGGGATGCTGGCTAGACTCAAGGAACGGAATCCAACTATTTGGTCGGGGGCGAGTTTGAAACGCGCTATCGAGGCAAAGGATATAGAGCTTGAGTCGGAATTGACTCATGCCAAGCAAGTTATCGATAGTGCGATAGCTCGGGAGCCTAACGATGTTGAATCAAAGTTAGCACTTGTTGAGTACTACCGCGCCATCGGAGAGCAACTTGAGGTTGTGGCAACGTTGGAAGAAGCGGTGCAGCTAGCTCCGTCGCGCGTTGATATCCGAAATACCTTGGCCATGGCGCTGGTAACGAACGAAGTGGACAGCAAATCGCTCCCCTGGAAACGTATCGCATCGCTCGTCAGTGTGGAGGACAACGCATCCGCTGGGAGAAATAAGCTATTCCATGCCATATTGTTGGCTTCGCGAGGTGAAGAGCAGCAGGCGCAACAGGCAAGGGATATCCTGAAAGTGCTGATCGATGCCGCTGATTCTGAGACGAGTGACGACGCACTGCGTTACCTGATTATTCTGGATCAGAAGGTTTGGAAGATGAGATTCTCTGCGGGGGATACACCTCGTTCCGGAGAGCTAGCGCTCGATATTCTGCGCGGGTTTGATCAACTCACCAAACGCAGCTCTCCAGCGGCGATGGATCTCGTTCAATACGTTGAATTTTTGCTTCTCTCGGAGAAAACGGAGGATGTCCCGTTGCTTCTTGAACGTTTGGAATCAGCCATGGGTATAACGCCGCAAACCTTGGCTTTTCGGATCCGGTTGGCTCATTTGAAGAACGAGGCGGATCGAATCCGTGAATTGATCGTTCAGTCCATTGCAGACGAGGATGAACAAGAAGTGTCCGCACGGATCATTGCATTGAGTGAGATACTCGCGCTGTCGGGCTTGAAAGAGGAGTCCATTCAATTGCTGCAAGCGGCGTATGAGAACAACCCTGTTCATCTGAGAGCTTTGGTCGATCGTTTGATGAGCCAGGGAGACTTTCAGAAAGGACTTGAAGTATGCCTCGAACGAGCCAAGATTGACAACT
>JAPLNI010000021.1 GCA_026692865.1 Planctomycetota bacterium
TTGCGGGAGCCAGATTCGAACTGACGACCTCGAGGTTATGAGCCTCGCGAGCTACCGGGCTGCTCCATCCCGCGGAGCAATGATAGATAAATGAAGATTGTTGTCTAGTGCAAATCGATGGGCGAAGCGTCAATAATGGGCTACTCTTGACCGTTGCGGGTGTCGTTCATGCTATTCTGTTCGACTTTGGGTATCGATTATTCCGAAGGGAACGATTGCCCGGCGATTATGACGATCGAATGATGGATTGCAGTCGATAGGCGGCTGAAAAATGAATTGAATAAACCCGCGCAAAATTGCCCTTGATGGAAAATCTACCGCCCAACCTGAGACCGAATGGAAACGCGCAATCTGATTTGACGCATTTACCGGAGGTCCGCGCGGTAAGCAGCGGTGCCGCTGCTCGGGAGCTCATGAAGCCTCCGCCGATAGCTCATCAGGATCGGCGTTCGTCTATCGCAATGCCACCTCAGATATCTGCACCGCCTATTATTGCCCCCCTGATACCGCCACCCATGAGTCATGCGGGCTCTAGTAGTTTTAACGCCTTACGCGGGGATATAATGGTTACAGGACTGGGGCCCGCACTAGCGACAGCCTTAAAGACTGGGGAAGGGCAACTGGTCAGTGCTGAACAGGAAGCGGAATCAGCCGAGGAAACCGAGCAACGGTCTTCCGCTCTGTCTCAACCATTACCAGCTTGGTTGGTAAGTTTGATTGTTCACGTCACGCTTATTCTTGCTCTGGCTTTGATTCCTTTGGTTCATGAGTTGGGGCAGCCGTTTGTAATCTCGGTTAGTAACGGCCAAGACGAAGTCACTCAAGAGTTTGAGATAAGCGCGATAGATAATGCTCCTGGCGAAGTCGCTAATTTTGGCTTGGCACCTGCGGAGCCTGTTGTCTCTGAATCGGCTGTGAGTCTGCTCGAGACATTGATTGGCGATAGTATGCCGACTGAGAGTCAACTGGCGGTTGCAACTCCGAAAATGGAAAGCAGTTTGAGTGGCCGCTCGGGAGACTTGAAAAGCACGTTGCTTGCAGCCTACGGAGGCACAGAAGGAACCGAGCAAGCTGTCGCGGATGGTCTTGCGTGGCTTGCAAGACAGCAGCGAAGCGATGGCGCTTGGAGCTTGCGAGGTCCTTACACCAACGGTGGCTTTTCGGAGAACAAGCCGGCTGCAACGGCGATGGCTCTGATAGCGTTTGCCGGGGCTGGGTATCATCACCAAGATGGTCCGTACAAGACGAACGTCGCAAAAGGTTTGAAGTATCTCCTCTCACAGCAAGACTCTGATGGTTGCTTTGCGGCGGAAACACCTGACCGGCAGATGATGTATGCTCATGGCCAAGCTACCATCGCTGTGTGTGAGCTCTACGGAATGACTAAGGATGTCTCGCTTAGAAATCCTGCACAGCGAGCCGTTGACTTTGCCGAAGCCTCTCAAAGTCCGCAAGGTGGCTGGCGATATGTTCCGCGTGAGGATTCCGATACATCCGTAACGGGTTGGTACGTGATGGCTTTGATGAGCGCGAAGATGGCCGGATTATCGACCAGTAAGAAAATACTTGATAATGTGAGTCGGTTCTTGGACACGGTGCGTCATGACGGTGGAGCTCAATACGGTTACGTCATCTCGTCGAATCCATTTCCTAGCATGTCCGCCGAGGGGCTTTTATGTCGCGAGTATTTGGGCTGGGACCGTAACCGAGATGCTTTGGTGCGAGGTTGTGAAAAATTGGCAACGGAGGCGATTTCTACAGATGCTGAGAATCGTTCTTATTATTATTGGTACTACGCGACACAGGCATTACATCACTTTGGCGGTCAGCCTTGGAAGAAATGGAATGACGTGATGGTGGTGGAATTGCCTAAATTGCAAGTAAAAGATTCCAAAGAGCGGGGTAGTTGGCCTCCGCAGCATGACCCCTACGGCTCAGCAGGCGGAAGGCTTTACTCGACCTGTTTTGCGATCTATTGCTTGGAAGTTTATTATCGACATTTACCGCTCTATAGTCTTAGCAAATGATTCCACGTAAGAGTCGCTTAGGTGTTATTTATGCCTCTGAAGTTACTTCACAGGCGGGAAGCCTATGCCACCTACAACCTTCACTAATTTAACCCCCAATGCTCGCCAGTATCTCGCTCGATCTCGACAACAAATGGTCTTACATGAAGACCCATGGCAATGAAGGTTGGGATCAGTATCCGACATATCTGCCTATGTTGGTTCCTCGAGTTTTGAAACTACTGGAAGACGCTTCTTTAGTTATCACTTTCTTCGTGGTGGGTGAAGATGCAGTTCGTTCAGAGAACAAGCAAGCACTCCGACAGATTGCCGATAGCGGCCATGAAATTGGGAATCACTCTTTCAAGCATGAGCCGTGGTTGCATCTTTACTCACGCAAAGAAATCACCGAAGAGTTTCGAAAAACAGAAGCGGCAATACTCGACGCAACCGGAAAAAAGACCGTTGGCTTTCGAGGCCCCGGATTTAGTTACTCGCATGATGTTCTTCGAGTACTTGAGACGCGAGGTTACCGCTATGACGCTTCGACATTTCCGACCTTCTTAGGACCCGTTGCTCGAGCGTATTATTTTTTTAATAGTGGACTCACCCGCGGAGAACGTGATCAGCGCAAACAGCTATTCGGAACTGTGAATGAAGGCTTCAAGCCGATTCGACCTTATCGATGGCGTAAGTACCGGATGGAGTTGATTGAGATTCCGGTTACGACCATGCCGTGGTTCAAGGTGCCAATTCATCTTAGCTACGTCATGTACTTGGCAGGTTACTCGAAGCTGCTTGCGAAGATGTACTTCAAGTCGGCGATGTACTTCTGCTGGATCAATCGCGTCCAGCCTTCCCTTCTTCTTCACCCATTAGATTTTATGGGATGCGATGACGACCAAGACTTGGCGTTTTTCCCTGGTATGTCGATGAAGTCGGAACCAAAGTTGCAACTTGCATCGGAACTACTTAACTGGATGTCTCGAAAGTTCGAGTGTGTCACGATGGAAGAGCACGCAGCTGTCCTTGAAACAACACTCGGGTAACGGTCGAGGCTAAGTCACTCTCGGCAGGCTCGAACGTCTCTCCGCAGAATTGAGTTGTTTTGGTAGCGACGATGTCAGTCTCGGAGAGCCTGACCTACTTGGATTTGCAGCGGTGGCGAGCGTTACAAAATCTTTACGGGCGAAACATTTTGAGCCCGGTTGTATTTGTTGGCGCAGTGGGTGTCGCGGCGCTGGGTTTGTTTGTATGCGATGTTTTCACGGATGATTGAACTGCTGCTTTGGGGGCAACCGGTTCTTCTGTGTTCATTGCGTAGAGGATCGACTCGGCCAGTTTGACATCGTTACAGACTGATTTGTCGCGGCCGTTGGTCCAGTTTTGAATACCCCATCCGGCTAACAGAATTTGATCTCCTGGTTGAGCGCTTCGAATGGCCAGTTCAATTGCGGCGGCGCGGTCGGGTACAACGTGAATGGAGGCTGGGTTGTCGCAACCATCGATTACTTCCCACATCGCTTTTTGGCCGGTTGTTGTGGACTGATGCGACTGGGTAAGGATCACTCGCGAGGCAGCCTTGCTTAGCACTCGACCAAACGCGGCTCGCTGCTCGGCGTTCATTCCTTCAGGCGTTTCGGCAACGCAAGTAATGGGGCCACCGAGGGGAGCGAGTGCATGTAGAGCCACTGCCAAGCGGTCGGGTTGATCTGCTGCATCGACTGCAACATGGAACGATTGACCGCAGTTGATCGACTGCATGCGACCTGGAACCGACTTCAACGATTCGACACCGCCAATCACTTCAAAAAGGTCCAATCCAAATGCATGGCCGACTGCGACTGCTGCTAAGAGATTACGAAGGTTGTGGTCACCACTGAAGCTGGTGGTCAGCGGCATAAGGCTTCGTCCTGCTGATACCATCATGGTTTGAGATCCATGCATCCGACTTATTCGTTTGCCGCGAACTTGGGCATCGGCATCAATTGCATAACCGATCGCTGGGACCTGATGGCGATCGATCCAGCGATTCAGACGTGCATCATCAGCATTGTAAACGACCAGGCCATGTCCTTTCAGCTGAGAGACAGTTCGTTCGATTGCGTTTTCAATGGTTGCTGCGACGTGCTTGGAAACACGTTGCGGCTTGCGAAGACTCGGGATGACCAAAACATCAAATGTCATTCCCGATGCGCTTCGGTCAAGCAACATCGATTCGGTGACTTCGATGACAGCGGCAGGAGCTTTCGATTTGGCGGCTTGCTGTAGCCAACGGGTCAACGCACCGGATGAGGATGCTGACAGAGGCGATGAAACTGCCAAGCCGTCTTTAGTTTGCAGTTCAGGTTTCATGCCTAATGACGTGTGATAGGCTACTGTGCCACCAATCCGCTTCATCATCGAAGCTACCATTAAAGCGGTGGTTGTCTTTCCGTGAGTTCCTAATACACCGATCGTAAGGATCTTCTCCGACGGGTTCTTCGCCAAGGCATGTTGCACTTTCGCATAGGCAGCGCGAACGTCTTCGACTAAGCACTGAGGAACCGAAACTGGCAAGAGTCGCTCGGTGAGAATTACCGTTGCACCCTTTTCAACAGCAAGCGTCGCTTTGTCGTCGTCGATTGTTCGAGGATCCATACCCGCGACGAACAAGTGCCCTTCGTTGTACTGCTTTACCACGCGAGGAATACTAGAGCATGAGCCAACGGTGATCTCTTCTGCCGTTGTAAAAACTGCTTGCGGAAAGAGCTTGCGAAGCGATACGGAAGTTACTGCACGAGACGAGCCTGCCATGATTCTTGGCCTCCTTGCCAATTCACCATCAGTGTATTTTTTCGAGACATCAATTTCGATGATGTCCAGTTTATGTGAAGCAGGATTCAATCCATGAACCCTTCGCAACTAAACATGTCCCAGACAGGGGTGACACGTCAAGCCGAACCGGACAGAGTTTTCAAATTAAATTCTCGTTTGTGTTTGCTAGCTAACCTTAAATTACTGATCGATTAATCTTTTGGAGGTACGTAACCCGGCGGCGGGACGACCACTTCGAAATCAGATCCTTTTACTTTTCGCAATTCTTCATGCATTGCGGGAATACGGTCATCAGGAGACACGGAGACGGCCCAATCGATTCCATTGTCGGCATTGAGCATACCGTAGGTCTTCAGAGCTTCGAGAATGACTTTTGCAAATGGAGAAAATCGCGAGGTGTCGAAGTCTTTTCGAAGCCGGAATCGCTCGCCCATTCTTGGGAGGTTTTCGTCTTTTTTGTTGCTTGCGAAATGCGTCGCAGGATAAACGTAAGCTCGCCTTGTGTTCTTAAAAGTCACTCGCAAAGCGTGCTCGACCTTGCCTCGTTTCAATTCATCATATCGAACAACAGCTGGAAAAACGGGAAGCCCTGCGGCATCGGAACTTGTCCAGCCATCGGGTCGAAGTTTATTCGATGCTAGGTCGAAAATGGATGCTTGCGCAGCGGTCCAACCGGCGTCGGTTTTAGTGAGCCTATAGAATTCGTAGAGCTTTCGATTCACTGGGTCGACAACAATTCCGTGTCGATCTGCATCGAGACTAGGTTTACCGCGCTGGACATCATCGAGGGTAAGATGCCTCGTTGCTTCATCACGTTTGTAGCTTGCAGGCCAGCCTTCGATAGGTGTTTGTGGTGGAACAGGAAAAGGCCCTTTATCGGACTCGTCTGAATAGCTGTCGATTCTTACGTCGATTCGCTTCTGATTGGGTGGAACGAGCACAAAAGCCATGTCGGCATTGCAACGAAGTGGTTTGTCTGAACCAATCGACGCGATCATTGCTGCCGAATTCGCTGCAACGGGCCAGCTATCTACCGAAATGTTCCAAGAATTATCGGGCGGGAAAGTCTCCAAGGCTGCCAAGATTGAATCGGCTTTCTCGTTATCAAATGAAATCGGTTCATCGAAGCTTGGCATTGCTGTCGATTTGAGCCTATCGAGGCGAGTCTTGTTTATAGTGACCCCTGGGGAGTCAGCACACGCGAAAGTTGTTATGAGAAAGAAACTGAAAGAGAGGAAAAATCGCATGGAGGGTTCACCAACGAAAGGAAATAATTGACGGTCGTGATACGCCGGTTCAATCGAGTAGTCGGGATTGGTAATTAATCGTATCCCAGGTTATCATAACTAATCGGCCGTTGTTTTATTGAAGCAAGAATTCCCGCCTGTTTTCGTGTTTGAGTGGCTCCGATCACGTTGTTGATTTGGTCGTTATTCAATGACTTGCCCACCCACTGTTTCACTGACTTTCCTCGATGTTGGTGAGAGGTTTCTTTTGGTTATGTTCAAGCTTTTGTTTTTTATATCGCTTGTTGTTGGATGGTTCTTCGTCGAATCATGGGGAGCCGCTCAAGACGTTGATTTAACAAGTCGACCCAATGCGGTTGTAAGCTTCGTGAGCGAGTTCTGTATCGACTGTCATCAAGGTGCTGAACCGACAGCGGGATTAAATCTAGAAGACTTCGGGGCACGCTTCATGAAAGTAGAACCGAACGCACGAACCGACTATCGCGACTGGGAGAAAATGTTGAAGCGGCTACGATCACGCCAGATGCCGCCTCGAGATTCTGTTCGTCCCGACGAGGCTCAGTACAACGCGGTGATTGCAAAACTGGAGACCGTTTTGGATCAACAGGCAAGACAGCATCCGCAGCCAGGTCGCACCGAATCGATACGCCGGCTCAATCGAACAGAGTATCGAAATGCCGTTCGAGATTTACTCGCCTTGGATATTGATGTGAACGCAAGTCTTCCACCTGATGAAGCGGGTCATGGTTTTGATAATGTGACGGTTGGTGGATTGCCGCCTGTATTATTGAGTCGCTACATCACGACCGCAGAACGAATAAGTCAGACTGCAGTGGGGGCAGCGATTCACAGTCCGGCTGGATTAACCATTCGCGTTCCCCCAGATCAATCGCAGGAGTCGCATGTCGATGGGCTTCCACTAGGGACTCGCGGTGGGACTGTGTTTCAATATTACTTCCCTGCTTCAGGTGAATACGAGATTCAGTTACGACTCGCTCGTGATCGAGATGAACGTATCGAAGGCTTGAAGGGCTCGCACGAAATTGATGTGCTCATCGACCGGCATCTCGTGCGTCGTTTTCATGTCTCTTCGCAAAAGTCTAAGCCAAGCGACCAAGCTTACGGAGAAGACGACTCATCGGTGGAGGCAAAGTTGAAAGGTCGATTTGTTGTGGAAGCCGGTCCTCATTCTGTAGGTGTAACGTTCCCCGAGAAATCTAAATCGCTTGTCGAGATAAAGCGACAGCCCTTCGATGCGAGCTTCAACCGACATCGACATCCACGTCGCGAGCCAGCTATCTTCGAAGTGTCGATCGTCGGACCGTTGGATTCTGCAAGTTATAGCAATACTAAGTCGGAAAATACTGAGCCGATGGCGCTAGCCACGGGTGACGCATTGTCCAATAGTGCAACCACGAAACCCGAGGCTAGCGCCTACGGCTCAGGGGGGAACGCATCATCAACAACTCGCGGAATGACACCCAGCCAAAGTCGCATCTTTACTTGCTTGCCAACGAAGCCGGATGAAGCTCGCGCGTGTGCAGAAAAGATACTTGCTCGAATGATGCGGCTTGCTTACCGGAGGCCACTGAGTGATGACGACTTGACGGTGCCGATGCGTTTTTTCGAAACTGGTCTGCAGCACGGCGGCTTCGAGACGGGGATAGAATCCGCATTAGCTTCCGTGCTTGTGAATCCTTACTTTCTGTTTCGATCGGAAACGCAGCCTAATGATCTCAAAGCGGGATCGATCTATCCTGTTTCTGATATTGAATTGGCATCCCGGTTGTCGTTTTTTCTTTGGAGCAGTATTCCTGATGACGAGCTGCTTACGATTTCAGAGCAAGGAAAGCTTCGTCAACCGGATGTGCTTCAGGGGCAAGTGACTCGGATGCTTCGTGATAGTCGGTCGCAGTCGCTGGTGACAAATTTTGCAGCGCAGTGGCTTTACTTAAGAAACCTGGATTCGTTTCGGCCTGATATGAGGTTGTTCCCGGATTTCGACGACAATTTGAGAACGGCTCTTCGCCGCGAGACCGAGCTGCTCTTTGATTGGGTTGTTCGCGAAGATCGAAGTGTGCTCGAATTGATCAGCGCAGACACAACGTTCCTTAACGAGCGATTGGCGAAGCATTATGGAATTCCACATGTTATGGGAAGTCATTTTCGGCCTGTCCACTTAAGCGACTCAAGGAGCCATCGCGGTGGCCTTTTGCGACATGGAAGCATATTGGCTGTGACTTCTTATGCGACGCGAACCTCGCCGACCATTCGCGGCAATTGGATTCTGGGAAATATCCTTGGAACGCCATTACCGCCAGCGCCGCCGAACGTGCCTGCTTTGAAAGACAAAGCGCACTCCGTAAGTCTCTCGATCCGCGAGCGATTATCCGAACATCGAGCCAATCCCGCCTGTGCGAGTTGCCACGATTTGATGGATCCTATTGGGTTTGCCCTTGAAAACTTTGATGCGGTCGGACGTTGGCGAACGTTTGATGAAGGCCAGGCGGTGGATGCAACAGGCGAGCTACCAGACGGGACCAAGATTGCGAATTTCGAAGAACTCGAGCGAAGTATTCTCAAGCAGCCCGATATGTTTGTCGGTACATTGGTTGAGAAGTTGATGACGTTTGCTTTGGGGCGCGGTATCGAGACCTATGACGCTCCTGAAGTTCGACAAATTATTCGCGACGCTGCCGAACATGACTATAGGTTTTCATCGCTTATTAACGGTATCGTTTCGAGTGTGCCATTTCAAATGCGGGTGATCAAATGAGCTTTATGAAAAAGGTGTTATCGCGACGAACGCTTCTTCGCGGGACAGGTGCCGCCGTAGCCTTGCCGCTTTTGGATGCGATGGTACCGGCTAATACATCGACAGCTGCCTCTGTCGCTAACCCATCGAAACTTCGTCGCATCGGCTATGTTTACATTCCGATGGGATTCAATCCGGAGCCTTGGGTGCCAAAAGGTGATACGCTCGACAAACTTCCGTTCACTCTGGAACCTTTGGAGAAAGTCAAAAGCCAGGTAACTGTCGTCTCAGGTATGGAGCTCAAGAACGCTTATCCTGGTTCACATGCGACTTCGAACGCGGCCTTTCTAAGTGCGGCTCTTGCCAAGCGAACCGAGAGCTCGGACTATTTTTTAGGGACGACCGTCGATCAAATTGCAGCCCAGCATATCGGACAAGGTTGTCAACTTCCTTCGATCGAGCTCGCGATGGATTTGCTCAACAACGCTGGACAGTGCGACAATGGTTACGCTTGTGTTTACCAGAACAACCTGTCGTGGTCGTCACCAACAACGCCACTGCCCGCCGAGGCTCATCCGAGACTTGTTTTCGAGAATCTCTTTGGTGAAGGTGGTTCACCTGATACGCGACGAGCCGCTCTTCAGCGTCGTGGTAGTTTGCTCGATTCAGTCACGCAAGAGATGTTGCGTTTTCAAAAGCAATTGGGTGCGAGCGATCGCAATAAGGTCGAACAGTATTTTACAAGCGTTCGCGAAGTTGAACGACGCATCCAGCTTGCCGAAGCCAATGTCTCTGAAAATCCGTTGCCCGATTTGGATCGCCCGGTTGGTGTACCAACCGCATACGCAGACCACGCGAGGCTCATGTTTGATCTTCAGTTACTTGCCTTTCAAGGAGATATCACTCGCGTTGTCTCGTTTCAGCTCGCTCGCGAAGCAAGCACACGAACCTATCCCGAAGCCGGCGTTCCCGAGGCTCACCATCCGGTCTCGCACCACGGAAAGAATCCAGAAAAGCTTGAAAAGCTTGCGAAAATCAACCGATTCCACGTCTCGTTGTTTGCGGAATTCCTTGAGAAGATGGCGGCTACGAAAGAAGCCGATGGCAGTCTGTTAGATCATTCGGTGTACCTTTACGGAAGTGGTATGGGAGATTCTGACGCGCATGATCACACGGATTTGCCGATTCTGGTTGCAGGTGGTGCAGCGGGTAATCTTCGCGGTGGTCGGCATGTTCGCTACGACAAGCACACGCCACTATCAAATCTTCACGTGACCATTCTCAATAGAATTGGAGTCGAGCTCGATCAATTCGCAGACAGTAACGGCGATGCTGATGAGCTGTTTCTGCCACTGACCTAGTTGAATATTTGCATTCGGAAATTTTTCGTCGCGACACGATCTATGACCTACGTTTTTAAACTGGTCGATCGGTTCGATCGCAAATCTTCTTTCTGTAGCGAATGTAGTGATTATGACCCCATTTTCGATAACCTCGACTCGTTCTTGGCTACCGAACCTTCAGCGAGTTGTCGACGGCCTTATGGTTAGTCAGACGCTTTGGCTGGCGCAAGTTTTGTTGGGACAAGACATCCATTCTCAAACTTGGACAGTCGGTCTTGTCGGAGGAATTTTATTCTATCTCTTTGGCGAAGTTGTTGGTCTCTATCACGCGACACGTTCACGATCACCGGATCATGAGTTGGTCGCGACGACCGGCGCGTGGTTGGGAGCTTTAACAACTCTTTCGGGTATTGGATTTCTTGCACGATGGTCGGATACATTCTCTCGCAGCAGTATCATCGTTTGGTTTCTACTTGCAGGTTTGTGTCTCATGCTTGCACGCATGGTATTTCGGGCTTGTTTGGAATGTCTTGCGAGACGCGGTTGGGGAGTGCGCAGGACGGCGATTGCTGGAATGAATTCTTTGGGATTGCGAGTTGCTGAGAACACAACGTTGCACCCAGAGTGCGGATTGAACTTTGTAGGCTTCTTCGATGACCGCGAGCCGGAACGACTAGCGAAAGCTCCCGATGGAATGCCAGGATTTATGGGTAATATCGATCTGTTGCTCGATCTCGCAAAGACCGGACAAATCGATACCGTTTTGGTAACGCTTCCGATGCGGGCTGAGAGTCGGATACGCACCATCATGGACACGCTGGGCGATTCAACCGTTTCGGTCTACATCGTTCCAGACTTTTTCGTTTTCGAATTATTGCATTCCCGATGGAGTGATGTTGGTGGATTGCCAGTTGTGAGCGTTTTCGAATCACCGCTTTATGGTGTTGATGGAATCATTAAGCGATCAATTGATTTTTTTCTGGCGGTAGTCGGTGTTATTTTGATTTCGCCCGTGTTGGCAGTTTGCGCGATTTTGGTTCGGTTTAGTGGACCTGGGCCAGTGTTTTTTCGACAGAAGCGTTACGGCTTGGATGGAAAAGAAATATTTGTCTGGAAGTTTCGCTCCATGCGAACCTGTGACAACGGTCCGGTTGTAAAGCAGGCAACCAAAAACGATCCACGT
Organism: Planctomycetota bacterium; assembly: GCA_026692865.1. Classification (GTDB taxonomy): domain Bacteria; phylum Planctomycetota; class Planctomycetia; order Pirellulales; family Pirellulaceae; genus JAIYDQ01. The sequence continues at coordinate 11,352 of JAPLNI010000021.1, forward strand.
GTTACACCGATCGGCAAAATTCTTCGGCGAACATCGCTTGACGAACTGCCTCAGCTTTTCAATGTCATTGCGGGCAACATGTCTTTGGTTGGACCACGCCCTCACGCGACGGCTCATAATGAACATTTTCGGAAGCTCATTCGCGGATACATGCTTCGGCACAAGGTCAAACCGGGGATCACTGGATTGGCACAAGTTCTCGGAAGCCGTGGCGAAACAGATACGGTCGAAAAAATGCAGAATCGAATCGATTTAGATCATCGGTACATTCGCGAATGGTCGCTGTGGCTCGATCTCAAGATTCTCTTCAAAACGGTCTGGGTTGTATTTAACAAGGAAGCATATTAAGTTTGCCATTACGGTTAATTTGAAACTCGCTCCTGGGCGAGGCCGTCTTGAAGAAGCAAACCTGGATCGACGAAGATTGGACGGATGACCGTGATTGAGACTCGGAAAAGCGACTTGCCTGACGTGTTGGTAGGGTTAGATAATGGTCGCATGGTTACGGCTGTGGAATTAGCGATTCTCGCAGGTGATTCGACTCTAGAGTACTTTCGCAGCAGCAACTACCAAGTAGAACGCAAGAACGATCGCTCGCCAGTAACGATTGCTGACAAGAACGCAGAGCAGTTGATTCGAGAGGAACTCTCACGGCGTTATCCTTCGGATGCTATTCTTGGAGAAGAGTTCGGGGCGATTGAAGGTCAATCGGAATACAAATGGATCGTAGACCCGATCGATGGCACGAAAAGTTTCATCTCGGGGGTCCCTCTCTACTCGACGCTCGTCGCCGTCACTCGCAATGGCGCACCGACTATCGGAGTTATTTATATCCCCGCACTTAAAGAGATTATCGTTGCAGCGATCGGTTATGGAGCTTGGTACTGTGCTGGCCTAGGAGCCCCGGGTGCTTCGTGGCAACGTGCTCAAGTATCGAATGTTGAAAGTCTGAGCGAAGGGCTTTTCGTGACCAGCCAAGCTGATAATTTCGATGCTCGCAATGCAAGGCAATCGCTCGACAAACTCACCGAGGCATCCTACGTGACTCGTACTTGGGGTGATGGCTATGGGTATCTTTTAGTGGCTACTGGTCGTGCGGAAGTCATGGTCGATCCAATTTGCAATCCCTGGGATATCGCGGCAGTTCTCCCGGTCGTTGTCGAAGCGGGGGGAACCTTTTCTGATTGGAAAGGTGAATCGCGAATCGACACCGGTGACTGTGTTGGGAGCAACGGCAAAGTCCATTCGTATGTGCTTGAGATGCTGAAGAACTAACTACTCAATCGTCGCGGCACGCAACAACGTAGTGGCCTTCCAGTTACAATAGGAAAATTCTGCTGGAAGTTTTTAGATTTACACAAGCATTCGATGCTTGTTCCTGTTCGGTTTTAGAAAAGTGACAGCCAAGATGGCCGAGGATAATCGCAACGCGAACGAGTCAGATCCGAAGAAAGAGTTTGATTTGTCGTTCGCTTCCCTGCACCCAGAAGCACTCGGGGAAGATGAAAAGCATCGTCCGCAACCAATTGATGAATCGCCAAGTCTGATTGAAGCAAAAGACTTGCTCGATATGATGCGTCGAACCATTGACCAGTTGGAGCGAGATCGATCTAGTCGCGGCGATTTGAAAATTTTGAATCGAACGTTGCGAGAACTGCGTTACGCACTGAAGGTCTTCCAGCCGTTTCGTCGACGTCGAAAGATTACGATATTTGGTTCGGCGAGAACGCGCCCAGATCATCCGACCTATCTGAGTGCTGAAGAGCTCGGCAAGAAAATGGCAGGTCACGGATGGATGGTGATCACGGGGGCTGGTGGCGGCATCATGGAAGCGGGGCACAAAGGTGCTGGTCGCGAGATGTCGATGGGCTTGAATATCATGTTGCCTTTCGAGCAGAGCGCAAACGAATTCATCGTCGGTGACCCTAAGCTGGTGACGCTTAAATATTTTTTCACTCGCAAGCTAATGTTCATCAAGGAATGCAGTAGCGTAGTTTGTCTACCTGGTGGCTTTGGAACGCTAGATGAAACGCTTGAAGTGCTTACGCTTCTGCAAACTGGTAAGCAAACAATGTTGCCGCTGGTATTATTGGATTCACCTGGCGGAACATTTTGGAAGTCGTTGGAAGACTTTTTCAACAACTCATTACTAGCCAACGAACTTGTGAGCCCTGATGATCATCGGCTTTACTACATTACCGATAACGTTGATGATTGTATTGTTCACACGATGAATTTTTATCGTGTTTACAACAGCATGCGATACGTGGACGACACATTGGTGTTGAGAATAAATCGTGACCTTACGAGCGAGCAGTTGAAAAAGTTGAATTCGGATTTCGCAAGTATCATAGTCAGTGGAACGATCGAAGCATCCGGTCCTCTTCCTGAAGAGGATAACGAGCCAGAGATTGCTCATCTTCCGCGGCTTCGATTGCACTTCAACCGTAGGGCGTTTGGAAAGCTTCGAATGCTGATCGACGCGATCAACGATTGCTAAAAAAATAGATCGCTACCCCAAACATCAGGCAGCAAAATGCGAACAAGTCCGCTCGCGTTAATCGATCGCTGCGTGAATGACGTCGCACATAGTCCAGCAACGCTCCCGTTGCACAGCCATATCGACAATATGCCATCGGTACTTTGAAGGACGCGACGATCCCGACGATTGCTACGGCAATTGTCGGCCACGCAGCCGCCCGCCAAGCGTACGCGTCAAATGGCTCGATGTCGACAATGCTAAAGGGTAGTTGAAGAAACGTCACCAGCACGACCCATGCGAGTAGAAGAGGTCTGATCCACACTAAGCACTTAGCGAGTTGCTTGGGAATCGGTTGCTTCATTTTCCATCGACGCGGTAGCAGTTGCTGCAGCGCACCGTGAGGGCAAAGGTGCGAGCAGTAGATGTTCGTTCGTGCTGCGATCGGTATAACGAACGCTGCGATCGCTAGAACAACCAACCCAAAAGCGTTCTGCCAGGGAATTCCGCTTTGAGCCCATCCTTGGAACATCGCTAGCGAGAGCAAGTCCCCGTTGATTAAACCCAAGTAGACAAGAAGAATAATCTGAAATCCGACTCGAATCACCGGTCTTCCTCGTAGGGAAGAAAGCCCGACGGCCAACCCGAGTGCAATGACGATAAGAGTTCCAATACTGCGATAGATCCCCGCTTGCCATCGCTCTTGTCGAGCTCGCTTTTCGTTCCTTTGTGATTCCAATTCGCGAGCAGTCTCAATGATCCCGCGAGCTACAGCCATGCTTGTCATAGTCGCTCCGGATACGCCTTCGATTTGCTCTTTTTGGAGATCCATTTGGCTCCACTGGTCAAGTGTGTACTGTTTTATCAGCGGCTCAAATCCGTAATCACCACGGACATATCCGACATAGGGTTCATTGTCAAAGCTATCAGCGATTGCGATTCCGGCAATGCTTCCGTCGAGTGCGATTGCGATGCGAGTCTCTGTCGGGCCTTGGTATCCGATCACCTCATCTGCGGCAGGCGAAGTGCGGAGGATTGATCCAAGCGGTTGTTTTTTATCGTCAAATATATGCCAAAGGAAGTCGGTCGATTTATCTTGATTGAAAGCTGCAGCGTTAGGAAACAGCTTTGCAACGTCAGCCAATACAAGTGGCTTCGAGAACTTCGGTGCAACGTTTGTTGCGCCCAATCGTCTTTGAATCCCTTGAGCCATCGCCATGCTTGTTAGCGTTGCACCCGAGACACCGTCAATGTCCTTGCGGTTCGCTGCTTCCGACCAAGATAGGCCAATCCAAGCAGGAAAGAATTTGCCGTCCCGGTGAATTAGTTCGACGTGGTCTCTCGTATCGCGACTGGAAAGCAAATCGATTCCGATGATTCGATTGTCATTATCAAATGCGATGAACAAATTCGTTGGACCGGAGAACCCGAGAAAGCGATCACTGTCTGGCGATGTTTGGATGACATAGCCTAGCGGGTCACCTTGTGTGTCTAGGACTTGAAGCCCACCATAGCCAGTCGGGCCAGCTTTTGCGTCTCCCCATTTGACTGCCTTGGGAAACACCTTGGTGATTGAATTGAAATCGATCTGATTGACCGATTGCATCCGGCTTGCGTTGAGCATTTGCGAATGCGTCCAATGCATGACGACGAAAATTGCCGCCAGCATTGCAACTCGCGTGAGGTGAACTCCCCAATTTCGCAATGTTTTCAACGAAAATAGACTTTCGATGAAGGCACCCAAACTATTGGCTAAACAATCTCAATTGTCTCAAGTATATCGAGACGATTTATTCGACGGGAAGGAATTGAACAGCGTCGGCATGAACGTTTCCGTTCGTGCCTTCGGTTGCTAATTGAACGACGATGGTTTGGTCCTTGGCGATTTCAAATGTTCCTAACGAAACAAATGTATCCGCCAATGTTGGAGTCTTGCGCATGTCGACTGTTACCTGCTTCTTGATACCGCTGGCCGAGATACTTACTGGCGTGTTCGATGCACGGTTTTCGTGGGGCTGATAAGCGAGACGAATCTCGACTTTCATGTCTCGGTCTGGTGCGTACTGGAATGCGATGGTGGAGTTCGACTTTGGCGAGGCGTAGACATAATCATAGCCGACATAGCCTTTTAGACCGGTCCCAGAGACCCATTCGCCAGTACGGGTTGCTTGACGATTATCGATCACGACTCCTGGCAGGGATGCTGGATCGACTCCTGGCGGTAATCCAAGGGGGCCTGCCAACGAAAGTGAGTCGGCTGGAATCGTAAAGGTGTCGCTAAGTTTGCTGCGATGCGCTTTGCCAGGCAGTTGAAGTAGTTTATCCATCTCTGGCCAATAGCGATCGTAGACAGCCGAAGGAGGGCAGTTATTACCGATACAGATCGATGCCGCCTTGCCGACGACTTCACCCATCATGCCGCAAGTTTTCATAACGCGGACGGTTCCGAGTGCTTGGTGTGTGACGCTTACACAGCGACCTGCCATGAACAAGTTTTCGATGTTGCGAGAGTAGAAGCAACGGTAGGGTACGGGATAACCAAAGTCGCGATCAATCCGTCTATCATGCTCAGCTATGGAGATGAATGGATTATCTTCAAACTTCTTTGCAAATTGCTTTTTAGGGTAATGAAGATCGATGCTCCAAGTACTTGGAACACATCCGTCTGGGAACTCTCGCTTCGCAACGATGTCATCTTGTGTAAGTATTACATCACCGAGAAGTTGCCGTGATTCGCGAGGACCACCGATGTAAGCAACCCAAGTCAAGAATGCTGTGCCGTGCTTATCCGCGCCGTCACGATTCTTCATTGCGTTGAAGGCTCCAAAGACGGCTCGTAGATTCCAATCGCGAATGCCTTCAGCGTCGTTGAGCGGATCTTTGTCGAAACCGCTTTCCCAGAACCATTGACCGTGATGATCAACGGGGTAGGGGAAATCAGCCATAGTCAAATCGAGAGCCCAGGGTGTTTTCGGAAACGCGACAGATTGCTCACCCTCGTCCCAAGCCCACATGTTACTCATACCCATACGACCTTTTTCGGCCATATCAGAGTCTGCGCCTGCGAGTGCTCCGATTGTTGCGTGACCGGTTGCATCACAGAAGAGCTTTCCAACAAACTTTTTATGTTCGCTTGTTCGTGTATCGAATGCGTAGACAGCCGCAATCTTCTGTTGATTCATGTCGACTTTGAAAGCATGGTGATACAAGAAGAGGTCGATATTTGGTTCTGCACGAACGAGTGCTTCTTTCTTCTCATCGCCAAATTCTTCAAAGGTACCTGGAGATTTTTTCGCTTTGTCGGAAAACTCTTCAATGATTTCACCGATTCGCGGATACTTACCGCGACGAATGAGACCCATTGCCCAAACGCGAACTTCGCTGGAACCATTTCCACCGAGGACAGGACGATCTTGAATCAAGGCCACCTTGCATCCCATACGAGCTGCCGAAAGTGCTGCTCCCATGCCTGCATAACCGCCGCCAACAACGACCAGATCGTAGCCATCTTTGAGGGTAGGTTCTGCACTGAGTCCCAAAAGTGAACGTCGCCAATCAGGTAGAACTTCGCTGCTGTTGGGTGGTGGTTCTGAAGTCTTTCCATCGAGGACTTTTCGAAACACGATCGCGTCGCATCTGCCATCGAAACCAGTCAGGTCTCGTAAAGCAAGTTGAGCTTTTCGATCGGTAACATCGATCACACCACCTGATTGCCAATCCCAATTCGCGCCCTTGGTGCCAAATGTTTCGCTGAGGGGCTTACCGTTTACGAGCAACTGAAATTGTCCTGGGGTTCCGGGAGCGTTCCATCGGGCAACCCAGTCTTTGGTTCGAACAAAAACTTCGTACTTGCCGGTTTCTGGAAAAGTCACATTCGCTGTCGCATCGTTTACGGGTTTACCGAGTCCATGGGCGATGAGATAGGGCGAGCCCATTTCACGAATGAATTGTGTATCAAGCGACCAACCACCATGCTGTTCAAAACTCTCTGCTTCCACGAGAAGCGTCGGTTGAGTTTCGTTCGCGTTGGCCACCAGATTCGATGTGAAAGCACCTAAAATTACCGCTATGACGATGGAGTAGAACTTCATAGAGTTGTCGCTAACTAAGATCGATAAACGAAATGGGAGGGATGTTCGGAAGGAGAAGATCGACACTAGATCTAAACTTTAAATCTTAGCGGTAAATCTTAGTGACAGTGAGCACCGAATTCAATTTTTGTTTCGAGTTTTCTAGGTTTTTATGCGATAGGCAGATTCGAAACATCGTAGGATGTGACCACAGTCCCGTCCGATTATTCGTTCGGGACAGTGGTCCCAAATTACGACAGATAGGTAAACGCCTCAGTCAATTCGAGCTCGATTCCTCAAAATTGGACATCTCAGCCGTAGTTTACGAGTTTATGATATAAAATCTTGCGAAAGTTGATTTGGCTTAATCAACTTGCTGTTTGATTTTTTACCCTTTTGATAGCTGATTATTGATTTCGATGGACACTCAAAGCATCACCCCAGCCCGACTTTCGGCAAGCGTTATCTCTGTTCCGCCCATGGCACGCGACGCGAATCGAAAGATTTGTCGCACCGAAAACACAAAGATTGTTAGGCATATCGAGGCCGGCGGGGTTTCCACAATGCTCTATGGGGGCAACGCGATGTTCTATCATTTGCGTCCAAGTGAGTTCGCTGCCTGTCTGGCGATGCTCGCCGAAATTGCCGGAAAAAACACTCTGATTGTCCCGTCGGTTGGGCCAGCTTTTGGGATGATGATGGATCAAGCTGAGGTGCTGCGGGATTTTGATTTCCCGACGGTGATGGTGCTTCCGCAAAAAGAAATTGCCGATGATAACGGTCTTGCGACCGGTATTCGACTATTCGCTGAATCGTATGGCAAGCCCGTCGTTCTCTACCTCAAACACGACCGTTGGCTTGAGCCAGCGATCGTTGAAAGCTTGTATCGCGATGGACTTTTGAGTTGGATTAAATATGCCGTTGTGCGCGAAGACACAAGCAACGACAACTACCTCCGAGAGGTCCTACAAAAGGTTCCTGGCGAAATCGTGATCAGCGGGATTGGCGAGCAACCTGCGATTATTCACATGCGTGACTTCGGCGTTGGAGGATACACCAGCGGTTGCGTATGTGTCGCTCCTAAGCTTTCGCAAACAATGCTCGAAGCGATTCACGCTAAGGACTTCGTGAAGGCCGAGTCTATCAGAGCGATTTACGAACCATTGGAAAACTTGCGAAACGCAATTAATCCAATTCGTGTTCTACATCATGCCGTTCAAGCGGCCGGGATCGCCAAGACGGGACCGATGCAACCTATGCTCAGTGAGCTCACATCACAACACCACGATTTTATCGAAGTCGCCTCTCGTGCTCTGTTAGCACAGAACTAAAAACATCAAAAGGAGATCTTGAGTAAGGCGAGAGGCTTCAGGCAATGCAAAAAGCATTGCTTGGCAGAGGATCGAGTCTGAAATCGTGAGCAACTAAATCAGTTCGGCTTCTGCGGGTGCGATGACGGTCGCTTCGTCGGAGTTGCCTGACCACTGCGGGACGGCTATTTGGGTAGCGATCCAACCCGGGTGAATGAGATTGCCGCGTCGCGGTGCGGTTGAGTCGCTAGCCGAACTTCGCGTCGATTTGCCTGTAATTTTCCACTTTGCTGAAGACGCATTCGACGGGATTTCCACCGAGTCGCCTTCGTTGCCTTGAGCCAATCGCTCAATGGCAAACAGCCGATTCAACACCTTGGATGACTCACGAAGGACATCTCGCGCGGCGCTTCCAACTTGCTCGTCGGTGTATTCGTCTAAAGATTCTTGAATCAAATCGACTAATCGGGCTTCGCGTTGCAGCGTGCTCAGTAGCGTGAGTGCTTCACTGCGAACGGGAGTCTTGGTGTCGGATTTTGCAGAAGCAGGTCTCGCTGGGGGAGTTGTTGGTGCGTTTGTTTTCGGGGCAGCGTTTGGCTGTGGAGCTTTCACTTCGGCGAGGAGCTTGGTCGAAGGATCCAGTGCTTGTGCGATGCGCATCGATGCGTCGCGATTAAACAACGCGGCCAGGAAAGCTCGAAAGGCGATTACGATTCGCATGACTTTATTTCACGGATGAGACTGTTGAGACGGAGAATACTGACGAGGAATGTTTATTCGTCGTCTGCGGAGTCAGCTATTGGAGAGGCAGCTTTCTTCTTGGTTGCCTTCTTGGCGGTCGTTTTCTTAGTAGCTGTTTTTGTTCTAGCCGACTTAGTTGTCGACTTCTTTTTCTTCGCTGTCGCGTTCGACGCAGCGCCACGTTTCTTAGAAACTTTTTTCTTCTTTGATCCGCCCGCAGCGGCTCGTTCAGCAAGCAGTGTCAAGGCGATTTCCATCGTGACATTTTCGATCGGCATGTCCTTGGGTAGAGAAGCATTGGTTTCGCCATCAGCTAGATACGGACCATATTTCCCTTCGAGCAATTGAATTGCTTTACCGGTTATTGGAGATTCGTCGAACGTTTTCAAAGCCGGTTTCGGCTCAGCACGACCGCGGCCCGCTTTGGGTTGCGATAGCAAAGCGATCGCTTGGTCGAGATCGATCTCGAGAACGTTTTGGTCCTTTGGAATCGAACGGTAGTCTTTGTCTTTACCAACAGTCTTCATCACGTACGGACCAAATGGACCAATGTTCGCGACGACTTTATAATTTTCAGTAGGATGCATGCCCAACTCTCGCGGGAGAGTTAGGAATTTGAGTGCCATCGGAAGGTCGACTGTTTCCATCGGCAGCCCCTTCGGAAGCGAAGCATTCTTGCGACCTTCTTCATCAGGTTCACCACGTTGAATGTAAGGGCCGTAGCGACCGACTTTGACATAGATATTCATTCCCGTCTCGGGGTCAGTTCCCAGAGGTGCATCGCCAGCGGCTTGCTTGGTCAGCAATTCTAAAGCAGACCCGATATTGATTTCATCAGGAGCGAGATCCTGAGGAATCGAAGCTTTGCGAGTACCTTGTTCCAGGAACGGACCATAGCGACCGACTCGCACAACAATGTCTTCGCGATAATCACCGGTGGTTGGAGCCCCGACAGGATAAGAGCATGCAACTCTTGGATCGATCTCGTTAATCTTGCTCGCCAGCAAAGGTCTCAACCCAGCCGTAGCAGGCGCGGAAGCGTCTTTACCATCGAGAGCTGCCGTCGTGGTTAACGTTTCGATCGAAGCGTCATCACCAAAGTAGAAGTCGCGAAGGTAATCTCTATTGCCACGTTCGTTACGTGAGATTTCGTCAAGGTGATCTTCCATTTGAGCGGTGAATTGGTAGTTCACAAGCTTCCCTAAATGCTCTTCTAACAGTCGAATCACCGCGAAGGCTGTCCAGCTTGGGACTAACGCGTTCCCCTTTTTGAAAACGTAGTCGCGATACTGGATAGTTTCGATAATCGAAGCGTAAGTACTAGGACGACCGATGCCGCGTTCTTCGAGAGCCTGAGTCAACGAAGCTTCCGTGAATCTCGCCGGGGGCTGAGTGGTATGCGAGACCGAATCAAGCTTGGCAAGTGAAACAATTTCTTGTGCGGCCAGTTCGGGTAGTAAGCGTTCCTTCTCGGCTAGTTCTGCTTCAGGGTCATCACTCCCTTCGACGTAAGCTCGTAAAAAGCCTTCGAACTCAATCGATGTACCGGAAGCTTGGAAGATCGCTTGTCCGCCATCAAATTTTCCTTCGATGGTTACGATAACTCGCTTCTTTCGAGCGTCAGCCATTTGGGAAGCGATCGTACGTTTCCAAATCATTTCAAATAATCGGAAGCCATCGTAATCGAGCTCACCACGTAGTTTTTCGGGGAGCTGGAACGGGTGGCCTGCAGGTCGAATGGCTTCGTGAGCCTCTTGTGCGTTCTTGACTTTCGAAGCGTAAGTCCGCTCGGTTGGATGCAAGAAGTCTTTACCGTATTGCGTTTCGACTAAGTCCCGAGCCGCATCGACAGCGACCTTCGCCATCGTCGTCGAATCGGTTCGCATGTAAGTGATATAGCCATTTTCATAAAGCGACTGAGCGGTTCGCATCGTTTGCTTGGCGGTAAAGCCCAACTTACGGTTGGCTTCTTGTTGCAAGGTCGACGTCGTAAACGGTGGCTTGGGTCGCTCCACAAACGGTTTGACTTCAACACTCGCGACGCGGTATTCGGCTTTATCAAGTTTCTTGCGAAGGGCTTCCGCCGAGGCCGCATCGAGGAGCAGCATTTTCGGATCTTTTCCGGAAGGAATCTTGGCTCCATCAACGCTCATCAAGGCTGCGTTGAAATTGACCTTTTTCGAAGTCGAAAAGATACCATCCAAGTCAAAGTAGGTCGCACTTCGAAACGCCATGCGCTCGCGTTCACGATCAACAATCAATCGAACGGCCACGCTTTGAACACGCCCAGCTGATAGCTTGGGAGCGACCTTTCGCCAAAGCAAATTAGAAACATCGAAGCCGTAAAGCCGGTCAAGAATTCGACGCGTCTCCTGAGCCTTCACCATCCCCTGATCAATTTGCCGAGTCGTCGTCAGAGCGTGCTGGATTGCCTCTCGAGTGATTTCATGAAACACCAAACGTTTTACTGGCACCTTGGGTTTTAAAACTTCATGAAGGTGCCACGAAATCGCTTCTCCTTCGCGATCCTCGTCCGTCGCCAGATAGAGTTCGTCGGCATCTTTGAGAGCAGCTTTCAGGTGAGATACCTGCTTTTTCTTTTCAGCAGGAACGATGTATACCGGTTCGAAATCGTGATCGACGTCGACTCCCAAGTAAGCCCATGGTTCTGACTTATACTGTTCAGGAATTTCCTTTTTTCCGCCAGGCAAATCACGAATATGCCCAATCGAAGCTTCGACTTGGTATCCCGCACCGAGGTACTTTGCGATGGTTTTGGCTTTGGCCGGTGATTCAACGATCACCAGGGCTTTGCGTCCTTTAGCACTCATAAAACACTGTCGTCATTCGAGAAATTTCGGTTTGAAAAGTCATGGATCGAAACCGCATTACCACCGGGTAACGAAGGGTGCCCGTTAAAAAATCTTCAAAATGGTTATAGCCGTATATAAGGGATAAGGTTTTCAAGCCCAACCGTCTACCCACCCCCTTTGAACCTCACACGGAAGCTTAGGGGTTCGCGTGGAAACCACCAGGGGCGGGAGCAAAAGAATCGGGAAAGGGAAGAGACAGCCCGATTTCAACTTCAAAAAACCATAAGAAATTCGCAACAAACCTCCCCTGGGTTGGCGATCTGCCGCAAAGCCGCTGTTGCGTTTCCCCTTCGACTCTCTACAATCGCGCGATTGGTTTGTGTTTTTCGATTAAGTAGACTCTGTCAGGACAAAACAGGATGGCTAGCCCCTTCTCGATCTTTCGTAAAAATCAACGCGTATGGATGGCGATCTTGGTTTTTGTTGCGGTGATTTCCTTTGTGATCATCCCGTCCACAGGGACGCTCATGGACAATTACGGCAATTCCGAGGGGCAACAAACCCTCGTTTCCTGGAAAGGTACACGGCTAAGTGCTGAGCAACTTGCCAAGCAAACAGCCATTCAAGCTCAGTCTTACGCTGTTTTTTCACGAATAGCCGCTGAAGTAGTTGCCGCCGGAGGATCTCCGAAGGTCCCAGGCTATGCTCCGGGTCCTCAAGGCGGAATCGGGCTCGAACCTCCTACGGGTCGAGCTGGTTTGGTTCAGCTAAAAACGTTGGCTGAAGCCGCTCGCGAGAATGGTGTTATGGTCAACGATGATACGATTGACCTGTTCATTCGCAACTTTACCGATGGAAAAATAAGTGCAAAGAAATTTGAAGAAATCGTCCAAGAAGTCGCTGGAAAGCAACTTTCCAAATTCGACATGTATAGCTATTTGAAGGACGAGATCAGCAAGCAATTACTGGTACAAATGGGAATTTCCGGAATCACTTCCTCCTCCCAACCGCTGATTGCTCCAAGCAAGAACTGGCTTAATTTCCAAAAGCTTCAGCAACGTGCACGAGTCGAAATCTACCCGATTTTTGTCGACCAATTTGTTGAGAAAGTGACTGCCAAACCAAGCGAAGCGGAGCTGAAGGCCCTCTACGAAAAAGCAAAAGATCTATACAGCATCCCAAGCCAGCCTGAACCGGGTTTCCGACGCCGCTACAAAGCCGATTTTGAATTCCTTTTCGCTGATTTCAACACTTTGATCAAAGAAGAACAAGCCAAGATTACCCCAGAACAGCTCGAAGCCGAATACAAAAAGCGCGTTGAAGCTGGAAGCTACAAGGTTCCCGTTGCCGAACTGAAGCCAACCGAGAATGCACCTGCCCCGGCATCCGTAACAGTTGATTCGGCGACGGAAGTAAAACCTGAAGCAAAACCTGAAGAGAAACCCGAATCCAAAGCGGAAGCAGCTCCAGAAGCAAAGGCAGAAGCGACCGTCACTCCGGACGCCAAGATGGAGCTCCCTGCGGATAAAGCACTCGACGGTTTAATCGGCAGCCCGCAAACACCATCTGTGCCCGCTACCGAAACGCCGGTAACTCCAGCTGTTCCAACAACAGTAACACCAGTTGCCCCCGCAACAGCACCCGTTGTTCCTGAAATCCCTTCGACTGGCAGTTCTGGAAAATCCAGCCAAACCAAATCCACATCGACTATTCGACTCGTTGCATTCCAAGCGGAAGCGGCCCCCGAAGCGACGGCCAAGGCAGTTGAAGCAGCCGTAGCGTCGGAAGTCGCAAAAGTGGTCGATCCGGTTGCGACAGATGCTGCGAAGACCGCTGAAAAAGTAGTTGAAAAAGTAGTTGAAAAAGTAGTTGGCGAGCCTGCCCAAGCGGAAAAGCCGATGGCTGAAGTAAAGCCGGATGCGACTCCTGCAGCACCGCCAGCAGACGCACCGAAAACCGATGAATCGAAGGCTATCGAAGCTACCAAGGAGCCAGCCTCGGAAATGAAGCCGGCAGCAGAACCCGCTAGCCCGACTGCAACTCCAGCAACTGCAACTTCGGCAGACGTTGCTACACCTGCTGTGGCTCCTGAAAAACCGATGCGAGTTCAAACACTAGACGAAGTGCGAGAGTCGCTCCTGCGAGAGATGGCATTGCCTGGCGCTCGAACACGTGCTCAGGAAATGGTCGAAAAAGTCTCGATGAAAATGAGCGATTACGGTGCAAAACGTGACCTGTTCGAACAGCAAGATCAACGTCTCAAGGCGATTCCTAGTCCCGAGCCACTGGATCTGAAAACCCTTGCCTCCGAAACCGGAATGACTTACGGGCGGACTGGAATGGTAGACAACATCGGCGTCAGCTCGTTATCGATCGGACAAAGCTATCTTCAGCTTTCCAACCCTGGACCAAACTCAAGTCCGTTCGCATCGTTTCCTGAGTACGCACTCATGGAACCACGCGGAGAAGCCGGTTTGAGACCGTTCCAAGTGCAGATCGCACAGTCGCTCTCTGCCGAAACTAGCGGTTCCTACGTGTTTTGGAAGGTAGAAAGCGAACCCTCTCGCGTTCCGACTTTTGAAGAAGCTCGCGAAGAGATCACAGCTTTCTGGAAACAAACTCGTGCTCAGGAGTTGGCCTCGAAGGCAGCCGAGGAGATGGCTGCAAAGGTCAATGCAATCACCGACAAGAGCGCAAATCCTTGGACTGAAGTCCTTGAATCACACCTTCAACCGCTTGTCATTACGCCGAGCCCCTTCACATGGCTTCTGCCGGTGATGTCTGGCGGAGAAGGGACCCAACTTTCTTCCGTTGATGGAATCGACCTGCCAGGTCAAGCTTTCATGGAAGCGGTTTTTAGTAACCCTGTTGGAAAAGCCGTCGTTGCTTTTGATGCGCCGCGTAAGAAAAGTTTTGTCATACGAATTGTCGATCGACTACCAAATGATGACGACCTAAGAATCCAATTCGAACGCTCGCCACTCAATCGCGGTGTAAGCTCCCTCGCAAATCAGCAAAGTGTCAACTTGGTCCGCGGATGGTTCGCCAGCCTCCTCGACTCGATGGGATTGGAAACCCGCCAGTTGGAAGGCCTTGAGTAGAAGCTTTTCACTTGGAAAATCACCTCTTTGAAGGCGGCAATAGGTCGGTTTCGGCTCTGTTCAAGTAATTCGTGGCTTAATCTTTGATGAGCCATCGAAAAAGCTTTTCTATCCGCACAGTTCAGCAATAAACGTTTACTCAGCGATACCTGGCTGGTATTATAGAGCCATGTGTTAGTGCCCCAGGCATCCGAAGTCTGGCTGATCCTGACCCACCCACCCCGCCGACCGTCACGGCTTACGTTCCCTTCCTCCACCCTCCCAATCGCTGATTGCATTTTGGCTGCTCGCCTCGTTTCATGAACGCATCGTAGTTCCAATCGCAGTCTTTTTCCGTTTGTGTATCCTCCCTTTGAGCGTCCGCAACGGTCACCAAAAAACCTTCACATTCGATATCAGTATGTTGAAACAAAACCGAAATTTTTACCGGTACATGACGACCGTGATTTTGGTCAACGCGTGCTTTGTTACTTCTCATGCGTTTTCCCAATCTGAATCAACGGTCCCTTCGACGACTGGCGATTCCTTCAGAGGCGTTTCCAAACCCGACGTTTCCAAAACCGACGTTTCCAAACCCGACGTGCCGTCAACCTTGCCAACAGAAGCCAAGACAAAGAATAAACCGCACAGCCTCCGGTTTTCCTTTGATCGTGCGAGTTGGCGAGAAGTATTCAGTTGGCTGGCTGATGAATCGGAGCTTGCTCTTCACATCACCGAAGTTCCTGGCGGGACTTTCAGCTACATCGATCCGAGTGAGTATTCCATAACCAGTGCGATTGATCGCGTGAACATGTTCTTGTTGCCCGATGGATTCACGTTGGTTCGATCCAAGGGACTTCTGTCGGTAGTCAACCTTCGCGATCCTCGCAGTCTTCAGCGCCTGGATGCAATGGCGAGAGTCGTCCCTGTGAATGACCTTGCAAGTTTGGACGACCATGAAATTGTAAAGTGCTTCTTTCCGGCGAATGAATTGCGTGCATCGGATGCTGCTAGCGAATTGGTGAGACTTCAATTGATCACGACACCGGTGGTTCTTGAAGCAAGCAACCAAATCTCGGTGATTGAAACAGCGCGAAAGCTGAGAAGTGTTCAAGACTTGCTCGCCGCGATGTCGCTTGAAATGACTAGCAAGCAGTCGCTGGTGCGTCCGTTTACGCTCCGACATGTGGATCTGGAGGGTTTACTTACTGTAGCAAGACCGCACCTCAATATCGAACCTGGTATGACGCGTGGTCCCGAGCTCAACATATCAAGTGATGAATCTCGCAAGAATCTTTTTGCATCAGGCACATCAGAAGCCCTCAAGTTACTTGAAGGCATCATCGCAGTTGTCGATGTTCCGGATGGCACAAAGACAGATGAAGTGGAGACGCAGATCCTCCGTTCGCATCGAGTCCGTGACCAAAATCTCATTTCAGTTTTTGATGTCCTTCAGACAGTCTTGAACGGTAAATCGATTCGCCTATCGATGGAACCTTCGACCAATACGATCGTTGCATTAGCCGATGAAGCCATTCACAAAACGATTGAAAGCACAATCAAAGAATTGGAAGGCTTAGAAAACGTCTTTGTCATTATTCCATTACAAACGATCGATCCGTATTTCACCATTACACTTTTGGACGAAATGTTTGAACTAAAATCACCCACGAATCTGCTGAACAAGAGAGCGATCAAAATAGACGCTGATCCTGCTGGAAGATCACTATTTATTCGCGGTCCGCAAGATAAAGTCGAAGAGATTCAAAAGGTCGTCGAAGATCTTGATCAAAAAGGTTCGAAGGGTTCTGAGCGAGTAGTTCCCGTGTTCGGTGCCAAGGCAAAAAGCCTGCTCGAGCAAGCCGAGTCAACCTGGCAAGGCAACAATCCAATACGTCAGTTTGACAAATCAAACAACATCCAAGCAGAAGTCATTGAGCGAACGATCCATGCTGAAGATGAACCAAAGATAGTTGTGCCCGCCAATGAAATTGAATCCGAACCGAAAGCGGAAGCGAGTAATTCCCGTGGTAAGAAAAATCAACAGCCCTCTCGCACGGGCGAATTTATCAGTGCTCGGAATGAGCCAACCACTGGAACAGAATCGCAAACCACAGAATCGCAAACTATCGAAGCGAAAATTACTGCTCGTGGGATCGTTCTTCAATCAGATGATGGTAAGGGGCTAGATAGTTTTGAATCGCACTTGAGAGCGTTAACCGAAGGGGACGAGAGTTCGAAGGTCGAAACGGTCGTTTACTATCTAAAGTACTGCAATGCGGATGAAGCAACCCAGTTGATCGCTGACTTGCTTGATGGCACATCCAGTGTGATCAACAGTTCGTTGCCAGCCAAACTCGTCAAAGGCGCGACAACTACAACAAAAAGCCCCGCCATATCAAGTAGCGACATTCGCTCCACCAAAGATGGATCGATGCTAGTAACCTCTGGGTCGTTGACTATCATCGCCGACGCACGCTTGAATCGCTTGATCTGCGTGGGAAACACTTCGGATCTCAAACTTGTCGAGCAATACCTCGCGGTTATCGATAAAGATACTAGTTTGACGTCCATAGAGATCCACGGCGTATCGCATATCCTGGAACTTAAGCACGCGAAAGCCAATGAAATTGCCGATGTGATTCGGGACACTTATGGTGACCGAGTCGCGATGAATACCGAACAGAAAAAAGCCCAGCAAACGCAACGAGCGAATGACAAAGAACGTGGTGCAAATGGACCCGAAAACAAAATCCAAACCAGTCGAAATCAAGAACCGCAAATGAGCATCGCCGTGCATGAAGTGAGCAACTCGATTATCGTCACCGCACCGGAGACGCTCTTTCAAGAGATAAAGCAACTGATCGAAAAACTAGATCAGCAATCGGAGCAAGCAGTGGAGGTCATCTATTACCCGAGCGCTGAGGGGATCGGGATGCTTCGAGAAGCACTCCAACTAAAAGGTAGCCCGATCAAGCCGCGCGCGACGACCGCGACTCCTACCAAACCTAAATAGGCGACTCGCAATTGAAAATCATGCGTATTCGGTACCTGACAATCTTGCTTCTTTACATCCTGATGGGTGACATCGGAGGGGCTGCTCTCTTTGCACAAGAGACGGAAACGCAACCGAGGAAGTTTGGAACTGTTGATGGCAAAGTCCGCATGCCTGGTTTTGGTAAAGATAAGATCGTCTTTCCTTACGGCGTTGAAGATATGCAGCGAGCGGAATCGCAGATCGGCCGATACGATCGTAACAAGGACGGCATATTAGATCCTGCTGAAATCAAGGAAGGCGTTTGGAGATACGGTAAGCCTCTCGATTTTGATTTTGACGGTGATGGAAAGATAAACAAAGTCGAAATGGCCCAGAGATTTGCTTCGAGAGTCAACAGAGACGAAGGATATACGGCACCGCCACTAAGATTCTCGGTCACAGATCAAATGCGACCTAAGAGCAGCCCACCACCAGAGCCTCTCTCTCGTCGAAGCATGTATCGCAGTGAGGGCGGTAATCGTCGAAGCCAAGAACTAGCCTACGACATTTTCTCCCGATATGATCGCGATCAGAATCGAAGGCTGGATTCCTTTGAACGCAGAGAACTTGGTATCGATGTTGCAAAATTTGATTACAACGGAGATTCCATGATTGATGGCATGGAAATGTATCAATGGGTCGACAGTCAAATCAGCGAGCGTGTCGGAGATCTAACGGACGTTCTACCAGATTGGTTCTTTGAAAGAGATGTTAACAAAGACGAACAGATCGATATGGCCGAATTCGCGCCGCAGTGGACCGACGAATTGCTTACTCAATTCAAGTCATTCGACATCAATCAAGATGGTGTAATCACCGCACTCGAACTATCTGAATCTCGCTCTGTTGTCGGAGGAACTTACGCTTCCACGAGCGCTGTTCTGATCAGCCCGCGGTCGACCGCGGTATCATCTATTGTGGTTGAAGATGATTCGCAGATTGAGAAGATTCGGATTCAGCTAACAATCACTCACGACTCTACCGAGCAAATATCCGCATACATTAAGACTCCCTCGGGAAATAAAATAGATCTCTTTAGGGGCCCAGGCGGAGGCGGTGACCACTTTGAAGCAACTATTTTCGATGACGAAGCGGGCGAACGAATTCAACGAGGTATTCCTCCGTTTCGTGGTAGCTTTCAACCAGTCGCGCTCGAGCGGAATCAACCCGGTCTCAAGAGTTTGTATGACACCTCATTAAAAGGCGAATGGCAGTTAGTGATCGATGCTGATCGAAACCAACGTTTCGGTGTTCTGCACAGTTGGTCCTTACTAGTCGTTCCACGCAAACAAAAGTCGCTCCCTGTTGATAATGAATAGCTGCTTTTGATCGGCATTTGTGTCTCGATCGACGTGGACGCTGCAAACACAACGACAATCGATCGCGCGCGAGCCTCTTCTTTTGCGTCGCGTCGCTAGCCCGAAAGCGGTGACGAGTCACAGCACTCCAAATTTGGAGTGCCCCTTTGGAGTGCTCCGACTTGTCGGAGCTTTAAGACTTATCTATCGGTTTCCCAACTAAAAAGTCTTCGCTAACCAAACGATTCCGTTGTCACGCGTGGCATTTTCCTTCCACAACATCACTAGCCCCAAAGCTGTGACGAGTCACAGCACTCCAAAGGACAACCAACGCTAGTTGCGGCGCAGGCGTGGCAAGCGACGCACAAGTTCTTGTCTTCCCGCTTCGGTAAATTTTGTCCCAGACAATTCCACTTCTTCCAGTCGAGGTAAGCTTGCGAGTAGATCTATCAAGCTATCGGTAACGCTAGTGCCCGTGAGCCACACTTTACGTAACGACCGATGACCTCGTAATGGTTCCAATCCAGAATCCGAAATCTTACACATCGACATATCGAGTTCTTCGAGTCGATTGATCGCTGCAATAGCGGCTAGGGACTTATCACTTACTTGAGTTCCTTCCATGTTCAACCTTCGCGTATCCCAACGACCGCTTTTACTATTTGTCCATAATGAATCGTTTATCTTTGTGAACGACAAGTCCAACCAGTCGAGCTTAACTGCAGCGGTCGCTGGCCATGTTAGCATCGATTCAGAAGTAACATTCGTTCTTGATAAAACGATATCCTTCCGACTTGGCCGAGGCGGAAACATCGCTGAAAGTTCGCCCGCGCTGAGCAAAAAATGATCGTATTGACTTCGAAGTTTATCATCGTCATTGGAAAACAAAATCGATTGCGAGTTGACTTTTTCTTGATAGACATCGCCGATGAAATCAATCAATGCACTACGAGAGGCTAATGAATGGTCCATTGCGAAATGGGTTAGCCCGGCGGCTTGCGAATAGTGCTGTCCGACTGCGTCTCCTTGCTGAAATGTCTTTGCAGTGGCTTGTGTGAATTGGTCCCATGGGATCCAAAACTCGTCGTGCAAGCGACGGTACCTTGCGGGCTGGAGTCTTGGGGAGTCCCATCCACCAAGTGTCACTCGATCGCAGCCAACCGACGGATCAATCAGCATTGATTCCATGTACAAAGCAACTCCTTCGATGATCCAAAAGTTTTTGGGCAATGATTCCACTGCGATTGGGTCCCAGCGACTCGCCTCCGAGAACAACTGATGAGTGATCTCGTGTTTGAGTACATTCGCAGAAACGCTTTCATCCCAATAGCAAAAAACGGTCGCCGATCCTGGGTGATAAAAACCTGTTGATATTCCGATATTCGGCTGGATCTCACGTAGTCCCCGAACATATTGATCGCGATTTTTAAAGAGCACGATTTGCATACGATGGTCGGTCTGTCGGATCGCAGACATGGGCAAAGGCTTTCTTTCGAGGATTGCCGATTCAAGCACACTTGGTTCGCACCATGCTGGAAGGAATGCCTGTTGCCAAAGTCCATGCGTTTGTTCGGCAAGGATCGAAATCCGCTGAGCTATTTCTGGAGTTCCTTGAGTGGTTACTTCGAAATGTGGGCTTGCGACTTTGGTGTAAGTTCCCATCGGCCATGGCATCGTTGGATGAGCCAACGGGACTTTGTTCTGAATCGTTAAAAACGACTTGTCAGTCTTCTCTGGTAGGAGCGACGTTGCGATTGTTTGAACGAAGTGACTATCACGGTTTCCGAGATACGCCAATCGTACAATCCTTCGGTAGATATCGATCGCATCACTGGAAGACCATGGTCGAGGGGTTCTGGATATGACTGCCGCGATATCCTGTTCAGCGACAGATTGCTCGTTTTTTATCGCTTCCCGATTGGCGTTCGGCAAGCTTGTGAACTCGCGATCAAGCCGACTTCGAATCCGATCAAATGCCGGAATCCAATAGTATGTTCGGTCCAAGTCTTTTTGATACGCTGCGTCTTGTGAGTCGGCGTCTGGCGAGTTAGCGTGTGGCAATCGCAACGATGCGGGTAGATCAACCGACGATTTTCGCGAATATGTGTCATCAGCGGAAGCACATAACGCGAGTGCTCTACCAATGAAGAAGCACGCAAAAAGGAGTCGGGCTGGGTGTTGGCGATATAAAAAAGCAATCATGATATCTTTCTAATTCTCTCGCCAAGTTCACCAAGCCAATCCCCTGCAATAAAAGCCGCAGAGGTCATCCAGAAGTCGTTGCCAGACGCATTCCGTTGTGCAATTTACGGTTATCAATTTTTTGAACACCAACTTAATATGATTTCTGAAGTTTAAAGGTACTTCACTAGAAAGAAAACGCGGTCTGTTGAGTGAGGACTTTTATCGTTGTTGAATCCCGCTCGTTTATAAGTGTGTTGGGCAACTAAATTTTTGCTTTGCACCTCGAGAGTCAGTTTACCACATCCAATCTCGATTCCTTTGGCTTCTACAGCGGCGATTAATTTTTGACCGATGCCTTGCCCACGATATTGCGGTAGAACAGCAATGTCGTGAATATTGAGGAGCGGCTTGGCTAGAAAAGTCGAGAAACCACGAAAGCATGTGGCGATCCCCATGGGAATACCCTCCACATAAGCAAGAAATATCAAAGCGTGAGGAGTTGCTTGAAGGCCAGGAATCAATCGGCCAAGAACTTCCGCGCTGAGTGCTTCACCCCCTCCCATTGGATCACTCGCGTAGGCCTGTGTAAGTTTCAGAACGGCTTTCTGATGCTCAACGCGAGTCAAATCGGCTTGCAGAATGGAAACTGGCTTCACGTCCATGAGAAGTACTTTGCTTTGAGATGACGAGTTTTTAGTTGCGGGAAAGCGAGTATTTTACTCGCTTTCGTCCCTGCAATTCGATGCGACAATAGTTATCCCTGAACAATTCGATTGTGGTATTATTAGAAGCTTGAGAAATCGCATACTAGTACCAGAGTTGATGGACAACCCGTCAATAGAACCCGCCGAGCATCAGCGTGCGCTGGCGGGTCTTCGTCGTATAAATTGGATATGCCGAACTGGGCATTATGTAGCTCAGGAGATTGAAGCGATCGCCAGGAGCCGTCGGCTCGATGCCATTTCGGTTCTTGATATGGGCTGCGGCAGTGGCGACGTGGCGATCTCTGTTACTAAGAGTCTTTCCAAGAAAATCTGTTGTCGCACCGAAGGTTGGGACGTAAGTCAAACTGCTTGTAATGCTGCTACGGCTAACGCGTCAAGGCAATCTTGGCTTTCAGAGAATTTAAATAAAACATCTGCCCATAGTCGCAATTCCTCGGTTTCCTTCCAGCAAGTCAATGTCTTTGAGCCACCGGAAGTTCAGTTTGATTTCGTCTATTGCTGTCTCTTCTTGCATCATTTCAGCGAATCGCAAGCCGTTGAAGTTTTACAGAACATGAAACGAATTGCCAAAGTAGCAGTGATCGTCGATGACCTTTTGCGTACACATGTCGGTCTGTTTTTAGCCAAGCTCGGTTGTTACGGGCTTTCTCGTTCTCCGGTTGTTCACTTTGATGGCCCTCAGTCTGTTCGTGCTGCGTTTAGCAAAAAAGAAGTGAGGCAACTCGCATCACAAGCTCAGCTTCATAATGCAGTTGCTAAGCAGCACTGGCCCCAGCGATACCTATTGAGTTGGGAGTCCAAAGAATGAACCCTTTTACCGCTCAAGCTTCGCAATTGTCGAGAGATGAGCATTTAATAGCTCTCGAAGATTCAGAATGGGATCTTATTATACTTGGGGCAGGCGTTGCAGGAGCTGCGGCAGCAATTCTTGCAGCTCGAAGTGGCTTTCGAACTTTGCTTGTCGATGCAAAATCTTTTCCACGTGAAAAAGTTTGCGGCGGTTGTTTGAATCGTCGGGCTCAAGCTGCTCTAGAGCGGCTTGGTGTTCTTCAGCAATTGCATCAAGCAGGTGCAGTCCCAATAACTTCGCTCCACTTGAAGATTGATAAAACTTCTGTTGTTTGGAACATCCCGACGCTTTTGAGCGTGAGGAGGTCAACGCTCGATAGCGAATTGGTTCGAGCCGCGATTGATTCAGGAGCGTTTTTCTTGGATAGTGTAAGTGGTTTGGTAGTACCAAGAATTGACGAACAAACCTCCAAAGAACGTTTTAGGCAAGTCAGGCTACAAAATCTGACTGAGCCGAAAGGGCGTCGCGTTAATGCTTTCGCCAACTGTATTTTGGTCGCCGATGGATTGACGCGATCGAGTCTACGCTTGGAAAGCGGATGGACTTCGACGGTTCAACCGAGCTCACGCATTGGAGTGCAGCGAATGTTTTCAGCGAGCCAAGTCAGCTCTGTCAATTCACGAGGCTTGTTCCCGGCCAACCAATTGCAGATGATCGTCAGCAAAGACGGATACGTGGGGATATCCCGTACTGATGGTGATTTGGTTGACATAGCGGGCGCGATCGATCCGAAATCGATTGCGAAGAGAGGAAGCATCGCAAAGACCGTTTGCGGCATAATTGGCGATGCCAAGGACGGCCCGCTATTTGCTTATGAAAAGCCGAACGGAAAACCTGACTCTTTCCCAGACGATATGCCACAAGATACATCAGAAGATTGGTTGGCCACCCCCGCACTTACTCGTAGCTCGACGCGTGTAGCATCCGATCGTGTCTTTCTCCTTGGTGACTCCATTGGTTACATAGAACCGTTCACAGGTGAAGGAATGTCGTGGGCTCTTGCAAGTGCCGAGGCGGTAATGCCACTTGTGAGCAAGTCAATTGGAAGCACTTGGCATGACGGTCTCTCTCGCGAATGGATGTCTTGGGTGGATTCGCAACGCCGTCAGAAACAGAAAACTTGTTGGTGGATATCGCGACAACTTCGTCGCCTATCCGTAGCTGCCTGGACGCTGCGTCTATGCAATTCGCTCTACCCTATCCGAGCAGCACTTATCAAGAAAGTAACTTCATGACTGTCGCATCTTCTACCATTGAACAGGTTGGACGCACTCTTACCAATACCGCTCGACTACTCGGTTTGGGTACTGCTTCACCGGCACATTCCATCCTGCAAAGCGATGCCGCAAAGATCTCGCAGGATTTGCACATCACCGAGCGATGGCATCAGGCGCTTCCCGCTCTGTATCGTAAATCTGGAGTCAATCGCCGAGGAAGTGTGTTACTCAAGAGCGACCATGAAACGGACTCACCACGCCAAACATTTTATCAGCCTTCCTCTACTCTTCATCCACGTGGCCCAACGACTGCCGAGCGGATGGAGATCTTTGCAAAAGAAGCAGCTCCACTCTTGATCAAGGCATGTACCACCGCACTGGATAATGCTTGCATCAAGCCGGCGTCGATAACGCATTTGGTCACAGTATCTTGCACAGGCTTTGCTGCTCCTGGATGTGATCTTCAGTTGATCGATCAACTGGGACTGAACGAAAACGTTCAACGCATAAATGTTGGGTTCATGGGCTGTCACGGAGCGATCAATGCGATTCGAGTTGCAAAATCTTTCGCAGAGGCAGATCCGAACGCCGTTGTCTTGGTTGGTGCGGTCGAGCTCTGTAGCATCCATCAGCAATACACCGATGATCCTCAACAATTGGTAGCCAACGCACTCTTCGCCGATGGTGCCGCCGCGATGGTTGTTGGCTCGCGAATAGATGAACCTTCGAACGAGCTTCTTACGAATGAAATTTCATCAAACGAAGAAGCAACTGGAGAATTGCCTGGAGAATTGCCTGGAGAATTGCCTGGAGAATGGACCATCACATCTAGCTTCTCTCAAGTCATCCCGCAGACATCAAACTTGATGAGCTGGAAGATCGGCGACTTCGGATTTCAGATGAGTCTTGATCCGCAAGTCCCCTCATGCATTGAATCGTCTCTGCACGCCTCGCTTTCCACATGGCTTGAAGAAGAAGGAATCACCGTGGACTTTGTTGAAGTGTGGGCGATTCATCCTGGAGGACCTCGCATCGTACAAGCGTCCGGAGCGGCTCTTGGATTGAGCGAGGAGCAATTAGCACCATCGCTTGAGGTTCTTGCCAATCACGGAAACATGTCTTCACCGACAGTCTTGTTTATCTTGAACAAACTTATGTGCCGCGGCGGTAAACGACCCAAACACGCAGTCTTGCTAGCCTTTGGTCCGGGGCTTTGTATCGAAGCCTGTTTATTGTCACAATGGTAGAGTGTGGAAATCAAACACGTTTGATCACAGCGACGATTATGAAAATCACATATTGGTGTCTCTCCGAGACACCGGGTTCTTTGTCTCGGAGAGACTTGGCCACGTGCTGGCCATACGACGTTTTAACTGCCTTCTTGCTTATTGTCCGTCGGGACCGACTTTGTAGACCGGTATCAGTCGCTCGCGGACTTCGTCTGTGATCGCGTAAGCAGAAAGGTACGTTTCAAAGCTTCGCGTCAGACGATTTCCAAGATCGAGAATGTTATCGATACGACGATCCCGATTTCGAGTTGGATTAACTTCAAGCTTCAGTTTGGTCACATTTTGAGTCAGTGTTTGGGCGCGTGCTCCGACGAGTTCGAAATCGATCAGATCCAGAGTCAAAGAGAAAACAATTGGGCGATCGCTTTCGCGTCGTCGCATAGGTGCATATCGACTATCGATGCGTAACTCGACTCGATCCTTGTCGACCGAAACAAGCTCTGCCCTTGAATCGCTGACAAAGCCCTTCAGCCCTTCTGCCACCATATCTCGTGAGAAATTCGTTAACAATTCTTTGCCGATAAGCGACTTGTTATTGCCTAAGTTTAGCCAGCCAAACCATGATTTCTTCGGTGCCGGTACGGTGGTCGATTCGGTCTCGCTTGGAGCGCTTTGATTGCGGCTATCTTGATCCGCGTTGTTAGCAGAGACCGCGACCACCCGATCACGACCTGTTTGCTTTGCTTGTAGCAACCCTTGGTCGGCACGTTCGAGGGCCGAATCACATTCATCGCCAACAACAATTTGCGACACCCCATAACTAGCGGTGATTGTCTTGCCTTTTATCGAATCCAGCGGAGTTACTCGGAGCTTCTCACGTATCGATTCCGCTATTTGAACAGCCGACCTGATATCGCAATCCATGCAAAGAATCACAAACTCTTCGCCACCATATCTTGCGACTAGATCCGATTCACGAGACAAGCTCTTCAAAACAGCGGCGAATGATACGAGTGCATCGTCGCCTGCCGCATGTCCGAATGTGTCGTTGATCCGCTTGAAATAGTCGATATCGCAAATCAATACACTCGCCTCGATCTTTTCAGTCTGGCATTGATGCACGAGTTGTTTTAATTGTTTGTTGAGCTCACTACGGTTTGCAACTTTGGTTAATGGATCTTGGGTAGCACGAGTATGCAGATCCACCATCTTCTGTTCCATGGTTACCTGATTGCTCGCATCTCCTAAAAGCATGGCCGCACCACGCAGGACTCCATGTTGATCGAAGATCGGCATCGACTGAATTTCAACCATCAGAAGACGGCCA
Organism: Planctomycetota bacterium; assembly: GCA_026692865.1. GTDB lineage: Bacteria > Planctomycetota > Planctomycetia > Pirellulales > Pirellulaceae > JAIYDQ01. The sequence goes on from JAPLNI010000021.1 coordinate 37,712, forward strand.
TCTTGATTCTGAATCCGAAAGCGACTGATTTTGGTCTCATGCGTCGAGAGTGCTTTCGAGATCGGACAAGCGTCGCTCGAAACAGCAGTTCCATTCTCATCACTGAGCCCAATGAGATTTGGGCTCCAAGTCGAATGAAGCAGGGACGATTGCTTGAGACCTGTCAGTCGCGTGGCAGCTTGGTTCCATTCGAGTATCGTCGATTCGGTATCGATAAAAATAACACCGTCGTTCATGCGGTTCATCATGTTTTGATGGAACACGCTATTGAGCGACTCAATCGCAGCGCTACCCTTCCAATTTTGGCTTTCTTCACCTTCGAAAAGATGAACAAAGGTGGTTCCCGAGTCGTTAGACCAACGACTGGAAACGGCTCGCGCTAAATCATCTTTGAAGTTCAGCACCGTGGATCGGAAGCTGGACACAAGGGACTGATCAAATTGTGTTCCGCCCATTCGTTCGAGCTCTGCAAGCGACTGCTTGACTGACATCGCAGGTCTATAAACTTGTTCGCTCGTCATCGCATCAAAGGCATCTGCGATTGACAGAATCCGCTGCGCGATCGGGAGAGGTCCTTTGGCGACGCGATTGCTTTGATCGAACCAAACACCAATTTGTTCAATGGAGTCGAGAATGAGCTGATCGACGTTAGCGGATCGTAAAATCTCCACGCCGACGCGCGGATGCAGTTCGACAATGGCTCTTTCTTCCGGAGCAAGACGTCCGGGCTTTTGTAAAATTCGCTCGGGAATGCCGACCTTACCAATGTCGTGCAGCAGACCAGTCAGTTCGAGCTTGACCAAGTCATCTTCACTGACGTCGTGATAAAGTCCCCAGGCAGAGATGCTTTGAGCCACCCGCACACAATGGGCAGCAGTAGGAGCATGCTTGGCACGCAAGGTGTGGAGCAAGCTCGAGTAAATACCCAAACGCGACGCGGCGTTACTGCTTCGCCTTATTTCTTGACGGGCTTCTTGCCGAACGTCTTGATGGGACGCGTTGGATCTTGGGACAACTGCGGGCACAATCGGCACAGCCCCTACCACCGGAACCATGAGCGTCAAATCCGGAATCGCTCCGGAGAAGGCTGGTGTCGGTGAGAAAGTTTCGGCCATTATCACAATCGATGCAAAGTGTTAACAAAAAGGAATCCGGCACCGAGAATGTGCGCTCGAATTCCACGCAATATCAGAGAGCAGGATGTGGAAGGGTAGGACATGATCGAACCGGGTCAAACGAAAAACTGTTCTCACTTGAATGATTTACCAAAGTATTGAACCGAAAAAGCAATATGTCGCAGCATTATCGGAGCACTGGGATAAAAATGGCCTGTTAGGTATGATTAAAATGGTAAACCAGACGCGAAGACCTTCCGTACAACCGACACCGCAGACATAGCCGCACCAAACATCAAAGCCGACACAACCCTCCATTCGTTGATTTGCAGATCTTAATTTTGGCTAAAAAATCACCGTCCCCCACTTCGGCCAAAGCGCCGACGAAAGACAAAAAGAGCAGCAAGTCTGGTGCAAAGACCAGCACCGCTGCAGTCGGTGTCACGCACAAGATGATCGCCGAAAACCGTAAGGCGCGACACCGCTTTGAGATATTGGACTCAGTCGAATGCGGACTGATGCTTCGAGGCAGCGAAGTCAAAAGCCTACGCGACGGAAAATGCTCACTCGATGAAGCCTACGGACGCGTAAGCAGCGGCGAGCTCTGGTTGATTCAATGCGACATACCCGAGTACAAACCAGCGACCCTTTGGAATCATGAACCAACCCGGCCACGCAAGATGCTCCTGCACCGGCGTGAATTTCTTCGACTAAGCGGGAAGGCATCCGAAAGAGGCCTCACGCTTGTGCCCCTGAAACTGTACTTCAACGATCGAGGGGTCGCCAAGTGTGTCATCGGATTATGCAAGGGATTGAAAGTCCATGACAAACGAGAAGTGATGAAAGCAAAAGAAGCAAAACGCGATATCGATCGAGCTATGAAGCGAAAGTAAATACTACGAGTTAGAAATCTTATGCTGCTCCTGGAAGATGTTCGAAAAAGCTACCCTCAGCCAACCGGCGGTAGCGTCCCAATATTGGATATTCCAAAATTGGAAATTCGCGCTGGCGAGCAAATGGTCCTTCGTGGCGACAGTGGCTCTGGCAAAACGACCCTCCTCCAAATCATCTCCGGTATCACTCGAGCCGATAGCGGTAAGGTCCTGTTCGATGGAACCGATCTAACCAAGCTAAGCGAATCGGCTCGCGATCGTTTCCGAGCCGTGAAGATGGGTTACGTTTTTCAGACTTTTAACTTGCTACCTGCGTTTACGGCACTCGAAAATGTTCGCTTAGGAATGACCTTCGGGCGTGGAAAGTATCGGCTCGACCGTGCAAAATCTCTGCTCTCTCAAGTCGGTCTCGACGATCGAATGCACTATCGACCTTCGATGCTTTCCGTCGGCCAGCAGCAACGCGTTGCCGTCGCACGAGCCCTCGCAAATCAACCGCGACTGCTCCTAGCCGATGAACCAACCGCTAATGTTGACCCAAGCAACCAACAGAAAATTATTGATCTGCTGAAAGAAGTATGCAGTAAAGAATCAACAGCACTCTTAATGGTCACTCACTCTGATTCGATCTCTCAGCAATTCGATCGTGTCGAGTATCTCGATAAAATCAACACCGTTCTCACCAGCGAAGTCCGATCGTGAACCTATTTGAAATTGCATGGCGAAATCTCCGTTATCGATCGCTCGCGACCTGCTTGACGACGCTATCGATGGCACTTGGAGTTGGCCTTACCGTCATGGTGATGAGCATATCTGGCGTCGTCACTAAATCGCTCGAACGCAATGGCAACGTTGGCTACAACCTGATCATCGGCTCCAAAGGAAGCTCAACCCAACTGGTCTTCAACAGCGTCTACTACCTCAGTTCGCCCGTTGAAAATCTCAAGTACAGTTACTTCCTCGAGTTCTTGCCCGGCAATGGTCGCCAAGAACAATTTGCCAAGCTCGGTGGAAACTTGAAAGATCCGGAACGATCCGGTAAGTACGCCATGTTTACAAGCAACGGTTTCGTCATCCCAATGTGCCTTGGTGATTACGTCGGCAGATTCCGTGCCGTTGCGACTACACCTGATTTCTTCAATCTTCTGAAGCATGGTGATAGGAACGAAGATCCATACACGTTTCGCGAGGGACGTAACTTTGTCGAAGAATCACCCGAGCATAGTTTCTTTGAAGCCGTGCTTGGATCCGAAGTGGCTACCGAGATGGGCTTAAAGATTGGCGACACTATCCAAGCGTCGCACGGTGCCAGTGGTGACTTTGTTCACGAGCAGGGCTTCACAATTGTCGGAATTCTCAACGCAACAGGGACTCCCAATGATCGTGCGGCATTTATCAACATGGAAGGTTTCTACTTGCTCGAAGACCACGCCGCTCCGGAACGCGATGAGGAATCGGGACTTGAGAAACGAGTTACGAAGGGCGATCCTTCGAAAGCTGCTGAAGATTCTCCCGCTGTGATGGTCGGCGCCCGGAAACGACTTCCGATCGACAAACGCGAAGTAACTGCTATTCTTCTGCGAAGTGACTTTGCCATGGGAATGCAAAAGCAAATCAACAAAACCCCGTCTGCTCAAGCCGTTTCCCCGATTCAAGAAATCGCCTCACTCCTGCAAATGTTCATCCAGCCAATCCAATGGGCACTCCTGACCCTGACCCTGCTCGTTTGCGTTGTCAGCGCCGTAAGCATTTTGGTAAGCATCTATAACAGCATGAGCGAACGCACCCGAGACATCGCGGTGATGCGAGCTTTGGGTGCTTCTCGCGATACGGTTCTGATCGTGATCTTGTTCGAGGCGTGTATCATTGCGATCGTAGGTGGTGCAATTGGCTGGATTGGCGGTCACGCTTTGGCGGCATGGGCTAGCCCGCTGGTCGAAGCACGCACTGGTGTCAAACTGTCATTCTTCAGCATCCATTACCCCAACGAGTTGTGGATCATCCCATCGCTCATTCTTGCCGGTATTCTTGCAGGAATCATTCCAGCATTAGTCGCCTATCGAACGGACGTTTCGAAGTCGCTATGATCGAGCCACAATTCGAATCGCGAGAGGCTTTAGAGCGATGGCAGTTGGATCGCCTGAATATCCTTCTATCGAGCATCATTGGCTCGAATAATTTTTATAAAGAGAAATTTAAAAAGTGTTCCCTCCCGGTGGAATCGCTCGCACACTGGCGAGAATTCCCAACCACATCCAAGTCTGAGCTATCACAGAACGCAGATTCAAAAGGACTTGCTCCGCACCTCACCTTTCCGCTCGAGCAATACACGCGGTTCCATCGTACCAGTGGCTCCACCGGCAAACCGCTGATCATTCTGGATACACCCGAAGATTGGATCAATTGGATTGATGCTTGGCAGTCCGTCTTGGATGCGGCTTCGATCGAAAGTCACGATGTGGTCTTCATGGCGTTTTCGTTCGGGCCTTTCATCGGTTTCTGGACCGCTCAGGATGCATGTTTGAGTCGCGGTTGTCGCGTTGTTCCTGGCGGTGGTCTTTCGACGATCGCTCGAATCGACTTGATTATCGACTCCGGTGCAACTGTTTTGTTCTCGACACCGTCATACGCTTTGCATTTAGCCGAGACTGCGAAAAAAAAGGGAATTGATCCCCGCAGGCTTGGCATCCGAAAGCTGGTCGTTGCCGGAGAGCCCGGTGGATCTATCCCGTCGATACGAAAGCGTTTGCAGGACGAATTTGAAACCCAAGTCACGGACCATGCAGGAGCTACCGAAGTCGGGCCGTGGGGCTTCGGTACAACAGATGGTTTTTCACTCGCAATCAACGAGTATCACTTTGTTGCTGAATTTGAACCAATCGACCAAGACGTTGGGGCTTTCTATCTCGCTAAAGAGTTTATAGGCGACGCGGATAGCAAATCGAACGAAGCAGACGATCGAGTTCCACTTTGCGAACTGATTTTGACTAACTTAAGTCGATCGGGAGCACCCGCATTTAGATACCGAACGGGCGACATTGTGCGACCTGCTTTGGCCGGATCTTCTGGAGCTTATAACACTTCGTTACAAACCGTGTTAATAGGTGGGATTCTCGGAAGGTCGGATCAAATGATGACCGTTCGCGGAGTTAACATCTTTCCTTCGGCTATCGATGCGATCGTAAGATCGTTTGCAGAGATTGGTGAGTATCGATTGATTGCGGCCAAGAACGGAACTCGTGATGAAGTGACGCTTGAGATTGAAGACTCGCTTCATCAACCGCAGCGATTGGTTGATAAACTCGATACGAACCTTGGCCTTCGAATCGCGGTTACTGAAGTGCCAGTCGGGACGTTTGAGTCATTCGCGGATAAATCGAAACGATTTATTGATCGTCGCAAGCAACTGTAGTACGCTTTGGACTGCTGTGACTCGATACAGCTTTTGGGCTAGCGATGTGATGAAAGGAAAGATCCTCGCGTGACAACTCAATCGTTTGGTTATCGAAGACTTTTTAGATAGGAAACTGATAGATAAGTCTTAAAGCTTCGACAAGTCGGAGCATTCCAAAAGAGCACTCCAAATTTGGAGTGCTGTGACTCGTCACAGCTTTCGGGTTAGCGATGTTGTGGAAGGAATATGCCTCGCGTGACAACGGAATCGTTTGGTTCGCGAAGACTTTTTAGTTGGGAAACCGGTAGATAAATCTTAAAGCTCCAACAAGTCGGAGCACTCCAAAGGAGCATTCCGAAGGGGTTATTTACACTTTAAAGCGTCTTCCTGCCCGTTAATTTTCGAAATTTGACATTCGAAATGCAGGAATACCCAAGTTTTTATTGGTTCGACCCGAAAAGATTACTGTCTTGCTTTTCGGTCATGGCTCAGCCATAATATCGAATGCGCGGTGTTTGATGCCTCGCAACCTGCCGCAGCTTGCTGCTTTACCCCACCTACCGTTTCCATTTCCAAAACATTTGGTCAACCTACCGATTCTTGTCGAGTACATCGGGCCGCCCGCTGCTCATTGAATATTGTAAGGTTTTACCAGTTCCCTATGGAGTCTCATGATGAAGTGCTTAGGCAATCCCGTTGGTCGTCGTGGCTTTCTTTCCGTTGGTGCCCTTGGTGGTCTCGGACTTTCGCTCGGTGATTTTTTCCGGATGGAGGCTGCTCGTGCCGATCAGAAGCACTACGACTTCATCGACGCCAAGGCTGAAAGCGTCATCCATATTTACCTTCCCGGCGGGATGGCTCATCAAGAATCATTCGACCCCAAGCCCTACAGCCCGATCGAATTCCGCGGCGAAATGGGCACGATAAAAACGAAGACTGGCGATATCTTCAGCGAAACTCTTCCACGGTTGGCATCGATCAACGACAAATTCACCGTGATTCGAAGTATGACGCACGGCGAAGCGGCTCACGAACGTGGGACGCACAACATGTTTACCGGTTACAAGCCATCGCCAGCGTTGATTTTTCCTAGTTTCGGTTCTGTCGTCAGTCACGAGTATGGCTCGCGTAACAATCTTCCACCCTACGTTGCCATTCCGAATGTTGCGAATGAATTTGGTGGAAGCGGCTACCTGAGTTCTTCCTACGGTCCATTCAGTCTTGGTGCGGACCCAGCCAACACCGGCTTCAAGGTTCAAGATTTGAATCTTCCAAACGGTGTCGACATGGCTCGCTTTGATCGTCGTCGAACAGCCCTTGAAGCAGTCAACGCACACTTCGCATCGAAGCAAAATTCGGACAACGTCACCGCCATGGATTCGTTCTACCAACGAGCGTACAGCTTGCTCAGCAGCGAAAAGGCTCGTGAAGCATTTAACATCGAAGCCGAGGAAGCTGGCTTGCGAGACAAGTATGGTCGCAACACGGCTGGACAGCGGTTGCTGATGGCTCGTCGTTTGGTAGAAGCAGGCGTTCGCTTTGTTTCGCTAACCTACGGTGGCTGGGACATGCACACTGGAATTACCGCTGGCTTCCGAAGCGCCATGCCTTCGCTCGATCAAGCCCTTGCAACACTTCTAGAAGATTTGGATTCTCGAGGCCTACTTAAGAGCACTTTGGTTCTCGTTAGCAGCGAGTTTGGCCGTACCCCGAAGATCAATCCCGAAGCAGGTCGCGATCACTGGCCAAAAGTTTTCAGTGTCATGGTAGCCGGAGGTGGCGTAAAGGGTGGTCTGGTTTACGGATCATCCGACGCGACTGCTTCCGAACCAGATTCGTACCCAGTGTCCCCTGAAGATTTGGCAACCACGATGTACCACTTGCTGGGCATTGTCGCTGATAAGGAATTGATGGCACCAGGCGACCGCCCAGTTGAGATCTGCGATGGCGGAAAACTCATCGACGGTATCCTCGCTTAGTTCCCACCGACAAGCCGGGTTAATGAAGCTAACCATGGGGTTCGATTTTGCAAAGATTTGCCAGATCATAGCACCCGAAGCTAGCGCCTATGGCTCAGCAACAACGCCTGTTTCATCACCCCACCTCCAAGCTCCCCCCTCCGCGATTTTCACGAGAAGTCCTACCATGCCAAGCAATACTCGAACCCATAAGAGTCTGCTTCAAAAGCAGACCTTCATTCAAACATTGTTGTTCGTGATTTGTTGTCTCTCGACCAATCTCGCTTTCGCAGCCAAGCCACAGGTGAGGCTCGTTAGCCCGCCAGGTCTGCAACGCGGAACAAGCGCGGAAATCGATTTGACTGGGACACGAATCGGAGATGCAAAACAGCTTCTGTTTTACACCCCAGGTATGGAAGCTACTTCCATTACCAAGGTCGACGACAATAAAATCAAAGTCATGGTAACCTCCGCAGCAGATGCGGCATGCGAGCTTCACGCGTTCCGAGTCATCACGTCGACCGGTATCAGCAACCTTCGTTACCTGGGTGTGTCACCATTCCCAACAGTTACGGAAGCGGAACCTAACAATGACTTCAAGGCACCTCAAGTCATTCCAATGGCGTCGACCGTCAACGGTGTTGTCCAAACAGAAGATGTTGATTACTACGCTGTCGATGTTTCTAAGGGAACGTTAGTCACGGTAGAGCTAGAAGGTCTTCGCCATGCGTATTTGAACAACTTCTTTGATCCGTTCGTGGCAATTTTGGACTCGAATCGTTTTGAACTTGCAAGAAGCGACGACGCTTCACTACTCCAGCAAGATTGTGTTTGCTCGGTGGAAGCACCGGAAGATGGCCGATATTGGATCGAAGTTCGCGAAAGTAGCTTTGGCGGAACCAACGAATCACTTTATCGGTTGCACGTTGGCTCTTTTGCGAGACCGCTCGCCATCATCCCAAGTGGTGGACAGCCTGGGAAACCGATCGAAACAACAGTGATCGATGCCTTAGGAAAAGCTTGGCAACAAACGCTGACTCTTCCTGCTGCGAATGCGAGTCGACACGGAGTCTGGGCTGCTCGCGATGGTCATGAGCTTCCCTCGCCAAATTTGATTCGTGTCAACGATATGGACAATGTGATTGAGACTGAACCGAATCTCGATTACAAGACCCAGCCCGTTCATGACAAGTTCCCAGTTGCTTTCAATGGCTCGTTGCAAGTTCCTGGCGATCGAGATTTTTTTGTGTTCTCAGCCAAAAAAGATCAGCAACTCGACATCCGTGTGTACGGTCGTAACACCTTGCGTTCGCCAATCGATGCCGTCATCGGCGTGGTGAAAATGGATGGAAAAAATGTTGTCGGAGCCGATGACACTGGTGGTCCTGATTCCACAGTCGCTTTCAAAGCTCCCGAAGATGGCAACTACGCAATTAGCATTCGGGATCACTTAGAAAACGGTGGTCCTCACTATGCTTACCGCGTGGAAGTGACACCGCAATCTCCTGCTGTTGAAGTCACTGTAGCCGAACAAGAACGATACGTTTCTCAAACGGTCGAAGTACCTCGCGGAGGCCGAATGGCTTTCGAAGTGAATCTTGCTCGCAAAGCCGTCGCAGGCGAGGGACGCGTTGTTATTCCTGACTTGCCCGAAGGTATGACGCAATCGGAAGCGGCTGTTCCCGCTGATTTGAACTCGGTCTCGGTGATACTTCACGCGAAAGACGATTCCGCAAACATAGGCAAACTTGTAGACCTTACCGCAAGCGTCTCTGCTAACCCTGAAACCAAAGTTGTTGGACATTTAACGCAACGCACTCAGATTATTCGAGGGCAAAACAACGTCGACGTTTGGGGACACGTAGCAGATCGGCTGACTGTTGCGATCGTTGATCCAATACCTTTCGACATTGTCGTCGAACAGCCCAAGGTCCCGATCGTCCGCAATGGAACGCTTCCTTTGAAGGTACGAGCAGTTCGTAAGGATGGCTTCAACAAACCGATCCAGCTTCGCCTGCTGACAAAGCCGCCTGGAATTGCTGCTTCAGGATCGATCTCGATCGCAGGTGATAAGACCGAGGCCGAGATCCCGTTAACCGCAAACAGTAGCGCGGCAATGAAAACTTGGCCTATTACCGTGATTGCATCTTCAGAATCTGGTTTTGGAACAGTACAAATTGCCTCAGAGTTTATCATGCTTGAAGTCGCCGATAAGCTGTTCGACTTCAAGTTTAACAAAACGATGGTCGAGCAAGGTAAGCCCGCAAAAATTGCTGTTGAAGTTGCACTCAAACGACCAAGCGAAGGGACCGTCGAGGTAGAACTGCTGGGTATTCCGCCTGGAACAACCGTCTCGGCACCCAAGCAAACGGTCACAGGCGAAACGGCTCAATTAGTTTACCAAATGGACATCGCGGCCGATGCCAAGCCCGGTAACCACAAGACTATCGTCTGTCGCGGAACAGTATCGAATGACAAGGGAGTTATCTCTCAGACGAACGGAACCATCGAAATACAAATCGATGTTCCTCTACCGGCGCCTGCAGCCAAACCTGTCACCGTGGCCGCCGCAGCAGCACCGGCTCAAGCCGCACCGGCAGTCGAAAAACCGATGACTCGAGTCGAACAGTTGCGAAAACTACGCGAGGAGAACAAGTAAATGAGATACACCAAGAAGTTTGAATCTCGTCCTAATCGGCGAAACATTTTTGTGAGCATCAGTGTGTTATGCGCTCTTGCCTCCAATACCTTCGCGGTCGATGCTGCACCGACAAAAGCAGAGCCTACGCCCGTAGCGGTTGCTCCAGCGAATGCAGATGCTCTGCCTTGGGAATCGCTCGCGATTTATCCCCCTGAGATTTATCTTGCCACTGACGTTGACTTGCAGCATGTAATCGCGGTAGCGACACGCAAAGATGGAATCACCAAGGACGTTACCAAAGAAGTCGAATTCGTTATCGACGATACAAAGCTCGTCTCCTGGAACGAACACACACTTCGTCCACTCGCCGATGGTAAGACACAACTAACTGCGAAGTGGAACGGCATGACCGCTTCCAGTTCAATCGCTGTTAGCCAAGCGACCATTCATCGCGATGTTAGTTTCACCCAAGATGTGATGCCGATATTGACTCGAGCCAGTTGCAATACGGGTTCTTGTCACGGTGCTGCACGTGGTAAAGACGGCTTCCGCATGAGCCTTTTCGGATTTGACCCGAAGGGCGATTACAATCGAATCACCCATGAAATTGGGATTCGACGAATCAATCTAGCGGTTCCAGACCAAAGCCTTATGCTCTTGAAAGCAACTGGCGCGGTCCAGCATAGTGGCGGCAAACGAATTGAACCAGGCAGCCAGCACTATAAGACGCTTCTCGCATGGCTCCAGGCCGGTGCCAAGATGGATGCGACAACGCCTCCCAAAGTGGATAGCGTCGACCTGTTTCCAAAGCAAGCAGTACTCGAAGGAGAAGGTTCCAAACAGCAGCTAGTTATCGTCGCGAACTATTCCGATGGAACGACTCGCGACATTTCAGATTTGGCAGCCTTTACGACCAACAATGAACGCTCGGGAGCGGTCACTCCTGACGCGGTCATTACCAGCGGCGTTCGAGGTGAAGCATTCGTAATGGCTCGGTTCGATACACATACCGTCGGAACACAAGTGCTCGCGCTTCCGGCTGGAATCGACTACAAAGCTCCGCCACCTAGCGGCAACTATATCGACGAAATGGTCGCCACGAAACTTGAAAAGCTTCGAGTGATGCCAAGTGGTTTATGCAGCGATGAAGAGTTTATTCGGCGTGCCACGATCGACATTGCGGGCTGCCTTCCTACAGAGGAAGAATACAACGAATTCATGTCGGAGATGGCTCCCGACAAGCGAAAAATGCTGGTCGAAAAGCTTCTTGATCGAAAAGAGTTTAGCGAAATATGGGCCATGAAATGGGCCGATCTGCTGATGATCAAGAGCAATAACCAAGTTAGCTACAAGGCGACCTTCCTTTATAACAGTTGGCTCACAAATCGAATCGCAGCGAACGAACCGATTGATAAAATCTTCCGAGACATGCTCGCTTCCAACGGCGGTGTATTCGATAATCCTGCAACGAATTTTTACCAAGTTGAATTAGACAGGCTCAAGCTATCCGAGAACGTAGCTCAAGTCTTCATGGGTATTCGAACGCAATGTGCGCAGTGCCATAACCACCCTTTCGATCGCTGGACAATGGATGACTATTACGGGTTCGCAGCGTTCTTCTCGCAAATCGGTCGCAAGCAAGGCGAAGACTATCGTCAAACAATTGTCTTCAACAGTGGCGGAGGCGAGACCAAGCACCCGATCGGCGGTGCTAACGTAGCTCCAAAGTTCCTTGGAGGCGCAACACCTGATGTTAAAGACAAAGATCGGCGCGCGGTCGTCGCTGATTGGATCACCAGCCCTGATAACCCTTACTTCGCAACCAGTGTAGCTAATCGCGTTTGGGCTCACTTTACTGGCGTCGGCATTGTGTCACCAGTCGATGATTTCCGCGTCAGCAATCCTGCCTCCAACCCAGAACTGCTTGAAACGCTCGCAGAGAAACTTCGTAGTTATGACTTCGATTTCAAGCGACTTGTTGCAGATATTTGTAACTCGGAAACTTATCAACGTAGCTCTTCGACGAATGATTCGAACGAAACGGATCTCCGAAACTACTCGCACTCTTATGTCCGACGTATCCCAGCCGAGTCGATGATGGATTGTATTTCACAAGCCACTCAAACTAAGGACAAGTTCAAGGGACTACCGGTTGGAGCTCGTGCAGTTCAAATAGCCGATGGTTCGACGAATAACTATTTCTTAAGAACATTTGGTCGTTCGCCACGAGTGACCGTATGTGCCTGCGAAGCTACTACTGATCCTTCGCTCTCTCAAGCATTGCATCTCGTAAACGGTGATAGTACCGGCGGGAAAATTGCGCAGGGTAACCTTGTCAAGCAATGGTTAGGAGAAGGACTCGATACCAATCAAGTGCTCGACAAGATTTTCATTCGAACCGTTGCACGAAAGCCAACCGATCAAGAGCGAGCCTCGCTGGCGAAGTTGGTCGCTGAGTCATCGAATGTTCAGCAGGGACTAGAAGATGCGTTCTGGGCAGCGCTCAATAGTCGCGAGTTCATTTTCAATCATTAATCCCACCTTGAGTTGCCCCGCCAATCAAACCATGCGTTACTTCCTCTGTTTGCTGTTTGTAGTTTTACTCGGAATATCTCCTCGATTGACTCTTGGAGATGCTTTGCCTGAGAAGGTTACCTACGACGACCATATCAAGCCGATTTTTCGCGAGCACTGCCTCTCGTGTCACAATTCCAATGATAAGAAAAGTGGCCTTGCTCTCGACACTTACGTAGCGTGCATCGCAGGTGGCTCGGGTGGTGAATGCCTTATCGAAGGTGATATCGATTCGTCGCGACTTTGGGCGTTGACCGCGCACGTCGAACAGCCGACGATGCCTCCCAATCAAGATAAAATCGCCGATCCAAAACTTGCATTGATCAAGCGTTGGATTGAGCAAGGCATGCCCGAGAACACCGGCTCAACGATCAAAAAGCCAAAGGTCAATTTGGCTGCGATGGGTACAGTTACTGCAGGTCGTCCTGAGGGTGCACCTCCGATGCCTGAAACCGCTCTGAAGCAAACCACTCTGTTCACAGAACGTGCCGCATCGATTGCGGCGATGGCTGCTTCTCCTTGGTCACCCTTGGTTGCACTTGGTGGCCAAAATCAAGTCGTTCTTTATCACACTGAAACGGGCGAATTGCTGGGCGTTCTTCCGTTTCCTGAGGGCGAGCCGCACTCCATAACCTTCAGTCGCGACGGTCGTTCAGTCCTAGTCGGTGGCGGCAAGCACTCGCAATCGGGCTACGCAGTTTTGTATGACATAAAGACAGGAAATCGTATCACCCGAGTTGGCGACGAACTGGATATCGTTCTTGCGTCGGATCTCAGCGATGACAACTCCAAGATTGCATTAGCTGGACCGCAAAAGATTGTTCGTATCTACGACACAGCCACCGGTCAACTTCTACACGAGTTGAAACGCCACACAGATTGGATCTACGCGCTTCGATTTAGTCCGGATGGACTGCTCCTAGCGACAGGTGATCGAAGCAACGGACTTTTTGTTTGGGAGACCGACACTGGTCGTTTCTATTTAGATCTGCTTGGTCACAAGAATGAAATTAGATCATTGGCTTGGAGACCAGATTCATCGGCTTTGATTAGCGGATCGATGGATGGGACTATAAAACTTTGGGAGATGGTCGAGGGCAAAGTGACTAAATCTTGGGACGCTCATGGTGGCGGTGTAAATGCGGTTGCATCATGCAACGACGGAACCATCGTTTCCACCGGTAAAGACCAACAAGTCAAGGTCTGGGACGTTTCAGGAAACGCAGCCGGTGCGATGCCTGCCCTTGCCGAACAAGGATTGGAAGTCGCTGTCTCGGTCGACAGCAAACATATCATCGCCGGCGATTGGGCCGGAAACGTACGGGTTTGGGAGCGAGCCAAACCAACTAACGAGAAGCAACTGCGATCGAATCCGCTAACGCTCCAAATGATGATTGCTTCTGCCGAACAAAGTGTTGGCGAAGCGAAAAAATTAGCAGACCAAGCCAAGAGTGACTCGGATGCAAAACAAGCTCAAGTCACAACCATGCAAACAGAACTTGGCAAGGTCGAGGCGGAGATCGTTGCGATGTCCGCAAAAATCGAGTCGAACCAAGCGCGGACAAACCAAGAAAAAGTAGCTTCCGAACGAGACGTGGCTCTGATTAAACAATTGAAGCAGGCCATCGCCGCCGACCAGGCGATAGCGGACGAGAAAGCAAAGTTGATCGCGGCTGCAAAGGAAGCTCAATCAGACGTGGTTGCCCTTGAAAGTGAACGAAACAGCCTAGTCAAAAAACTGACCGATCAACAAACGCTTGTGACATCTGCTGATCAGCAGCAAGTATTGCGAAAGAAATCGATCGAGGCGCTAGCAGCTCAAAGTGCTGATCTCGCAGCACAAAAAGTGAAAAAGCAAGCAGCCATCACGGACATGCAAGCCAAGCTTAAAGTTCTGACTGCAGCTTACACTGCATCGAAGGCAAAAACCGATGCAGCCGCAAGCCAACTCGCAAACGCCACAGCAGTACTCGAGAAGAACAAATCTTCGCTAGTCGCATTTGAAACAGCGATGAACGGTTGGAAGCAAAAGCGAGCTGCACTTCAAGGCCAAAGTCAACAACTGGCCGCAACAAAAGCAAAGTCTCAGTCCGAGGCGGATGCAAAGCAAGCGACTTATACTGCAATTGTCACCAAGATCGCCGGCCTTCAGAAACAAATCGATGAACTGAAGCAGCTTGTTGATTCGGAGAGCCAAGTTCGCACAACGACAGAAGCCGAACTCAACGCCCAAAAGGGAGCGATTCAAACTCTTCAGAATCAAATCGATCAAGCAGCATTTGATGACAAGTCAATTGAAGAGATGATTTCATCATATCGCTAAGCGTTCCTGAGCCGCCGGCGTTAGCCGCGTTAGTGGACGTTGCGTCACAAGCGCATGGTTAATCGACACCCGTGGCTAACGCCATCTCAGGTTTTATCCGCCCGTTCTGTAACTGTATTCAATTCACGACCTGTGGTACTTCTACTCTGGGCGCGTCGATTTTGTGGTCTATGGATGCATGGATACACAGCATGTTCTTCGAGACAATACCGCCGAAAATATTTTGCTCGTTGGCGAAAAAGTTTTTTTGGTTGAACAATGGCGGTGCATGCCAATACATTGCATAACCGACTTCATGGAGCGTTGTGATTAACGCGGCTGATCGGTCTTCGCGATCGTTCTCCAGATAAAGAACCGGCTTGAATCGGTCGATCGTCTTTCTCGCTCCAAGAATCGCTTCTCTCTCCATCCCTTCGATATCCATTTTGATGAAGTGGCAAGCATTCAGTTCAAGGCTATCCACCGTGACAACGGGCACAGCAACTCCTTGCGTATATGCACCAAGCCCCAGTCCGCCAAAATTATTATCCTTTGTGTAGTCCAACGATGGAACAATCACAGATCCTAAAGTTTCACCGACCGCCTGAAGATGGCAATCGACGTTGAGAATACTGTTCAACGCGATGTTCGCGCACAGGTTTTGATAGACAATTCTTTGTGGTTCAAATGCAATGACTCGTCCATTGGGTCCAACCATTTTAGCGAGAGCTACGGTGTGGGTTCCAATGTTCGCACCAAGTTCCAGAACGGTCCAACCGACTCGAATAAGCTGCCGAAAAACTTCGCACTCTCCCTCTGAAAACTCCCCATAGAGGTCAAGCGATCTTCCTATGTAAACATCATGCACGTTGAAAAGCATGCGCCCATGACGGCAGTCCTTCAATTCATTCATCGGTCGATCCATCAATCATATTCCTTGCATTGCACTATTGTCATTTTGCGTCCCAACATCATAAATCAATTCGTGCCATGATTGAATCAAAAATGTGTTGGACTGCGCGACCACTGAGAGACTTGTTTTTCTTCAACTCTTCGACAATGGCGACCACCGATTCCCAGTGGCCGGATTGATCGAGGAGATGATCTGTTTTGGAGAGCATTTTTTGCTGGAGACGTTCGGCTTGAGCGTCGCTACCGGCGCGGACTCGCGATAGTCTCCGAATACCGATCATGTCTTGCCTGGCTCCGTCCCAATTGTATTCGCCGGTGTACCTTGCTTCGGCGACAACACCTCCTAGCATGATCATCATTTGCACTTCGAGTTCATCTTTGACTGGTTGCCCACGACGATGACTCATTTGGCATTGCCCAAGCCGCATACTGTTTCGCTCGATCGTTAATTTTGCGACCGGCTTCCCCAGAGCAACAGCAACGATCGCATGGCCCGCTTCATGGTAGGCAGTTGCAATATCTTCATCGGACAAGGGAGACGGCAAATGGTCAGTCGTGGTATTGTCGGCTGTAGAATCGTCCGTCATGGCTTATCGCGTGTTTGCTGGCGTGCTATGGTGTTATCGATTGAAATGTGAAGCGAGTCGAACAAAACTATTTCTGCAAACGAATAACGTTTCTACTTTGTTTATGATTCCAAGTCACTGGATGCATTAATTGTAGAATAAGGAAGCCAATTGAGTAACGCCGCAACAAACGCGATGAAGGAGACTCCCGAGGACGGGGGCACCGAGCTTTTCATTGTAGAGGGAGAATCGGCGTCACTTGCCGTTGAGCGAGTCTGCGACGGTCGCTTTCAATCGGTACTTCCTATGCAAGGCAAACCACTCAACGCCTGGAAGGCAAATCGCAAAGCGGTCCTCAACTTCGCGATCTACCAAACTCTTATTGAAGCTCTTGGCGTTGGGTTCGACGAGAATGTTGTGATGGCGAACCGAAAATTTGATCGAGTTTTGATACTGACCGACCCCGATGCGGATGGGATTCACTGCGGCGCGTTGCTGCTGCTGTTCTTTCATCGGTGGCTTCGACCTTGGATTGAGAGTGGACGATTATTGCAAATCCACGCTCCCAAGATGCAGATTTCCGCAACCGGCATGGGCGAAGCCCGCCAAATGTACACCGAGGAGGGAGCAAGGCAGTTACTAGACGCATTAGAGCAACGCCACATCAAGAACGTGGTAAAGCAAAACTATCGGGGACTAGCAAGCTTGAATGCGGACGTACTCAAACGATATTGCACCAACCCAGCAACCAGAAAGTCGCGTGTTCTCACGGCAGACGACGCGGCAGAAGCAATTCAATGTTTTGGTGGCCCTGATGCGAGACACTAAACCAACAACGATGGCACAATGCCTTCGGTCCATAGTAGCAGAGCTTTACCGGGGCATTGTCCTGGAAAGACCTGTAGAGACCTGTTTCGGGGAATCGACTACAATCGACAGGGATCAAGACGATATTCGTTCAGACCGCGTAAGCACATAAATCATGTCGAAACCAAAGAAATTCGTACCCAGGACATACCGCAACTCGGTTTGGCGGCTCCTTGTGCTGCCCTCTAGTAACATGCTTCACACAACCTTAAATGCCGTGCGGAATGCTAGGCTAATGAATCCTGAGCCGATGGCGCTAGCCACGGGTTTTGACTTTGCAACAGTGCAGCGGCGGACCCTGTTCCCGATAAACATGTCGCTTACGATGATTGTCATGAACGTCACCCTTCTTTGCGTTTCCAGTCTCGGCGACGATCTAGCGGTACTGGCTTCACCTTCGCCACCGCCAAGCGTAATAAAGGCCGAAGCGGATCGAATCCAGGCAATCGCGAAAGCGAGCCGATCAACTGTAGGCGTTTTTGGGCTGGATGGTCAGGGCGGTGGAAGCGGTGTCGTGATTTCGCCAGACGGTTATGTTCTTACGAATTATCACGTCTCAGATCCATTTGGAAATCGCATGCGAATCGGATTGTCAAATGGCGAAATGCACGAAGCAGTCATTGTGGGAATCGATCCCACGGGCGACTTAGCGTTACTTAAGATGGATGGGCGAGACGATTTTCCAGCAGCAACGATTATCGACAGCGATACAGTGCGTGTTGGGCAGTGGTGTTTCGCCTCAGGAAACCCGTTCGTGTTGGCAACCAATCTTCAACCAACAACAACTTGGGGGATTGTTAGCGGTGTCCATCGGTACCAATATCCCTCGGGAACAATTCTCGAGTATACCGATTGCATACAAACCGACGCAGCGATCAATCCGGGCAACTCAGGTGGGCCGCTTTATAATTGGAACGGCGATTTAATTGGAATCAACGGTCGTGGATCTTTCGAGAAGCGAGGCCGCGTCAATGTCGGTGTTGGCTATGCTATTTCCATTAATCAAGCGATGCTGTTTTTGGGGCATCTCAAAAGCGGACGCGTAGTGGACCATGCGACGCTGGGATTTACAGTCGCATCGGATGAGAAAGGTCGCGTGATCGTTTCGAACATTCTCGAGTCGAGCGACGCTTATCGACGTGGGCTTCGCTATGGTGATGAAATTCTCGCGCTCGCTGGCCGCGATGTGACATCAGTCAATCAGCTTAAGAACATCCTTGGGATCTTTCCTTCCCTGACTCGGCTAAAATTACGATTCAAAAACGCCGAAGGCACGGTCGACACGTACGTTCGTCTCGGCTCGTTACATACGGTTGCTGAACTTGACGAAATCATCACAGGTAAGCCTTTGGATGGTCCTCCGACTCCCGATGGAAAGCCACCTGAAAAGAAAAAACCAGACAACAAAAAACCAGAAGATAAAAAACCTGGTGACAAGGACAACCCAGACGATTCGGACGCTGAGGAATCGGCTGAAGAATCGATTGGGGAGCAATCGAAGCCGAAAGAGTTGGTCGATCCGATGAAGGACCTGTTCGAGGCGCGCCGAGGCTTTGGGAACTACTACTTTAATCGGCGAGAAGTCGACCGCGTTACATTCGCGAAAGAGACTGAGTTCGGCACGTTGGCTCCATCTGACGCTCGGTGGCCGAAGAATTTGAAATGGGAATGGTCGGGATCGGTCGCAGGCGAATCCACGCAGTTTCAGTTTACGTCGCAGTCGAATCAGCTTTCGCTCACTTTGGGTAGCGATACTTCCATGATTGATCCCGTTCGCGGATGGGCAAGCATAATCGACACTCAAGGCCTGAGCGGACCTGCCCTAGCGATCGAGCTTTGGCAGCGATGGAACTCGATCGGTCCACGCGCTATGGGAGAGTGCACCTACGTTGGAACGGCTCCGGTCATTGGGTTAGATGCTTGGCAGGATCTTACGCAGGTGACGACCGGTGAAGTTGAGTCATTCTTTTATACTTCTCCGGAAACCAAGAAAATTGTGTTGATTGAAATCCAATCGGATAGTCGTCAGGACCGGCTTGAAGTCTACTTTGATGACTATGAAACGACACTCATCGAGGGGCTCAAGACCTCGTCGGGCGAAGTACTTTCCAAGCCTATCCCTAAGCGTATCCGCTCCAGCTACGGAATTACTACACCGATGGTCATCGACTTCAAGCGACTTAACGTATCTCAAGAAACGGAGACCAAATGAACTCGTTAACATTGTTTGAATTCAAAAGACTCTCGCTAGTTTTCGCACTTGTTTTGATCAACCTAACGGCAAATTCTTTTGCAGATACGCCGGTTAAATCGGCTGATCCGAAACGAGTACGCTCGAATGCTGAAGTCGGTTATGGCGATCCACTGGTAAGCTTGCTCGCGCAAGTTCAACCGAAGATGGTAAAGATTTACGGCGCGGGTGGTATGCGAGGGCTAGAAAGTTATCAAAGCGGTTTTTTGATTAGCGACGAAGGTCATATCGCGACCTCTTGGAGCACGGTTCTCGATTCTACCAAGGTACGAGTCATTCTTTCCGATGGGCTTAAGGCGGATGCCGAGTTGGTGGGGATTGATCCGCAGACAGAAATCGCCGTTCTGAAAATTCAAGAGCCGATCAAGTCGTACTTTGCGTTGGATGCGACATCGCTTCCGTCACCAGGTGACCGCGTTTTTGGATTGAGCAATCTATTTGGAATTGCGACGGGTGATGAATCGGTCAGTGCTCAAAGAGGTGTTGTTATGGCGATTGCACCTCTTTCGGCGAAGCGTGGAAGGATGAAAACACTTTACCAAGGGCGCGTTCTCGTTCTGGACGTGATGACCAATAATCCGGGTGCGACTGGTGGAGCGATCATTGACTTGGAAGGTCGTTTGGTAGGCATGCTTGGGAAAGAGTTGCGTGATGACCAGAGCAATATGTGGTTGAACTACGCATTGCCGATGGATGTGGTTACCGGGACAGTTCGAAGGATCTTGGAGGGCAAAACTAGTTCTGTGACACGGACTGATAAGCTTGTTCCCTCCAAGCGACCGCATCGAGCCGCTTCGCTCGGTTTTAATTTGTTGCCGGATGTGCTTGCGAAGACACCGCCGTTTGTGGATCAAGTCACCTCCAAGTCGATTGCTCAGCGAAGCGGTCTTCAGCCAAATGATTTAATTCTGCTGCTAAATGAGCAGCGCGTTGATTCGCGACGAGCTTTCGAAGAACTTCTCGCGACAATCGATCGCGCCGATAGTTTCTCGCTGCTGGTTCAACGGGGGCAGGAGCTCGTACAAATCGATTTTCGTCCTTAGTGCTTCGACCAACTTGAAAATTGGGGTAGCTGAATTCGTAAGAATTCAGATGTCGATGAAAACAATTTCAAAGGCTAATGTTTTTAGATGTCTTACGACATCTGCTACGAGTACAAACCCCCACTTTTCATCAACAAAGGCTAGAGAAGTCAGCCAATGGCCTGGGCAAGTCACAATTTCAAGCTGGGTAATGAGCCGTGAGCGCTAGCTCCGGGTTTTCCCATAGCAACCCGGAGCTAGCGCTCACGGCTCA
>JAPLNI010000022.1 GCA_026692865.1 Planctomycetota bacterium
CATTCTTCACAATCATCAACACCCAAACCACGTTTGCACCACAAGAAATTTCGTTCGCACAGGATCGGAAACACATGAGCAATATCACTGCGACCACACCGCGAAGACAATTCTAGAGTCGCCAGATTTTATTCAAATGACTCCCGCCCCAAACCCAGGACTTACATGGATTCGTTCGCTCGGGAAACAAAAACGAAAGCGGATTGGGCATTGCTGGTCGCTGAACTACTGGAAGGTCGCTACGCACATTGCCAGAAGGTGACCTTGGTTTGTGACAATCGCAATACTCATACTTGCGGAGCGTTCTACGAGGTATTCGAAACTTCCCGAGCTCGCGCCTTAGTCAAACGAATCAACTGGTGCTACACACCCAAACACGGTAGTTGGCTAAACATTGCTTAAAACGAACTGAGCTCGATAACACGTCAGTGCGTAAGCGGTCGACGATTGGGTAGCGTCGAGCAACTTCAAGAGGAAATCTCGGCATGGGCCAGCGACGTCAACGCCAAACAGCGTGGCGTCGTCTGGCAAATGAAGATCGAAGACGCCCGCTGCAAACTGAAGTCCGTTTACCCCTAAAATTAGAGTTTGACGCTCCACTAGTACGCTACCGATTCCGCTTCAGAAAAGCGTTCTTTCAGGTCTCGGCAGGCTTGGATGATGCCTTGAGTGTCGATTCCTATTTCTTTCAAGAGGTCGGAGCGTTCTCCGTGCTGGATGAAGCGGTCGGGGATGCCTAGCGTTCTTAAGATGCGAGTATCCCAGCTGTTTTGACAGGCAAGCTCGAGGACCGCACTTCCGAACCCGCCTGCAAGGGCTCCTTCTTCGACGGTGACGATGAAACGGCAATCATTGAACAGCTTTTCAAGCATTTCGCTGTCGAGCGGCTTGATGAATCGAGCATTCACAACGGAGACTTCGATTCCCTCTAATCGCAAGACCTCGGCGGCTTCTAAGGCTTGCTGAAGCATGGCTCCACAAGCCACAATGGCTCCATCTGTACCCGTGCGAAGTAGTTCGGACTTGCCGAGTTCGATCGGTTGCTTCGGTCGGTCGAAAGTGTTCGCGGTTGCCTTGGGGTAGCGGATCGACGTGGGGCCGGAATGCTGGAGAGCGAACTCGAGCATTGGCTGAACTTCAGTCGCATCTCCGGGAGCCATCATTACGATGTTCGGGAAGACTCTCATGTATCCGATGTCGAAAACACCGTGATGCGTCGGGCCATCGGGACCGGCGAGTCCTCCGCGATCCATCATCAAAACGACCGGAAGATTCTGAAGAGCGACTTCTTGAAAAATCTGATCGTAGGAGCGTTGCATGAAGGTCGAGTAGATCGAAACGATCGGACGCAAACCGGTCTTGGCGTGACCGGCTGCGAATGCAACGGCGTGCGATTCGCAGATTCCGACATCGAAAAATCGATCGGGAAATTCATCGCGAACCGGCTCGAGTTTATTCCCTTGGCACATCGCGGCAGTCATCACGGTCACCAACGGGTTGCGACGCATCTCGTGGAGAATCGCATCGCGAGCGTAATTCGTGAAGGCGGGTTTGCCGCTGCTTTCGATGATCTTCGGAGTCCCTTCCATGTCCTCAAACGCAGGCGGCGTATGGAAGTAGACAGGGTCGGCGGCGGCGGGTTGATAGCCGTGTCCTTTTTCAGTCACCACGTGCAGCAGGATTGGGCCTTGCTGGTCCTTGGCCATCTGCAAGTACTTGCGAACAAGGCTAATATCATGGCCATCGATCGGGCCAAAATAGCGGAAGCCAAACTCTTCAAAAAGCATTCCGCCTACAAAACCCGCTTTGACACCTTCTTTGATTTGGGCAAGCATGCGTTCGGCCGGATCGCCAAAGACGGGGAGCTTGTTGAGCGCTTTGACGACTTCGGTTTTCAAGCCTGTATAAAACGGATTCGATCGAAGCTTATCTAAGTAGCTCGCAACCGACCCAACGCGTGGGCAGATCGACATCTTGTTGTCGTTGAGGATCACAATCAAGTTCTTATCGAGTTCGCCTGCGTTGTTCATCGCTTCAAAAACGATACCTGATGGCAAGGCACCATCACCGATGACGGCAATGCTGTGACGCTGCGACTCGCCCATCAAGTCGTCGCCACTCTTAAGACCCAGCGCGGTTGAGACGCTGCAACCGGCGTGGCCAGTCATGAAAAGATCGTAGGGGCTTTCGACTGGATTTGGGTAGCCCATCAGACCGCCTCGTTCGCGAATTGTCGTGAACTCGTGGTAGCGACCGGTGATCAGTTTGTGCGGATAGATCTGGTGGCCTGTGTCCCAAATCAATCGATCTTCTCGGAAGTCAAAAATGCTATGAAGAGCCAAGCACAGCTCGACCACTCCCAAGTTCGACGCGAAGTGTGCGGTGCGGGTCGTCATGAGGTTGCAAAGCACATCACGGATCTCGACTGCGAGCGATTCAAGTTGTTCAACTGACATACGTTGGAGTTCTTCAGCAGAATCCAATCGCGAGAGAATCTCGTGCATTTCCTAGTGGGTCCTTTCCAGGATGGTCTCGGCAAGACGAATTAATGGTTCGCCCCGCGATCCGAACATTTCCAACGCTCTAATCGCCTTCTCAGTATAGTCTTTCGCCGCGAGAATACTCTCAGGGACTCCGTAAAGACGTGGATAAGTCAACTTGCCTGCCGCTTCATCTTTACCTGCCCGCTTGCCCAATTGCTCGGAAGTACTTTGCACGTCCAGCAAGTCATCGACGATTTGGAACGATTGCCCGATAGCTTGACCGTAAAGCCCGATGGCCGCCATCTGTGCTGGGGTCGCTTGGGCAGCCAACGCCCCCAGTTCAAGCGAAACACGGATCATCGCACCCGTTTTCCGAGCATGTATGCGAGCCAAAAGCGATTTCGCGTCATTTTCATTTGAGCCGTGGGCGCTAGCCCCGGGTTTGGATTGTCCATCAGAAGAAACGTCGGTCGCTGCGTCACCCGCGGCTAGCGCCGGCGGCTCAGGGGATTTAGACCAATCTGTTTTCTCGGCTTGCAAATCGTCCGCTTGACCGCCAACCAGTGCCTGCGGGCCCGCTGCCAATGACAACAACTGGCAAGCCCGAGCGGCAAGTTCGGCTGGCTGGAACGAGTGTGCTAAAACAGCGAAAGCCATCGGTTGAAGGGCGTCTCCAGCGAGAATCGCAGTCGATTCGTCAAACTGAATGTGACAAGTAGGTCGCCCACGTCGCAAATCATCATCATCCATGGCTGGCAAGTCGTCGTGGATAAGCGAATAGCAATGGATCATTTCAACCGCAACGGCCGCTGGAAAGGCAACCGAATAGTCGCCTCCGACCACTTCCGCCGCCCACAACGCCAAAAGCGGTCGTAGTCTTTTACCCGGTGCCATCAACGAATATTCAATCGCATCCACCAAAGGACTTGGCCCGCCGGCAGTCCAGCGAAGCATATGTTCCCGGAGGTGAGTCTCAACTTGTCCCGCTCGGTCTTTCCACTGAACGAGAAACTGTTCCGATTGGAAGGAATGCGCTGAGCCGTGGGCGCTAGCCCCGGGTTTGGATTGTCTATCAGATGGAACCTCGTTTTGAGCTTCACCCGCGGCTAGCGCCGTCGACTCAGGGGTTGTCGTGCCGCTGTCTAGATCGTCCGATGGCGACAGTTTGGAGTCTGCAGAAGAATGGGACGTTCGCAGCATGTCAGAGCAAATGAAAGGAAATCAACAATGAAAATTGGGTTAAGTCACGGTGCGAGCGGGATTATAGGCCAACCGGCTCAAAAAACCCAGTCTTATTATACAGTCGAGCATAGCACCCAAAGCATCGACGTTGTTTGCCACCGTGACCTGAGCCGCCGGCGCTAGCAGTGTCGTTGGACGTGCCTGCGCAAGCGGTTGGGAAGTCGTTTGAACTCGGCTAGCGCCAGAGGCCCAATTTCATTCATTTAATTTCATTCAACGGGTCGGGGCTTCCCTCTTGGATGCTGTAGGCGGACAATGAATTCGTGGTTTGATGCCCCTGACTCTCGAGGGATTGTTTCTCATGCAAAATTGCCTTCGCTTCTCGCTCCCCTCCGGTTTTCTCTCCAGGTTCCTCTCCCAGTTCTTTTTCATTGCGATTGCACTCAGCTCTGTTGCTGCATTCGCTCAACAGCAAGGCCAACCCATGGATCGTACTGCCGCATGGAAGTCAGTCGAGGATTCAATCTCTCAAGGGCTTCCGCAAACCGCAATCGAAAAGCTCCAGCCGATTATCGATGCTGCTCTCGCGGAGAAAGCCTATGACGAAGCGACCAAAGCGATTGGCATGAAGATTATGAATGAAGGGAATATCCAAGGAAATCGACCGGAAGAAAAAATCGTACGCATGCGGGAAGCAATCCAAAGCTCGCCCGAGGCGATGAAACCCGTCATGGAAGCCATCCTTGCGAACTGGTTCTGGGACTATTTCCAGCAGAACCGATGGCAGTTCTTGCAACGAACGCAAATGGAGAACGCAGCTGACAGCAAATCCGGCACTGACTTCACCACGTGGAGCTTGCCTCAGATTCTTCGCGAGATCGATTCGCAGTTCGACCGTGCACTTGAAAATCGTGAAACGCTGCAATCGATCTCGACGGATCAATACCGCAAGCTTCTCGATCAAGGGAACGCTCCGGCCACTTTTCGACCAACGATGTTCGATGTGATCGCTCATAACGCACTCGAGTTCTATTCCGCTGGCGAACAAGGGGCTGCGAAAGTTCAAGATGCTTTTGACCTGAACGCAGACGGGCCTGTATTTGGATCGCGAGACGAGTTCATCGCTTGGAAGCCGACGACGACCGATACCGATTCGCTCCTGTTGCGAGCGGTCGAGCTTTATCAAGAGCTGATTCAATTTCATGTGAAGGATACCGACCCATCGGCGTTGCTGGATGCGGATCTGCTTCGATTGGAGTTCGCCAAGAATCACGCCAACGGCGACGATAAAGATGCTCGTTACAAGTCTGCACTCAAGCAATTCGAACAAGCCAACGCGAAGCACACAATTTCCACGCGAGCCCTCCATAGCCTTGCAGCACAAATCCACTCCGAAGGTGCTCACGCCGAAGCACACAAGATCGCAAAAGAAGGACTGAATCGATTTCCCGACAGTGTCGGTTCGAATCGTTGCTACAACTTGATCCAAGAAATCGAAGCTCCATCGGCGACGGTGAGCACTGAACGTGTTTGGTCCGATCCATGGCCGACTATTGATGTTCGTTACCGTAACACATCCAAGATGTACTTGCGACTTGTCCGTTTCGACTTTGAGTCATTCATACGTCGCGAGAATTGGAATCCCGGTTACTTCGACTTCAACGATCGTCGTTCGATCTTACAGCAAACCCCGATCAAGAGCTGGTCGATCGATTTACCAAAAACCGACGACTTCCAAGAGCGAGTCGAAAAGGTCTCTGTTCCCAAGGATATTCCGCTTGGAAGTTACGTCTTGATCGCGTCGAGTGATCCACAGTTTTTGGACAAAGAGCAACAGTTGAGCTTAAGTGAAATCTGGGTTAGTAAGCTTGCGCTGGTGATGCGAACGGATCAGCGAAGCGGCCATATTGAAGGCTTCGTCGTCGATTCGAAATCGGGCGAACCAATCGTCGGAGCGCAAGTCGCAGGTTGGCAACGAGGTGATCGCAATCAAGTCATCGTCGTGGCTCCTGTGAAGTCGGACAGGAACGGGATGTTTCGCTTCCCTGCAACAACGCGACGAGGTCTTTATCTCCTCGCATCGCATCAAGGTGATAAACTTTCGTCGGCTAACTCGCTTGATCTTTACGTTGGCAACTACGAGCAACCTCCCGTTCGACAGACGCAATTCTTTACCGATCGTTCCATCTATAGACCGGGTCAAACGATTCAATACAAAGGGATCTGCATCCAATTCGATCATGAGAAAGACACCTATGGAGTGCTCGCCGACCACGCGGTTTCGATTCTCTTTTCGGATGCGAACGGAAAAGAAATTGAAAGGCAGCAACATAAAACCAACGCATTCGGTAGCTTCAGTGGAAGCGTCACCGCGCCTCGGGATCGATTGATGGGCGCGATGTACTTGCGAGTCGAAGGGAACCCGCCGGGACAAACTACGATTCGTGTCGAGGAATACAAGCGACCCAAGTTTCGCGTTGAATTGGCTTCACCTAAAGTAGCAGCCAATCTAGGCGATACGGTGACCGCTCCAGGAAAAGCGACCGCTTACACGGGAGTTCCAATCAACGATGCAAAAGTCCGTTGGCGAGTCGTTCGCGAAGTCCGCTATCCGATCTGGTGGGCTTGGCGATGTTGGTGGGCACCGCCACAACCAGGCGAAAGTCAAGAAATCGCACATGGCGAATCGACTACCGCTGCCGACGGTTCTTTTGAAGTCGCCTTCGTTGCGAAGCCTGACAAATCAGTAAGCATCGAAAGCGAGCCGACCTTTGAATACAAAATCTATGCCGATGTTACTGACACCACCGGTGAGACTCGATCAGACGATCACGTAATCAAGCTTGGTTATACAACTCTGACAGCAAGCATGACTGCCGCATCGTGGTTGACGACGCAATCGCCGACTGCGATTTCGGTTTTGACAACGACTCTTGATGGCGATGGCCAAGCGGCAACTGGTACCGTGCGAGTCTACGCGCTCCGCGAACCGGATCGAATCGTGAGGCCAAGCTTGGCAAACGAGAACCAGCCTTGGAATCGTTTCTCGGTTATGTCGGGAAGTAGTGATAAAGCTGCTAGTACCTCTGGCATTACATCCGACCCCAACTCGTGGCCGCTCGGAGAAGTCGTCGCCGAACAAGCCTTCACGACTAATGGTGCGGGGAAAGCAGCTATGGAGTTTACTTTGAAAGCGGGGCTTTATCGGGCTGTGCTTGAGGCTCGCGATTCGTTTGGCAAAGAAGTCAAAGCGATTCTTCCGCTGCATGTTTTGAATCTCGAAGCGAACAAGCCGGAAGTAAAATTGGCAGAGTTCCTTGCGATCAAGTCCAACTCGGTCGAGCCTGGTAAATCGTTTGAAGCCCTTTGGGGAAGCGGCTACGAATCAGCACGAGCTTATATCGAAGTTCAGCATCGAGGAAAGCTGCTTCAAAGTTACTGGACCGATTCGAAACAAACGCAAAAGCGAATCTCGCAAGAAGTCACGGAAGCCATGCGAGGTGGCTTTCATGTGCGTGTGACAATGGTTCGCGAGAACCGTTCGTTTACGCGTTCGCACTTCATTGATGTGCCTTGGTCTAACAAAGAGCTATCGATAAAGTGGGAACGCTTTGTGTCAAAGTTGGGCCCTGGTCAAAAGGAAACTTGGACCGCTATCGTTTCCGGAGCAGATGCAAAGCGCGTTGCCGCAGAGATGGTCGCGACGCTGTACGATGCCTCGTTGGATGCCTTCACCGAACACCAATGGATTCGGTCTTTCGGTATCTTTCGTCGAGAGCAATCGTCAGTCTATTCTCAATTCGCTAATACATCTCGACAGTTCTATGTCCCCTTTCCCGCATGGCGTCCCGCGCTTCTCGATGGTTCGCTTACCTACCCAAGACTTCCCGAATCGTTGATCAGCAGTCGTTATGGCAACAGACGATTCGGTGGGCGTGCTATGCGAGGGATGAGAATGGAATCTTTCGGTGTCATGCCAGCTGCATCTGCTCCAATGATGTCTGCGATGGCTGCCGATGATTTCAGAGCGGTCGGCGGCGGAATGGTTGCCGAAGGCGAGATGCTTGCCAAGAGTGCCGCTGGACAATCTGTCGTAAACGGGCTGGGTATTGACATGCAGTCGGGCGGAAAAGAGATCGATCTATCCAATGTGACGGCGAGAAAAAATCTGAATGAAACTGCTTTCTTCTTTCCGCAACTTGTCGCTGGTGAAGATGGATCGGTGCGCATCGAATTCACGATGCCGGAAGCACTCACCGAGTGGAAGTTCTTTGGCTTTGCACACGACTCGCAACTTCGATCGGGATTGCTATCCGACACGGCAGTGACTTCCAAGGACTTGATGATCCAACCGAATCCGCCTCGATTCTTACGCGAAGGGGACGTCGTCGAGTTCACAGTCAAAGTAAGCAACCGATCGGCGACGCGTCAAAACGGAAGTGTTCGACTGAATCTGAGTGATGCGAGGACACTTGCATCGGTAGATACTCAGCTTGGAAACACAAGTGCTGAGAAGTCGTTTGACATTGCAGCTGGCGAGTCGCAGTCGTATGCGTGGCGATTAATTGTTCCCGATGCAATTGGCTTTTTGACTTATAAAGCAGTCGGTTCAACGGGACGCATCTCGGATGGTGAAGAAGGTTTCTTGCCTGTCTTGTCGCGACGCATCTTGGTAACAGAATCGCTGCCGCTTCCGATTCGTGGCAAGCAAACGAAAGAGTTTGATTTTGTAAAGCTTGGTCAATCAGCTGAC
The DNA here is from genome assembly GCA_026692865.1 of Planctomycetota bacterium. Classification (GTDB taxonomy): domain Bacteria; phylum Planctomycetota; class Planctomycetia; order Pirellulales; family Pirellulaceae; genus JAIYDQ01. The sequence continues at coordinate 8,419 of JAPLNI010000022.1, forward strand.
TCCAAAACGCTCCAGCACCAATCGCTTACCGTGCAAATGGTTTCCAATCCGTCGTGGTATGCAGTGATGGCTTTGCCGTACTTGATGGAGTTTCCTCATGAATGCAGCGAGCAGGTTTTTAATCGCTTGTATTCGAACGCTCTTGCACAGCATATTGTGACAAGCGATCCAAAGATCGAACGCATTTTCGCACAGTGGCGCGGCACACCCGCACTGGATAGCCCGCTTGAGAAGAACGAAGACCTGAAGTCGGTCTTGCTGGAGGAGACGCCATGGTTTCGTCAGGCTCAAGACGAAAGCCAATCACGCCGCAACGTAGGCGTCTTGTTTGATCAGAATCGTTTGAATTCCGAGATGCAGCGAGCACTCGCCAAGCTCACCGAAGCACAACGAGAAGATGGTCAATGGCCTTGGTTTCCAGGCGGACCGATAAACGAATTCATCACGCTTTACATCACAACCGGTTTTGGTCGATTGAGGCACTTGGGTGTCAAAATTGATGCAAGCGTAGCCATTCGATCGCTCGAGCGCTTAGATGCTTGGGTGATGGAAATGTATGAAAGAATTAAGCCCGAGGATCGCGAGAAAAATCATCTTTCGACAACGATTGCACTTTATCTTTATGGTCGTAGTTTCTTTCTCGACGACATGGCTATCTCGCCGGAAAGTCGCGTCGCAGTCGACTACTGGCTAGGTCAAGCGCGAAGCCATTGGCTTTCGCTAGGTTCGCGACAAAGCGAGGCTCATCTAGCGATCGCTCTCAAACGCTTCGGTGATTTGAAGGCTGCACAAGGGATTATGGCTTCGTTAAAGGAGCGATCGGTTACAAGCGAAGAGATGGGAATGCATTGGCGTGATTTGGAAAACGCATGGTGGTGGTATCACGCACCGATTGAATCGCAAGCGATGATGATAGAAGCCTTTGACGAAGTAATGAACGACGTAGCATCGGTCGAATCGTGTAAGGTTTGGCTGCTGAAGCAAAAGCAAACGCAAAATTGGCGTACAACGAAAGCGACTGCCGATGCGGTTTATGCCATGCTGCTGCGCGGCACGAATACGCTCGTATCGGACGAACTGGTTCAAGTCTCATTGGGAGGAAAGCTGATCGTGCCCGAGGCGGTCGAAGCAGGAACAGGTTTCACGGAAACTCGATTTACGCGTGGCGAAATCACTCCCGGGCAAAGCAAGATTACCGTCACGAAAGTCGACGAGGGGGTTGCTTGGGGAAGCGTCCACTGGCAGTATCTCGAAGACATCATTAAGGTGACTCCCCATGACGGGACACCACTTAAATTGACGAAAGAGCTGTATTTGAAGAAGAATACACCCAAAGGACCAACGTTAGAAAGAGTGAACCAAGCGATCGCGGTTGGCGATGAATTGGTCGTGCGTATTGTCTTGCGATCCGATCGCGATATGGAGTTTATCCATCTGAAAGATCATCGAGGCAGCGGAACCGAACCGGTGAATGTTCTCTCGCAATACAAGTATCAAGATGGACTTGCTTACTACGAATCGACACGCGACACGGCAAGCCACTTTTTCATCGACTATCTCCCCAAGGGAACGTACGTCTTCGAGTATTCGACACGCGTCCAATTACGCGGCGAATATCAAACCGGCATGGCTGCAATCGAGTGTATGTATGCTCCAGAATTCAATAGCCACAGCGAAAGTTTGCCAATACAAGTTGAGTAGGCAGTGGAGTTGCTAGGGGATATGCCTAGTAAACCCTGAGCCGATGGCGCTAGCCACGGGTGACCGCGCAACTATGTCGGTACCGATAGCACCCGAGGCTAGCACCCGAGGCTAGCGCCTACGGCTCAGGATTATCAACAAACCCTGAGCCGATGGCGCTCGACACTGTTTTTGTTTTTGCTTCAGATTGAAAATTATGAATATTGCAATGAACTATTTTTCGAGAGATGCGATGCTAGTCAAAACGGTTTATCGGTTACTGCTGCTTGGGTTTGCTTTTAGTTTCGTATTCGATTTCAGCAATACTCTCAGCAATAGATCAACGCGGTTAGTAGCTGAAGAACCGTTGCAACTAGAAAGCTATATTCGGCTTCATTACACCAAGCACGAATACATGGTTCCGATGCGCGACGGAGTAAAGCTGATGACATCGGTGTTTGTTCCTAAAGATACAACCAAGCAATACCCGTTCTTGATCAAACGGACTCCTTACAGTGTACGACCCTATGGCGAAGACAAGTATCCAGCGAAGCTTGGGCCGAGCGAACATTTTGTCAAAGCGAACTACATCTTCGTAAACCAGGATGTGCGAGGAAGATTCGCTTCCGAGGGAGAGTTTGTTCACGTGACTCCTCACATCACGAAGAAAAGCAAACCGACCGACGTCGACGAAAGTTCGGATACGTTTGATACGATCGAGTGGCTGCTGAAGAATGTCTCCAACCACAATGGTCGAGTTGGAATGTATGGAATTTCTTATCCTGGATTCTACGCAGCGGCAGGGATGATCGATGCGCATCCAGCGCTGAAAGCTGTCTCGCCACAAGCTCCGATCGGTGATTGGTACTTTGATGATTTTCTCCATCACGGTTCGTTTTTCTTGGCACATGCCTTCAAGTGGCTTGCACTCAATTCAACCGATCGACCTGTGCCGACAACCGAGCCTGCGAAGCCTTATGAGTATCCGACACCGGATGGTTACAAGATGTTCTTGGAAGCAGGTTCCATTGAAAGCATCGACAAACAGTATCTCAAAGGAACGATTCCCTTTTGGAAGGAGATGATGCAGCATCCGAACCGTGATGATTTTTGGCAGAAGCGAGCGATCATTCCCCATTTGAAGAATGTTGCCCCAGCCGTCATGACCGTCACCGGTTGGTACGATGCCGAGGATCTCTATGGCTCTTTCAAGACATATCAGTCGATTGAAAAACAAAACCCGAACGTCAGTAGCGTATTAGTTGTCGGGCCGTGGCATCATGGAGGCTGGACTTCGACCGATGGTGACAAGCTTGGGAAGGTTTCGTTCGGATCAAAAACGGCTGCTTTCTATCGCTCTGAGATTGAACTCCCGTTTTTTGAAAAGCACCTCAAAGAGAAAGACGTAGCACCACTCTCGGAAGCCACGGTATTTGAAACCGGTTCGAATGTGTGGAGGACTTTTGATCGCTGGCCGCCGGTAAACGCGGAAGCAAAACAACTCTTCACGCACGAAGGTGGTCGCTTGGGGGTTGCAACTCCGATTATGCCAAAGTCGACCAACGCGTTCGATGAATTCATCAGCGATCCAAACAAGCCCGTGCCATATAGCGAAACCATCACACCGGAGATGACGATCGAGTATATGGTCGACGATCAAAGGTTTGCATCGAGACGTCCCGATGTGGTGACCTATCAGACAGACGCGTTCACCGAGGATATGGTGATTGCCGGTCCTATTGAAGCTGATCTTTGGGTTTCGACTACAGGTACAGACGCTGATTGGATTGTGAAGCTGATCGATGTTCATCCCGATGCTCCCGCATCAGCCCAAAATGTAGCCAATCAGATGGGTGGCTATCAAATGTTGATACGAAGCGAAGTCATCCGAGGCCGATTCCGCAACGACTATGCCAAGCCCGAGCCATTTGTTTCAGGCGAGCCCACACGAGTGCGAGTCGAGCTATTGGATGTGCTTCACCGTTTTCAAAAAGGACATCGATTGATGGTCCAAATCCAAAGCACTTGGTTCCCGTTAGTCGATCGCAATCCGCAGACTTATGTTTCTAACATTTACTTCGCACCACCCGATAGTTTCAAAAGCGCAACGCATCGAATCTTCCGAACGGTCGAGCACCCTACCAGCTTGAAGTTTGGTGTTCTGCCTAAGAAATAAAAGTTGATGTCAAAGCGAAACTGGGCCTTGTGAGTATGTTTCGCAACAGTTTTGGCGTGCTAAATCGTGGAGAGTCACGATAGGGACGATAGCCTCCTGCCGGTGGCGTAGCACCGGATGATGTCAGAGTTACGCCCCAAGTCCCTATCGGGACTCCATGCAATTAATGTCATCCTCAACCCCTGGGTGATTGCCTAATCGCGACTTGATTGAATCTTTACGAAACGCTTTCGTAAAGTCTTTCCATTTCAGTCGCGTCGTAAATGATGGGATTAAAAGAAGCGGTCCATTGCGCGGCAGCTGCTTTGCCGAGCGTACTCTTGATCGATTCGAAGCTTGTTCCATTGTGATCTAAGAGACTGATCCGATTGGCTAAGCCAGCCATTTGTAAATGTTTCACGAACCAATCGGCAAGTGTGTCACCTGCTTTATCGAATGAGACATGGATGCCCAGATCAACCAGCAGCATTCGATAGAGCTCGGCGATGTGTGTCTCGCGACCGTTAGCGCGAAGCACTGCTGGCATCATGACTCCGACAGCTTGACCATGCGCCATTCCGAAATGGGCGGTGAGCGGGTTTGCAAGCGCATGAGCTGCGCCAAGCATCGATGCTTCGATTGCCATGCCTGCTAAGCACGCTCCAATCTGCATTCTGGATCTCGCGTCGAGATCGTACGGATCTTCGAGCACTTTCGAAAAGCTGTGCGATAGATATTGCCATGCGGCTCGAGAATAAGCGATTGAAATCGCGTTACGATCTTTTGTCACGAAGGTTTCTAGTGCGTGGGTCATTGCATCGATTCCGGTTAGTGCCGTGACGCGTGTTGGCTGCGTGACGGTAAGCTCTGGATCGAGCAATGCGATACGACACGCGGCACGTGGGTCTCCGCACGCCATTTTCACGTGCGTCTGGGTGTCGCTGATCAAGGCGTACGATTGGGATTCGCTACCAGTGCCAGCGGTCGTCGGCACGGCGATCATGGGAAGCATATCCGAAGTTGCTTTCCCCTTGCCCCAGTAGTCATGCATGCGACCGCCGCATGAATAAACAAAGTTGATCCCCTTGGCACAATCCATCGAAGATCCACCACCCAAGCCGACCAGCAGGTCTGGTCGAAAGTCTTTTGCAACTTTCACACCCGCATCGATATCGTCGGTCGATGGATTTTCATGGAGGTCATGAAAGCCTAGGCAAGTAAGCCCAGCCGCTTCCAAGCTATTGAGCCCTTTTTGATAAAGCCCTGCCGCAACGACACCCGGGTCCGAAACGATGAGGACACGAGTTGCCGAGAGCTCCTTGGCAAGAGCTCCCAGTTGATCGATAACGCCCGGACCGGATATGAATCGGGATCGTTGAAGAAAATCAAAGCTGAGCATAGATAAATTGCAAGTCGTTTTGTGGCAGGGATTTTTGAGGTGGGTAGGACTGCGGGTATGAATCGCAGGGACGGCTTTCGAAGCTAATCAAACTCGGCGACTAATCGGTTGATGATTTGTTTTGCGGAGAATCGTTCGGCTTGTGCGGCGAAGGTGGTGATGATTCGATGCGTTAGGACAGCCGGAGCGACGGCGCGGAGGTCATCGCTGCTAACCATAAAGTTCCCGTGGAGCGCGGCTCGAGCTTTGGCTCCGAGAATAAGATTTTGAACTGCTCGTGGACCTGCTCCCCAACTGACGAGCGGCTTCAACCATGCGGGCGCTGTCTCGCCTTCGGGCCGTGTTCGCCGAACGAGTTGTGCTGCGAAGGTGTAGATGTGCTCGGGAACGGGAATACGCCGAACGAGGAGTTGATGAGCTATGATTTCTTCAGCCGTCATCACTGATTGCAGCTTGGGCATTTCTTCGCCTGTAGTTCGCTTCGCAATCAGGATCTCTTCCTCTTCGCTCGGATAGTCGAGCTCGATGAGCGACATAAAGCGATCCAATTGGGCTTCGGGGAGCGGATAGGTCCCTTCTTGTTCGACAGGGTTCTGAGTCGCCAAGACCATGAAGGGCGAATGAAGCGTGAATGTTTTTCCTAGTACAGTAATGCGTTGTTCTTGCATCGCCTCGAGCATGGCGGCTTGCGTTTTTGGAGGAGCGCGATTGATCTCATCAGCGAGAACAATGTTGGCAAAAACGGGACCGGGAACAAACTGCAACTCGCGACGACCACCGGCTGTTTCTTGAAGGATATCGGTTCCAGTAATATCCATCGGCATCAAATCGGGTGTGAATTGAATGCGGGAAAACTGGAGCGACAGGCACTCCGAAAGGCTGCTTACCAATAGCGTTTTTGCCAAGCCAGGAACACCCATGAGCAAGGCGTGACGTCTTGCAAACAGGCAAATTGCCAACTGATCGATCGTCTCACGCTGGCCAACAATTACTTTAGCGAGCTCCTGTGAAAGTCGGTCAAAAGAGGTTCGGAGGCGACTAATTGCATCGACATCGCCGTTATTCAGTTCGCTTTTATCAGCGATGTTTTCCGCTGTATCGCGGATCGGATCGTCGGAATTGGACCGGAATCTGGTCTGTGACATGAACCGCTTTCGTGTTTCAGGGGTACTTATTTAACGGGAAACTGGCTTTCCCGTTACTTCCTACGGGAATGACACACTAAGACGCGGGCAAATCGCGTCTTAGTGTGACGTTACTGTTTACCTTGAACTCAAAGCTATACAACCGTTTGGATTTCAAAATTTAAAAAACTACAGCCATCTCAAGAACGATTCACAAAAAGCCATTTTACTTTGGGGGGCGTTTCGATCATAATTCCCAGTTCGTCGGTCCTCCTACCTCCTCAATTGTGATGTACGCAGTCCACTTCGCGGTTACCCACACAGCGGTCACAACGCACCCGGGACACGTTTTCAACCAGTCGCCAGACCATTCAATATAACAAATGTCTAAATCTTCGTCGGGCCATAGCCGTTTCGTTACGGGAACATATCGATCCATCGGTTTTTGGGGAATTTTGTCGCTCGTTTGCCTTCGCGTTTGTGTTGGTTGGCATTTTTACATGGAAGGGGTCGCGAAGGTCCGAGAGGGTGGTTTTTCCTCAGTCGGGTTTCTCAACGCGGCCAAAGGCCCGTTGGCACCCGCCTTTCAAGCGATGATCCCTGACTTCAGCGGAGCGATCCGCCTGAACAAGGCCGCAATGGAAGAAGCATATCGAAAGTATGCTGACCAAGTCCAAATCAAATACGGTTTCGACGAAGTACAACAAAACAGCCTTACGAAAGAAGTTGACTCGGCGATCGTGCGGCTCGACGGGGTCTACGGACAGTGGACCTCTCAAATCAATGAATACCAAGCCGGATTCGAAAGAGTCTCGCTGATGAGCGAAGATCCGAAACGTATCGGAGTCGAATCGCTTCGAAAGCAACGAGACGAAGTCGAAACTAAATGGCGTGGACTTGTCAAACCTATCCTCAGTGACGTCGATAAGATCGGAAAATCGCTTCAATTGAATGCGGTCCGAATCGCAACACCCGAACAGGTAAGCATTGGAGGCGAGTTAGCTTTTACACCTCCAGGGGCGGGTCCGGTGAGTGTTAGCTTTGTCGATAAATTTATCCCAATATTTGATATGTCGGTCGGAATCTTGCTGATCATCGGGCTGCTGACTCCGGTCGCTGGTATTGCTGCCGGGTTGTTCCTGGCGTCGGTCGTGTTGACTCAGTTCCCTGGCTATCCTGGTACACTACCAACTTACTATCAAGCAATTGAAATGATGGCTTGTTTTGTTCTCGCCTTCACTGATTCCGGTCGCTATGCAGGACTGGATTTCATTCCGTGGAGCTTCTGGAATCGCGGTGCGAACAACGCTGCGATCCGAGCCGTCACGACCTAGAAAATTTTCGAACGAGTTCCGTAGCAGTTTTTTGCATCCTTGCATCGGAAACGTCGCGTTACTTGACAGACTCTTAATATTCACCGTTCAACAGTTCAAATTCAACTCCCACTTAGTATTTTTTCTTAAGCAAAACTTAAACGGAAAATCATGGATCAGCTCAGCCCAGAAGACCGCAAAATTGGTATCGACAACTTTGACGAAGCCGTTGGATTCACCAGACGTGAGTTCCTCCAGGGTGTGATCGCGGCGGGAGCGGTTTCCGGAGCCGGCCTGGGTGCGATGTACTTTGGATACAACAAAGTCACCGATCCCGTTCGAGTCGGGGTCGTCGGAACAGGCGATGAAGGGAACGTTTTGATCGGTGGTTGCTCGCCTGACTATGTTCAAGTCGTGGCGATCGCTGATGCGAGGCCTTTTGGTATTCACCGCGCGTTCCACGGCGACTGCTCGTCACCTGTCGCTCAAGCAGCGCGACCTGGCTTAATCAAGAAGGCCGGCTACTCGTCGGAGGCTGAAGCACGGAAGAATGTCAAGGTTTACACAGGTCCAGACGGCATCGGTCAATTGCTTGACAACCCAGACGTCGAAGCGATCATCATCGCCTTGCCTCTTCACCTTCACGCTCCAATCGCCATTCAAGCGATGATGCGTGGTAAGCACGTTTTGACAGAAAAACTGATGGCTCATAGTGTCGCTCAGTGTAAAGCCATGGGACGCGTATCCCACGAGCTAAAGGCGAAAGACGGTGCTGACCTCCATCTTTCGACCGGACACCAACGCCACTACAGCGTGCTTTACGATAACGCTGTTCACACTGTAAAGATGGGAATGCTAGGTCAGTTGACTCACATTCGAGCTCAATGGCACCGTGGCAATCTTCCCGGCGGCGACTCGTGGCAGCCACCATTGCCAGGTGTTGAAGATTTTGTAAAGGGAAAGAAAGTCGACCGAGTTCTTAAGGAGTTGAAGAATTGGGAAGCTCAGTTGGCAGAAGCAATTAAGAAGGGAAGTCCGTCCGAAGTCGAAGCTCTCGAAGCCAAGGTCGCGCAGTGGCAAGCTTGGTATGCGGACCGCGATATTGATGCTGAACTCTTCGGATACATCTCCACAAAAATCGGTAAAGACAGAGCTAGGCCAGCCATGGAAGAACTTGTTCGATGGCGATTGTTTAACCGAACCGGCGGCGGATTGATGGCCGAACTTGGAAGCCACCAACTGGATGCTGCGAGCATCTTCTGCTCGGCCCTTCGCACTGATGGCAAGAAGGCTCACCCGATTTCGGTGCACGCGATCGGTAACCGACAAGTCTTCCCGATGGATCGCGACGCTGAAGATCACGTCTTCTGCTCGTTCGAATTCCCTGGGCCTGAGTATGATGGCCGCTTCGATGTTGGTTACGAAACTGAAAACGGTGGTAACAAGGTCGATCCGTACTCGGTCGATCCTAACAAGAAGATTGTTGTCACTTACTCGTCGATCAACGGGAACGGTTTTGGCGGCTACGGTGAAGTGGTCATGGGTACCAAGGGAACCATGATCTTGGATAAAGAGCAGGAAGTCATGCTCTACGCCAAGTCCGATACGTCTGCGTCGGTTGGGATCAAGCCAGCAGGTGGCGGTTACGCGCTAGACACCCAAGCGAGCGGCGGTGCGGCGGCTCCAGTTGCGAAAGCTGCTGCTGCAGGTCCTGTTAGCCGTGGCTATACGGAAGAAATCGAGCACTGGGCTTACTGCATCAGAAATCCATCGCCTGAGAACAAGGTCAAGTGCTACCCAGAAATCGCTATGGGCGATGCAGTGATTGCACTGACGACCAACGTGGCGATTCAACGCGGACAACGCGGTGAAGCTGGCTTCGTCAAGTTTCAAGAGAGCTGGTTCGACATCGATTCCGATGAAACGCCAGACGGAAGTTCGGTCGCTAAAGAGCTCACGCAATTAAAAGCCTACAAAGTATAAAGGTCAGGAAACTCCGCTGAATGAGTGACACACGCGTCGATACGAGGTTTGACCCGAGACGCCAAGGAATTTCGGGTTCGAGGTTTACGATCGCGTTCGTGCTTCTTCTCACGTTGGGAGTGACCTTTGGATTTCTTGCGGCCATCCGATTTCAGAAGACGATGACTGCTTTCGATGACGTCCGGTTGAAGTGGCCTGCAGCGGCTACCTCAATCGATGATCAGATTCAGTCGATCGACAAGACTCTTGCTGATCTAAAAGATCCAATGACCGTTGATGCGCTGAGCGGCTGGACCAAGGCAGTAACCGATTTCCGGCAGTCCTCTCAATACGACCGCCAAGTGCTCCAACTAGACGCTCTTCTGGAAAGTTGGAAAGGCGTTCGTAACGCGGCCTCGGGTGAATCCAAAATCTTGTTTCCCGAACGCACACAAGCCGTCAACGAATTTATCGAAGCGGATTCGACACTCGGACGGCTGCAGACAGATACGCTCGGAAGAGTCTGCCAAGCGATCTTTGGGCTGAACCTATCGGATCGAGTTTTTGAAAAGCTCTAGCCCTTCGACGGTCGGGCTCGCCCGGGATCGTCGCAACAGATTTGGTGCGCTAAGACATGATCCGATTGAATTGTTATTGCTGAAGTTCGCTCTGTGACGGGTTTTAGGGATAGATTGGGCGTCGAGCATTTCAAAGCCTAAATTCGATAATTTTTTTGAAATGCATTCATGGTCTTCTTCTATTGGCGTGGTACGATTTCGCTGTAATTTGGTCGGATGATTTCTGTTGGCCTTTTAGTTTGAAAAGGGATTAACATCATGTTTCACAAAGCACTTCTCGGACTCGCCATCCTTCCATGCCTCTTCGCAGTAGCGTCTGCCGAGCAGCATAAGACTGTGGTTCATGGCAAAGAATTCATTGTTCACACGAACCCAGTTCCGGTTGTGGTGCATCGAGTTCTTCCACCCTACTGGAACAAGCACATCAGTGCCCGCGAGCTTAAGTCAGGTCGAATTCCTGCTTCGACGCGTAAGTAGTCGCAGCTCGAAATCGCAGTGTGGATTGATGAAATCTGAGCCGACGGCGATAGCCACGGGTGTTGAATTTGCCACACTTTGCCAGATCGCATCCACGGATCTGGAAAATAGCACTTTCATCTGGCCAGTCGCAGTGTCTATTGATTTAGCGAAGGTCTTGTAACCTTTGCTTCTACGAAAGTTTGCCAGAGGTATTAAAAGTTTGCCAGAGGTATTAATCGAGGGGTTACTCGACGCGTTGCCCTAAGCGTTCTGCTAGCCTCGTTAATGTCTTACTGGCGTCTCCCTCGGCCAGCTTAGCATGGATCAAGTGAAGCTGCGTTCGATCGTTCCAAGCGGCATCAATGGCTTCGCAGAATTCTGCTTCACTCTGCACCAGGTAGCCTTTTCCGCCACCGTATACTGACGGCAGCAAATGATAACTCCATATGTGGATTTCATTGTATGCCCAGTCCCCCTTTTGAAGCATTCGCTCTGTGCCGTATCCATGATTGTCCAGAACAATAATGATCGGCGAATATCCATTGCGAACAAGCGTTGAAATTTCTTGGCCTGTCATTTGAAAGGCTCCGTCACCGCAAATAACAACTACCCGGTCATCTGGTCTCGCGACGCAAGCGCCTAATGCGGCCGGCACAGAGAACCCCATTGATGTGTAATACGCCGGCGAGATAAAGTCGGTCGAATCGTGAATGACCAGTTCCGATGCTGCAAACAACGAGTCGCCAATATCGGCGATCACAATGCTCTTAGAGTCGAGTCGCGTGTTGAGGTGTGCGATGATGCGACTAACTTGAAGGCCCTTGCGATCGTCAGCTTCGGAAATCGGCAAAGGTTGAATCGGTGCTTTCACATGTAAGTCGCTAGGAATCACGCGAGATGTTGGCGTTGGGTTTGATAAGATCAGGCCTTCCAAGAAGTGCTTAAGCGATACTTGGGGAAAGTGATGATAAGAGATTTGAAGCTGCTCACTCGTCGCATATATGCAGTTCTTCACATCCAGCTTTGCGGTGTAAATACCCAAATTGATATCGGTCATAAAAGTGCCCAGAAGGAGAACGCAATCGCTTTCTTCAACGTACTGCGTGACTTCTGATTTCCCCATGGCTCCTTCATAGAGCCCGATAAAAAGTGGGTGTGTCTCGCGAACGACACTTTTGCCGAGGATCGTTGAAGCGATCGGCATCTGAGTTTGCTCCGCGAGCGCGATTACTTGTTCAGACAGCCCGAATCGATGGATCTCAACGCCCGCGATAATAATTGGTCGTTGGGCGCGGGAGATGCGTTCCGAAGCTTCTTGAACAGCTTCGGATAGGGCTAATTGATCTTCAGCATGGTCCGGTTGACGATAGGCTCTCGCAACAGGTGGCACCACATTCACCATGTCGCGTGGTATATCGATATAGACCGGCCGCTTAAATCGATAACAAGCATCCAGAACGCGGTCGATCTCGCTGAAGGCGGTCATGGGGTCGTTCAGCTCCGTCGCAGCAATACACAGCTTTTCAAATACGTCCAACTGAGTACGAAAATCACGAACCTTGTGATGAAGAAGCGGATTGTTTACTCGCTCTTTAAGTCCTGGGGAGCCGGTGAGTAGTACGACCGGTGACTTCTCCGCGTAGGCTCCTGCGATGCTATTAGCAACGCTAAGCCCACCCACACAGTAAGTGACGCACACGGCTCCCATGCCATGTATCCGTGCGTAAGCGTCAGCCGCGAATCCGGCACAATCCTCACGAGTACAACCGACCATGCGAATCGGACTTTGTTGAAGTTGGCTGTAGAACGTCAGGACATAGTCGCCCGGAATTCCGAAGCAATCTTTGATCCCATAATCCTGTAAGCGATCGATCAAATAGCTTCCAATAGATTGCTCGCCCATCTCGCGACGTTGACGGGTCTCTGAAGCACTTGCAACGCTCATCATCCACCTCATGAATAAATTGGAAGTTATGCCAACTCAATTATAGGTTGTAAATTCGCGGGAAAAGAAGCCAACACTACTTCTTTAACGAGTTATCGGTCCGATAGGCGATTCCTTATGAATTTGGATGATATCTTTGGTAAGATGCGCCGGGAAACTTTCTTGCAAACAGAAAACGAAAAACGCGCAAATCGTTACGATAACCATTGAATATGCAACAGCCGATTGAAACGAACTTGAGTAAAGACACCTTTGGATCTCCGTCGAGCAGTCGCGGCTACTCACCAATCCGGCGAATAATCCGCCGCATGATTTTTGGACTGTTGTTTTTGCTTCCGATGATTCTGACACTTTTGGTGACGTACCAAATCTATTTGATCCTAAACGCCTGGGTTATCGAACCGGTAGCTTCGTTAATTGTCCCCAAGGGAATTCAGAATCCGTATTGGACATCGATTGAAAAGTATGTGACGTCACCGATTTCGTTACTGACGGTGATGTCGATCTTTTACTTCTTTGGTTACGCATTCCAGTCGAAAGTCAGCCGTTGGATCGACTGGTTTTTCGGTCACATTCCTGGTGTTTCGATTCTTTATCGAGCAGTCCGAGATGCGTCTCAAGCCGTTCAAGGTCCAGACGGCTTGAAGAAGATTGATACTGTCGTTTTGGTTCCTTTTCCGCACATCGGCGCTCGCGCGACTGGCTTTCTCATGGGTGAGAGCGTCGATTCTCTGACGGGTAAACCACTGGCGTGTGTGTACGTTCCAATTGCTCTGTTTCCACCGTCTGGATACACGCTAATTTTTCCTCGCGAAGAAGTCATCGTCACTAAGTGGGAAGCTTCATCCCCGTGGAAGTTGCTCTTGTCAGGTGGATTAACCGTGCCGAAGGAAATTCCATTTAATCCCGCGAGTGACACTAGCATCTAAGGACATCGGAAAGAGTGTTTCGGCATAACAGATTTCTGCTCCCTTCTCCCCCGGTACTCCGGGGGAGAAGGGTTGGGGATGAGGGGGGTAAATGATCTCGAAACGCAATGTCCTTATAGTTTGCTGAAGCCCCTCACCCCCGACCCCTCTCCCCGGATTACCGGGGCGAGGGGAGCAAGACTTTATGATTTATACCAGATGACTCCTGCCGACGTGCTTAGATATTTCGTTTTTATGACCAGGTGATTCTGGCGACGATCGGCGTGGTTACTTGTTCCAGCGTGTTGCCACTTCGGCGACGCGTTTTCCTAAGATAATGGCCGTCTGATGATCGCCACTTCCGATTGTTTGCTGGTCCATATTGGATTGTGCCATCGCACCTGTGTAGCTGGATAAACGATTTGTTTTTTCGGGCGTCGCTCCCTCTGACATCGTTGCGGTTCCTACCCAAATCATGCCGTGTTGCATGGCATTGATCGACAGACCGGTGAGCGTATTTAGCTTGTCCCCGGATAAACCCTGTGAGTGAGTAAAGCCTGCTCCAACTTTGTCCTTCCAGCCCTGCTGATACCAGATGCCTCCACATGCATCAATAAAGGCCTTGAATTGTCCTGCGTAACCGCCCATGTAAGTTGGAGTACCGAAAACAATCGCATCTGCTCCATCGAGCGCTGCAACGATTGAGTCGTTGCTCCATCTGCCATTGTGGATATCTTCACCGACAATACGATGCAGACTAACTTCAGTACCGGCAACAGACTGAACTCCCTCGGCAATCGCTTCGGCGACTTGTTGTGTGTGTCCTGTGGCAGAAAAATAAACAATAGCGATTTTCGGCATGTTCTAAGGTCTTTCTTAAAGAATGGAGTTAATGTGAATCGGATTGATAATGATTGTAAGGTAAGGGTTGAAACACAGAGTCACCGAGAGCACAGAGGATAAGTCGCAAACATCGACCCTGTCACTGATCGCCATCATCTGAGTAAAGTTCTATTCGTATTTCCTGTCTTTTCTTACTGGTACTCAGTCATCGACGGTAATCATGCTCCTAATCGATCTGAATTGCTCCGTCGAGTACGTGTATCATTTCATTGAGTACGAGTACGATAGAAAGCAAAACCCGGTGGCGTTCTCCGGAAAGAGTCTAACATGTTTTTCTTTTCCCACACTATCTTCATAGTAGAGGATATACTTACTTCGAGAATGTACAAACGAATTAGTTAGGTACTAACATAAAGGTAAGCTTTAACGATGAAGTCGAAGTTAAAAGTAGATAGCAATTACCCGATGGAGGTCACACTTTCGGTAATCGGCGGTAAGTGGAAAGCAGTTATCCTATTCCGATTGATGAACGGCAGTCCGTGTCGTTTTGCGGAGCTGCGTCGTCAGATACCGGGTATCAGCGAGCGTATGCTTACTCAACAATTAAGAGAGTTAGAGCAAGACGAAATTGTCCATCGCAAAGTCTTCCCAGAAGTGCCGCCAAAAGTCGAGTACTCCATTACTGATTATGGCAAGACATTACATCCAATCATTGAAGTAATGTACGTTTGGGGAAGGAAATATTCGAAGCGGATAAAAGCAAGAGAAGAGAAGATGAAGTCATAGTATGCGACCTTACATGATGGATTGCTCATGAAGCTCAATCAGGGCTATAGCTACCGAATGGTTCTTGATGTCGATGCGAATGGGCACTCGGTACTTTCGTATCTCACAACGCATTTTGATCACTCGACAGGGCCGCAATGGCAGGCAAGGCTAGACTGCGGCGAGATTTCTTTAGAAGGGTGCGTTGCCGCTGGAGATGAGTTGTTGTGCCCCGGAAAGGTCCTTGTTTGGAATCGTCCTGGTTGGGTGGAAGGAACAACGCCGCAAACATATGGAGTCCTTTATCACGACGAGGATCTCTTAGCAGTTGATAAGCCGAGTGGTTTACCGACCATTCCTGGGGCTGGCTATTTCCAGAACACTCTTTTAAGTTTGGTTCAGATCGATTTTCCCGACGCGCGTCCGCTGCATCGATTAGGTCGCGCGACATCGGGAGTTGTGTTGTTCGCTTTGAATCGAAAATCGGCAGCCGCAGTCAGTCGAAATTGGCCTTTGGTTCAGAAGCAATATGAAGCACTCGGTTGCGGTGTTGCGTCTCAGGAAACTTACGATATCAATTCGCCAATTGGAAAGTATGAGCATCCCGTTTTAGGCAAAGTCTACGCCGCCAATCCCAATGGCAAAGCATCGCGAAGCGTCGCGCGCGTAGTTGAGCGACGCGAGAATAGCACTGTCTTCGAAGTCGATCTCCATACGGGGCGTCCGCATCAGATCCGTATTCATCTCGCCTACATTGGTCATCCCTTGGAGGGCGACCCCCTGTATGCAGCGGGCGGCATTCCGAGAGTAAACCAGCCCGGACTACCAGGAGACGCTGGTTATTGGCTCCACGCTAAACGTCTTCGATTCGAGCACCCATCAACGGGCAAACTTATCGAATTGCATTCGACGCTTCCAGACATCTTGAGGACCAACTGAAAACGATCATAATGACTGCAATGGCGACAGGTTTGTGTACGTAGCAGAAGTCGTAAGACTTTTGAAGTCCATAGCTTATTCTGGTGTCGCGACCGAGGGCTGAATTCTTACGAATCCAGCTACACTTGTTCAAAAGAAGCTAATCGTCTTTTGAGTTTTCCGATAATTCGACATTGTCAAGCAATCGGCTGCCGCATTCATTCTAGATCGAGAGAAACAACATTCTTGTGATATAGTTGCGTTATGGCACCAAATGCTTTTTGATCATCACCGCAATTACAGTAAGTTATCAATCAGCCGCAATAAGAATCACTTATTTTCAATCTATTTCCTCTCGTAAAATCCTGCTTCTAATGAATATAAAAGTCGATGAAATTCCCAATCCAACGCCCGCCCAGTTGGCTCAACTACCACGGCAGATTGGGTTTGTCCCGTCAACAAATTCCGATTTAAAGGTGCTCAGCAAGTCGCAGATTCATCAGTACAACGAGACTGGTTATCTGATGCCGTTTGACTCGCTTAGTCGAGATGAGGCTCGAGAAGTTCGAGCGTTTTTTGATGGTGTACTTGCCGCGTTTATTGAACTAGGAAGAACGAGTTATTCAATCAATACGGCTCACCTGCGATTCGCGAGAATTTATCAATTGGTTCAGCATCCGCGCATACTTGACGCTGTTTCGGATTTGCTTGGTCCCAACGTGGTTTGCTGGGGCTCCCATTTCTTTTGCAAGATGCCTCATGATGGAAAGCGGGTTCCGTGGCATCAAGACAGCACCTATTGGCCGTTGAGTCCCACTAAGACAGTAACGGTGTGGCTTGCGATTGATGATGCAGATCCGGAGAACGCCAACATGAAGTTTATTCCGCGTTCCCATCTTCACGGCTTGATTGACTATGACGAAACCGACGAGGTGGATACAGTCCTTGACTTGGCTGTCAAGAATCCCGAGTCTTACGGTGACGCCGAAGTCGATGTCGCATTGAAAGCCGGTCAATTTTCAATGCATTCCGACTTGC
The DNA here is from genome assembly GCA_026692865.1 of Planctomycetota bacterium. Lineage (GTDB taxonomy): Bacteria > Planctomycetota > Planctomycetia > Pirellulales > Pirellulaceae > JAIYDQ01. The sequence goes on from JAPLNI010000022.1 coordinate 25,506, forward strand.
TCTTGCACGGTTCGCAGGCCAATGAGTCGAATCGACGACGCTGTGGGCTTACCATTCGATATGCGGCAGCCGATGTCACGACATGGTACGACTGGCACAAGAAAGGATTAGTCGTACGCGGTGAAAACATAACCGGTCACTGGGCCAATCCAACGTCACCTACGCACTAAAGCAAAGTCCAATTGTGATCGTTACGAGAAGCGATCGTGACTCCTTGGACTTGACTTACCCTCGCAAGAGACCTTGCTCAAGAGACCTTGCTCAAGAGAACATTTCTGATTCGTCTGACGTTTAAGCGATAATATCTTTGGCGACGTGTCCTGCAACATCGGTCAATCGAAACTGACGGCCAGCATAAAGATAGGTCAGTCGCTCGTGATCGAGTCCCATCAGGTGAAGGATCGTTGCGTGCAAGTCATTGATATGCATCTTATTCTCTTGTGCGTAATAACCGTATTCATCGGTAGCACCATAAGCGTAGCCGCCCTTTACTCCTCCACCTGCCATCCACATTGTAAATCCATGTGGGTTATGGTCGCGGCCATTGCTTCCCTGTTGGCAGGTTGGCGTTCTTCCAAATTCACCTCCCCACAATACCAGCGTATCATCGAGTAAACCTCGTGACTTTAGGTCGCTCAAAAATCCAGCTATGGGTTTGTCGACTTCTGACGCATTCTTCGTATGTCCTTGATAGAGATCTCCGTGCTGGTCCCACTGAACTTCACTATCGCTATGGGTTACTTGAACGAACCGAACTCCATTTTCCAATAATCGGCGAGCCATCAAGCACTGTCGGCCAAAGTTTTCCGTCATCGGGTCATCTATTCCATAGAGCCGCATGGTGTCGCGAGTCTCGTTTGATAGATTCTGAATGTTGGGCATGGCGGACTGCATGCGGTAAGCAAGTTCAAACGACTTTAGCCTTCCGTTGAGAACTTCATCCGAATCGGAGTTCTTGAGGTGATCGCTGTTGAGGGATTGTAAGAGGTCCAATTGGCGACGTTGGAGCGAAAGCCCGATCCTCGCGTTGTTGATATGCTTGACGTTAGCAAGTTCGGCTGGCAAGCTCGCATTTCCAATCGGAGTACCTTGGCAATCGGCTGGTAGGAAGGCTGCTCCCCAGTTGTTGACGCCGCCATGTGCTAAGGTTGGACATATCGTGACGAAGGCTGGAAGATTCTCGTTCTCGGTGCCAAGCCCGTATGTCACCCAGGAACCCAAGCTTGGTCTCACGAATTGATCGCTGCCGGTGTGTAGCTTCAGTAACGCGCCGCCATGAGCAGGATTGGTTACATGCAGCGAC
>JAPLNI010000023.1 GCA_026692865.1 Planctomycetota bacterium
GAACTGGCTTACCTTGAACCATCAGACGCAGTAGCACACAAAGATAACGAAAAGTTCGGTTGGGGATTAGCGCCGGACGCTTTGCGAGGCGCAATCCATTGGCATCACAAGTTGTTGAGATACCAGGGAACGCATCAGGACGTCATCGAGGCCTGCCGCAAGGCTGATTGGATCGATGCCACACAGGGCTGGGTCCGAAAGGGAATGAGCAGGTCTGCAATTGCCCAAGTCGGATCAACCTTTCCCAACTGTGGATTTCACAATGCCCTCCTGCGTTTGGCGAAAGAATACGGTGGTTCGACAATCATTGGCGGCTTCAAGGTAATCCGTGGCATTGTAAAATTGTGATGCTGTCCGCTAGGCGACTTACTACAGTAACCCGATACGCGATTCGACTTTGGATCGCATCGCCCAGCAGAGTTACTTGCTGTTCACCGAGGATGATTTCGCCAGGGCGGCCGGCTTGACGAAGATCATGGTGGAGGGGTAAGTCAATCGGTTGTTTGGGGAGGGACAACCAAGGTCACGATGAACCGATGGGGCACAACGTCATCGTAGTAGCCACGAACGGGACACCATGAGCATCGTATCCGGCGACATAATCACAGTTCCTTAGAAAGCGATTGTCGCAATTCGAAGAGCAAGAGAATGTCGATGATGAAAATCTCTACTGGGAAATAGAAGCGGCCTAGAAGCGTTAGCTGATCGAGGTTGCTCCACCACAGAACAGCGGAAAAGATAGTAACGTCGATATTGAGAAATGCGAGGAATGAGAGTGTGTTTAAGTGATTGCTCGCAGTTGCTAATCGATAGGCTCCGAACAATCCAAGCAACGCTGCCGCAACTCCCAGAAGGATGAGGGTCCACGATGGCATTCCTGTAGGAATAATATTGGTCGCGAACAACGCCAGAGTGATCATGCTGGTCAAAATTGCCCCCGCGATATCGATCAGGATAAGGGTACGTGGCGTTATCATTATGACTTAACGGTTATGTATTATGAGGAGGTGAGCAGCACAGATAACATCATCAAGCCGATGATCGCTTCGACGAAGAATCCAACGATGTTTTCGCGAGAGCGACTTTTGTCGATGACTACCGACATCAATCGGGCTAGTGCAGCCCCACACCATGCTATGCCAGCCACTTGAAATGCTGCCTCAGATTGAGTGAAGAGACATCCGGCTCCGAGAAATAAAAAGAAACCTCCATAGGTGGCTCTTAATTCCGAAACTCCGAGTGGACCATCTGGGTTGATCCCCAAGAGTCGACAGATTCGTTTTGGAAACAACAATCCTAGGGATCCAAGAAACAACGTGAGCATGGCTCCTAAATTAGCAATCACTGTCATCTGTTTTAGCTGCTGCCTAACCTGTATTGGGGTTCTCGTCGGATTGCATCATGTAGGCTGACCTAAAGCATAACGGCAACGATCAACTCGATAGAGGATGTTTTTACAAGGCGGCCGATGTGGCGAAGGTGATGGTGGAGCGGTGAGTCAACGGTGGTGTGGGATGGGTGCCCGGCGACGGACAGGCTTACCCGATTTTGGCGGCAACTCACCGCCAACCTTTCAACCTCGCCGCCTCGGCCTCACGGGCCTTACGGATCTTCATTTCGTTCTCACGGTTGAGTTCAGAAAACCTCTCATGGCGAGCGAAGTACGGGCCAAGCCAACCGTCTTCATGTGTAAAGGCCATGGTCCATGCAAAGTTCTCGGGAAATACATACCAGTCGGACAAGTAGCAATTCGTAGGACGTTGGTCGGTGACAAAAGCCACATCCCTATCGTTTGAAAGCACAATGTACTCGCTTGTAATTTGAAGCTCGTACTGCGCCAACGCCTCTTTCCCCATAGCGGAGGGGTAGCGATTAGCGCTGAAGGTATGCCAAAGGTACGCCTTGGTATTTGCCCCCCGCCTATTGTTGGCAAATATTTCGAGCCAGGCGTCTGCCAACGCCGATGCCTCAAACGCAGGCAGCACACGCAACAACTTTCCTGGTTCTATTTCGATACCCTCGCGCATATCCCCTCTACGACGCCCAACTTGTTCTTAGTCGGATCAGCCACCCCTGTAGGCTGTACCAATGCAGCCTCTCACTCAAGATAGCCCCGACCCGAAGTTGCATGATACCAGGCACTTGCGAGCCGCTCAATCATTGGATCAAGTGATAGGCCGTTTCGGCCTATCCTCGCCATCCCCGCGTTTCAAAACATCACTCTGATAGTTCGAATCCAACCGCCTCCACAGGTGTGGATCGTGGGCAGACCGAGACATGCAAAACCCCAGTGTTTTGGCGACTCAGCGCGACTCGAAAAACGACGCGTGCCGATTTCAGGGTTTTGAGACGACTCGAAATGCCAACCATCGCTACCTAAGACGACTCCGTTTCGTCCCAAATTAGAGGGCCATCGATTTCCGGTTTGCAGGCGCAGTCGCTCGCTCCGTATTACTTGTCTGCCTCGGTCGATTCGGGGATTCCGGCGGAACTCACGGCCAGGCGGAAGCCGAGGAGGCTGTCGCGGTAGACTGGCGGGAGAAAGAGCCGGTACAACTCGAGGTTTATCACAACTAGCCATGCGACTTGATAAGATCCATGCGTCAGCGGGAGTTTGGTATCGACTGATCAAGATTCATCAATGGCGACGACAGCGAACGCGAATCTATCCAGCGAAACCCACGGTGGGAATCCGTGCCACCAAACCGAACGAAACATGGCACGTCGATATGACTATCATTCGATTGCTTGATGGCACTAAGCTTTACCTCAGCGGAGTGATCGATAACTACTCGCGACGAATTGTAGCATGGAAGCTTGAGAAGACTTTCGATGCATCCATCACCGCTGAACTTTTGAACAATGCAGCGACCAACCTTAGAGAAGTAACGACAACTATCACAGCGACTGACACAACATCAACAATCCCAAAAGTCATAATGGACAACGGCATTGAGAACTTCAACAAGACGATGGATGCACTTGAGACTGATGGATCAATCAAACGAGTCCTAGCTCAAGTCGACGTTCGCTTCTCCAATTCGATGATCGAAGCCTGGTGGCGTCAGTTGAAGAATAACTGGCTGTACCTAAATTCGCTCGACACCTTCACAACCGTAGAGCATTTAATTCGCTTTTATGTCAACGAGCATAACTCAACACTTCCACACTCCGCCTTCAAGGGTCAAACTCCAGACAAGATGTATTTTCAAAAAGGCACTGATGTACCCGAGAAGATACAAGCGGCAAAAATGATCGCCCGCCAACGTCGCAGAGAAACAAACCTCGCTGTGACCTGTCCCAAATGCCAACCGATGGCCCCTCAGTCGATCACCCTTCAACCAACGATCACGCTTAAACGTGAACCCGACTCAAGCTAAACAGATTGATCGCAACCGAACAATTCTGAAAACATCCAACAACCGACTGTCTAATCATCCGCGTCACCTTCAAGAAAATGAGTCTGTAGGACTACTTCGCATTGTTAGATTCAAGAGCAGACGATATCAAAACGCATAATCTCGGTCACTCCTAGCACTCCCGAGTAACCGAAGACCAAAGTTTTACCCAACCTGACGCAAACTCGTCAGAAAAATCCAGAATGTCTTTGCACGCTGCAATGCAAATCTTTTCAGGGAGATTGGGATTCTTGTGAGTCATTCAATAATTCGACAATCGAAGTTCGTTGACCGAATCACAGATTCCATCCCAAAATTTTCGCCGAGCGATCAGGCAATTCACAGCAGTATCTTCCGCCACTTTCCAATTGGACTCATCTGAACCACATAGCGACTGCACAAGCCTTCTTGCCATCGGTCCATGCTCATCGCCGTCCAATCCAATATGCCGTTCAAGATAATACTTGAAGTCCTCCAATTGCCCGCCAGCCTCGACATTTAGCTTGTCCACAATGCGTTGAAACACATCCGGCAACAAATCCTCTCGTCCATAGGTAAAGGCCGAAGCTATTCCGCACAAGTTGCCACTTTCGATGACTGTGAATGTATGCTCCACGAAAAGCCGACTAGCTTTTGGAATAATTGGTAGTTCGAGTGCTGTGCGAACTGGGACACCCCGGCGAAGTTCGCCGATAAATGAGTCGATGGCGGTGGTGTTCGCTCCACATTGCTTCATCGAACGGTGATAAATGTCAAAATGACTTGCGAACCCGACTTGGCTATCGCCATCAGATTCTTCGGCAAGCACGATCTCGTTGATGAAGCGGCAGGCTTTTGCATCAACTGGAGGCATCCAGGGTACTTCAACACAGCAAATACGTCGTTGCAATACCTTGAGAAGCGACATGAAATCCCAAACAGCAAAGACGTGTTGCTCCATAAATTGCCGCAAGGCTTCAGGGCGATCAATTTCGCCGTAGATGCGGTGGTTTACAAGTTCATTTCTAAACGGTGCTAGCCCTTCTTCGAGCTTCTCAATCAGAGTCAAAATTTTTTTCTCTTTCTAAATTGCTGCAATTGTGTTGGGCGATAAGGTCAGGCTTTGAGATCGTTTCTTTTTGCATTATACGTTCGTAGCAATGATAGATTTCTTCAACTCAAACCGCTGGCAGTTTAACCCTCGCCCAAGACTGTTGCCTTCGTCGAACGAGTCATCCAAAGTATTGGTCAAGAATGCTTGGACCATTTTGTTGTTTTCGGACATAAACACATGGATGTCCTCTGCTCGCAGTACAAAGATCATTATCATTCCGAAAGACCTCACCAGGGTTTAGATAACTAATTGATCGAAAGAGGTTTGCCACCGAAGAATCGCAAAATATCAGTTAAGTCATTAACGGTACCTAATACTATTCGCTTGGGTGACATCCATTGTAACGAACGACTCAGTGGACTGCTCAAGAGCTACTCACGCAAAGCTGCGTAACACCTTCTCTGAATAGAACGCGTTTGAAATCAAGCTTTGATTCAGCATTAGCAATTGTCTGCGCCGACGCATCTATCGCACCTTCAGGTCGAGGTAATCCGAATCGAATTCGATCAGATTAACTTGCTACGCATCGCTGACTGTCGCATTCCATCTATCTTCAAAGACCGAAAAACATCAGAGCGCACTTTTTGCACAGAGTGGGTTAATATAAGACGAAACCACGCCCGTTCCCTGCGTTTGTCAACGTTTTCACGATTATGACTTCCGTATTCAACTTGACACGGCACTACCATTCAGCTCCGCGACTCAATTCCCCAATCGTCAATTTAGTTAAGGTCATAACCCATGGCACTCATGATCGCCCCCAGCGTGCAGTGGGGGCAACTGCTAGGTCAACTACGATCGGCTGTGCCCGAAGCGTTTGATAACGATGGTAATCCGCTCAACTTGATTGAGGGCCAGTGGGGCAACCCAGGCCACGGTAAACGTTACGCCACCGCGGTCGACGGCAGCGAGCTTGGGCGGATACCGATGATCGATCTGGAGGCAGCGAAACGTGCGGTGAAGTTCGCCGCCCATGAGCACCAATCCTGGACGCAGGTCGACCTTGACGAACGCCGCCGACGGGTAAGCAGTTGCCTCGATCTGTTGTGTGCCCATCGGGAGCTCATTTCGCGCTTGCTGATGTGGGAAATCGGCAAGCCTCTGAAGCTGGCTCAGGACGATGTGGACCGCTGCATCTCCGGTGTCGAGTGGTACGTGGAGCAGATCGAGCCGATGCTGGCCGGACGCACGCCACTAGGCGTGATCTCCAACATCGCTTCATGGAATTACCCCTACTCCGTGCTGATGCACTCCGTGTTGGTGCAGGCGCTCGCTGGCAACGCTGTGATCGCAAAAACCCCTACCGACGGCGGGCTCTTTTCTCTGACCATCGGCTTTGCACTTGCTCGCCGCTGCGGCCTGCCGGTCTCCCTGGTCTCCGGTTCCGGAGGCGCACTCTCCGAAGCATTGGTCCGCAACCAGGACGTCGATGCATTGGCTTTTGTGGGAGGCAAGTCCAATGGTCGAGATATCGCCGCAAGCCTCTACGACCGAGATAAACGATACATGCTGGAGATGGAGGGGGTCAATTGTTATGGGATATGGGACTATAGCAATTGGAATGACTTGGCCACTCAAATCAAAAAGGGTTACGCCTACGGCAAGCAGCGGTGCACCGCTTACGTCCGCTTTGTTGTCCGGCGTTCGCTCCTGCCACGATTCCTGGACGTCTACCTGCCGGTCCTAAAGTCGCTGAAGATCGGCAACCCGTTGCTCGTCGATAGCCCCGATGCGCCGCTACCCGATCTTGACTTCGGACCGCTGATCAATCCACGTAAGGTTGAGGAGTTGCGGGTGATGTATTCGGAGGCGGTCGGCGCCGGAGCGATCAATCTTTTCGAGAGCGAGCTCAATGAAGACCGCTTCCTGCCCGGACAGGATATTTCGGCCTACTTGGCGCCGATCTCGCTGCTGAACGTGCCTCGCAATTGCCGCCTTCATCACAACGAGCCTTTCGGCCCGATCGACTCGATCGTGGTCGTCGATCGGGTCGAGGAACTGATCAGCGAAATGAACATCTCCAACGGAAACCTGGTCTCATCGATCGCCTGCGACGATCCGACCACAGCTCGCGAGATCGCCTCCGAACTGCGTTCCTTCAAAGTAGGCATCAACCGGATGCGCTCACGCGGAGATAACGATGAGGTTTTCGGAGGCATGGGGGCGTCGTGGAAAGGTTGCTTCGTCGGTGGCTCCTATTTGGTGCAGTCGGTCACCTGTGGCAAGCCGGGCGATCGGCCCTATGGCAACTTCCCGGACTACACGCTGCTACCTGAACGACGTTAGGGCCAAGCATTCAAAGAAAGTCGCCTTTCGCTTCACGAAAATATGTGAACACACAAATTTTATAAAATGAAAGGCGACGTGCAGATTATCACAGCAGTCGGACTTTTGTGGGCGAGTACTCGTGCTAACCTACCCACCGTAAAGTGCAATTATGATTGTTCGATCATGATTGCTACTTCTCGAATTCAACGTAAATACGACCATCGACTACAAGCGATAGTTAAAAGTGCTGGGAGTGTCGAGATTGCTCTCGAACAAGGAATTCCTCGATCTACCGCTCGTGGTTGGCTGAGAGGTCACGTTTCGCCTCCGTCCTTACTTCGCAAATCATTATAGTTTTCGATTCCGCCGTCAACCATCAAAGTCGGAATTGATGTCTCTGCCTGGACTTAATCATCGCAGGCGTTTTTTAACTTGGTCTGTAAGTTCTGGCGATGTATGCCAAGTCGCCGAGCGGCAGCAGAGATATTGTTGTTTTCCAATCTCAGTGCTCGCTCAATGGCTTTCTGCTCGTAGCGTTCGACAAGCAATTGCTTGGCTTCGGTCAAAGGCATGTCAAAATACTCGCTAAAGGAAGCGTCCTCATTTACCGACGCTTCGAAAGTACTTAGACCTAAGTCGACAGGAGTTATCATTCGTTCTGAAGCCATGGCTGCAGCGCCTTCCACGCGTTGCTTTAACTCGCGAACGTTCCCATGCCATCCGTGTCCTAGCATCGGTGCGAAACAATCGACTCCAAACTCATGTTGATTTCCTAGAAATCGATTTGCAAGCAGTAAGATATCTTCACGACGCGATCGAAGCGGAGGCAATCGCAACTCAATCCCTCGTAGCCGATAGTATAAATCAGATCGAAAACGATTCTGCTCCATCGCGGACTCGAGATCCTGGTGCGTTGCACTAAGCACACGTACATCGACGGTGACTGTATCTTCACTTCCAACGGGGGTCATTGTCCCTTCCTGAAGGATTCGCAGAAGACGCGTCTGCACACCTGAAGGCATGTCACCTATCTCATCCAAAAACAACGTGCCGCCATTCGCTTTTCGAAAGACTCCTTCACGATTCCGATCGGCACCTGTGAACGCTCCGCGAATATGGCCGAATAACTCGCTTTCAATGAGGCTCTCAGAAATCGCAGCTGTATTGACGGCGACAAATGGCTTGTTGCTTCGATCACTTAGCCTATGAAGTTCGCGAGCAACCAACTCCTTACCGGTGCCGCTCTCTCCGCGTATCAAGATTGGCAGTGAGGAGACGGCTGCGCGGCGAACTTGTTCAAACACCTTATGCATTGTCGCGCTCACACTAAACATTTCTCCCAGTTGAGGAACAGATTCGATCTGAGCACTTAATTGAGCCACATGCTGCTCGAGCTCAAAGCGTTTCTGGCTGCGCGAGACAATCGATCGTACCTGTTCAATTTCATAGGGTTTTGTGATGAAATCAGCAGCCCCACGTCGAATGCATTCGACGGCCATTTCAATGTTGTCATTAGCGGTAAGCACAACAATCTCGGGACATACCCAATCCGGATGTGCTCGCATTTCCGCGAGGATTGATAGCCCGTCTCGGTGGGGCATATTCAGATCGAGAAAAACTAAGTCCGCGCTGCTTGTACGAAGTAGGTCGAGTCCTCGCTGGCCATCGTCGGCTTCGATGATTTCACGCCCGTGGCCGCGAACTGCACGATGGAGTGCGTATCGCGCCGTAGCGTCATCTTCGATGATCAGTATCTTCATATGCTTCCTGGTTCTCCTAGTGGTAGCTCCACGACAAACGTCGAACCACACCGCATTTCTGAAGTCACCCGAATCGTCCCTCGCAACTCTCGAACTCGCTCGGAGACGATGTACAACCCTAGACCAGTTCCACTTGGCTTACTTGTTTCAAATGGCAAGAAAATGTTTGCCAGCCGGTCGGACGAGATTCCCGTTCCATTGTCGATGATGGTAACTCGATAAACCAAGTCTGTGGTTTCGCTGTTCACTTGGACATTCGCTTCACGACAATCCTTCGCCGCCTCCATCGCATTCTTAATAAGGTTCATAAAGATTTCGTTCATCGCGGCATCCGAAGCAAGAACTTTTGATTCTGGAGCATTTAATCGAACATCCAGTTTGATTCGTAGTTCTTTAGCATAATAGTCCATAATCGACAGGAGACGCGAGATGACTCGATCGGGCTCGGTGACTACATTCTCGTATTCGGCTGGTTTTGCGAATTCGAGCATACGCTGCAGGGTTCTTGTCAGTCGATCGACTTCGGACACAATCAAACGCAAGTCGTGCTGGTTAGGGTTCTCGCCCGAGAGATCTTCCGACACGAGGCTGGCTATTGTACGAATTGACGAAAGAGGGTTACGAAGTTCGTGTGCCAGAGAACCTGAAATCAAACCAAGCGTCGATAACTTTTCTTGCTGTAAGCTTCGTCGTTCCGCATGGCGTCGTAGCTCCTCATCATGATGGTTCTGTAACGTCGCCGCGAATTGATCGATGACCACCGACAATGAATTAATCTGTTCGTCAGCCAAACGATCGAAACGCCGACGACTGCCGAATAGAACCATTGCGTCAATAGTTTTGTATTGCATTGGAAAAGCGACATCGCAACGCAGCAATTCCATCTCGTTTGAAATCGCAACCGTCTCCTCTTCGCCTCGCTCCATGGACTTCAAACTCACTTTGAAGTGATCCAACAGAACCGTAAACGAGTTGTCTCGCAATTTCGTGCTGTCAACACCAGTGTCAGGATGGGCTGATGAAAACGCATTTTTTCCTGAGCCGTATGCTCTAGCCTCGGGTGGCACGTAGCCATTCGATTCTGAGTGCGCAAGAACGCTCAAATTCCGGGATGAACCCGTGGCTATCGATATCGGCTCAGTTTTCATCTGGCCGGCCTCATACCGCCGCAGGCCTCGCATGTTGCGATCGGAGGAGCGATGAACGATGCAAGCCCAACTTAGTTCAAATCGCTCCCTTAGTTGATGCACAAACCAGTCACAATGAACATCTGTGCTAACGACAGGCCGCTGAGCAACTTCCCGGGCGAGCGAGCGAGTCGAGTCACGAACGCGGAAGGCATTGGGACTGAGCAAAAAACGAAGCGACTCCGCGGCTCGTCTCCGTAATGGTCGAATCCACCATATAAGTGACGTCACCACCAACACTTCGATGATAATGAAATCGACATCAAACCGCTCTCGCATCGAGATCATGATCGGCGTAATGATTAATCGATGCAGAAGCAGAATGCTAAGAACAATTCCACCATAAATAATCGATTGTTCAAAGACAACCGGCAGCAGCCGACTCTTGAATGTGAACCAAACAAACACCACGGCTGGAATGAGCGGTAACATACTTACTGCGACGCGGCAAAACGGTTCCCATCGCGTCCCTATCGATCCCACCGCATAAACTGCGACTCCAACGGTAAGTAGCACAAGAAGGCCACTATTAAGTAGAAAAAACTTCTTTGCAATGAGATTGGGAACCCGGACACCAACTCGCAGGAATAAGACAGCGGAGAGAACGTTTGCGATTGCGAGCCATCCCAGATATACGATCGTCAGTGGCTGGACACTTGCGATAAAGTCCCCTGCGGGTCCGTTGTAAATTAGCCATGCGGCATAACCCAGCAATATAATTGGAGCATAAAGAAGGCAGTATCTCCAATCTGTTTTCTCAAGCCGCAGACCTTCGTCGGCATTAAAATCACGAAGCCTAATCGCAGCATGTAACATTGCTGATGGCATCAATAGCAAACCTGCGCAAAGCAATCCCATCGCAACCCTATCCAGTGCGACCGCAGATGTGTTGTGTTCCGACTGTAACAAGACGCGAAGAAAGTATCCAAAGTGATAAAGAATAGCCCCACCGACCAACCATTTTAGCCATGGTGCAACTTGCGTTCGATTGATCGGCTGAGTGAGTAATAGCAGCAAGACGATTTCGAACAGTCCAGCAAACCCAACTACCAAGGGCTCCAATCGATCAATCATGCGTCAATTCTCGGTGACTGATCGGAACAATCTCATCGTTACTGATCTCGATTTCTTGAAGTCCAAAAGTTGTATTCATTCGAAGTTTACCCGTTAATCGTATTGTCGGTTCTGTTTGAGCATTCAGGATCAATTCGTGTGGATCTGTCGAACGGTCAACCACATTGGAAAGGACCAATCGAACACAAGATTCTGACTCTCGTTCCCACACAACTTCATGACCAATAACTTCGAAGATCGACTCCTCCCAAAGGAATCGATCTCCTTTCTCTAATCGCCCCATTCGGCCAGTGTGGGTACTTATCCTAATCCGGTCAACACCCAACCAAGTACCAAGCATTACTAAGAAGGAAATCATATTCGTATACCGTCGAGCAATCGTCCCAACCTAAACTATTGATACGCCTCGCGCGTAGCAGAAGTCGTTAGACCTCTGAATTACCCACATCTTGGCCTTATCTCATACTTGAACTCAATGAAATGGTACTCGGACTCGAAGTCCTCATACCATCAAGTTCTATTGGTTCCTTCCGGAGTCTTACGAATCCGGATACTCGACTTCAAACTATCCCTTGTTTCAGCATAGCCAATTCTGTTTCGATTTTCGATTGGCGTTCCTGTTTTTCGAATTCCCTTTCGATCTCGCTTTCAGGAATTGCGTCCCCATCCATTTCGGTCCACGCTTGAATCTTGGCTTCTTGTCGATCGACACGATCCTCAAGCCTTTGAAACTGGGCAAACGCTGATTTTTGGTCTGTTCGTTCCATCGCGGTGTGAAGTTTGGTCGTAGTTCTCGCTCTGGCTAACCTCGCGACCAGAAGTGTCTTTTTATGCTGAGCTTGTCGAATCTTGTCCTCTAAATCACGGATCGAGGACTTCAGCTTCTCTACTTCCGTCGCTTGCTTGTCGTGGTCGGCAGTGTACTGCGCTAGGCGTTGAGTTGATGCCAACTTTTGCTCGAGCGCAGTTCGCGCAGTCGACTCGTCTCCACGCCCCATGGCGATCGTGGCTCGTTCAAGCCACTTTGCCTCTTCGGCACGCTCACGTTCAATTCTTTTCCGCATGAGTATTTCATCTGCTACCGCTTCGGCGACACTCGAGCGAACCGAGTCTAACTCGGATTGCATATCGACGATCAGCTGATGCAACATTCTTTCGGGATCTTCGATCTGTTCACGCAAAGCCGTAACACTTGATCGCATAACCAATGAAAACTGAGATAACCAAGCCATAATCTAATTCCTTAAGTGAGAAACAAAACAGACAATTCAAACAACAAACGCATCAGTTCCAATTCGCTAGTTCGGAACTCAAAAACCGCATTCGCGAGAGTAATCGTTCGCGGTAGACTTCACAAATCGCAGCCATCGCCATGACGAGCAGTCCTAGCGATAATCCACTCACCCATAGCATCTGCGGGTGATCGATTGCAGAGCGAGCGAGCATCGCAAGGAGGTCCGCGAACAAGAACGCAATTCCAGTGAACATCAAAACTCGAACACGCAATCCGATCGCAATCAGTACAACAAGAACCGATAGCACCATCAGCGAAAACATATGCCACCAACTGCCTCCAAGAATATCGAAGACGGGTGAGACGAGAATGAATAAGGAACCGACGATTCGAATCGGTTTATGAGCCGACTGAGGTATCTCATGCTTCATCAGTTCAACCAATCCGAGAATCGAGATGCCGATTGGAGCCAAGTACAGTTGGAGATCCTCGAAACCCCACATTCGATTCAAGTTTGCAATCCCAATGTTTACCATGGTGATCGCTAACCAGACATGCCAGCGTCGGCCAGTCGTCCAGCCTTGATAGGCATGCGAAAACGCAGCGACAAAGATCGCCAATGCTGTCCACGGCATATTTTTCGGTAGAAAGAATAGTGAAAAGACTCCAACACTAGTGACCAACAGGGTAAGCGTGAGGCCAACAACTAGCAAAGGTCTCGATGCGATTTGGAACGACTCAGATTCCGTACAAATCTTACTCAGCCACTGCATCAGCAATCCGACTAAAACAGCAACTAACACTCCATATCCACTGTTTACGAATAGCCAACCATGGACCAGCAAAATCAATGCACACACACCAACAATCTCCATGGCCAACCACACACCGACCTCGCTTCGCTCCCGAGTTGCGACTAAGAATTCCTGGACCGCCATCGTGAGGGTCGCGAAAATCAATAGAACGACCGAGGTCACCGAGAGCTCAGCGACTGCGAAGAGACTTAGTAAGAGTGCGAACGAGCTTAGGCGAAGTAGCTCACTCCAAACAGCGTGACAGAGTGGATGGAACCGCAAGCCGAAACTTCGAATCAACACACTGTTCACTACCATCACGACCAATAAGCTGGGAATCTGACGCGATACCGTGTCTTCTCCCCACAACAGCTGATTCGCGAGAGCATGAGCATCGATTCCGATCGCTGGAAGAATTGCCATCAATACAACTGCATTCGCCCAGATACATCCTAAAGTAAACCTTTTCGTTTCCACTTCAGGCTGGTAAAGCAAATAGAGCGATACTAACGATATCAAGCCTGTAATCTGAATCGGTATTGAAAACATACAAACGCTAAAGACACATAGAATCCCCAAAAAGGGACCTAGAACGCTTGGAACGTAAGTTGTCAGTTCACTTGACAGTTCACTCGTCGTCGCTTCATTTACCACATCGCTCTCTACTCGCAAAGCTTGTTCACATCGACGAGGAATGACCCCTGCGACAAACAACGTGATCGCCCAAATGAGTGCTGAGTAGCGAAGGTCTGAGGCTACATAGCCATTTGACTGTAGGAATGACGACACGAGTAAGGGTGATGCAACCACGAGAAGTGCTGTGACGGTGCGACTCTTGAGTACACCAATCGCAAACAGCATCCAAACCAGTACAACTATTCCGCTGGTGAGTAAGCCACTGTGATCCATTGCGAGACTCGCTTGGAGCAAAGCAACTCCATGGACCGATAACATTCCGGCAATAAAAAGTGTCGCCAAGTCAGCAAGCGGGAGAAGCAACGCCATCCATGGGTTGGCGTTCGCCCTGGATGAAGAGTTGGTTTTAGATTCTATGTTGGCAACCGTCAGACCAAGTAATCTCCGTTCGTTGTTCCAGTCGATCGCAAGGGTGCGTCGAACTCCGATTACGGCTAAGTAACCAAAGATCGAAACGCTAACCGACACATAAGCGATCGCGTCAATCAGTTCGCTAAGACTCCAGTTCATCGCACACATCACACTTGCGATGACAACGAGCGTTACTAGTGAGAAAGCGAGGCCTGCTAGGTAGTGCCTCGTATCCCTTACGGTAATGAGTGTTGCAATGCCGCAAAGGAATGCTACGGTGTACTGAGGTGTTGTGATGTCGTCGCCGAGACGACTTACCGACAGTCCAACCCAGATGCTTCCCAGAGCTAGCATGACTAGCATGCCCCAGCATCGACCCACAGAAACGTAAGTTCCATCGCGCCAAGTTGGCCACGGAAGCCATTGACTGGTCGGCAACGGCACTCGTTCCAGCCATCGATCGACAGGAACGATGAGAAGCCCGCATCCGGCGATCCCTAAGCAAGTTCCGATATGAAAGATGTCGATCCAATTCCCAAGCATAGCGTTGATATAGGGAACGAGGAACGCTACGGCGATCGTCCCCGTAAGAAGACTGAAGGCTGCGTAACGGCGATCTTGCCAGTTGATCGCATAGAATAGAAACAAAACACAGTGCACAATCGGGATAAGGAAGGCTGCCTTGAAATGAGTCAGAGACAGTGGCATCAGCAATAGCGTCAATCCGGTTGCGGCAACTTGGAGAGGTCTTGCAAAATGCGACTGCTTCCCAAGTAAACGACTCGCGACGGACCATGCAAGTAACAAAGGTAGATAAGTGAGACCGTAGAACGCGTAAGGCAAGCGTTCCTCCGACAACGATTCCGCGGCAACGGTTATGACTTGCTTTGCAAAGGTCGAGACCAAGGTTGGAGCCACTTGATAGCAGATCGCCATGAGCACAATAGCCAGCCATGTGAACCCTGAACTGCGACTGTCACGTGCGGCGATCAACGCCAACACGGAAGCCAAAGCCGCAGTTGGCACGACGGCCTTCGTAGTCGGTCCAACCCAATGGAATCCATGGAACGAAACAGCGACTCCAGCTAACCCAATCACTAAAGAAACGAAGGTAGGAATAACTATCGCGACTGGAATCGTCGTAATGAGTCCACCTGTACGAGCTCGAAAAACAGATGCGACTGTTCTTGCAGTGAGCATGATCGGAACGGCACATAGAACAAGCCCGAACCCAAGCCACTCGATATGTTCCATCCAATCTAACTTGGTTGCCAACAGCGCAAACATTTGCGAGCCAAGTAGAAGAATCGGCAAGAAACCGAATACCATTGGTTTGCGATACTGCTCGGCAAGCCAGAAGACATGGCGATTGACTTTGACGATGCCGATTGTACCAACCGCCCATATCACCGCTCCGGCAACTAGGTTGCTATCTGCCATCACTGGCAAAGCACCTGCGATTGCGAGCGCTAGGTATGCGGCTTGAAAGGCTATTTGCCGGCCCCGCAGAAAGTGGCTCAAAACGCGACCAGAGATTACTGCCGCGAAAATCCCGCCACCAATCAGAAGCGGGACGAGAGAAGCAAAGTTGTTTGAGGCATTCGCGGAAAGCCATGGTAATGAAAAGAAGCTAATCGGTAGAAGTATAAGAGTCAGCATTTTCAAAACAGTCGACGTCGAACGCAAGCCTAATAGCTTGTCGCTCGCTTCGGCAAATCCATAGACAACACCGATATAGGCTAGGATCGAGAGAAACTTAAGGACCGTAGACCATTCGGCCCATTGCTGCACAACGAGCTTCAATGAAGAGACGGCGACAATCGCTGCGCCGACGAAAAGCATCCACTTGATATTCGACTCATGAAAGAATGCAGAGATGAATTTCTCAGCGAGCGAAGCCGGTCGCAATTGCGCGACTTCCGTTTCATCGTGGTCATTGGTTATTTGGTTCATCGCAGAGGTTCCCAGTAGCGAACGGTTTGGCCTTTTCCCGAGTCATTTCGGGATTCGCTTTACCTCTTTAACAAACGCCGTGCCGTCACGAATGGACCGCACAAATGCAATCGCAAACTATTTTCCTAAAAGCACTTGCGGCGTTTACGTTCGATTCCAAGAAAACAAGCAGATGCCAGAGATGCAGCGCGCAGACTGCGTTCAAGTGCATGTCTCAAGTAGCAGCGCATCGACGGAGCCAAACGACATAACAAAACGATCTGACAATCGATTGCTGTCTTAAGATTCGATTCGCGGAGCGGGTAACGGGCATCCGATCGTGGATGCTTGCCATGAGCGAGTTGGGATTCGTTGTGATGATGGTAGTCGATTCGATCCAATACCCAGTTGGTTCTTTCCATTGCTCCCAGAGGCCTGCGAATGCAAAGGTGGATCGACTTCTCAGCGTGATCAGGAAAGGAATTTTTACTTTTTCGAACCTGGACCATTTATAGAATACATCTGCGATCACTAAACAACGCCGACGTTTAAAGGCTGTTCGAAACGAAGGTTTTTCGGCGATGGTTTCAGCTCGAGCGTTTATCAGGCTGTTACCGATCTTCGCATCTTTAGCCCAAGACGGAATCAAACCCCATCGCATCCAAACTGGTTCACGCCCTTCCTTGCTTTGCCTAACTGCGAGTACCTGTTGCGTTGGAGCAATGTTCTATCGAACGGCGACATCGGTAGGAGGTCTTATCAACTGGAATATGCGAACGAGCTCGCTCGAAGAAGTATGTAATGTATAACAACCGCAAATTCGATAGACTTGCTGCTTCAGGACTCATATAAGAAGAAAAGCATCACGTCGACAATCACTTCATTGGTCAACGAATCTCATCAGATTCTAACAGAACTTCGTTAAGCAACCCGACCAATCCTATGTTCAGTGCATGCGTTCGAATGACGTCTTGTTGTGTGCTATCGCAGTTACGAAAGATGCCACGAAAATCACGTCGACTTCGTTGGCTGCCTTTGTCAATCCAAATGAGTTTGGACAAGGCTGCATCTATGCGCGACACAACTGGCAAAAAGATTCCGTCAAACAATTCGAGCGATTGTGATCGTCCGAGTTCGCCCGGTATTAACTCACGCGGGTACACATCCAGTTTCAAACACTCGGATTTATCGAGTAACTGAAATAGATCGTTTTCTTGAATTGCTTTTCGGACTACAGGCTCAGTGAACCAAAAATCCGATACCACTAGTTGCTCAATTAGGTCATCGACGCGTTGCTTTGCTGTGGTAGGCGATACGACGATGTCGATGTCTTGTGTTAGTCGTGGCTCGCCATAAGCTGAACTTATTGACCCTCCTGTCAAATGAAAAGGGAGCTCAATTGCAGTGGCAATTTGAACGAACTTTTCAATCGTTCTTTGAAACGCTTCAACGGGAAACATGTTGAAGATATTCCTCTATGAGTCTGATCACGTCCGGCTCGTGCTCATAGAGTTTCAAGGCAACCTGCCACCTTACATGCTCGTCCGAAAGAGTCGGATTCGCATTGCGAAATTGCCTAGCCATTTGCTGCCGAGTCCAAGCGAGCATCGCTGCGCTTCGTGCCATTTTGTCTGCCGGCGACATCGCGTCGATACGCTTTTGGTATTCGAGTTCTACGTCCGTTACGATCACTATTTATCCTAGGTAGCGGGATCAATTAGATTGAAGTATACCCGATGCAGTCGCTATTGGTAGTTGATTTACGGCTTGCTCTCTGTGTGCCGATCGTCCAGGTGTAAACGGTCTTTGTAGCGTGCGTCGAGTAGAAAGGCATCGCAAAATATCGTCAATAGAGTGTTGTGAATTCAATTGGAGTCATCACATCCTATCCATTCTTCACGCGATCCGACATTGCAAAATCGCGAACGTTTTACGTGATGATAATTGCAGTCGCAGCAACCGCGGATTCAGTGAATTTGTTATCCGCTTCATCGAGCAGATTATCGTCTCTTTGTCGCCAAAGTTGGACATAAGGTCAGTCTCTCTGCTCGAAACAGCTGCCCTGGGTTGGTCTCGCTTTAAGCGAAAAGTCGTCTCTGTTTTGCGTTTGATTGGAGTCTGGCTCCCGCAACTGAATTGGGTGGTTACGAACAGTTTTCGACCCACGTGTGAACAAAAAGGCTGGTGTTGTCATGACACCGGCCTTTTTTCGTTTTTCCACCAGTCTTTTCGTTATCCGGCCGGTTTCTCGCGGCTCTCTCCCGGTCTCTGTTGGACATAACCTGACGGTCACACCCAAAAGCCATTTCGAGGCAAAGCCATTTCGAGGCAAAAAAGCCAATTTTGGCCCAAAGTCTCTCGACTCTCTGAAGGTCGAAAAATCCGGGTTAACATCAAGGTCTCTAATCGATCATAACCCCACGGTTTTTCGTGCAGCTTGTTTTCTGGGTTATGAGGGTAGAGACTTTTTGACGAAAAAAGAGTCGGCACGTTGGGAGGGTGCCCTGTACGCGGCGAGTAGAACTCTCTCCGCGGAGGCGCCTGTTAAGTCGTATATACCTTTGGTCGAAATATCGCGTCTGATCAAATACTGGATCTACATCACTTGATCGCTAATCCAACTCACGGCCAATGCGATGATGCACGCAATGGTCAACGCTACCCCTGCCCAGCCCAAAATCGTTGCCACTCTGCCAATTTTCGCAGTCCCCACGACCTTGGGATCGCTTACCAAGATTTGCAGTGCCACAACATGGAAAGGCAGCAGGACGGCATTCACGACTTGGCTTAAGTAAATAAGCGGAATCAAAGACAGACCTGGAAGAGATACCACGCTTACGGCCGCCACCGTCAAACCTACGAAGGCCGCATAGAAATACTGAAAATGGTGTGAATCTAGATCAAGCGAAGCGGGAGCTCCAATCCCTTCTGCAATGGAGTAGGCTGTCGCCAGCGGAACGATGGCCGCCGCCAACAGCGAAGCCCCTAGTAGGCCCGCACCGAATAGAACCGTTGCAAAAGAACCCGCCAAAGGTTGCAGCGCGATCGCAGCGTCTCTCGCATCTTCGATTGGAATCCCAGCTTGATGGAGTGTTGCGGCGCACGCTACAGCAATCGAAAGACCGATGACGCCGGTCAGTAGCGAGCCGATTATGACATCGACGCGTTCCCATCGCAGGTCGGCAACTGTGATTTTCTTATCGACTGCGTATGACTGAATAAACGCTAGTCCCCAAGGAGCCAAAGTTGTTCCAAGGGTCGCGGTGATAGCGATCCAACCAGCGTTGTTCAGTGGCATACTTGGGATCAATGAATGATGAAGTACGAGTGACCAATCGGGTCCGGCCAAAATCCCGTCGACTATATACAACGCCAAGGAAGACGAAATAACGAGCAACACGACTTCCACTCGATGAAAAGAACCAAGCACCACGACTAGCGAGATCAGCAAGCCGGCAATTGGCGTGCTAAGCCATGAAGGAATACCAACAAGAGAAGCTGCCGCCGAGATGCCTGCATATTCAGCGCAGATCGTTCCGAAGTTCGCTAACAACAGGCCGATAACAGCGAAATACCCCATTCGCACTCCCCACCGCTGGCGGATGATGGCGACGAAACCTTTGCCACTCGCCGCACCGATGCGGACCGCCAACAAATGGAAATAGACGAGCAAGATCGTCGACGCTGGAATGATCCAAAGAAGTCGATAGCCATGATCGGTGCCCAGCAATGAATAGGTCGTTATACCAGCAGGATCATCATCCGAGAGTCCCGCCAGCATCCCAGGCCCAAGAACTGCCAACAACGATGCAATCGCCCCAGCACCAGCACTACGATACTGATTGAATTTGCGAGCTATACCACGTCGTTGGTGAGCAACCCCGTGAAGCGGTGCATGCGCGTGTCGCTTTTTTGCGGCATGATACAAAGTGTCGTGGAGACCACGAAGACGGCCAATTGCTTGATTGTTCTTGTAGGATTTAACGCTCATGGATCTCCATACTACGCTTCGAGTGGGAAGGCTTAATGTAGCGTAACACATTGCCAGTTCGATGATTAAATTGCACAGGAATGGAAGTATCTTCGTTCCTCACATTTCTGCCGTGATTCAATGCAATCATGCGCAGGCGTGCGATCAAGCGAGCTAACCTCCTAAGACGCATTCAGGCTTTAATGGTAGTGATGGATTAATTTGAGCAAATCTGTCGATTTCTTTTTGTGCCTAGTCAACTCTGATATAACGTAATTTTTTCTGAGATAATCTCGGTTGAATGAAAAGTTCTTTTGACTTGAGTCATCAACACCCAAACCACGTCTACACCACCACAAGAAGTTTCGTTCGCACAGGATCGGAAACACATGAGCGATATCATTGCTACCACTCCGCGAAGACATTTCCAGAGTCGCCAGATTTTATTCAAATGACTCCCGTCCAAACCCAGGACTTACATGGATTTTTCGGCGTCACCGACGCTTTCCCGGAGGCTCAGATTATGAGTATGTTGTGCAGCCTGTATCGAATCACCCCCAAGCAGGTTGAGAAGCTGAAAGCCTTCCCAGACGCTGTTGGCGAGTTGGTTGGCTTATTGGCGACACCACCGAAGAGCAGTTTCCTGTCAAAACTCTTTGGAAAATCCGCGAAACAATCTCCTCCTTCAGCGCGGATGTTCGAGGCTATTGTCGAAGCCGACACATTCGAACTCAATCAAGCGTGGCACATATTGCACTTTCTGTTTTCTGGCGTTAACGCGGAAGCCCCGTGGCCCAACGGGTTCCTGATGTCCGGTGGCGAGGAGATCGGGCCTGACCTCGGCTATGGGCCAATTCGTCTCCTCGTCCCCGAGCGTTCGCACGCTGTCGCTACTTTCCTCGAAGCTCAATCGTTCGGACGTATGAACGCAGCTTACGTTGCTAGTGAAATTGAGGCTGCTGAAATCTATTGGCAAGCCTCCGACGATGGATCCGAGCGGCTGCGGGAAGTGGAAGAGCTGTGGGGTACGGTCAAAGAACTCCATGTCTTCTTTGAGCAAACGGTCCGCACAGGCAATGGAATTCTCATCAACATCTACTAAAGTGACGCCCAACCCTTAGTTCCAGGGTACCGGCAAGCTGCGCTTGCCGGTACCCTACGGGCTTCGCCCTTCGGCGTCCCCTGAACTCAAACGTTCTGCAATACAAAATGAATCGCTTCATCAACTGGATTTTTTGCCCGAGCGAAATGAAGAACGTTAAAGTTCCTGGTGAGACAATTCGTACTGTTGATGAATCACGAATAATTTCGTTGATGTCGCTTGAGAAACAACTTGAACGGCTTGCGGATTTGGGACTTCGGATGAATCCCTGCGTAACGGTCGACGATCTGCTCTACTCACATAAACGCATAAACGCATCGATTCCGAAAGTGACCCATTTGAAGCGATCTTTCTTATGTTCGGAAACGACGTAGAACGAGAACATTGGGGAAGGCAGTTCTGCGAAAGAGCGTGGACATTCGACACTGAGTGTATTTACAGCACCGGAAGTTACGTGCGAGTTGCAGAGAATTTTGTCGAGCTGCGGGTATGCCGACTCTATTCAAAAATATTGAGGATTTCGTTGATTTGGAAAAAGGTAAAGCATGGCTAAGATACTCGGTCGACGGCAACGAGCGATTTTATGCAATACCGGTCGATAATGATTGGGCTGACCCCGCTACTGTAGGTTCGATCATGAAAGATATTGAAAGAAACGGCAATCGCTTTTACGGAAAACTTGACGGACAAGCAACAACGTGGTTTTACTTGAATCACGAAACGGCCAAAGCGCTCAACCGAAACAAACAGCGACTACCAAATACGCAGTTTTACTTCGGTATTGGTAGTCGTAGCGGTGAGAGGGTAGAACGAGTACTCGCGCGAAAAAGTCCGGAATGCTATGACAATCTACCTACATGGCTGTAACCCCACGGTTTTTCGTGCAGCTTGTTTTCTGGGTTATGAGCTTAGAGACCCCTCTGTGGAGTTATTACGAAGGCTCTAGAGATAAGTTGAAATGGAAAATCAGATTGGCCAGCTTGTGGCGGATCGCTATCGAGATCCTCGCAAAGTTCCAGTGCTCAAGGTGTCACCGGATTTGTGAAACTTGCTGTGAAGGTGAGGAACGCAAAAAGCTAAAGTAATGCCCCCATGAATGGCTACACCAATACTCAAAATTGGTGTTTCGACTCAAAAGCTGCGATTGAAAAATTATTTTTTCATTTAGAGGCTAAGACTTGCCTACAGTATCGATGTAAAACCGACGATAACCAAAATCATTCCGGCCAGTCGCTTGCCATTCTTCATTCATCCATTCCCGCCTTTGGAGCCCTCCTCATGTTTGAATCCATTTTATTTCGAAAAAAAACGGTCGATGCGGGGGCGAAGCTCAGGCGGTTGATGGACTTATCGATTGCTCGAAGTGACATCGAGGACGACAAAAGAGTATATGATCGATACAAGAGAGCATTGCCTGTCTTGATCACGCCCTGGCGTGGAAGTCAAACCAGCAATGCTGATTCGCATATCGGTATTTCTCGAGACATGAGCGATCATGGCGTTCGACTCTTTTTTCTCAAAGAGCCGACGGGACAAGAATTTCTGCTTTCGTTTTTCTTACAAAGGGAACGCAACGTTCTGGAGTGCTTTCATTTTAAGGCCACCGTGCGAAACTACATGAAATTTGCACCCGACATTTATTCCGTTGGCATGAACATTTTAGAGCATCTGCAAGATGGCGAGGTCGAGCCTGGCGTCCAAGCGTTGTTACATCTCATCGGCCAGGATAGCGAAGGGCTTGGATAGACGCTTTGCTTAGTCGTTCCGCGATTTGCAAATTGCGATTAAATTTGAGCCGAGGCGATACCCAACCAAATCTAAAACTCGGCTAGCTTTTCAGGCTCATGGGTAGGTTTCGGTCTGCTGCACGCCTCAATGTGAGATCGGAAAGCTGGGAGAACTGAGTTGGGTGGTTATCCTGTAGGCGGCGAGCAGAAATCCCTCCGCAGAGTCGCCTGTTATCTCGGATAACTACGCTCGGTAGGCGCAGTGAGGTAGGTAGGTTTCCGAGTGTTTGTGTCAAAGAAGCAACGCATGGTATTGAACTTGCCGAGGTCAAGAGCGAGAATTTTCATAGTTGATGTGTCCTTCGGGTTTGGGGTTGGAATGAATGTGACTCCCTGTGTTTCCGCACAGAGATGATCACGGGTCAGAGTCGCCAGATTTTATTCAAATGACTCCCACCCCAAGCCCATGAATTACATGGATTCTTTCGGCCTTCAAGACGAGAATCAGCAATTAAAGTCCACCCATGACATCCAATCCTTTCCTGCATGTTCGCTCTGCAAAGTTTCGGGTTCTTCCGGGCGAGGATGTTGAACTCGTGAATGAGGGCATGTACGGCAAATCGCTCGCACTGTACCTGCAGGTGAAATTGGCAGAGAACGGTTACAAGACTCCGTGTGTTGTTTGCGAAGACTGGGGATGGTGGCTGGAAGTAAAGAGACTGGATCTTACATGTGGGATCGGCGTCTATGGTATGCAAATCGATGATACCGATGATCTTGATCTTTGCGTGACTGTACTCACACCCAAAGGCAAGAAATGGAATTGGGCCAAACTTCGATCAATTGACACTTCCTCCGAGGTTGAGAAGTTGCATGATACTATTCGAAGCATTTTCACGGATGATTTGGACATCACGATCGTCTGTGAATCCCTCGATTTTCCGTTAGAATGAGCATCGGATTACACACGGAATTCGGACGAACCAACCATTGGGCCGGTCGACCGCGTTTGACTTTAGAAACTTTACTTTCGGCCACTGGATGAACGGTGCCGATGTTTAAACAATGAATATGCGGGGACTATCGATAGGCGTTGGAATACCACTAGCTTTGGCTATCGTTTGCGCCGTTGGTCTCAAGTTTGTACGCCCGGATTTGTTTCCGCTCGAATGGGTGCTCCCCGCTACTTGTACGTTTTTCGCACAGTTCGGACTTCTCGCCCTGATTTTGATGCGACGAGGCAAACGCACTGACGAGAAGCAGATAAAGTTGCTTCTAGATGAATCAAAGTCCAGGCAGAGCGCAGCGTCGTATTGGTTGGGAGATTTCGCTATTTTCAGCGTTTTCCTCGCACTCGGTGTAGTCGCTGGGACAATTTCCGGGGGCGTATGGTGGGCGGCTGGAGGAAATACCATTCGATCGTTGTCGGAAGCACTTTTAATGGGCGCCTTCTTTGGTGGCGTCGCGATGTTAATCTTATTTGGCGGCGTATAAGAAAACGTCCCGCATAACAAATCTAGGATTAGCGACGGTCTTAAATTCGGGCAATATTGTTTGGTTCGCTCGATGAAAATTCGTAATGACTGTCCATTTTTTTGGGGTCACACGATACTGCGTTGTTCCTGATTTTGGTGAGATTGCTCAACGGGTCCATGCACTACTACACGAGTTGCATTGGGTCCGACTCGAAGCATGAGTCTGAGCAGATTCAGATATGACGTGTGCGTGGCTGCAAATTGTCCGCAGCGATCATGATTCTTGATAGATTCGCAAGCGACTGGGTTTGTATCATTTGTGCAAGGAACGAAAATCCGAAGCGTTGGATACGCCGTTAGTAGATTGATGGCGGTTTCGATGTGAACGGAGCTTTCGAGCGTGTATGACGCGTGAGGACCAGCGCCCCAGATGGCAACGAGGTCACGCGAGCGTTTGTCCCACGGATACGGTAACTCCAATGGATCAGTTCGTTGCCAACGAACTTCCGGTAGTCGTTCTTTCGCTCTCGCAACGAAATGATAGATGTAGCTTTGCATTACCGGATTTTCAACCCAAGACTCGTTCTGATGCAAGTTCACGTTGAAGTCGGCTGGTAGGAACTGGATTGCACTGCGATGATCTTGCCACAGTTGATTGACTATCAAACATTCATCGCAACCATGATCTTGCTTGCCTCCGGTGGGTAAAAGATGGCTGATGATTTCGGCAAACATGCTGAGCAGAGGGCAAATACATTCTGGAGTTTTCTGACGAGTTTGCGTCAGGTGGGGTAAAATTTCTATAGTCGTTTATACGTAATAATAATTGCAGTTGCAGCAATCGCAGCTTCAATGAATTTGTTATCCGCTTCATCGAGCAAATTCGGTCGCAAAGAAAATGGAGTTGGCTTCAGTGGGGCGACAAATTGGTAAATGTGTTTCCCGCGATTGTTCTCGATACTAATGTTCTAGTCGCAGGAGCATGTCACCATGAGCGGAGCCTAGCATATCAACTACAGATGGCTATCCTTGATCGCCCAATTCCGCTGATGCTGAAAGAAGAGCTTACAGTTTCCGCCGAGCGATTTCCGGTCTGAGGCTCACTTCGCAAGGGATGCCTTGACTAGCTTTTCATCGCTCCTGACGAAAATACTTTTTTCAGCAAATGCAGGATGCGACCAACAAACGCCACTTCGCTTGGGTAGTTGAACTGTGGTTGGTTCGATTAATTGCGCACGATCGATAATCGTCAGCCCTGATGGAGAGACTTTCGTTATAAGAAGCTCGCCACGTTCGTTGAACATCCACACTCGGTCGCGTTGCCTAACCATGTGAACGGTCGACCAACGAACTTTAGGAACCGCAGTGAGGTCTTCCCAGATCCGCTTTCCCGTAGTGGCATCAAGACACCGCATCTCGCCATAGCTATCGAAGCCGTAAACATACCCGTCTTGCACAATCGGAGTTCCGATCATCGCATGCAACGCATCGGTATTCTTCTCATCACGCCCTTTCGCTCGCCATTGTGGTTTTGACGTAAAACTGTCATGCGACGCTTTGACCATCAATGATCCATCATAAAAACTAGATACATAGATCAACTCACCATCGACGCTTGGCGTCGCAATTCCGATCGGCATTTGGACGGGTTTCATTTCATGCGACCAATACACCTCGCCACTGGTGGGATCGATTCCCGATAACGATTCTCCAGTCCAACAGACCAGCACGTCCTTACCAGCCTGCTTGATCAGGATTGGTGACGAGTATCCTGCTCTTTCGTCGAGCGCTTTCCATACTTCTTTTCCTGTCGTCTTCTCGAACGCAACCATACACGCTCCGTTAGTCCCCGCAACCTGTTGAATGACAAGATCGCGGTAGACAAGTGGTGAGGCGGCGATGCCCCAAATAGGCATGTCGATCGAGTACTCGGCGTTCAAATCTCGCTTCCAAATGATTTCGCCGGTGATCGCGTTCAAGCAAAAAAAATGCCCCATCGCACCGACGGAATAAGCCTTGCCTTCGTCGATAGTTATGCTTGCGCGAGGTCCTGCAGTGTAGCTAACCGTATAAGGAGCCTCGTATTCGTGAGTCCAAAGCGAGCTGCCTGTAGTGGAATCGAAGCAAAGCACTCGTTCAGTTTGCTTTCCGCTATTGGTCTGTCGATCACTGCAATAGACTCGTCCATCAGCAACAGTGGGTCCACTGTATCCTGGTCCAATCGGAACAGACCACTGAAGCGGAATTTGCCCATCAGGCAACGTGTCGACCAAGCCGTCCTCTCGCCAGGTACCATCGCGATCAGCACCACGCCATTGGGGCCAGTCATCCGCGTTTAGCGGAGGCGCAAGGTTCGCGATCAACAAAACGCAAAGATAACGTAAATCAAATGTAAGTTTCACAGACTTGCTTCCGACAATGAACTCAGGACGAAAAAGGTCGAGAAAGAAATTGTATGCGGTAGCTCAACATTCATGTTGACGAAACGCAGCAATCAAGTCACATCGTTTGGTGCAAGCCAACATGAATTCCAATAACCATTCGATCGTCATCAGCGCGACCAACTAGTTATGCTGGGCAAGCAGGACCAGCCTGAGACCGTAAAGCTGAAAGCAAAACCAAAGCCTGACTTCGCATGACCTCACGCCGACAAGACTTGAGGGGAGAGGAAAAGGAGGGAGAGAAAAATGTGACATGAACGAATGGCATTTAATTGATCAAAATCCCTATGATTTCGGCCTCACCCGAAGAATCTGTGGGTTCTTTTTGGCTCTGGAAAGTTGCCAAGCTGATGATATCGCGCGGCCGTGATGGTTTCGGAGTCTTTAATGGCGTACAACTGATACAGGAATGGATTCAACAAATGCAGTCAGACCGCTGACAGTTTGAGACTTCGGGTTCGGCAGACAACTTTGGGAGAGACTATGAGACAATTGATCCTACGCATCGTTCTGATCGTGTTCGTGCTGCCTGACGTAGCACTCCCCTTTCAAAACAATGAAGCTCCTGACGTCATTTTTTATAACGCACAGATCATCACTGTCGACAAACAGTTTTCCATCCAACAGGCTGTCGCTATTTCAGGTGAAAAAATTGTTGCTGTCGGTACGAACGATCAGGTATTGAGGTTAGCTGAATCAACAACCAAGCGCGTCGACTTGCAAAGAAAGAGTGTGCTCCCTGGGCTGATAGATTCTCATGTACATGCAACTGCTGCCTCGATGCACGAGTTCGACCACACGATTCCAACGATGCAAACGATCGAAGACGTGTTGGCTTACATCAAGAGCCGTGCGGACATCCTCGAAGATGGCGAGTGGATCACCGTGAGTCAAGTTTTTGTCACTCGGCTAAACGACCAGCGTTTTCCAAATCGAAAAGAACTCGATCAAGTCGCTCCTAATAATCCAGTCTTTTTTCGAACCGGCCCCGACGCTGCTCTGAATTCCATGGCGTTAGAACGAAGCGGTATCGACAAAGATTTTCAATTTCCGGAGGGGATCAAGGGCCGAATTGAGTTGGATCCGGTAACTGGAGAGTTGACCGGTATTATTCGCAGCGCCGAGAAGTTTTTGAAGGTACCCGCAACTGGCTCCAAGCCGAGCGAGACCGATCGAACATCGCAATTGAAGCGACTGATTTCGGACTACAATTCGGTTGGAATCACAAGCATTTCCGATCGCAACGCCAGCGACGACAATATTCTGACGTACAGGTCACTCAAGGACGCTAACGAACTGAATTGCCGTGTGTTTCTTTACTATGGGATCAACGCGGCTGACTCTATGGATAACATCCAACAAAAGATTCGCAACGCTGCCAACTCGCCTCTGCACGCTTACAACGATCGATTATGGCTACGCGGGGTAAAGGTGTTTCTCGATGGTGGCATGCTAACTGGTAGCGCCTACATGCAGAAACCGTGGGGGATCAGCAGTATCTATGGAATCAATGATCCGGAGTATCGTGGTGTTCGCTATATCGATCCAGAAAAGCTTTACGCAATCAGCAAGCTAGCGTTGTCGCAAGATTTGCAAATGACGGCGCATTCCGTCGGGGATGCGGCGATTGAGTTGCTTGTGAAAACATATGAAACCATCGATCGTGACGATTTCTCGATCCGTGACAAGCGTCCTTGCGTAACGCATTGCAATTTCATGTCCCCTGAAGTGATTGAAACGATGTCCAAACTAGGCATTGTCGCTGACCTGCAACCGATCTGGCTCTGGCTGGATGGGAAAACCTTGCGCAAGCAATTCGGCGAGGAACGCATGCGGTATTTTCAGCCCTATCGCACGCTTTTTGAGAAAAAGGTGATGGTCGGTGGCGGGTCGGACCACATGCAAAAGATTGGTAGCCTTCGCTCTGTGAATCCTTACAACCCGTTCCTTGGAATGTGGATTGCAATGCAACGCCGGCCACGAACGGACAGCAAAGCAATTTATCCAGAACAATCGCTTTCTCGCGAGCAGGTGATTCGGCTCTACACAATCAACAACGCATGGCTCTCTTTTGAAGAAACCAAGAAAGGCTCCATCGAGCCCGGCAAACTCGCCGACCTCATTGTTCTGGAAACCGACATTTTGAATTGCCCTGTGGATGAGATAAAGGACATTCAAGTGCACCAAACTTATGTTGGTGGTAAGTTGGTTTACCCCACCCCATAAAGCTTGCCTAACGTGTTTCCAAGTTAGGTCACCTCTCAAAGGAATTAACATGTTCATGCTCAACAAAGTTCCTCACACCGGCTGTCCATCAGTTGCACTCCTTCTTTTATGTTTAGTCAGCAACGCTTTGTCTCAGGAGACTGCTTCGTTTCCCTCCGGTTGGACGGCCGAGGCACCGCGTGAAGAGATTCGACCGAACTTCTCGTTTGATCCTGAGGGAGGTCCAAAGAAAGTTGGCAGTTTCATTGTTTCGCACGATCAGCGCGAAGGATTAGACGGTTGGATTCAGAAGACTTTTAAAGTGAATGGAGGCGAGTATGTCCGCTTTCAGGCTTTTCGTAAACTGAACAATGTGGCAGTTCCAAGGCGGAGTGCGCTCGTGCGAGTCCTCTGGCAGAATGATGACGGGAAGATGGTCTCTGCTGATGTACCGCCGCAGCAGGTTAGGGAGCTCGGGCATGTCCCGACTGCCGAACCCGAACATCCGGTTGACGGTTCGACCGATGGAAACGGCTGGACCTTTGTTAGCGGCATCTATCGCGTCCCGACGAAGGCGACACGGGCCGTTGTCGAGTTGCATCTGCAATGGGCTCCAAACGGACGCGTGGAGTGGAGCGATATCGAGTTAGAAAAGACCACGCCGCCACCCATTCGCAAAGTGCGGCTAGCGACGGTTCACTACAAGCCAATGGGCAAGACGGCTCGCGAGAATTGCGAAGAGTTCGCTCCACTTATCGCCGAGGCTGCAAAGCAGAACGCAGATCTCGTCGTACTCGGTGAAACTGTCCCCACAGCTTCGCCGAACGTGAAGTCGCAGAAGATACACGAAACCGCTGAACCGATCCCTGGCCCATCGACCGACTATTTCGGTGAGATTGCCAAGAAGAACAATTTGTACATCGTGCTGAGCCTCTACGAGCGAGATCAACATCTTGTTTACAACACGGCTGTGTTGCTCGGACCAGACGGCCAACTGATCGGTAAGTATCGCAAGGTCTGTCTACCGCACGGCGAGGTCGAGAAGGGAATTGCGCCTGGACACGACTTTCCGGTATTCGAAACGCGGTTCGGAAAAGTGGGACTGATGGTTTGCTACGATGGCTTCTTTCCAGAAGTCGCTCGCGAGCTTTCCAATCGAGGCGCGGAGGTCATCGCTTGGCCAGTGTGGGGCTGCAACCCACAACTTGCGAAAGCTCGCGCTTGTGAGAATCATGTTTACATCGTCAGCAGCACATTCATGGCGCCGAAAGATGGATGGATGCTCTCAGCCGTCTTCGATCAAACCGGCAAAACGATCGCCCAAGCAGAAACATGGGGCACAGTCGCAGTTGCTGAAGTCGAGTTGAGCAAGCCCTACATTGGCCCCTGGAATCTCGGCGATTTCCGATCGATGATAGAGCGGCATCGGCCCATTGTGAAAGCTGAGATAAAGTCAGCTGAGAAAACAGTCGAAGCCGTTCACTCAAACGGGAGACAATTGAAATGAACGCGCAAACGGCCACTGAACTCATTCATCGATTAGAGCAATCGGTAACGACTCTGGGTTATGAACTGTCTGCCTGACTCTGGTTTCTTTTTTTCGTTTGGTCTGCCTCACCGAGCGGACCAAAGTTGCGAACTTTGCCACTGTGTAACGGAAAACGCGAACGTCTGGCTCGAGAAACGTATCGGCGATCGAAAAGGGAATGTTCGAAAGCTAGTCATGTGATATGGTGGAATTCTGCGACAATCAAAGCTTTCGTCCGAAGCCAGCGACGGACTTCGTGTGTCAAAACATTGCCCATCACGAATTTGTACATTGCGAGGACTTGCGGCCTGGGCGCGGTTCACTATTCGAAATTCAGCGTCCATGAAGTCATCGGTCCACTATGCGAAATCTTGACTTTAGTTCTTGGAACGGAGCTCTGACGACTCTGTTAGGGTTGGTCCTCGTGTCCGTGGTTGCTGTGGGAATTCGCCTGCTGCTTACTCGATTTCTTGGCCAGGTATTTCGCCAGTTAGCATCGGTGGTACAAGAGCAAGACCAGTGGTCAATGCCGTCATCCTGATCGGTGCGAGGCGCTCCGCCGCGCCACGCATCACCAATTCCATTTGGTTGGTGACGCCTTCCTCGATGGCAAGGTGCCAATAGTGGCTGATGAGCATAAGAGAACGATAAATTCGAAATAGTAATTGAGTTAGTAGTAAATTACGTCTTCTGCAAAAATCCTAGAGATATTGAGCGTTTGGGTGCAGGTCGAGCCATTTCGAACAGCGGCGATCCCTCATTGACGAGATCTATTCCTTGTCCTTGTTGATTGCGTCCGCGATAACTTCAAAGAAACGGGTCCAGTACTCGTTGTCCAGTTGATGAAACTGCTTCCTCGCTTGGACGATGACCAGTTGCTGATCGGGATCAACGACCAAGATGCAACCCGAAAACGATCCGTGACCAAATGCATTCTCGCTAAACAATAGATCGCTAGGCTCCGCGGGATCTGTGGACGCCCCTGGGCGGCGATGGCGAATGCGGTGTAATCCCAGTCCATGCTCGCCGGCTACGGTGAGTTCGCCGGTCGTCTTGGGGAGCATTTCGTTAAAAGTTTCTGGCGAAATGAATTGGTACTGTCCATAGCTGCCGCGATTCGCTAACCACTGTCCGATGACAGCTAGTTCCATGGCGGTGAACTCGCCATCGGAGCTGGCATTTCCCATGATAATGTCTTGCAACCCCAACGGCGCAAAGAGATGTTCATGGTAAATTCTCGGTGCACACTTGCCGGTCTTGATCTCCATTGCTTTGGCAGCCAATTCAAAACCGAGACCACAGTATTCGTGCTTCTTGCCCGGTTCGTTCACGTCGACGCCATTGAGCACGATGTTTTCAAGGTGAGGATTGAACATCCCACCCCATTCGCCATGCCCGCTTAAACCGCTGGTATGGTTCAGCAGTTGGCGAAAGGTCGGAACATAGGATGCGTTGGCAGGATAGTCGGGAAAGACTCGATCCAGCGTCCAGTCCAATTCGATCAAGCCTTGATCGACCAATTGGCTGAACATAATAGCCGTCATCGTTTTGGTGATCGATGCGACCCAGCAGCGGTAATCCAAATCGATCGATTTGCCGCTCGAATCGGTTCCAAACGACGCATGAGTGATGATGACCCCATTCTTGGCTACCAAGGTAGCGAATGGTTCCTTGGTGGCTGCGACCCACTCCTGACAAAACGCGTCGATGGCAGACTTGGCGTGCTTCGGTACCCCAGACTCTTCCGCGGAACCTTGGCGAATCATTGGTGCTGGATTCGGATTTTTTCGGGGAGGATTCAGCGGCTTTCGGGTAGCGTCGACATCCATCAACTTGAGCTTCAGATTGAGATGATGTTGTGCGTTCATCGCAGCTGTCCATTCTGGGAACTTCTTGGGGCGACCAAGCTCTGGCGACTCTGCAATCCCGGCGACCAAAATCGCTCCCTTTTCGTGATCCATCAGCGACTTCACTAAAAAATCTTTCGAACTCCGATCGAATTCCGCTTGGTGTTCTTTCCATGCAACAGGAGCATCCTTTCCAGGGAAGTTGGGCAGGTGAACGGTCAAGTCAGGTATAAAAACGTTCGAGCTATCCAGCTTGGGTGGTAGCGCGTAAAACGTGAGGGCACGACGGAACGGCGTTTTATTCGGAGCTGTTCCTTCTAACAGAGCAATCCATCGCCCTCCCTTATTGGGAAGCTTGGCTTCTTCAAGGTTAGAATCGAACCAGCGGATAACAAACCCCGGAGCAAACCCGAAGTTTCTGGCGGCTTCGGCATCCCTCCAAACAACCTTCGGGGGCAACGCTAGCGGGAAGATCCAACTGCCTTGCCGCGAGGTGAACAGCTCCAGCGATTGAAAATCCTTGCGCAATGTTCGCTGTGCTTCGATTAAACTTTGTACATCTTGAGCATCTGCAATGGGATAAACCCAAGTCGCGAGAGAGGCAATAAGGACACTAACTCGAAGCAGAATGGTCGGCATTTTGGGTAGTAAACGGAAAAGGATTGGGCTCATGTATCATGGCTTGATCAGCGTAGTCATTCCGTTGATTTCGATCCGCGGCAAAGAAGTCGAATTGCGTGGGTGCACATGCGTTGAACGGTACGGGAACGCCAGCCTCGGCAATTAAATTCTTCGCGATGCGGGCCAGCAGCACATAATCGCAGCACATAATCATCGTCGCCCATAATTCTTCCTTAGTAATACCATTGTAGCAAAGCATAACCATAAGTCGCGTCCGATTGTGGTTTGGCAGTTAATGGGCCGCTTCGCGCATTCGGCGCACCACATAATTGTTATCATTGTTTGAAATTTGCATTCGCTATCGGCTTAGGTGGCGACTTAGACGTTCGAAATATGCAGCCCGCAGGGCGATACATCTCTGCCGGGTGAGGTAAACCACCGGACTCATGGCGAAATTTCCATTCGGATATACACGCAGGATTGTTCGCAATCGCATAAACTTTCTGAAGTCCCTCCTGTGTGATATGTTCAACATCTTTGTCACCGGCTTTTTCCTTCCAGACGCGATGATCGCTCAGAGATTTCAACAGCGGATTCAACTATGCGGATTTTACTCGCTCTTCTTTCGATATCATCTCTCTTTGCAACAGCTCCAATGGCGGAAGAGGCGATTCAACTGCCAGTGACCAAAGACAACTCGATCGTCATGGTTGACGGTGAATGGGACTTGAACGCCGGACAGCAAGGGCGCATTCGTATCAAAGGCAACCAGCATATGGTTGCCATGGCGTTCGACACTTCTGCGATCGCCGGGAAGCGAGTGAAGAAGGCGACGCTAGTTTGCGTGAAAGGAGAACAGGAGATTTCCGGCGTCAGCATTTCCACCATCTCCACACCGTGGGATGAGTATCGCTCCAGCGGTCTGACAGCGGGAATGGATGGCGTTGCAGATTGGGGCTACCGGGGAGCCAAGTTTCCGGCCGTCTGCGGAGGCAACGGATTTACACTGGTGCACCAAACGAAGTCAGAAATTCGTGATGGTAAGTATCACTGGGACGTGCCGCAGGACATGATTCATGCAATGGCGATAGGCGTCGCACATGGGCTGGCCATACATGAACATGACTCAGAAACAGGACGCAATCCGACAATCTGTGCGCGTGAGCAGTCTGGAAAGATACCGTATCTGATCGTAGAGATTGATGATCAATCAGAAGTTAACCCGGAAGCAGCGACTGAACTTCACGTGGACTCGGCAGACAGTCGTTCGGCGCGACTCATGCTGACGTCGCCAATGCATGGGTTCGCCTACGAAGTCAGCATCGATGGTAAGTTGCTTGGTCGGCACAACATCCCACTTGTTATCAACGGTCGCAAACAAACGATTCAGCTGCGAGACCTCTCGACATCGATCGCCGCAGATCAACCCTATGAAATCGAGGTCGTCTCTTTGAATCGTACGGGACAGCGTTCACAGCCTGCGGTGTTCCGCAGCGTGATTCTGAAATCAGGTTCGATCGAGAAACCGGCAGTGTCTTTGGCGCCGCCGCATGCGTCACGGGAAGCAGACCTAAGTGTGATTCCGATCGCGGATAAGTATGACTCAGCCGGAAAAGCTGTCGGTGACCTGCCGCCGGATTACCGGACTCACAATTCGATCTTCAACGGTCACACTGTTCGCCTCACAGCTGCTGCGGGGGAAGTCGTCGGATTTCAGCTATTGCTGCGAAGTCACCGAGGCGAACGCGATAAAAAAGTGTCCGTCAAAGTCGAGTTAAACGAAGTGAAGCCGCGAATCGATTTGTATCAAGCCGTATACGTTTCGGCAAAGGCAGAGGCTGGGGGACGCTTGATTCCCGATCCACTGCTTCCGATGCCGGATTTCATTTTGCTTGAGACTGATACAGATCGCTCCGTCGTTGCCGATGTCTTTATTCCTTTTGACGCTATTCCCGGCCTCCGCACAGGCAAGATCACGATCTCCGATGGTCGTGTCGTGCCGCTTGAGATCAAAATTCTTCCTTTCGCATTACCTCGTCAGGCGACGTTCTTCTGCGAGATGAATGGATACGGTTTGCCCGATCACGTCAACGAATATTATGCCTTGCAGCAAGTCGCGTACGACCATCGAGTTCACGCGAACATCCTGCATTACTCACACAATTCGGCAGCCCCGGGAACAAGGAAGAGTAATCTCGATATGCGTCTTCGTTCGGGGCGGCGGATGGACAATAAGAGATATGACAACATTGAGCCGGGTGCCACGAAAGGATATTGGGACGATTTTGCGGAAGCCTTCGGGCCGTACATTGATGGCTCACTTTTCAAAGACGGACATCGCGGACCGATAGCGGCGCCGGGCTTCTATCTGACGTTTCATGAAAGCTGGCCGTTGAATTGTCGACAGTACTTCAACGGCAATCCGGACGCGTATCAATCTTTCGTCGATCGGCCTGAGTATGCTGCGACGTATGTCAATATTTTGCAGGATTTCGCTCGACTTGCCGAATCCAGAGGATGGAAGCGAACCGGCTTTCAGGTCTACTTTAACAACAAGGGATCTCTCGACGAAAAGACGAAAGCACCGTGGATTCTGGATGAACCATCGGGCTTCTGGGATTACCGGGCATTGCAGTTTTATGGGGAGTTGACCGATCGCGGCCGCGGAGTTGTGCCCGACGTTCAGATCCGTTATCGCATCGATATTTCACGTCCTGAATACTGCCGAGGCCAGTTGGATCGACGTGATGACCTATGGATTGTGTCCTCATCGGCGTTTCAGAATTATCGTCGTCTGGTAACAGACCGCATGCAGAGTGACGGTCTGAAGGCGTGGGTTTATGGGACATCGAATCACGTCCATGAGACGAATCGCAATATCCAGGCGTGGGCGCTGGACGCTTGGCAAGACGAAGCGACCGGCATTGTTCCCTGGCAGACGGTCAATAAATCGGGGAGTGCATTGAAAGAAGCGGATCAACTTGGCTTGTTCATCTTCGACAAGGACACGGCTGGCGAAACTGTCATTCGTCATTCGATGAGACTCAAGGCCTACCGCGATGCTCAGCAGTTGATCGAGTATCTCAATCTACTACAACAACGCCGACGCTGGTCACAGGTTCAGATGCGTGGTTTCGTCAATCACTATGTGGATTTGGAGTCTCAGGTCAACAAAACTAATGAAGAGGACGCTGGCACCACGGCGTATGGTCGGTTGTCAGCATTGGGGCTTGAGACGCTCAAGTTGGCAACCGCCGAGCTGTTGGAAGAAAAGTAGCCACTCTGGCAATCCTCGACCAAGCTCGAAGGATTGCAAGCTGTCTTTTCGCTGATGTCAACTCGGTTCGCAAGAAATCAATCTCGTCTTTCGCTGGATCAGCCGAGGTGACAACTCGTTTGGTAGGCCTACGCTTCCAACAGCTAATCGTCGTCCGGGGCACACCTAGCAACTGTGCGATATGAACATCGCCACCATGAACACGAAGACGCAACCGATGGTCGTAAGCATTCTGAAGTCGTATCGAGAGTAAAAATTTTTGGGGCAGAGGGTAGGTGGCTGGTGCGATCGTAATCGACCGAAGACAACCGGAATTAACTCAAAGACGACTTACCCGTATTTCGGATCGATTTTATGGCAATTGGTATTGATCCTCTTGTTGATTTTGCGGCCAAGCGGGTACTCGGCAGCCCCGAGCACTCGCGGATCACGCTCCATTTCTTGAACTCGGTGCTGCGAACCTCACGCCCGAGGAGCTGTATCACTGCTTACCCGATCCGGTGTTTGCCGAAGCCACATCCGAGGGAAAGCCACCATCCATGAAAAGTTGCTAAGACCAATGACCACGCAAATTGATTGGCGCGATCAAAGAAAGATTTGGAAAAAGATCAAATCGAGGTAGACTTCAAAATCAATTTGCATCAAACACAGCTTGGGCAAGCAATCCTATCCAGGAAGTACAGATGCGTAGAAGCTCTCTAATACTAACTCGTTTTTACTTCATTCGCTATCGCCTGGTCCAGCTTGACAGAACCCAGTCGTTTGGCCTCTTGAAGCTCTCTTGCGAATACACGCAGCTCGTCAACGATATCTAAACGGCGCATTATAGCGTCCGGAGACATATCGCAGCTGACGCCGCGTGATTGAGATTTCGTAGACGGCGTTCCCTGGTTCGGTGCATTAGCCATGAACAACCACCGCCAGTCCGCCGCATAGCGCATAGTCAATATCTGACTTGTCAAAGCATGAGGCGATCCGAAGCAGTTCTTCCTTTAATTTCATATCGGATCACTTTCGATCAATACTTCGCGAACCTTACCGGGGCAGCCGTATCTTATACCTCAGTTAGTCAACAAAATGAACAAGAGGGAGTAGAGCAAACGAAATAGATCAAGCATAGGACTTCATACTACAGGAATGTTCGCCTGGGAGCGGACTCGGTCTCCAAAGCCTCTGTCTTGGAAATCTAGGTACAGTGTTCGAATCACTGCGTTCCTGCTTTTTAAGCAAGCGTTCGGTCGATGTGGTTCCGACGGCGCGGCGGTCTCTGCTCGTTTGCGGTTGGTTCGTCGTGTTCCGTGCACGGGCTCTGGAAACGATATCGATTGAAGTAGCTCAGTGGATAGAGCATCAGGCTCATAACCTGACGGTCACGGGTTCGACTCCCGTCTGACGCACCCCCTTGAACAGGGAAACTGTTGGCTAAAAACCAACTCCAGGCGCGAAAGCGTCCACCAAGAGCTGGCGGGCAACGGTTGTTTGATTTGATCAGCCTTTTTTGGCGAGAGAAGCACGACAAGAATTCGAACGCTCTAACGAGCGAACGAAGTCTGACTCGGACGACTCGACGCCAATCGGGCAGCAGACTAACGAGCTTTGTAGTTGAACTGCAGGCTGTTGAAACGTGTGATCGATACGAGGGATCGAGGTGATCCATACCAAGCGGTTGGGTTGCATCGAGAAATCAGTAGACATCCCATGGCTCAGCAGCCAAGGTACTTCTCCGCATCGTAGGTTTGTGATCAGCGAACAGCTTGTTGCCCAAAAGCGTTTCTCTAGCTATGTCGTTCTATCTGACGGCTGCGTTAACGGGGCCGATGTAATCCCGCGCCACGACGACATCATCGAACCATACGCGATTGACATGTCCCGACGTACCCTTGGTAATGTAGGTGTAAAGCCACACATAATTGATATTGAGATTCTTATCCGTTCGAAAACGAAAGCCTTCAAAGGGATCGCCACCAGGAGCCGTGTTGAAGTACTCGCGAGCACCCCTCTCACGATTCCATTTCACCCCTTCACCACCGACGCCGGGTTTGAATTTGTCGAACTCCCACTTGCCGGCAGGGAATCCAGGGCCCAGATGGCTAACCTTGACTCCGTCGATCCAAAGAGCAAGCTCGCCATTCGATTGGCCGACGTCATTCATTTGCACCATTACCTCGATACAAGTCCACTCACTAAGTCGGACCAACAGCTTTGGGTCGTGGATGAAGGAATTACCCCAAGTCTGCCCGCGAGGAGGACTACCACGCATCTCACACCAATACGTGTAGTAGTCCCATCGCCAAGCGTCACCGAAGGGCTCAATTCCTAACCAGAACGATTTAGCACCATCCGTCGGCTGGCCGGCCTTTACCGATGGCCAGCGAGTTGAAGGAAAGTTACCGCCAACGCAAGTACCAAAGTGGTGGATTGGCTCGCAATCTTCAGCGATGCGAACATACATTCGTGTATAAAGTCGATCCGCACCTTCGAGCACTCGATAAAGATCTCCACCGGTCCCTTTCTCAGCCACCTGTGACATCAGCAATGACTGGCGTCCCGAGCTGCCCGGAGGAACTTCTTTCGTCAGCGACATAATGTCTTTGTCGCGAACAGTGTCCCATCGTGAAGCGATGTCGTCGAAGTTGTCTTCAAAGTTCTCCGCGAACACAACACGCGGATCGGATGCGATACCTCGATCACCTGGGTATTTTGAAGCGATCCCTGCATCGCTTTGCTGAGCAATGGCCGTTAATGGAACTAGTTGCAATACGAGCAATAGGCACATCACGAAAGCTTCTCCAGCCATTTGTGAACATCGACCAAAGGGAGGCTTCAGGTACTTCATTTCAAGTCACTCTTGGTAAAGGCTATTTTGTTTTCGCCAGTATACATACTGATACGCTTCGATGATTCGTACTTTACCAACAATTTAAGCGAACATGCATGGTGTTAACCCAGTCCTGCTACTCAATCGAATTTGAACCAGCTCATTTGTTGCCATCACGAAAGGAGGCGAGCCCAATGTTAGTCAAGAAGATAATGGTCCGTAGCTACGAGGTCGGCTTGAAGTTCCGCGATGGCGAGTTCAAGGGATTGCTCAGCACTGGAAAGCACTGGATCGTTGACCCATGGAA
This sequence comes from Planctomycetota bacterium, assembly GCA_026692865.1. Lineage (GTDB taxonomy): Bacteria > Planctomycetota > Planctomycetia > Pirellulales > Pirellulaceae > JAIYDQ01. The sequence goes on from JAPLNI010000023.1 coordinate 39,106, forward strand.
CAAGATCCGTGTTCGAGTTGCATCCATGCGCGATCCTTGGTTGGTCGATGAGCAGCTTGATGTGATCGTCAAGTCTGGGGTACTCAAGGGCCGAGCAGAAGTCGTCGACTTGAAAGACTACCAGCGAGCCCTCGTGTGGATCGATGGTCGGTTTGCTCGCATCCTTGGTCCGGGTTTAAATGCCTACTGGCTTGGAGCACGCGATGTGCGAATCGAAGTGATCGACGCTCGGAAGGCTCGCTTTGAGCATGACGAGCTGAAGTCCATCGTACGCGTCAACGAGGCTACTCGGTGGCTCGACGTTTGCAAAGTAGAACGCGATTGCGTTGGCGTCCTGTTCGTTGACGGTCGATATGTTAATCAGCTCGATCCAGGTTTGTACGCATTCTGGAAGGATGCGGCAGATGCTCGCGTGGTCGAGTTGGATATGCGAGAAGCACAAATCGACGTCAGCGGTCAAGAAATCATGACGCTCGACAAGGTGACTCTGCGTATGAACGCGCTGGTGACCTACGTGATCAAGGACGCTCGACGAGCTGTTTCGGCAGCAAGTGACGTTCGCCAATCTCTGTACCGCGAGGTGCAGTTGGCTTTGCGAGCGGTGATCGGTGGTCGAGAGCTCGATAGCTTTTTGACGGGTAAGGATGATGTAGCTCAAGAACTTGAACAACAAGTCCGCGAGCAGGCAACAGTATTAGGTTTGGAAGTGCGCTCGGTCGGTATCAAGGACGTGATCCTGCCAGGCGATATGAAGGATCTAATGAACCGAGTAACCGAAGCCAAGAAGGCTGCGGAAGCTAATTTGATCGCCCGACGCGAGGAAACGGCGGCCATGCGAAGCCAAGCCAACACGGCAGAGCTCTTGGCCGATAACCCAACCTTGATGCGACTTCGTGAACTCGAAGTACTCGAGAAGATTGCTACGGCAGGCAAGATGAACATCGTGCTTGGCCCGAGAAAGTCCGACAGCGAAGGCCTAGCCGACAGAGTCGTGAACCTGCTTTAGAAACATCGCCCTTGTAGTGAATGCTACAGGGGCGATTTTTTGCAGTGAACCTTTCTGCGCCGGTTTACTCCTAATAACGCAAAGCTCCTAGCTAACAGGCCGATGTGGCTCGAATGAGAAAGGCGTCCGCCTTGTAAGCGGATCCATGCTGGTGCGAATCCAGTCGTCGGCTCTGGCAAATGAATTGCCTGTTTGGATGACATAGTCGATCCGTGAGTTTGAAACATGACTACTGATTCCAATCGTAGGTCATGAATGAATCTCGACAATTCTCGATTTGCAGACAAAGGCGTCAGGGTTATGCCGTCAGGATTTCCCCTTCCTCCAAGTCAATTTCAATAAACCTTGGAAATGACATATGAGCCCAACGTAGCGTACAGAATTTTTGTTCCGTTTAGACTAGAATCTGGTCTCGGTTGCCACCTAACAAGCTCTCCACGCCTTCAAGATCCTTTATGCGCCAACCTTTACCTCCTCTCGAGAGAGCCCTGAAGAAGGCTTACTTGCGACTGCTTCCCGTTTTGATGATTTGCTACGTGATTGCGTATGTCGATAGAAACAACGTTGCAATTGCTAAGTTGACTATGTCGAAAGACTTGCCAGCGTTTGACAACGCTGTCATCGGATTTGGAGCGGGGATTTTCTTTCTGGATATTTTTTGTTAGAAATTCCGGGCTCACTGATCGTTGAACGATGGAGCGCGAACAAATGGATTTGTCGCATCATGGTGACTTGGGGGATACTCGCTGCTGCGACCGCGTTCGTTACGACTCCAATGCAGTTCTATATCGTACGGTTTTTCTTGGGACTCGCTGAGGCTGGTTTTTTCCCCGGTGTTATCGTCTATCTGACTCACTGGTTTCCAAAGAAAGACCGCGCACGCGCGCTGGCTCTTTTCCTCGTAGCATCTCCAATCGCAATGATCATCGGACCGATTGTTTCGCGTGCGATGATCAATATTGGGACTACTCAAATCGTCGATGGTATCGAAATCGTATACCCAGCGATCCTGGGACTCCATGGTTGGCAATGGATTTACATTTTATGGGGGCTGCCAGCGGTAATCATTGGAATCTTGGTGCTGTTTATACTTCCCGATCATCCCAAGTATGCGAATTGGTTAACTAACGATGAAAAAGAATCGTTAGAGGACGTACTCAGAACTGAAAAGGAGCAGCAGCAAAAAAAGCATCATATGACCGTTGGAGCAGCCTTACGCAATCCAAAAGTTTTGCTTCTCGCGTTAGCCTATTTTGGCATCGTTACAGCAAACTACGGAATCGAAATTTTCTTACCAACCATCATTGAGAAATGGTACGACTTGCGAATCGATCAGATTGCTTTACTAGTTGTACTGCCATCGATTTTGGTGATCGTGGGGCAGCTAAGCGTTGGCTGGAGTTCCGACCGATTTAAGGAGCGTCGCTGGCATGCGTCTATTCCGGTCGTCATCGGAGCAATTGCACTTATCCTGTCACCACTAACGCAAGGCAACCTAACGTTAACAGTGATTTGTTTTATGGTCGCTGCTACAGGGATGAAATCGTACATGCCCGCTTTCTGGGCCTTGCCCAGCATGTTTCTAACTTCAGCTGCTGCAGCGGGAAGTGTTGGATTAATTAACTCGGTCGGTAACCTGGGAGGATTCCTAGGTCCGTATGTTTTGGGGAGCATCGAGAAAGCCACAGGATCGTTTCAATGGGGCCTGTACTTTATCGCGGCAACGAGCATTATTTCTGCGGTTATCATTGCTTCGATGAAGTTTCAAACGAGTGAAGAAGCGAATCTGAAAGTTGATGAACGTCCTTAGGTGTCTCTTCGAAAGACATCGTCGCGTCTCTCCGAGACGTGACTCCCCGGCGTCTCGAAGAGATGCAGCTAGGTGAAAGACAGTTTGAAAATCAAGCCTAGTTTTACCAACCAATCGACTGCAAGAAACATAGATCCGTAGTAAGCTTAGCAAATGGTCGATGTCAACGCGGAATATGATCCCTATGCGCTCCCACCCGAGGCGATCCTCGAACCGCCTAAGTCGCTTTGGCAAGCCCTTCGAAAAATAGGGCCTGGAATTATCTTGGCCGGTACGATCGTTGGGTCGGGTGAGTTAATTTTAACGACCGCGATCGGAGCGAAGCATGGGTTCACGTTTCTCTGGCTGGTCTTGTTTAGTTGCGTCATCAAGGTTTTTGTACAAGTTGAATTGGGACGCTATGTGATCTCTACTGGAAAGCCAACGTTGGGAGCATTGCAGCAAATCTCATCTTACCGAGCGATTGGTAACTTCTTGCTCGTCTGGTGGTTCCTCATGATGATCTGCACTGCAGCTTGTCACGACATTCTGGACAAAAGTGCGCGAGTACTCGCCACATTCCTTAGCCTAGAGGCAAGGGAAGTGGCTTTGCGGGTTTGGAAAATAACGAATGCGGTTGTAATTTCGTCTGATTCAAGTGGATTCTGGCTGCAGGTACAGAGCTTTAGCGAGACGCATGCTGAGGTTTGAGTTTAGAACATTCGATTCACGCACTTCGGGAAGGCGAGTCTTCGCACGCCTGGCATGACTGGCGAGCGGCGAGAAGTGCCGTTGTTTTGGCCGAATCCAAACCGCTTGACTCTTCGAAGCATGGCTACCACAATATCTGACTTGTAAGCACATGATGAGATGTAGAACGCTCAAGATTAGCGAATTTCCGATGTGCGACAGCAAGGCGACCGCGAATGCCGACCCCTGCCAGCGCTCACGGTTTGCGATTGCTTTCTTGCCGCCAAACGAGTTTTTCGTTGCCGCCTTATTGTCATTTGTAAGAAAGTACTTGTCATGACGGTTGAAAACCAAACTCCGACGCACGAGACAATCGTAAATGAAGACAACGATCCTGGCGAAAATGCGACTCACAAGCAGCCGCATCACTTAATTGCTAGGCGGGGCGATGTTGGCAAATGCCCTATCTGTGGTTCGTCCGTCGACCCAGATGCGTACCATTGCGCGACGTGCCGGAACTATTATTGTTTTCATTGCCGCGCACGTCTCCTCCCTTCCGATGCACAATTAGAGTGCGTGAACCAAGATTGCGGATACTACGGCAAATTGGTCTGTGGGATATGCGATGGCGTGCACGATAAGAAAGAGCCTCCATTGGTATACGCCGAACCTGTTGACGGCTATTGGCCATTGTGGTTGGTCATCGCACTTGTTGTTGGCTTGATCGATTGGTACTTCACCGTTTGGTGGTTTGGATTCTTCATCGCAATTGCGGTCTTCGTCGCCGGGGGCTTTTGGTTACAGAAAAAGGGATACAATATCTTTGGGACGGAAGCAATTGTTTCGCATGAGAGATCATCTTCCTATCGAACATGTATTTGCTGCCAACAACCTACGAAGGAAATCAAACCAGAGGCCTCGGCAAAATAATGGCAAAATTCGAACTTGGCGAAAAGGAGGGCATGCGATGGATCGACGTCCATCTCCAACATGAAATGGTGCGAGTTGAGTCGGGGGCGTTGAGCTATCTGGTCGGTGACATTGCGATCCATTCGAAACTTGTGCCGTCTTTCGGCGGGATGATTCGTTCTCTGATGGCCGACGAATCGGTTTACCGACCAACCTACACCGGCACGGGTATCATCACGCTTGAGTCTTCCCTGGGGGGATTTCACGTTTTCCGGCTGCGCGGCGAGTCGTGGATTTTAGAGCGTGGCACTTATTGGGCGTCCGAAGGGGCGATCGAGGTGAAATTTCATCGCGAGCGGACGATGACCAGTCTATGGGCGGGCGAAGGATTGGTCTATTTACAAACGAAGGTAAGCGGTTGTGGTCAGCTCGTCCTGACTACACGCGGCCCCGTCGAAGAGCTTACTCTTCAGCCCGGCCAGGAATTCGTCGCAGAAGGCAACTACGTGGTCTGTCGAACCGCCGAAGTGGGTTTCTGCATTCGTAGGCCGACCAAAAACTTTCTCGGACGATTTACCTCAGGCGAGGGATTCGTCCGCGTCTTCAAAGGGCCAGGAAGATTGTTGATCACTCCAACTCCTTACTGGCGTTACTATATGATGCAGATGCGATCACAGAACCCAGATATTCCTTCTCGGGCCACGACTTAAAATGCACTACGTCACTACGGCACTTCTGATCATTTTGTCACTCGTCGTCCTAGCCTTTGCTGTTCAAAATCGTGAACCGGTTGATGTTGCATTCTTAATTTGGTCGATAAGTCTCCGCAAGATCTTTTTGATCCTCGGGACTTACGTATTGGGGATGTTATCCGGCTGGGGCCTCGTTGAAATCGCCAAGCGACTTCTTGAAAAATGATGCATTCCATAATTGCTGTTTAGGCTAGCTTCAGCCCGTCGCCCTAGGAGTTATGTCTCGACCGGCGCGCCCTTGGTGATCCCATCGCGGGTCCAGTCGCACTTCCAACCGGGGAAGGCGATTTGAGGGTACGGGTCGGGGGCGATCCAGTCTGCGGACTCGTGTACGATCTCGAATTGTCGATCTTCGCGTATCCTGCCTAATCGAAAACGCTTAAACATATGCTGCGTTTTCGGATCCATTTTGACCTTGCCGCTCGGAGCTTCGAAATCGGTAATGCTTCCTAGCGCCTTGCGAACCTTGCTAACATCAAAGCTGCCAGCTTTCTCAGCGGCCAGCTTCCACAGATAGACCTGGGTATAAGCGGCCTCGATCGGATCATCGGTCACACGATCCCTTCCAAACTCTCTCTTCCAAAGCTCGACGAATCGCTTGTTCTGGGGATTATCCAGACTCTGGAAATAGGTCCAGGCCGAATAGTGCCCTTGAACCTGAGACGGGAGGAGACTCCGAAGTTCGTCCTCACCGACGCTGGTCGCTAAGACCGGAATTTGATCGGCTGTGATCCCCTGGGCCGCTAATGCACTGTAGAAACCGACGTTGCTGTCGCCGGTAATCGTGCTGAAAATGATGTCCGCATCCGACCTCTGGATGGCCTGGACCGTATCTTTGAAGTCTTGTTGACCTAACTTGGCATGCTTCTCGCCGACCACGGAAGCGCCGAGTGACTCCAAGTACTTCTTGATGATGAAGTGCGCTGTTCTTGAGTAGAGGTAGTCCGTATCTGAGCCGACTAGATAAAAACGCTTATGTGCTCCGCCGGTCCCGCTGGTAAACCAGTCGAGGGCTGGGAAGATTTGTTGGTTCGGCGTCGCTCCCGTGTAGATGATGTTTTTCGAAGATTCGTTTCCTTCGTACTGCACCGGGTAAAAAAGCAAACCGTTCAACTTTTCGAACAACGGCAGGACAGCCTTGCGACTCGCTGAAGTCCAGCAACCGAAGACCGCGACGACCTTGTCTTCGGAAAGCAGTTTACGAGCTTTCCTGGGAAACTCGTCTACGAACCGCGAGCGTCCATCTTCCACAACGGCCTCGATCGGATAACCTAAAACACCTCCCGCCGCATTAATTTCCTCGATCGCTATCAGCCCTGCATCACGCAGCGACGTTTCACTAATCGCCATCGCCCCGGTCTGCGAGTGGAGCAAACCGACCTTCACCGCGGTTTGACCAACGGGGATTAGTCGTTCACAACCTGGCAGTGAGGCCAAGGCTAAGGCCTTTGCACTCTGTTTCAACCAGTCGCGACGCGTTCGTCTACCGTTTTGAATTTTCTTCAACGTCTTGTTCCTAGTAGGAATCGTCCAACATGAATTTATAAACGAGTTCAAAGGCCGCAGGCGACACACTCACCTCACCACGCAAGGGATTGTCCATCGCCGCAATGAGAAACATCATCGTACCTAGAAAAAGCGAAAGTAGCCCTCCAAGCGTGAATTGGGTCATGAGCCGCATATCGAACATCCAAACAATCACTAAATTGATAAACGCCCCCACAATTACGACATACCACATGACAGGCGGGATGCATGTGGTAACGGCTTGAAGTCGCATCCGCCTGCATTCAAAGAAGTTATTGAATTGACGGAGAGTCTCGGCATGAATGATTTCTTCCCGACTGGTCTGCGGCTCAAAGGACAGCAGCTTCTCATGGAACGCAGTGACCCTAACTCTCCCACCCTCCGGTATAATTCCCTTTCGCTGTAGAGGCCAAGCGTACTTGATGACATATCGGCAGTAATCACGGAGCACCCAGCGGAGGTTTTGACCGAGTGGTTCCGGATAGGCTTTGGAATCCTGATTCAGTGCCGACAAAGCGATGGCCTCTCTCGCCACGGCTTCTTCGACACTCGTATAGTTTTGATGAGCGGCAATTGCGATCAAACCGAGCAATAGACCGTAGAAAACTCCAAAGCTTGAAAGAATGTAACCGACAACGTCGTTGCTACCAGACGTCGATCGCACTAAACGACGCAGGATGGGACTTAAAAAAATGGCCCCAAACCAATAGATGAGGACAAACCCACCCGAGATCATGACGGCCAATTGCCAGTTCGGAATATCGTAGATCCAGTAAAACATATCGGGCTAAGAAACTTCCGATTTCAAGACTAGAGTGGGAACGATGGAATTAATGGCCGTTTATCGTAAGTCTCTCGGTGATTTTTTGCAATCGATTATCTGCCTACAAGCCAACTTCGTCATGAGGCGAAAACACTTAACCCTTTTCTATGACTTTCGTATCTGGCTTGGCTTTCCAAAGGCGATAGCGGAGTTCGATACCACTGGGGACGATAGATAACCAATGGTAAACGACAGCTGTGTCGAACCAGAACGGGTTCGCCACCAAGGGTAATTAATCGACTCACCTCAGGAGCGTTCGGATCGATTGTCTTTAAAGCGCGAGCCGTGTGCCCCGATCCTTCACTACGGAACAAGGAGACCATCAACCTTGGATGGTATCCTCGTTTATCTGGCCACCAAAAAAGTACCGATTTTGATCGTCCGGCTGAACCGTTTTTCCTACCAACAACTTTCCTAACAACAGCTAAACCCTCATTCGCGTTTAGTCAGCCTGTTCATGAAGCTGAAGAACGAATCGGGACATCCCTTCATCGGCAGGAGGAAAGGCCTTTATGTTATCTTCCGCATCACTCGTCTTGGACAGTACGAATAACGACAGCAACAAACAGTAACGACCTTTTCTTATAGAACTAACTCCATCCTACCTTGGAATGCAACTGCCCGACCCACTACGATTTCTCGAGGTCTGGTCTTAGATTACAACCCAAAACCATTTGGCTTAACCTTAGTTGCCCATCGCAGTTAGCGTCTTCAGAATCGGATCGGTGAATGGTTTCACAAGGTCACCGACACCTGGAATACTCGCCACCTTGGCAATCAAGTCCTTGATACCTACAAGGTTCGATGTGATGATGGACATAACAGAAGATTTGCCAGCAGTCGGAAGCTTGTCAAACACGGATTTTGCAGAATCCAACTGGCTGACAGCATCCTTGAGTTTCGGTAAGGCTGCTTCCGCAGTTGCCACATCCGTGATTCCGCCGAGCGAGCCCGTTAATGAAGTGAACCAACCGGACAAATCGCTGCCTAGTTTTACCGCTTCGGCAGGAATCGATGGAACGGTAACTTCTGGCACTCGAGGTGTCACTACGACCGGAGCCTTAACGGCTGGCGGCGCTACGGCAGGTGCTTGATTAAAGACCCACCACAAACCACCTAGCGCGGCTGCGAGCCCCAGAAGGGGAAGCAGATACTTTAGCGGTGACGCAGCCTCGGTAACCGGTTCGGCTGCACGACCAACATTTCGGGTTGTTGTCGTAGCAGTTGATCGAACTGCTTCGTTCGCATTCGTAAATCCTGGAATACTGGCCAGCGACAGCCCGGACGGTATTGCATTAGCAATGGCATTCTTGTTTTCTGCGAACAGACTTGTTAGGCCTGCGGCGTCCGGGGTTTTTCCTTTGAACGCGCTCATGACGCCTCCAAGCACCATTGGCGCTAAATAACCAAGCAGCTTACTGGTTGGGTCACCACCTAAGCCCAAGAATTTCGAGAGCAACGAAACGATTCCAGAGAGCGTGCCTCCCCCCAACAAGGAGCCAAGCAGCCCGGACCCTTTCTCCGCTGAAGCCCCAGACAACATATCGCCCATGGAGCCGAGGCCGCTCAATGCAGACAGCATTTTTTGTGCGCCACCAGCTTGTGTAGTGGAGCCTGCAAGGACCGATAATAGCGTAGGGACCGCAGCGCTAACTGCAGACTTGGCTTGGGACTCGCTTGTGCCGATTTGTCCGGCCAACTTTCCAATCATGTCGGGCGTGATTTGACTCTTAACTAGATCTACTAAATTCATTTGTTGTTTCCGCTAACAAAGATTCTTGAAATAATTCCGTACCGTAAATTCTCCACTCGCATGAAATCTTACTAGGAGGTCAAAAACAATCCAGTGGTGCCAACGTGAATTTTTGGAAAGTAATGCCAGCGAAACTCAACTTGGCAAACTAGGGCAGATTTTAGGTATCTGATGGGCTGTCGAGGGAGCAATGACAAATACGCGACAAAACAAAGCTTACGACAACATCCTTTTCCATGGTCCGTCCAATCGCGAATTTACTGGTAGATGGGGAGTTTATGATCTAGCCAAGTCATTTCGATTGACTGTGGAAGAAGCACTGGAAATCTCCGATCACTTTCCAGTCTGGGCAGAAGTTTGATATTTGGGAAGCGCCACCGCAGAGTCAAGTAGCCGAACTCGCACCCGGACCAATCCGATAGCAGCGTCTCAATAGCCCGGATGAATTTGGCGAAGCGATGGCAGAGGCCATTCTGAGGAAAAGTATTGGACTTCGTGATACATCGATCAAAAATTTGCGAGACAATATAGAGAACGATGTTAAAAAGTAGCAACGACAAAGCTTTGCCGAGCGTCGATTTGCTTCCCGTTTATTCATCGAGCGTCGCCCTTGAAAACGCTAACTTGATGTGTCCTCAGATATATAAATAAATATCAAGAATGTCTAGAAACTACGAGGCTAGGAGTTACGGTCGCAGGGTTTGAACCAAAAATCATTTCCCGCTTTCCTGTTCATCTACAAAAAAAATTCGAAATGGTTCGCTTTTCTTCAAACAAGGGCAATGCTTCGAAATCGTTGTTCATTTATGAAAGAAAATGAAAGCACAGCAAGATGATGCGGTTTACAAATCGATTTCTTTTAATTGCGTTTTCGCTGCAAGTCTGTGGATGCAGTGTTTGCCGAAACATCGAGCAATGGAAGTGCGATAAGATAGGATTGTGTCATTTTGGGATAACCCCTACTGCTCAGTCGATTGCTCCGCCTGCCTCGATTCCGTATCAATATCATCCTCCTACAACTTACCCACCCGAACCTATGGGAAATTCTCTTCAGGTCTTTCCTCAAAGTTCTCCCGTGAATTCTCAATCGCATGGCGTTCCAGCGAACGATTCCAACCGCGCACAGTGTCAAAACAGGTGAACCATTCACGTAAGGCGGGCGACCTCGAACTGCAGAGCAAATCGAAGAGTCGATCTTTAAATTGGCAAGCCGGACTGGTTGGTGCAATAACCCAACTTTCGGTGAGATGCAAACAAATAACTGCGTCTAAGTTCTACGCACTGAGTGGCTCCTCAGGGCTCCAATTACTGACGGCAAACACTCGACGAGACCATGTATTGCATCGAACTGGCGCGGGGGAGGGCACACAAACGGAGGACTGTTGATGGTGTTCGAACGAGGCGTCGTATAGCACGGACTTCGCATCGGAGGGGGGTTCATCGGAGTTTTAACGAACTCGCACTACCACTTGGTGAAGGCTTTGAAGTCGCTGGCTTCCGGGAAGTCCTCACTCGGGGATGCAGTGATCGCCGGGTCGTACGGAATGTCCTTGCCAAGCGGCGAGTCGAACGGTGCCCACATGTACTCACAGAACGAATGACCTACCACGGGCCCGGTGGCACTGTCCTTACGAAGCTGCGCGGCGCCTTCCCACATGCCGCCGTTGAACAGCTGCGCTTCACAACCTCGACAACCGGATCGGTGAAGAATACCCCAACTGGCGTGATCATCTTGCCATACACCGGGTACTCAACACCGGTCTCGGGCGACTTCCACCATTTTTGCGGCTCATAGACAAAGGACGGTCCCATGTAGTACTGCACCGTGCCGTCAGGTTTGATCTCGTTGAACCGGTTGGCCGGATCGGACGGCACGTACTTGCCGGTTTTGGAGTCGCGGTAGGTGCGCCAGTTGAGGATGTCGCAATTGTCCATGCGCGCCCAGCCCCACGTGTAGCGAGCTTGCTCCATGCCCGGAATGCGGATGCGGCCCCACTGGTGCTCGTAGTACACTTGGCCGACAAGATCGAGGTCCATGTCGTCGAGCTTGAGCTTGATCTCAGCCTCCATGCACGGCGCGATGATGTACCACGACAGCCCCGCACCCGTAAACGGATTGGCGAGGTTGTTCGACACGTCGGTTCCGACGCCTTCCTGCGTAAAGCCGTAAGGCAGCGGGCAGCGGAAGCCGGGCTTTACGACGCGGGCGCGGCAGTCCATCGAGTACGGCGTCTGGTTCTTGAGGCCGGAAGTAGGCTTCGGCACGTTGGCCATCCAGCGGAACATCGCGTCTTTCGACTGGTATGAGAATAGTCCCTCATTGCCGCCGCCGTCCTTGCCTAGCACGTACTCGGCGGTGAAAGCCTTCGGGGCTGCGTCGGGGCCGGAGCCGCTCGAAGTCAGTGGTCCGCTCATCGGGTGCACGGCCTGCAGGAATTTCTTGCGCTCAATGTCCGTCATCGAGAACAGCGACACCCAGATCGGTCGCCCGAGCTTCGCGTCCCAGCCGTACGAGGCCCAGCAGAAGAAGACCGAGTAGGGTTTGCCGGTCTTACGGTCCGTGAAGAAGCCCGTGAAATAATGCGTTTCCTGATACTCAACCCCCTTGTACCAATCGCCGCCGTGCATGGCATTGTCACGCGGGAAGCTGTAGATTCTGCCGCCGGTTTCCGTTTCAAAGCCTGACGCATTGGCGTTGCTCTTCGCGGGCGATTGAGCTTGCAAGTCATTGGTTTTAGCACCCAATGCGACTGCGATGCTGGCTGCGACCGTAGACTGGATTCCAAAGGCACGGCGGTTTAGATCGGATGACTGCTCAGGATTCATTTTTTATCCGGTTGATACTTTGGCAATAGAAAACAACGATTGGTTGCGTACGCTACGCGGGATCAGTGCCCCTACACTAGGCTGACCCGAATTTACGAGACTCGTTGATAAACTTGCCGACTGACGCGACCAAGTTGAAAAAGTGCACAGACGATTCATTTTTGGATTTTTCGGATAGAAAACCCAAAGTCTCTGGCGGCTGAGGTTGAGCGATGCATGCCTGCCGAGCATGACGATTCCGGACTCGCGGAAATCTGATCGGGGCCTTTTGAGTCCCTCAGGTGCCATGCCCACAGGCATGACTAGAATGTTTTTTCAAACAGAAACGCGACCGAAAACCCATGGTTCTTCGGTCGCGTCCATTGCATAGACTACGATACTATCGCGACTATCGCGACTATCGCTGAGACAAATAGCTTTAGAACTTCAGAATGAAATCGCCACCCAGAGCTAGTTGTCTCGATTGAGTTCCATCATCAAATGGCAACGCACCCCCTGCCTTGCGATCGAACCAGTCCGCACGAATTTCCGGTCTCAAGATCACGTTGCTGGTCGGGGCATAGTTAAACCCATAGGCCAATGAATAGGCATTTCCGATGAACGGTGCTTTATTCGGATTGCTTGGTCGGTTAAGGCCGATGCGCGTTCCATCTTGATCCTTGAACCATTCGACTCGAATGGCTCGACGGAGTCGGCTATTGATCTGACGATAAAAGTACTGGTCTACGCCCCACCAGTCCGCGTTGCCACCGCCGGCCACCCCATCGGCTTGAAATCCTTGCCAATAGTGTGCGACATATTGCTGAGATTCAGTCAGATTCACACCAGCCAAACAGCTGTATCTTGTTCGATTTGCGTAGCCAGGGGTTATGCCTGGAAGCGCGGCGACATTGTTATCTTCGTCACCGGTCGTGATCGCAAATGACGCCCACCACTGATCTGCCGTAAACTTGTATCCGGCAAGGATTCCGAGACGATCGGTTGGGCGATCCAGTGCATTCCATCCGTTTGTCAAGCCGACTTGGAACTGAGATCCCGCCGAAGGTCGCCATGACGTGAGGGCGCCCCAATGCGTGAAAGGACCCGCAAATTGGTAGCTATACGCTTTCGAATAAAAGAAATTGTCAGGTGCCATGACGCCCTCATAACCGATGGGCGAGTAGAAGTGACCTGCCTTTAACGAGAGTTGTTGCGATCCTACTTCAACAAATGCTTGCGGGATTGCAATGCCATAGTATTCGCCGCTATTCCAGCGAGAGTCTCCATTCGGGCGTTTCTCCACCCCAAACGATTGCGCCAAGAGGTAGTCCTCCCCGTAGAGCGTATCGATCCGAGCACCAATGCCCGGCCCTCCGTTGCTTGGCAAAGCCGTTTCAGCAATCAAGTACCCTTGATTGAACATTGGTTCGTTGCTTCGATCGACAGCGTTGTAAGGCCCATTGAAGCGGCTGCTTGGCCCAGAGGTGTTGCCCATGAAACCAGCATTTGCCCATCCATGAACTTTCAGAAGTCGGTCTTGAGAGAATAGGTTCCACTGTCCAGGCATCGTCCCGAAAGAAGCCAAAGATGGAGTTCCTCTTGCTGCCCCAAACTCGTCGCAACCGCTACCGCCGCTGCTGGATGAACCACAGCCAAGGAGGCTGTCACAAGAGTCGTTGCATGCTGAACCCGCAAGTTCGGAGCAGCCCTGCTGCGCATTTGCGATCGAATTGTCGAGGCAGTTCGTTGAGACAAAAGGAATTGCCAAGCAAATCGCAGCCCAAAATTTTCTACGCTTTATTCGTTTCATAGTGCTGAAAGAATCCATTCTTTCTTGAGGGAAATCCGACAAACCGCCTGAATTCTTTCAGACTCAATCCAGTAGTGGCCTGGGTGCTTCCTAGTATGTCGAAACGTTTCTTCAATCGGAATTGGCCCATGAGGAAACCCTCGTTTTCCAAAAAAAGCAGGAGTTTTAACGTGGCGTTCATTTCCAGAGCGCCCAACCGGCATAGACCACCAATCCTTGGGTAAGATTGGCGACCTCGCACTTTTTTCATCGGCACGTCCACATCCAACTGCATTCCTGATGCTGCCCAAAAGGAAACGGGATGATTCAGGGCAATCCAGGCTCAACTCCGATCAATCGGTGGAAGCCATTTCGCTCATCATCCGCACTCGATGTCAACTCCTCACCTGCACGCAGTGGATCTGCAAAGACTCGGACTGTTAATTAGATGTAGTCGCGTGGCGCCAAAGCTCTGAATACGGTTGCCCTGCCCTAGAGGTGCCCGAACCACCCCGAGCTCCCTGGAACATAACCATGTTCTTCGCGAACAAGTCGAAAAAACGCACATCAAAGTTTCTTCTTCTGATCGCATGGATGGATGTTGCTCGACGCCGTTGCGGGATGTTGGAAGCGATGACGTACTTCTGGAGAGACAGCTTTGACACCCATTGTTGAATACACATACCATTCCATCGAACAAGCGCAGGCGGCGTTCTCGAATCTATGGCATGTGAAGTTCGCACAACGCGAGGCCGGGGAGCTTGAAATACGTTTTCAAACAACGGCGGTCGGTCGTTGCCTGGTTTATCAGAGTAGTTCCAATATTCCAATGATCAGTACGGGAACGCGGACGCCCGATGTCGTGACTATTTCTCCGATCAGTGCCAAGTGTGAACGAGGAAAATATCGAGGACAACAGCTGAAAGCCGATCAAGTCTTAGTCATGGACCCGGGTGGCGATGTCTTCCAACAAATCGCGGCGAACCATCATCAGACGGCCGTTTCGATTCCGTTAGACCTGATGGATCGTATCGCTCGCGCCGAGTATGGTTTTGAAACTGGCAGCCAATGGAAATGGCGAGTTGCCAACCCAACGCATCGGGAGTCGAATATCCTATGTAAGACCATTGACTCAATCGTTTCCGGACAGGCCCATGACTTCATCGGACCCAATGCTGAGATTCGTCTTGCGGAAATGATCTTTGCGACGGTCCGCGATCGATCTCAAGCGAGTTCGGAGCCGCAGAAGCATCTCAATCGTCGGGGCATCGTCCGCAAAGCTGAAGAGTTCATTCGCGCGCATTTGTGTGACCCACCTTCCATCTTAGATCTTTGTGAGTTCACAGGCGCAGGCCGTCGTGCCTTGTTTTACGCATTCGATGAACTCCTTGGAATGTCCCCCATCGCTTATCTGAAAGCGGCTCGACTCCAAGAAGCCCGCAGGAGAATCTTGGCAAGCGACCAACAGCACTGCGTTCAATTAGTGGCCAGCAATCTGAACTTCGCGCATCTTGGCCAGTTTTCTATCGATTACGCAAAGCATTTTGGCGAATCACCGAGTCAGACTTGCAATCGATTTGATGCAGCCGAGTAACGCTTCGCTGCTCGGCGAGCCGTTTGCTAAGCACATCGGCATGTGGCCGCCATTCACGGCCTTGCTTAAAAGGTCTAAACAAATCACTGAACCGGAGACTTGTTACTGACAATTCTACCCCTCACCCCCCGGCCCCCTCTCCCCGAAACGGGGCGAGGGGGAGAAAATCGCATCGTTTTCGTTCTATTTCAAGGGGAATTTGATTTCGAGATTGAATCGAGATGTGGGTCAAGTGTGGACGTGCTTAGCTCACAAAATTCGAGTATCAGTCGCGCATGAAATCGGCCGGCTCGAAGTCGGGATCGTAAGAAATAGTACAATCGGCGTACGATTTAGCTTTCCTGGATGGCATTTTCATCGAGTGAGTTTGGGATCCGCTGAATTCGATTGTTTGGTTGTCGTCACTTTTTCTATTACGTTAAGATCCATTATGAGTTGGACCCAGGCTGCTTTTTTCTTTATTGCTTTCGCGATGGCGACTGTATCGCATGCGCTCGCACAGCAGACTGACGCGATCTATTACAACGGATCCATCCTTACGATGGCAGGCGAAACGCCAATCTATGTCGAAGCGCTAGCGGTAAAAGGTGGAAAGATCGCTTTTGCTGGGGGAAAGGAATCGGCGATGCAAATGAAAAGCGATACAACGAAGCTCATCGATCTTGGTGGGAAAGCGTTGCTGCCAGGTTTTCTCGATGCACATAGCCACTACATCAACTCGCTTCTCGTAGCCAATCAGTGCAAACTCTACGCACCTCCATCGGGGCCAGGTAAGGATATACCTAGCATCCTCGCTGAATTGAAAAAGTACGCCGAGGCTCGTAAGATCCAAAAGGGCGATCTTATCATGGGCTATGGTTACGACGATACGGTCATGCCAAATGGTAGATTGCTCAATCGCGATGATCTTGACGAAGCGTTTCCAGACAACCCAGTTCGCATCGACCACGTGTCGATGCATGGTGCCGTGATGAACAGCCTCGCACTCAAAAAATATGGTATCACCGCGGCGACCAAGACACCCGCCGGCGGTGTGATTGTTCGCAAACCGGGCACCGATGAGCCATGGGGACTCATCATGGAAACGGCCTTCCTTCCTGTCGTGGAAAAAGCTGAGCCAATAACCCCTCAGCAGGAAATCGAATGGACGCGAGCCGGGCAAATGCTCTACGCCGCGGCAGGGGTAACCACGGCACAGGAAGGAGCATCACACCTCCCTCAAATTCAAACCATTCGGCGAGCGACCGAAGCTGGAGCCAACATCATCGACGTGGTTGCTTTTCCTTTTATCACGGATGTGGACAAGGTGCTGGCCGAGGTACCGGTGACCCAATGGGGTGTATACAACAAGCGATTCAAGATCGGTGGCGTGAAGATCCCCATGGACGGCTCACCACAAGGACGCACAGCAGCTTTCACGACTCCTTATTTAGCCGGAGGCCCAGGAGGCGAAAAGGACTGGAAAGGGGAGCTGACTTTCCCTCAGGACCTCGCCAACAAAATGGTAAAAAAGGTTTATGACATGAACGTGCCGATGCTCCTTCATTGCAACGGCGATGCAGCGATCGATGGTTTTCTGACGGCCTACGAATTCGCTCGCGCGGGTGATTACAGCAAGCCCTGGAACGTGACAACGATTCACACTCAGTTCATTCGCAAGGATCAGATCCCGAAGTTTGTGAAGTACAAAGTTCGCCCGTCGTTCTACACGCTGCACACTTTTTATTTTGCCGAAGCGCATCTTGCAAACCGTGGGCACGATCAAGCGATGTATATTAGCCCGATGCGCGATGCGATTGATGCCGGCCTTCGCCCGAGCAACCACACTGACTTCGTCGTAGCACCGCTCGATCAGATGATGATGTTGTCGTCGGCTGTCAATCGCATCTCACGCGACGGAGCAGAGATTGGACTCAAGCAACGCGCCACGGCGTTTGAAGGTTTGAAGGCAATGACCGCTTGGGTGGCCGAGCAATATGGCGAACAAGATACCAAAGGCACACTCGAAATCGGAAAGTTGGCCGACCTCGTGATCCTCGACAAGGATCCGCTCAAGGTCGATCCGATGACGATCAAAGACATCCAAGTTGTTGAAACGATCAAGGAAGGGGTAACGATCTTCCCCGCACCCGCTGACTTTGATAAGTCGCTCCCCACAGCGCCTAAGACAGCCGGGATGACTCGGATTTGGCGAGCCCATGTATGCGACATGGCCGAGGTGAATCAAGCAGCAGGCAAAGAGTGGACTCTTTTATCGCTCAATGGCAAAGCCGTTGCTTCCGAGAAACCTCCCACGATGAAATTCGCTCACGGCAAAGTTGCTATTTTCGGCGGCGTGAATCGCTTGTCAGGCTCTTACGCCTTGGTTGGCGAAAGTGTAACGTTGGGAGAATTGATGAGCACGAGGATGGCAGGCCCTCCATCACTGATGGAATTGGAAACTAACTTCTCAAAAACCATGTCCTCCGTCGATGGCTTTCATGTCATCGGCAACGACCTGGAGCTATTGAGTATGGGGTCTGTCGTCGCCAAGTTTCGTGCTGCGGAGTAGGCATTGCAGATAACGAGCCGAAGATCTTGATTTGGCTTTTGCCGTCCAGCATAGAGACCGTAACATTATCGCGTTGGACATGCTGATCGAACCAAAACCGATCTTACCATTCGGAAAATGCGATACATTGTGAGCAACGCCGTGGCGATCGTCTTCGACGCGTAATGTATCCGATTTTTTCGTCGATTCGAAAATCGCATTTGAAAAGTAAGGCATCATCCCGTGAACGCGTCTAGATATCGCCTCAAGCTTATAATGACACAGTTATTAAACCTTGTGTTGAACGGTTTTGACAAATACGCTCGGTGCACGACTTTGAATACTCCAGTATGAGAAAGATAAAATGACCGAACAAACTACTTCAAAGACCATTTTCTTGTGGACGACTTTAACCATAATCGCTGTACTTACATTTGCTAAGTCGGCACAGCTTGGGAGCTCTCAGCCTCCAAGTCAATCAGGTGACAATACTAAACCAACAACCTTAACAGGAGACAACGTGACGACTGAAAAAGCAATTCTGGCAGGTGGATGTTTTTGGGGGATGGAAGATCTATTCCGTAAGCAACCCGGTGTTGTTTCGACTCGAGTCGGATACTCAGGGGGTGACGTGAAAAATGCAAATTATCGCAATCACGGAACGCATGCTGAAGCGATCGAAGTCGTTTACGATCCCAGCAAGACTGACTTCCGAAAGCTTCTGGAATTCTTCTTCCAGATCCACGATCCAACTACAAAAAATCGTCAAGGTAACGACCGTGGAACCTCGTACCGCTCGGCGATCTATTACACTAGCGACCAACAAAAGCAAATCGCACTTGACACAATCGAGGACGTTAACGCATCCGATTTATGGCCCGGCAAAGTCGTGACAGAAGTCGAACCAGTTAGTGATTTTTGGGAAGCGGAGCCAGAACATCAAGACTACCTAGCACGAAACCCAGGTGGTTATACTTGTCACTTTCCGCGTAAAGACTGGAAGTTACCCCAACGAGCAAAAGTCGACAAATAATAGGCGCATCGCGGCTCGATATGCAAAAAGACGAGCGGCTAATAGTGTGGTGGCGACTCTTCTTAAAGACAACGCTGCTGAGTGCAAAGACATTCTGGCGTTTTCTGCCAAATTTGCGTTAGTTGGGGAAGTTTTTGTCATCAATTACTCGACGAACCTCCGTATGACGCAAGTCGTTGTCTTGGGTATGGTTCGAATAGGCCAGCCGCTGGTTATGCAAACATTATTTTTCAGTGCATTCAGTGCAATCCGTGAAAAGTCATCGCAACTGCTAGGTCGCCTTCTCAAAAGTTGTTTTCTAAAAGTCCCTCTTTGTGACCGATGTTGTGCACAGGTGCCAGGATTGTAAGAACGTCCTGCAGCAGTTCCTGATCGATTGGATCGTTCGCCCACTCAACCCATTTGCGAATGTTGTTCGGGTTTGCACTACCAGCAACAGTGGTAGAGATTTCTTCGTTCATTAACGAAAACTGCAAGGCGAGCTTTGCAATGTCCGAGCCTCGCGAATGGCAAAGCTTTGCGGCTTCCTTAGCAGCCAATTGAACTGGCATTGGATCGCGAAACCAAGGAGGGAGCGTAGCATTGGTGAGCAATCGAGCGCTAAAAGGTCCAGCATTCATGATGCCGATCCCTTTTTCCTTCAGCATTGGGATCGTTTGATCAGCAAACGACGTGTTTTGGAGGGTGTATTGGTTGTAAGACATCACGCAGTCGATCTCGGTTGAGGCAGCGATAGTGTGGAAGATCTTTTGAGGATAACCACTTATCCCGATATAACGAACTTTTCCTGCTTGTTGAATCTTTCGAAGGGCCGGTATGGTTTCTTCAATGACTTGCTGAAGCGGTACAAATTCGATGTCATGGCAAAGTGCTATGTCTAAATACTCGCAACCTAAGCGGTGAAGTGACACATCAATGCTCTCGGAGACTCGTTTCGCAGAAAAGTCAAAATGATTGATGTCGAATCGCCCGAGTTTAGAGCACATCAAATAATCTGACCGAGGCACATCACGAAGCGCAATCCCCAAGAGTACTTCACTCATTCCGCGACCATAAAACGGGGACGTGTCGATCAGGGAAAGTCCCAAGTCGCGGGCGACACGAATGCTTTCAAAAACTTCGTCCAGGGATACAGAACGAAACTCCTGCCCAAGCGACGATGCTCCAAAAGCAAGTGCAGGTAGGTTGAGATCGGTTTTTCCGAGTTTGCGGATTTTCATAGCGGATTGGAATGTAATAACGAGAGAAAACTGCTAAGTGTTTGTGGAAGCAAGAAATTACGCTTTTTGCCAAACCGACCTTGTGTTGCAAATGAAGATCATCCAGAAATATACTGATATCTACGTCTTATTCAATGCGATAGTATCTGCATGTCTTGCAACTGCGGCGAATTATAAGTGTCGTAGGGACTTTAATGAATGCATACGCCTGAATCGCTAAACGGGTCACAACCCCCATTAAAACGTGGAAAAATGGAGCCTCCGAAGTACAATCGAGCACGGATGTTTTGTTGATGTACATGAGCATCACGGGTCAGGCAATTTTTGTTTTAAAAGCTACATTTGGATGTTGATCGATCACGAATCCTCTGGAACACCTCATGCGGCGAAATCCGCACAGCGTTCGCGGCTTCTCATTATTGCTTGTGCATGTGATCCAGATAACTCTATGGAAGATCGCAATGGATGGCATCGAGCTATCCAGGCGGCAGAAGATTTCGACGTAACAGTCCTAACCATTCCCAGCGTGAATACGGGGCGTCTTCATCAGGCAGTGCCAAACCATCTCAAAGGCCGGGTCGAGTTTTTTTGTGTACCGCTTTCAACTTTTCAAGCAAAACGGCTTCAATGCGATAAGTCATTTTATCTAGGTTATCGAGCTTGGTTACTTGCTGGAAAGAAGCTCGCGGAAAAACTGCACGCTGAACGGCCATTCGCGGTTACACATTTGGTATCACTCTGTAGCTATCGCGAAGCCGGATACTTCTGGCAAATCGATTGCCCATTCATTCTCGGTCCAGTTGGCGGGTCGAGTGGTTTTCCAGTTAGATACTTGAGTTTGGTCCATTTTCGAAGTGCAGCATTTGAAATTGCCAGGAACCTTATCAACTTTTATCAACTTCATTTTAGTCAACGCGTTCGCAAAGCTATTCAGTCTTCGGCAGTTGTCATCGCCGCGAATCGTAGTACGCAAGGCGACTTGATGAAAATGGTTGAGGGCCTGAATGTGCCTGTTGAATTGGAGGCGGGATTAGACTACGAGATTAGTGTTCCGAAAGATATCCGCGATATTAGTAGACCGCTAAAGATATTATGGTCTGGGCGACTTCGAGCTTGGAAGGGGCTGCCTCTTTTACTAAAGGCATTAGCGAAATTGCCACATGATGTCCCGGTGCAGCTACGGATTGTTGGAGATGGAGTCGAGGCAAAGGCTTGGCGTCGATTAGCTCAACGACTTGGTCTAAGCGATTGCGTTGAGTGGATTTCGCGACCACCTTACCGAGATTCCATCAGCTATTATCGATGGGCCGACGTTTTTTGCTTCACCAGTCTTCGAGATACCTCCGGAACAGGACTACTCGAAGCCTTAGCGGCCGGAACGCCGATCATTGGAATGAATCATCAAGGTGCAGCAGACATCATGACAGATGATTGCGCGATTAGAATCTCCGTAATAAAACCGAGTCAATCTATTTGCGAGTTCACTGATGCGTTAGCGATGCTCGCGCGCAATCCAGACCGATTGAAGAAACTAAGCGACGGAGCCTTAAAAGAAGCCGAGTCGCATCTATGGTCACGAAAATCAATATTTATGAATCGCGTCTACCAAAGTCTTCTTGCTAATTCGCGAATACAGCCTGACTCTCCAAAATGGAATGGTAAACCGCAGCAAGTAAGCAGCCTCTCAGATGATTGCGAATTGGCCAGGGAAGCAACGCATCGCTGATATCCATCAGTACTGATGGAAGGGAATCAATTTTCCGATGGATCTTGTACCTGAATCGCAGCAAAGAAACGCAACTTTCTTTTGGTGGGGCATTTGCGCTTGTGTCGTTCTGGCGATATTTCTCAGATCACTCCCAATCGGAACAAGGTCCTTTGAGGTTGATGAAGTATATGAGCTTTGCCACCTGTCCACAGATTTGTTCCATATTGCAAAAGATTCTGATGGTTTCCCTCCGACGTTTCGGTGGTTTCTGAGTCTTTATGTTCTTGCCTCTGGCGAGGAGTTTAGCAGGTTCCTGTGCGTTTTTTTGGGGGTAATCACCGTCGTCGTGTGCGCAGTGCTAGGTAGGAAGATTGGTGGAGATCTCATTGGCTTCAATACGGCCCTCCTCTTATCGGTTTCAGCAAGCCAAGTTGCATTTGGACAACAGATTCGCGCTTACACGCTTTACGCGCTTGCTATTGCTCTCGTAATGCTTTCGGGTTGGATGCTTGCCCATAAAGTCTCAGGACGAAACTGGATGTTTTTTATCGCAAGTGCCTTTCTTGCAATGGGATCGCATTACTACAGTATCTACTTTCTCGCAATCGTTTGGATATTTGTTTTATGGAACTACCCTAAGAAAGAAATACTTGTGTACTTTGGATATGCAGGCTTGTTTGCATGCCTATGTATTCCATGGCTAGTGTGTTTGCGAGTCGATCTGTCAGCGCCACTACCACCGGAATGGATAAGCAATTTTGATCTGAAAAGCCTAGCCTATCTTTATCTCACTGTAGTGCAAGGGAAATTTCTTGGACCATCTCAATCAGAACTTTTAGAGATTCCTTGGCAGCAGGGGATGATCGCTTTGGCCCCCTGGGCAATTTCGGGATTGACATTTGCTGCCATCTTAATCCTTGGTGGTATTCGCAAAGTGGGCCTTCCTAATCTTGTTTGGCTGTTATCGATGTTGCTCATTCTCCCTGTAGTCGCTGGAACGATTGCGATGCTTATCGGTTCGAATTTCGGCTCGCGTTATCTCGCACCACTATCTGTTCCATTAGCGATTGTTATCGCATGCGGAATGAGTTGGCGAGGTAAATCCATTTCTGTGATTGCAACTTATGGATTAATAGCTCTAAACCTATTGTCGGTTTTCAACCGAAGTCTTAATCCCCGATATGACCGAGAAAATTATCGGGAGTTAATCTCTAAAATGTGTGAATTGGATAAAGAGCCTGCCGTGATCGTTTTATCACACTACGTTGCTCCTGCGATTCGTCGTGAGCTCGTTACAAACTTGCCATTTTGCTCTTTGGGACTTGGTGTCACTGAATCAGACGATTGGCAAACTAATCTGTCGGCATTTCTAAAGAAAATTAACAATCGTGAATTCGTTTTCCTAGTCGCAACTTCGACGCAAGCGGCTGATGTTAACTTAAAACAGCGGGATAAGCTAACTCGGGAATTAGATGCAAAATTAATCCAAAGAGTTTCAAACTCGACAGATCTATTTGCAATAGAAACTAAAAAATTACGATCGACCGTTATAAATAGCTCATTCAGTAGAGATCGCTAATTTGTCTGACTTACCGTTGTTGTCGGAAGTATCTTAGCTTGAGTAGTAATATTCATGGAAATAGGCTATGGCAAGAGTCTCATCGTTAATGTTCTTGTAGGTCAGTTCGAGCAAATCACTTAAGGATAGTAAGTTGAGTACATTAACACCGCTGGCAACAGTTAAGTCTTTCGAAGATGACTTTTACATGAAGATCATCAGGAAGTTAATGCTTCGCGGTACTCTGAGTAAGGAAGATTCGGTGCTAGTCACGGCTGGCGGGACTCGAGATAAAGAGACCTGGGAAGCATGTGGGTTTCACAAGGTAACGATATCTAATTTAGATGATCGAATGGTTGGAAACGAGTTTAGCCCATTCGGTTGGTCTTTTCTCGACGCAGAGAACATCGCGATGGAAGACAATTCCGTCGATTTCGTATGCATTCACAACGGTCTTCATCACTGCCGATGTCCGCAGGCAGCAGTGTTAGAGATGCTCCGAGTCGCACGAAAGGGAATTCTCATTTTCGAGCCTTATGATAATTTGGTTACACGTATCGGAATGCGGTTTGGCGTTGGTCAGAAGTATGAAACGGCTGCTGTCTTCTACAGTAACTTTTCACATGGAGGATTTCGCAACGGCCCAGTGGCGAACTATGTTTATCGGTTCACGCGATGGGAGTTAGAGAAGACGGTGGCAACCGCATATCCAGAGGGGCCCGTACAGTTGGAATTCATGCACGCATTGCGAATTCCCTGGGAGCAATTAAGAGGTCGATCTAACAAATTGCCGTACTTTATTGCATGTGCTATGCGGCCCTTACTTACCGTAATAAATTACTTGTTACCAGCCCAAGGAAACTGCTTTGCTGCGTTTATAACTAAGCGTTCTGTCGAGGCTCCTTTATGGCCTTGGGTCTGCAAAACTTCCGACGGTAACTATGTCGCTGATAAGGATTGGCTTTTGAGTAAATATCGTAAATTGAGCTAATCAATCCACTTTTGTTCATCTGATTCGTCTCCTCGGATTCGTCGAGGTATTCATCGCAAGATCATAGAAATTGATAGAACTTTCCAGCTGGCAAAAGGCGTTAATTCATCAAGAAGCGCCGTCGTGAGGCCTTACGATAGCGACTTGCTTCCTACTTGCTTGTCCGAGAGCGCGTTTATCTGGAGTCTAAACGCTTTGGCTTATTCTTTAGAATGTATAAGCTCAACTAGCTAACAGCTTCGACTAAAATCAATGGCGTTTGTCTGTAAACCGAGAAGTCCTTTGCGAATAGGATGGGAGATGGTCTTCTAGGGGAGATGAATTTAACGATTGCAGGGGCGGTTTGCGGGTGAACCACATACTATTCTTGCTGTTTTTCTCCTTCCCACGCGAGAGTGTGACCAATGGTTTAAAGCCTTCTGTCTGTATCCCTTTACGGCGAACACTTTAAAATGTCACTAGAACGAACCCCGGCCAATCGACCAAACACCGAACGTAAAGCTCTCACGATCAACCTCGACCCTCGTCGATATGGATCCTTTGCCGAGATCGGAGCAGGCCAAGAAGTTGTTAGATGGTTCTTTCGAGTCGGAGGTGCCGCGGGGACAATCGCAAAAAGCATCTCCGCATACGACATGACCGTAAGCGATGCCATTTATGGGCAATGCGAACGCTACGTATGTCGACAACGACTCGAAGATATGCTCGACCGTGAGCATACCTTGAACCTCGAACGACTCAGCCAAACTCGTGGCGACACGACTGCGTTTTTTAGCTTTGCCGATACGGTTTCGGCTCGTAATTTCACGGGAACTAACGATTGCCATGGATGGATGGGTGTCCGATTCCAATCGCATCCCGGAGATGAAGACAGCCAAATCATTATCCACGTCCGCATGCTGGACACCGAGAATGCCTTACAGCAAGAAGCGATCGGTATCATTGGAGTTAACCTGCTCTACGGTGCCTTTAATCTCAATCATGAGCCTGATCAATTAGTCGAATCCTTGCTTGATAATCTCTCAATACGTCGAATCGAGATCGACATGATTGAGTTCTCGGGAATTGTATTTCGGCATGTTGATAATCGCGTGATGAGTCTTAGACTGGTGCAACTGGGGCTCAGTAAAGCAGCAATGTTCGCCGCCTCAGGAGAAGTCCTTCAGCCATCCGAAGTGCTTTACAAGAAGCCAATTCTCGTTGAACGAGGCAGTTTCCGACCGGTTACCAACGTTAACCTCGATATGATTCGCGCGGCTCATGAAAAGTTCTGCAATGAACCCGATGTCGATGCGGAAGAAGTCGTCACCTTAGCCGAAATCACCATGAAGAATCTTCAAGCGAACGGCGATATCGATTTGCAAGACTTTCTCGCTCGTGTCGACTTGATGGCCGCTTGCGGAATGACCGTTTTGATCTCGGACTACTTCGAGTACTATCGCTTGGCAGCGTATCTGTCGCGATACACGAAGAAGAAGATCGGCATCACGATGGGTGCCGGTAGTCTGCATGATCTGTTCGATGACAAATACTACACGCAGCTTGACGGTGGTATCCTCGAATCGTTCGGAAGGCTTTTTAAGAATGATCTCAAGCTATACATATATCCGCTACTAGATCGTGAGACGGGTATGATCACTATGGTTGATAACCTGCAAGTAGCATTTGAGATTCGAAAGTTGTATGAGTACCTGGTCGACAAGGGTTGCATTGAACAGCTTGATAACTTCAATCCAATGCACCTTCAAACATTTTCTCGCGAAGTGCTTCAGCAGATTCAATCTGGCGACACACGATGGATGGAACATGTTCCTAAAGAAGTCGCTGAGGTCATTCAAAGAAGAGGCTTCTTCGGGTATCCTAAAACGCCAGCTAAGAAAGCTGAACCTCAGATCAGCACAAGATCGTTCGACGCTATCAAAGTTCACGTTCCCACGGTAGCGTGAGAAACGAATTTTCAACTGTCACCCGCCAACCCCACTATCTTGGTTATAGGCTCCACCCATAACTGAGAAACTAGCCCTTAGCAACTTAGCGAAACGCTCTTCCTAGGTCATTTCTGATTTTTGCTGGTTGGGTTTAGCGAGAGTTTTTTGTTCTGGGTAGCGAAGTATCTTCAAGACGAACAGCCACATCACGCTGCTTACGGTCAGGACTGCGGCGAGAGCAAACGCGCTTAGCTTTGTTAAGTCCTGGCTTAGCTTGGCTACGTCACCGGTGACGGCTTCAACCGGTTCTTGTACAAGGATCCAAAGGTCGGTCGATTGTTGCCGTTCGGTCGTTGATTCTTGTTTGGCTCGTCGCGATATTTCTACCTGCTTCATCGTTGCGATCCAATCTCCACGGTAGGCATTTCCTAGCGGATGCTTAGCAACGGGATCATGATATTGATCAAGACCTTCGAGTTTGAGTTTTTCTAACTGCTCGAGGTCGATCTGGAAATGCGAGATCGATTTGGGTGAGTCGACCTCTTCGATCGGGGCCGTTACAGAACTCTGTTGTCCAAGTTGCTTTAATAGCGGATGCTGCAGAAGCGTTCCCTCGCGACTTCCCAGGTGCCCATCGACAAGTGCAATAAATCTCGAGCTATGATCGAAGTCTTCAGGTGCATCACTTTGTTTATCATCATCATAATTTGACTTGCGATCCCCTTTGGGCGGCATTAAATCAAAGTCACCCAGATTGATCGTGAGCACCAAAACACCATCGATCGTCGACTCGGATTGCCCCTCAGGTGATTGCAATCGAATCGGGGAGCAAACAGCAATCTTCCATCGACCGGTAGTAGTCGATTTAAAAGGAACGCTTACATGTGGGATCTTCGTCGGGGAAATATTCCGACGCGGCACCGTTGTGGATGAATCTTGTCGTTGCCCATTAAAGTAGGTTCTATATGCAAAATTCCAGCCAATTTTGCTACTTTCGAAGCCGTCAATAAAAGCCGATGCGATCATGTTGCCGTAACGATCGGTGACGAACAAACTGTTGTACCGAGCCGGTTGTTGTGATTGACGATGATCTTCGATGATCGTTTGGAACCGCTCTTTGAGATGTTGCTCTAGATCGGTTCGCTCTTGAAGCGAAAGCAGTTTCTTGAGCGGTTCTGGGGGTGGTTGATCGGCTGCGAGGTCTGATAGAAGTTCGGGGCCGGCAGCTTGTTGAAAGGCTTTGAAGAGCTCTTGAAATTTGGCTTGTTGTGTTTGATCATCCAAGAGCCGAAAGAGGTTCGCGATTTGGTACTTGAAGTTGCTTGCGGCCACGCTTGCGTAGTCGGCATTGCTTTGAAGTGTTTTGCTTTTGAGCTTGTCCAAGAACTCGCGCTCTGCCACGCCTGCTCCCTTCCAAGCGAACCAGCTCATCACGCCCAGAAGAATCAGCGGGCCGACGATCCCCAGAAGCATGAGCGGTCTGCGAAGTCTTGCCACTTGACGCCGCTCCAAGGCTCCGATGACTTGCTGCACGTTGGCGTAGCGATCACTGGGGCGTTTTGCCAGACAGCGATCGATGATTTGAATCAATCCTCGATCCATCCCGCGAATGCGATGATGAGCTCGCGGAGGTGATGCGTTGATGATGGTTTCGCGGTATCGCGCAAGTCGCTCTGGTAAGTTGCTGGCCGTGTCGAGAGCATTGACCGAATGAGGAGTTCGGTGCGGCGGCGTGCCAACCAGCATGCAATACAAAATCGCTCCCAATGCATAAACATCCCATCGAGCATCTGGAAGCGCTGCCAAATCAGCTTGCTCGGGTGCCATGTAAAACAGCGTACCCAGCGACGGCGTTTGCTCGGTCGACATGCGACTCTGCCCGAAATCGGCAAGCCGTGGTCGCATGTCCTGATCGAGCAAAACGTTGGCCGGCTTTAAATCGCAATGCAGTACCCCTTTACCGTGCGAATGGTTCAACCCCTGGGCAATGTCGCTAAAGATCTCGACCGCGCGATGAACACCCAGCGCCCCACGTTGCCGCAGAAGATCATCCAAAGAACCATTCTCGAGATACTCCATCACGTAGTAGGGAGGCTGAGCATCCCAACCCACGTCCAAGACCTGGACAATGAAGCGATTAGCCGACATGGCTACCAAGTTTTTGACTTCACGCGCCAGCAGCGACCAATTCACTCCTGATTTGTGAAGATAAAATTTAACCGCGACCGATCGACCTGTGTTGGTGTCGACTCCGACCCAAACTTGCCCAAACGCTCCTTGACCAAGCAGGCTTTCTAAGCGATACCCTGGAATCTGAGCCGGCGGAGTCGTCGCACGAAGACTCAGTTCCTCGGCCAACATCTGTTCGCCGACCGTCTGTTGCTGGGTATAATCAGTAGACATTCGAACTAACTTTTAAGCCTCGACCACGCACTCCGCCACCTTTTCTACTAGCTTACTCGAAACCGCCCAATAACTCCAAGAGTGTCGCTTGAAGTCGATTCCCAGTCTGCATGAATATCGCACCTACTTTATCGATAAAGCCAAATTTGCATTTGAGAGAAACTATTACAACGCAAACGTCAACCGCATGGCATCAACGTTTCGAAACGGAGTTGGTAACGGTAGTTGTTTGCCCGTGGGTTGGAACTGTTCGCAGTTTGTGCGGATCGTTCGTTGATAGTAAGTTGTTTCGTACGTCAGCCGATACGAAATCCTGCTTTGAGGCTGAATCTATACCCGATGCGGAATCCACATCTTTAGCTGAGTCCACACCCGAGGCTAGCGCCTGCGGCTCAGGTTGTGGGTGCGGAAATTTTGTCTTTAAACTGTTTGGCTTGGTTGTGATGGTTTTACTTACGGTTCCTTCATTACGAGCCCAAGAGCCCGCGCGTTCGATACCAAGTGTGTCTGTTTCGGAATTTGTCCCGGTTCCACAAGTCAAACTTTCACGAACGGATATTCAGCAAGCCAAGTACCCTGCGATCGACGTTCACTCCCACTTCTTCGCTCGCTTTCACCACGATCCCGAAAGCCTACGAGCGTACGTTCAAGTGATGAATCGCAACAATATTGCGATCAATGTTTCGCTGGATGGAACACTTGGGCCGCAATTGGATGCCCATCTGGCCTACTTGTGGACCGAGTATCGCGATCGCTTCGTTGTTTTTACTAACATCGACTGGGAGGGGAACCAAGAATCGAAGCCTGCTTCCAATGCCCCCGGATCGCCACCTGGATCATTACCTAGACAATCATCTGCGCCAGGAACGGGGCTGACGAAACCTGAGCCGATGGCGCTAGCCACGGGTGACCGCGCAACCACGTCAGTACCGTTAGCACCCGAGGCTAGCGCCTACGGCTCAGGAAAAACGACATTTTCATCAGGCCCGTCAGGCCCCGCGGTGACGACACCTGCTTTTGACGAGCCCGGCTTCGTCCAAACAACCATCGAACAACTACGGTTGGCAAAAGCAAAAGGGGTCAGCGGACTCAAGATCTTCAAGCAGCTTGGCTTAGTCTATCGACACGCTGATGGGAGCTTTGTTGCGATCGATGATCCACGATGGGATCCCATTTGGGAAGCGTGTGGCAAACTGGGGCTACCGGTCATCATGCATACGGCTGATCCGAATGCGTTCTTCGAACCAATTGATGCACGCAACGAACGTTACGAAGAACTTGCGAGACGTCCCGAGTGGAGCTTCTATAATCTCGGAACTCCCACCCGCTCGGAGCTTCACGAGGCTCGCAATCGAGTCATCGCTAGGCATCCTAAGACGACCTTTATCGCAGCTCACTTTGGCAACGATGCGGAAGATCTAACCGAGACCGCCGCGTGGCTAGACGCTTATCCGAATCTCGTTGTCGAGTTTGCTTCGCGAATCAGCGAGCTCGGACGTCAACCACGCACTACACGAAAGTTCTTCGAAGCCTACCAAGATCGTATAATGCTCGGTACCGATGGCCCCTTTCCCGAAGAACGATTGCGAGCTTACTGGCGCTTTCTCGAAACGCCTGACGAGTGTTTTCCGTACTCCGAAAAGTCACCACCTCCGCAAGGGCTCTGGAGTATCAGCGGTCTCGAATTGCCAGAAACGATTCTTCGTAAAGTCTATTTTGAAAACGCATGTCGCTACATTCCAGGTGTTCAAGAGAAGTACGATGCGTTCACCAAAAAATAGCAAAGGCATATTCATCACCGGTTCCGATACAGAGATCGGAAAAACTTTTGTAGCATGTGCGATTGTCCGCTCTTTAGTGGAAGCGTCCATACAAGTCGGTGTCTATAAACCGGTCGCAAGTGGCCTGAGCGATTTGGAGTCCAGCGACGCACATCAATTGTGGATCGCTGCTGGTAAGCCTGGCGAATCGCTTGCACGAGTCTGCCCGCAATCGTTTACGCAACCACTCGCGCCGATGATTGCAGCGGAATCTGAAAACAAAATAATTGACAAGCAGAAAATCATCAGCGGCTATGACTATTGGCGTGAATGTTCGGAGTTCGTCGTTGTCGAAGGTGCTGGTGGTTTGCTCTCGCCGATTGCTCATCGACTCAGCAATGCTGATCTTGCAGCACAGCTTGAATTACCGATTGTCGTAGTGGTTCCTAATCGGCTGGGTTGCGTCAATCAAGCGATGCTCGTCCTGGAGGTTGCTCGCGCTCGCAAGCTTCCAGTCGTTGCCATCGTTTTGAATCAAACGCAAAACCATACCGCCGATCTTTCAGTTCAAACCAACTTCGAACTGCTTCGCGCAACGATGAATGAGTCGGATTTTTCCGCGATTGCTGTTCACTGCTTCGCATACCGACAGCAATCCTTAAGGCTATTCGATGAATAGTTGCAGAGCCAACATCGCAATAAAGTATTGAGCCCAAAGCGTTAGCCGAGTTCAAAAGATTAACTAACCGCTTGCGCAGGACTGCTAAATACTCGGGGTTGCCCCCAGGATTCGATTGCGCTGGTTTTGTACCTAACAGGCATCTCGTTCGTCCAATCTCACGTTATAGCGAGTCTTCAATTTACGCGCGCAAAAGCGACGGATCGGGCTCGTCCCGTTACGTCGCAAAGGTTTGGTGCGCTACTCACCAGCGCCGCGCGCGCGTCCCGCGACGGGTGGGCTTGCCACACCACGTCGCAAAGGTTTGGCGGGCTACCTCGCAACTTAGCCCGCCAAAGCTTTGCGGTCGGCACCTTTTCGTTCGTCGGGCCCGAGGCCCTCGACCGCGAGACCGCGCGTGGGGGCACACGTTGTAGCACACCAAACCTATTGCGAAACATGGGCACAAGGCCCAGTTTCGCGTCGAGGGTGAATCACATTCGCAAAGGAACAAAAGCAACATGTCGAAACGTCATGTCAATACCGAACGTTTAGCAGCCCAGGCTAGCGCCAGCGGCTCAAGCGGTCATTTTGATTATCTTTTCACTACCGAACCACTACCATGGATAAAAACGAAATCTCTTTTCGCTACTAAGGTCAGCATTGTGATTAGGCGGGAGTTCTAAGAAGCCATCGCTTTGCGATAGTGCGACAACATCACCAGAGCCCATCATCGGTGTCCAGTCACATTCGCCCGTTGTATTGATATTGCAAAGCCGATAATGAATGAGATCGACCGAGGCTATCGACGCGTTGGGTGCAGGCGAACGCCACTGAATGGAATCTTCCAGCGGAAGTCCCGCAATCTTTCGCATTAGTGGAATTGCAATGCGCCGCGCGGTCACCGCAACACTCACCGGATTGCCTGGAAGTCCGCATACCAATTGACCTTTCGGACCAACGGCCCCGAGCACTGGTTTTCCCGGTCGAATAGGAAGTCGATGAAATTCGATCCGACATCCCGATTGCCGAATCATCTCCGGAACATAGTCGTAGTCCCCCATCGATACACCACCGGTCAGCAGCACCACGTCGGCTCGCGCGAGACTATCACGAATGCAATTTCCTAATTCAACTTGATCATCGCCGACACTCCGACGCTCAATCTCAGCGACCCATGGTTGCTGCCGAAGAAACTGCTCCAAGTAGGGACCGTTGGAGTCTCGGATTTGCCATGCTTCGGCCTTTTCTCCCATCATAACTAACTCGTCACCCGTGTTGATAATTGACACGCGAAGTTTTCGATAAACTGAAACAAGAGACGGCCCAAATGTGGCCAGTGCAGCCATTGCATTGGCTGACAAAAAAGTTCCACATCGTATAACCAAATGTTGCACTGGAGCATTTTCTCCCTGTTTGCGCACGTTCTGGCCGATCCGGATTTTGCTAGTATCAATGTCGAAGTCGACTTCGTTATTTTTCTCGCTTGCACATTCGCGAACCAGCACCGTATCGGCTCCCGTCGGGACAGGCGCACCCGTAAAAATGCGAATGGCACTTTTTTGAGGCAACGACAACGGCGGATTTCCGGCAGCGGCAATTCCAACAATTGGTAGTGGCTTGGAAGCAAAATCGCTTAGCCGAATGGCAAATCCATCCATGGCAGAGACATCCAGAGAAGGACTATCCCGGTCGGATCGGATATCTTCTGCTACAACAAAGCCTGCTGCATCGGAGATCGGGACGACATGATGCTCGACGGTTGCTAGCGATTGTTCTAGTTTTGCGATGGCAGCATCGACAGGGTCAAGACTCGGCAGATCGATCATTGTTTATCGTGGAATGAATTAACGGGTTAAAGAGGCAAGCTTTAGCGTGTAGCATACCACCAGTAGTTTGGGACTTTGGTCTTATCCTACGAGTTTTATACTAAGCCAACCAACTTCAATGAACATCATGAACAGAATACAAGAACCCAAACACGAACCCATCTGGCCCCGAACTGTCCTGCGAATCGCAGCAATTTACAATTTGGTGTGGGGAGCTTGGGTGATTTTTTTCCCTAATCATCTTTTCGATTGGACTCAGATTGATCGGCCGAACTATCCGGGGATTTGGCAATGTGTGGGAATGATTGTCGGCGTTTATGGCATCGGATACTGGTTCGCGGCCGATGATTTTCGTCGGCATTGGCCAATCGTTTTAGTCGGCTTTCTGGGGAAGATATTTGGCCCGATAGGGTTTTTGCAAAGTGCGATGACCGGCGTGCTTCCTTGGTCATGGGGGCTTACGATCATTACGAACGATTTGATTTGGTGGGTGCCGTTTGGGGCGATGCTGTACATCACTTTCAAAGACTGGAGCGATCCGAGGCGAAAAGATTCCAATGGTTCAATCGATTTTGAACCCAAGAGCGTCGCTCAGATGAATATGGAAACGCTCGCATCAGATGGTCAAACTTTATCTGCGATTTCGCATGCTCAGAAGACTTTGCTCGTATTCCTTCGACACTCGGGCTGTACTTTTTGCCGACAAGCGTTGGACGAACTGAAGAAGATTTCGCCTAAGTTAGCCGATGAGAATATTGTCCCGGTCGTTGTCCACATGGGTTCCATTGAAGATGGTCAAGCGATGCTGGCTGCCCATCAGCTTCAAGACACCTTGCAAGTCAGTGACCCAAGTTGCCAGCTCTATCGTAGTTATCAGTTAGACCGCGGAAGGCTATCGCAACTTTTTGGTTTTGACGTCTGGTGGGCAGGCTTTAAAGCAGCCATCCTGCAGCGTCATGGACTTGGTAAGCTTGGCGGAGATGGCTTCCAACTCGGCGGCGCCTTCCTCATCCGCGACGATAAGATTCTCGACGCCCACCGATCCAACACCGCAGCCGATGCTACTCCATTCTGCAAACTGAAGCTCACCGCCTAACAAACCACTCATCCAGCGAACAAATAAAGCTTCTTTCCTCGTGTTTTCGTTCTCGTTCTCGTTCTCGAACCGGACTTCGAGCACGAGCACCGTCTTCGCTTGAGCACGAGTACGATTTCTTGATCCCGTCTTCAAAGTCGCAATGAATGCCTTCATGTCTCGCTATCGGCTATTTACCGACGCGTGGATGTTCGAGTTCAAAAACACGAGTACGCAACGGAAGTATTTGCGGATTGGTGGGAGCGAGGCTTTGAATCCGGTTGAGCTCCAGTTTCGCTTCTTCCAATCGATGTAAATCGATTAGGTAGCCGACTAATTGGAATCGAAACTCGATGTTGGTTGGGGCAGTGGAAATGGCTTTTCGGCTGAAATCAATGGCGAGCTCTTGGTTGCCAAGCTTCGATTGAATGTCGGCGGCTTGAGAGAGTGCTGCGGGGAGTTCGCGTGGCGTGAGACTCGGCAGCGATCGATCAATGACCTGCGATGCTCGCACCAGGAGTTTATCCTTCGATTCTGGTTGCCCGAGCGATTCAACCAACATGGCAGCATTCATGACGATGGATGCATTGGCAGGAAGGACGCGATCAAGCAGCTGCTCGGGTGGTAATTTAGTAAACCCGCGAACCAGAATCTCTTTCAGATAACGAGGCGAGTAGAGAAGGGATGCTTTCCACGCATCCAACGCCAAGTCCATCTCCATCGAGCGATCAAAAAGTTCGGCGCCAAATAAATAGGAAATCGTCGAGTTGCTTGGATGCAGCATATTTGCGATGCGCAAGTAATCCACAGAATCCCCTGCTGCCAGTTGATCAATGTTCTGTGAGATCCAGAACGAAGATTCCCAAACCAAAGGGCATAAGTCGCGTAGCTGGACACAATGACGAACCATTTCACGTTTTAATACGCTTGCGATGGGTGGCGAGGCAAACTTGGTCGCTAGCAATGCAATGCGCGCGTACTCGAGATGCGCTAGCACGTCTTCCGGTGTTGCTTGGACCATCGATTCAATTTCAACAATGACCCGGTCCGCGTCCTTCTTCGAAACAGCTGCATATGCCTCCAACCGGTGACTTTCCGAATTCGCATAGCTTTGCCTATGCCGCACGAATGAGTTCAAGAATGCAAACACGGCAACGATTACTCCAATACTCATCATTGGCCACAGCCATCGAATCGATGGAGACGATCGGGTCTGAATGGACTGCAATTTTGCTAGGCTTAACGTTGTCGGTCTGGCCGCATTGGTCAGTGCAGCAACCACAACGGCAAAACCAGCCGAAGCAGGTACACGAAGTCCAAAATCGACAAAACTATGTATCGCAACGCTCAGTAACGAGATCAATCCGCCAGCGATCAGCCCGCTGCTGCCCAGACCACCGCTGCCCAGCGCATCACCACTCTGCCTCTCACCGCTCTGCTTGTCGGTACGAGCATGTTTCCCGCATGAGACTACGAGACTCACAATCAACCCCAGCAATACAATCAATGCGAAGATGCCATGCTCGCACAACACATCTAAGTACTCGTTGTCAGCTCGATGAGCGAACGTTGCCGAACTATTCCATGAGCCTCCGAATTGGATGATCGTTTGCCAATGTCGATAAGTTTCTCCGCCAGAACCAAATAACGGAAACTCGGTGAACACCCGCGCGGCAACTCTCCAAAGATACCAACGACCATCCTCGCGATAAGTCCCTGCTTCGGTTAGCGTTACTAATCGAGACTCTAATAAACTGAATCCGGACCAGGACATCATGACAACCGTAATCGCACCGAAAAACAAAGTTGCAAAAACAATTGGAGCTCCCGGACTTCGTCTCGCTCGCAGAATTATGACGATGACAAAGGCAACGATCAACGAGAAAACTCCTCCTCGTGATAAGGACATCGCTAAACTTGTAAGTTGCAGCGATAGGGAAGCCAGAATCCATAATGCTGCACTATCGCGAAACAACATCGCCCAGCTGAGTCCACACGCAGACCACCGTTCCAGCAAAAGCCCAATGCTCAATCCGATCGCCAAGTTCGCAAAAAATGGATAGTGGTTCTTGTTTAAGAATGGTCCATATTCAGACCCCTTCGACTCAAAGAACCAATAGATTTCGTTTCGTCCCGGCGAGATACCTTGAAGTATTGCGACAAAAGCAAGTGCGCTCCCAATCACGGTCGCCACCCAAGCCAACTCACGCACTGACCGCTCCGCTTGCGTAATTCCAGAAAGCGCCAGAAAGAGCAGACTCAATGCCCCAAGCCGAAATACAAGCTGTATATTTCCTGCCGGATTCAGACTCAATCCGCCACTGAGAAGTACCGATGCAGGTGGCGCGACGATTTCTATCGGGTTGGACGCCGGCTGCTGACCGGATGACGCATCCACTTCCCCTGAGCCGTGGGCGCTAGCCCCGGGTGATATCAGTACAGATGTTGTTGCGCGGTCATCCGTGGCTAGCGCCATCGGCTCAGGATTAGTTAGCGTCGTGAAATTGCTACCAACGCTTTGCGGCTTGCGATGCCCTAAAACTGCTGCAAGCTGTTCACGAGCAGACGGCGAAGTCTTCTCCGTCCAAGAACCAACCGATGGCGAAATGGTATCGGTCCAAGTCGATGGAATTGGTAGCAACGGTATGGCGACAATCACTGTCAATGCAACCAAAAACAGCCACGGGATTCCGGCTCGGCGTAGCGAAAACTCAAGAAGCCTTTCGCTCCAGATCAACATCCCGCACCATAGCACGGCGATCGCAACGACAAAGTAAGAGAGGAAAAGCTCGAACAACGGATGAACGCATCCAAACGGCCAAGGTGAGACCGCCACCATGAGCAACGCTAACCACAACATGAAACGATCAAGCGAAAGTTGAGAGTTGCTCAAGAGATAACCTTGGATGTTTTCATTCGCCACGAAATGAGATAAGCGATGTTAGAGCTAATATAGCCGCAAGCCTCCCGAGAGACTTGCCTACATGACTCAAGCAACTCTCAGCAAAACCGCATCCAAGTAGCTCGCCTCTCCGCAGGCTGAGAATGCATTTACAGCGTAGTTGTTTCACTACCAGGCGCGAACAATTCAGCCCAAGATCACAATCAAAGTTCAATCGATTACTAAACAAGCTCAAACGACTTTAAACGAAAAAAGCAGGCAAAAAATTACCTGCTTTCTAAATGCTTTTAACAATTCGAACGAATCACGTTCAACACAAAGCGAATCAAGTCTATCTACCGAATTACTTATTGAACAAAACGGCAAACTGCCGGTCGACCACGAGCTGTAAATTCCCAGTCACTTAGAGTTACGACTTCAGATGGCTTGAGAGCCGCATCAGCAGCATCAATCGAACGAACCAAGTAATCGGAAGGAAGCGAAGTCTTTTCCGCTGGCGACGCGTAAACGACAGCCAACCCGCCAGCTATCACAAAACAAAATCCCAAAGTCTTAAAAATCGGCATGTCTACAATCCCCATTGATAAAAGTTACTTAGCCACTCGTCGTCGACGAACAGCAACCAACCCCGCTACCGTCAAAATCGCTGCAACACTACTCGGCTCTGGAACCGCACTGATAGCGATTGCATAATCGACCGTGTCAGTAAACCGCGTCAAAGACGTATCTCCGAAGTCCTGAACAGACTGGCCATCTCCATTGGTATTGCTAAAGGCTAGCCCCCAACCAGCAATCCCGTAATCCAGCTGAGCAACGATTGAGGCAAAATAAGTAGTCCCGCTAACGACATTGAACGGAGTGCCCGTCGTAGTATAGCTGTAGAATCCCGCTCCCGCACCAGTCAATGCCGTTTCATTAGCAGTGCCGACGTTAAAAGTCGCAACTGGAATCGCCGAACCAGCGGTTGCACCAAGACTCGTGAAAAAACTAATTTCGAAGTTAGGTCCACCAACGGGCAACGGGCCTGGGCTGATAGCTTCATACTGACCAATCCAAGAAAAGCTGTCGATCACACCACTCGATGCGAACGTAAAGTTCTCGAAAGCAGTTGCAAAGTTCGATAGATTAGGAAGTGATGCACCCAAGTCGTACTGCGACAAATTAGCGTTGACGCTATTATAAGTCACCGGCACAAAGGGTCCGGGAATCTGGTCAACAAGAGCTGCTCGGACAACCGACGTAGTGGACAACACCATCACGCTTAGTAAAACTAAAGTCTTTAGATTCATGGTTAAATTACTCAGAAAAATTGTCATACGGAAACATTGCTAGCTTGTCATCCCTTCCACTCACCTCGTCCAAGCTTACCCAGCTTCACGTCACGGAACAATAGAAAACATTTCCGCATCCGACAAAAATCAACATCTTTTCAATGTTCTCAGCCTCGGGGGAAAGTCAAATCCGGCTCGCCGGTTTAAAAATTAGGCTCGCTTCTTCAACCTTTGGCTGGGGCGTCTTAGCCCACCAAACCTTTGCGGTCTTCGGGCTCAAGGCCTTCGACCGCTAGCGCGCGCGGATGCCCAGGGTTTCTAGCACATCAAACCTATTGCGAAACGTGGGCACGAGGCCCCGTTTTGCCCCATGCGCGCACAAACGGTCGGTCTGCTTCGATTAACGCCGGTGCTGGATTTGCTTAGCATTACTAGTTTTCGCCCTTTTGAACGGACAAGTCCCTATTTATGAGGCGGGAAATCTCAATCTCATCCAGGTAATAAGCAGCGCCGCCGCTGTTCCCGCTTGCGATTCCGATCAGAAAGCCGTTTCGATCCAGCAGAGGCCCTCCAGACATCCCCGGGACAGAAGAACTGTCGATCACCCAATAGCCGACGACGCGGCGTCCCGACTCCCGTTGAGCGTATCGATGTTCTCTGATTTTCGACAATCTGGGGATCGGCCGACCGTCACCGGTCCAGCTCAAACCCCAAGCGGCAACACCCCTTTCCGGGATTTTTTTCGACTCTGTGCGTTCTTCCATTTCCTCCGATTTCATTGCAATCTGAACGACCTTCGCCGGGGTGTCGGGCGTCTCGACAAAAATTCTAGCCAAGTCTGCGTCCTCGTTGTAAGCGAGAACTGTTATCGCACGATACTCCGTCCGCTCTAGCTCTAACCCGATCCGACGGAATCCAGCCACAACCAAACCTTCTTTATCTTTGACCACGTGACAAGCGGTCATGACTTCAAAGCCGTTACGCGAGAATGTGCTCGACGATTTTCCGGTAGCTTGAGGTGGTGGTTGTCCATCTGAATTTGTCCCTATTCCAGCCTGCAAATCCACTACAACCCCACTCCCTTGAGTCCCTGTCGCCGGGTGAATAATCTCCACCGATGCCAGCTGAATCAGCTCCTTCAACTCGCGATCGTCCAATACCAAATTAGCAAACGCATTATTTTTTGAAGACTCACTTCTCGGTCCCTTGCTATCTCCTACTTCGACATCGAGTTTTGTTAGTTCGCTATTTGCGGCGAAGCGATACGAATCCGTTGTGTCGGTGTTTGATCCAATAGTTGTTGATACACCAGATGTCTGTGAACCGGATGCCA
Organism: Planctomycetota bacterium; assembly: GCA_026692865.1. Taxonomy (GTDB): domain Bacteria; phylum Planctomycetota; class Planctomycetia; order Pirellulales; family Pirellulaceae; genus JAIYDQ01. The sequence continues at coordinate 78,742 of JAPLNI010000023.1, forward strand.
GTGAAGTAGCCTTCGAGGTATTCCCTACCGGATCATCAATCATGATCGGTGCGGTTGGACTGTAAAAAAAGATGGCGATGACCTGCACAATCGTCGCACACAAGGCCACGCCCACCAGAACGACTTTCCATGTTTCTGTTTTCACGACAATCTTCTCTTCATAGTCATTCAGTGAACTCACGGGGCGCATGCCTGGTTTGCGTTGCTTGTGTTTGAAACGATTCTAGGTACCATTGAATAAAGGTTTTTACAGTGGCATCTGTCGATGCAATCAATTCGGGGGTCGGAACTGGGGGAACCAGTTCGGTCTGCTTAGTGTAGCAGAGCATCATCGGTAGATTCCTATTTCGGATACGAATATATCGATGTCCTGAAGAGGGCAAATTAAGCATGTGGTTCGAACTCGTTCCGAATTTCGTAGTATCGATGAAGCATCTATTCAACCCGGCTTTCTCTCAGGCATCCTTGGTATGATTATCCGACGCATTCCCCACATCATGCTTGGCGTTTTGATCGGTTCAACGATTGCAACGATCTATTTCTTTCAACAAGTTCCGGTGTATGAATCGGAACTCACCGTGCTAGTCGGTCAAAGATCGACCGAATTACCGAGTGCCAGTCAGTCCCTTGGCGGTGGTGCGCCGCTTATCCCAAACGACATACTCGCAACACATGTCGAACTGATGACAAGCCGAAAAATAATTGAGGAAGCAGTCACGCGCAGTGGACTTCCTGTGAGCATTGCCCAGGTCACGGAAAACCTGCATGTCTCCAAAGGTGGAAACGGAGCTTTTGCCAACGCGGGTGTGCTCAAGGCAAGCTACCACGCAGCCGATCCCAACATCGCCACGAAAGTTCTGCAGGCTGTTTTCGATAGCTACTTCGCATACATCGAAGAGAAGTCGCCAAACGTCGGTTCGCAAGCGGCCGAATTGATCGCCAATTCGTTAGTGCAATGCGAGAAAGAATTGAAGGAAGCCGATGCTCGCTATCGAGAGTACATGGCATCGTGTCCTGCGACTGTCGTGAGCGACGATGGACGCGTCGAAAATGTTCACGCGACGCGTCTTCAAAAGCTTGAAAGCGAACTCGAAGTATTGCGTCAATCGCTTACGCGACTTCAATCGCGATTTACGATTATCAAAGATTTTGCGCGAGGCAAGAATCCGGACGATTTGAGTTCGCTCGACGTCATGGCGGTCTTGGATCAAGAGGAAGTGGCAAGGCTCATGACCCTTGTCAACTTGAACATTGAGTCAAAAAAGCGAGCCGAATCCAACGTAGACGCCTCAGCACAAGAATCAAGTCGGATGGTCGCGGCTTACGAACAAAAGCTGCTCGAATTGAACATCAAGAAAGAGCAACTGGAATCGACCTACGGAAGCAATCACCCGAAGTTTCTTTCTATCCTAAAAGAAATCAGCAGTGCGCAGACGCTCATCGATCGATCCAAAAAAAACGCTACGCCCCAAGAGATAGCCGCCCCGGATCCTTCTACCATCATCGCCCCCGCGAAAATGTTGTCCGCTTACGCGAACGTTCTCGTAAACGACATCAAGGGATTGGAACTGCGTGAGAAAGAGTTGCTGCTGCTGTCCGAGGAGGAAAGCCGACTGGCAAAGGAAGTAGAAACCGCTTGTTTGTCGAGCGGCTCTTTCAAAGCACAGCTTGATCGAGCTCGTGCAAGATATGATCAAGTGTTTGCCAAACTACAAGAGATCACCCTGACCAATAGCGTGACCGGATTCTCGACCGATCTCATTGATCCCCCATCCACGAATGGTGAGCCTCTTTCGCCCGATAAGTTCAAGATAGCTGCCACCGGGATTCTTTCAGGCGGAATCCTAGGGCTATGCTTTGCCTTCCTTGCAGAGATTGCAGGAAGCAGCCGACGTAGTCGTTAGCACACCAAACCTATTGCGAAGCAGAGCACGAGGCCCAGTTTCGCGTCGAGGGTGAATCACATTCTCAAAGGAACATCACGAAATGTCATGTCAATAACGAATTTTTAACAGCCCAGGTGGAGCCTAGAACCAGCCCCTCTGCCAACGGCCCTCGCCCCACTGCCAACTGCCGACTGCCTACTGCCTACTGCCTACTGCCTACTGCCTACTGCCTACTGCCTACTTTCCCCTGCCAACTAACCACTAGCCCCTACCCCCATCCGTTAAGAACCCTCGGAAGTTACCTTATCGGGCTCTACAATTCGTTTATAGTACTTTTTATTCTCGTTTTCGTAGTACCGGTGTGCGAAATAAGAGTGGCTGCCATAGCCCTTGTATCCGTATTTGCCGTAATCGCTGTAGTACGAATTTTTATCAACGCTGTTAACAATAACTCCAATAAGATTGCCTCGGACCATTCGGATCATCTCGACTGCTTTCTCCGAAGACAGTTCGACACCTTTTCGAATCTTGATCACCAGGACAACTGCGTCGCAGATAGTAGAAAGTGCAGTTGCATCTGATACCGGTAAGACTGGCGGCGAGTCGACGATGATGAAATCAAATTGTTCACGTAAATCTTGTAACAGATTCTTGAATCGCGACGACTCGATAAACTCGCTAGGATTCGCGGGGTGACCGCCTGCGGAAACAATCGATAGATTTTCGTGAAGAGCACTCTTTCGAATAATCTTCTGGTGATCGAACGGTCCGTTCGCGTCTAACAAGTCTTTCAAGCCGGGTCCCTTATCAACACCCAGGTATACATGGCATCGTGGGCGTCGCATATCGGCGTCAACGATTACCGTTCGATAGCCCGCTTGAGCTAAAGTGAACGCGACGTGAGTTACTGTCGTCGATTTTCCGTCGCCAGCAGCAGGACTAGTGAAAAGAATTGATTTGGCGTTATGCTCCTTCGACAAGAACAAAAGTGCTGTTCGGAAGCTTCGATACGCTTCCGAAACCGATGATGTCTGCTTGTCCTTGTCGAACATACCCAAGCTGTTTGCGACCATCGTCTTTCCTTTAGCCATCGTTGGGATTCGTGCGAGAACGTTTAGACCCAGTTTGTCTTGTATTTCAACCGGACTGCGGAACGACATGTCAGCCCAATCCAAGAGCAAGATCACGCCGAATCCGAGCATCGCTCCTAGCATCCCGGCGACAGACAAAAACATCGGCAACACCGGTTCTACTTGATAGCCAAACCCAGGTTCATCGATCAACCGAATCTTGGTCGAGCTATAGTTGTTCGCGACCACTGCGATCTCCGATAGACGGTCGACAATACTTCGAAGTACAGAATCCTTTTCCTTAATCTCCGAACTGAGCGTATTCAGTTCAGAGATCGCCGCACTGATTTCAGTCGCTTTGTTTTCATCTTCCGCTATGTCCAGCTTCATGCTTTCGATGCTTCGTAATGATCGCTCAAGCTCGCGTTTTAGCGCGTCAAAATAGATTCGGATCAGATCGGTTTCAAATTTATTGATCGCCATCGCTGCAGATGGTTCCTTGGCGGATTTATCTCGCGAGGCCTCTGTTTGGGATTCAATCGAAGCTTCCAGTTTTTTCTTTTGTTCTCGCATTGATCCTAGTTGGGTTTCGAGAAAATCCTTCTCGGTGGTCAGTCGCAGAATGTCCGGATGTCGTTCACCGAGCTCGCGTTTGGCGTATTGGCTGCGTCGCAAGTCCAGTTCGCTAATCGCGGATTCCATGTTCAGCATTCGTGATTCGAGCATGCTAACAAGTCGCTGACGTTCTTGGCTCTCGGCCTTGGCATCGGTCATAATTGGGTCTTCTTCGACTTTGAGAGCTAAGTACTTAGACGCTTCCAGCGCAACAATCTTCAGCATGCTGTTCCTGCGTTCGACGGCAACGCTCTGCAACTCCGTTATGTTCGTAATGCGTTCTTCGATCTCTTGCTTGCTCCGTTCGGCTGCGGCCAACAATGCTTTGTTTTGTTCGGCCTTTACTACAAACGGATTTACGAATTGCCCCGTTCGTGGATCGGAGGTGACGGAAAGTATTTGCGAAAGCTCATTGAAGCGACTCTCGGCGACTCCTTTTTCGTAGACCAGCTTCTCTTGCAGCTTCCCGATCAGTGTCACCGATTCCTTGCCGATGTTGGCTGTGTCTTCGTTCACCACAGCTTGATAAGCAGTCACGATGTTACTCAAGATCCCAGGAAGATCGGCGGGGTTAGGTCCTTTCAGAGTCAGTAGCAGCGTATCGGCCGCACCTTCCACCGGAGCCGCTTTCAGGTTCTTTTGCAAGTAACCGACTGCACTTGTCTCCCCGATGAAAGTATTCAGTTTGTCCAATCCGCCCAATTTTACGGCGTTTCCAAGCACGACTTGGCTGGTCAAAAGGCTCTGATGCTTACCAATTGGAACCGGTTGAACCACGGCCGTACCATCGACGATTGTCGGTGGAGACTGGGTCCAAATCATCAGCTTGGCACTCGACGAATACTTCGGAGGCTGCTTTTTGAAGAAAAAATAACCGATAGGAAGTGCGGACAGAATGAAAAACAGCAAGATTCCTTTACGACGGACCATCGCCCCAACGAAGTCGTAGCCTGGAGGTGCTGGCGCCTTGGAGGACGCACCCGAGGTTCGGTTAGTTAAGTTTTTTTTCACAGTTTCAATCACGAAATAATGCCCTTTTGCGTGAGATTAATCGATTAGTAGCCCACGGAAGCAGGAGCACCCAGAGGATCAAACTCGCGTACTGCTCTGCGGTCCAGTTTCGATTGTAAACGACAATCAACCATTCTCTAGTGCAAAGACTGGAGAACCAAGGGAAGAAAGGCAGCGGATACCGGTTGTAGGGCGCTTCGCTTAGTTGTCAGTTGGCAGTAGTTGTCAGTGGGCATAGGTTGGGGAGTTGGAGAAGTGAACGCGGGCATGAGACCCGGTTTCACTTCGTGTTTTCCTTTGCACGCACGCGACGGATCGGGCTTGTCCCGTTCCGTCGCAAATGTTTGGTGTGCTACCCGCCCCACACCACACGCTCCCCGCGACGGCTCGGGCTTGTCCCGACCGTCGCAACATGTTTGGCTCACTAGATCGCGATTTAGTCCACCAAACCTTTGCGGTCATCGGGCACGAGGCCCAGCTTCGCAGATGCAGCAAGGCACAATCGCTAACAGGCACGCGACGCTCGGGCTTGCCTCGACGCGTCGCAATACGTTTGGCGTGCTAATCTTCCCACTGCCTACTGACTACTGACTCCTGCCCACTGACTACTAAGCGAAGAGTCTCATTCACCTTTTCAACGACTGCTTTGAGCTCGAATCGATCTAGAGCCGATTGATACGCCGCCGCGATGATTTGCTCGCGATGGGCAACGGGCAATTCAAATACCTCTCGGATTCGGTTTGCCAGATCCGGTGCATCGCCCGGGGTAGCAGTAAAACCGTTCACGCGATCTTGAACGATCTCCAATGCACCTCCTGCCGACGATGCAATCACAGGACGTTTCGATAGCATCGCTTCCACAATGACTCGTCCAAACGGTTCAGGCGCCACCGAGCAATGGACAACCACGTCGGCCGCTTGCATAAGGGCTGGTACATCATCGCGGAATCCTAAGAAATGGACACGACTTTGCAATTTAGGATCGGCGGCCATTGTTATTAGTTGGCTCTTATAGTCGCCTTCACCAAACAGAGCGTCCCCGACTAACGCCAGGTGAACACCAGGCAGGTTCCGCAACGCTTCGATCGCAACATGCTGGCCTTTCCAAGGAGCATAACGTCCGAAGACCATCACCAGCGGTTGGCCAGTAGTCTGGATTGGCAGCCCGATTGAATCGCGAATCATTTTTCGGTGCATCGAATGGTTATGAGAATGATCGTCAAAAACATCCCGACGGAATCCGTTGTAGCAGATGGTCATTGGCGTTGTACCTCCTGCGGCACGAAACGCATCCGCGGACGATTGCGAGTTCGCGATGACATGCCGCACCAAGCGGTTCGCCGTCTGTACCATCAGCACGAGATTGGACCAACTAAAGTGCTCGACTGTTAACATGTCATGCAAATGATAAACCACTGGCTTCCCAGCCAGCCAACCCGCCATCGCACCCACGATCAACGCCTTAGGAGTGTTCGGATAAATGACATCCATATCCGCTGCTTCGCGAGCGACCGCTCGAGCCAATTGCAAAACGTCAAACGAGCTACCTACCTTCTTAAGCAGTCCCCCATCTTTGCGAATCGATTGGCTCGATTTGCTAAATCCATAAACGACCGTATCAATACCTGCACTTCGCAGAAGGTCCTCCAGCGGGCCATGCTGAAGCAGCACCACGCGGTCGGCAGCTTGATAAGCATCCTTGCGGACTAGCACCATATCCTTCAAGCAAAGCTCGGCCCCACCAAGCTGAGCTGTTTGATCAAGAAAAAGGACTTTAGGAGGCAAGGGAATCAAGTAGTCAGTAGTCAGTAGTCAGTAGTCAGTAGTCAGTTGGCAGTAGTCAGTTGGCAGTTGGCAGTTGGCAGTTGGCAGTAGTCAGTTGGCAGTGTGCAGTGTGCAGGAGGCAGTTGGGAGGGGAGAAAGCGAACTTGAGCCTTGTGCCCAAAGTTCGCAAATGTTTGGCGTGCTACTATCGTCGACCCACCACACGCGACGATCGGGCTCGCCCCGACAAGTTGCAACATGTTTGAATGTGCTAACCCAGCCCCCTGCCAACTGACTACTTCCATCTGCCTACTGCCTACTAAAGCGAAGCTTCCCGATAAACATCCAGCACCTTTGGTGCGATTACCGACCAATCATAATTCGATCGGACGTATTGTCGACACGCCTCATCGCTGGGCATTTTCACATCCCCGGATAAGAATCCGTGTAACCCGTCGGCGATTGCTAGAGCACTTGGGCCGGCGAAAACCAGGTTGGGATCCAGGGGGTTCATCACTTCGGGGAGCGATCCAATGGGAGTAACGACAACCGGCGTCCCGGCCGCCATCGATTCGATCGTTACCAATCCGAATCCTTCCAGAGATTGCGTTGGAACGATTGTAAAATCGGCAGCTCGATAAGCCGTACTCAGAAGTTCGTCTGGTATAAACCCGGTAAGTCGTACATGCTCTTGGAGTCCGAGTTCTTGGATTCGTTTCGTGAGTTCATCCCTCAAAGGCCCCGATCCACCGATCAGAAATAGAGCATCCGAAAATCGCTTCTGCGCATCGTTGTGTTGCGCCCCTTTTAGCAGTAGCCCAATCGCTTCCACAAATACATCCACACCCACGCGTCGCACGAGTCGTCGCATCGCCAGAACGATAGGACGATCCGTCGGCCAACCCATCCTCTCGCGAGCCTCAGCTCTCGAGATCTTCGGATCAGCAGCCTCCGAATCGATCCCACCTGGAACCACGCGAACAATTTCAGCCGAAACCCCATAGCGTTCGACGACAATCTTTTTAAACGCCTCACTCAGCGTAATGATCCGATCCGCAGAATGATAAGCCCGTCGTTCTTGGCGTCGTTGTAAAAAGGTCTTCCAAAACGGAGTCCCCTCCATCGCCGCCTCATCCGCCCAGGGGCCATGGAAGTGAACAACATGGGGCACATCACGTAAGAGATCAGTAAGCGAACCGCTAACCGATGCATGATGTGAGACGAAGACAAAATCACGTTTTGCGAAACGTGGTTTGGCAATCGCACGAAGTTTACTCAGTTTCGCATTCCGCGATTCTGTTGGTGACGCGTAAGCAATCGCGTCGTAATGAGCTATCCCCCCTGAGCCGACGGCGCTAGCCGCGGGTGCATTTAATCTGTTTTCAACATCCGCCCCTGAGTCGACGGCGCTAGCCGCGGGTGCATTTAATCTGTTTTCAACATCCGCCCCTGAGCCGACGGCGCTAGCCGCGGGTTCTTTGGTGTTGGGCCATTGCATGGCGGAACCCGTGGCTAGCGCCATCGGCTCAGATCGGGTTATCTCCGTGCGGCTTTGTACCCAAGCTTCGACCGACCAACCCAGTCGAGCGTGTTCCGTACAAATCCCATGTTGGTATCGTTCCAGCCCACCTCCGCGATCACCAATCCAGCCGAGTCCTAGATGTACAAGTTTGTTCAGAGTAAGTCCGATTTACTATAAAATTGGAGTGTTTTACTCACAATGAAATATTTTGGCTACCGACCGGCTCCCCTTCTCCTCCATGGGTGGAGAAGGGGTCGGGGGATGAGGAGGGGCATTTCGATTAAGAAGTTTGTTTAAGACGAAATCGATTTTTGATAGTACTTGTTGAGTATCGCTTTCGATTTCGTGACTCGTGAATCGAATGACTTCGACACCTTGTTGATTTAGCCATTCCGTTCGTAAGCGATCTTTTTCGATACCTTCGGCAGTAAAGTGTGGTTTACCATCACATTCAATAGCAATTTTTGCTTCGGGGCAATAGAAATCCAGAATAAACGGTCCGAATGGATATTGGCGACGAAACTTAGCGTTGCATCGTTGTCTGTTTCGAACGAGTTGCCACAACAGGCATTCGGCCGGAGTCGCTGCCTTGCGCAAGTGTTTTGCAAAATCATCTGAATGATTTGGTCTCATAACCAAACAACCACCCATCACAAATCTAAAATTCTACGTCTTTACTCCCCTCTCCCCTGGACTCAGGGGAGAGGGGTCGGGGGTGAGGGGCTAGCACCATCAATCCAGA
>JAPLNI010000024.1 GCA_026692865.1 Planctomycetota bacterium
ATTCACTATTTTGAATAATTGACTAGCCCCGAACCAATGGCTTGGTTCCCTTCCTTTGGTGGGCGTTCTGGGTACACTGAGTGATTCCGGGAGCATTTTCTCTTCGCTTTTTATCTAATGTTCATTTAGCTGTAGGTTTTTTGGATGGCCGATTCGACACAAGATTTTCTAGAGCGGCTTTTAAAAAACGTCGAGTCGGTTGTGCTCGGAAAACACGACGTTGTTGAAATGATGTTGGTCGCATTGCTTTCGGACGAGCATGTTTTATTGGAAGACGTTCCAGGGGTAGGAAAGACGCTTGCTGCAAAGGCGGTTTCCAAAAGTATCGACGGTCAATTTTCACGAATCCAGTTCACGCCTGATTTGTTGCCAAGTGATATTGTTGGGAGCAGTATTTACAACGCTTCCAGTGGTACCTTTTCTTTCAGTGCGGGTCCCATTTTTGCCAATGTTGTGTTGGCAGACGAAATCAATCGAGCCCCGCCGAGAACTCAAAGTGCGCTCCTCGAAGCGATGAGTGAAGGACAAGCCAGTATCGATGGCAAAACCTACCCGATGCCGGATCCTTTCTTAGTCATCGCAACGCAAAACCCCTTCGAGTTTGAAGGAACTTATTTGCTTCCTGAAAGCCAGTTAGACCGATTCCTCATTCGAATCGAAGTTGGATACCCATCGCGAGAAGCCGAACGCGATGTTTTAACCTCGCACAATTTGGGTGAGCCTGTAGACCAACTCAAGAGTGTCGTCAGTTTGTCGGATGTTCGCTTCGCACAACAATCGGTACGCAAGGTTCAATTCGAAGCAAGCGTTCTCGATTATCTGCAAGACATCATCGAAGCAACAAGAAAGTCAAATGAGCTACAAGTCGGTGTAAGCACTCGAGGTGCGCTGAGTTACTATCGAGCGTGTCAATCATTAGCGACAGTGAAAAACAGAAAGTTTGTGACGCCGGACGATGTAAAATCTCTGGCGATTCCAGTGATTGCCCACAGAGTGCTTCCAAAGGGGTTTGCTGCCGGCAGCGATCGAAAGCTTGTTGAAGCTTCGGTAAAGAAGATGATCAGTGCTGTGAAGGTTCCTGTTTAGTGGTAGTTTATCATGGCGACGATTCCTCTGGATTCCGCAAGCACCAAAGACCGCGATAGCGTTGCGTCGGATGCGCGTCCAACGACTCGACTGACACGCGAAGGTTACCAATTCGTTTTCATGTTGATGTTTGTTTGGTTGGCTGCAATTCTCCAAAACGTCAATCTTCTTGTATTGCTTTCAGGCGCATTTAGCGCGATGCTTTTGATTCAGTGGAGAATCGCTTCAGCAACTCTTGCAGGTCTTTCGGCGCAACGATTTGTTCCCTATGGAGTTGAAGCTCGTAAGCCATTTGTTGTTCTCGTGACAGTGACGAACCCTCGACGTTGGCTTGCGAGTTGGCTGTTGATGATCCATGAAAATTTTGTGCTACAGTCCAGCTCTCGTGGTCTTTGGCAGCCGGGGCAGGGCCTTACTTTATTCGTAAAGAGACTACTTCCGCAGAAGTCCAACGAGACTTCCTACAACTGTATTGCTCCTCGTCGTGGTGCTTATCGCTTTCAGCAAATGGAACTATCGACACGTTTCCCGTTGGCCCTCATGCGTGGACGAGTGTCGGGTTGTGGTAGCCAAACCGTGATTGTGCGTCCAACGGTTGGAACATTGACTGCTGATTGGCGAAAACATCTTGGGATACCTCAGCACGGTCAAACGCGACGTGCTTCGGCTATGTCCGGTGGCGATGGCGAATTTTACGGATTGAGATCGTATCGACCTGGAGACACCTATCGATGGATCCACTGGCGAACATCCGCGAAACGAAATGAGTTGCTGGTTCGTCAGTTTGAGAGAGACGAGAAGCAATCGATGGTAACGATCTTAGATCTGCATCAAGAAGGAAAATCGGCAATCAAAAGCGATTTAGTCGATCTAGCAGTCGAGTTGTTTGCGACGCTTATTTCACATGTTGTTCAGAAGGATCGCATGCATGCCCTAGTATCCGTACTGGATCAGCAAGGCACACCTTTGTTCGATGTAAAATCTGCGCACCAGTTAAACCCTGTCCTTGATCGACTTGCCTTAGCATCACCGAACAAAAATGATTTGTTAGCTGACAACCTGAAGTCAGTCAGCCTTCGCAATAGCCTGAATGAGCCAATCTTGGTTGTTAGTATACGAGCTAAACCCGACTGGCTCGTTGCAGCCGACCCGGCAATTGCCAATGCAACTTCGAACAATCAGATAGCGGCTACACAACCAATATCTATCAGTACCAATCCTTCGTTCTTCCGGAACTTACGATGGATAAATGTCAACGACGAAACCTGGAAGCATCTATTTGAGCGAGGGCAGATCGTTGCTGGATAGAAAATCGCGAAACATACCTGAACATCTCTGGGTTACAACACTTAATTTCTTTGTGTTAAGCATGATGTTGGCGTACCTGGTTGGAATGGGACAACGCTCCAATCGAATTCCAATTCTGGTAGCTATTATCATAGTCCTTGCGTTGGTCAACACGGATTGGCTTGGATGGTTTCGATTGAATCGTTATGTGGCCTACTTTGGGATGATATCAGGTGCTGGACTTGCGATCTTTGAATTCTTTTACGGTCGTCAAATTGATCAGCTGTACTCGGTTGCGAACCTTCTGGTCTACGTACAGATTCCTTTAATGTTTCAGAAGAAGGACCAACGTATCTTCGATCACTGGGGCATTTTTTTGATGCTTGAAATGGTAGTCGCGTCGCTTCTCAACGATAACCTCCTGTTTGGTATTTTGTTGATACCTGTTTTGATTGTCGGTTGTTCCGCGATGATGTCTTTGGCGACTTATTCGTCGATCCAGCAAGGTGGCACCAGTGCACCGGAATCGGCTGGATGGATTCCCGATGCGCTGCGTTGGCTTGGTCAAGAGCAATCCTGGGCCAGGCGACCTAGTGGTATCCGATTGATGGGGTTGAAGTCGCAACACATCACTTCTTCTTCCGGGTATTTCACACGACTAGGATGGGCGGATGGACTGCCGGTTGGTTTGATCATCGCCATGTTCGCGTTGATTTACTTTTTTGCGTTACCAAGACTTCACACGGGTGCTTATGAGGGGCTTGGCAGAGCCAAACCACTGGTTGGTTTTTCCGGGATCATTTCGCTGGATGATGTTGGCGAATTGATGAGCAATTCGGATATCGCACTGCGTGTCACGATGACCGATTTAACGACCAAGCGAAGCTTTCAGCCAGTGGAACCACCTTACATCCGAGGAATCGTCGCCGACACTTATGACGGCACTGGTCGCTGGCATTCAACCCAAGTCGATGAAGCTTTCAATATTTCGTCTGTCGAAAGATTACCAAGTGTTTTTGACGTTGCACCCGAGCTGAAACAGTTTTCAGATCCAGTCGAGATCACCGTTACCGAACAAGCTCAATTAGATGATGCAGAGTTTTCAATTCCACCGTTTTTCAGTGTCAACCCAGTCTCGGACTTGAAATTCAATCGACGTGATTGGAGTCTTGTCAGCCATTCCGCTGACGCTCGATCCATACGAAAACGTCGTAAGTATGAGTTTGAAACTAGATCCTATTTCGAAGGCAAACAGAATCCATTCTTGATTGATAACCCCATTCCCCGAAATCCTGATGAAGATGGAATTAAGGACTCGGACTGGTCCTTGTACCGAAAGCGACTCACGGCAATTGATCCAAACCGGTTCGCTGGGCTCATCAAACTATGTAACGTTGTAATCGAAGAAAAGAGTGAACGAAGCGATTTGGAAAAGGTCCTGTTGCTTGAAGATTTTCTTGCGACCTCTTCCGATTTTAAATATTCGTTACTTCCTTCGGTAGATCGAGCCAATGGAGTAGATCCAATCGAGGACTTTGCTGTACGCCATCGTACCGGGCACTGTCAATTCTTCGCTGCAACGTTAGCCATGATGTTACGTTCGCAAGGGATCCCTAGCCGCATCGTTCTGGGCTTCCGACCTCCTGAGTACAACGACGTTGGTAAGTTTCTTGTTGTCCGGCAGAATCATGCTCACGCTTGGGTAGAAGCTTGGATAGCGCAAAACGAACTCGTGAGTACCACTGTAACTGCCCCCAAATGGGTCAAAGAAGGAGCGTGGATTCGTCTGGATCCAACACCGCCTGGAGAAGGCTCCAACGCAGGTGGCAGTCTCAAAAGTTCGCGAGGACAAGCCTTTCAAGCAGTTGAGCAGCTTTGGGAAGATCTTGTGATCCAGATGGACAGCTCTCGACAATCCGATGCAGCCAGCATTTTTGCAATGGTTGGAAATGGTTCTGTCGGAGTCTTTCTGCGGTCGCTTGAGCGAAGGTTTCTTCAACTTCAGACCCAAAACTTGGATAATGTTTCTATCGAAACGAATCGGTGGTTTTCTTGGAAGAGTGGTCTCATGGCGATGTTTTTGGCGGCAACGCTGGCCGTCGCAGCTCAGTTCCGGTCACCGATACGCGACCTGTTCACAAGTAGATTCTTAAGTCAAGGAAATCAATCGGCCGCAAATACTGCTCGTGTTTTACCTTTGTTTTTTCTCCGATTGAATTTTTCCCTATCCCGGCTGGGGCTCAAGCGATCGATCTCACAAACGCCCCTTGAGTTCGCGAAAGAGTCAGAGAAATGGCTCCAAGAGAACGACTTTAAAAACCGAACGGAGGAGGGAGAACCACTTCTCACCTTAGATTCCATCATCAATACTTTCTATAATTATCGATATGGCAATAGCGACTCTCCGACGCCCACCGAACTAGAATCTATAGACAAGAAAATAGTCGCCATCGAACGGTTTTCGGCGCATCATCGCAAATACTACCTCCGAAGCTAGAAGTTATTTATGATTGTTACCATGGATGGACCTGCCGGAGCAGGAAAATCACACCTCGCAAAACTACTAGCCTCTCGTATAGGCTTTGACTTCCTTGATACGGGAGCCATGTATCGTTGCGTCACGCTCGCATGCTTGGAAAGAGGCATTTCAATCGATGATCCATCTGCTGTCACGCAATGCGCTCTCTCGCTAGATATCCATTTTTCGGGCGCCTCGGTCTTACTGGATGGCGTCGACGTCAGTCATCGAATCAGGTCACCGGAAGTGACTTGCGCGATTCGTCCTGTTGCTGACAATCCTGTGATCCGAGCACGCCTGGTAGAGCTGCAGCGAATTTGGGCAGGGGAGCGAAATGTCGTAACCGAAGGAAGAGATCAAGGCACCGTCGCATTCCCAAACGCGCCTTGCAAGATTTATCTGACCGCGTCTCCGCAAGAGCGAGCAAGAAGACGTGTTAAGCAACTTGAGTTACAGGGAATCGTGGCAGACTTCGATTCCGTTTTACGACAGCAGAATCAACGTGACTTAGAAGACACATCGCGAGCGTGTGGACCACTTCGAGCGGCCACCGACGCGATCTACGTTTTCAGTGATGGTCTAACAGAAGATGAAACCTTGGACCGACTAGTTGAGATTGTCGAAGCACGACGAGGGCTTGCCTTTACTGACAAATCACATTCAAAGGATTTGGATTTGTCTTCGGAAGCCAACGTATTGTCGAGTAAGTCGTGAAGTCTCCTAAAGCAGATAAATCAACTTGGTTCGGAGCAAGAATCTATCAAGGCTTAAGCGAGTTGGTGAAGGATTTGTTTTATCGCTGGGTTCGAAATACTTCGCGGACGTTGGTAGTTGTTGTATTCGGCTTTCGCACAATGGGTCGGCAATACTTACCGTCAGATGGAAATGCGATTTTCCTTTCCACTCACCAATCGATGCTGGACCCCGTGTTGGTGGGGCTGGTGTTCAATGGAAAGTTAAACTACATCGCGCGTAAATCGCTTTTTCATCAACCGCTTTTTGCTTTTCTCATCCGTCTTTTGGATGCAATCGAAATTGATCGCGAGCGAGGCGGACTGGCCGGCCTGCGCGAAATGATGAAGCGTCTTCACGATGGGAAAATGGTTTTGATTTTTCCGGAAGGAACAAGAACAGCAGATGGAGAGATTGGGGAACTTAAGCTGGGTTTTTTGCCGATCGCTCGCAAGACAAAGGCCGCACTCGTTCCGATGGCAATCGCGGGTGCGATCGATGTCCTTCCGAGAAAATCTAAGTTTCCGCAGCGCTACCCAATCGCGATTGTCGTTGGGAAACCGATCTCCTACAACCAGCTAAACTCGATAGATGACAATGCGTTGATGGTTCGCTTGAAGCACCAATTGGATCAATGTAAGTCGGAAGCAGATTTCCTGACTTCTAGCAACGGCTGAGCTGATGGGGCAAACTATATCAATTATTTCAGTACCGCTCCACAAATAGCTATCTTTCGGTCAACTTCTATTATCCCTATAAGCTGAAAGTCTTTTTGATTCTCGTTTTTGCTCATGGTAGTGCTCGTCAAGTTGCTTCTGACGACGTACAGTCGCTTATGGTTTAATTCAAACACAACCAATAAGACATCACAGATTAACAGATCGCTAAATCCGTAACGTGTCATTCGTCGGACCCGAGCAAAATCGGATGTTTTGCTGAAATCTCTGCGGTATCTCGCTGCCAGATGAATTCATGAGCTTTCATCTGAATAGTTCGACTGCTACCCGAGATAGCGATTGATTGGGCTGTAGTGACTATTCATGCCCAAATCCGAACTTCAACCACTTCGATCGAGTTGTCGATAGATTCGTCGCAGCACTCCAGTCTCAGCAACCGGAAGGTTTCTAGCTCGAGTCGCGACTAGTTCGATAACCATGATTTGCACTCGTAGTGAAGGTTTTCCATTGAATCACGATTTATCCAGAATTCGTCAATTGGTCGAAGAACAGCTTTGTTCCGAAAATTGTTTGCTTCCCGATTCGTTTCCTATCACAGAACGCATCCTCTACAAACGAGGGGCTCCTTGTGGTGTATTCTTCTGCCTTCACGGACCAAGAAGCGTACGACTGACAGCAGTATTCGATGTCGATTCGAATCGAATCCTGTTTTACAACTCGCAGGGAAAACGAACGACTAGCGTCGCAACTACCTTTCCGATGAATCACCAAGCATTCATTGCTGCCTAGGAAATGAATCACCAAGACTCCTCGAAGACCATGAAGTGTCAACGAGTTGCGTGCGCCAGTCGTCTTAGACGGAACGCAAACAAAATAGCAGCACGTCAGATCCTCGAATGTCGATGTTTCATACTAGTTCGTAATTTTTTGACCTCCCAATCGCCCAACGATCTCTTTTATCATGCTTATTCTCTCTCGACGCGAATCCGAATGTATTCATCTCGGCGACGATATCGTTCTTACGATTGTCCGCGTGTCGGGGGAGAAGGTGAGGATAGGCGTCGAGGCACCACCGCACGTGAAGATCCTGCGGAACGAATTGGAGCTCAGTAAGCCAGACCAAGCTTCGCCCGAATCTGATATCACCGGAGTCTCGAAACCGACCGAGCTAGCATCACCGAGACAAGCACATCCTGAACCAGTCACCCCAATACAGATCCCAACTCCTTCCGCAGTCCGCAAAGTACCGATCCAAGTCAAGCGAGCGGCTTAGCTGGCTTGCTGAAAACGATTAAACTCAGTACGAATAAAATGTTCAGGGACCATCTATTGGTCGCCCAAAAGCTAAGTTACCAAGCCTTTCGTGACAAGCATGAAGACATCCTCTAAGGTCGGATCTTTATCATGAAACGATTTCATCTTGACACCCGCGGAAATTAGCTGGCTCATCAGCTGCGAGAGTCCCTCGTCATCGGTGTCAATTTCGGCAGTCGCCCTCGATCCATCGATATCGATACCACGAAGGTTGGGTGAGCTTCTGAGAATAGAGATGCCGATATCCTGATTTGCGAGGAAACGGACTTCAACAATTCGGTTGCGTCGAATCTTTCGATAGACCGTATCGATAGGACCGTGCATCAACAATTGTCCTCGCTCAATCACACCGATCGAGGTGCAGCAATCGGCAAGTTCTGAAAGAATGTGACTGCTGATCAAGATTGTCTTGCCCATTCGCCGGAGCTCTCGAAGCAAGGCTTTAACTTCGATCCGCGCCCGAGGGTCGAGCCCGCTTGTAGGTTCATCCAAGATCAATACCGGAGGATCGTGGACTAACGTTTTCGCCAGACACAGTCGCTGCTTCATGCCACGAGAAAGTCCGTTCACGTAATCGTCGCGCTTATGTGTAAGGTCCAGCAGCTCTAAGACATCGCCGATAACCGCTTTCCTTTGCGACCGTCCAATTTGGTAAGCGACCGCAAAAAAATCGAGAAACTCCCAAACCTTCATCCCGTCATAAACTCCGAAATCATCCGGCATGTATCCGATGCTTCTTCGAACATCCATTGGCTGGCGATTGACGCTGAAGCCATTGACTGTTCCGTCACCACGGGTCGGTTTCAGAAGCGTTGCGAGAAACCGAATGGAAGTGCTCTTCCCCGCCCCGTTGGGTCCGATAAAGCCAAACATCTCTCCAGCAGCAATCTTCATGGAGATATTGCCCACTGCGGTAAAGTCACCGTAATCTTTACCAAACTCGGACAGCTCAATCATCCAACAACCGATTCAAAAAAGAACAGAGAATCCAAGACATTTCTACATCTTATCACGATTTCATGACTGAGGTTCATGACTGAGGCGTACTCACACCGCTGTAGCGTTTCACGAGCGACTGATACATCCCGGGTTGGTGTACCAGCCTTTCATGAGTACCCCTTTGAACAATCTTACCGTGATCCATGACTAAAACTTCGTCCACGTTTTTAATTGTACTTAGTCGATGGGCGACAATAAAACAGGTCCGCCCAGAAAGCAACCGTTGAAGCGATCTTTGGATTTTTACTTCTGTCATGGTATCAATCGCGCTGGTTGCCTCGTCGAGAATGAGAACCCTTGGATTCGCGAGCAACGCACGAGCAAAGCAAATCAACTGCCGCTGCCCAAGCGATAGCTTCGAACCACGCCCACCAACCGTCGTGTCCAGCCCGTGTGGCAAACCGTCTACCAGTTCACGACACTCCATCGACTCCAATGCAGCATAAATCTGCTCGTCCGAGAATGGGACACTCAACATGCCTTTGGCGATCTGCAAATTGTCACGAACAGTCCCAGTGAACAAATAGTTTTGCTGAAGGACCATGGCGACTTGGTTTGCAATCGATTCTCGCGTGACTCCTCGCGTGTCGATTCCGTCAAGTAATATTCGACCTTGCGTGGGAAGGTAAAACCGTGCGAGCAAACTCAAGATCGTCGACTTGCCGCTACCCGTCGGACCGACAAGTGCGACTCGCTGCCCCGGAAAAATATCAAACGAAATGTCATGAAGCACGGTCGTACCCGAGTCATACGCGAAGGTAACATTTTCGATAGTCAATCGCCCTTGCAACTCGGGTAACGCAACTGCGGTGTCGATGTCGCTCCATTGTGGCTTTTGGTCGAGAATCCCAAACACACGCTCGGCTCCAGCCATCGCGGCCAAGGCTTGGTTGTATTGAGTCCCCAAAATTTGAACGGGCGTAAAAAAGAGACCAGCAAGAAACATGAACTGAATCAGATCGCCGATCGACGCCAAACTATCGGGTGACAAAACACGCCAGCCACCGACCGCAATGATCGCGGCTGTGACTGCTGCACTATTCAATTCCAACAGAGGATTAAAGATCCCCCAAGCCCAAGTTGCCTTCATGTTGTAGTCGGCATGACTGACGACCAAGTCAGAAAACAGCTCCGCGTTTTTTTCACTTCTTGAGAAGCCTTGAGTCACACGAATTCCTGCGACGCTCTCTGCAAGCGTTGAGGTGACTCGCGAAAAACTCTCTTGAATCTCTCGATAGGCTTGAGTGAGTCTCGCTTGGAACAGTCGATTCAATCCCCATAGCACTGGAGCCATCGCAAAGACGATTGCGAATAAGACTGGATCAAACCACAACATCAACAAAGCAGTAAACAACATTTGCCCAAGCCCAACCATCGACACAAAAAGAACGTCTTGAACACCAATCCGGACTGCATCACAATCGCCGTTGATGCGTGAAATGATACGTCCCACTTTTGTCTTGTGGTAGAAACTCATCGGCATCGACTGCAGGTGCGTGAACACGGATCGACGCAAATCGTTGACTACTGCTTCTCCGATCTCCAACGTGAGCCTTTGACGAAAGTGAAGCGTCAGTTGCATGATCGCAGACAGAGCCAGCACGCCCAAAGCAGCCAGAACAATCGAGCCGGTCGAATGATGTTGAGCAATCGGGCCATTAATCGTCGCAGCCACAGCCCAGACAAACGCAGGTTGCTGCACAGATCGCAAAAGTACGACGGCGAACAACCAGTTGCGTTTCACACGATAGGGTCGCATCAGATCCAGAATTCGACCGACAAGAACTCGGTCAAGCGATCGATGTACAGCATCCTGATCCGGATCCCTTTGGAGGCGAACCAGTCCACCTTCTAACGCTGCCGAATTACCTGTTGATTGCATGCCCCAATTCTATGCGACAGTTGCCATTGAGATAATGCGGGATCCGGATATTGCAAGCAGACACAGTCCGTTGAACTGTGCTAGGCAAATGACTAGGCCATTAACCTCGAAATCATGAAGCCCGAAAACATTAAAATAGAGCAACTTCAAAACAAGAGCTTTGTCCAACTTGAAAATTGTGGTAGCTAAATTCGTAGGAACTCAGATAACGATGGAAATCAATCGAAAAAGCTAATATTTCCAGATGTCTTACGACATCTGCTACGAGTACAAAACCCCAGTTTTTCATCTGGACGAAACACCAGCGCTCGTGGCTCAGTAAAAACATTTTAAATTGAAGCTTGGCCTATGACTTTGCCATCAGCTTATCAATGAGCGTTCGCGGGTTCTTCGCAACGAACCGATCCAGATCAACCAAGTCAGGTCGTGTGGCACTGAGTGATGACTTGGCAACCACGAGCCGTGCGGAAACGGCAGTCACATCACCTTTCATGCCGACCCCTTTTAACGAGGCTCGGTCCGCCTCGTTCTTGAGGATCTCGACTTTGATTTCGAGTGTCTGCCCGGGTTCGACGAAGTCAGCAAACTTTACATTTTTGGCTTCTTGTAAAGTCAACAGAGAACACTCGTAGTCATCGGTCACTCGAATCAGCCAGCAAGCTGCTTGAAAGAGCGCCTCCAACATCAACACACCCGGCATCACCGGAAAGAGCGGGAAGTGATCGCGTAGATAGTCCTCGTCGGCTCTCAACGTACGCTTGGCAACGATGAATTCACCCGGGACTAACTCAGTAATTTGGTCAAGCTGTTTAAACTTCATGATGACCTGAATATAGCAAGAATCAGCTAGCCTGCGCGGCGCATACGCTGGTAAGCCAACATCACTTCGTAGAGATCACGAGGGATCGCCATTTGGTCATCTTGAAAGTCTTGTACCCATGCCCGATCCGTCGCAGCCGCATCCATCATCATCGCTGCGAAGTCCTGGAGCCGGATTTCCACTCGGTCCGACGCACCCGCGGTCGGCTTAGCGGAAACGATTTTTTTATTCTTTGGCTGAGCATTTATAACTCGTTTTTTCCCCGAACTCTCTTCCGTGGGATTGCTCGGACGCAACTTATTTAGCAGAAGCGTTCTGTCGATGGGAATGGTCATCGGAGTCTCGCTGAGCTCTCCAAAAAATGCAGATACTGGCAATTTCAAGGGTTCGGTAGAGGTGTATCCAATGGATATTGCAATAACGGAGCTATCGATTCCAAAAATTCGAGCGACTGGCGAGTCCATGAACAGTTTCCTGAGGGGCAAGAAAGATCGGTTGCTGTAATCCTCGTTTTCGGCTTTTGACGCTAGTCAGATTAAATCAATTTTGCCGGTTACCTCGAAAAAAGAGTTTAGGTAAGATAGTGAGCAGTGGAGACAAAAACAGTTCAAGACGAATGGGGCAGCGCATTCGCTTGACAACGCTACGAGGCTCCAATAGATTCCCAAGAACAGCGGAATGACGTTTAGACCTTTTCGCTCCCAATGAGTGGTAGCAATTTCCTTAACCTTGGTAAATTTCAAGCCGCGAATGCCTGATCAGTCGGTGAACGGATGATGGGCGCAATGTGGCTTGGAGCAAAAATCTTATGAATGATCTTGAAGCGATCGCGCGCGGTCTGCATCTCTCCGTCGAGTCCTTGAAACGCCCCGCAGATCTGTTGAACCAAGGTTACGATCCTTCGTTTCTTGCGACCTATCGGCCTGATGAACTCGGGCAATTAGACGTGAAAACGCTTGCCAAGGTTAAGCGAGCTCTCGAATACCAGAAACGTGTCAGCGCTTACCGAGTCAAACTTCGGGAGCAAGCAACCGCCGAAGGATGGTGGGTCGACTCGCTTCAAAAATTAATCGACAACGCGGAAAGCGTCGCGGAAATCGATGGTTTGACACGAAACATTCGGTCTCGCAAGTCGTCCCGAATTCTTGCTGAGAAAGATCCAAAGCTCGCGAAACTTGGCCAAGCTATCCTCACCATGAACGGCAGCGCGCCGGAAGATCTGTTCGCTTGGGTTGCTACGGAAGCTGGTGTTACACCTGATCAGGCAGAACAAACGCTCCATCAAACAAAAAATTGGCTTGCCGTTCTTCTAAGCGAAGACGCTCAACTACTACACCAACTTGGCCGTCAGATTTTGCGTCGCGGGCAAGTTTCCATGAAAATGCTGGCCGAACCTTCCGAGAAAGAACAAGCTCTGAAGGATTCCGCCGAAGCGTCTCAAGCTTCCGAAGACTCACGTGACGAACAATTGGATGCTCACAGTGAAACAATTAGCGAAACCCATGAGCTCGAATCAGTCGCTGACGCAATCGCTTCTGAGGAAGCGAGCGATCCCGCCGAACATATTACGACTAACGAAGAACCATCGGACGATACTGTCTTAGCCGAAACAACTGCAGACCCAGTAACCAGTGATCTTTCTGAAACGGCTACCAATGAAGCCTCACAGGAAGACCCGGTGGAAGCACCGATCATAAGGTCTGACGAATCGGCAACTGAGTCAGCGACTGGCTCCGAAGAGCAAACGGAACTGGATCTCGCTCCAACAGATCCGCTCCTTGCTGCGTTTCCGTCGGCAGCACCGGGTAAGGCCCGACTACTCAAAGGTAAGAACTCCAAGGGCACGGCAACTCCCGCCAGTAAAGGCGCTTCCAAGGCATCTGCGAAACCGCTGACTCCTCGACAACGACGTCGCAAGTGGCTTCGAAGTATCTTGCAACGATATTCGAAACTCCGAAAGCCGCTGACTCGACTTGGTCACTATGAAGCGCTAATGCTCGGTCGCGGACAACGTTCGCAAATCATTGCGATGCGAATCGAATACGACCTTTCAAGCATGACCAAACTCGCGCATGACGCTCTTTGCTCCAATGGACATCCAATGGAAGCTTTCCTGAGCGAAGTCGCTGACAACTCGCTTTCGAAAATCATTTTGCCTCGACTAGAACACGATGTTTTCAGCGAGCTAGAAGAAGCCGCGCATCACGAGCTAACCGAACACGCAGTTCGGCACCTTCAAGAAATGATTGATCAACGACCAGTCCGTGGTCATCGAATCTTGTTGATCGATGCGATGGGCCCCAAGAGTGCTGCAGTCGCAATTGTCGATCCACGCGGACATGTCGACTTCACGGGCGAACTCTCTTCAGTCAGTAGCCGATCCGACGTGGTGACGCAAAACGTTGCGACACTTGGCGAATGGATCCATACTTACAAGGTCTCGCTGGTCGCGATCAGTAACGGAAACACACGTCGATACTTGATTCAAACAGTCGCTGAACTGATGAAGCAATCGGGTGAAGGCGGAGACCTACGTTGGACTATCGTCGATCGAACGGGAGCAGATGCTTACTGCGAGACGAGACAAGCACTTCAAGAACTTCCCACCATTTCTCGTCGCCACCGAGCCGCTGTCTGGCTTACATGGCGTCTGCAGGATCCATTGATCGAAATCACGAAAGTGGACCCCGCGAGACTGCGACTGGGAAGCTACCAACGTGAACTGCCGCAAGACACATTGGAAATCGCTCTTGGAGAGGCCGTCTCCTCCAGCGTTGCCGCTCGCGGAGTTGACGTATGGAATAGCCACGAGAAATCGCTGGTTTGCCTACCCGGTGTTGATCTTCCCGTTGCTCGAGCGATCGTAGATCTACGAGATCGATCCGAAGTTTCCACTCGCGAGAAGCTTGCGGAATCACTGAAGGCAATCGCAACAGAAACCCAAGTTCGACAAGCCATCGGATACCTGCGAATTTTCGAAAGCGAACAACCCCTGGATGGAACAATGATCCATCCCGACGACTACCGTTTGGCTGAAAGACTTGTCGCAACCAGCGAACTGCAAATGCCTCCCGCAGCGCCACTGAATTGGGTGAAACCAACAAATCCCAGTGCAAATCCCAGTGCAAAGGCAGAGTCCGATGCAGGCCCGAATTTAAACGCGGACACAAACGCAAGCGATATGACGTCTGCTTCTACAACGGAAGAAGCAGTAAGCGATGCAGTTGCTTCAGCAGCCACCGATGCGACTCCCGAGAGCGTTGTTGCAGTCGCAATCAATGAGCCCACAGCAAGCGAGCCAGTAGCAAGCGAATCGACTTCACAAGAGTCAGCTCAGCTCGATACGCAAAGCGAGGCAAGCCTCTCCGAAGCGGAATCAGCGGCACCGTCAGCGAGCTTGGATACGACTATCACTTCTGAAATCGTACCAGATGCAGTTAATCTAGATGCGATCCCCTCGTTCGCAACTCTTAAATCAGAAGCAGACAGTTCAGCTGATTCATCGCGGCCAAAACAAAATATTGCACCGAAGCCAGCTCCTGTTCTGGTTCTTGCTCCGACGAACCCTGAAAACCCAGATGGTCCGGCAATTCCAACAGCTCTCACGATTGACGTCGAAAAGCTATCGCGAAGCTGGCAAGTTGGTCGCGAAAAGACAAGGTTCGTTGGTCGATCACTTCAACAACCGTTCGCCGACTCGCGCGACTTCCGCATGCCGATTCCCTTGTTAACTTCCATGCCAACCATGGAAACGTTGCGCCCTGGACAAACAGTTTGGGGGATCGTCATTGGCGTTGCCGATTTCGGTGCCTTCATGGACTTGGGGCCCGATTGCAATGGCTTGGTTCACGTTAGCCGACTCTCGCGTGAATTTGTCGAGGATCCACAGGAAGTCGTACAAATTGGTGACTTAATTCAAGTCTGGGTTCTCCACGTAGACCTCGATAAGCGACGAATTGCTCTTTCAGCTCTACCGCCAGGAGTAGAACAATCACGACGACCCGGATCGTTCGATGCCTCGCGGGACGAAAATCGCCGTGACGGACGCTCAGATGGGAACAATCGCGGACAATCTCAAGGCGGTCGCTATGCGGGCAGCAATCGTTCGTCAGACAACCGAAGCGGTGGAAACCGAAGCGGATCGCAACCGGTTGGCGCACAACAAGGTCAATCACCCAGTCAGCAATCTGGTGGACAACAATCCGGTGGACAACAATCCGGAGGGCAGCGTCCTAGCGGTGGCTTCGGCGGAAATCGCGGCTCTGGTCCAGGCAGCAGCGGCGGCCCTCCAAGAAGTGGCCAATCTGCTGGACAAGGACAAGGCGCCAATCGCGGCGGTCAAGGTGGCGGAAGTCGCGAAGGCTACGGAGGACGCGGCAACTCGTATCGCGATCGATCGGACAGTCGAAACGAAGTCAAGGCTTTCAACAAGAAGCAAGATAAACCTTCGAAGCCAGCACCACCGATCTCCGACGCGATGAAGGAAGGGAAGGAACCAATGCGATCCTTCTCCGATCTTATCCAGTTCATGCAACCCAAGCGTACCGAACCACTGCCCTCGGTAGCTGAAAAATCGACTCCGAAGAACTCGCCTGCTGCGACAAGCGATGCAACGAACGAATCGATTACATCCGTGGCCGAATCGATCGTTCAACTCGAAAGCAACCTACGATCTGACGCTGTTGTTCATGACACTGTTGTTCATGACGCTGCGAACGTAGATCAGGCTGTAGTCCAACCGGCGGCGAAACAAGTTATCGACACTGCTGTCGAGGATGTCAAAATCGCCTCTGAGCCAGCTGAGTGAGCCGTTCGAGAAAACGACGCGCGAGAAAACGACGCGAGAGAAAACAATAGGCAGTAATTTTTAATGTCGGAATTCGAAGAACGCTTGAAGGCTGCAGCAGCACGTGGAAGTCAAAAGGGACTCAGTCGCGAAGAGCTCGCCGCTTCCCAAAAGGCTTCCCAAGATCGACTTCGTGGATTACACACCACCTATCGGCTTCAGCTTTCTGAACGCATCGATGCGGTTGTTCGAAAACTGATCGATCAGTTCCCAGGCTTTCAATTCGAAAGCATCTTCGGCGAGTTGGGTTGGGGAGCAGCATGCAAACGCGATAATCTGCGCATGATCAATGGCCGTCGAGAAAGCCGGTACAGCCGATTCGAGATGGCAGTCAGGCCTGTCAATGATTTTCTCGTCTTGGATCTCCATGCCAAAGGAACAGTCGCGAACAAAGAAGTGCTGGTCCGGAACTTCTACCAGCCACTGGCCGAAGTCGATCAAGTTCGCTTTCAACATCTGATCGAAGACTGGGCGCTTTCGTTCGCAGAACTCTACGCCGCGTCCTAGGCGGTAAGCGAGTTTAAGTTGCCGAAATAGCCAAAACGCGCCGCAGACTATTGAAGTATTTCTGCAAGTAAGAATTTCTGCATTTTCTTACTCGTACTCGTACTCAGGCGTAAACCGGTACTCGTACTTGACTGGCGTGCAAACGAATCGAGTACGAGTACGAACTACAGGAAAAGCTAGGCGGAACGCTCTCAAATGCTTGCCGGCTGATAATTCAACAGAAATGCATCTTTTGCTTAACTGCGCCGGCGACCAACACGCCCTTCGAATCGACGGATGATTGCGGTATCATGAGAAGTCAAAATGGTCCCCTAATGCGGGCATCCTCGTTCAAATTTCCTCTTCACTTAATCCGTTTCCTGTCACGATTTTATGAGCCAATCCAACTTGAACACTTCATCTTCCAATACCCCGGCACCTTTCAAACGTGTTGCCATTTTGTTTGCTGGCGGACCTGCTCCGGGAGCGAACGCCGTCATCAGCTCAGCAGCTTACGCGTTTCTTAACGCGGGTGTTGAAGTCATCGGCATCAAGCATGGATACTCGAACCTCATCGATTTCGATCCGTCAAAGCCACTGGAAGAAGGCAAGGACTTCATTCAAATCACGCACGAGAAACTAGAGTTCGCGAGAACCTCTGGCGGCATCATGATTGGGACCGCTCGCGCTAACCCTGGTAAGAGCGTATCGAGTCCCACTCACCTCAAAGACGCTGATCGAGTCGCACCGCTTGCACGAGTCTATGCTGGACTACGATCGCTGGGCGTGGAAGCACTCATGAGTATCGGCGGCGATGACACTTTGAAGACCGCCAATAAATTGAAGCTTTATCAAGACGCTCTTCCTGCTACGGAAGTACGTATGCCAGTGGTACATCTACCGAAAACAATCGATAACGATTATGCAGGTATAGACTTTACGTTCGGGTTCTTCACAGCAGCCGAAGTCCTGGCCACCGAAATTCGAAATCTCAATCAAGACGCTGCAGCTGGACAAGCGTACTTCCTTTGCGAAGCCATGGGACGTAGCGCAGGATGGTTGGCCTACGGTGCAGCAATCGCCGGGAACGCTTGCATGGTGATGAGCGTTGAAGACGTCGCTGGTGATTTGCGTGGTGAAGAAGTCACCACCGATCCAACAACGGGCGAGAAGAAGACCAAAGCAATCATGCATCTGGACAAAATTGTCGAACGGATGGTCGACGTGATGATCGCTCGGGAGAAAATGGGAAGAAACTACGGCGTGATCGTGGTTGCCGAAGGTCTTGCCGAGTACCTACCGATGAAATATTTGGAGGGGATTCCTCGCGACGACCACGGCCACATTTCGGTTGCCGAAGCACAACTGCAACGCATGCTCGCAAAACTAATTTCGGAAGCGTACAAAAAGCGAACTGGTAAATCACGCAAGGTGAACGGTTTGCAATTGGGCTATGAATCGCGATGCGCCCCACCAACCGCTTTCGACGTGATGCTAGGTTCCCAGATTGGTGTCGGTGCCTATCGCGCACTGGTCGAAGAGAAGCTTAACGGCTACATGATCTCAATCGGCGGTCAGTTTGATGTTAGCTTCGTTCCGTTCTCAGACTTAGTCGATCCCAACACGCTAGTCACGAAAGTTCGCTTTATTCAAACCGGAAGCGACTTCCATCGCCTCGCAAAGATACTCGAATCCAAAGCTTAGTGCGCAACTAACTTTCACGGCCTTTGTTTTGTCAATTCAAAAGACCATTGAGTAGCTTGCCGTAGGGAGAGCTACGATTCCGGGCTAATCGCTTTGTTTTTGAATCCAATTGGGGTGTTGCCAAGTTTCAACCTTGATCGGGTCGTCTTTTGAGAAGGCGATGCGGACTGCATTGTCTAATGCGGTGATCAGTACCTGCCGATCGGAAGCTGAGTAAGCGTCGAACGTTTTTGAATTGCGAGCTTTGGTGCCACCGCTGATAGCAACAACTGACGGCTGACACCAAGCGAGAAGCATCGCTGGATCGGTTGAAAGACTTCCATGATGAGGCGCCATTAAAACATCGATGGCAGTTCGCTTTCGTTCTAAAAGTCTTTTCGTTCCCGCTCCCTCTAGATCGCCCGGTAAGAAAAGCCTCTTGCCATAACAGGTAAACAGAAGACACATGCTATTGGCGTTATCGCTTCCGGGAACGCCTTGGCTATTGGGATGCAGTATTTCAACAGCTATAGAGTCGTTTTCGTTTTTGAATCGATCTAGATTGCTTTGATCGTTCAGTGCGGTGATAGGAATTGATTGACGACGAAGATTCGCAAGTAGTTCTTGCATGCCGTTACTTGTGCTTTCTAGAGCTTGCGAGGTCGTGCAAAACTCACCGACTTGGAATCTTTTAGCTAGGCGAGTGATCGCGCTATAGTGATCCGAATCAGCATGCGACAGGAAGATTTTATCAATTCTCGTGCGTCCTCGATCCCATAACACATCTGAAATCTGTAGGTGGCTTTTGGATGCGTCGCCCATTCGTCCGGCGTCATACAACCAAACTTGCCCATTCGGCAACTCGATCATAACGCTGGTGCCGTGACCAACGTCGATAAAGGTCGTCAACATTGATTGTTGCAGATTGCTCGAGTTGGATTGAGACGGAGAAACACCAATACGATCCAGCAAGGGCATCCCAGCAACGATCAGCCATAGACATGTCAGCGCTGCGATCCAACGCCGCGAGATTTTTCCAAAGCCAAAGACCACAATCATTAACAGCAACAGCCCATAGAAAGCGATGACCATCCAGAGCGATGGAGAAGGGATCCAAAAATGACTCAGCGGAACTTTTTCGGACACTTTGACAACGCGATCCACAATGACCAAACCCAATGCACAAATCGCTCCGAGTGGATACCCAACCAGCGCACCTATCCATGGACCGACCAGTGGCAGCAAGCTAACGATTGAACTCGTCAGCAACAGCAAGATACCGGCAAGCAATGAAACGAAGATAGGTATCCATAAAAGGACGTTCAAAAAGCATGCGATTGGCGAAACGATGTTAAAGTAAAACAGCGTCAGCGGAGCAGTTAACAACCAAACCCATGCGCTCACCTTGAGCATGTTCCAAGCAAGATCAACGAGATACCAAAACCAACGGATAAAAGGATGACTTGTCGCTAGCAGGAGATCATTCAGCGAGTCTTGGTCGGCCAACATCGATGCCCGATTGCTTCCCAGAAAGATGAGAACCGTGACGGCTAAGAAAGATAATTGCGTTCCAATATCCAACAAGTTATTTGTGTTGTAAACCAGAAGTATTACTGCCGCAAAAGCAAGCACGTTCATCGATTCTGTTGGTCGGCCAATCCAACGCGCTAAACATAATATGACTACAAAAATAGCAGCACGCATCACGGGTGGATTGGCACCTGCGACCAGTGAATAAACCAAAACGACGCCGATGGTAACTGCCAAGTTTGTCTTTCGCCTCCAAAGCATCAGCGCACCCAAGGTTAAGATACTGATCGCTACCAATTCGATGTGCATTCCTGAGATCGCAAGCATGTGAATTGTCCCCGTAGCAAGCATCGATTCTTGCAACTCCCATTCGGCTTGCTCGCGCTGTCCCAGCACAAGAGCCGATGCCATGCGTGCTTGCCCGAATGGTACGTAACTGTGAAACGCTTGATCGGCAGTGGTCACAATACGACCGATGAATCGATCAAGACGAAGTTGATTCAGGTGATAACCATTCTTAGCAGGGAGTATCTGAATCTGGCTTGGTACATCCGTTCTTCCTCGTACAAAAACTCCTTCAGCCGCCGCCCGTTGCGAATAGTCTGATTGACCAGGATTAGTTGGAGGCATGATCCGCTGCCATTCGACAAAGCATCGCACATGATCGCCGGGAAGTAGACTGCGATTACGACCTTGCGCGGTAATTCGGATCAATCCGAATCGATCATTCTTCCAAGTCTCGCCATCGCGAATTGCAGAAACGCGAACATCAAATACCGTTTGCCATAAATCGTCAGAGAGTAGCTTGGTATCGTCAGGGGCAGCCCGCTGACGAAGCGTATCGGGCTTCCATCGAGGAATCGATACGACGGTTCCTTCCAAGACGATGGGGCTTAAGAACTCTCCCGCCAATGCCGAGAGTCGATCGCTTTGAATTCGATTCCTCTCGACATGCAACCGCATCGCGCCAACCAAAAAGATCGCCATCAAAGCGATCGCGACGAGAATTCGCTCCTGCCATTTTGGGTAGCTTGAATTGCTTCGCCATTGATAAACGCACATCATCAAGAGACATGCGAGTAAGACGATTGCTCCAAGAAGCATCGGTATCGAAACTTGTTCCGGCCAAAGAGAGGAGAACGTTGTGCCGACCGATAAAGTCGCAAGGACGACCATCATGGGCATCTTGGCAATACGCGAAGGAAGTCTCGTTAACCGATCGCGAATCGATTCCTGGCTGATCCTAATGTCCATCCTGTCCCCTTCATTCTATGGATATGCGCAGCTTCATACGCAATGCATACGGCGAGCCTGATAAAGTTGCCACGTACCCTGATTCAATAGCACTAGCTTCCAAGACGGTCGCAGTGTCACGGAACAGTTCGAAGCTTATTCACAACGCAATTCTCTCAGGATTTGATCAGGCCAGCATGCGTGGGATTATAGCGGGTCCAACGACCTCCGAACTACCAGAGGGATCATGATCCATGGCAAGTCAGTTTTACAATTCAGATAAATTAGCCGTCGGCCGTGAAAAATCGTCCAGATGAAAGATCGAGTATCTCTGCATTTTCGTACTCGTACTCAGGCGTAAGCTGGGACTCGTACTCGAAGCGAGTGCAATCGATTACGATTACGAGTACCATTTCATTGAGTACGAAACTAGCGGACTACCCAAACAGGACGCACTCTGTCGTGTTTCGGCTAATTGGCGAAACATCGATCGATGATCAGCGTTAGATCAATACTGGCAATCCGGATCATTAATAGAATAGAAGAAATCGAAACAGATTTGCTTATTCGGTTACGATCTTCATGATGAATTGGTTAGCCATCACTGTCATCGCAGTGTTCAGTTCATCGCCGCAAGGAAACTGAAGAAACTGATAAGACAATCCGTTTCTATGAGCGGACTGCAGTGCGTAACACGTATGATCGGCATCACACATTTCGGATTGCCCACCGTGAATAAATAGGACAGGCAAGTTCCGTGACTCGCGCCATTGAAGCAATGATTCGCATCGCTTCGGAAAGGCTCCGTTGATTGACACAACGCCAGCGATCGATTCACTGTTGCGAAGACCGATCCACTGCGCAAGCGTACCTCCCATGCCATAGCCGGCAAGAAAAACGCGATCTGGCCGAATCGATAAATCATTGATTGCATGAGCAATAGCTTGCATCACAAGTTGCTCTGCTTGGACTGCTCCGCTGCCGTTTTGAGTCCAACAAAACTTCCGTTCGCTCAGCTTACTCTTCTGTATTGCACGCGGCGCAATCGCCACATAATTGCGAAGACTCAGATGGGGCATGACTCCATCAAGCTCGTATTCGCTGCTGTCCTGACTATGAAGCCAAATGACTAGCGGATACTCATACCGGTCTTCGTAATGCTCGGGAGTAAAGAGACGATGTGAAAACTCAAGGGCCAGTGGCGAGCCAGTGGCGAGTCTCGCGCGGGTTGTTCTGTTATCCTGCGGTGCAACACGACTATCGCGAAAATCTGCAGATGGTTTTCTGCGAGAAGTCTCCTGGTGGAGTGAATTCTCGTCGAGCGGAGTGTTCCGTATGCTGCTTGGAGGTTGATGAATCGATTTCGAAAGACCTTTTGTCAGGAGCTTTTCAGTGTTCTGTCTTACTGCCGACAGATGTGACTGGACTTGCGTCTGAAGTCGATTCATTCGGTGAACCCCAACGTAACCGAGTAGAAATATAGATCATGACTATGGCAAGCGAGGTTGTTTACCAAGCTTGCTTTGATCTTTGTTTTGCTCACAGGAGAGTGTTGTATTCGTACTCGAACTTAAAATCAACGTCGTTCTCAAAAGTTCTTCAGAAGAAGTCTTTTGCTGGCTAATCACGAAGCGGTTTCGAGAAGCTTAGTCATCGATGCCACTAACGACTTGACTGCATCCACACTCTTTTGGAAGCCTTCTTTTTCTTGGGCTGTGAGAGATAGTTCTATAATCTTTTCAACGCCGCCCGAGCCCAAGATAACAGGCACGCCGACGTAGTAACCACCGACACCGTATTCTTTATCGCAGTACGCTGCACATGGAATCAATCGCTTTTTGTCTCGCACGATGGCTTCGACCATTTGCATGGTGGCTGCGGCTGGTGCGTAGTATGCGCTTCCTGTTTTTAGAAGCGAGACAATCTCAGCTCCGCCGGAACGTGTTCGACTGACAATCTCTTCTAAGCGTTCAGGCTTGATCAGTTGGCTTACTGGAATTCCTCCAACGCTGGTGCATGAAGCGATTGGAACCATCGTATCACCGTGACCGCCCATCAACATCGCGGAGATGTCTTCGACGCTAACTCCAAGCTCCATTGCAAGGAACGTTCGGTAACGTGCAGTATCGAGCACGCCAGCTTGACCGATGACCTTGGCAGGTTCAAAACCAGTGACTTGAAAGGCTCGCTGTACCATCGCATCGAGTGGGTTACTGACAACGATGACAATCGAGTTGGGGCTGGTTTCTTTGATCGACTGAGAAACACTCGAAACGATCTTCGCATTGGTGGCAAGAAGATCGTCGCGGCTCATACCAGGCTTTCGAGCGATCCCAGCCGTGACAACAACCACATCACTGTCGGCTGTGTCGGCGTAGTCGTTGGTTCCGATGACTTTGGAGTCAAATCCCATGATGGGAGAAGCTTGCATCAAGTCGAGTGCCTTGCCCTTGGGCATGTCTTCGGTCTGTGGAACGTCGAGCAAGACAACATCCCCGAGTTCACCCGCCGCACACCAATGGGCACAAGTTGCACCAACGTTTCCGGCCCCGATGATCGATATTTTTGCACGACGCATTGCTTTGACTCACTGTGTTGAAAGGTTACTGTGTTGAAAGGTACTACATTAAGAAATTACCGTGTTGGAGCGAGATAGTTATCGACGGTAAGCCCATTGCGTCAAGGTGCTCAAAAAATCTTCATTTCTTGACAATTCGAAACCGGTAAAAAAACCAAACAATTGCGGCAGCGACGATGAGAGCGGTGGTGAATTCGCGAACGAGCGAGCGAGCCGGCTGGGGCGCGGGCGGGGTGGTCGGCAGCGATTTCCACTCGGTCACGGCCACCAATGGGCCAATTTGACGCAGTTCAGTTCCCTCCATGTTTTCCGATGCCTTCGCCGTTTGTCCTGTCGAGTAAGACCACAACCGATAAAAAATTCCCTCGATGTCGACGTTGACCGACGGATACCACACTCCTTGCTGCAAATTCTGCTCGGAAGATATCTTTGATTTACTATCAGTCGAATTATTCAGCAACCAATCGGGAACGCTTTTGGTCACAAGAGTCATTGGAAATCGACCAGCGAATCGTATATCACCTGAACCATCGGGGCTTTTTAATTGAATCACTTGGTTCCCGATGTCGGCAAGTCCATCCAACTCGTAAAACACGTTCCCGTCCAGGTTTCGTCGATTGCTTTCTTCAGGAACATCGATGCGTGTCACACGGATGATACGAACCTTCGCTCCTACTCGCCCAAGCACACTGCTTGGCCCCCCTTGAAGCGCTTCGAAAGGAGAGATCGTCGAATGATTCTCTTGCCTTGGAGAAGCTGAAATTCGATCGGCAGCATCGATCAACGAATAGAATGCGGTCGCTTCCTCGGCGGCAATCGTTTTGCCTCGCATACTTTGAATGAAGCGTATCCCTGAAAGGTCCCAACCAGCCGCACCGAGCTGCTGCCAGTCGATGGAGATACTCGGTTGAATGTTGAGTTCGATCGGTTTAGACATGGTCAATTCACCATGGCCACCGGCCTTCCCTGAGCCGTCGGCGCCAGCCGCGGGTGCCGCCTGGGAAACTGTAGCAGTATCAATACTCGTGGCTAGCGCCATCGGCTCAGGATTAACTGGATCACTCATGTCTGCCCATCGCCATGACCAATTCGGTGCATCGCATAGCATGACTTGATTTCTTGTGGACTCTCTATCTAACACCAGGCCTTCTAACATGACCGGTTGCCATATCTTGTTCTCGTTACTATGTGTTTTCTTCCAATGGCTTGGGATGCGGTTTACGAAGGCATAGATAAATGGATTTGTATCGCTACCGCTGCTCGATAAAGCTTCGTCATTCACTTGTATTGAAGACGCTCTCGCAGGTTCGATGGGCTGCACCTTGACGCGATACACTTCGCGATGACCGATTGCGATTGCTTGTCGTTCATTAAGCGGTATCGGTAGCCACTCCAAAGCAATTCCCGATTGCCTCGCAAGCTTTGCTGAGCCAACTTTTTTGTTACTGTCGATGGCACCCATCAATGGCTTTTGCAGTCGAGGTAATTGGTAGAGCACCTGAAGCACTGTCCCAAGTTTGTCGGATGATTTATCTGGCTCATCATCTAATTGATTGCCTAACTGATTGGGACTCCAGGTCGGCTCAGTCAGAACCGACAGCACGTCTTCGGAGATCATTTGAATCGGTTCGGCAAGGACTTCGCTTAAGAGCCGTAGTTGACTGCGATGTATCCCAGGCTCACGCCACGGAGCAACCGGAGCTTCACTTTTGCTTAAGAAATTGATACTCGCTGAAGGATCTGTTCTCATGCCTGTTTGATTATCTGCTAGGTTATCTGCTTGGACATCATCGACCCATCGCGAGTGGCTTACGATTAAGACCGGTGCGATATCAACGCCTCGTGGTGAAGCAAATGCGAGCCGCTTAACAAAGAAGCCCGTGACTTCTACGCTAGCCGAGTTGGCGTTGATCTTGCCAATCTGTTCGGCTTTCAAAGTCGGCCAACCCCCAGCAGGACTGCTTGATATGCCCTGAGGAGATGTGCGATGCTCTGGAGATTTGATGGACGTTGCGTTTGCTGCGGGTTGATCTACTGTAGATTTGATTGCAGGTGATTTGATTGCGTAGATACAAACAGGTTGCTGGCTGTTATCATCGGGATAGATCCAAAGGACGTCGTAAGCAAAATTACCCCATGTCTCGGAGTTCGCTTCTGTGGTGGTAACATTCGATATTGGTCGACCTCGCAAGCGCACCAATCGTCCTCGAAGATCGTTGGCTTGTTTGGTAAGCAGGGGCACCTCTACCTTTAAAAGACTTTGCAAGTTCGGGTTTGTCGCTTCAATGGAACGATTTACATTCACCGCGCGTTGAAGCGTTCGCAAGAGAGCTGGACGCTCGACAGGTCGCCACGGTGAAGCATCGCGAACACTTTTGAGCAGCCGTCGATCGAGCGCGATCCGAAGCCCTTGACGCACTTGGTCACTCAACGCGGCCGACGCAGCGGGAACTCCCCCTTCGGTCAAAGCAGACCACGCGGTCCATTGCGAAGGAAACTCGCCAAGCGTGTTTGGCCCAGGTAAATCCAATTGCGAATCCAATTGCGAATCCACTTGATCGCCTTCTTGATTATCAAGCTTGATTGCTTCCAACCAATGGGCGACTCGCTCGTTGGCTCGCGTCAACCAAAGCCGACTCGCCGCAGAGACCTCCACAAGCTTCGATGATTCAGCATCCTCTCGGCCAATGGACAATCCAGCAGGCAAAGCAGCGGAAACACTTTCCGAAGAAATTACTGCAGAACCATCCGAGGGCCTGACTGTGGGTTGATTGGCAGCTGATTGTTGGGCTGCCAGTCTCTCCGCTTGAAAGAAAGTCTCCGCCAGCTCGCTCACCACTTCGGGAGAAGCCAATTGCAGGAGCGATTCCCAAATTTGTGCGTAGCGATCGACATCGGGATTGGCGGCGGCCAGAGCCAAGTCAACCCACTTTAACACGTCAGCCGCCGAACGATCGGATGCAACGAGTCGACGATCTTGCGGATCGGTGGAAGCGATTAAATCAGGATTGTCACCCTTTTGGTCGAGTACTTTCGCTGTCGAGGTTCCGTTTGTTTTGCTTGGGTTAGCTAGCCCGATCGCACGAAATGCCGGTTCGTACTTGGCAGGATCGTTCAATCGCTGCATGACGACCAGAATCATGGCTAGCAGAAACGCCAAGCTAATGACACGTCTTGTGCCGGACGAGTTCTGATAAGCTCGTTTTCGGATAGCCTTCCGATTTTCGCTTGAATACCATCGATCGCGGTCGAATCTCATAATCCAAGTTCTCCAGCGACTTCGCTATTTCAAATCCATCAACATCATTTTCATCCAGGTTGCTTGTTCGAGCACCGGATGCGACTTACGCTATAGAATATAAGTACATACTTTGAATTATGCTGCTAACAAGTCTTTGGTCTAGGTCCTCTACGTCAGCTATACCCTCCATGGCATTAAACATGACGATATCCTCCTCCACTCAGCTTCGGTCTTTTGAGAGTGATCGCAGTCGAAAAATCTCGCCCAACAAGCCTGGGTGGACCGCAAGTTTTATTAGCAGCTTACTGAATGCTTTACTGGGTGGATTACTGGGTGGATTACTGGGCGGGCTTGTCGGTGTCGGTTCTTCTACCTTTTCATCACGAGTAGATGCGGCTGAGCCTGCTGAGCGATTTATTGAACAGCTTCGCGAAGAAGCCATGTTTGATTGGGCGGCGAAGTATATCGACATCTACGGAAAAGCCGGGTGGTTGCCTGAGAAGTTTAACAAAGACGCTCCGCTTGAGCGACTCATGATTTTACAGGACTCCCTAGCGACCGTCCGCACCATCGCGCAGCGTGATTCGATTCTTGAAGAGATTGAAAAAGGTTTCGATAGTTTCTTGGCTTCGACTCCTGACAGTCCTCGTCGCAGCGAGGCGAGATTGCGACTGGGAAATATTTCGCTTGCTCGAGGCCAAGCGGAACTCAAGAAGCTAGATGATCCGAAGGAAAGTGCTAACGGCGACGCAATTCGAAAGGCGGCTCGTGGACACTTGACCAAGGGTAACTCGACTTTCGCAGCGGCCGTTGCAGAACTCAAGACGAACATTGAAAAGCTTGCTGGCAACCGAGCAACTTCGCCAGAGGATACTGAACTCCGTAAGAAGCTTCAGGGAGAATATCGGCAAGCACAAATCTTTGATGGTTTCTCGTCAAAGCTCATCGCGACCTCTTATCCTAAGAACGCAAAAGAGTATTCCGAATGGCTAAAAAAATCGGAAACCAAACTCAGTGAAGTAATCAGCAAGGCCGTACACGCAACGGAAATTGGTGCAAAAACTCTCTCGCGGCTTTACCGCGGCGACGTTCTGACTTTGATGGGTGAAGCAGATAAAGCCATCGAGTCTTACACACAGGTTGCTGATATCGAGGAGCCAGGAATTTTTCGGCAATGGCGAGTTCAAGCGATCACTTCCATCATGCGAGTCCTCGCGTCAGAAAGTGGTAAGAATCGATTTCAAGACGCGATCCAACGAGGCGAAGCACTGCTAAAACAAATGGATCGAAACGAGCGCGGCAACGCGGAATGGATCGATCTTCAGCTAGCGACAGCAGAAGCAAAAGTTGGTCTCGCAAAGAGCCTCGCTTCCCAGAAGGATAAGCAAGCGGTCGTGAAGGACCTAAAGAAAGACGCTCGAGAACTCCTGTCCGCAATTGTTCGACTGCCCGGTGATCACCAAACGAAAGCCAAGCAAATGCTTTCCGAGCTTGGCGTCGAGGCCGTGGACCCGAACGAATCAAAGCTTCCCAAGGTACGAACCTTCGCCGAAGCATTTAAAGCCGGACGTGAGCGGCTCCAAAAGTCAGATAGCGTCAATTTGACTCTGGAAATTCTCAGCGATCGCCTCAAGACAGCCTCCAAAGAGGAGAAGCCTGCTATTGAAAAAGAAATCCAAGCCACACGCGACTCGGCCTCGCGCGACTTGGGACAAGCACTCGAGCTCTTCATGCAATCGTTCAAGCTCTTCGGACCTGAAGACGAGCGATCAGATCTGCTGGAAGCGAGATTTTTCGCCTCCTTTATACTTCTCAAACAAGAAAAATTTTGGGATGCAGCCACAATTGGCGACTTCGTTGCGAGAAGCGGCGCTGGCACTGATACGGGGCTCAAAGGAGCCAACTTCGCACTCTTCGCCTACTCGCGACTCATCGCTGCATCGCCCAAAGAGCAGCAACCAAATTTGCTACCACCATTGGAATCGCTTGCAAAGCACATGCTCGCGATTTGGCCTCAAGCCGAAGAAACGCAAACCGCTACTGTTACACTGCTTCAACAAGCTCTCTCGAACCAACTGTGGGACGAATCCGAAAGATTTTTGCGACTTCTGCCGCCTGACAATGATCAATCGAAGGCAATCAAACGAGACCTAGGTTACATCCTCTATATCGAGTACTTGAAGAGCATCGACGCAGCGCGACAAGCGGCAAAGGAATCACCCAAAGAATCCAACAGTGCTAATACCGCAGCGACTCCAACCGTGCAAGGAAATCTTGAGCTACGCGATCGAGCCGAAAAATTACTGAAAGAGGGATGGGATGTTTTGGTCGCCGATAAAGTAGATCAAAGAAGCGTTGAAGCTGCTTCGGCATTGGTCTCGATCTACCTCAATACGAACCGACTGGAAGAAGCAAACGCAATTTTCGCCAAGGAAGGAACAAGCCCTCTCAAACTGGTGGAAGCCAACGATGATCGCATCAAATCCTCACAAGCCAAGATGGAAGTCCTGCGATTGAACCTTCGCAGTAAAGTCATGGCGGCCTCACAAGGTGGATCCGCGCTCAATGCAAGCGACGTCGAGTCGATCGTCAAGAAGATGCAACAGGTCGCTGGAGATGGCGAAGAGGGATCCAAGCTGCTGACCAATAGCTTGCTGGTCCTCGCGAAAGAACTTCAGGAACAACTCGCAATCGTTAAAGATACTAGCGAACAAGCGAAGCTTGCTTCCGGTATCCGCGTGCTGATGAAACAATTGGCAGATGTTTCTAAAGACGCTGGAATTCTCGACTGGTCAGGTACTACGCTTTTGCAATTGGCCGATGGACTCAAATCCAATCCAAGCTTGACAGCCGTCAACAAGGAACTTAACCAATCCGCAGCAGAGATCTTTACCAAGATGATCGACCTCGGTTCCAAGGATGGCGAGTTCTTGAAATCGATCAAACGCACGACCGAAGATATTCAATATAAACAAGGTCTCTCTTATCGCGCGATGGGTGATTATCAAAAAGCTGCAGATGTCTTTGTCGCGGTTCTCAAAGCCAACCCCAATCAATTATCCGCCCAAATCGAAGCAGCCAAGAACTATCAAGAATGGGGCAAAGGAAAAGATGTTGACCTGCTGAAAAAATCGTATCTCGGATCAGAGTTCGACCCAAAAGCCAAAAAGAATCTCGTTTGGGGATGGGGAAACATCGCAAAGACCCTGTCGAGCTCCATCGGTACGCGTCCTGATTTAAAGCGAGTCTTCTTCGATGCTCGATTACAGCTCGCCAACAGCCGCTATCTTTCTGCAATGGCCACATCCGAAGCGAATGCCAAGAAAAAGATACTCGAACAATCGCGTTCGGATATCAAGCAGACTTTGCTTATGTATCCTGACCTAGACGGC
The DNA here is from genome assembly GCA_026692865.1 of Planctomycetota bacterium. Lineage (GTDB taxonomy): Bacteria > Planctomycetota > Planctomycetia > Pirellulales > Pirellulaceae > JAIYDQ01. The sequence goes on from JAPLNI010000024.1 coordinate 30,305, forward strand.
CCAGAATCGAAAACCGAATTTGACAAGATGACCATGATCATCCAACGCGAGCTAGGAGAACCTGCAATCGGGCTCAAGGAATTTGAACCGAAGCCCGCCGCTGATCCTGTCAAGTGATCCGGATACCGACTCAACGATCGCAATCAACAACTACGAAATCTAATCCCGGGTTTCGCCCCATACACCACATACCACACTAGACCCGATACAAGACCTGCTTCGCCAACTCTCATGACCTCTACAAATAAAATGACTTTTTATCTTCCGATGTGGCATAAGCTTCTCCAATTTGTCCTTCCGGTTTCGATTGGCAAGCCGAACACGATCGCGTTTCGATTGCTTTGCAGTGGCGTGGCCGGATTCGCCATCGTGGCAAACGCGATCTCGCAAGAAGCCGATAGGCTGTATCCAAAGTCAGGTTCAACACAAACAGGCAAGATCGTCGAAATGACGCCCGATAACGTCGTCATGGAGATTCGAGGTAATAAGCAGAATTTCCCCTCTTCGGATGTTTTGCGTATCGTCTACGAAGGAGAACCTGCACCGTTCTCTCGAGCCAAAGAACAAGCCAGCACCGATCAGTGGGACCAAGCCTTAGAGTCACTGAAACGAATCGATCCTAAGTCAATCGAACGCCCGGAAGTCAAAAACGAGCTCCTTTTCTATCAAGGTCTCGTACTAGGACAATTGGCTCTTCAGGGACAGGGCGATGCGGCTGCGGCCAAGTCTAGATTGCTCGAGTTTGCTCGTGCCAACGCGAAGACATCATTCCACTTCTACCAGCTTTCTGAGATGCTGGGATTGCTTGCCGTATCGCTCGGCGATAGCGACAAGGCTGCCACTTACTTCGGAGCAATGGGGAAGTCTCCCGTTGCTGAAACAATGCTGCAAGGTCGCTATCTCATGGGGTCGGCTTTGCTCGCTCAAGGGAAGCAGGCCGAGGCGAAGAAAGCTTTCACCGACGCGATCGCTGCAAGTGCAGATTCGGTCGCCGCCAAGAAGTATCAAAAACTATCGAAGGTGGCGATCAACCGTTGCGACATCCTTGATGGAAAGATCCCAGCTGCCATTGAGAACTTGAGGAAAATGGTCGAGGAAGGAGACGCAACCGATAGCCAACTCTTCTCGGCTATCTATAACGCCCTCGGTCTCGCTCACCAAAAAGAGGGGAAAAACCAAGAAGCAATTCTCGATTTCCTCCACACCGACTTGCTTTTCCAATCAGAAATCGACATGCATGCCGAGGCACTTTACTATTTGTCCCAGCTATTCGCCACAATTGGCGAACCCCAACGAGCAGCCGACGCAAAATCTCGACTACAATCCCTGTACTCGAACTCAACTTGGGCAAAGAAGTAACCTAAGTCTCAAAGTGTGTCGCTTTTTTCGAGTACCATATTTTTTCGAGTACCATTTCAGAAAGCAAAGCGTTCAATCAGCACCACTCGGAATAAGTTCTTTGCTGTAAGCCTGACTCGCTATGCCTAACCTGCTACGCAACTACCAACTCCAATAGCCAACCTCATACAATCCCCCTAATCGTCTCGGAGAACTGCAACATAATGCCTGCCGCGTCTAAACTTGCTTCGTTTCAGCTTGCTGCCTCTTCCGTTGAGGCATTTCAATGCCGTGCCGAATCCGTTTTGAACGGGCTACGCAGCCATTGGGTTTCGAACGAGTATCTTCGAATGGCGATTCGTGTCGCTCTCTTTGCAATCGTTTTCGCCGGCGCGACTAATTCGCTTCATGCTCAAGACGCTGCACCCGCTGCCGCGGCCGCTGAAAGTGAATCAATGCTTGTAACAACCTGGAATGCTCTCGGTTGGAAATACGCCATCGCGTTCTTAATCATGTCGTTCTTGCTAGTGGCCGTTCTGGTCATGGTGATTCTGGCTGTTCGAAAAGACACTTTCGTTCCCGCAGATTTGATTCAAGGCGTCGAAGCGAGTTTGGCAGAAAATAATCTACAGGCTGCCGCGGAGCTCGTAAGAGCAGACGATTCCTTCCTTGGCCAAGTCGTCAGTGCCGGTCTAGCGAAGCTTCAATCTGGTAAACCCGCCGCTTTAGAAGCGATGGCTGTTACTGGCGAAGACGAAACGATGAAGCTGGAGCATAAAGTGGGTTACCTCGCACTAATCGGTAACATCGCTCCCATGGTTGGCTTGCTCGGAACGGTTGACGGGATGGTTATCTCATTCGGTGAAATCGCTAGCAGTGAACAAACACCCAAACCAGCTAAGCTCGCCGGTGGTATTCAAACCGCTCTATACACCACCCTGGTCGGTCTTGTTTTGGCTATTCCAGCTATCATCGCTTACAACCTACTTCGCAACCGAATCCAAAGAATGGTGGTCGAGGCAGGAAACGAAAGCGAAAAAATGATCGACCAATTCGCTGTCGCACTCAAGCAATCGTAAATCACGAAGTCCAGCTAATCGAAGCTTGAGCTTGAGGCGGTAGCCGTAATTGGACGGGGCTCGGCTAGCTCCTCACGCTCCAGAAGACGTTAGCCACCCAACCGAACACAACGCAAGATTGCAACATAGGTTTAACCCAACACAGGTTTATTGATGGGAAGACGAAAATTTAGTACGAAAGCCGCAGAAGGCGACATGACGCCGATGATCGACATGGTTTTCCAGTTGATCGCCTTCTTCATGGTGCTGATCAACTTTTCACAAGATGACCAGAATGCAAAAATCACTTTGCCCACCAGCGAACTAGCGAAACCATCGGAAGGTCCTGCCGAGTTTCCAATCGTGATGCATTTGGACAAAGACGGAACCATCTACATGGGCGCGAACACCGCATCGGTCGATTCGATTCGCCCATTATTATCAACCGAGATCGCCGTTCTCATCTCGCAAGAAAAATCGGCTGCTGATGGAAACATCATCATCCGCGCCCACAAAGATGCACCGGGCGGGAAGGTCCAAGACCTCATTAACAAATGCCAAGATCTTGGATTTGAAAAATTTGCCCTCCGAGTAAAAGAAGAAGAGTCCCGATAAATTTCGGATGCACAGCTGATCAAACTATGAGAATCAAAAGACAAAGTGATGACAACGCAGGCCAGCTTTCGCTCACTTCGATGATCGATGTGGTCTTTCTCCTGCTGATCTTCTTCGTAATGACGTTCAAGATCGCTGCCCAAGAGGGGGACTTCAACGTCAAGATGCCGCTCCAAGGTCAGGGAAGCTCGTCCGCAGAACCCGAACTGCCAATCAAGATCCGACTCAAAGCCGATGCTGCTGGAAATATCGCCGACATCATCGTTAACGATAGCCAATCCTTCGGAAATGATTTCGCCAAGCTTCGTTCGTTCATAGTTCAAATGACTCCAGGTGGTGTCGATGGACCTAGTGAAGAGAAAGGCCCCGAAGTTGAACTCGATCTCGATTATGGACTCAAGTACGAGTTTGTTGTGTCAACCATCACCAGCGTCACCGGATACAAGCAAGGCGATGACATTGTTCGACTCGTTGAACGCATTAAATTTGCACCGCCTCGTAAGCCTGCCCAGTAACTGATTGCTCTCGATCAGCCACACAAAACCTGGGCTGATGAAAGCTGAGCCGATGGCGCTAGCCACGGGTGACACACGGCGATTGAATCAGGCTTTTAGAACGACTAGCGGGGGGAACCCGAGGCTAGCGCCTACGGCTCAGGGAAAACAACATTTTCATCAGCCCAGATCAAACCCCACCCAGCAAAATAAAAGAGCAAAACCAAATCGCACATCGGATTAATCTAAGAGGACCTTGGACATTTGCCCTTGGCGGCCAAGTTCTTGTCGCGAAACGGAAGTTCCATCGTCCGGCATCTGGCAAACGTTTCTTTCTCTATGTCCAACATGCTCCAGGATTTCCGATTCACTCGCTCTCTTTGAACGACGCGAGCCTTCCACTGATCGCAGAAACTGACGACCCGCTAGTTCTTGGAACGGAAGTAACGGGTATAATTGACGTTTTTAATCTGATCACCATCCAGTGGGATCATGGGCCAGATGAAATCACGGCAGACGTCGCTGCTAACAATGTTTCGCAAGCGGAACCTGCCCGTGAGATTCGCTACACACCAAGTCCCACCCATCCATTGCACATTGACTCATGGCTAGAAATACAAGAGTAAATCCGAACCCGCTTCACAGTGCCGTCCTTCACAGTGCCGTCCTTTGTAGTATTGCTTCCGCGGTAGCTCTCAGTCTTGTTGGATGCTCATCTAGCACGGCACCACCACGACCCGCGAGCCCCTCGGAGATCGCAAGTGTGGCTGCACCTGAAAAGCCCAAGCCGCCCGCATTCGATGCGTCGATTGATCTGGAAGCACTTCTCGCCGCACGTTTATCGACGGAAGAGCTGGACAACGGTTGGATTCGGTTGTTTGATAACTCAACCATGATGGGTTGGACTCCAACTAGTAAAGCCAACTGGTCGATCACTGATGGCGTGATTAGCGCAAGCGAAGGCGAACCCGGCTTTTTAGTAACAACCAGTCGCTTCGGTGATTTTGAATTGCAGTTGGAATACTCGGCCGCATCAACCACCAACAGCGGTGTCTTTTTGCGAACGCTTAGCACCCCCAAGGATGTCCAGCGCGATTGCTTTGAATTGAATATTGCTCCAACGGACAACCCGTTCCCAACGGGTTCACTTGTCGGACGACAACGCGTCGAGCCTGACGCGATTGGCGAGCTCGATGAAACGCAGTGGCATTCAATGCATGCCATGTGTGATGGAAATCGAATACAAACTTGGATCGATGGCAAGATCGCAGCTGACTACCAAGACACCAGCGAACGCAAATCGGGATTGATCGGCCTTCAGTTTCGCAGCGGTCCAATCAAGTTTCGCGACGTTCGCATTCGCCCGATCACCTACGCTGTCCTACCAGCCGAATCGCTAGATGGATGGCAAGCCAGCAACAAAGAATCAGAAACAAGCGTACCCAATAAAAGCGAACCAGTGGCAATGACCACAACGCGAACGGAAGATGGCGGGATTGCGATCAAGGGTGGCAAGGGGCATATCGAGCTGCTTCAGGACTTGGGCGATTTTGCGTTGCAAGCAACCATACTCGTCGAATCACCCGAAACGAATACCGGCATTTTCTTTCGTTGCATTCCTGGTCAGCAGATGAACGGCTACGAATGCCAAGTCCATCACGGATTTGTTGACGATCGACGAGCTCCCAAAGACGCCGGCATGGGAGCTATCTTCAGAAGACAAAACGCCCGAGCAGTCCTCAGTGACGTTGGCCAAGTAGCTCATGTGACCGTTATCGCCGACGGCCCGCACTTGGCAACCTGGGTTCAAGGAGTCCAAGTCGTCGACTGGACCGATACTCGACCAACTAAAGAAAATCCCCGTGAAGGCCTCCGAATCGAACCAGGCACGATCCAGCTCCAAGGTCACGACGCCACAACCGAAGCAACCTTTCAAAGCTTAAATATTAGCCCCATTCCATAACTTTGGACTGCTGTGTCGCTCGCTACAGCTTTCGGGAGATCGACGTAAACAACCAAACGACTCCCAGTCCAATCAATAATCGTTGTGCATGCAACGTCTCTACCTCTCATTCTCAGAAATCAACCTCGATTGATTAGCTCTACCCTCAAAGATCGAACCTCGGCAGGTTAGTCCAAAAGCTGCGACAAGTCACAGCACTCCAAAGATATTGTCACCATATCCAAAAAAGTGCTGGTATAATTGAGCGGAACGAAAAGCCTTTCCGCATGAAATCCCTGGGAATCCGATATCCGGATCAATACCATGAACCGTCCATTACGAGACTTCACCGATCTTCTCTTGAACAAGGGAGTAATCAGTCTCGAGCAGCTTGCCGAAGCCTCGACGATGGCCAAGAAAGACGGAAAACCGGTCGGCGACTGTATTGTCGAGCTCCAGTACGCCACCCCCGAGGAAGTCACCCGAGCCTTGGCTGAATTCCACAAGTACGACTACGTGGATCTCACAAGTGTTCGAATCCCCGACGCGGTCATCCAGCTTGTCCCCGAATCGGTCGCCCGCGAAAACAAAATTATCCCTTTTTCTGACGAAGACGACACGATTTGCGTACTGGTTTCCGATCCATTTGATATCGAAACGATTGAAAAACTTCGATTCATTTTGAACCGAAAGGTCGAAACGGCCTTGGCTCCCAAGGAGCATATCCAGGAAGCCATCAACCGTTATTATGGGCAGACCGAAGGAGAGTCCGCTGACTCGATGCTCCAGGAGTTCACCGATACTCAGATCGACTTCACGGAAACCGAAGAAGACAAAATCAATCGCGACGATCAGATGAACAGCGACGACGCCCCTGTCGTGCGGTTAGTCCACTACATGATCCAGGAAGCAGTCCAACTGCGAGCCTCCGACATCCACGTTGAACCCTTCGAAGACCGAGTCCGAATCCGTTATCGAATTGACGGCGTTTTGGTCGAGCGTGACAGCCCCCCCAGACGGCTACTCGGAGCGATCCTTTCCCGGATCAAGATCCTCGCTCGGATGGACATCGCCGAAAGAAGACGCCCCCAAGACGGGCGGATCAAAATCACCGTCGGCGAAAAAGAGCTCGATCTTCGCGTCAGCGTCATCCCGACCAACCACGGTCAATCGGCCGTTATGCGGCTTCTCGACAAAGACAACATCAAAGTTGGTGTCAAGCAACTCGGTCTCTCTGAACGGGACTTCAAGATCTTCTCCGGCCTAATTAAGCGTCCAAACGGCATTCTTCTCGTTACCGGTCCAACCGGATCTGGAAAGACAACCACCCTCTATGCCTCGCTCAACGCCCTCAATCGCCCTGACCGAAAGATCATCACCGCCGAAGATCCGGTCGAATATTATCTCCCAGGTATCAACCAATGCGAGGTTCGTCACAACATTGGACTCGACTTTGCCCGGATCATTCGAGCCATGCTTCGACAAGCACCGAACGTGATCCTGGTCGGTGAAATGCGAGACACAGAGACCGCGCAGATGGGAATCCAGGCTTCTTTAACTGGACACTTAGTTTTCAGTACACTACACACGAACGATGCGCCCAGTGCGATCACTCGGATGGTCGACATGGGAGTGCCCGGATACATGGTCGCCAGCAGCGTGATCGCGGTCCTTGCCCAACGCTTGGTGCGGAAAATTTGCACTCGCTGCAAGACGAATTACAGTCCAACCGAGTCGGTTCTGGAAGATGCTGGCATTCCGGCGGACATGGCCAAGCACGGCAAATTCTCCAAAGGGAAAGGTTGCCCCTACTGCCAAAAGAAAGGCTATCGCGGCCGAATCGGTATCTACGAACTGATGGTCGTCAACGGACGCCTGCGGGAAATGATGTTCCGCGGTGTTTCCTCGGCCGATCTACGGATTGAAGCGATAAAGCAAGGCATGACAACACTTTACTGCGACGGAATCCGCAAAGTCATGAACGGGATTACGACTTTGGATGAAGTCTATCGAACCGCGAAACGTACCGAGCAAGAGGACATGGCGATGCAGACTCTGATTCGCGAATACGCTGCCGAGCACAAGCATTAAGCCCCGCTTGCTCGGATTGAGTGTTGTCGCAATGACAACATCGGTTTACCGAAGCTCTTGAGTCGGGCTTCTTTGCAATCCGGTAAGCTGTAACCGAATGGAAATAGTCGCCGGCTTCTAAATCGACTTCCTGTCGACCGGTTTTTGATCCGCTACCCTTGAGGCTCTGTGTGGCCGCTATGGTCGGTTCCTGGCCGCCATTGGCCGTCAAAAACGGTGCTTACAGCATTGATATTCGCAAAAATTGCTTTCATTTGTCCCCTGCTGCAGGCTGGGAGAATATCATATCTAGTAGAGGGATGCGATTTTGTTGTAATAAGCCCCCTTTGGACTGCGGTGACTTGTCACCGCTTTAAGACTTATCAGACGATTCTCCACCAAAATCCAACACTGCAAACCGAACGTCTACCTTTCCACATAAACCATTTCCCAAAAGCTGGGCCGAGCCCCAGCACTCCAAAGACTTTGGACTGCGGTGACTTGTCACCGCTTTAAGACTTATCAGACGATTCTCCACCAAAATCCAACACTGCAAACCGAACGTCAACCTTTCCACATAATCCTTATCCCAAAAGCTGGGCCGAGCCCCAGCACTCCAAAGTCTTCCGTTTTACTAACTACTCTTCCTAATTCTCCTCCTCATTCAAACTAGATTTCTATGGCCACAGTGCTCATCGATAAACTGCTGCAAGCGGCAGTCAAGCAAGGCGCAAGCGACATTCATATTGTCGTCGGACAGCCACCTGTGTTTCGATTGCACGGTCGGATGCGAAAGCTGGAAACCAAAATTCTGGAAGCTGACGATACCGTCCAGCTGATGAAGAGCATTGCTCCAGATCGCTGCCAACGTGAACTGCAAGAGAACGGAAGTAGCGACTTTGGGTTTGCCTTTGGAACGCTCGCACGGTTCCGAGTTTCGATTTTCAAACAACGCGGCAACATATCGATGGTGCTGCGACAGATCCCTAACGACAAACTAACTCCCGAGCAACTTGGGTTGTCGCCCGCTGTGATCGAGATGGTTCAGCGTCCTCGCGGATTAGTTCTCGTCACAGGCCCAACAGGATCCGGTAAGAGTACGACCCTAGCAAGTTTGATCAACTACTTGAATGAACAACACGATCACCACATCATCACGATTGAGGATCCGATCGAGTTCTATCACGAACATAAAAAGTCGACGATCAATCAACGCGAAGTCGGTGTCGATGTTCCTAGTTTTGCGGAAGCGATTCGACGTGCTCTTCGACAAGATCCGGATTGTATTCTTGTCGGTGAGATGCGGGACTTGGAAACTATTCAGGCAGCGATCAGTGCGGCTGAAACCGGTCACATTGTTTTCGGAACGCTACACACCAATAGTGCACAAGGAACGATCAACCGAATCATCGATGCGTTCCCAGGAAACCTGCAAGATCAAGTTCGAACACAGCTCAGCAGCTCGCTGATCGGCGTGGTCGCTCAAACGTTACTACCGAAGATTGGTGGCGGTCGAGTCGCAGCTTACGAGATCCTCGTAGTCACACCCGGTATTGCGAACCTTATTCGAGAAAACAAAACGTTCCGGATTACGTCCGCGATTCAAACCGGTGCGAAGTTCGGAATGAATTTGATGGACGACGCACTTTATACACACTGGAAAGAAGGCCGCATTACCGTCGAAGACGCACTTGGTAAGGCTCACCGACCAGATGAATTAGCAAAGCGAATCGTCAACGCTCGTCGAGGCATGGAAGACGAAACCGGCGGAGAAGAATTCGACCACAACGCATAACCCTGAGCCGATGGCGCTAGCCACGGGTAACACACTGCCTACTGCCTACTTAAAACTGAAGTCTCAACTATGGTCGCACGACGCATCGGACAAATTCTGGTCGATATGGGTTTCATAACCGACGACCAGCTGCAATTGTTGCTTGAAGAGCAACAGCAGCAGCCCGGCGCGCTCCTTGGGAAACTCGCCGAGGAAATGGCTTTGATTACCGACGAGCAGCTCGCACAAGCACTCGCCGAGCAACAGGGGATGAAGGTCATTCAACTGAGCGAAGCAAAGCTCACTCCGGAACTGCTCGAGCGGATGTCCGAGTCGATGGCGCAGCTCTATCGCGTTGTTCCAGTCAAATTCGAGAACAATCGTTTGACGGTCGCAACCTGCGATCCTCAGAACCTATCGATCCAAGACGAACTGCGGACGTTTCTTGGCTATGAAATCGATATGGGCGTTTCAACCGAACGCGATATCAAAGCAACGATCGAACGGTTTTACTCGTCCGAATCGGAGAGTGTTGAAAAGCTAGTCGCCTCGTTGGCCAACGATGAAGAACTGGAAGAAGCGGCTCGAGCTCTTTCTGCCGATGGTCCATTCGACTTGGATGGTGCAGAAGCCCTGGCCGATAGCGTGCCCGTTCGTAAGCTGCTCAATCTGGTGTTGTTGCTCGCGATCAAGGACCATGCGAGCGACATCCACATGGAACCTTTTGAAGACGAGTTTCGCATACGTATCAAGGCCGAAGGTGTGCTCTACGAAATGGTGCCTCCGCCACGTCACTTGGCCTTTGCGATTACAACTCGCATCAAGGTCATGGCGAATCTGGATATTGCCGAGCGTCGTTTGCCGCAAGACGGTCGTATCGAGCTCATGGTCGGTGGTCACCCGGTGGACTTGCGAGTTAGCGTGCTACCAACCATGTTCGGTGAAAGCGTCGTCATGCGAGTCCTCGATCGCTCGGTTGTGTCGCTCTCGCTGGACAAAGTCGGGATGGACGATCACACGATGACTGAATTTCGCAAGACGATGGAACGTCCCAACGGGATCGTTCTTGTGACAGGCCCGACAGGTTCAGGAAAGACAACAACCCTCTACTCGGCCCTTTCGGAAATGAACGAAATAACCGAGAAGATCATCACAACAGAAGATCCTGTTGAATACGATATCGACGGGATCGTTCAAATCCCAATCGATCACTCGGTCGGGATTACTTTTGCATCTTGCTTGCGAGCCATCCTGCGACAAGACCCAGACATCATTCTCATCGGTGAGATCCGCGATTTGGAGACCGCTGAGATTGCGATCCAAGCTTCACTAACCGGGCACTTGGTCTTCAGCACACTTCACACCAACGATGCGCCCAGCACCATCACCCGACTCAAGGACATGGGCATTCCAACTTATCTCGTCACAGCAACCGTCGAAGCGATTTTGGCTCAGCGACTGGTGCGACGAATCTGCACTAAGTGCCGCGAAGAAGTCGAGGTATCAAAGGACTTGATTCTTGAATTGGGAGTCGATCCAGCCAAGCACGAAGGTAAAAAATTCTATCGCGGCAAAGGCTGCGACAAATGCAATAACACAGGCTACAAAGGCCGACTCGGATTGTTCGAGCTGATGGTCATGAACGATGACATGCGCGAAATGATCATGCAGAACGCACCGACCGACGACCTACGAGCCAAAGCGGTCTCCTACGGGATGATCCCACTGCGAGATTACGGATTGAACTTCGCCTACCAAGGCGTCACCACCCTAGACGAAATAGTAAGAGAAACCGTCCACGACGGATAAGAAAAGTTGACAGTGGGCAGTTTTCAAGCTTGTTCCAGGCTATGCCTGGAATGAAACAACCCGAGGCTCCTGCCTCGCGAACACGAACCAACACCTAAACTGCCCACTGCCCACTGCCCACTGCCCACTGCCCACTGCCCACTAGCAACTTCCCCCGGGAACCCCGATCATGCCAATGTACCAATTCGAAGCGATGGATCGCACTGGTCAAGAGATCAAGGATGTGATCGAAGCGCCAAGCGAAGAAGAAGCACAAACTACCATCCGGCAGATGGGCTACTTCGTCACGAAAATTTCGGTCAAGAAGCAGGCTGCCGGGAAGCGTAAACCAGGACAAAAGAAGAAGCGATCGTTCGCTATCGGTGGTGGTAAGAGCAAGCACATTGCGACCTTCACTCGTCAGCTATCGATCCTTCAAGACGCCGGTCTCCCGATCTTACGTAGTATCAAGATCCTCGAAAACAACTCCAAGCCAGGCAAGCTCAAGAACGCCCTGATGGATGTTTGCGATGAAATCGAAACGGGTGCGACACTTTCGGAAAGCATGGCTAAATGCCCGAAGGTCTTCAGCCGGCTGTACGTCAACATGGTTAAGGCCGGTGAAGCCGGTGGTGCGTTGGAAACCATTCTTAAACGACTCTCGGAGTTCTTGGAGTCGTCAGAATCTTTGAAGCGTAAGGTCAAAGGGGCGATGATCTACCCGATCGTCGTTGTCTTGGTCGCGATGTTGATCTTGGCTGGTATTATGGCCTTCATCGTACCGACGTTCAAAAAGTTGTTCGACGAAATGGAAATCAAACTTCCAGCCGTTACGCAGCTATTGGTGGCGATGTCCGACTATGTCGTTCAGTATTGGTTCTTGCTGGTTCTGATACCGGTGACCTACTGGTTGATCATGAAGCTGGCAAAGAAATTCAACGCTGGCCGTATGGGCTTTGATATGTTTCTGATCAAGCTACCAGTCTTCGGCGGCTTGGTTGAAAAGAACATTCTCGCTAGAACGACTCGAACCCTCGGAACACTGATCACCTCCGGTGTTCCGATCTTGGAAGGTTTGAATATCACTCGTGAAACATCCAACAACGCGGTCTTTGAAAGAATCTACACCAAGGTTGTTGAAGCCATTCGCGAAGGTGAAGTCATCGCGAAACCGCTAAAGGAAAACTCGACCCTCGGCATGCATCCGATGGCCGCGTTTTTCTGGATGCTCATGGGATCGTTCCCAGGCGTGATGATCCTTTCAGTCGCTTTCACGGCTGGTAAAGCACTCGCCAAGAAGGACTCCAAGGCAGGCCAAAAAGCACTCAGCAATCAAGCCATGATCGACATGGGAATGCAAGTCGTGTTGATTGGGTCGGCGATATGCTTGGGAATGTGGTTTATGAAATGCCGAAGCCGAGTTATCGATGACTTGGTTGTCAACATGGTGGAAGTCGGTGAAGAGACCGGCGAGCTCGATACGATGCTCTACAAAGTCGCTGACAACTACGACGAAGAAGTCAAAGTCATGACCGAAGGACTCACCAAGCTGATCGAGCCACTGTTGATCGTCTTCTTAGGAGTCGCCGTCGGTTTTATCGTAATCGCACTGTTCTTACCCATGATCGAAATGATCACCAGCCTCTCCGGAGGAAAGAAATAGAAACTCCTGAGCCGATGGCGTTAGCCACGGGTGACACACGGCGACTGAAATTAAACTGTTAGAACGACTAGCGGGGGGAACCCGAGGTTAGCGCCTACGGCTCAGCGACGAAAACAAATTGCAAAACCGATTTACCTCGATCCAGGCTCCGCCTGGAATGAAACAACCCGAGGCTCCTGCCTAGCGAACCCTAACCAACACCTAAACAAAAAAATGCCAACTGCTAGCTGCCCACTGCCAACTTCCCCCTTACCCCTAGTCTTATCATGACCATTCAAAAACATAACCGCACTGGGTTCACTCTTGTCGAACTCTTGGTAGTCATCGCCATCATTGGGCTTCTGACTGGCTTGATCATCCCAGCCGTGATGGGAGCGGTAAAAACTGCGCGACAAACGGCTTATAAACTAGAAGTCGATACACTCGCGGAAGCGGTAGAAAAGTATCGAAGCAAGTACGGTGATTATCCACCCGACGGAAGCAGTTGGACCGTCATGGAACGCCACCTACGAAAAGCGTTTCCACAGATTTTGCAATCAGAAATCGATCTATTGAGCCCGGTTGTGGCCGGTGCCCCGACCGGCTTGCAAGTTCATAATCATTTCCTCAGTGCTGGTTCTGTCGTCATGGATCCGGCAGAAGCGTTGGTGTTCTTTCTAGGCGGCTTTAGCGCTGATCCGCAACGACCGTTTACGGGAGTTGGCGGCCCGTTCCTTCAGACGTCTGCGCCCAATGTCCTCCAATACAACACACAAAGAACAACTCCATTCTTCGAGTTCAATACGGGCCGTCTCAGCTTGACACAAGCTCCAAACCCAGCGGCGCCTAGTGAAACAATTTTCGTGAGCAATGATGATACTACTTATTTCAATATTGCGAACGACATTTTGCCTGTGTATGTCGGCGCGGGTTCAAAAGTTGCGGAGGCAGCTCCCTTTGTTTATTTTGATTCTAGGACCTATGCGTTCGGAACACCAGCTTCTCCGACGTTGAATTTCTATCAATGCGCACGAGCGGACCTCACAGCAAGCGGGTCACCTTCAATCGTGCCCGAAGCATCGAGCAATGGTGTTCGATTCGGTGCAATACGTCCACTTGTTTCCGCGACACCTCGAACACCACAAATCGCTTTGGCAAATCGTACGACACTTGATTGGCTCCGTTCAAATCTGTTCGTGAATGACAAAACCTTCCAAGTCATCGGCCCTGGTTCAGATGGGATCTATGGCGGACGACTTGGCCAAGAAGTTAACATCGCAAGCCTTAGAGATTTTTGCGAAGCGCTCATTGTTTATCCCAGTGGCGAGTCGTTTGTTCCGGCGAGCGTAACTGGAGCAGCATCCGGCGTAACGTACGATCGCTGGCGTGTCGCCGGTCCGGATGAACTGAAACGAAGATCTGCCGGAAACGATGACAACGCCGCTAATTTCAGCGAGCGGACCTTCGCACAAAGCACCATAGCTGGCACATAAAAAATCAAAGAAGCCCCGCAACAAAACCATGAGCCGATGGCGCTAGCCACGGGTGACGTTAGGCGATAACCAATCCTCACGTATGCATCGTAATCCTTTAAGTCGATTGCCTTTTAAACACAACAACTTATTGATCGCATTTTTGGCCAAAGGCCATATTTATCATAGCCAGGGGCACCTCCCCTGGTAAGCAAACCGAAACAACTCCTTTTGGCCAACGGCCATATTCAAACCAAAACATCACCGTTGAACATGGCCTTTGGCCAAACAGGATGATCGATACACCCAACCAGGGGCGTTGCCCCTGGCTATGTTGCAAAAGGCCGTTGGCCATAAAACCAAATTCCCTCGTTCCAGGCTCCGCCTGGAATGAACCAAACCTAGTCAGAGCCTCCAGTAAAAAACGATTCCAAGCAAACCCCGTAACGAAAAAATAACCCACTAGCAACTATTAAAAAGTGCCCACAGCATCCCTCAAAACTTCCTGGCTCCCCTCTCCCCTGTACTCAGGGGAGAGGGGTTGGGGGTGAGGGGTTAACGCAAGCACGAGGCCTCAACAGTAAACAACCATGTAACCCCCTCATCCCCAGCCCTTCTCCCCCGGAGTACCGGGGGAGAAGGGAGCAAAAGATTACGGTTAACGTCTCACTACAGCGTTTCCACTTTCATGAACACACATTTCAAACAATCCAAAGTCAATCCAGCAAGGCATGAGCGAACGCTTCGCCGCGGCTTCACGCTTGTCGAGCTGCTCGTGGTCATCTCGATCATCGGCATCCTCTCGGCAATTGTTGTTGGTGCCATCCGAGGAGCCAACCAAGACACCCTCGTCTCCAAAACACGAGGCACCATCGCCAAAATCGACTCGATACTCAACGACCGATACGACGAGTATTTGTCGGAACCGATGACGTACACACGTAACGGTACCAACATCGTTGATCGCTTCCCAGCGACGAATGCGAGAGTATCGCCACTAGGGGATGCGAATTGGCCAACAGGCTTTCCGCCGATTTCTCTTTTACGTGAACGCGTTCGACTGGCTTCGACCCGTGATCTCATGCGAATGGAGATGCCAGACTGTCCCGCAGATTTAGCGGATCTAACGAGCGGTTCACTTCAGCCTCGCGCTGGTGCGATCATCGCGACCGGATTGAACTCCACCGTAAATGGCCCGCTCTTCATGCAGCTTCAAACCACCGCTCGATTCGAGCGGATTCGTCAACGTGTAAGCCTCGGTCGTGATAGTGCGGGCGCTGTGAACCTAACAGTGTGGGCTCGTCAAAATGCAAACGCCGAACTCCTATACTTGATCGTGGAAGATTCAACACTCAATGGCACTTCTGCCATTGAAGCCTTCGGAAATTCCGAGATTGCCGATACTGACAATGACGGACTGTTTGAGTTCATCGATGCATGGGGCGTTCCGATTCGATGGCTTCGATGCCCTGCTGGAATCAACTCGACGGCTCGCTTCGATCCAGATCCACTACATCCATCAGGATCTCAGCCTTCCGATCCCTTTGATCCAACCAAAGCAGATGTGGGTTTTGATCCAGCTAACGCAGGTGTGGCTTTCGCTGAGCCTAACGTCGGACAGCGACCGTTGGTTGTCTCCGCCGGTGTAGATGGTCGTTTTGGAATCCGTTTTTTTGGTGTTGATAGATCTCTTACACCACCGATTTCCGTACCACATTTTTCTACATCGGCAGTCGTCCTGTCAGGAAGCCCGGTTCTTCCATTGCCCCCGCTGTATGCGTCTGTCCTACCATCGCCACCGGGTTTTGTATGGCCAGACCCTTTCTATCCACGCAATTTTCTTTTGGGCTCTGTCGACATGCGACTTGGCGCGGTTCTGGACCAGACAGGTACAATCGACACTGTCCGCGACCCAATTGGTGTTGACTACAGTGTCAATCCGATTTCTTTGATTCCATACCCCGAGACCGACACAAACTATTTCCAGCACTCGCGTGACAACGTAAGCAACCTCGACGAATCAGGAGCATCGCTATGATCGCAAGAATTCGTCAAGGGTTATCGCTGGTTGAGCTATTAGTGGTGATTGTCATTATCTCCATCTTGGCGGCACTCGTTCTGCCTTCGTTTAAGAACGTTCTATCAGAACGAAAAACGAACGTCGCGGCATTGGAAGTGAAATCGTTCTTGGAGGCCGCAAGAGCTCGAGCCATCGCTCGAGGTCGCAATGTCTCGGTGATCTTTGAACGACTATCGTCTCGTGGAGATGGGCTAGGAATTGACGGCACAGACGTAACCTCATCGAACCCTCCTCGCTCGATTACGGCTCAGAATCCGGTGTCCGGAGATGCCAGCGAATGGGCTGCGTTCACCACCATCGATCCTTTTTTAAACTACTCGCAATACAACACCGCCATTCGTATGACGATGGCCGAAACGCTGAGACCCACCGAGTACGAAATTGCCGGGACGGTGATTGCTACCCCTGGCCCTACTGGGTTTGTGGTCGTCGAGGACATTTCTTCTCCAAGCCCACTGCCTCTGGACTCTCGCTTTGCACTCGACTTGGTTGCCGGAAACACGGTTGAATTGATCGAACGTAGTGGAGTTACGAATCGATTTCAAATAATTGCTCCTGCGACTCAACCAACAGGATTGCAATCTTCGTACACTTTTCAAGTCCTAAACGTCGGTAGCGCAACCCAACCATTTGGCAGTATTGCTGAAATCGATGTTGCAGCGCGCTCGCAACAAGCGTTAAAGCGTTTCGTCACGATCGGACGAGGAATCAGTGGTATCCGAGTTTATTCACAGCCCAAACCGCTTGCGTCGGTAACAAATGAGCTTCCACGCGGAACGTGTATCGATCTTTCGATTTCAGGTTTGGCCACCGACGAGCCGTTAGCAAACTACACCAGTACCGAGTTCACCAACTGCCAACGCGAGTTCGCATCCGATTGGATCATGCCGCCAGGACTTGGGGGACCGCCAACCCCGCAGCAATTGCGACCTGTGATGATCACATTTTCGCCTTCGGGAAATATCGATAGTGTGGTTAGCAATGCGCCACAATTGTTTGCATTCAATCCCCCTACGACTCCTCGAGTTTTTAACGCACGTCGCATTGAACCAAATCAAGATGTCTTTTTGTTTGTCGGTCGAACTGATCAAGTGGTATTTCCAACGGATGGCACCGATCTTAATGCAGCGGGCCTTGCGCTGCGTCGCACCGAAGGAGCCAAACCGAACATGCTCGATCCAACCGGATATTGGATTCGCATATCGGCAACCAACGGAAGTGTTGCTGCGGCACCGACCCAAGCATGGCACGTTGAGAACGATGTGAACGAAGCAGCAGCAGGCAACCCTGCCGATTCGCTAAGCGAAATGATCACCGAGTCACGAGCATTAACATTCCAAAGCGAATTAAGTAGTCAATAACCCTGAGCCGATGGCGCTAGCCACGGGTGACACACGGCGATTGAAAACTGAATTACTAGAACAACCAGCGGGGGGAACCCGGAGCTAGCGCTCACGGCTCAGGAATATAAAAATGTTGGAATCAGTCAGCGGCTACTTTATTACTTGGACGACCTATGGAACTTGGTTACCCGGTGATCAACGCGGCTGGCGACTGCGTGCCAAAGGACAGAAACTGCCCGAACCGTTATTAGAAGCGTGGTGTAAAGAACAAATGAAAGGCGAAGCGGTTTTACTTCGGAATGAAGATCGAATTACGGTTGAAGAAGCAATCAGGTGCCATTGCCAGTTCCGAGGTTGGGACCTGAAAGCTGTTAACGCCAGAACCAATCATGTCCACGTAGTCGTAGTCTCTGATAAAAGTCCTCAAAAAACTCGAGACGAACTCAAGGCAAATAGTACACGGATGTTGCGATTACAAAGCAATTCACTAAACGTTCCTAAAACCTGGACGGCGGGCGGTGATTGCGAAGTTTTAGGAAACGATGATGAGTTACTTGGAGCTATGCATTACGTAATCGATTGCCAATCAGAACCAGTTGGCGTCAGCCAAAAACCCTGAGCCGATGGCGCTAGCCACGGGTGACACACGGCGATTGAAACAAAACCAGATTCAAAAACAAAACAGACGAAAATGCCGGGGGGAACCCTGAGCCGATGGCGCTAGCCACGGGTGCCACACGGCGATCGAAACTTAATTAATAGAACAACCAGCGGGGGGAACCCGGAGCTAGCGCTCACGGCTCATCAGAAGACGAAAAACAAATGCACGGCGCACAACGTGCTACCAACAAAATAAACAACCTTTTCCAATCCAAGTGCAAGCTTGTGAAAATCGGAAACAAAGTGATGCACCTAACAGAATCCACACACTTGAAACACAACAATGCGATCGAAGCAAAAACAGCTTCGCCGAACGATTCGCTATTTGCATCCACACGTCGCAACCTGCGACAAAACACCAGCATGATCTCCCCCCGCAATCGAAAATCAAAAATCAAAAATCATAAATCCCGCGGCGTCACCGTCGTCGAAGTCCTCTTCGCCATGTTCGTGATCCTGTTCGGTCTAGTAGGCCTAGCCGCCATCATCCCCATGGCAGCCCGACAAGCGAACGATTCGTATGCGATGGTTCACGGCGCCGCGAGCATGGATAACATCGTTCAAGAATTAAGAGGACGAGGCACCATCGAGCCAACCCAACAACAACCGTGGTGGATGCCGAATGACTACACGACGGATCCATTTACCGGCGCGGCGTATCCAACGACTCCCGTGGGAATATCAGATGCCCAGCCGTTTACAACTCAACCTTTGGTAGCGTCGAGAACATTTACAAACCTACAGTCAATTTTTTCGTACCTGCAGCAGCGTGCTCTTTCGGAACTTCCGATGGGGGATCCCAATCGTTCCGTTCGTGCGCAACGCGAAGGCCTAGCTCAAGGCTTTTGCATCGACCCTGTCTTCTGCGCGACACAGTTCCGCGATAGTTGGAATTATGCGACGGCTTATACGAATGAGCGTGGATCGGCGAGTCAAGGGTTCATGCGACGGACTCGGATGCCATTTTTCGATGAGTCGGTTGGCCTAAACGGTTCGAGTAGTTATGCGTCGCTTGGCTTTAACTTCCCACGTCTCGTTCGTGTCTCCTATCAGTCCGGAACAAACGCAGCAGGTGCACCACTGCCGGTCAAAAGAGCATTAGCGAACATGGTGGGCATGTCGGGTGCGGATGTGCTCCAAGCGATCGCGGAAGACGATAAGGCAGCAGGCGCGCTTCGAGGATTTCAAACAAGCGGCGGTTCTTTATTGAGTTCTAATAGCGACGTGGGTTCAGTAAGCTGGATGATCACGATGACCCCAACAGAAAACACACCCCCCGGAGTTGTACCGACCTCATTCAATGTATCAACAGTCATCTTCAATGGCCGTGATCGCTTGTTTGATGCGGTCCCGTTTAGTGTATCTGGAGCAGAAGAATACAGCCGATCGGAAAAGCTCTGCTTCGCAACAGCAGATAGCCCGAACAACGTTGGTAGCTCGGTTCCGGTTTATACCGCAACGACAGATCTACCCGGTTCCGATGGTGGTTCGATGAATATCAAACTCTATTCCGATCCAGCCACCAATCCATCAGTTCGTGTCGGTGATTGGATCATGCTTTCAAGACGAATTGAGCTTGGTAATTTAGTGAACACAGCTATTCCACCCGCGCTAGTTTTTCCAAATGATTTCAAGGTTATTCATCGGCATCGCTGGTACCGAGTTACTGGAACGGACAATAGCGAAACATGGCCTCGAGTCGTTCGAGTTACTGGCGAACCTTGGGATTATCCCGAAACATTTGCTGCTAATCTCCCGAAAGTGAATCCGGTCCCCGTAAGTGCGGCCCAAGCAACTAACGCGACTATCTTCCGCAATGTTGTTACGGTCTTCTCTTCGATTTCGAATATTTCGAGCGAATAAATGAAATCCAAATCTATCAGTGTTAATGCACGTTTGAATAAGTCGACTTCTATCATGTTGTACAATCGCACAATCGCCATCAATGGAAAAGTTAAATCCGGATTGGTGCTGCTGGTCGTCCTTGGGATGCTCGGGCTTTTTAGCTTGTTAGCCATATCGTACCTTTCGATCACTGGCAGTTCACGCACATCAAGTCAAGCGCTGGTTCGTGCGAAACTGCAGAACATTCCGGTGGGCGATTACTCGGCGGACGTCATCCGACAGATTGTGCGTGGCAATACCAATAACAAGTCAGCATTGTCAAATCACTCTCTACTCGAAGATGTTTACGGCCGGGATGCGATTCAAGGAACGTTTGTTCCAGCGACACTCGTTCGCAATTATTTAGCACCCGCGACACCTCCGCTTCCAGCCCCATTCGCTGCGTCACCAGAAGTCGGTATTGTCAAGATTCAGCTTCAGCGATTAATTCCTAACGCCGGTGGATTCGATAATGATCAGGCGCATAGAATCACGATAAACCCTGATGGACTTCGTACGGCTGGTACTGCTGCGTTCTTTAGCGACTTGAGCGTAGAAGACGACACTTACTCAGGGCGGCTGATAACTTTTTTAGATGGTCCTTTAGCGAATCAGACGTTCCGAATTCTCTCTTATCGCGGATGTCCGGCAACTGTGAACTCCGGTTCGTACTCTCCAGATGGTTACGAATACTCGATTGCGATTGATTTGTCGGATGTTGATCCGCAAGAGACTTATACGCCGAATGCGGGAGTTGGATCTGGCTATACGTTTAATGGAACCGATGCGAATCCCCGAACGCTACAGCAGTGGCTTGCTTACAGTAACGGCAATCTTTTGATTGGTGATAGTGTCGGCAATGGTTATCGTTACCTCATCAATGATGTACCGTTCAATGGACTGGGCATTGGAGTCGAGTCGGATGCAAGTCACCCAACCTTCGGTCGGCTGGATCAATCGCGCCAGGTTCCTGGTGCATTTTTACGCCCGGCGGCAATCGTAGCTCCCAATCCTCCTAGCGGAACACCTGGAGCGTTGGTTTACAACCCAGGACAAGAATCATTTCCGATAGCTTTGTTGCCAAATTATGACTACTTGGCTCCGTCGAAAGAAGGAAGCGTCGGTCTGGGAGGACTCAATGGTTTCGGAGCGGAGATTCATGGTTCGAACAATGAAGGCTACGACGTTGCGGACTATCGCGACTACTTCCTTGCACATCTTCCTGCACCAACGGCTGGCGACGGTCTTTTGCGTCATCACGAAATTATTCCATCGTTCCATCGGCCGGAATTAGTAAACTACATTGCGCAGTATTATCACCGGATTGTGAGCGCGAACAGCTCGTTAAACGCCAATGAAATACGATGCATGATCGTTCGTATGGTTCGGCTGATCGATTTTGCGTGTGCTCGTCCATTGAGCTATCGAGTCGCAAACGTTCCAGTATCGTTTCCCTACGCGGATCCTGCGATCAATAGCTTGACGC
This sequence comes from Planctomycetota bacterium, assembly GCA_026692865.1. Lineage (GTDB taxonomy): Bacteria > Planctomycetota > Planctomycetia > Pirellulales > Pirellulaceae > JAIYDQ01. Next base: position 51,951 of record JAPLNI010000024.1, read on the forward strand.
GAGAGATGGTTGTCAATCCAGATTTTTCAGGGAGAAGCGATGCTCGAGCAATTCCATCATTGGATATCGATTTAAACGATTGGGGAAATCCAGGACAACCTGCACTGGAACGAAATCTTCGTGCCTGGGTTGCGGCGTTGGTTGGAGGTGGAGCATTACTTCCGAACGGATTTTCTCGATATGCTTACGATGTTGACAATGATGGGAATGGAGATTCTGATTCAGTTTGGATCGATCCCAATCTTCCGCTTGTGTCCGCGGCTGACGGGAAGCAGTTGAAGGTATTGGCTTCGACGATGATACTCGATTTAGATAGTCGATTAAATCTTAATGCGCATGGTGACTGGTATCACTTAAACTTCTTTCAAGTAAGCAGCAATAACGATGACCCAGCAGATCGCTTGGATAACACAGCGACCGCTGGTGATAACTTAAAGTATTACGTCACTCGTGCGCACGCGGGCGAAGACATGGCCGTGTTTCAAGGACGCGGTAACTTTGCACCACAGGGATTGGGATACGGGCCTGCGGAAATCTCCTTGGCAAGATTGTTTGGGGGCGCTAACCTTCGAGCTCCTTACACCGGAAACAATTTGAGTTTCTTTAGTGACTTTTTCAGTACTCGATATGGGCGCGATGGTGCTCCTGCACGATACAACATCAATGATTCATATGGGCTTTACCATCGACAGCGCGAAGCCTTTAACGGGATCAACGCAGCCAAGCGAGGGATTATGGGTTATGCAGTCGATCGGCTTGGCGGGCCGCGTACGACGGAATCCTTTAATGCGACTTTAGCTTCGGTTACTTACCCCGTAACAAGTACCACGACGACTACCGCTCCCGAATTCCTCGATGATCCGTATGAAACGGAACAGCTGTCGATTTCGGATGGCGACTCACAATTTACGCTACAAGAACTCGAGGCCTTACTTCGTAGATACGACTCCGATGTCAGTGCTCTACCAGACAGAATTAAAAAATTGCTGAATGTGGATACGGGGTACGATAATCTTTCCAACAACATCTATAAGTCGTTAACCACTCGGAGTGTTGAGCTACGTTATCCAAACATTGCAGCATTGTCCCGACATACACGATTATATGCCAAGAACAATCGTGCTTTGTCGTATCCAAGAAACACCGAGGTACTTCAGACAACACGCGTTTCGAATGTGCCGGAGAGTTTTAGTAAAGATCTTAACGACGCAGTTCTTGGAAATCGCTTGATTGCCAACGGTCGGCAAGAGGGCGGGTTACTTCGGTTCATGCAGATGCTCTATGAGGAACGCTATCCTGGTGGTGCAACGGGACTACCAATTCTTGAAATGTCCGATTTGCGAAACTTGATGCCGTTTGAGTTCCGTAAAGGCTTAAGACTCGATCTAAATAGACCTTTTGGAAATGGTCTTGATAACGATGGTGACTTCGTCGCGGATGACCCGAATGAGCTGCGATTATCGACCGAAGCTGAGTTTTATCCGGGATACAGTTCTATTACTGGGCAAACCGGGATGAATTATCCGTGGTTGAGTCAGTCCGTTCCCCCAACCGGCTGGCCTGGCTTCAACGCCTCGATTTATAACTACTACCTCCGACCACTTGAGTCTCGCAAGTTGTTTGCGGCACAACTGTACTGCCTGGTGCAGTTGGTGATCCCGATTGATTATCCATTTGGAGGTCTTAGCCCGGCGGCGGACCCAACGGATCTAACCAATCTTACTAACCGAACGTATCGCGCGCGACGAGCGCGTGAACTAGCTCAATGGTGTGTGAACGTTGTTGATTTTAGAGATGGCGACTCGGCGATGACGCGATTCGAGTACGACACCGAGCCATTTACGGCGACCGAACCCGATGGTGTTGGCACTGAGCCAAGTATTTGGTACCCGCAGGCAGGAAACGTTGTGTGGGGAATGGAGTTTCCTGAGCTGCTAATGACCGAGACGCTTGCCTTCCATGATAAACGTGTCCGCGACCTAGCGACTGACACGGGATCAAGCAATACGATTCCCAACAAGACAACTACCGACATGATGGACCCTGATGAAGAGTTTGACCAATATCGAATTCCGCAAGGCAGTCTGTTTATCGAGTTGTTTTGCCCACGCTCTATCAATGATCCAACGACCGGTACTCAGATTGGCCATCACGAAAGGCCGTCGAGTTCATTGTACGACACGATCCCTGCGGGAACCGCACCACAGCTAAACCTAAGCCGACTAACTCCAACGCCACCAGGCGGAATTCCTGCCGGCGACAGCTACGGTCAGCAACCCGTATTCCGAATCGCGATCACTGCGCCGTTGCCTGCTGGTACGACGCCAATGGAAACAATAACTCGAACGGCATTTGGTGGCGCAACGCCCGCAATAATTCCACTCGCAGCGCAAACGAACCAAGTCTACTCAGCGCCACGCGCGATCGTTTCTGCAAACCCTGCTAATTACGGCGGTGGCTTTGATAGTTCTGGACTCGTCGAGGACGTTACCCGACTAACAGGAAGCGCACCAACGTCTGTCCCGATTGAACGGATGATTTGGTTCACGCATGGTGGACAATTTACGCCAACGGCATTCCCTCGTGTACCCGATCTTCCCGGTGGAGACGATACAGCAAATAATTCACGTCGAATTTTTTATAATCAGGAACGCACATCGGATTTGACCGTACCCAGTGGAGGATACTTGGTTGTTGGCCCTAGACCGGTCACGGAAATTGGTTCGACCAATAACGGGAGTGCAACCAACCCTTACAGCCCCAGCACGCAAACGATACAGCTTCTTGGTACACCATTATCTTTTGCGGCACCGCCAACGTCGATTCCTGCCACTCCGCCCAATTCAAGGACCGTCTTTCATACCGACATTGCGACCGGCGTTTCGAGAACTCTACCTGCAAGTTGGACAACTAACGCGCCGACCGTTGCAATTGTTGCTTCCCAGCCACAACCAGGGGGTACAGCAGCGTTTCCGAACGGTATCGGAGCAAACGTGTCAACTCCTATGCCAATGGACGCTGCCAATTACCCAATTCCGACGAGTCATGTCAGCACCGACGCATCGTGGGCTAGTTTACCCCTCGACGCCTACGTGAACGGTTCCGGGCAGTTCCCGGATGTCCCGTTTGATCAAGACATGACCTCGAATCCGTATTTGGCCAATCCAGGAACGAATCGACACCGACCAGGTACGTACCTGAACGAACGAGTTGCTTACCTACAACGCGTTGCTGATCCTGAGCTGCCGTACCATCCCATATACAATCCATACATCACGATTGACTGGATGCCGATCGACTTGACCGTCTTCAACGGTGAAACTTCCGCGACCAACATCACCGCCGAGGACCCTATCCCCGAAGGCTTTGCGTTTCAGTCACGTTACAAAGACGGTGCGCGGATGCAGAATACGCAGGTGTTAACCCCAGCATCAGGCACTCCAAATCGCGCAGAGGTGGCTGTTCAACCTAGAAACGCAGGCATTGGTAGCGCATCAGAAACAGGCGTTTCAATTTTCTCATCATCGACCGCTCAAATGCTTCAAAGCACGGCGTATTCGCCAGCTGCCTTACCTGCGATGCCGCCATTCTTCCGTCATGAGCTTGGATTTCAAAATGAAGCAGTCAAAGGCTTCTTCCCAGCAAACCCAGTTTCGTCGATGACGCTGGGTTATCTAAATACTGGACGTCCTTTGTCTGCAACGGCGGTGGCAACGCCTCAGGTTGTCGCGAATCTATCTCAGTGGGACGGATTCGGACCACCCTCAACACTTGTATCACCCGGTGGTGGTGTCACTGTGAACTCGGCTAGGTTCGCAGGAACGCCGTTGAGACCTCAGGCGGGTTTGTTTTGGTTCAATCGACCTTTTGTAAACACTCATGAATTGATGCTTGTTCCGAAAACTGCACCTGGGCAACTTGGTCAGTTTTTCTCCACACCAAGACCAACTCCTTTTGTTCTGAATCGGTATGAGAAAACAACGACGCCTCAGCCACTAGACTCCTTCGGCCATCTACCCAATTGGTTCTCAAATGATTTGTTAAAAGCCACTATCAACTCTGAGCGTACGTCGGTTGGCGTATTTTGGCCATCATGGCAAAGGCGTCCATTGGTAAGCGGCGGATCTGATCCTACGGAAGGACCAGTACGAGGTGCCAATTGGAATTTGCTATTGGAGTTAGTTGAAACGCCACCCGTGTTTTCAGACTCGGAAAAATGGACCCGGCCCGATAACTTTCACCTTACTAATGACACTCGATATGCTTCCGCGGACTATCTCAGACGAAGGCTATTGAGTCCGTTTAGTCGACAGGTTCCGGGAACGGCCGCAAACGATCCGTGGTTTGCAGTGGGAGGATTTGCTGCCCCATTCAATTCCATGCCTACCTATCGAGTGCCTGGAAAGATCAACCTCAACACGATTGCCCATGACGAGGTTTGGAAGGCTCTCGAGTGGGCTTACGACAACGCAGCTAAAACATCTACTGGTGCGAGTGCAAGCTTTACCGCAATCAAGAACGCTCGCCGTGGTTATGTGAAATCGTCAGGAGTTCAAACGGGAACATTTGCACTCGGAAATAGCGGTTCGTTTTTGCTCAGCAATAACGCATTGAATCCAGACGAGGTGTTAAATGAAAATTTGGATCAGCACATTCCAAGTCAATTTGCGGGAGCAGACCGACCTGGATTTTCTGCGAACATCGATGTCGCCCCACAGTTTGGCGATATCGGTAATCCCTATGTGTCAGCGACTCATCCGTACTCCGCTTTGGCAAAAGAACGATCAAGTACAGGAACGTTGCTTAAGCCTAACTTCGGTCCAACCTCTGTTACAGTTTCGCAACGATCGAACGCGATGTTTGCGGGTGCTGCTGTGAACAACACCTTTAACGTCAATGCAGAATCCGACCAGAGTTTGTTGCTTCCGGTAAACGGCGGAACTCCATTTGAAATTGATACAGCGTTACGTCAACCATTTACTAACTACCAACGTGCAATGCGTCTTCCCAACTTGACTACGAATCAATCCAATGTGTTTGCGGTTTGGATTACGATTGGGTTGTTTGAGTATGATCCAGAGGATGGGATCGGACGCGAGTATGTTGGGCCTTCGGGTGTGCCGGAGCGGTCTAAGTCGTTCTATGTTGTGGATCGATCCATTCCTGTTGGATTCGCTCCCGGGAAACAATACAACACCGACAAAACAATCTTGCTGCGTCGCAAGGTAAGTGAATGAGTTGGCAGTTGGCAGTAGTCAGCTGTCAGTGATGGACTGGTGGGGATTCGCCCGGCAGGCGAACCCTACTGAGCCGATGGCGCTAGCCACGGGTGACGCGCGGCGATTGAACGTTGGTATGGTTGGAAGGTTTAGCGGGGGGAACCCGGAGCTAGCGCTCACGGCTCAGGGTCCTGAACTGCGGGTGACGCGCGGCGATTGATGTTGGTTTTGATGGTAGGTTTGATGGGATTCACCCGGCAGGTGAACCCTACTGAAGTTTATTCGCGTTCATTCGCGCTATTCGCGGGCAATGTATTCAATTGTTTGCCCGCGGATGACGCGGATTTACGCGGATCGTTGTTGTATTGGTTGTGAAGTGATGGGATCACCCGGCAGGTGAACCCTACTGAGCCGATGGGGCTAGCCGCGGATTACGCGCGGCGATTGGCGTCGGTTTTGCTGGAAGGTTTTGCTGGAAGGTTTTGCGGGGCGAACCCGGAGCTATCGCTTACGGCTTTGAGATTATGCGACTGCGTATAAGAAATAAGGTAATACTATGAGTGACTTAGCTGATCTAGGGATTAAAGAGGCCGTTCGGTCTGTCATCCAATCGCTGCCTGACAATGTGACTTGGGATGAAGTTCAATACCGCCTTTATGTTCGCCAAAAGATAGAAGCAGGTCTTGCAGACAGCCAAGCAGGACGAGTTGTCGATACCGATGAAATGCGTAGCCGGCTCGTTCAAAAGAAGAAACAAGTTACCGATCAATGAGAATACGTTGGACCGAGAGGGCATCGTCAGATTTGCTGTCGATACATACCTTTATAGCCGAACAGTCCGAATCCTATGCCGACGCGGTTTACGAACGCCTTTTGGTCCGACCGCAACAACTAGTTGACCAACCATTATCAGGCTCCATTGTTCCGGAGTATGGACGCGATGATATTCGCGAAGTATTTCTCCACTCGTTTCGTTTGATTTATCTTGTTGTAGCTGATGAAGTTCAAATTTTGACGGTCGCTCATGGTGCGAGAATACTCGACTTTGAACCGCCCGTTAGGTAGCGAGAAAGCATCTACTAAATTTGGGAGTAATGAGAGATGAATGGGATTCGCCCGGCAGGCGAACCCTACTGAATTTCATTCGCGCTATTCGCGGGCAATGTATTAAGTCAATTGCCCGCGGATGACGCGGATGTTCGAGAAACGAGTTTGGGAACACTGATTGTCGCTAATCGGCACTAATGAATTTTCTGTCTCGGCTGGTTTCTTCGTTGGTGAAGATAGTGCCGATTCGTGTTTAATATTGAAAACTAGGTTGCGTGTGTGATTGAACTGCCTAAGCGGGTTTGGGATCGCCCGGCAGGCGAACCCTACTGAGCCGATGGCGCTAGCCACGGGTGACGCGCGGCGATTGATGTTTTGAATTGTTGGAAAGCTTATCGGGGGGAACCCGGAGCTAGCGCTCACGTCTCAGTTGTGAAATAG
>JAPLNI010000025.1 GCA_026692865.1 Planctomycetota bacterium
AAAATCTCAGCAAACATCTTCCTTGACATTTGATTGCTCCATGCCCGAAACTAACACACTTAACACCAAAGACGTTAGAATGGCGAAAACAGAAAATTCAGGCAAGGTCGATTCACCTTCAAAGGGCTGGGACCATTGTCCTGAGCGATTAACCAAACTGGCAACCGGACGGGCGATGGTCCCATCCTACGGTCTCGTTGATAACGCTCGACTTCCAGAATGATCTAATCAATAGTCGAACAGCAACATGCAAAATGCTGCGAAAAGCAGCAGATGGACGCAGCCTAATAACATATTCGTTCTTGGCAGTGTGAAAGTCAGCGTCGCGGTGAAAAGGGTCAGCACCAGCATGACCATGTCGGCATTTTCTAAGCCCAGTATTAGTGAGCGTCCAGTGACGAGCGAGATGGCGATGACCAACGGGATAGTTAAGCCGATTGAAGCGAGCGCTGACCCAAGCAAAATGTTGACCGATCTTTGAAGCCGGTTATCGCGAGCAGCGCGAATAGCCGCAATCGATTCGGGCATCAATACTAGTACGGCCATGATGAAGCCCCCCAAGGCAACAGGTGCACCTAGTTTTTCAACGAGTCCATCAAGTGGTTTCGACATTTGCTTGGCAAGCAACACCAGTGGCAACCCGTAACCTACGAGCATCGCCGCGTGATAGAAAGTGCTTCGTGGAGATTGATGCTCTGAAGCATCCTCGATTGCTGCGTCTACTTCTTCGCTTTCGATCGATTCGTCTTCGGAAACGAAGAAACCTCGATGCCTTCCATTTTGCACAAACAAGAAAACGCCATAGATTCCTACCGACATAATCGACAAGAAAATCATCTGGAACGTCGATAGAATTGGGCCTTCGGTCGACCGCGTGAAGTTCGGTAGGACTAAACCTAAAATCGTTAGAGGTACGATCATGATGAGGAAGGCGTTCGCACTCTGGAGATTGTAAGTTTGCTCACGGTATCGCAAGCCACCCAGAAGCAATGCAAGCCCCATAAACCCATTGATGACCAACATCACGGCTGCGTACATGGTATCCCTCGCAAGGGTTGGCTTTTCATATCCAGTCGACATTACGAAGCCGATCATCGCAACTTCTAAGCCCGTGACGGCCATTGTCAGCAGCAGTGTCCCTCCGGGTTCACCCAATCGAAGTGCAAGCACCTCGGCATGATGCACCATTGCAATCGCCGCGATTAAAATCACCACGCACAATATCGCCAACCAAAGTATCAGAATCGCCGGCAGTTCTGTCGCACGCACGATCCATCGGCTTCCAAAGAAAGCGACCAAAAAAGTGCCAAACGTCAAGTAAAGCTGCCACTCGTGCGCAGAAGTCGGATGCGATGTTTTAACTTTTTCGGTAGTGATCAATTTCTTCAACCCTTGCAACTCAAAAATGCGTCTCTCGTACTAAGCCCTGCTGGAAGTTGTAATGGGATAGTGTCCTTTGGACGATCGCAGGGAAGCTGTATCCGCAAAACAATCACAAAAAAAGCAGCCGAGTTGGCTAGACTTGACAGCTTTCAAAATCTTGTGACGACATCATATCCGGCGACATCATATCCGACGAAGCTGGCCTAACACACTAGCGGCGGCAAGCATTTCCGAGAGCGAGGAATTGAATCCACGACACGACATTGTGATGTTTTCTTATGAGATATCTGATGTGAAAGGTACTATTTCGTTTTTGTGGGTTTTGTCGAAACGCCCGATTCCAAACGGTTGCGTATCTCCGAGGCCACTTGTTTGGCCAAGTACTTGGAACCTTCCGGCGAGTAATGAACATCTGCTGGAAGCTGAACACCTTCACTCGACTTAGAATAAGCATTCAAGTTGTTGGTTTCGACCCCCAAGTCGCTCATGACTCGGGCGGCTGCTTCGTTGTACTTCTGCTCGTCTCCTTCGATTCTCCCATTGGCCCCTTTCGGGACTGGAGTCGTTGCGCACCATATCAGCTTTGCACCGGTTTTTTTCAATCGAACAACGAGTTCGCGAAGGTTCTTTTCGTAGTCGTCCAGCGTTACTTGAGGATGGCTTCCTTTAGCTGTTGGGTCGGTTAGAGTGGCACCGTCAGTCGCGACATACTTGAGGTCATGCAAGCCCCAATTGAAGTGGATAACATCCCATTTTGAATCGCCAATCCATGCATCAAGACTTTTCAATCCATTCGTCGTCGGTCCACCGTTGGTGGGAATACGATGCACGTTCGCCTCCTCCTTGAGCAGTTCTCGAACTGGCAACGTATACCCAATGGAAATGGAGTCGCCGATTAGTAATACGCGGGGCAGTCCAGGATTGTCTTGAATCCTGGCCAGTGCTGGGTTGGGTGAAGCTTTCTTCTTCGCCGCATTTGCAATCGGCTTAGCTTTTGCGGGTCCCGAAGACTCTTGCGTAATTCCCGATCCTTGAGCGAATAGTAGCAAGATGAGGGCGAGCGTAAATTTGCTTTTCATGATTTTTGTAACTCGAGTTTCTTTGATTCAACTTCGTTGCGTTCGTTTGTGAATTTCGTGCGTCGACATCTTGAAAGAAGATATTCTCGGTCGATTCGCCTTCGGCGTAACCCAACTCGCGTAGATCGATACCAACAACCAATGCAACGAAAGTCAAAGGAGGATTCCACCAACACTCTCATTTTGAGTGTAACTGATGGAGAGACAGTGGTGGTTCAAGCTACAATTTTAGTCAAAAATTTTCGACTGCGATTACATTAGTAGATAAATCGCATTTGGAAAAAACTTTCGGGAAAAAACACTTGGGAGATTACGTCTCAATATTGGACTTGCGAATCGGGTGCGACTGAGCCCGTCAAGAAAGTGGTGCGAACCAACGTGAAATGCACCCCTTACGTAGGCTTCATGACCGACTGGAAATCGAAGAGCCCGGAGAATTCAAGTTTGGCTTGCGAAAGCGTATGGCTAGTGCCGGAGTCAGGGTCGCAAATGCCGTCTCAGACGCAGTCGAGCCCGATAAATACTTATTTTATGGGATCTTTGATGGGTCGCCGTAGAGCGTGATGATGGTGAGATTCAGCATGGTCATTCCGTTGAGGCAACAGTGTACGACTAGGCTGGGCCAAATTCGATTGGTGATGCGGTACAGATAACCCAGTACCATCCCAAGTGCCGCAAGCGGTAACCAGCTCGCTCCGTAATCAAAATGGGCTAAGCCGAATAAGACGCCGGATACGATGACTGGCCACCAAGGAAGCTGGCGGCTATCGGTGATGAATTGTTGATCGGCGTTGAGTTGTAAGTTGTCGCCGGGTTGATCTGCTGGCTGACCTGCTGGCTCAATCGCGTAATCACTTTCGGAGTCATGCGCAGAGTTCGCTACTGCTTCGTAGGGATTGGCAGGAGAGCTCGGGAAAGATTTGGCTTTGGAGTCCGCTTGAGGATCGACGGAAGTCAGCATTGTCTTTGAATTCGAGTCCAAATCTTGTGAAGCTGCTACAACAAGACCTTGATCTTCTGTTTGGCGGCGGCCTCCGAAAATCAGTCTCCATGAACGTGGGCCACGAGAGAGAGATTCCAAAAAGCCTTGAAGCAAAACTCGGAAACCAAACTCTTCCAATAATGGTGCGATGACGACAGCCAACCAGATTGCCATTGGAAGACTCGAGGGATCATTCTTGATTGCATCGACAACAGGATGGTTGTAAGGCTTTTTGAATAGTACGGTCGATGCAATCATCAAGATATAAATCGGCGGAAGTGCCATGATGAAAGCGAGTAGTCCCAAGCGAATATCTTGGACGATATGCTTGGTCGACCAACCTATGTTGCTTAGAGAAACTCGATATCGAGCCGCTATAAGAAACGTCATGAGAACGACTGCCGACAACTGAAAAGTCGCAATCGCAACTTTCGGTATCGAGGAAGCAGAGCCTTCGATCAAGTCGTTACGGTCGACGCCGACTCTGGTCGCGAAGCTTGCTGCTAAAGCCGACACCAGATAAAGCGAGGCCAATGCCATGAAGATATCTGTAAGGGCCCAACGTTGGATCTGGCGTGGTTGCAGATTTGGAAAGAAGGGAACGCCCTTCACATAGGCGATTACGAATCGCGACCACATAATCATGGACGCGGTCAGAATCGCAAGTATCAGAAACCCGATGAAAGCGATGGGTGTCGAATTGTTTTGGATAGCGATGTCGCTACTCGTAACGATAGCGGAATCGATAGTTCCACTTCGATTGGTCAAAGTCAGCAATAAATCCACAGCGAGGGTCCATAATCTACTTGAGTGTCCACTGAGTGAACCTTGAATGGTACCCGAAATGACGCTGCCATTGGGGGGTGTCTTGGGGACCGAACCAACCGTAGGCATAAGGTTTGGTTGGCTGTGCCATCAACGAGGGTGATGGGGAGGCCTGCACCGTGGACGAGTAGGGTAACGTTTTTCCTAAGTGATTCGTGATTGGCCGCGGGATGATCTTGTAGGGCGAAGACTCTACGGCGACCGATGGCGAGGAAACAAAAGTAGAATTTTTTGCACTTCCCCACAAAAAATCGTGGGCGTTTAAGTCGCCACAAAAGCCAAGCAACGACGTGATGATGACTATGATAAAAAATTGCTTTTGCATGATTATTTCGACTCGATAATGTCTTTTGGCTTCGCACATCGGTTTGACGACTGTTCGACATTGCACTTCGTTGCGTTCAGCTATTTGCCGTAACGCTTTTGTTTCGACCAATCACGCACCCTTGATAAATGGATTGTGTTTTAGGCCGAGTGGTTTACGCAGCTAAACAAAGTAGCGTGTACCGAAAATTATTTATTCAAAAGTGACGATTTAGAGGAATCGCACTTGAGGGCTTGAACCGAAATAAGCTAGTTGGAAGGATTGGTGTGTGTGATTACAGTGTGTCAGGGCCGGCAGGCAATTCGCTGGGCATCATGATGCATGCCTGATGACTTAGCCATGACGACCGCTAGTGTTTGTTTTTTGATAGCTTGGCAATGATGCCAGCGTGAAACCCTCGTGACCTCTATAAATGACGAAGTGTAATGATGTAATGCGGTTCCCTCTCCCGCTGGCTGGACGCCGATCGTCCGTTCGTGTCCTAATCCAATTGAAAATGGGTAGGCTCGGATAGAACGCTAACACCTCTCAGCCCCATCATCCCGCTCGTGGTCTTCACGAGGCTCCGCTGTCCACAGCGTCGAGTTCTACTAGGGATTTCGCTTCGTTTGCTGGAGGGCTTGAAGCATGGGATTGATGAGCTTTGCTACATTTTTGATGACAGTTGTTGCTACCGGTTCGGCGTCTCGTGAAGTCACCGAACACGTGGATTTAATTGAACTGAACCACTTTCACGATTGTCTTGGACGACATGTTTACGACCAAGTGATTTTTTACGAGTGGGCACCCGACGTATCGAGATACCATGTTCGCGCGTGGTGCTTGATCGAAGATCGAGACCTCGTGAATCGCCGTCCGATGAAACGTTACTCGGACAACCTCTATGAAGTTCAGTGGCAAGACCGAGACCAAAACCTGCTGCGTATCATCACGGGTACACATTACCGTGAAAGCTGGACGCAGATTGACCCGGAACGCGCCAATAAAAAGCTACTCGACGAACGCCAGAGAACAGTCCTGATACGACGTTCTGTGACTAAGCAAGAGAAAGTCGTCGATAACGAAGATATGGAGTCGATCGATTCAGAGTTAAGCCAAAACGAACTCGCCGCCGCGCCCGCACCGGAAGCAGCGGTCGTCGCTCGGTAGAATCTTACCGAGCTCCATTATGTAACCCTTTCATAACACCGCCGCAGCCTGTGAAAATGGTTTGGACAAGGACTCCACGGATGACGCGAAAGTAATGCAGGGGCGCCGCTCCTTGTCGCCCGCGAAATCCGTGTCCAAACAACATGGAGATGAATGAATTTGAGAATCGCTCGTGATCAAGCTGAAATCAAGGAGTCCACCAGCGATTGAGCTTTGCAGTTAACTCGGTCACTCGATCCGGTAGCTGAGTCGCGATGTCGTTGAGCTCTTGCGGATCTTCTGCCAAGTCATACATCTCGACCTTCGCTTGAGGTTCATTGGTTGGATCTGGGACGATCAGCTTTTGACTACCGTCAATCATCCACCGCCAACGCAGATTTTTTGATGGGACATTTAAGTCCACAGCATTGTGAGTAAAGCATTCACCGAAGATCTCTTTCCGTTTGCTGACTTTCGATTCATCGAGCAAGTCGATCCCTGGAAGCGAATCTGTGTCAGCTTTAATCTTGAGTGCACTCATGAGCGTTGGAAAGAAATCGATCGACTGAGCCAACGAATCTGAATACTTGGGTTCAATCTTGCCCGGCCATCGAATCATGATCGGTGTTCGTAATCCGCCTTCATACTGCGACTGTTTTGATTTCTCCGCATACTTGGGACCATCTGGATTTTGTATCCATCCGTTGTCCGCTACATATAAGACGATGGTATTTTCGGCTAACCCGCGTTCGTCTAATTGTTGCATGAGCTCGCCAACGGTTTCGTCAAACCATTCCACCATCGCCCAGTACTTGGCTATAAAGGGTGATGGCGTGATTCCTTTATACTTGTCCAACAATCGCGCCGGTGGTGTGTGGGGATCGTGTGGCATAAGGGGAGCGTACCAAACAAAAAACGGTTTCTTTTCGCTGGCTGCTTCATCCATGAAATCCCAAATCGGTTGCATCGAATTACGACCGATGGAAAGCCCTTCATCTCCATGTCGACTTCCTTTAGTCATTCCATGCGTGAAACCGCCACGACTAAAATGACCTTGCCACCACTTGCCGGTTTGAAGGCATAGGTAGCCTTGCTTGGACAAGATATTCGGCAATGTTGGAATGCTTTCAAGATGACGGTTCATTACCTCGCGGCCTTCGAGAAAGTTAGCTGACCTCTGAAACGCCCCGTTTGCCATCGTTGGTGGTTTGGGCGGATCGTTGCTGGTGACTTTATGCTGATGGGGGTACTTTCCGGTGATGATGGTCGCAAGACTCGGGCAGCAAAGACTCGAGGGGACATACCCACGCCGAAAGGTTAAGCTTTCGCGCGAAAGCCGATCGAGATGAGGAGTATGGATGGATGGATGGCCCATGAACCCATAGTCGGTCCAGGCATGATCGTCCGAAACAATCAATACTATATTGGGAGGTGCTTTCTGAGCCAATGAAGTGGATGGGCTGAAAGCAAGCAAGCCCAGAGAGAATACACCCCAAAAAAATACGCTGAGCTGACAAAAAACAAAGGCCGAGATCTTTTGTAAATTGACGCGATTCATAAAGCTAACCTTGAGGAGGGGCGAGAGAAAAGGCGAGAGAGCTGGACAAACCGCAATCGATTATAGCAAAGATCGCTTGGTGGTTTGCTCTTGGAGGTTGCGATTAGTCGACTGCGACTGGCAGGTTGCAAATTTGGGGTAGAGCGATCGGATAGCCCCCCTGTCCGGTTCATACAACTCATATCAAAATAGAGTTCGATTTACAGCTGTTTCGTTGATAAAACTCTTAAAAACCTGAGCAATTCATGTCTGATTTTCGTATTGAGCAAGATTCGATGGGGGAAGTCCGAGTTCCCGCGAAGGCCTACTTCAGTTCACAAACCCAAAGAGCAGTCGAGAATTTCCCGATCTCCGGTTGGCGTCTTCCGACTCCGCTAGTTCGCGCGATGGGGCGAGTTAAATTTGCGTGCGGTGTGGCAAATCGCGATCTTGGCAAGCTAACTAAGTCAGGAAAAAATAAACTCAACGATGCCCAAGTGCGAGCCATGCTAGCTGCATGCCAAGAAGTTATCGATGGCAAAATGGATGATGAGTTTCCGATCGATGTTTTTCAGACTGGCTCTGGCACATCCAGCAACATGAATGCGAACGAAGTCATCTCCAATCGCGCCATCGAGTTAATGGGTGGCGATCGATTTTCAAAAGACAAATCGATTCACCCCAACGATCACGTCAACATGGGTCAGAGCACGAACGATACTTTTCCGACCGCTATTCACGTAGCTGTTGCCATCGAGATTCGTGATCGATTGATTCCTGCTTTGGAAGCCTTTTATCAACAACTACTCAGTAAAGCTAAGCAATGGGACAAGGTCATCAAGATTGGCCGCACTCATTTGATGGATGCAACTCCACTGCGACTCGGCCAAGAATTCGGTGGCTTTGCACGTCAGCTTGAGCTGTCGATAGATCGAGCCAAACTTGCGATCAATCCAGTTCTGGAATTACCCGTCGGTGGAACGGCAGTGGGCAGCGGTATCAACACCCATCCTGATTTTGGAAATCGCGTGTCGCAAGAACTTGCAAAGATGACCGGTATTCCTTTCGTCGAAGCAGTCAATCACTTCGAAGCCAATGCGCAGCGTGATGGGCTTGTCGAAACACATGGCCAATTGAAAACCATCGCGATGACTCTTTTTAATGTCGCCAACAACATTCGTTGGCTTGGTTCAGGCCCTCGCTGTGGCTTCTTCGAAGTCATCCTTCCTGATCGTCAACCGGGCAGCTCCATCATGCCTGGTAAAGTCAATCCTGTCATGTGTGAAAGTATGATGCAACTTACAACACGCGTAATCGGTAACGACTCGACGATGACGCTGTGTGGCGCAACCGGCGGCAACTTTCAATTAAACATTATGATGCCAGTCATGGGGCACACCGCTCTCGAGAGCATCCACTTGCTCACCCATGGCATCACCGCCTTTATTGAATTCTGCATGGAAGGCTTGGAAGCAAACCCCGAAGCATGTGAAGCGTCTGTCGAACAGAGTCTCTCGATGGTGACAAGCTTGAATCCTCACATCGGATACGAGAAAGCGTCGAAACTAGCCAAAGAAGCCTTCGCATCCGGTAAGACCATTCGTCAGCTTTGTCTGGACGAGAAAATCTTACCCGAAGACGAATTACGCGAGGCTCTTGATCCATTCTCGATGACTGAGCCGCAAGCGTAAGGAAGAGCGCCAAAGCCTCTTCAACTTAACGCATCCGTGGTTTGAGTAGCTGCGTCTCTCCGAGATGCAAAGGGATCGCGTCGGGTGATGAAAATGGCCTTTTTCTTGTGCCTTAGCCTCGAGTGATATCTTGCAAATTGTGGCAAAATCGTAACCCTCGGCTCGTGCCATCGGCTCAGGTTTTATCAGCCCAGGGTCGCGTCTGCGGAGAGACGCTGCTACTTAAGTTAGCTTAGTTGTCCACGCTGGGCGTCCAGTGCTTTGATCCATGGGCCGATATATTGGCCGTGATCGTGGTAGGTTCGACCGCTGAACATATGGCGATCGATGACGCATGGTTCGTTGACGTAAATGCCGCCACATGATTCTAAGTCAAACTTGCATTTTGCAACCGTGGCCATGCGAAGGCCTTTGACGATGCCGGCTCGAGCGGGAATCTCGACTCCGTGGCAGACGCTCGCGCAGGGCTTTTTGTTCTCCCAGAACCATCGCGTGATTCGTAGCAAGTCTTCGTCCTCTCGGATGTATTCGGGAGCGCGGCCACCGCTGAAGAAGATACCAGCATATTCTTCTGGCTTGATGTCTTTGAATGCGATATCGGCTTGGATCGTATATCCTTCCCATTCTTTGGTGATGGTCCAGCCCGGTTTTACTTCGTGAAGCACCATCTGGTATAGACGCTTCTCAGGAGCTGCAACCACAGGTTGATAACCTCCCTCGATGAGTCGGTAGTACGGATAGAGCGTATCGACGGTTTCGGTAGCATCGCCGACGATGATTAAAACTTTGGGTTGCGACATCTTGTTTTCCTTTGAAGACGGATTGTTGGAGGATGAGGATTGGGATTGTGCGTTGGCTGCCAACGCGGCAACAGAACTACTTGCAGTTCCGGCTATGAAACTTCGTCTGTCGAGAGGCATGATCACATTCGTTTCGTAATGGCGAGGTTGGAATTGTTAAGCTTTTTTAAGGATCATATCGAGATACGCTCGTGAGCGATTTGTTTCGGATGTAACTTGATCTGTTGTTTCTAGAATTGGAACACCACGCGGAAATGGATGCATAAAAATCTCAGTCCATCCACTGTAGTTGTGATCCTTCAGTACCGATACCATCGGAGCAAAATCAAGTTTGCCTCGCCCAGGCATTTGTAACTGCTCCTCTTCTTTAGGAAGCTTTGTCATGCATCCGTTACCGTGCTCCCATGCGTAAAAGACATGAAGAGAATCGATGACGCCTCGAAGAAGCGCAGCGAGTATATTCGCGTCTTGAGGCAAATGGTATGGAGCGAACGCGATCCCTAGGTGTTTTGATGGACAAAGCTTTGCTAGGTACCGAAGCGAGTCAGGTGAGTCAATCAAGTTTTTGGCATGATTCTCAATCGCAATAGTAACCCCGGTTTCTTCTGCGATTTCTAAATGTGGCTTCATCTGCTCAATAAACTTTGACACGGCTTTCTTCAATTCAGCACCCACCAAATTGATTGGTCCCTTGCCACCCGTGACAATTGTCTTGCATCCAAACTGTTTGGCTAACTGCATTTCGTCTTTTAGCCCAAATGGTCCTAACTTGTACTGAGTAATACAACCCAAGCTGGTCTGATTTTGCTTTAGTAAACCAGCGAATTTCGGTTCCCCATTTTATCCAATTGCTCGCGTTGGTTGCCGTGGACCATTGGCCAAAGGTCGATTGCTGATGCTCCCGTTTTAGAGACATCTGGAATGATCTCATAAATATCCGTGTAGCCGTACATGCAAGACGCTAGCAGATGTTTTAATCGGAAATCGCTTGCGTTAGCTGCTTGGAGGAATGATCGACTGCTGGCGATTGACAACGCTGCGAGCGATGTCGACTGAATAAACTCACGTCGATGAAAAATCATTCTAGTTGGCTCTGCGTAGATGGGTGTGTCACGACCATTTACCTATTGCTGTTATTTTGTTTTTAAATTTTATTCGCGATTTACCCAAGCTGTCATTACAATATTTCTTAATAGTGTTGCAATATTTTGTCAACTGAAAAAATTCATTAAAACTCTTTTGTCTCAAAATCATGAAACGTGTTGCTCTTCTTATCGAAACGTCTCGGACCTATGGTCGCGAGTTGCTGCACGGTGTTCGGCGGTATGTAACAGAGCATGGGCCGTGGTCGATCTTTGCAGAGATACGCGATCTGGAGTCGAAACCGCCGGCGTGGTTGCGTGCCTGGGATGGTGACGGAATTCTTACACGAACCGTTTCGCAAGCGATGATCGATGCAGTCAAAAGTGTCGGTGTTCCTACTATCGAACTACGTTCTACAAAGCTACTTCATAAGTTTCCTTTTGTAGGAATCAACAACACCGATCTGGGTAAGATATGTGCAGAGTACTTGCTTGAGCGTGGGTATCAACATTTCGGTGTTTATGAATTGACAACCGAACATTTTTTCGTTGAGCGTAGTCGCAGTTTTGCAAGCAGTATCAAGAATGCCGGTTTCGTTTGTCATGCTTTTAGGCAGTCTTCAAATCGTGAAAAACCGATGGTATGGGAGAAGCAACAGCGTTTATTGGTGGATTGGTTGAAGCAACTCCCCAAACCAATTGGCATTCTGGCGTGTACTGACCAGTTAGGCTTTTGGTTACTCGACGCCTGTGCCCGCGCTGAGATTGCGGTCCCTGAACAAGTCGCAGTCCTTGGAGTTGAAAATGATGAGACGCTTTGCAGCATGAGCAATCCACCTCTGTCAAGTGCTCGGCTTGGCGGCGAACGGGTTGGCTATGAAGCAGCCGCGTTGCTCGATCGCTGGATGGATGGAGGGCTTGCTCCGAAAAAGAAAACGCTGCTATCCCCGATCGGTATCGAAACGCGTCGCTCAACGGATATTGTCGCAGCAGCAGACCCGTTATTAGGGCAAGCTTTAAGAATAATTCGGGATCGTGCTTGTGAGGGGCTTCGTGTGGATGATTTGCTTCGCGAGGTTCCTCTTTCGCGAAGTTCACTAGAACGAGGCTTTCGCGATTTGTTAGGGCGATCACCCAATATGGAAATTCACCGCGTCAAGTTGCAGCGTGTCCGAGAACTGCTTGCGATATCCGATTTGACACTTGATGAAATCGCGGCCCGGACCGCCTTCAGCCATAAGCACTACTTGGCAAGTTGCTTTCGGAAGGCATTTGATATTACTCCAGGCACGTTTCGTAAGCAATCACGCGGAAGCACTCAATAGCCGTGTTACTTAGAAGTCGCCGGCCGTAGAACACGAACTCGATGCGACTCACTATCGCCGATAAAAACCGATCCATCTGCATCGACAAAGATACCGTGCGGGCGCGCTAGCTTACACTGCTTTGGGTCACCGTCGGGTCCATCCCCTTTTTGCCCCGTACCGACCATCAGCTCGATTGTTCCCTGCTCGCGATTAAATCTCCAGATCGTGCTGCTCTCTGAATCAACTAGCCACGCGTTCCCGGCTGCATCCATGGCGATACCCTTGGGTCCGTTAAGCAAGGCTTGCTTTGCTGGTCCTGCTTGGCCGGTGAAACCCTTCTTTCCCGAGCCAGCTTTATGAAAGATTTTTTCAGCGCTCAGGTCGAACTGAAAAACTTGATTACCTTCGCGGGTCGCAAGCCAAAGGTTTCCATTAGCATCGAAGTCGATGGAACGTGGTCCGTTGAGAGGAGTCCCCTTAATAGGCGAGCCATCGGGAGTTGGACCCGCTTTGCCTGTTCCAGCAAAAGTCGAAATCTTCCCCGTTTTCATATCGATCTTTCGAATGACATGGTTGCCAATATCGCATACGTAGAGATCCCCCTTGCTGTCAAACTGAATGCTATGAGGTTGCTTGAACTGCGCGCTGATGGCTGGTCCGCCATCGCCTTGATAACCAGCGGTACCTGTACCCGCGATTGTCGAGATTACGTTCGTCTTCATGTCGATCTTGCGAACGACGTGATTCATCATATCGACTGCGAATAGGTTGCCGGATGCGTCGAATCGAATCTCATGCGGCAGATTGAAAGTCGCTTCGAGAGCGGGTCCGCCATCTCCGGTGAAGCCCTTCTTTCCGTTGCCTGCGACGGTAGTGATGGTTCCGTCTGCTGCAATGCGTCGGATTCGTTGCCCCGTGTACTCGCAAAACCAGATCGCTCCATCGGGGCCTCGAATGACACCAAATGGATTGTCCAGCTTTGCAAGTGTAGCTGGTCCGCCGTCGCCCGAAAATCCTTGCGTGCCCGTTCCTGCGTACGAGGAAATCGTCCAGGCCTCGGCAGAGACCGCTATCACAGGACAACCGAAAATGCAAAAAAAGGCAAGCACAAGGGAACTTAGGTTCATCATTTTGTTTTGTTAAACTTTGGAGCTCTGGGATTTGTTCCAGCTTTGGGGGAGAAGATTATGAAACCAAAAAGACAAATGATTAATCGAAAAACGAGCCATAAAGCGACGATTAATCTCCGAGCTCGCATTAGCCTCACTAGAAAAAACAACTTGCTTGCATCACTTCGCTGCGACCTTTGGCAGCCATCGATGCTGCGCACCGCTAATGACCAAGCACGACTCGCTAGACGCGATGACGTGTTCGAGTTCTTCTGTTTCAAGCATTGCGCCAATGCCAAGTTCTTCGACAACTTCGCGTGGGAGCTTTGAAAGCAAATAGACAACGTGCTTGGATCGAGATCTGAGGATTTCGATAGCGGCGAGTGATTGCGGATGATGACTTTTTAGCAGGTGCTGTTCGATGGAATCATTCTCTTCGATTCCTGCTAGCCAGCGAAATGGCGGGCCCGGCTTTGTTTCTAGGTTTGTTGCGACGGCAATCTTACCATCCTCGTTGACGTAGTTTTCTGCCATGAACAAAACGCGAGCGACATTTTCCCAGCTCTGTTGATCTTGGTCACCATCGATACTGACAACGACTAGGTCATAACGATCTTGGATCGGCGGGAGAGAACGCGGAGAGACTGCGTCGACAATCGATTGCTCGACAGAATCAACCTTGCCAAAAAACAGACTATCGATGTTTCCCTGTGGGCCAGGAAGAACAGCAAGCACGGGTTGGATACCGAGAAGCCATGCCACTTCAGTAGCAGCACGAAGACGCTTTTCTTTCTTCGCGTGGCAATCCGTAGAACAGTCGTGCTTCCATCGACTTTGCGTCTTGGAGTCTGTGAACCAAGGAACTATTCCGTAGAGCCCGGCATGCGCCCATGCATCGGTGTCACGAGCGACGGTGATCGGTAAAACAACATCCGCTTCCAAAAGTGCTCGATCCACATAAATTGCATCCGCCCCACTGGCTGCTGCAGCAAGGTAACCCATCGTTTCTGCATCGTCGCCTCGATGATATCGCACCGAAACGGCACCCTTGGCAGATTCGCTAAGCCGAGTTGCCAACGAATCGACGATTTTTTCGTGGTCGTGGGAAACGAGGACAGTAATACGAGTCGGGGGAACACCATGCCCGACTAAATACTCGACAACAAACTGCAGCAATAGTTCGGCTTGAGGGACGCCAGGCTCAAGTGGAATAGCCACCGAGTCTCCATCGACAATCGCAAGCGCCAGTTCGGGGAATTCGACAGGTTGATCGAAAGCGTTGAAAACAGCCTGACGCAGGTCGATCGAGTTCTCCAACTGCCAGTCGGTAACCTCGGTCGTGTGGTGGGGAATTTGCAGCAAGATTAGCTCTTCACCAACGGCAAACTTCATCGAACGTACTGCCTGTGTTGTGGCCATTTCCGATTGCTCCGTACAAAGACTTTCAAGGCCTAGAAACTGACGAGTGATCGAACCAGCACTTTGTTGATTGATAATCACTCAAACTTCCATCCTCATCTTAACGCATTCCGCATGATCGTGGTACAATGTAGTTCCGAACTTGGCGAATCCTCGTATCTCCCTCTTCAAAAACAGAACCGATTGGAATGAAGTCCGAAGCTATCATCGCGACCGATTCGTTGGTGAAAAAACTGAGCGTAGGCGTCATTATGGGTTCTCAGTCCGACTGGGAAACCATGAAGCATGCGTGCGACGTTTTAGACCAATTTGGTGTCACTTATGAAAAGCGAGTCGTATCGGCACATCGCACGCCGCAGTGGATGGTCGAGTATGCGTCGACCGCTCGAAACCGTGGCTTGAAAGTGATTATCGCCGGCGCCGGGGGTGCAGCTCATTTGCCTGGCATGGTCTCATCGATGACTACGCTTCCAGTGGTTGGCGTCCCCGTACAGAGCCGCGCACTGCAAGGATTGGATTCGCTGTTAAGCATCGTTCAAATGCCCGGTGGAGTGCCGGTCGCAACCATGGCAATCGGTAGTGCCGGTGCAACGAATGCAGGGCTCATGGCAGTGCGGATACTCGCGATTAGTTCCGATCACTTAGCCGAACGATTGGAACAATATGCATCCGATCGCGCGGGCCAAGTCATGGACGTATCGCTCTCGTAAACTGGACTTCAACGGTAAGCACCTTCTCTCCAATAGCCACTTCATCACAAGCAGCAACATGGCAATGACTCAGCAAGCGACAGACCAAGCGATGATTTTGCCTGGATCGCGACTGGGAATCTTCGGCGGCGGACAGCTTGGCCGCATGTTTGCCCACGCAGCACAACGACTCGGATACTCCGTCGTTGTCTTTACTCCCGATCAAGGGAGTCCTGCAAGTCAGGTCGCCAACGAAACGATCCTCTCGGACTACGAAGATCCGAAAGCGGTACGAAAATTCGCCGAGTCGGTCGATGTTATATCGCTCGAATTTGAAAACATTCCGCTTGATGCTGTCGCGAGAGCCGCTGAAGTAACTCCCGTTCGTCCGGGGCTCCATGTCTTGGAAGTCGCTCAACATCGCATTCGAGAAAAAACAACGCTTCAAAACTTTGGATTCGCGGTGACACCTTTCGTCGCAGTGGAGTCGATGGATCAGTTGCAAAACGCAAGCGACCAACTCGGATTTCCAATGGTTTTGAAGACCGCTCTTTGGGGATATGACGGCAAGGGCCAACGAAAAGTCAACTCAATGAAAGAAGCAATCGCGGCCTTCGAGCTGCTCGGACCGAGCGCTGTTATTGCCGAAAAGCTGATTGATTTTCAAGCAGAAGTTTCGATTTTGGTTGCACGTTCTCCACGAGGCGAAATCGCCGTCTATCCGATGTTTTACAACGAGCACTCTAACCACATTCTCGATGTTTCGATGTGCCCTGTTCCAGAGCAGTTCGCAGCGATCGCGATAGAAGCCGAGTCCATCGCACGTGGAGTAATCGAGTCAATTGATTGCGTGGGATTGCTTTGCATTGAATTCTTTATTTCGAAGTCCAACCAGTTGATGATCAACGAACTGGCTCCGCGACCACATAACTCCGGACACCTCACGATGGAAGCCTGCCGCACGGGACAATTCGAACAACAAGTCCGCGCGGTTTGCAATCTTCCTCTTGGAGACACTCGGCTGATTCAGCCTGCGGCGATGGCCAACTTGCTCGGTGATGTCTGGGCCGTCGGGCATCCTCGATACGAATCAGCCTTTGCTGCTCCGAACACGTTCCTGCACCTATATGGTAAGGATGATGCTAGGATGGGAAGAAAAATGGGGCACTTAACATGCTTGGCAGATAGCAGTATCGAAGCGGCCGTCCAATCGCGATCAATTCGCGAGTCGATGCGAGCATTTGGAAATCGCCTTTTTGACTGAAGTTCTCATTGAGACATTTTTGAATAAAAAGCTAGGTAATGGGCATACATGAATCGATGGAGTGATCTGCAACCTTCGTTTTTGAAACTTCTGGGAGTTTGGGTATTCGCTGGCGGACTTCTGTCCATCGCTTTGTTTTTTTTGGCGGGGTCGGTCTGGGCGATCAGCTTTCTTTGGTTGCTTGGGGGCTACATGCTTTGGTGGGCGCGATCCTCGTTTATCCTTCGGTTGGATGATTTTGCAGAGACGCTGGATACTTGGAATGCGACTTTCGAATCACAAGGCGAGGACCGAAGGCTTCCTGTTTTGCAATCGAGCGGGTATCTCGACTATCTTGAAGAAGTTGTTCAACGACTCAGTAGTTCACTCGCAAAAGTTGATCGTCGGCTAAGTCGATTGCAAGGCGAAGAGGCCCGAGTCGCGACCGTTTTGAGATCCACGATGGTAGGGATCTTGGCGTTGGATGAATCGCAACAACTCCTGCTAGTCAATCACGCCGCGAAAGAAATGCTAGACATCACCGGTCGTCCTACCCCGGGTCGACCACTGGTGGAATTCATTCGGAATCCAAAGATTATTGCGTTAGTCCAAGAGGTTCGCGATAGCGGGCGTTTGAGCGAACTGGAGGTCGACGGGAATGCAGTCCGCTCGCCGATGTCGCGGCAGTCGGCCAACCAAATCCTACGATTGAGAGCGTCGCCACTCACCGCTGACGGTGCTGCTCCAGGAGTTCTAATTTTAATAAGCGACGAAACCCGTCTTCGACGTTTGGAGGCGATGCGCCGAGATTTTACGGCCAACGTCTCGCATGAATTAAAGACTCCTTTAGCCGCCATTCGCGCTTATGCCGAAACGCTTTTAATGGGAGCATTGGAAGATCCGGACGCAAATCGACGCTTCGTCCAAAACATATCCGATCAAGCCGAAAGACTCGACGAATTGATTCACGATCTTCTCCGTCTCGCAAGATTGCAATCGGAGCCAGACGGGATTTCGACAACGCCAACCGCGATCATTCCTATCATTGAGCAAAGCATCTTACAACATCGGGCGATTGGTCTCGCAAAAGAGATCTCGATTGACTTCCCCAAACCCAATTTCGCTCAATCAAACGACAATTGGTTCGTAATGGGTGATGAAGAAGCGTTGTTAACAATTTTTAACAACTTGATCGGTAATGCAATTCGTTACACGCAACGCGGCGGGCAAGTTCACATACGAGTCGATCCTCGTCCGGACCATCTGGTAATAGCTGTCGAAGATAACGGTATCGGGATTCCTGCCGAAGACCACGAGCGAATCTTTGAACGATTCTACCGCGTTGAAAAGGCTCGCAGTTCCGACACTGGTGGAACGGGGCTTGGATTAGCGATCGTGAAAAACTTGGTCGTTGCGATTGGCGGAACGGTTACAATCGAGAGCCAAGTCGGGGAGGGGAGTTGCTTTACAGTAAGCTTAGTACGCTACGCGCCGGATCTTCAAACCCCAGTATAGCTTTCGCAATTGTTTCACGGATGAATACACCATTGATTTATACATTACCCTTCCGAGCCCAAATCGCGCTCGCTTGTTTACTTCTCTGGTGCGCGTTTCCACCACTCTCGATTTGGCCTCTCGCCTTTATGTCCATCGCTTTGTTCTTACCAACAATCTTGCGCAAAGAAAAGTTATCCGCCAAAGAGTACCGATGGCTTTGGTGCTGCAGTTCACTGCTTTGGCTGGCGCTTCTCCAAGGCATTCGACTTGCGTACTGGCCGCTCTACGGAGGTTGGCTCGCACTGAGTCTTTACTGTGGAGTCTACCTACCACTTTGGGTTGGGACTTGCCGGAAGCTAGTTCATACCTGGAAAATTCCCTGGCAAATTGCAGCTCCTTGTACTTGGGTTGCGTGGGAATTGTTTCGCGGATATTTCATAACCGGTTTCTCGGCATGCCTACTGGGGCATACTGTCGTTGACCAACCCATTCTCATACAAATTGCTGCACACTTGGGAGGCTACGGCGTGAGCGCAATGATTGTGATTGCAGGAGGTCTTCTGTACCAAGTGATACACGCTGTTTATGCGTTCCGCGGGAAAGCTGCACGGCTGAATGGTTACGAGTTTGTTTTCCCGATCGCCTGCGTTGCAGCTTGGATCTTCTACGGAATCGTAAGTGTCCAAACGCCTCATGAAAAAGACTCATCTGCAAAGCCACTGCTAACGGCAGCATTGATTCAGGAAAATTCACCGACCCTCTTCGAGGCTAACCCAGAGCGAAACGCGCGGTCGTGGCAAAGCTATCTGGAACTGACCACGAAGACCCTTCTCGCCAATCCAAAGGTCGATCTTGTGATCTGGCCAGAGTCGGTGTTTACCGCTGATAATCCGCTTTTGGATTTGGAACCTGGATTTGAAGTACCGTCCGTTTGGGCTAGGGAAGGAGCATCTAACGGGATGACCAAAGAACAACTCGCCGAACTCTCTCAAGAGTTGCGGGAACAATTCAATATGAAAGCAGACATTGCGCAACGCGGAGCTGCACCGAAGCGACCAGCTACAAGCGAAAGTGGTTCTGAGCCAGATCAAAAGCCCTTGAAGCTACCGCATCTCATTGTCGGAAACGATCTTCTGCGAGTTCGAGGCGATCAGATGGCTCGTTTGAATGCCGCCGTTTGGATTGACCGCGACGGAAAGCGTGCAGGTTACTATGCCAAACGCCACTTGGTGATGTTTGGCGAGTACATCCCGCTTGGGGATTTGTTTCCGATCTTCTATTCAATTATCGGAATGGCTCCGGCGTCTTCGGGAGAGTTGTGCCAAACGTTTGACCTCGGCGACGGGGTTCAATTAGCCCCAACTATTTGTTTTGAAAATGTTTTACCCCATTTGAATCGTCGTTCAATCGTGGAATCTATAGCCCAAGGGAACAATCCGAGCATCATGATCAATCTAACGAACGACGGATGGTTTCGCGGCTCGTCGATCCTGGACCATCATCTCGCGTGTGCGACCTTCGCTTGCGTTGAAAATCGCCGACCGTTGTTGATAGCAGCGAACACTGGGTTGTCTGCTTGGATTGACGGATCCGGACGTCAGATAGCTGTCTCCAAACGTCTAACGGCCGAATCCATTATAGCGACCCCCTATCGTGACTCCCGAAGCGGCCTTTGGCAGCAATGCGGCGATTGGACATGGTGGGTTGTCGCGATCATTTGTTGGAGTTTATGGTTGTGGCGTAAACAGTTGGAACCTTTGGACTGCGGCGACTCGTCGCCGCTTTAAGACTTATCAAACGGTCTACTATCTCTGAAACCCGTGTGAAGAGAATGTCTTTCTACTCCGCGACGTCCTTACCAGAAAGCTGTGACAAGTCACAGCACTCCATACTTTGGACTGCGGCGACTCGTCGCCGCTTTAAGATTTATCAAACGGTCTCCTATCTCTAAAACCTGTGTGAAGAGAACGTTTTTCTACTTCGCCATGTCTTCAACCAGAAAGCTGTGACGAGTTACAGCACTCCAAAGTTGCATTTAGACGTTGCCAAGATCCGGTTCGATGACACGTTTGTTTTGCCAGCCACCGTGGAGGTAGCGGGACGCAAACATCACGGCCATGACAAGTACCCAAGCGGTCATAACTCCCCACCACCAATAGAGGCCACCGCCATCGTAAAAGTAGTCACCTAATAGTTTTCCTGTCCCGATCGTTACCACGCCGCTAACGATATGACCGATTAAAACAAATGATGTATCGCCGGCACCTTTTAGTGCACCGACGAAGACAATCTGTATTCCATCGAAGATACAATACACAGCGATAAACCAGAGTATTGGTATGACGATGTCCTTCATCTCGTCGAAGCGATAGGACTCGGCTCCAATGCTGTATACGGAGAGGACTTCTCGCGGAAAAACTCCGTAAAGAATCGCAAAGAAAGTCGAGTAAGCCATCGCGATCAGCAATCCTGAACGAACGCTTCGTTTTGCCAATTCAAGACGTCCGCTGGTGAGATATTGTCCGACGAGGACTCCGATTGACAGGCCGAGTCCCATCATTGGAATGAACGCCAGCATGTTTACGCCAAGAGCAAGAGTCGTAGCAGCCATAGCTCGTTCACCGAGTTGCCCGACAACCATCATGATCACGGAAAAAGTAATCGCTTCTGCGAGAGTAGAAATCCCCGCAGGCCAACCGAAATGGAGTAGCCTTCGTGAGATAGTCCAGTCGAACTGCCACTTTTCATAAAAGAGGCTTACTCTCTTCGGTACGACAGTTGAATTCGGATCGGAGTTTTTTTGTCCGGGCCATGAAAGATAGTTTGCGGCGATGAGCAAAAGTATCAACTTCGTCACCAGCGCTATTGACGTTGCGAGCGCGGCACCCACGATGCCGAGCCTTGGGAATCCAAGAAATCCAAAGATCAAAAGAAGGTCCAAGATGAAATTCAGGATAGTCACGACAAAATCGCAAAGTAAAAGCAATCGGGTTTTATTGGTCCCGGCAAAAAGGCCAACCAGTGGAGCGGTCACGATTGTTGCCCACGCCCCGACGGATACCCATTGAAAATAGCTCGATTCAGGGCCGACCAGTTCAGGCTCATGAAACATGCCAAAGAATTGAGGTGACTGCCATGCGAGCAGGAAGAGGATGGGCCCAGTCAGAGCCGCCATCATAATGCCTTGAATGACCGAGCGCATAGCGCGATCCATGCGACCGGCCCCCACGTATTGTGCAACAAACGTGCTTGTGAAGCCAAAGATTCCAACCGGTAGGCAGGTCACCGCCCAAAACATGGTTCCGGCTCCCATAGCACCGGCTGCGGCTTGATCCGAATACGCGTAGAGCATCATTCGGTCAACGAAGATAGTGATCGAGAAGAGACCGGTCGAAAGCATCAGTGGCCACGCGACCGAGAGAACATCAATTGGGCCGGCTGGTCTGAAAAACCAATTTTGGCTGGTTCGACAGCTCTCATCAACCTGTCGCTGCAAAGTCATTCAAAATATCTTTGGGGTTTTACGGATTGAGCGTTGACGGAAAATGAGTTTCCCACAACATAACGCTACAAGAAAAAACTTGATCGACTACCGAACTAAATCCATCTAACAATCTAGAAGTCGGACCGGCGGATGAGCTCCAAGCCCACCACGAATAAATCTCAGCAAAATATTGTTGTCTGTTATCCCGTCTTGCCAAGGCATCTTGACTGGTTGCTAAAGGCCGCACCGGGGTGGAATTTCATTAATGCGGGGCAAGATGGGATTGGAAAAGCGATTTTTGATGCAGATATCTTTGTTGGGCACGCAAAAGTTCCCGTCGATTGGGACGCGGTAGTGCGTCAAGGGCGACTAAAATTCATCCAATCTTCAGCAGCAGGACTGGATCATTGCTTAGTGCCAGCGGTAATCGATTCAGATATAACCGTATGCAGTGCCTCGGGGCTCTTTGCGGATCAAGTCGCCGAGCAGACGCTTGCCTTGCTTTTGGGGTTGCTCCGAGGCTTACCGACTTTCTTTCGGCAATCGGAGAAAAAAGAATTTGTTCGTCAACCGACGGGCGATCTTCATGGCAAGCGAATTGGAATCGTCGGACTTGGTGGTAATGGTCGACGGTTGGTTCAGGTTCTCAAGCCATTTCGCACGCAAATTTCAGCAATTGATTTTTATCCGGTCTCCAAGCCAACGGAGGTCGATACGCTGGGTCCGCCGGAAGATTTACTAGCGTTGGCTGCGAAGTCCGAGATCTTGATTCTTGCCTTACCATTGAACAAGTCGACTCATCAGTGGATAGACCGACGGGTGTTTGAGGCGATGCCGAAGGGAAGCATCTTGATCAACGTTGCGCGAGGTTCTTGCGTTAACGAAAAGGACCTTGTCAACGCATTAGAAAATGGCCATCTTACGGGAGCAGGATTAGACGTCACCGATGTTGAACCGCTTCCTGCAACGAGTCCGCTTTGGACAATGCCTAACGTGATTATCACGCCACACGTCGGTGCTCAAGCGGCTTGTCGAGTAGACGATTCCACAAGGTTGGCGTGTGAGAATTTAAAGCGTTACCTCGCGAAACAACCGCTATTAAACATTGTCGATAAGACCCTAGGCTTTCCGCATCCTGATGTGCAAGCGATGTCGCAGCCGCAATGGCGAACTGGAGTGTGATTGGTTTGAAGACAGAACGTTGGATACAAGCAGTTGCTTTGGACATGGATGGTCTTCTGTTGAACACAGAGGATTTATACGAAATCGCCGGTGAAGAACTCATGAGGCGACGTGGCAAAACGTATCGCCACGAAGTTCGCCAAGCAATGATGGGTCTTCCGGCACCAAAGGCTTATGGAGTACTCATCGAAGCTGAAGGGCTTACCGAGAATTGGCGAATGCTCCAAATCGAATCGGACGCAATTTTTGAAGAGCTTCTCCCGGCAAAACTGGAAGCCATGCCAGGTGTTCCCGAGTTGATTGATATGTTGGACCGGCTTCAACTACCTCGATGTGTTGCGACAAGTTCAAGACGATCGTTTGCGGAACAAGCTTTGTCGATGGTAGGTCTGCTACATCGTGTGGACTTTGTCATTACTGCCGAAGATGTTGCCAACGCCAAGCCGCATCCTGATATCTATCATGCTTCGGCTGAGAAAATGCGGGCGTCAACCGAGCGGATGTTGGTGCTCGAAGATAGTGCCATTGGTACAGCTGCTGGCGTTGCTGCGAAGGCACATATCATCTCTGTGCCGAACCGTCATACCGCGAAAGCCGATTTTCGCGGTGCAAAAGCGATTGCTCAACGTGGACTTCACTCCCAAGAGATTCATGAAGTGCTTCATCGTTTGCATGAAGCGACATGAATGTTTTGAAACGAACTACTTCAAGCGAGCTACTTGAAGCGAATAAATTGCAGAGTCGATTTAAGCAGGTGCGAGCAGTGCGTCTCGCATATCTTGAAGGACTCGTTCGCGTATCTCTTGGAAGTCACCTTCGATAAACGCGCCTGCCGCAGCGCGGTGGCCTCCTCCTCCGTAGCTTCTTGCAAGTTTATTGCAGTCAACGTGACATCTCGAACGGAAGCTTATCTTATAGCCCCCCTTTAGCTGTTCGATAAATATGACTCCAACTTTGGTACCAGCAATCGCGAGCGTTAAGTTGATCGCGTCCTCAGTATCGCTTGGGAGTGCTCCCGTTTCTGGGAAATCTTCCTTAAAGACATGCGTGGAAACAAGGCGGCCTTCCATCTCGATGTCCGTACGAGCCAGAATGCGACCGCGAAGCCGAACACGCCCAAGGGTGTCTCTTTCATACAAATCGCCGTAAACGCCCGACGGATCTGCGCCGGCATCCATGAGTTCGGCAATGATTCTGTAGGTTGCAGATGTTGTTGAGGCGAACCGAAACCAACCGGTGTCGGTCGCGATCGCTGCATACAAAGCTGTTGCCATATGACGAGTAATGGGCACTCCCATTTTCTTCGCGCAAAGGGTGACGAGGTGACCGGTTGCTTCGGCGCTGGTGTCCTTGAAAAATTCGGTTCCCAATTCGTCCTCACCGACGTGGTGATCAATACAGAGCTTGGGGCCAGGAAATCGCCGCAGCACATCTGCCATTGGACCAAGCTGAGCCCAGGCGCTTGTGTCGAGCACGATCAGGCAGTCACCCGCGACCTCATCAGGAGAAATATGTTCACCAATGGTCTTGATTTTTTGGCTTGGATCCAAAAAAGCTAAACCAGGTGGTGTTGGATGGCCATTGACGATTTCGACGTGTTTGCCCATGCCTTCCAAGACGCCGGCCATGCCAAGTTCGCTCCCCAGCGCGTCGCAATCGGGGCGAATGTGGCTGGTCAATATAAATCGCTTCTGAGACTTCAAGATAGAAGCCAATCGATCCCAATCCAAACTCATATGACTCACTACAGTTCTAAAATGAATAGCAAATTCTATTTCGACAAAAACGATGGATTTATTCCGTGACGCTCCAATATAGTCGAGATCGAGTTGGCCTGGTGAAGGCATAAGCTGTCTGATTCGCCGTATTCCGATTGCACTGTTCGTCATGCTAGCGCTATACTAAAGACCTATCTCACACAGAAGAGGGTTGACTAATGGAGGGTAATAATTTTCCTGCTAACAAAAATCGACTTGGCGACGGGACCCTAAGACCTCCCCAAAATGTAGATGACACTACCAATAGCGTTGAATCGTCCATTTCTGAAGCGGAAACGCCTGAGAACATCACACCTAGCCGTCCGGGGAAGGAACAAAGTCCTGTTTCTCTGGCTTCTAGCGATCCGTTAGCGACTGCCCTATTCGACTCCGACGAAGCAGCGAGCGGGCGGTCGTCCGTTCCACAAGCCGGCAATCTTTCAGGCACAGAGGCGGTCTCGCCGGGGAAACCGCAACCGAGTCAAGATTTATTCAGCACGATCAGCGAAGCAAAAATCCGGATACCGGGATTTTCGATTCGTGGTGAGTTAGGACGAGGCGCTTTTGGCGTTGTCTACCGGGCCTACGATGAAATGCTTGATCGCGACGTGGCGATCAAGGTGCCAATCCTGAATGACAAGCATCTACAAAGGCAGTACATCGATGAAGCTCGCAAGGCCGTCAAGCTTGAACATCCGGGAATTGTCCAGACTTATCATGTCGGAGTCACAGAAAATGGACAGCCCTTTGTCGTTCAAAAATTGATCGAAGGACAAACCCTTCGAGCCTTTTTGAAGGAACGTGGTGGCGCTTTGTCGCTCGGCGAGGTGATCGGGATTTTGCGACCGGTTTGCGAGGCCTTGGAATCGGCTCACGGTATCGGGTTGATCCATCGTGATTTAAAGCCTGAGAATTTGTTGATCGACCTGTCCGGGCGACCATTTGTTGCCGACTTTGGCTTGGCAGTCTCGGATGAGGAAGATTTAAGCGGCCGCACAGAGGTTGCTGGAACACCTCTTTACATGTCCCCGGAGCAGTTTTTGGGTCGCACGCAATGGCTCGATGGCCGATCAGATATCTGGGCGATTGGCGTTATTTTTTATGAGGCGTTAGTTGGAAAGTCTCCGTTCTACGCTGAATCGATGCGTGATCTCAAAGAGCAGATTCTCGAGAAGGACCCGCGGCCGATCCATCAGCGTCAACCGAATATTCCCGCCGCTTTTGACGCAATTTTCCGTAAATGCTGCGCGAAAAAAACCAGTGACCGGTTTGGTAGCGTTCGCGAATTGATTGAAGCGATTGACGACGCAATCGACGCATTACCTCAGCAAAGCGTTCTCAAGCTTATGCCCGATCTTCATCGCAGCTCCCAAAGCAGACGTTTTGGGTCACAAGCTTATTCTTCCGATCATTTATCCCAAAATCGAAGGTTCACGAGCGGAAACCAGTCTCAAAGGGATTTTGGGAGATCGACGCCGAGTCGAATCTTCCGGATCTGGAATTTAGTCGGCCCGTTAGTTGCCGTAGCATGTACCGTGAGTGCATTAGGATTAATGTACTTCGTAGTTACAAAAGAGCAGTCGAGGCCAATTCCAGAGGTGCCCTCGTTGACGTCGGTACCTAAAACAAACACTAATTCTGAACCATCCAAAATACCGGTTCCAATCGAAAATGAAAGTTTAACGCCCATCAATTCCATTAGCCCAGAGAGCCCGAGTGCCTTGGCTGCGAATTCTTTGGATCCTAGGGCGAGTCTTCCGCAGAAAACGGTCCCTAAGGAACCACCCCCCGAATCACCGCCGATGCCCCCGGTGATCCAGAAGCCGTTTCGAGTTTCGGTGCGCATGAGCGACGGAACCCACGAAAGCCTTTCTGCTGCGATCGCGGATTCGGAAGCTGGCGACACGATTATTGTTCTCGAAGGAACCTATCGAGAGTCTCTCGTTGTCGATAAGGATATAAAGTTAATTGGACAAGGTGATCGGAATAACGTGATTTTGCAAACCGAAGGCCAGTCTTGCTTAGTTGTTCGAAACAACGCTACTGTTGATTTAGAAAACTTAAAGCTGAAGACCAATAGTTCTGGCGACAAACAAGCAAATAC
Organism: Planctomycetota bacterium; assembly: GCA_026692865.1. Taxonomy (GTDB): domain Bacteria; phylum Planctomycetota; class Planctomycetia; order Pirellulales; family Pirellulaceae; genus JAIYDQ01. Next base: position 26,624 of record JAPLNI010000025.1, read on the forward strand.
AATCGATGTTGATTCGGGACAACTTCGGTTAGCGAAGTGCTTCGTAGTTTCAAACTCATTCGATTGTGTAAAGCTCCGAAGTAATTCTCGATTAACTGCGACGACAAGCGATTTTCAATCTTCGGAACATGCGACGATTCGCAGCGAAATCGGATCGTCGATGAATGTCGATGGTTGTAACTTTATACTTCATCCTGATAGTCCTGATTCGATGAAGAAGGTTTGCATTCAAGCCGAAGGTGCATCTGGAGCCATTAGCAACTGTCGGTTTAAAGGCCCTTGCTTGGCTGGAATCGAATGGCGGGACCAAAAGACTAGCCAGTTAACGATCGACCAATGTAGTTTTAGCGAGATTAAACTAGCTGTATCGCTCACCGGATGCAAAGATGTTTTGTTGAGAGGGGTCAAAGAACGCCCGCTCGCAATGAAGAATTGCGATGATTCAATTTGGATTCGCGATTCGACTGTGAAGATAGACGGAGCTCAGATCACGGGGAATCGTACCAACCTGAGAAAGGGAATCGCTGTCGAAAAGAACTCCAACGTTAAACTCTCGGGCAGCTTGATCAGTGGCTTTGAGTCGGGCATTGCCGTAGATCACTCCACCATCTTCGTTCAAGACACTGCAATCCGAGATAGTAAGGAACATAATTTTCAATCGCAATCAAGCGACGTAACATTAGAGGATATCGAACTGGTCGGCGGTGATCTTAACGGGCTCCATTTCACTGGTCAGGAATCCACTCTCACGATCTCGGGCGCCCTGATTTCCAACACGACCAGTGGTTTGTGGATCGAGAGCGGGGCGGCTGTTCTCAATCAAGTCTTGCTTCGGGACTGCACTGTCGGCGTTATTGCAGGAATCAATGCCGAGATGGCGAGTGTCTTTTCTGATGCGCAATCCGACGATCGAGATGCAACAAAAACAACTAACGTAGCTCGCCTGCTTAAGATTTCAGGATCGGGCATGACCTTTTCCGGGTGCGGAAAGGGCTTTGTATTTGTGAGCCCTGGTGATCTCGTCATGGCAGATTTAAGCGACGATTTCTTAACCGATGCGAAGCGGCGACTTTCGACCCTTTCCTTAGACCTTTCTGGGGTCGGAGACTACTCAAATTTCAAAGCAAACTGGAAGTCTATTCGTGAACGTGCGCCCAATTAACGGACTGGTTATCCAAGGTTTTTTCGATATTCCACAATGTTTTTTAGTCATTGAGACTAATCAGGCGGGACTTTTTTCAAAATAAGTCACCAAAGTCATCAATCGCAGAGATTTTTCCTTTTTACGGCGAAAGATGCAAATTAACCTTATAGTCAGGGTTATTCTTCCCCCCACACGTTGACTGTAAGGCCTTTTTGCGCGATCTTCATAGACAACAATGTCGAATCAAGGACGCTTGAACAACATGAGAAATTTTATTATGAGAAACATCTCTGAGTCTGTGGTTCGATCAGCGAGTATTGCTTTTTGCTTGAGCTTCGTTTGCTCGATGGTCGTATTTTTGGACCGTAGCCTACTAGCAGACGAAAATGACCAAAGGCATTTAGTGAACTTCTCTTTGAATGCAGTGTTTCAGGGAGAAGACGTTGATCTGCCTGAGGACTTTATTGCTCGCGTGGAAGATGGAAAACTAAAAGTAATATTGGAGTCACTCGGTGCTCAGGGACAGCGATCTGTTCGATCCAACCTTTTGGTTTCGCTACTCGATGAGGACGGCGTTAAACAGGTCGCAACAACAAATTCGTCTGGAATCGCGCAGTTTACGAACGTTAGGGTAGACGCTCTGCACGCCTTACTAATAAACGACGAGAATTTCCACGCTGCGATTCCCATCCTATCAGTATCGCCTGAGAAAGCTTTAGAAAAGAACCTTGTTGCTAGCGACGTTCGCTTGGCTCCGATGCCAGCTGATCGTGATGCGATTCTTACTTCCCTTGCGAGCAGCAGTTCACCAACTTCGAGCGTGGGCGCAGTGATGGGAGTTGGCGACTTCATGCCCTCAAGCGTGTCGGCTTACCGTGTCCATCTAAGAAAAGACGGAACACTCGATGGCCGCGTCGTCGTTGCCGATCGCGATTTGGATCGGTCCCAACGATACGCGAGTATAACGATTTTTCGAGATCGACAAACAGTCGCAAGAGCAACGGCCAGCGCGGAGGATGGAAGTTTCGGATTACCAAACTTGGCCGTCGGTGCTTATGGTGTGATTGCTTCAGGGCCTGCCGGATACTCGGCGTTTGAATTCGAAGTGCTCCCTGCGTCGGCCGCTCTCGCTATGCCTAAAGATCGTCAGGATCTGCCGGTTTCATTACAACCCCCTGCGGCTTCGTCAAAGCTGTACGTGTTCTTGATTCCACCAAAGCTCATGGTAAGAGTTCGCGATGAAATCACGAATGCTTACGGCGTTGAACCAATACCTACCAACATGGCGGCTGGTCCAACGGTTGGATTCCCTGGTGGAGGCGGATTTGGCGGCGGTGGCGGCGGATTTGGTGGTGGCGGCGGAAGTGGAATCGGTGGTGGAGGTTTCGGCGGCGGTGGTGCACTTGCTGTTGCCGGAATTGTTGCCGCACTGGCAACTTCAGGTAACAATTCGACGACCAGCACTAATCAACCTCCAGTGATCGTTAGTCCGATCACCCCTTAGATTCAGCTTTCGATTTCTTGTTTAGTTTCCAATTCTCTGCCAATCTAAATTTTCGTTAGCCGGGTTCGTAAGAATTCGGACTTCGACAGAAACGACAATGAAATCTGGAGTCTTCAGAATTCTTTCGACTTCTATTACGAGTACAAACCCCAGTTTTAACTTTTGGACGAAGCAAGAGGCCGCCGCCTTCCTGAAACTTTAGGTATTCTTGCAGAGTCTCTACTGTTTTGTCACGATATGGCCATGGCTCGGCTAACGGTTTGTCGAGAGGTCGGTTGGCAAGCTGGGAAGCGTAGCGTTATCAATGATCTGGATTCTCGTTTTATTGGTAACGGTCTTGCCCTCATTTCTGATTAGCTTTTTTTCAGTAGCCGTTGTGCGCCAAGCTGCGAAACCACTTGGACTGATGGACAAACCAGGACATCGAAAGATCCACGTTACTCCAATTCCGCTCGGGGGTGGCTTAGGGATTTGGGCAGGACTTGTTGGCACCTTTGCTTTAGGCACAGCAGCGATCTTCATCGATGAATCCGTTTGGAAACCCATCGGTCCCTTGAATCCGCTTTCGATACACTTACCGGGGCTGCGTGAGAAGGTTGCCGAGATATGGGTGTTGCTGTTGGGGGCTACTATCTTGATGCTACTTGGATTGGCTGACGACCGATCTGGATTACGTTGGCAAGTTCGTCTGGTTGTTGAAGTTGTCGTCGCGGCAGGGATCGTTTATTGGCAGGGGTTGCAGTTGACTGCCTTTATCGACTTGCCTTGGTTAACAGGGCTGATGAGTGTCCTATGGATTGTGGCGCTGATCAATTCGTTTAACATGCTCGATAACATGGATGGACTCAGTGGTGGAGTCGCTGCGATTGCTGCTTCGATACTTGCATTGATGTTGATTCTTCAGCCCGATCCAGGGACTCGCCAGCCGCAGCTTTTTGTTGCAGCGATGCTTCTCGTTTTAGTTGGATCGCTTCTTGGATTTCTGAAACACAATTGGCCTCCTGCTTCGATCTTTATGGGTGACGCGGGAAGCTACCTCGTTGGATACTGGATAGCGATTGCGACTTTGTTGACAACCTATACGGGCTATCAAGGCCAGACACCCCACGCAATTTTGGCTCCGCTTTGTGTGTTAGCGATTCCGCTTTATGACATGTGTAGCGTAATATGGATTCGCTTGCGTGAAGGTAGAAGTCCATTCGAGGGTGATAAACGACATTTTTCACATCGATTGGTTGATCTCGGGCTGTCAAAGAAGAGTGCCGTGTTGACGATCTATTTGGCAACGTTGACATGCGGCTTGGGAGCATTACTCTTGAATCGTACGGACATTGTCGGTGCTGGGGTTGTCGTGCTGATGGTTGCTGCAGTCATTAGCCTTATTGCAATTCTTGAGAGCAGGACAACCGGGTGAACAATCTTCCACAAAGACTTTTGCTGATTGTATTTGGTGCAACAGCCGGGCTGCTGAGTGTCGGTCAAATGGTGCCCAGCGATACAAACCAAATTGCCGCTGGCGAGACACTGCCTCAAACTTTACTTTGGTTAGTGGTGTGGGTCATATTTGTCTTGGCTTTGGTGTTGAGCGGCTCCTTGCAAACGATGAATCTATCCGGAAGGCGCCTTGGAAGTTCGAGGCAGTTTTCTCTCGTAGGTAGCACTTCGCAACGCGAAAACGCAGCCGCGAGTAATACGTTGGGCAATTGGTTCATCGTCGCAGTTGTCTTCACAATCATCTGGATTTTCCTAGCGGCATGGAACGTATACGGAGTCGGCAATTTTCGATTTGCGATTAATGGATGGTGGCAATGGGTTGCTTGGTTCGCTGCGTTTTTTCTTACCTTTCGCTTGGTGCAAATTGGTGGGACTGCCGAGCCCTTTATCAAGTGGATGATCGCGCTTTGTTTCCTAGTAAGCCTGCACGGGTGCTATCAAGTCTTCGTCTCGTTACCTGCTGATCGTGAGCGTTTTCGAAGCGATCCTCAAGCGGTCCTTGCTGAAGCTGGGATTGAGGCAGCGACGGGATCATCGACCTACATGTTATTTGAAGGCCGCTTGCGCGATACTTCGCCGACAGGACCTTTCGCGCTTACGAACTCGCTAGCTGGTTTCTTGCTGCCGTGGTTGGTTGTTTTGTTTGCTCAAGGCTTTCATCGAATCGTTGATCGTCCGCCTCAGTCGAGCGATCTCGATTTCAACTTGTTGCCCAATCGTATGAGTGTTGCAGCCATGATTGTTGGAGCATTGATGCTGTGGGTGCTTGTGATGACACAAAGCCGCACTGCATGGATCGCGCTGTTGGTTGGATGTTTTGTCTATGTGGTGAATCACCCGCGCGTTTCCAAAAAGTTGAAGCGGCTTGTGAACCCTTACTCGGCAATTTTTGTGTTCATGATCGTTGGGCTTGTTATGGCGATTTACCTATGGGATCGCAAGCTGGTTCTTGAGGCACCGCAGTCGCTCGCATATCGATTGGGGTATTGGCAAACGACGTTAAGGATGGCAAGGGAACACTTGTGGTTGGGAGTCGGCCCTGGGAACTTTCAAGCTTATTTCGCAACGTTCAAATCATTGGAAGCTTCGGAAACAGTTGCCGATCCACATCATTTTCTTTTTGAAACGCTTGGAACGGCCGGCTTGCCAGCGCTTGCTGGATTATCTTCAGCGATCCTCGTTGGTTTAGCTCTCAGTTGGAAGCGACGAACCGCAGATACGATTTCTACTGAAGGCTGCGAGCTACGAAAAAGTTCATTCCAGGCGGCTTCGATTTCAGTTTACAGTGGTGGCGTTATTGGATTGATCTTTGTTTGGGTTTCCGTTGGGGCGTTAGGACCTTCGCCAGTTGCTACACCCTACTGGCTAGGAATCCCGGTTGTCATCGCTTACTTCATGTGGAGTTTCTATCGAGAAAACACGAAGTTGATTGAGACATCGCGTTTGCCCAAAAAGAATCGAATCAAAAACAATTTAGACTCGGCGCAGTCGCCCCAATTGGTGGCTCGCCAAAATGAGGTTCAAGGGATCGGAGCGGCGATCGTCGCGTTGCTTGTTCATCTGTTGGCTTCGGGTGGTTGGATGACTCCTGGTGTCGGCAACTCGCTGGCTGTTCTGGTAGCTATATGGTTTGCTGGAATGATGATCGTCACGGAGCAATTTCCTGTCGCAGACGCCATCGCAGCCAAATCCTCAGACCGCGCAATTCCTAAGGCGACCTTTCAAAGCTGGGTCGCAGCGATGGGAGCAGTAACACCCATGTTGCTGTTGCTTGTCTTTTATTACTCCACATGGCTCCCAACCCAAAAGCTAAAGTCGCTTCAAATCGGGTTACAAGATTCAAAAACTCCGATCACGATGGCTCGACTGGACGATCTCGTTGCCTCTGATCCGTGGGATCCATTCCCGTCTCGATTTGTAGCGGACTCGGCTTATCGTGAAGCGTTGGCAGTCATCGCGCGTCGTCCGATCACAAATGATTTAGTCGGCAAAGAATCCTCCCAGTATCAAACACTACGAACCGCACGTGATTTGGCACAAAACTACCGAGCGAAAGACCTCGCAAATTGGCAAGTCTGGCTTCAATCGGGTCAGTGGGAACTGGCGATTGCAGCTTACGAATCGGAAGCATTAGCAACTTCGCTCAAGTACTTCAAGGAAGCGAGTCGACTTGCCCCCTCTGAGTTGGGCATTCTGACACAAGTTGCCCTGGTCGCATGGATCGCCGATGACAAAAAACTTGCCAACGAAGCTTGGAATCAAGCTGCCGATCTACAGCAAAGGATCACTCACGTGGATCGCAAGCTTTTTGGTGCCAGTCTCTTTTGGCCTCCAAATGTCGGACCTAAATCGACACGCTTGGCCCCCGCAGTGTGGCAAAAAGCTCGTGAGGCAGCCAGTATCGAGTCCAGCAGCAGGCCAGGATGGGTCCGAGCAGAACCTGTTTTCGAGTTTCTTCGTACTCAACTCGGTATGCCAAGTTCGCTGAAATAGTTCCAGAAGTTAAACCTCCTGTTACAATGTATCCTGGATGCGACTTGGGCTAGGCATATTGCTTCCTGACCAGTCGTAAAATCGAAAAGGAAGTCACCACGCCCGACGTAATGTTTAAAAATAAGCAGAACGACTTGCCATAACCGTGGCAAAACATTTTTTGGATCAGTTGAATTTTTCAATCACCAATCATTGCACCTATGAAAACGATCGTATTTGTCTTTTTGGCCGCCATTTTGGGAAGCGGGTTTGGCTACTGGCGAGCTTCTTCACTGGCTGCTAATAATCCACATATCATTGGCGAAGATATCAACCTCGACTCCATTGCGATCGCGTCTGACGTTATCGAACAGCAGAAAAAGAAAAACCTAGCCCCGAAAAACACGGCCACTTCAGGGATTATCTCCCAATTGTCGATCGCCAAGGTTGAAACCCCGGACGGGACAACACTTGATTTTGGAACAATGAAGCGAGGCTCCTCAAGATCACATAGTTTCCGATTCAAGAATGTGGGGCTCGCTCCACTCCAATTGACGGTGAAAGGAAGCACTTGCAAATGCACGATCGGTTCGCTCGAAAAATCGGTCTTGGAACCAGGCGAGGAAACCGAAGTCGGGTTGAAGTGGACCGCCGAGGGGAACTTGTCCGAGTTTTCTCAGACCGCGACGATCGGAACGAACGACCCGCGACAACTGGAAGTCCAGCTAAGCATTCACGGGAAAATAGGACAAAGTTATGTTCTAGAGCCGGAAGAATTGAGTTTTGGCGAATTCTCCGCCCGAGATAGTCTGACTAAAACGTTTAGGTTGTATAGCTACGAAGAAACACCACTTTGGGTGAGTGGATTTTGGGCAGATTTGGATGAGAGACGAATCAAGGTCACCAACGAGGTTCGTAGATTGGAGCCTGGGGAAGTGCCCGAGCACGCAGACGCTCGTCATGTGGCAGATTTCAAAGTAGAAGTTGCTCCCGGACTACCCGCTGGACCCGTGAATGGGCAAGTTCGTCTCGATGTAGGTGAGACCGAAAAGTATCCACTATCGGTTCGTTGCACCGGTAAATGTGTTTCGGATCTACGAATCGTTGCAGGTACCGACTACAACGAGCGTGCCAATGTGTTTAACGCTGGGATTTTTGTCAGTGAAAAAGGGGGCGAAAAGCTCTTTTGGGTAGCGGCTCGGAATAATGACAGCAAACAGATTGGGCTGAAGGTAAAGAAAATTACACCCGAGAATCTCCAAGGTACATTTGATATCGTTATTGGCGAGCCAACTCGGAATCCTACCCAAACGCTCTTTCCCGTTCGGATTCAAGTACCTCAAGGATGCCGCGAAATTGCTAGAGGCGGAACAAGTTCGGATAACTACATCAAATTGTTTTTCGAAACCGATCAGGAAGAGGCAAGCGAAATTAGCCTGTATATGAAGCTCATTGTTGAAAAAGAAGAGTCGATCAACTTCTAAATCCCAAACGTTTCGAAGGGGTAGGGCCTTAGGGCAGAACGATTTCATGGCCAATTTCGAATTCAATCGGACAGGTGGAAAAATTTCTGCGATCAGAGGATAGCCGCGACCGAAACGATTCTTTACAGTTGCACTGGCAGTGAGAGTTCGTTCACAAATCAGTCGAAGTAGATCCATGGCTCAATACAAAAGCTTTTCCCGATACCTAGCCCGTCATTTAGTGTGGGTCTCTGGCATTGTCATTGTCGTTGGTATCGCCGTGCCAAATCTTACTACCCAAGCACAGGAAAGGTTTCGCCAAAACAATGGACGATCCGGTACTCCTGCAAAGCCGGGCAGCCGTATTTTCATTCGTCCCGCGCAGAGTTCTCCCTCACCCAATCGAGTACAAACCAAACCATCAACTGCCAAACCACCGCAAACAACGGCAGCTTCACCCGATAACATTTCGAAACAAAAAACTCCGTCAGCCGCTGCAGCAATCGTGGCTGCCAAGCCGCTTATCCATAGCGATTCCGACCTGAATTTGATCGGGAAGAATATTCCCAAGACAGAAGATCCGATCACCGTCGCAACCGAAGCCGAAAAAAATCAAGTCATCGCGCCCGATTGGGAAAAGCCCTGGGCTTGTCTGATGCTCACCGGTCGGCAGCATGGATATATAGAACCTTGCGGTTGTACCGGACTCGAGAATCAAAAAGGTGGGCTGAACCGACGTGACACCCTTTTAACGAGTCTTCGCGAGCGAGGATGGGATGTTTTCCCGATAGATACTGGCGATCAAGTTCGAAGGTTTGGTCGTCAAAGCGAGATAAAATTCGCTCGAACCGCAGAGGCTCTCAAGATGATGGATTACTCGGCAATTATGTTCGGGCCGGAAGAGCTAAAGCTATCCGCAACCGATCTTTACGTCGCTTTGACAGATCAAAACGGGAAGCAATCGAGTCCTTTCGTCGCCGCCAACGTTGAGATTCTGACTCCTGGTGCTCCCGATCCGATCAAGATCATCCAAGTCGGCACCAGGAAGATTGGTATCACTGGTGTCCTCGGTGACGAGATGGCCAAAGAGCTTCGCAGCGGCGATGTCACCGTTACGCCGACGGCTACTGCTCTGAAAGCCGCTGCGCAAAAGCTCCAGGATGCAAAATGCGATTTTCTCGTCTTGATCGCACACGCTTCACTCGAAGAATCTGCCGAGCTTGCCAAGTCCGTTCCCATTTTTGATCTCGTGGTGACTGCCGGAGGATACGGCGAACCCTACTATAAACCCGAGCCAATTGAAGGTACCAAATCGGTCATGCTGCAAGTCGGCGTGAAGGGAATGTATGCCGGTGTCGTAGGGCTGTATGATCGAAAGACAGACCCAATCAGCTACCAACGAGTTGCATTGAGTTCGCAGTTCGAGGATTCGCCTCGGATCATGGAACTCTTTGGACGCTATCAAACAGAGCTCAAGCAAACAGGACTAGAAGGGCTGGGACTTCGGCCACTTAGCCACCCTTCGACTCGCGAATTCGTCGGCTCCGAAAGCTGTGGAGAGTGCCACACAACAGCCTTCGAGATCTGGAAAAACACTCCGCACGCTCACGCAACGGATTCGATCATCAATCCACCTGGTCGCGGACAAGTTGCACGTCACTTCGACCCAGAATGTTTGTCTTGCCACGTCACGGGTTGGAATCCGCAAGGATTTGATCCTTATGTAGGTGGATTTGTGTCGCTTGAGAAGACTCCGCACCTTGTTGCCAACGGTTGCGAAAACTGCCACGGTCCGGGAGCCGCTCACGTCGCAGCCGAGTCAGGTGATTCGTTTGTTGCGCCTGAGATTTTAGCTCGCCTTCGCGAGGAAATGCGACTGCCGTTAGACGCAGCACAAGACAAATGTATGGAATGCCATGACATGGATAACAGCCCGAACTTTCATAAAGAAAACGCGTTCCAAGAGTACTGGGAACAAGTCAAGCACGTGGGTAAAGACTAGTGATAGACCTTCGAAGCGATACGGTTACCCGCCCAACACCTGGCATGCTGGCGGCAATGAGTCAAGCAAAAGTGGGTGACGCGATAATCGATATCGATCCTTCGACGCGTCTGCTGGAAGAAACGGTCGCAGAGATGCTGGGCAAGGAAGACGCGCTCTTCATGCCCAGCGGGACAATGACGAATCAAATTGGGATTCGTTTGCACTGCATTCCGGGCGATGAGTTTCTCTGTGAATATGAATGCCACATCTACACCTATGAGCAAGGGGGCTTTGCCCAGCTAAGCCAACTCGTCGCACACACGGTCGTTGGTAACGAATGCCTGCTAAATGTCGAGCTGATTCGAAATCGAATTCGACCTGACAACGATCATTTTGCACGAACAAAATTAGTGTGCCTGGAGAACACTCACAATCGCGGCGGTGGTCGCATTCATCCGCTCGCTCAAGTCAACGAAATCTGCGACTGGGCACATAGCCATCAATTGAAGACACATCTGGACGGAGCTCGATTGTTTAACGCTGCCGTTGCAACAGGTATTGCTGAGCGTGATTGGTGCCGCGGATTTGACTCGGTGAGTGTCTGCTTCAGCAAAGGACTCGGGGCTCCCGTGGGTTCATGTCTGGTTGGCACTAAGGAATACATCCTTCGTGCCAAACGAGCGAGGAAACTCTTTGGTGGCGGCATGAGGCAATCCGGTTTTCTAGCTGCTGCTGCTCTTTATGGCCTTCAACATCAACGCGATCGATTGGCAGAGGATCACGCGAATGCTCAGATTATTTCTGAAGCGGTTCGTCGTTCCGAGAAACTTTCCCTTGCCTTCGAAACGGTCGATACGAACATCTTGATTGTCAGACTTGACGAATCGCTTGGGACAGCCGCCGATTTTGTGCAAAGGCTTGCGACGATGGGCGTTGCGGCTCTGCCGTTTGGCCTTCGGAGCCTTCGGCTGGTAACACATCTCGACGTAAGCCGCGAACAGATTTTGCGAGCTTGCGAGATACTCGAAGAACTCGCTTCGTAAATAATTTCTAATCTTCCTCTTGACGCTGATCCGCAGGAATGGTACTCCCTAGACCCAAACTCATGGATTGAGTTTCGGAAGTTCTTAGGCGAGTTTTGTTTTTATTGCATTATCCATTTTGGGCTTAAGCCCGGATTGAGATCAGTAAGACGTACACGCCGATTGAGCTCGATGATATTTTGCATGTCGCGAAGAAGGAGCGTCGCGTTGAACGAAACTATACGATTGCGAAAACTGCGATTCTTGTCCGCCATGGCTGCGGCAGCAGGCGGACTCTTCGGAGCATCCGTGTTTACACCCGGAGCACCCCTCGGGGCGACAGCCACTTATGCGCAGTTGATGGCTCCCCCCAGTGGAACCAGCCCAAGTCCTAACACGACTTCGGTACCAACACAGAGCGGTTTAGTTGCCCCGCCAATGAATGCGAGCACCCCAGCAACTCCAACACTCACAGCCACAGCAGCAGTAACGCCACCGGCGAACCCACTGCGTGATCAAGCTGTTGCTCTTTCAGCACAAGCCAAACTGTTTTTGAGTCGTGGCGATCTTGCTAACGCTCAGCAGTTTGTTGAACGAGCCAACGCGCTTCGCGTTCCAGACTCGGCCTACACAACAGGTCAGTTGCGACCTTGGCAAGTCGCAATGGAGATCGAACGAGCTCAACGAAGCCGATCCTCCGGACTTGTATCGACCGGTGCACCGGCCGCAGGTGTGACGACGGCCGCTGCCACACAAACAATGGCCCAAGGCAACATCAATTCAGGTGTATTCCAGCCTGCCAACGATGCAACTCAAATTACACAAGCTGGCGCAACAAGTCCTAGTGATACTCCTCAAGCCGGAAGCACAGGCGAGCAACTCTATCGGAAAGGGATGGACGAGCTTGTCAAAGGCAATCGCCAAACCGCGATCGATACCTTCACTGATGCGTGGAAGTATGAAGCCGAAATGGATAGCATGACTCGCGCTCAATTGAAAGACAAGCTGATGTTGCTACAAGGCAATGTCGCTCAAACAGGAAAGCCTGCCGCGGGTGCTAGCAACGCTGGTCAGATGCAAGAAGTCAATCAAGAACAAGCGATGGCTCGTCAAAAGATGTGGCGGGAAGTTACCACCGAAATTGCTGAAGCTGAAAAAATGGTGAGCAATGACCCAAGCGGTGCGCTCGACCGTCTACAAGCCCTGCGACAACGAACGAGCCAATCAAATGCTGACGGAAGCATTCGAAAGAGCCACTTGGCGATGATCGATCGCGTGATCACGAACATTCAAGCTTACGTTGACCAGAATCGTCCAGCGATCGATCAACAAGAACGCAATCGTCGTATCGAAGACACCATGGCTCTCGAAGCCGCGACGCGTGCACGAATCGACGGCGAAATCCAGTCCATGGTTGATCAATACAACGACTTGATGGAAACCGCGAATTACACCGAAGCTGAAATCATCGCGAAAAAGGTCGGACAGCTCGATCCAAAATCGCAAATTGCAACTGTCATGCACAGTAACGCGAGACTCGCAAGAAGAATTCACGAACAAAACACCATCGCTGACATGAAGTCAACGAAAGGTGCAGATGCTTTCACAAGCGTCGATCAGTCCAGCATCCCTATCGACGATCGTATTCCGATGTCTTTTGGCGATGCCCATGATTGGGATACCCTTACTCGAAGCCGCCGAAAGCTGGGCGATGTTTCGATGCGAATGACACCAGCCGAAAAGATGATTCGGGAAAAAATGATTGAACCCATCGATGTCACATTCGATAATCGACCGCTCTCGCAAGCGATGGAAACGATCAATCAAATGACCGGTATTCCAATCTTCATCGATCCGATTGGTATTTCCGCTGAAGGGATCACCAGCGGCCAACCGGTAACTCTGCAGCTTGGTGGAACTCCCATCTCGCTCAAGAGCGCCTTGAATTTGATGCTCGATCCGTACGGATTGACCTACACGATCAAGAACGAAGTTCTAAACATTACCAGCAAGCAAACGATGAATCGTGAACAGATTCAACGAGTTTACAGCGTGAAGGATTTAGTTATTCCAATCCCTAACTTCGTAAGCAACTACAACAGTGGTTTAGCTGGAGCTCTGCAGTCTGCTTATCAAGCACACAGCAGCACTCTCCTGGTTCGTACGAACGATGTCTCGGGTTCACAACTTCGCGACCAACAACTTGCAACGAACTCCAACGTTTCCTTAAATCCCGATCTATCAACACTCGGGCAGTTCAATGGTGGAGTTCCAGGAATGGGCAACAACCCAATGGGTGGTGGAGGTTTCGGTAACATGATGGGCGGTGGACGAGGACCAGTATCCGGTTCCGGTACTCCATTCATTAACGGAAATCCAAATGGAATGGGCGGAGCTCAATCTCTAGCCGACCCAACGGAACTCATCAACTTGATTCGATCGACGGTTCCGGGCAACTGGGACTCCGAAGAGGACAAGATTGAGTACTTCACTTCGAACATCAGTTTGATCATCAGTGCACCTTTGGAAACGCAGGAACAAGTTGCAGACCTTCTTAAGCAACTTCGACTGCTCCAAAATCTCCAGGTTACGATCGAAGTTCGATTTATCACGCTAGCCGATAACTTCTTTGAGAAGATGGGGATCGACTTCGACTTCAATATTCGCGACAAGAAGCTCAATGGTGCTGGACTTCCACGAGCGGACGAGGGAAGTGCATCGATTGGTTTGAGTGCGGCGACGGGTACGGTTCCTGTACCGACGACCAATCTGGATGTTCAATTCCGACAAGCAAGCTTTGGTGTGACGCCACAGTTTGGTGGTGGTACTGTTACCGACGGTGCCCAGCTAGGATTCGCTATTCTCAGCGACTTGGAGTTGTTCTTCTTCCTACAAGCTGCTCAGGGGGATACACGAACGAACGTTATGCAAGCTCCTAAGGTTACGATGTTCGATGGTCAGCTCGCAAGTATCACGGATCAAGCACAACGACCGTTTGTTATCGGATTAACTCCGGTCGTTGGCGACTTCGCCGTAGCTCAGCAGCCGATCGTTGTTATCTTGAACGATGGAACCTCGCTGAACGTTCAGTCGGTTGTATCCCAAGACAAACGCTTTGTTCGAATGACACTATCTCCTTCGTTCACACGAATCGAAGACGCAGATCGAACGTTCACCTTTACCGGAACGACTTCCAGTAGAACGGGAACTTCGGTAATAGGACCGGATGGCAAGCCGACAACGAATCGAAACAACGAAGAAACCGTAGTCTCCGGATCGACCGTTCAGTTGCCAACGCTTGGTGTTACCAACGTCAGTACAACGGTTAACGTTCCAGACGGGGGTACGATTCTCCTTGGCGGTATCAAACGATTACGTGAAGGTCGAACCGAACGTGGTGTACCGATGCTCTCTAAGATTCCTTACATCAACAGACTCTTCAAGAACGTCGCAATTGGACGTGATACCAACACGCTGATGATGACTGTCACACCGAGAATCATTATTCCGGAAGAGGAAGAAGAAAAGTATCTCGGTTCGTCGCTACCGTAAGCGGTTAGTGTAGCCGGATGAAAATGCCATTTTCCCTGAGCCTTAGGCGCTAGCCTCGGGTGCTACAGGGCAATTGGTTGGAAAATCGAAACCCGTGGCTAGCGCCATCGGCTCAGGTTTTCGTCAGGCCAGTCTATGTGTGTCAAAAGAAACAAATGACTTACTAAAAGCGAGACTTCATGTCTCGTTTTTTGCATTATGTCTTTGGATTGCGAAGAACCATCTGAGCGATCTCAAGAAGCTGGTTGGTTTGACCTTCGATGGGCCAATAAGCTTTTTGTTGGTCCAGCACACGAAGATGACCTTGATGGAGTCTTGTAAGCTGCTCGATGCGATTGCGATCTGTGTATGTAAAGACCATGAAGTCATCTTCGGTCGAAATACATTTAATCGACCAAAGAGCCGCATCGATTCTTAGTTCGGCGACTTCCAAAAGCTTCTCAACTTCGCGCGGTGGATTCCCAAAGCGATCTTCTAACTCTTGACGAAGTTCCTGCAATTTGCGAATGTCATCCATCCGAGTCAATCGACGATAAAGATCAATCTTATGGCGAATCTCGGGCACATACTCAGCAGGAAGAAACCCTTCGATGGCCAGGTTGATTTCAACATCGATCGATAACTTCGGCTTTTGATGTTTGATTTTTCGAACTGCCGACTCAAGCAGTTGGCAATAAAGTTCATAACCAATCGCAGCGATGTGTCCGCTTTGCTGCGTTCCAAGTAAATTACCCGCCCCACGAATCTCTAAGTCTCGCATCGCGATTCCAAATCCGGCACCAATTTGCGAGTACTCCTCAATCGCATGCATGCGACGCGCTGCATCCGGATTGAGATGTTTGTTGCGATCGACCAGCAAGTAGCAGTACGCTTGATGCTTGTATCTCCCAACACGTCCTCGCAATTGATGCAACTCGGAGAGTCCGTATCGGTCTGCCGCATCAATGAAAATCGTATTTGCATTGGGAATATCTAAGCCGCTTTCGATAATCGTCGTGGCAAGAAGGATATCGTAACGATGGTCAATAAAATCGATCATCACTTGTTCAAGCTGATGCTCGGGCATCTGGCCGTGGCCGATAATGATCCTGGCATCTGGTACAAGCCGCTGGAGTCTTGCAGCCAAAGCACCCATATCTTGAATTCGATTATGGACAAAGTAGATTTGACCACCGCGATTAAGCTCACGCATGATCGCATTTCGAATAATGGCATCATCAAATCGCACGACCCGCGTTTCGATCGACAATCTTTCTTCCGGAGCCGTTTCCAAGTTCGAGATATCACGAACACCGACCAGTGACATGTGCAAAGTTCGCGGGATAGGCGTTGCAGAAAGAGTGAGCAAGTCCACATTGGGCCGTTGCTGCTTAAGTCGCTCTTTTACAGCGACTCCGAAGCGTTGTTCTTCATCGATGATAACCAAACCCAAATTGAAAAAGTCGACATCCTCGGAAGCCAAGCGATGGGTTCCGATAACAAGATCGACTTGTCCTTTGGCTAACTTTGCAAGTGTTTCTTTCTGCTCCTTGCCGGTGCAAAATCGACTCAGTTTCGCGACGTCGAATGGAAACTCGGCCATCCGTTCGCAAAAGGTTTTGTAATGCTGTTCGGCGAGTACCGTCGTCGGGACAAGTACGGCGACTTGGTAGCCGCTATCGATGGCTTTGAAGGCCGCTCGCATCGCGACTTCTGTTTTTCCGAAGCCTACGTCGCCGCAGATCAAACGATCCATAGGGCGACTGGAGACCATGTCTTTTTTCAGAGCATTGATCGCCGTCATTTGATCGGGCGTCTCGATATACGGAAACGATGCATCAAACTGATTCTGCCAAACCGTATCGGGACTAAACGCGATCCCCGATCGTGAACGACGCTGGGCTTGCATATCTAGAAGCTCAGCAGCCATATCGGTAACCGCTTCTTCGGCCGCTTTTTTCTGTCGCACCCAGGCCTGCCCACCGATTTTGGCTAGCTTCGGCGTTGCTTTGGTGCCACCGATATATCGCTGAATGAGATCGATCTTGCTGGTCGGCACAAACAGCTTCGTCCCCTCGGCAAATTCAATTTCTAAGTGCTCGTGCTTTTGCCCGAGCTTCTCAATCATTTGTAACCCGCGATAGATTCCAATTCCATGCGAAAGATGAACGACAAGATCTCCTTCGCGAAGATCAAGAAAACTATCCAGCGCGCGCGAGGCAATCTTACGTGCACCGCGTCGCAGCGTGTGCCGCTTGAGCATCTGATTCACAGAAAGAATCATCGGTCCAACGGTCCCGATTTCGAACCCTGCGGCAAGGCTTCCAATCTCTAGCTTTGTTCGTTGATCTGCTAAGGACTTGCTGCTTGCGAGCAACTCTCGCATCCGCGACAACTCCCCATCGTTCCAGCAAAGCACGGTTGCATGTCGCTCTTGATCGACTGCTTGATCGATGATTGTTGAAAGCTGCTCAAGCTCGCCGGTGATTCTCGAAACATCATTGAACAAGCAGCGATGGATAGCACCAAGGTATCCTTGATCGGCAAGTTGCGTGAGGCTTGCATGGCGGTGATCGACGATCGCTGCCATGACTCGATCAACTGGCTGAAAACGATCTGGAAAAGGGATCCGATCAAGAAAAGCTTTCGCGACATGTTGAATGGAAATCGGTTCGTACAGATAGACAACGGCATCGTCAGGTAAATAATCCAGCAGCGATGACTCGGTGGTTTCGTTTCCCTTTGCTTTTGGCAAAGCGATCGTTTCCATACGATCGATCGACTTTTGGGTTACCGCATCGAACATACGGATCGATTCGACTTCGTTATCAAACCACTCAATCCGAATCGGCTCAGGCAAATCAGGTGGGAAGACATCCAAGATGCCACCACGCACCGTAAATTCGCCTGGAAGCTGAACACTCGTGGTAGTCAAGTAACCGGCAGCCGCTAGCCATGCTCTCAAGTCGGCGAGATTTTCAACCGTGCCTTGCTTGATCACACGACGACTACTGCGAATCGAATCGGGGCTTGGGACAGCGTGCATCAAAGCAGGCAGCGTAGTGACTACGAGTGCGGGCGGTGATGGTTTTGCAACCGACTTTTGCTTGGCCGATTGATTGAGCTGGCTTTCGAGCTTGCTGAGCACTTGCAAACGCTGAACGACTTCTTGCTGAAGTAGCGATTCGATCTCAGCGTCGTCCGATGCCTGCGGGAAGATCTCGCAAGTACGTTCCAACAAGTAATCCAAATCGCGAACGATCGTATCGATATCGACCGGTTGTGGCACAATCACAACCGCCGTGCGAGGCTTGGCAATCTGCGAAGCCGCAATCAAAGGAGCAGCCGCGTTGGGCCATACACCTTCCCAAGTGATTGCGTTATTCCTGTCCCAGGATTCAAGAGCCGCAACGAACTCCGGTAGCGCGACCATCACTCTCAGCGCAACATCGACACCGCGAGGCTGGGGTGATGAAAAGGGCATTTTCCCTGAGCCGTCGGCGCTAGCCGCGGGTTTCTCGTTCCTAGTTACATTCACTTGCTTTGTATTAGGATTATCCGGTTCCGCTTTGACTTTTTTGCCAGCAGTAGTGGAGGGCGAAACCGTAGATGCTTTTCGGCTAACTTTGGTAGAGCCGACATTCGGAGCTACTGCCGTCGGCTCAGGTTTGATGACGCTTGGCTTGGGCTGTATCGCTGGCTTGGAGAGACCTAACTTGGAGGCCTCCTTTGCCGAAAAATCCGTTAGCTTTAGCGGTTTTCCTCGCGTCATTCTGACTCTTTGGGAACATCACTTTTCGCGACTTCACCTGGGCGAAGTCTACGAAGACTCAGAATGACGCTGTCGGATGTAGTGTCAGGCATGAGATAAGAATCGGCTTTACGCAATTCGATGTTCTTAAGAAGGCCCAGATGCCTGGCTTCGGCTCGTTCCTCGACCCACTTAGGACCTTTGATTGCAAGCAACCTGCCAAACGTATGCCAGTAAGCGTCTAACCAACGGCATATCTTTGGCAAAGGCCCAACTGCTCTCATAACCAACGAATCATAACGAAAATCGTCGAGCACCTTTCGAACGTCGGTCGCATAGACAGGCGTTTTTAGCTTGAGTGATTTCGAAATCGATTCGACGACGCGTGCTTTTTTCGCGACGCTATCGCAAAGTGTGACCTGAACATCTGGCCGAAGAATGGCGACCACTAATCCCGGTACTCCACCACCTGTTCCAACATCCAGGATCTCCTCATTCGGGGCGAGCAAGTGAGCAAGTCGCACCGAGTCCAAAAGATCGCGCTTGGCAAAAAGATCGAAGTTCGTGTGCCGCGTAAGATTGATTTTCTCATTCCAATCCCAAAGCTGACGGCAGTATTCCTCAAGAGGTTTCCAACGGTCCTGATCGATTCCCTTAATACCAATCGCCGCAGCAGCCTGAGCGAGAGTCGTGGATGGTGGTTGACTTTGCGTGATTTCCAAGGCTTTTTCAATTCAAAAAGGGACTAGCGAGAGACCTAAAGTATATCTAGTTCCTCGTTTTCGTGCAGGGACGAATTTAGCCCGCAGAGCCAGATAGACGAATTGCTTGTGCGGGATTTTTCTGCGAGTCACAACGCTCGCCCCAAAGCTGTGACAAGTCACAGCTTTGGAGTGCTCCGGCTCGGCGGAGCTTTAAGACTTATCTATCGGGTCTCAATCTAAAAAGTCTTTGCTAACCAATCGATTGAGTTGTCGCGCGAGGCTCTTTCTTTTCCTAACATCGCTCGCCCCAAAGCTGTGACAAGTCACAGCACTCCAAAGGTACTGTACTCTTAACGCTCAAACTACTTGTCTTTGTTGATTTTCTCGAGCAGCCGCATGCGAATGCGATTTCCGGCTTCTTGTGGCGAACCATCCATTTTGTACCAAGAAAACGATTCGTCGAACTCCTTTTTTTGCTCGTAGACACGCCCAAGAATGTATCTCGCTTGCGGTCTCCAACGTTCGGTGCCGTCGATTTGTAAGAGCCGTTGATCCATCCAGTTCGTAGATGCCTCAAGATTCTGAAGGTCGAATTGCAACATGCCCAGAAACGCATTGGAATCCAGTTTTGCAGTTCGATAAAAGCCTTGTGCTTGCCCGACGCGATACTGATATTCTTCTTGCGTTTCATTAGGCTTACGAATCATCTGCAGCTCTTGTTGGATGTCTCGATCATAAGCCAGCTTGGCCAAAGTCTCTTCGTCTATTCGTAGGTTCATGTACTTTTTGGCAGCTCCGTCGGAATCGATATTCGTTTCAAAATTCCCTTTAAAATGAGCCGTACGTGCATCGCTTACAAGACTCTCGTTCATGTAAGCACCGTAAGTAATTTGATAGTTAATCGAAAAGGGGCTTCGGTCATTGATCCGATTTCGAACGCTTTGATTATAAAGCTGCGAAAGCCATGGAAGCTCCCAGAGCCTCACATCGAGCGATGGATCTATGACCGCGAGCTTTGACGCGATTGACGCGACATCGGTTGCGACTTGCATACGATTTTCGCCAGTGAGCGATTGCTGAAGGGCTTGAACCGATCTTCCTACTGAAAAAGGCTCCACGTCGATCAACGCAACAAGTGGCTTTAAATCAGCCGATCCGATTGGATAGTCAAAGCGACCTGGCAGTTTGGCACGTCGAAGCACGTTCGGATCTGACTTTGCCTGCCGAAGGGTCGCTACGGCTGGCTCGTCTGCGTTGGGAAACGGAAGTCCCCAGCGCGGTTCGAAGAGGTAGACTTCGCTTCCGATCAAGACCCCGATCGCCCAAAGATGCAAGTCCGACGAAGGAAAGCTTTTCAAAGGTTCCGTAACAGTATTCATGGGCAAGGCCAACATGACCGCGGGAATGCCCTGCTGGAAAAGCAGTTGCGTAAACACACGACCGCGTTGATAAGCATCACCGCGACCAAAGTGGAGTGTCTGCCATGGGAGTGCTCGATAACCCATTCCCAAATCGGTAAGCGGCATCGATGGATTTAGCGGCAAGGCTTCAACGTCTTTAGCAGTACCCTCCAACGCGACATTACGAACAGTCCAGTCAAAAAGCTTGAGCGTTTTCTCAAGCGCAGCCCCCTCATCGGCAGATAGCTTTCCCTTTTGTTTTTCAAGCCATGGCTGAAACAGCGGATCAAGGTATGGTCGTTCGCTTACCCAAAAACCGAGGTCGCTCATCATCTGGCTTTGAAGCAAGTACTCGCACTCGGCCTCGCCGAATTCCATCGACCCTAATCTTGCAAACAGTGGATCGTTGCGAATGTCTGCTGCAACCGTATCAATCAGGGCGGGTCTATTCCACGGAGACGAATCTTCACGAGGCGTCGACCAAGCATTCAGTTGGTTCAGCACTTCTTTCGCTGCCGTCGTGCGATCAAATCGCATGATAAACGGGAGGTACTTCATCGCCTTGCCGATCGAGTCGGAACGTTCCAGTTCCTCGAAAGATTCGACTTGCCTCAACCGAATCTCTCGAGAATCATCCTCGAAGCAGCCCGGGAAAATAGCTGCCGAACTCGCAAAAAGAGAGCAAAAAATCAGTGATTTTCGTGTCAACATGGCGTTTTGGGGATGCGGGAAGATTCGGTCAACCAAATGATCATACGCTCGAGCCATCCAGGTGGCTCATTCTTCGTCAATCTCGGAGTTCATTTGGTCGCGAGTTTTGAGCTGATAAAATAGGGCTCGCTTTTGGTCCGGAAGAGCATATTGAAAACCGAGGTTCCGCAAAAAGTTGTCAGAAGCACTGATTGCCATGACCTCAAGGACACCTTTTTCACGGGCTTTTTCAACGCAGCATCGAACCAGCTCGCTACCGATTCCACGTCCGTGAAAATCTTCGTGGACCGCAAGACATTGAACTTCGGAAAGCTTTCGCGAGTAGATCTCAACGGCAGAGAAACCAACGATCAATTTCGTCTCCTCTTCTGGAATGGTTACTTCCGCCACAAAGCCATTTCCGATCAGCGTTAGTAATTCTGCTTTGGTCCGCTTGAGAAGTTTTTTCGCGGTCACATAGGGCTGCAGCAAGGATTGAATGGCTGGCAAGTCCGATTCAGTGGCTGGTCGAACTATGTATTCAAGATGACGGTGAGGCAATCTTTGGTCCTACTTTGAGGTCGTGCTTGAGGAAATAATTTTGGCGATTGCGTCGAGCAGCGGTTGTGGATTTTCGCTCCAATGGACAACTTCGGAAGATTTATTACGCAGATCTTTGACTTGGCAATTTCCCGCATTGAGTTCATCCGATCCGGCCACAAGAGCCACTGCGAATCCGCGATCGTCGGCGAATTTTAGCTGAGCTCCAAGCTTCTTGGAATCTGGGTAAAATTCCACGTTATATCCACCACGACGAACCACAGAGCAGAGCTTCATGTAGTCGTTCAATCGATCGGCATCAAAAAACGGAACGAACACGTCGGCAGTGGTTTTAGGCTTTTCTAATTGGTTCAATTGCTCCATGGCAGCGATGAGTCGATCAAGTCCTAACGAGGCACCGATCCCGGGAAGATGCTGCTTGGTATACAAACCAGCCAAATTATCGTAGCGACCACCGCTGCACACGCTTCCGATCGAAGGCAAATCTTGCAGCAGCGTTTCAAAAACGACTCCGGTGTAATAGTCCAATCCGCGAGCGATCGTCACATCAACGCGATAGCGATCTTCGGAAACTCCGGCTGCTTGCAATCCGTCGATGATAGCGCGAAGTCTCGAGACCCCAGCCATGCCCGAGTCGTTTCCAACAAGCGCATGCTCCAGCTGACTCAATAACTCGTTGCTGTCCCCGTTCATATTGCACAGACCTAGGACAGTGGTAGCTTGTTCGGCCGTTAATCCTCCAACCCGTTGCAATTCTTCGTCGACGACATCGGGGCCGAGCTTCTCGAGCTTATCGATCGCTCTCAAGACAGCCTGGCTTCGGTCGAGTAACCCCAACTGCTCCAAGAGGCCATTGAGTATCTGCCGATTGTTGATGCGAACTTGAAATCGTTCGATACCGATAGCTTTTAGCAAGTCATGTATCACAAGAGCTGTTTCCACATCCGAAGCAACACTCTCGGTTCCAATCGTATCGAAATCACATTGAACAAATTCTCGATAGCGACCAGCTTGGGTGTTTTCGCCTCGCCATACCGGAGCAATGTGGTATCGCTTGAAAGGCGTACCCAGTTTGCCTATGTGCTGAGCAGCGAATCGAGCGAGAGGAATAGTCAAATCGAATCGCATTCCGACTTGCCTTCCGCCGTGTTCGAATCGGTACATCTGCCGATCGGTCTCGTCGGAGCCCTTTCCTGCGAGGATCTCAAGGTACTCAAGAGCTGGCGTATCAATGGGTGAAAAACCGTAACTGCGATAGACGCGTCGCGCGGTCTCCATCAATCGCTCGCGAGGAATCATGATCTCGGGAAGATAATCACGAAATCCTTTCAGCGTGCGTGGTTCGATCAATTGCTGGGTACTCATCTAGTGCTTCCTACAACGACAATATTGGAAGCATGGGTGGTTCAGGGGTTCGAAGATTTTTTATCGAGGATGGAGCAAATAGAGCTTCGGTGTATTCGGCAATTTGTTCGGCTGTCTCGAAGTATTTGTCATAAACCGAGTCGTCATCGTACTCGCACTTGGCGGTCGTGTAGTCGCGGCAAATTTGGGGACGAGTCTCATAGATACCGCAGCGATGATCATTCTGCAGGTGCTTACATGTTGTGTGAACTAGCAAGTACCAAGTCTCGTCTTCGACAAACATAGTTGCACGGTCATGAAGCAAATACCAACGGATAAAGTCGTAATCCTGCGATGTAGTCGGAGCTTCGATTGGCAAAGCAAAATATCGACAGCAACGGGCGGTACAATAGTCGCATAGGCTGTCTTCCTTGGGAACGTCCTCGCGAAGCGGCTTCTTCCCGTTGATGGTCTTGGCTGGTGGGCTAATTGTATTTACATACATAGATTGAATCCAAATCCTTGAAGCTGAAACTGTCAGGGTGTCGCACCCAAAATCGCGTTCAATGCTAATCACGTTGCAGATTAACAAAGGATAGCTACGATGACTACCCAGTACTACTCGCAATCAGCATCTAACAAAACAAAAAAACATGGAAATAGTGATCACAGCCGTCGGCCCGGACAACGTTGGACTTGCAGACCCAATTATTCACGATATCACTGGTCGCGGTGCAAACATCACTGAAATTCAGATGTACAATCACGACGAAGCGGCCGTTTTCGCGATGATGTGCCGAATCGATGTCCCCCCCTCGCAATTAGGTCCGATCGAAGATTCGATGGTCGACATCGGAACTTCCAAGGGGCTGGAAATCCGCGTTTGGAGCCCCGAGAAGAGAGCGATAAAGCCGCGGCTTGCGATATGCACTACGCTAATAGAATCGACGCCGCGAGCCGTGCTGGAAGCGATTCGCGACGGAATCATCCAAGCCGAAGCGACTGTCTTGATTGGAAACAGGCAACGCTGCGCGGAGCTTGCTCAAGAGTTCAATGTACCTTTTGAGTTTATGGGACGCGAAGATGGTTCGGCTGACGATGCGTTGATGGTAAAGATATTGGATCGCTATGAAATTGACTATGTGATTCTCGCTCGCTACATGCGAGTCCTTCCTCCGGATACGTGCTGGAAGTTTGCTGGCGGTCGCATCATCAACCTGCATCATGGTCTTCTTCCTAGCTTCCCCGGACTTCGGCCCTATCACGATGCTTTCAACGCCCGAATGTTGACCTTCGGAGCCACCTGCCACTTTATTGTTCCCGAGCTTGACGCCGGAAATCAGACGATCAACCAATCCACATTCTCGGTCTCGCCCGGAACAAAGCTGGATGACATCATTGCACTTGGCCAACGAGACAACGAACCGCGATGCCTGGTCGAAGGTGTCAGGCGTGTCGTCGCTCGCGAAGTTCAATTACACTTTCATCGCGTGATCGCAACCTCGAGGTTAGGATGAAAAAACCTGAGCCGAGCCACGGGTTTCAATTTTGCAACAGTTTGCCAGATAGCACCCGAGGCTAGCGCCTACGGCTCAAGAAATCGCCCTTTTCATCACCCCACCTCGGGGCCTTAAGATTGGTCAGGAAGATACACGAATGAAATCCAAACCACGTAGTCATTCAAAATTCAATACAGTCAATTCCATCGAATGTAATCGACTACAGTTTTTGCTTTGTGCGTTGCTCGTTACTTGCATATCCGGATGCGGACCATCTGCGACACGAATCGAAGCAGCCGACAAGTTTGATGGTACGTTAGCAAAACTATCTCCTACTCGCGCTATGGAAAGCATAAAGTCCCTGTGCGCAATCGGACCGCGATTTAGCGGTTCAACGGGTATGACTAAGCAGCAAGAACTTCTCGAAAAGAAGTTCACTGAACTTGGAGCGAAAATCATTTGGCAGCCATTCACGGTCCGCTCGCCACTTGATGGCCAGCCAGTGGAGATGAAGAACTTGATCGTTCAATACTTTCCAGAGCGAACGAAACGCGTTTTGATTGCTGCTCACTATGACACACGTCCTTTTCCTGATCGTGACCCGACTAATCCACGAGGGATTTTTGTCGGCGCAAACGATGGGGCCAGTGGTGTCGCTCTGTTAATTGAGTTGGCTCATCTCCTGAACTATGCAACCAAGAACGCTCCAGACTCGATCGCTGTCGGCGTCGATCTAGTACTCTTCGATGGAGAAGAGTTGGTCTACCAGGAAGGACGCGATGAGTACTTCCTAGGATCTATCTTTTTTGCTCGTGAGTATCTCGCCAGTCCTCCTGGCTACACCTACAACGCCGGTGTACTGGTCGATATGATCGGCGATGCAGATCTCTCGCTGTACTACGAAGAAAACTCACTCAAGTATGCCATTAATGTGACGAAAGAGTTATGGAAGATCGCGGCTGAACTGAAGCTGAAAGAGTTTAAAACTAAACTGCTTCACGCCGTACGCGACGACCATTTGCCGTTGAACGAAATAGCAAAAATTCCGACCTGCGACATAATCGATCTTGACTACAACGATCGAATCAAAAAGCGACTTAATTACTGGCATACAACCCAGGATACGCCTGATAAATGCAGCGGCGAATCAATCGTAAAAGTTGCCTCCGTAGTTTGGGTTTGGATTCAACGTCAGAAACCCTAAAGATCTTGTCGATAAAGAAGGCTACAGCCTATCACAAGCATCACGCCGATGAACAAAGCGTTGCTCCAAAAGGGTTGCCAGAAATCGGTCGGTTGGATGATGCTTTCTTGCAGCTCGCTAGTCTCTCGTCCAAGCGAAAACGGGTCTTCGTCCGTGATGCAGGACCGAATTGTTGTACCAACAGCAGCCGGTTTCGGATTCATCCAAAAGAGTGGGCTTACGATCCGATGGAAGATCGTATCGACGAGACTGGGTGTTGGTGTAATGCTTTGAACGACTTGCTTATCAACTGGATTCCATACGCTGATTTGATTTACTCCCCACGCGATCCACCACTTCCCAGTTGCATCGATATGAATTGCAGAAACTCGATCACTCAAGGGAAGACGCGGGATCGTCCATTTCTCACCCGTCGCATCGATGCTCCAGATTTTTCCGTCACGGTCCAGCACAACAAACGATTGATCGATAGAGGACATAATCACCTTGCGAGGCACGACGGATCCGAGTCCTTCGATTGCTAACGGGACACCAAGTTTGAGCGACTTAGCATCTTCGATAGGAACTCTCATCATTCCCTGCTTGTTAGTAGCGACTAAAACCGTCTGATTGTTTGCAGCAATCAACGCGAGTGTTCCCTCAGGCAGCTCCAGATCGAGACTATTGGCTGGCTCGAACTGATTCGATCCACTCGTCCGAAGCGCAACTAAGTTTCCGCGAGTGTAAACAAAAAAATTCTCCTGATCGAAGCTTGGAGTCAAGTCCATCGGTGATTGCGGTTGCCAATCCGAAGGCGTCATCGAAGGGTAAGTATCAGAGGGTTTGCTATATGGCAAAGCAAACCCGAATAAGCTGACCTGCGGTCGGCCATCGTCCATGTTTGCTGCCTCACGATCAAGTCGAAAGAGTCCACGTTCGGTCAATGCAACGAGCGTGTCATTCCATTTGATTACTCTGCGCGTCCGCGGAGGAAACTCAGGACCGCTATCGATACGTTGGTCACTCCAAAGAGGCGGCGCGTTGGTTTGGACCGATGCTTCCGCTTGTGAAGTTGATTGGCTTCCGGGTTCTTGAAGCTCTGGTAGCTTAGCAATTTGCAATCGGATACTGTCGCTTTGAATGCCACCGAATGGAATCCGATAAGGCCTTCCAAAATACAAAGCACTATCGGGCTTGATCCAGAACGGCCCAATAATGGTCTCTTCACCCGTAGTTTCACCGTAAGCCGTTTGCCAAAGATTGCTATCCGAATCCCACAATTGCAATCGACCACGGGCCGTCACAGAAAAGACTTTGTCGCTAATCGTTTCGATCGCGACAATCTTCGGCCACTGAGTAATAATCCCCGACATGACGTCATGAGTAATTCCGATCACCGTGCAGAATCCCCAAAAGAGAGCGGTGATTGCGATCGAGATGATCGCATTTTTCCATATCAATCCCGATAGCATCGATACGGAATAGAAAATCATAAAGATAAAAACGAAAACCGGTATGCAAAGCAAAATACCAGGGTTCCAGAGCTCGAGCCGCCAACCGACAAGAAGATAAAAGCCCACCAGAATAAAAGAGACGTTCCAGGCGATGAATGCCGTCGCACCAACAAATTTCGCAATGAGTAACCCAGCTCGCGAAACAGGTTTGCTCAGCAGAAGATGAAGCGAGCCGGCTTGAAACATCTCTGGAATCATGGCGCTGGTGACTACGATTCCAATGAAGACTCCAACAAGCCCCAGGCCAATTCGCATGATCGTGACAAGCAAAAATCCTTCAATAAACGGCTGAAGTTGTTTCTTTGAAATGGGTAACGGATCGCTTACTTTGATACCCGCATATCCAACCCAAATCGCATTCGACTCGCCTGATCGAATCATGCCGGGAAAGGCAATCTCGACCAATCGTCGATTTAATCGTTGGAGCTTTTCCGTCGGAAGCTTTTCAGTATCCCCCTCGAGAAACCCCTCCAAATCACTTCGTTTTGAAGCCGTTGGCCAAGCGTCAGAAGAATAAAGTTTGGGTTTATCCAAAACGCTTGATAGGCCTTTGGATAACTCGCCCATCGGCAATCGACCACCACGATTATTCTTATTGCGGTCGATGATTTGCTGCTTGAGGTCTGGCTCCATGAGCTCCCAAACGGCTTGTTGGGATTTGGATGCTTTCCCGGAAGATGCATTAGTCAATGCATCAATCAACTGAGTCCTAGCAAGAATCTGATCGGCCTGAAACTCTGTTGTAACTCCTTGGATAATCGAAAACGGAGCGATCGCAACCAGCAAGATCGTCCAGGCAGCCATCAAAACCCACAACACTCGCGATCGAGCTGCTTCACTGAAGCAATCCAGAATAACGGCAAGGTAGGGCATGGGAAGTTGTCAGTTGTCAGTAGGCAGTTGCAGGGGTGATGATGTTGCGGTTTCTTGGTTGGCTACTCGTCGGCTACTGGTCTACTAGTGTCATGAAGACGTCTTCAAGTCGGATGCGGTGGCGTTCCAAGCTTAACAAGCTAACGTTGGCCATCCGAAGTCGGTCGATCAAGTGATCAATATGTATTTGCTCCGACGTCTCAAGTTGAATCGCAAAGTCGATAGGCATCGTGGTAGACTCGCCGGAAGAATGCGGACAGGGTGATTGCTCAACAGTAAGCAAGGAATCATCAAAGGTCCACATCGAGATGGTTGCCAGGGCTTGCGGATCTACTGCACGACACTTGAGATGAACTCGAAGGCGTTTACCGTGCGAATGAGATTCGATGAGTTCGGGAATTGTCCCAATCGTACGAAGTTTGCCTTTAGCCATAATGGCGACGCGATCACAAATCAATTCGACTTCTTGAAGAATGTGACTATTCAAAAAAATCGTTTTGCCTTGGCTTTTCAATGTGTCGATCAAATCGCGAATCTGCGAGCGACCCAGCGGATCCAAACCATCGGTGGGCTCATCTAAGACCAAAATCTCGGGCTTGTGTAGCAAAGCTTGAGCAAGCCCAAGACGTTGACGCATCCCCTTGGAGTACTTACGAACACTTTCGGTTTCTCGATCGCTAAGACCTACCAGATCAAGAAGCCCCGGAATGGTTGCTTTCATCTTGGATTCGGTTAGTCGGCTTAGTCTTCCGTAAAAGTAGAGAGCACCAATGCCGGTCAGATGCTTTGGAAAAACTAAGTTCTCTGGAAGGTATCCAATCTTCATCCTGGCGGCGAGTGAACCGGCAGGCTGTTGAAGAACCGTTGCGTTTCCTGATGTTGGTCGCAGGATTCCTAGTAGTAGTTTAATCAGCGTGGTCTTGCCAGCGCCATTGGGTCCCAGCAGCGCGAAGACTTCCCCGCGAGCTACTGAAATCGCAACATTATCCAAAGCCTTTAGCGAACGACGTCGAAACCAGCCACGACTGTAGGACTTACATAGGTTGTTGGTCTGAATAACGAGATTCGGATCGTTCATGTTCTATGTGTTACCACACCATCGGACTCGAACCGTCGTTTGGTGATAGAAGAAGTCGAGATCAAATGTCACTCCATTTTTGCTCAAATCGGTTTGGCTCATTCGTGGCAATGCCTTGGCAGCAATCGCTACTTGTTCAAGCTCTCGTTTGTTGGGCCTTCGATATCTTTGTTCTGCAACAAATCGCTGAATAAGTGGGTACGAGTCTTCTCCCGCAACATCGAAATCAAACTGCTCAATGAACCAAAGATCAATCGGCGGAATCTCATGGGACTCGCCAAAGTTTAAGAAAGTAACATCCGATTGCATGGAGTCAGCGTCCTCGTCGGCATCCTCATCACCACCGTGATTGGCTTGCTGAGCACTCAGTTGGCTATCATCCTTTCCTTCAGTTCTTCCTACGATATTTTTATCGTCGTCGTCTTTATCATCGTCGTTGGCATCCTCCGAATCGTCTTCTTCATCAGATTCAAATGCACTCATCGCTCGAAGATTTTCGAGATCGTCGCTGCAAACAATTCCAAAGTGAAAGCCAGACTGCCCGATGACACAAACATAAAACGGATCGTGTTCTTCATTTGGAAAAGTAATCTCGATGATTTTGTCCGACGGAATCCATTTCCAAACGGATGCGTTATAGAAATCACGAATAGCCCCGTAAAAGACTCGCAACTCGCTCTCGGTCACTTCACAGCAATCGAAGAGACTTTCACGCATCGAAGCATCGCTGCAATGCAATATCAAGTGCTCGACGGCGTTGTCCAGCAGCGAGTCTTCATCGACCTCGCATTGCTCAATTTCAATGCCGAGTCGCTCTTGAAAAATTGCGACTGTCTCGGGAATGGTGTGTGGATGAACTTTGATTTTCACCGGCAGCGTCGGTTCCATATCTTCCGAAAGGGGATAAAACATCCCTTTCATAATTGTTCTCGCTAGATAGTCTGCACTTGGGCGAGACTCGGTCAAATCGTGTATCCGAATCATTTCCGATTCCTCATCGATAACCAGCGCGACACAAGATTTGCGAGGTGTTGCCGCATCGGAAATCCAAATCGGTGGTTGAAAAACTCCGACGTGCCAAATTTCTTCTGATACGGGTAATGCCTTTGCTTTCGCCCAATTTTCGTCGGTGAGCTGAACATCTTGGTCGACCTTATTAATCACATCCAAGAGTCCTTCCATCATATCCGCTGGGAGGCCCGCTTCAGCATCGTACTCGCAGTCGATTTCTAAATCGCCACAACGTTTTTGCCAACTGCTCGCGAGGCTGCGTTTGGTGAGAAGGAGTTGCGATGGGCGGTGAGGTTCTTGGTTTTGCCCATCAAGCATCGTTTGAACAAGCACATCCCAAAGTCTTGCGTTGGTAGGTTTTTCGTCGTCCGCTTCAACACAGAGCAGTTCCTCTTGGTTGACATCGTAGACGAATGTGCAATACGTGGTTTCTGCAAGTTGCTTTGATTCCAAAATCCATGTCGATGGTTCACGAGGAAGTGATGCGAGCATCTGAATCTGTCGCTTGAAATCAACTTCCGGTGTAACACTTGGTTCTTGAACATAATTTAGTGTATTTCGCATGTGTCGCACAAAGCCTGCCGTTGATCGGATCGCAAATCCACCCACGCTTGCGATCCACGAAGCTTCTTCCTGGCTGCCAGGTTCGAAGTCGGTCGAGTAAGTCTCTTCCCAGTAACCATCTCCTAAGAAAACTTCAATCAAGTGGCTATTTCCCTTGGCAACTTTCTGAAGATTCTCAACAGCGAGTTCAGATTTTGGATCGGATTGAAACTCGATCAGCGATTTCAATAAGTTCAGTGCAGTTTCCGAACAACAACCATCAGAGCCAAGTGACTTTACGATGCTTCTTGCAAAACCAAAATGCTCCTGCTCATACTGACGAAAGCAGTGGATCGTCAGTTGTCCTTGCAAATCCCCATCGATTCTCTTGTCGATGATTTGATGGATTTCTAGCACTTCGTCTCGTTGGCCCAAACGCCATAGGTGGAAGCAGGCATCGATTGTCGCACCAACATACTCATCCTCGAAAGGGGACTGATACTCAGGGTGCTTTCGAGACGCTTCGAAAAACCATTCTGCTTCCTTGATCGCGGTTCGAAGATATTCGAGTCGCTTAGAATCATCCTGAGTATGGCTGCTTGCAAGTATCCAGGCTCCGACCAGTTGAGGGCAAATGGTAGTTGTGTCTAAGCACAAAGAGAGTTTTCTCTCTTCGTCCAAATTTGGCGTGTAGCAACTTAGAAGTTCGCTGGCTTCCGAATATCCTGCTGGAAGAAGTTGATCAGGGATAACATTGCCGAGTTCCAGGAATTCATCGTCGTCAAAAGATTCTTGCGAATCTGGATCGCGATCCAGAAACCAACTCGGCAGCGGCAAGTTTTCGATGTCCTCGGACAATTCGCGGTCGTCCGAATCGTCGTCCGAATCGTCGTCCGAATCGTCGTTGGAGGCTTTGCTCAGACTTGCCATGGCCTCGAGCATCGTTCGAAAGTCTTCTGGGCTAGGTTCGACCGAATCGTCGTTAGTTTCAGCCCAAAGGAGCCGCAGTTGCTCAATCACCTCGGGTTCGCGAAGCAACTCTTCGTGAATGTCGTCGTGAAAGCTATCTGGTGTTTCTTCGCGGTTTACCTTGGCTGCATCCAGCGATGTATCATTCGACGCCTCCGGTGATTGCTCTGAAGACTTGCGACTTTTTCCCTTTTTTTTCGCCATCCGATTATTTCCCAAATCCTCTATTACAGGATCACGAATACAAAACACGTGCACTGGACCGACTTTGATAGTTTAGATCTCAATCAAGATTGTAAACCGTTCGCCTACAACCACATAGACAGGTAAAAAATGGGTTGGACAGTCCGCTCAAAATTTGCTACTCCCTGGACAGAGATGTGTCGTGGTAGACCGAGACCGGAACCGACTGATTTCGACGGTCTCAGAAATTGGCCCACAGAAAAATATAAAGTAATCTGTTTATGAGTAACCAACGAACTAGCAAACGGTCTCACCTTTGGCCCCGCCACGTCACGGTCGGTTTGATTTCCGGATTTTTAGCCTTGCATGTCGGCGCCCAGGCAGCCTTGTCGCAAGATTCCAGTAAACGAAGCCAACTCAAGACGGCCAACGCGTTCCGAGTTGACGCGGATATCTACAGTGATGTGAAAAAGCAGCCCATCAAGCATACTTTAACGCTATTCTCCGAGTCGGTTTACTACGATTTTGAAGATGGCGATTCAGGACGAGTTACCGTTATCGATGTTGGACGAAACCGGATCGTGCTGCTCGACCGCGAGCGGAAGGTAAAATCATTTGTATCGACCGAAGAGATTCAGCTAACGATCGCAAATGCTCGTGTACAGGCAGATGCCAAGTTATCAGCGGCTACCTTGAAAGACTTTCAGAATCTTCCCAGTGGAGAGACTGTGGCAGTGGTAAGCAACGATTCTATTGAGTATCGATCGACTTTAGCGTCGCCGACTACGCCTGACATGTCCGCTCAATATGCCGAGTTTGCGAACTGGTCAGCTCGACTCAACAGTATCTACGCACCGATGCCTCCCTATTTGCGATTAGACTTGAACGAACTGATTGCTAGTCGGAAGATGATGCCAAAAGAGATAACTCGCATTACGCGAAAAGGGCTTCGGCAAAACCAGTTGATCAGCCGACTCCGCGTGATCGACCGGCTAAGCGAAGATGATCGATCAAAAATCGCTCGCGTTGGAGCCATGATGGCCGAGTTTCGCGAGGTATCCGTCGGCGAGTACTGGCACCAACCTGCCGTAGTTTCCGCTTCCGCAACGGAAGCAAAATAGTGCTTTACCAAACTTAAAAATTGGGGCATCTGAATTCGTAAGAATTCAGATGCCGATAAAAGATTGGCAAAAGCTGGGTACTCAGATGTCTTACGACGTCCGATAGGAGTTATCAGAGGACGCTCTCAGTAGTGAGGCGGACGTTCTTCTTCAGGCGATCTGCGCTCGTATAGAGAATCTTGCATCGACTGCGAATTTATCGCGAGACGTTTGACGTCTCGCTGGAGCGAATCTATCACGCGCTGTTGAAGTACAACAACGCTATCTAGGTCGAAAACCTGTTTTTGAAGGTGGGTGATGACCGATTCCAATCGTTCGATTCGGTCATCAGAATCCATTTTTCAATTCATTTCCGCTGCTGAGATCGCTTGGAATCAAACTTACTTTGTTGCGAACCGGACTTGAGTCTCGCGGCAAACTAAAACTTGAGGGGGCAAGATTTGAATGGAAACTAACGATCAATCCCACTCTTCTTCTTCGTCTTCGTCTTCAGCATCTTCATCTTCGTCTTCGTCATCCCAATCGTCGTCGTCATCGTCCCACTCTTCATCTTCTTCTTCGTCATCGTCGTCGGCTTCTTCATCGTCAGCCTCTTCGTCCGCTTCTTCCTCGTCGTCTTCGACCTCTTCCCATTCCTCTTCTTCGTCGTCGTCAAGATCGTCGTCGTCTTCATCCTCGTCGTCGTCTAGATCGTCGTCATCATCGAGATCGTCGTCGTCATCATCCTCGTCGTCATCATCAAAGTCATCTTCATCGTCATCACTGGCCAGTACAGGCTCGAACCAATAACCGAAGCGGAAATCATCTGCGGTTTCTACTTGGGGGTTGGACCAATGAGGGGCGGTAAGCGTCATCTTCACAGCGGACTCCTTTAATCTCTGAGCCTACGTACGGGCCTTGGGTTTAAAAAATCGTGGTTTAAAAGTTTAGAACAGGTTTGGATGCAAATTTATTGTTGTGTAGAGCTACTTGAGTCGTGTTCTTCGGTTGGCGAATTTATAATCGTTGACTCGACCCTTCGGAGCCATTCAACTCGGGGCAGCTTATCTAATGAGTGCAATCCGAATAGTTGTAAGAAACGTTTGGTGGTTCCGTAAAGATACGGTCTACCGAGTTCCTCACTCCGACCACAAATCTTAACCAAATCCTTTTCCATCAACTGGCGAAGTACTTCATCGCAACTTAGTCCACGAATGGCTTCAATGTCCACTCGCAAAACAGGTTGTCGATAAGCAACAGTTGCTAGGGTTTCCAAGGCTGACTGCGACAGGTGTTCCGTCGGGTTTGCTAACTGGTTTTTTTTGATCCAGGGAGCAAACTGCTTTCGGGTCAACAATATATACCCACCGGCAACCTCTTCAATAGAGTAGGCATGTCCGGAGAGTTTATACTGATGGTTCAATTCGCGCGTCAGTGTACGGACTTGAGTAGCGTCCGCCAAGTCGGCTAGGGAAACAAGTTTTCGCGGCGGAATGGGTTCTTGCGATACGAGAAGGACTGCCTCCAGTCGCTGAATTGGCAAAGCTGGTTCATTGCTAAGGTTTTGGACAGGTAGAATTTCTGTAGGTTGCAGCAGATCTCGATTCCAAATCTTCTGAATCGCCCGTCCAGATTGCTCAGTATTCCTTAGTGTTCGCTGGACTCGCATACGAAGTAAAAACCTGCTTTAGTTTTGTTGCCGGCTACTTTATAGTTCATCTGTGGGCAAAGATGCCGCTCTCAGATCTTCATTTCGTAAGGGTACCTAGCCGGAAGGCTTTCGTGAACGTCCTTAAAAAAAACAGCCGAAAATCTATTTTCTTTTGGATTGCGGTCGCTTTGGCGGGTGTGTTGCCTTTGTGGGCATTGACCGTCTACTCGACATCGACGCAATACACCGGCACCGAGTTTTCGCCCTATTCCTTCCAAACGCGTGAGTTTCAGTACCAGTTGAACCTCTTTCCGTCGTTAGGAAGAGGAGTCACCACGGTCGACACTGGAATTCCATGCAGCTCGCCTGAGATTACCAAGCACCTCACCAACGCAACTCAAACTCCAATCGCTTTGGCTCGCTGGGATTTAGTGCGAACCGACACGGGTGCGGGCTCCCGGCCCTTTCAAGGTGAAGCGGCAATTTTGGTTAACACGCTGAAAATCCAAGATTCCTCGACCAGAATATTGGCTTGGGAGCTTTGGTCGACCGACAATCCAAGCTTGGCGGCAATCCTGTGGCCAGCAATTCAGCAAATCGCGATTCACCATGCTTATTTTGTCATTCCAGAACTACTCTCCGAGATCGAGCGGACGAAGCCTGACGAGTCAGAAATTTCGGAAATCATTGGAAAATTCAGCATTTCCGGTGCACTACTTCAATCGGAACGACTGGTTGCGTTAGAGGAATGGGAGCAAGCGCTCGAATGCATTCGCTGGGGGCTTTCGTTCGCCGAAAGCCAACGAGAGGAGTCACCGAACGGAAAGCGGCTGCGAGAGCTTGTGAGCCTGACAACTTCGCATGTGGATACCGAGAAAAAACAATGACGGAAGCCAATTTAAATCGAACGCTCTGTTGCATCTTCCAGATTAAAATCTGGGGATTGGACTCGTACCAGATGTCGTAAGACATCTGAAGACACCAGCATTTACAGTTGCTTCCGCTGAATTCCTACGAATTCAGCTACACAAAATCTAATTTAGACAAAGCTAGCCCTTCGACCACACTGACGACGTCGAGCACCGATTGAATGACTGTTATTTACTTCGACAACAATGCAACAACACGACTTGATCCGGGCGTCGCTGCATCGATGCACCAGATTGCTTTGCAAGGTTTGGCGAACCCAGCCAGCCAGCACCGAGCGGGTCGCGAGGCACGGAAAATTTTAGAAGTTTCTCGTGATGGGCTCGCGGGACACTTAGGCTGTCGCACCGACGGAATGCAGGCCGATCAGATTTTTTTCACCAGCGGCGGCACCGAATCGAACAACCTTGCGATCCTTGGGTTGTCTCAACCGGTCGCAATCTCTCAATCTGCGAGCGACTCTCAATCGCACCAGGTTCTTTCTCCTTCGAAGTTACCAGCGACGATCGTTTCGACAATCGAACACCCCAGCGTGCTGGGCGCAGTGGAAAGGCTTGCCAGAAATGGCACTCCGGTCCGCTATTGCCCAGTCCTTCAAAATGGCGAGATAAA
This sequence comes from Planctomycetota bacterium, assembly GCA_026692865.1. Lineage (GTDB taxonomy): Bacteria > Planctomycetota > Planctomycetia > Pirellulales > Pirellulaceae > JAIYDQ01. The sequence continues at coordinate 62,831 of JAPLNI010000025.1, forward strand.
TCTGGACGCATTTGCGCAACTGATCTCGCGGCATGACAAGGCGATCGAAACCGCAGACAAGGCCAACCAAATTGCATTGGTGTCGGTTATGCTCGCCAACAATGAAACCGGAGTCATTCAACCGATCGCCGATATTGTCGCTCTTTGTAAACCTCGAGGCATCTTGGTCCACACGGATGCGGTTCAAGTGCTCGGAAAACTCCCGCTTAGTTTTAAGGATCTCGACGTCGATGCGATGACCGTGACAGCCCACAAAGTTCACGGACCACCTGGAATCGGTGCCCTGGTGACCCGAGCCGGGCTGCGAGTGGAGCCTCAGCTCTTTGGCGGTTTTCAGCAACTGGCGATTCGTCCTGGAACCGAATGCGTCGCGCTCGCAGCAGGATTTGAACATGCAGTTGCGATCGCTGTGAAGGCAGTTGCCGAGCGATCCTCGGGGATGACCGCAAAGCGTCAACTCCTGGAAGCAATGCTGCTCAAATCGCCTACGAATCCAACAATCCTAGGTCGCGAGGTTGATCGACTGCCTCATACGACGTCAATTGCCTACCAAGGATTGGATCGCCAGGCACTGCAGATGGCCTTGGATTATGCTGGAGTGGCTTGCAGCACCGGATCAGCCTGCGCGAGCGGTTCGGGTCAGCCATCGCATGTTCTGAGGGCGATGGGAATTGACGAGCGGCTTGTTCGAGGAGCCATTCGATTTAGTTTGTCTCACGAAACGACGCGAGAAGAAGTCGAATGGGCTGCCGCGAAAATCAATTCGGTTGTAGAAACTCTGGCAGCAAAAAGCTCTCGCTCAAATCTCTCCGCAGAAAATCTCTCCGCAGAAAATTTCTCCGCAGACCAACTCGAAAAAACCGTTTAACCGATGTCCAACTCGTCACCGATACCTACCGCTCAACCCAAGCCAAAACGAGTCATGGTTCAACCGTGCCAAAGTGTTGTTGGCGAAATCCGTCCACCAGGTTCGAAAAGTATCACCAATCGGGCTTTGATATGTGCTGCGATGGCTCGCGGAGTTTCGAATTTGACAGGAGTCCTCGATAGCGAGGACACGACGGTGATGGTCCACGCGTGGCAGCAGATCGGCCTCAAAGTCGATTGGAGACGCGACTTGTCGGAGCTTTCGATCGTTGGATGTGGAGGAGTCTTTCCCAATGATCACGGCGATTTTTTTATTGCTAACAGTGGCACCACGATTCGCTTTTTGACCGCCGCGCTTGCTACCGGAAAAGGTAAATTCAGAATCCACGGCGTTCCGCGAATGCATCAACGTCCTATCGAAGATCTTCTAGATGGACTTCGGCAGCTTGGCGCGGATGTGCAAAGCCTTAATCAAGAATTGCCCAATTGCCCGCCGGTCCAACTCGCCGCACGCGGGCTCTCCGGTGGCAAGTCGAAGGTCGCTGGCAATGTCTCTAGCCAGTTCCTGAGCGGGCTGATGATGGCGGCTCCGTATGCGCAATCAAGCGTTGAACTTGTTATCGACGGAGAATTGGTTTCCAAGCCCTATGTCGACATGACAGCCGCAGTCATGAAATCGTTTGGTGTCACCGTTCAAGAAGTCATGAACGAACAGCAGGAGTGCGGCGGCTATGTAATCCAGGCCCCGACTTCGTACCATGCCATCGATTACTCAATCGAACCTGATGCGTCGGCTGCGAGCTACTTCTTTGCCGCGGCAGCACTCACCGGTGGTAGGGTCCGAGTATTGGGGCTCAGTCGGAATGCGTTGCAGGGGGATGTTGGGTTTGTAGAAGTTCTTCGCCAAATGGGATGCGAGGTTACTTACGGCGACAATTGGATCGAAGTCAGCGGCAGTGCCCGCCACGGCATCGACATCAACATGAACGCGATTAGCGATACGGTTCAAACGCTCGCAGCCGTAGCTCTGTTTGTCGACGGACCGACAACCATTCGAGGCGTCGAGCATAACCGACACAAGGAAACAGATAGAATCGGCGACCTTGCTACTGAACTGCGAAGACTTGGAGCACAGGTCGACGAGTTTCAAGACGGACTGCGAATCATTCCGCAAAAGCTGAATCCGGCTGAAATTCATACTTATCATGATCATCGGATGGCTATGAGCATGGCTTTAGTTGGGCTCCGCCAAGAGGGCGTATGGATTCTTGATCCTCAGTGTACGGAAAAGACTTATCCAAAGTTCTTCCAAGATCTTGGAAGAATCACCAATCAAGTTCCTGTTTATGCTTCCTAAGCCAAACGCGATTGATCTCGATTTCTTCATTCCCGATTCGCGCTGCTCGCAATAGCAGTCGCCTAACCATTCAAACCTATCAATCGCAATCATTCAATGACTTCACCACTTTCAATCTCTGCCAATTGGGATGCGATTATTATCGGCGGTGGTGCGGCTGGTCTTTGGGCCGCAGGGACAGCTGCTGCTCGGGGCAAGAAGGTCTTGGTTTTGGAGAAAAATAACAAGCCGGGTGTGAAGATACTGATGTCCGGCGGAACGCGATGCAACATTACTCATGCTTGTTCAGCACGCCAAATCGCCGAAGCATATGGACGACAAGGACGATTTCTTCTTTCACCCCTTAGCCGACTAACCCCTGAAGACGTCATCAACCAATTCATGGCGATGGGGGTTCCTTCGAAAGTGGAAGAGACCGGGAAAGTCTTTCCGGTAAGCGACCGTGCGATCGATGTACGTGACGCTCTGGTGACCAGACTGAGCGAGTTCGGTGCAACGCTTTGCTCAGGAGTCGCCGTAAACTCTGTCGAATACGACAAGACAGAAGGTGGTTTTCACGTTCATGTGGATGGAAGAGTTTTTGATTCGTCTCGCGTGTTAATCACCACTGGTGGCCTGAGCTACGCTGGTTGTGGTACTACAGGAGATGGATACGCGTGGCTGAAGAAAATGGGTCACACCATCACACGGCTGAGGCCTGCTCTCACACCGATCGTTTCCTCGGCAAATTGGGTTCATGAGCTATCTGGAATTACGATTCCTGACTGTGAAGTCACCGCGATGCCTGATGGAAAAAAACCAAGAGGGAAGGAAGCTCATCTAGCTCAGTCACGAGGAGGATTCTTGTGGACTCACTTCGGATGCAGCGGACCAACCGCGATGAATGTATCGAAACAGTTTTCTGCTCAAGAAAGTTTTACGAACGCTTGTTTGGCGATCGACTTGCAACCGGACGCAGCTCTCCCTGATCTTCAAGCATGGCTCGAAAAATCAAGTCACGGCACTTCAGCACAGCGGCAGATATCGACAGTGTTGTCGGAAAGGCTACCGAAGCGGCTCGTCGGCGGTCTCCTTGATAACGCATCCGTTCCAAACGATATACGAATGGCAGAACTCTCGAACCGACATAAACTGGCGATACTCGATCGCATGAAAGGTTGGCGAATTCCTGTTGCTGGAACTCGTGGATATCCCAAAGCGGAAGTAACGTCAGGAGGTGTCGACCTTTTGGAAGTGGACTCGCAAACAATGCAGAGCCGGTTAATTCCGGGCTTATTCTTGGCGGGCGAAATACTCGATTTAGACGGTCCGATCGGCGGTTATAACTTCCAGGCCGCCTGGAGCACCGGACACACCGCAGGCGAGAATCTCTAGAGTATCATAGAGACAGGCTGAGTGGTTTTGGTAAACTTAGATCTGTTTCCTAAAAATTTAAACTTAAGGTCCCTTTATGCCCAGTATTTTTGAAATTTTCCAATCGCAACTTGGAGACGTGCAACTCGACCAAATCGCCAAGCAAATTGGTGCAGACAAGTCAAAAACACGCGATGCGATCGCGATGACTCTTCCGACCATGATCGAGGCTTTGGCGAGACAAGCAGAAAAACAAGGCGGAGCTGATAAGATTCATTCCCAGCTCAGCAACACTCGCGTCTCAAGTGGATCTTCTGGTGGCTCAGGCTCGATGCTTGAGCAACTAGGGCAAATCTTGCAACAAGAAGGTGGAAGCGTCGCAGCGTCACAACCGGGACGCCCCTCGCCTACTTCGCATGGTTCCAATGTTTCGGTTCAAGAAGAAATTCTTCCACCTGGCATGTCGAAACCAACATCGAAACCAACCCCAACTCAACACAGCCCAGCCCCTCACCACCCATCAACACAAACTCAGTCTCGTCCGCAAGCTTCGCCGCAGTCGAGCGGTCCAAATCCGATGGATATTTTCGGCGAGCTATTCGGCAATAAGCAAGGTCGAGTCGCAGATGCGGTTTCCAAGTCCTCAGGAATTGGTCGCTCGCAAGCGGGCTCGCTGATTGAAATTCTTGGGCCGCTCCTATCGGGTGCGCTCGCAAAACAAACTCAATCAGGCAATATGTCTTCGAGCGACTTAGATAGCATCCTGAAGAAAGATCGAGCTCGCGTTCAGCAGTCACCAGGAGGTGGATTGTTTGACAAACTGCTTGATCAAGATGGAGATGGAGACTTCGACATGAACGATATGCTAAAAATTGGCATGTCGATGCTTTTCAAGAAGTAATAACTCCCCGATTCGCGATCATAGCTCAATGCAAAGCAGGTCATCCGCGAGGATGATTTGATCGGGTCCCAGGTCGCGATGCTTTGCAAGTGAACCAGCCAGATCCACGGGGTCTGCATTTTCGCTCAGTGGTTGCAGGTGAGTCATAACAAGCCGTTGCACGCGAGCTTTCTTGGCTCCTTTCAGCACGGCACTTGTCCAGCTATGACCGGTCATCCTTGCAAATTCAATTTCGCTATCGCAGAAGTTGCACTCGTGAATCAACCAGTCAACTTCACGAACTTCATTCCAGTATGGCGACGTATCGTCGGCTGTCGTGTCGGTTACATAAGCGAGCGAAAGGTCCTCCCAATCCATTCGGTAGCCAACCGAACCGCCAGGATGTGTCAGTGGGAACCATCGAACAACTGCATCATTCAGTGTCAAGGAATCGCCTAAGCTTTCCAGCGAAACCCATTCAACGGGTAACTCCGCCGGAAACAGGAGCGGGTGAAGCATTCCGTTCCTAATGGCATCGATCTTTGCTTGTTCAGCATAGACATAGACCTTTTTAAGAATTGTCTTGGGCACAATATCCAATAAGCATGTCAGACCAAAAACATGATCTAGATGAGCGTGACTCAGAAAAATGTGCAGTGATTCCTTTGCGATCAATGGAGTCGCTCGGAAGATCCCCGTGCCGGCATCGAACATAACCCCCGCTTCGGGGAGAAAGACACAGCTCGTTTGTCGACGTTCGCCGGGATGGTATCCCGCGGTTCCTAGAAAGTGTACGTTCATTCTAAGTTTGTACACCAAAAGCTTCTTCGAACGTTACGTTGCGAGTCCGCTCAACGTGACCAATTCGAGTTGGAAGGATGAAAGCGAGCTTACCGTTCTCAACTTTTTTGTCGTTTTGCATCAACTCCCAAAGTCGCGCGGGCTTCAACCCTTCGAAGTAGATCGGTAGGCCGAGTCGTTGCAAAAGAGTCGATTGCCGATCGACGATGGATGCGTCGATCATGCCGCGACGAACGGCTGTTTGTGCGGCCAGATGCATCCCAATCGAAACCGCTTCGCCATGAAGGAGTTGCCCGTACTTCGTGTCCGCCTCGATCGCGTGTGCGAAGGTGTGTCCGTAGTTCAAGATGGCTCGCAATCCGGTTGTCTCGTATTCGTCCTTGGAGACAACCTCTGCTTTTAATTGGCACGACCTCGCGATGATGTGCTGGATCGATTCGGGATGCCTACCGCCAATGGCAACCGCATGGGACTCGAGATACTCGAAGAATTCCTCGTCGAGAATAACTCCGTACTTCACGACTTCGGCAAGTCCGCTTCGGAATTCTCGATCGGGCAGCGAGTCCAGTGCTTGAGTGTTGATGACAACGGCTGTTGGTTGCCAAAAAGCACCGACCATGTTTTTAGCAGTCGGCAAGTTGATTCCCGTCTTGCCTCCGACGCTGCTATCGACCATTGCCAAGAGAGTTGTCGGGACTTGGATAAATCGAATACCGCGAGTGTAAGTCGCTGCTGCAAACCCTGCGAGATCACCGATAACACCACCACCGATGGCAATCATGACACTCGCGCGATCGGTCTTTTCACGAAGAAGAAACTCCCAAATCCTTGCTAACTCCGCAATCGACTTGGACTGCTCGCCGCTGGGGATGGCTAATAGAGAAGCTCGGGTACCCGCCGACTGAAGTTTGTCCTGAATTGGCTTGGCATAAGGTGCTGCGATAGAACCATCTGCAACGATCACAACGTGAGAGCAACGACCTAGCTCGCCAAGAACCGCGAGCAATGCGTTCTCGAAACCTTTAATTAAGCTCTCTTTGTTTGTTTTGCTAGATGAAGCACCGCATAGATGGATCAGGTATGAACGGTCAGCAAGACTAACCGGAATTACCTCGAAAACATCTGCTAAGTCCTGTTTCAAGCTCATGAGCGACCTGCAAATCTCAACGAAAACAAAAGCTTCTTTTTCCTAGCGACGCCACTTGGGTGCTTCAACATTTGCAAGGATCACTGCAAGTACAACCCCCGTTAGCAGTCCACCTAAGTGAGCCAAGTTTGCGATTCCGCCAACACTACCGGTAAACCCTAACAACAGCCATCCTAACATAATCGCTACCGAAGTATTGGAGAGAATGATTCCCATATCTGGCCTAAGGATCGATTTAATCCACAGGTAAGCAAACACACCGTACACGACGCCCGATAGACCTCCGAAACGGTGATATCCCATCAAGTTCACAGGCATCAGCCCTTGAAATAGATTCGACAGTACAGCCATAACCAGCACCATCCACGCGAACCGAACACTCCCTTCAATCCGCTCTACGATTCTTCCAAGCTGCGCCAGCGCTAGCACATTGAACAGGAGGTGAAATGTGAATCCATGCAAAAAAATAGGAGTCACTGCTCGCCATAGCTCGCCTTTGTTCAGACTGGCTCGTGGGTCTTTGGTTGCGTCGAAATCGGACGCTCGAACGAAAGTCAGCTCGTTGAACATCATGGTACCGAAATGATTTCGTGGTTGCGGATTCATGAAATCTGTGGTGAAGCTAACAATCGACGCAACTACTAACAACGTCATCGTGATGGGTGGAATCCCACCGGAGACAATATTGCTCCCCGGTATGTTCTGAAAAATACTCTTGCCGGAACGGATGTTCTTAGCGGCGGCTTGTTGTTTAAGCTTTTGATCTTTGAGGATTTTCTGAGCTTCAGCGACTGCGTCAACATACTTGGGTGAGTTCGGTGCGTTGAGAAACTGGGCCATTTCCAGTTTGGCTTCGTCAACGCGATCTTCGTCTCGCGTCCAGATGTCCCAAATACCTTCCTTCTCGCCCGCTTCCACGTGAGTAGAAATAGATTTCACCAGCAAGTAGGCGGCAATGGATTCCGCTTTCTCCTTGCCCTCGATGGTCGCAAGCAATCTCATTCGGCTAATCTGCTCAACATTCTATATTTGTGATTCGTTGATAAAACCAAGACTACCGACAACTGGCCGGTCCGCCTGTTGCCTGATGAAATTGGCATTTTTCCTGAGCCGATGGCGCTAGCCTCGGGTGCTATCTGGCAAATTGTTGCAAAATCGAAACCCGTGGCTAGCGCCATCGGCTCAGGTTTCATCAGCCCGGTCCGCCTGTTGGTCATTCGGTATTCGAGCGATTGCCTCAAGTGATTACGGCTAGTTCTATAACTGCTCCAGCCGCGCTCGCTCAGCTTCGCTCATTCGGTAGTAATCGGCTCGTTTCATACCCGCTGCTGCTGCCTGGTCTACCACTAATGTAACGCACGGATGCAATTGGAGGGACGACGCAGGGAGCGCAGCACTCAGTGGCCCTTCAACGGCCGCCGCAATTGCGTCCGCTTTCCCTGCTCCACAAGCGATCAACAAAATTGAACGCGACTCCAATATAGTTCCGATTCCCATCGTGATCGCTGATTTGGGGACCTGTTCGATCGAATCAAAAAATCGAGCGTTATCGGTTCGCGTCAATTGTGTTAGCGTCTTTACACGCGTTCGACTGGCAAGACTAGAGCCTGGTTCGTTGAAAGCGATATGCCCGTCGCTACCAATTCCCAGTAACTGCAAATCGATTCCGCCCAAAGAACGGATTCGCTCTTCGTAGGCCAGGCATTCCCCATGCAAGCTTCCCGCATCTCCTATCGGTACGAAAGTTTGCTCTAAAGGAATATCGATGTGTTGAAAGAGATTTTCGTTCATGAAGCGGCGGTAACTGCACGGGTGTTCTGCGGCTAGCCCCACATACTCGTCAAGATTGAAAGTGTTTACGTTCGCGAAGGATATGGGGATGGATTTGTAGAGCCGAATTAACTCGCGATACGCTCCCACCGGTGTGCCTCCCGTGGCAAGCCCCAAGCAGGAGCTTGGTTTGCTCTTTACCTGATTAGCAATCTCCATCGCAGCAAACGTAGCCACAGCCGCCGCATCAGGTTGAATTACAATTCGCAAAGTAACAAAATTTCTAGATCTGAGAGGTAAAGAAAAAGGGGGAAAGCGAACACTTATCGCTGATCGCCAGCATCTTCGGGGGTTGTTCTTAAGCTTTTTGCAACATAAGTACGTGATGAGTTGAGCCTAAGACGCCAGCCGATTTTAGTCCGACCACACTACGCGTCGGCTATCTCCTTAAGCTCAAAAACCAACATATCTAAAGAATAGTTGAAATTCTTGCAAATATAAAGTCCTAGCGATCTGCGACGAGTTTCGAAACACCGGCGGCATTTGGACTCAAAACGGCAGCAAAAAACTACCGCTTCGCTGGATAGCTAAACTTTCTAATTGAATCGGGAAACATAGTAATACTGGTGCCACTGCACATGGGAACTTGGTAGCGACCATTTTTGACAACACACGGGTCGACAAAATGTTCATGCAAGTGGTCAACATACTCCGTTATTCGCCCTTCTAAAGATCCGCTGACACAAATATAGTCAAAAATCGATTCGTGTTGAACGTACTCGCATAAACCAACACCGCCAGCATGCGGACATATCGGGATCCCGAACTTTGCAGCCAGCAAAAGAACCGCGACAACTTCGTTGACACCGCCGAGCCGGCAAGAATCTATTTGGCAGTACCGAATGGATTTGGCCTGCAAAAGCTGCTTAAACATTACCCTATTGTGACAATGTTCGCCGGTAGCAACACCGATCCCTAAAGGTTCCATCGCCCGAGCAATCGCGGCGTGGCCCAGAATATCATCAGGCGACGTTGGCTCTTCGATCCACATGGGTTTGCAAAAGGCAAGCGATTTCATCCAATCAATCGCATCACCAACGTCCCACCGTTGATTGGCGTCAACCATCATGGTGCGATCGCCGCCGATTTCGTCTCTCATGATTTTCGCGCGACGAATGTCATCTTGCAGGTCTGCTCCAACCTTCATTTTGAAGTGGGTGAATCCTTCGCCTATGGCCTCACGACACAGCCTTCGAATCTTCTCGTCCGAGTATCCAAGCCAGCCAGCCGACGTCGTATAAGCGGGGTAACCATCACGGAGCATCTCCCGTTCACGATCTTGTCGCGTCGGCACCAAACGCTCAAGCATTTCCTGAGCATCGCTTGGCATCAAAGCATCAGTCAGGTACCTCCAATCAACCATCTCGACAATTTGGGCAGGCGTCAGATCTGACAACAGTTTCCAGAGCGGCTTCTTCTCTAGCTTGGCCCAAAGGTCCCAAAGAGCATTCACAATCGCGGCCGTCGCAAGGTGAATGACTCCTTTTTCAGGACCGATCCAGCGCAGTTGCGAGTCTCCCGTAAGGTGCTTCCAGAAAGCGCCCGGAGCCGATGCGAATTCGTCAATCGAGTGACCAATCACCAGCGGTCGCAGTGCATTGATCGCAGCCACCACGATCTCGTTTCCACGACCTATCGTAAAAGTCAAACCATGCCCTTCGACACCGTCTCCACGATCCGTTTCAAGAACGACATAGGCAGCCGAATAATCGGGGTCTGGATTCATCGCATCCGAACCATCAAGCGAATCGGACGTTGGAAAACGGACATCGAATATCTGTAAGCCGATGATGTTGCCGGAGATCATTTTGAATGTCATTCAGAGAGGTAACAAGCAACGAGCCAAACTGCCAGACTTAGTCCAAACTAGCTTGCTCGCCGGTAAGAAGAATTTCTAATACTTCCGAGGCAGACTCTGCAGTCTTAAGTCGCGTCGCAATAAAATCACTTTCATCCATGATTGTCGCGATGATCGCTTGGAGACGTTGATGCACACGAGGCTGCCCAGCGGGTGTGAGAAGCACCGTCAACAAGTGGGCTCGCTCCTGGGTTCCCCGATAAGCAATTCCTTTTTCCGAGCGAATCACAAAAACGACTGGCTTCGAGAGTCCTGCGATCCGAGCGTGTGGCATTCCTAATCCACCGCCCAGATAGGTCTCTACAATCCGCTCGCGTTCATCGATCGCGCGTGCAATTTGCTGCTTGGGAACAGGTAACGATTCTGGTCGCATTCGATCCAACGCAATACGAATCGCTTCTGTGGTATTGGACGCTTCTACATCCAATTGAATGCGGTCTTCCGTCAATGCATCCGACAGGAGTATCTGCTCTTCGTCTTCGAACTCATCGCGAATCGTACCGATGATTTCTTCGATAACATCCTCAAGCGTCAGAAATCCAACCCAATTACCAGACAGGTCGCGAACAAGTGCTGCGTGGATCCGCTTCTTCTGCATGTCCGAAAGAAGAGATTCTAAAAGCGTGTTCTCAGTCGTCGTAATAAATGGGCGTTTGATCGGGCCTAAGTCGACTTGATCGCTTGCAGAAAACAATGTGTCCTTCAAATGAATTATCCCAATCGGTTCGTTCGGGTCCGCGTCGATTAAAGGATATCGGCTAAACCGGTATCGACGCATCATCTCTAGGTTTTCATCCCAACTTTCTCGAATACTCAGGCATCTCACTTGGGAGCGCGGCCGCATCGCATCTTTCACCTTGAGCTCGCCAAGATCAAAAACGTTCTCAAGAAACAACAGCCTTCTAAACGACATCATCCCCTCTGATTGGCCTTGGCTGAGGAGAATACGCAGTTCGTCTTCGCTGTGCCGATCGTGATGATCGTTCACACCTAACCCGACAAGACTCAGCAGTGCGTTGGCTGAAGCATTTAAGGCTTTGAGGGGAATATAAAACAAAAACCAAAAAAACCGGAGCGGACCTGCTGTCCATAGCGACGCTTCGTCTGTCATGCGAATCGATACGGACTTGGGTATCAACTCGCCGAATAAAATATGGAGGAAACTGACCAGCAAGTAACTGATCGTAAAGGCGACACCGTGGAGCGAGAACCATGCCGCCACTCCGTGCTCCGGAAACAATCCTGTCCAAGATAGCAACGGTTCGATCAATTGAACAATTGCTGGTTCCGCAACGAATCCTAGCCCAATCGAAGCGAATGTGATTCCGAGTTGGCAAACCGAGAGGTACTCGTCCAAGTTTTCTTGAACGATCTCAACGGCACGTGCGCCGGAGACTTTGTTGTCAAGCATCTCCTCGATACGAGACGGACGCATTTTGACCGCAGCGAACTCGGCAAGTACGAAAAAACCATTGAGCAACAGCAACAGAATTGCGATGAGAAGAAAAACAATCGTCATGAATTGCTCAAAGGCAGAGATGTCTCGCTAATCGGGAGTTATTGATTGTGGAAGTTCGTCCTCAAAACAGCCTAAACGAACCTCATTGCAGAACGCGATTCTAATGCATAACAGGCTCCAACGCACGCATGGTGAACCAAAATATGTATGATAAGACCAATGTAAATACATCGTCTTGATGACACGCCGCCGTTTTTTTATTGAACTTTTGCCATGCCTTTTGACCGATTTTCTGTTCTGTGGATGCGTTGCATGCCGACTTGCTTCATGCTTTTGCAAGTGATCGCTACATCCTTCGTGTCTTCGCAAGAATCTCACGCGGAACAATTTGTGCTTTTCGATGTAATGTTCGACTACACGAAACAAGATGCTGAAAACTCGAAACCGAGTAAGTCCCACTTCTATGTTAAGAATGACCGGCTCAATCCGGATCGCCCCACGGATTGGACATCGCCGATTGACTATCGCAACGGAACGGCTCATCTTCGCCTCGAGGTGATCGAGAAACCCGCTGGTAGCGAACCAACGCGTTGGAGCGTTTGCTACATCCCGAACAAGGGCAAAAGGAATGGGTACGGTTGCTTGGGAACCGACATGTATCGCGACTCAGGGGTTTATGAAAAAGATATTCCAATGACATCCTTCTGGGAGAATGATTCCATCCTTTGGAACGAAGGTATCAAACAAGTAGATTTAGTCATCAAAGACGATAGCGGTGGAAAAGGACACGCGCACAAGCGACCGGACTCCGAAAAATTCTTTCCGACCAAAGTCCGCATGACTTTAATACAAGTGTCCGCCGGTTCAAAATACGATCCGAAGCAGTTGCCTGAGTTGGCTCCGAAAAAATCGACTTCGGTTCAACCGTAGCTCGTCGCAAGCCATCAAGTATCGCCCTCCGATCATCACTTTTATCGGTTCAAAAACATTGCAGCATATTAACGCCTTCAATCAACCGATCGGTACGCCGCTTCTGAATTGGCAACCTCCGCAACGCCCACTTCGACAAGCGATGATGGGCGATTACTGCTCGGTCCAACCACTGGAGATATGTCTTCACGCAAAGGATTTGCACGAGGCGAATTGTTTAAACGATAGCGGAAGTACTTGGACCTATCTTCCTTATGGTCCCTTTGATTCGCTCTGCCGTTATCAAAAGTGGCTTGAAGAATCTTGCCGAAGTGATGACCCGATGTTCTTTGCAATTGTTGATCTCAGCACGGGCAAGCCGAGTGGCGTTGCCAGCTACCTTCGCATATTGCCCGAAAGCGGATCGATAGAAGTTGGTCATGTTCACTTCTCACCATTGCTGCAAAGATCGCGAATTGCGACGGAAGCGATGTATCTGATGATGAAACACGCTTTCGATCTCGGGTATCGACGTTATGAGTGGAAGTGTGACGCACTCAATGAACCCTCACGCAGCGCGGCGAATCGACTTGGTTTTTCCTTCGAGGGGATCTTTCGACAAGCGACAGTTTATCGAAATCGCAATCGGGATACAGCTTGGTTTTCGATCATCGACAGCGAGTGGCCACATCTGCATGCAGCCTTCAAAAAATGGTTGTCGCCAGAAAACTTTGACAACGACGGCGCTCAGAAAGTTTCACTTAGCAAGCTTACGGCTATTTGCTGATGGTCAAGTCTCGCAACCGGATTTTCACTGAGTTGATGAATACTGCGCCGCTTCGTTGGGCGTGCATACGCAAGCGGATAGTAAGTTACACTATTTCTGTGAGAGTTCACCGATCGCTAATTCTTGACATCGCTGAATCGGTAAATGATGCCACCACTTGCTGTGGATGTGAAGTAAACTTCGCCCGCTTCATCCTCGCCAAAGGTTACGATCGGAAGGGCAGACGGCCAAGCGATTGGTCGATTAGCGATAGTCTGTTTCGTTTCTGGGTCTAACTTGAGCGCCCATAGCTTTCCGCTTACATAATCTCCGTAAAGATAAAACCCTTTCAGTGCATCGATTTGTTTGCCTCGATATACATTGCCACCGGTAATCGATTTGCCCCAATCTGGAGTGTGTGGATACTCCCAAACGGGCTCGATCATTGGCGACGAATTCGACGCCGATTCAGCGAACAGATGGGATGCTTCGCGTATGCTCCATCCGTAGTTACCGCCAAGTTTTCCTAAATTGATTTCTTCCCAAAGATCTTGACCGACATCCGCAATATAAAGCTGACCATTCTCCCGATCGAAACTCATCCGCCAAACATTTCGCAAGCCAGTCGCATAAATCTCTGGGCGTGCACCGGTTACTTTTGCATAGGGGTTATCACGAGGAATTGCGTAAGCCAACCCCGGATCTTTCTTATCAACATCAATACGAAGAATCTTCCCAAGCACCGTACTGGTGTCTTGCGCTGACAACAACGGATCGCGTGCGTTTCCTCCATCACCAAGAGCTATGTAAAGAAAACCATCTGGCCCAAAAGCAATAGTGCCTCCGTTGTGATTCCAAAACGGTTGCTTGATTTTCATGAGGATCTCTTCACTTTTCGGGTCCGCAATATTTGGATCGCTAGATGAGACTTTGAATCGCGATATGTAAGACGTATTGGGTTCGACGGTTGTCGTGTAGTAGACAAAGAACTGACCGTTGGCTTTAAACTTTGGATGAAACGCAAGGCCTAGCAAGCCCTCTTCGTTTTGCTTCTCTTTATAAGAAACCTGCGGCTCGATTTCTAAGAATGTGGTCGGCTCTTCCTTCGATGTGACAGACGGCAGAACATAAATCGTTCCAAGTTGGCTTCCGATGAAAAGCCGACCACTTCCATCACCCGCATGATCAATTAGGACGGGTCGTTCGACTTGAAAGTGATCAAACGCTTTCTCTACCGACACAGGCATTGGCGTTTGGTCAACAGAAAAGTCAGCCCCAAGAACTGGTAGGCTTGCCGCCAATAGGAAAAAGGAAGCTAAATTTGCATTCTGCCCCGATCTTCGTCGCATGTGAGATGAACTGAGCATTACTGCAACCGAGCGAAAGAGCTTGGAAAGGACCATATTAAATGTACTCCAACAAGAGCGAAATTCTCTAAATAGCGAACAACCAAAATATAACCGAAAACACGCCATTCACAAAACGTTCGAAGCCCGATTATATCCCGATTGCACCAAAACATTCTGTACCGACTGGTCTCTATCAGAGAATCACCCCCGCATTTGCGTTGGACTGGAACCGGTGATTCTTTTGAAGGCCCGATAGAAAGTCGTGAGGTCATCGAATCCGCACTGGAATGCGATCGAAGTCACCTTTCGGTCAGTTTGCTTCATGAGTTCTTTTGCATGGTGAATTCGAAGTCGATTCACATATTCCAACCAAGTCGCGCCGGTTCTCGCTTTGAATTCGTTGGTAAAAGTTCGCCGCGACATGCCCGACGCGAAAGCTGCTTCATCGAGCGTTAGCAATTCATAAAAATTGCGATGAAGCCATTCGAGATAGGCCTCAAGTAGAGGATCGGTTGGATGCTCGGTTTCAGTGCGTTGATCGGCAATCACGCGAGACTTTTTGCTTTTTGGAGGGACCAACACAAGTGCAAGTTCGGCGAGCAGATTCATGGCCGTTGCGACTGACGAAAGCAGACTGGGCGCGTCTTCTTGATCGTTGAGATATAGGATCTTACGCAGGTGCTGCTCGATACGAAGCGTTTGAAACTTGGGCTCTCGATAGACTCCCGCAATAAAACTCGGCAAGATAAGTGACACACAAGTCAACTGTCTGAAGTCGATCCCTAACCCATAGAGCGAAATTGGTGAATGCGCGGAATCTACAATTCGATGGGGCAATCGAGCTGGCAAAAGCACTAGGTCGCCCGTTTCGCAACGTACTTGTTTGCAATCCATTTCGATACTTCCATGCCCCTCTCGAATCCAGAGCAACTTGAAGAAGGAGTGCGTTGTTGTACCCATCGAAAACGCTTGATCATGGCGGCTTTCGAAGGCCCATAGTCCATTGGAACCTAGATTTTGAGGAACTGGCGTCGAACGACGAAGGATTGATGGAGAATTGGATGTAGGAGAAACCACGGGAACACTTCCTGTTCGATTTGACTTGCTTTCGACAACCCAATTGTACTTGCTTTTTGGCTTAATTGCCCAAAACGCCATCGATCATTGCTTAATTCGCCAAGCCTGCCCGTTGCCGCACAGTTATTATTGAAAGCATGATGAACAACACACCTCCCATTCTATATCGGCGTAAGATCACCGGCATGTCGGCGATTCTTTTGCCTCTTTTGTCCCACACTGAAATTGACTGGCAAGGCCTTCGCGGTCACGTTGGTCGAACATCTGACGCGGGGCTTGTTCCCGCAGTCAACATGGACACCGGTTACGGAAATCTCATTAGCCCGCAACAACGAATCGACGTCCTTCGAGCGACTCAAGAAGTGACAGCCGGACGCCCTTTTATCGCCGGCGCGTTCGTTGGTGACAAACCCGATTCAGCGTTCAACTTCGATCTCTATCGCGAGCGAATCGACGAGATTCAGGCTTTTGGTGGCGTACCTGTCATATTTCAAAGCTATGGATTGACACAACAATCGCCCGAAAAGCTAATCGAAGCTTATGCAAAGATCGGTGCCCACAGTGGTAGCTTCTATGCGTTTGAGCTGGGCAAGATGTTTGCTCCATTCGGTGCGATCTACGACTTGGATGTTTACGAACAAATGATTCAAGTACCTCAATGTCTCGGTGCAAAACATTCGTCATTGAATCGACAACTGGAATGGCAACGGCTTACTTTGAGAGATAAAGTTCGACCCGAGTTTATGGTGTTGACCGGAAATGATCTTGCGATCGACATGGTGATGTACGGGAGCGACTATCTTCTTGGGCTAAGCACCTTCGCGCCAGAAGAATTTGCTCGGCGCGATGCGATGTGGGAAAGCGGTGACAGCGGTTTTTATGAACTGAATGACCTCCTACAGTATCTGGGGTTTTTGGCATTCCGATCACCAGTTCCCGCTTATAAGCATAATGCCGCTCAGTTTCTCAAAGCACGAGGTTGGATCGAGACCTCGCTAACTCACCCCGGTAGTCCGACTCGTCCAGACTCCGACGTTGCAATCCTAGAAGAAATCCTTAAAAGGCTCGAATCATGAATCGCCCTCCTCTTAAAATTGCCATGCACGGTGTGACCGGTCGTATGGGAACCAATCAACATTTGATTCGATCGGTGCTTGCCATCATGCGGCAGGGTGGCGTGAAGCTCGCCAACGGCG
This sequence comes from Planctomycetota bacterium, assembly GCA_026692865.1. Classification (GTDB taxonomy): domain Bacteria; phylum Planctomycetota; class Planctomycetia; order Pirellulales; family Pirellulaceae; genus JAIYDQ01. Next base: position 79,680 of record JAPLNI010000025.1, read on the forward strand.
AGATGCAACAAATCGAACCCATTCTTCTTGGGCGAAGTCCATTAAAACTTCAAAAGCTTGCCGAGTCGGTTGCGACTAAAGAGATTGGACGACCGATCGCCTGGACCACCGACATGGATGCGGTACTTGCTGACAAATCGATCACCATTTTCTTCGACGCATCCAGCACTCAAACGCGTCCAGAGGTTCTTCGAAAGGCGATGGAGCACGGCAAAGCAGTCTACTGCGAAAAGCCAATTGCAACAGAACCAACTGCAGCGCAAGAACTTGCGGAAGTCGCTGCGAAAACCGGTATGAAAAACGGAGCTGTACAGGACAAGCTATGGCTGCCTGGTATTCGCAAGCTTCGGATGCTTCGCGAACAAGGCTTCTTCGGAAAGATCTTGAGCGTTCGCGGTGAGTTCGGATATTGGGTCTTTACCGGTCACGACCAAGATCAACCTGTACAACGGCCTTCATGGAACTATCGAAGTCAAGACGGTGGCGGAATCATGATCGACATGTTCTGCCATTGGGAGTACTTGATTAACGATTTGTTTGGACCAATTGATCGCGTGTTAGCTCACGCAACCATTGAGATTCCAGAACGTATTGATGAGTCGGGTGCGGCATACAAGTGCACAGCAGACGATGCAGCGTATGCGATCTTCGTTTTGAAGAATGGACTTACCTGCCAGTTTAATAGCTCATGGACAACACGCGTTCGTCGCGACGATTTGTTGACAGTCCAAATCGACGGCACACACGGTTCTGCGGTCGCGGGGCTGCGTGAATGTTGGATTCAAAGCGCAGGCGGAACACCCAAGCCAACCTGGAATCCTGATATCCCTCAACCGATTAACTTCTTTAATGGCTGGCAGCAAATGCCGAACACTGTCGAGTATGACAACGCATTCAAGATTCAGTGGGAACTGTTTATCAAACACGTTGTTGGCGAAGGCGATTTCCCTTGGAGCCTTGCTTCTGCCGCTGCTGGAGTTCGACTTGCAAATTCAGGCCAACAATCTGTCGATGAACAGCGATGGATTTCGGTCCAATAGCCACGAAGTATCACCGCAACTTTCCTTCAAAGTCATCGTGTGTGACGCGTAAGCAAAAGAAAAACTGAATGAAATCATCTGTTCTCGATGTTCCTTCGCGTGAGCGACTTGCGGTTCATACCATTACGACAAAGCCGTGGCCACTGCCGGTCGCGGTTGATAGATTTGCTGCTGCCGGTATCGGCGGGATCAGTATCTGGGTCGAAGCGATCGCAGGGATGTCGAACTCGGAAGTGCGCAGCACAGTGGAAGCTTCTGGTTTGAAAGTCCCCGCATTGGTTCGCGGAGGCTTCTTTTGTGATCCTGATGCTCAAGAGCGGGTCCGTCGAATCGACAACAATCGACGGCTGATTGAACTTGCAGGCGAAATCTCAGCAGAGATGCTTGTTCTGGTGGTCGGCGCGACTCCTCGAGAGCCACTTAATATCCAACGCGGTTGGGTTCGTGATGCTATTGAAAGTCTACTAGACGATGCAAAAGCGGCTAATGTACGTTTGGCAATTGAGCCGCTCCACCCGATGTATTCAGGAGACAAAAGCTGCGTCAATCGTTTAACACAAGCACGAGAAATGTGTGAAGCAATCCAACATCCGATAGTTGGAGTCGCTGTCGATGTCTATCACGTTTGGTGGGACGAAGCATTGGAAAGCGAGATAAAAAGGTTAGGCGAACTCAAAGCATTGTTCGCATTCCATCTTTGCGATTGGCGCGTTCCCACTCGAGATATGCTCAACGATCGCGCATTGATGGGTGATGGATGCATTGACATCCGAAGCATTCGAAAGCTTGTAGAGCAGAACGGCTTTCGCGGGTGGAATGAAGTCGAAATCTTTTCAGAAGAACATTGGGCTCGTGATCAACAAACCTTTCTAGATGACATTATCGAACGCTACCAAGGCTGCTAGTTGGCTAGGCGAGCAGCAAACTACACAAAAAACCATCGAGGTTTGCAAGTTCATTTTTACTCTTCTTCGTAATCTTCGGAGTCTTCTTCCTCGACATCTTCCCATTCGACGTCTTCGTCCTCCTCTGCCTCCTCTTCGTCGGCGGCCACGGTTACTGCGGCTCGTTGGCGGTTGTCTTGGTCATGTTTGGTTGGCTTGGCTTGATCCGTATCCCAACCATCATCGCGGCGTATTTTGTTTTTGCGGGCAGGCTTATCCTGCTCGACTTCGCCTCCTCGCATCGCCTCCCAGTCTGCCACACTGAGAACTACTTCACGAGCTTGCGAGCCGTTGTATTGGCCAACGATTCCATCTTCAGCCATGAAGTCGATCAAACGAGCCGCTCGACCATAACCGATCCCCATCGCACGCTGTAGCAAGGAGCAACTTCCACGACCTTCGCGGACAACAATATCGACGGCCGACTCGTAGAGCTCATCACGTTTCTTGAATGCACCCGGTTTCACGGGATCGCCTTCGTCTGCATCCTGCTTGGGTTTGATGTGCATGAGCTCGTGGACAAAGTTCTGTTCGCCAGTGCTGCAGTGATCCACGACTCGATTGATCTCATCGTCACCCAGGTAAGTGCCCTGACCGCGTAGAAGCGAGCTCGTTTGTGGCCACAAGAACAGCATGTCACCGTTACCCAGAAGCTTGTCCGCACCCATTTCATCGAGAACAACTCGCGAGTCAGTTCGGCTAGCGACTTGGAAGCTGATACGCGCGGGAAGGTTGCTCTTGATCAAGCCGGTGATAACATCGACGGTTGGTTTTTGAGTCGCGAGGATCAAGTGAATCCCAACGGCTCGGCTCTTTTGCGCAAGTCGAATAATGTGGGATTCGACCTCTTTTCCGCAAGTCATCATCATGTCGGCAATTTCGTCAGCGACGATCACAATGAAAGGAAGATGATCTGGGATAAGATCCGCATCGTCTGCCGTTTCAGGTTTGAGTCGTTCGTGAAGCTCTTCATGCCCAAGTTGATTATAGTTCGTGATATGCCGAACTCCTGCGCGAGCGAGCAACGCATAACGCTCCTCCATCTTATCGACGGCCCAAGCTAATATTGCTTCGGCTTTCTTCATGTCAGTCACAACTGGGTGCATCAAGTGAGGCAATCGCGCGTAGCCACTCAACTCGACCATCTTCGGGTCAATCATCAACATACGCACTTCATCAGGTCGTCGCGACATCAGGATCGAAGTGATGATGCTATTCAAGCAGACGGACTTACCGGTACCCGTTCGACCTGCGATCAACAAGTGAGGAAGCGTCGCGAGATCCACGGTCAACGCCTTTCCTGATACGTCTTTGCCCAAGAAGAGCGGGATCTTCATCTTCTTGACGGCTGCTCCGCTTTCTTCGATGACTTCGCGAAGGCGAACAACTTGTCGTTTCTCATTGGGTACTTCGATACCTACCGTATTCTTCCCTGGAATAGGAGCCACAATCCGAACGCTCGGTACCCGAAGCGCGATCGCTAAATCATCAGAAAGACCGGTGATTTTATTCAATCGAAGACCTGCTTCGAGTTCAATCTCGTACTGCGCGATAACAGGTCCCGTTTCGATTTCAACGACGCGAATGTTCAGATTGAAATCCTTGAAGGTTTGCTCCAGGACTTTTGCTTTGCGACGGACTTCCGCTTCTTGATCATCGTAGGAGACTTCATCGCCAGGTATAAGCAGGTCGATTCCCGGTAAGACATATTCTTCAGAACCTTCAGGAAGCTTCGTGTCATCCAATCCTTCCAAGGAATCTCGCGCCGCATCTTTATCCGCTTTCTTTTGCTTCCGATTTGCAATGCGTGGGCCTTCAACATCGTGAGCTTCGTCGGCACGAACGTAGGTTGTCTCGCCATCGACCTCCAACTCTCGAATAGCGGATTCGATCGTATCTTCGACGTCTTCTTCCTCCTCGCTTTCGTATTCCTCCGACTCGTATTCATCGGACTCTTCCTCTTGCACTTCTTCATCAGGTGTATTCGGCTTCTTACCTAATAGAGAATCTTTGAGGACTGGCGCAAAGGAGCTGGTCATCGAACGCCTTGCACTTGCAGAATTGGCATTACCACTGGAGCTCGCATTCAACGCGGACTTTGTCGCTGCAGATGCAACAGCTGGCGAAGTAGCGCTAAGCAGAGGCTCAGCAGTTTCGCTCGACAGATCAATTTCCGCTGGCGTATCACCTTGCGCTTTCCGGCCAATTCGAATTGGTGGAAGCGTTTCTTGCGGAACTGCCGATTCTACCGCTCCGGTTGCCGTGTCCTTCCGCAAGGTAAGTGACGCGGGCAAGTCCGACCGTCCAACTGCAGGTCTAGTCGATGCGACTTCGGCTGTCTTTTGCACTAACCAGGCAGCAGGTACTCCAAGGGCTCGAGCGATTTCGTACAACCCAGTCGCAGTGATACCTAAGTATCGCAAGACGGCATATTTGGTGCTTAGCAAGAGTCCCGCGGTCAGCGTTGCAAGGATAAGCACTAACCCACCTGCGAAGGCTGTATGCTTGTGCAAGAACCCACTGGTCATAGCTCCCAGATAACCACCAGACCCAATCGGAACAGGCAAACCAGGATTGAGCCCGACCGCGGGAAAGAAAGTGACTAACGATAATCCGACGAGACTCCACCCAAAGCTTCTTCCAAGTGGCGATGACCAAGGTTCTTGACGCAACAAAACAACAACAGTCAAAACCAACAAAGCAGCGACAATGTAAGCGCCCGCCCCAGTCGCTTGAAATAGAAGATGACTTACCCAAGCACCCGTGTAACCGCAAATGTTCGCGACGGTCGTATTAGTTGGGTAAGCAATTTCATCAGGTTGATAAATGCGAGATAGTACTTGTAGCGTCGGTAAAGGGTCCGCAGCATCGTGACTGAGAAGCGAAAGCCACACGAAAACAGCGATGGCTCCAACAAAAAGAGCAGCCATATCCCAGCGAACGTTGCGAGAGTCTGACATGGAGCAAAACAATCCCGGCGAATGTAGTCGAATACCCGTTCAGCCGAATCCATGGCGTCCAAAGTTTATGCGAGCCCTCCGTAACTTTTGAGGCATCGGTACTTCGCAGCGAAAAAACAAACCCCAAGTTCTTCTTTAGCGAGAAACATTTTCATTGTTCTGTTAAAGTCGTCACAAACGATCTAACCGTGAGCGATTATCAAATCTAAAATTACAGCCGAGGTAATGGTGGAACCGGCTGAGGCGGTAGTTGTGGAACTGGAATTACTGGAACGAGAGGAAGTGGTGGCGGTGGCGGTTCAACTTCAAAACGAGCCTCTATTCCAAGCCCATATTGCAACTCCCATTTTGCCAGATCACTCCATGGCGTGTTGGGATGATCATTTAACACACGCTCTAAAAGGGCAGCCGCAGTATTTGCACGATTTGTAGCCTCAACCCCGCCAATAACATTTGAACTCGGTACAAGTTCAATTTTATAGATGCGCTGATTAAGCATTGAGTTTAAAGCTTGTGGTTCGACAAGCATTTTACTACGCTGAATGAATTCGGAAATTCGAACACTGTGGGCAAGTAACCGTCCAAGGTTTAAGTCGTACCAAGCTCGCCATCTTGGTGACTTTTCGTTTTTGTAGGCTGTTGGAGTAACAAATGCCAATGACATTTCATTACCAGAGGATTCTGAAGGAGGTGTTGAATCGGAAGTAGACGTCTCAGAACTATCGACGCTATTCGACGCAAAGCTCGATAGCATGATTTGGATTGCCCGCTCAATTCCCTGTTGAACTGGTAACAACTTTTGAACATTGCGACCGAGTTGCAGATTTAGTTTCTTAGGGAAATCCCGGTGCGAGCCATTGCTCGAGTAAGAAAAATATGGGAATCGATCGTCGTTGATTGTGGGAAAGCGGGTTTGTGGTGGCCAGTAATCGATCGTTCCCGTCAAAGCGGCAGCCTCGATGATTGCACGACGCAAAGGATACTTATCGATGTCGTATGCGATTTCCCAACCGCTCCGATAGTCTGGCATGTAGTCGAACAACTGCTCGCGCTGTGAAGCCGCAATGTCGCCAATTCTATTCAAGGCTGTAAATGAGCCGCCTGTCGCCAACGACAATCGTGTCAGGGCGTAGGGACCGCTTGGCGCCAAGAGAAGTTGTCGATGGGGTCCGCCCGAATTTACACTAGAGGGTATTGGAGTCCCGCCACCCCAGTTCACGTTACCCGATTCGTGCCATAGAGGAAGTTGGGCTCGCTCTGGAAAAGCACTATCGGGACCTCGCTTCACCGGCAACAGTACCGACCAAAGATAAGGCTCTGGGAGGGTGTATTGCTGCAATCCTTTTTCCATACCGAACACCGATAGGGGACCGACGACATGTACACGTGCATTACGATAACGACACAACTGTATTGCGTCCTCGAGCATCGCAAGATCATCGCCCGATTCATCAGTCCAAATGACTACTTCAATTCGAAGATGTGCAGGAATTCTAGGAATCCTACCAATCGCAAAATCGAGTGCGTTAAGTACGTTTTCATTTCCAGTTTGATCGATGGGTAAGTTTTGTATGGCAGAGGCTATCTCTTTCGAGTCGAAAAAAGTGAGGTTACGTGCAACTTGGACAGTTGTTTGCCCGAAAGCGAAAACAGAGGTTTCAGGTCTCACTTTGGAGTCGCCTACGTTTGCCTTAAGACTTTCGTAGAAAGAATAAACTTGAGGAGCAAGCTGCCTGCGTTCCTCTACCAAGCTTAAAGACGCGTCCATTAGCCAAACAATTGCGATGGGCCCGTCTTGGCCAATAGATCCGCGAAGCTTTTCCATCACGCGATCCGCTGCACCGGACGCCGATGCAGACTGACGTACTCCATCTTTTGGAGTGACCAACAAGGCCTCTTGAATCTTGATTCCTTTTTTGGATATCGTCGGTATCCAAGACACGGCCGATTTAGGACGATTCTGCTTGGGTCGACTGTCCTTCGTAGATTTCTGGGCCGATGCCATTGTGCCTTCAGTGGTGAGTTGATCGATTGGGGTCCGGGTCATTGATTCGACCATCGCTTCGATATTAAGAGTCTCAGGAACATCGATTGAAACATCAACCGATAACTCAGGAGGAGGCATTTCAGATGACAATGGCTGTACAGGACTCATCGACTCCGGTTGCTGATCGGCGACCGCAGGCATCATGTCGAACGCGACGAGCTCGTTCGAATCGGGCGCGAGCGCCGCCGCAGACAGGCTGAGCGATCCTCCGCCATTCTGCAACTCGGGCAGAACAATGAAAATCCCCAAAAAGAGAATTAATGCACAATGCAAAATAAGCGAAGTCAGCGTCGCCACGCTGGTCTTTTCTGTGAGCAGTCGATAGAAGAATTCTGTTACGAATGCAACAATTCTTGAGGCAATCGACTTCGACAAGACGATTCGTTCGGGTGACCCTTGGAATACACTATGGCATTGAGGACACTTTAATTTTGCGGTTTCGGATTGATTATCCGCGAGTCGGCATTGCGCATCGCAGCTTGGGCAAACCATATGAGCGTAATTCATAGGATTATCAACTTTAACGAGACCAGAATCAAATGAATGGCTATCAGCTGGACACCCCGCTAGCTACTGACTCCTTGACACAGAAACCTGCCTGCATAAGGAGCTCTCGCTCCCTGTCAGGAACGCCTGCCTTCGCCAATCAAGAAACCCCGTTGGGCCAATACTGGCTTGATTTTAACCCATATCCGCGCAACAAACCACCCTTTCATCCGTAGTGTATCACGAAAGAAAGCATAAACTGAGTTTCCTCTCATGGCGGAGATGCAGTTACAATCTTACGCGATGAATGCGTCGAATTGATCTTGGCTACATCTCGAGAAAACAAACCATTTTTGCTGCACTGCAGGATCTTAAATGAAACCTATTTTACCGTTGTTGATGCTCCTAAGCATTCCACACTTGGCTACGGCGAACGCAGTGGCAGATTCGCCGGAAACGACTCAAGTGCTAGACACGATAATCGTCCATGCAACCCAACCGACCAATAGTGACGCACCATTTTCATTTGACAAGTCTGATTACCAAGGGGATTTAACCAAGCTTCCGATCGGTGTTTTCGATTCAGGGATTGGCGGGCTTACAGTCCTTGAAGCGATCTTGTCTCTGGATGCATTCAACAATGACAATCTGCGTCCCGAAGCGGACGGTCGTCCTGATTTCGCAAACGAGCGCTTTATCTACCTCGGTGACCAAGCCAACATGCCGTATGGAAACTATGCGGCTCGCCGAAAGGAAGATTATCTTCGTGAGCTGATCTTGAAGGACACCCTTTTTCTTCTTGGCAAACGCAGCTTCGATATGCCTACTTCGACCAAGCCGCGGTTCGACAAACCACCGGTAAAAGCGATTGTCATTGCTTGCAACACGGCAACCGCATACGGATTGGAAGATGTCCGGCAAGCGATTCAAAAATGGGGCATTCCAGTCTTCGTGGTTGGAGTGGTTGAGGCAGGCGCCCGAGGCGTCAACGAGCTCATATCGCCCACAGATGCTCCTTCGACAATCGCCATCATGGCAACCGTTGGAACATGTGCGAGCAACGCTTACCCCAAGGCGATTGATCGCGTTACAGGTCTCGCCGGCAAGAGAATACCGACCGTGATTCAGCAGGGTTCTGTCGCTCTTGCTGGAGCGATTGAAGGCGATCCCGCTTTTGTAAAAAATCCGCATGGATCCAACTCAGCAACTATCGCAGATTACATTCAAAACGATGTGACGAGCTTGGTAGAAAACTATCGTCAATCGGGTCCGAAGGAACCTATCAAGATGGTGGTCCTTGGCTGCACTCACTTCCCGCTTGTCGAAGAAGAGATTTTGAAAGCCTTCGAAAGACTTCGCACTATGGATTCGAACAACGATGGGAAGCTACCCTACCAGCAATTAGTAGCCGAGCATCTACAAGTGGTTGATCCAGCTAAATTGGTAGCGAAAGAACTGTTTCGTCGCCTCGCTGCGGATCGTTTACGACTCACCGGTACGCAGGCTTCGATTTTGAAAGAGGACTCCTTCTACATGTCTGTCCCTTCACCGAATGTTGCTGCATCTCTCAAGACAACTAACGGTGATTTGACTGTTGAGCACAAGTATGGCCGAGAAACAGGAAAGCTTTATGTAGAGGACACACGGGTAGTCCCGATGCGAGTCGAGATGCTTCCGGAATCAAGCAGGAAACTGATCCAAAACCGATTGCCGCAAGTTTGGAAACGGCTCGGGAAATAGGGCTTTAGTGCGCGAAGGCGCCAAATTTGGAGTGCTCCGTTTCGGCGGAGCTTTAAGACTTATCTGTCGGCTCGCGATCTAATCCGTCTTAGTGAACGGAACAGTAATCCGTCTCGCGAGATCTTTCTTTTACGCGATGTCCCTCGCCCCAAAGCTGTGACAAGTCACAGCACTCCAAATTTGGAGTGCTCCGTCTTGGCGGAGCTTTAAGACTTATCTATCGACTGTCAATCTAAGTGATCTAAGCGAACCTCACGACGTTCTCTCCTCAAAACTTTGTTTCATGCGATCCTATTTTTTATCGTTCTTTTTCTGATTACTATTTTTGTTGTTGTTATTCTTGCTGTCATTCTGCTTGTCTTGTGCGATTGCTTTAGCAAGTTGAGATTTTTCAGCCAGAAGCTTACCTTGCTCCGATACCGCTTTTCTGCGAAGCGTTGCAACCCGTAGCTCGTCTTTCTCATTCGCTTCCTTGGCTTGAATACGCTCTCTTTCAGAAGCTTTAAGGTCTGGATGGGACTCGACCTGTTGCTTTAAGCGTAATCGCAAATCGACAAGTTTATTCTGAGCAGCAGCTAGTTTTTCGCGGGCTGGATTCAGCTCTGAAACTGACTCAAGATAAGAGCTTACCGTGCTGCGCCACTGAGCCATATCGATTGCGGCTTGAGCTTGTTGCTTACGCGACGACTCATCAGGCTGAGATTCGGCAGCGATTGATTTTAAGGTACTAGCGGCGCGTGCAGCCTTCTCAATTTCAGACGAGTATTTTGGGGCCTGCTTCATAGCTTCTAACCAAGGCTTCGTCGCTTCGTCGTAGGCCAATTGCGCAACTCGCTGAGCCTCAGTGGCTTTTGGCAGGCCTAACTTTTCTCCCAGAGTCTTTTCTAAACGGTTAGTCGTCTCGTTTTTTGCTTTACTGGAAGTCGTAAATGCTTCAGCAGATTTTTTTGCCTCAAGTTCTGCTGTTCGCAGCTCTTTGAGACTTGCTTGAATCTTCTTCTCAGCTTCATTGATGTCTTGCCGCTCGTTTTGAACCTTCGCGTCATCTTTGCGTTCTTTCGCAGCTTTTGCCGGATTTCCTTTCTGCGCTGCAAGTCCATCAGAACTGAGGGACAGCCCTGCTGCAATCGCCAAGAGAAATGCCAGCAGTAATATTGGTAGGTGGCGCATGAACAATCTCACTTCACTGGAGCAGAGAAAACAGGCATGGACAGGAAGGAAAACCGGCAGGACCAAAATCAGGAAGACTGGGCACTCGATACGAGTATACATTCTCAAACATCGCTTAGCAGGAAAAGTTCCGCTACTGGCAGTTTAAATCCCCTCCATCGCGTTCCATGGTACAATTCCGTCACAGCATTTGCTCTAATAAAGCCCGCTTTGTCCGACACGAAACGACAGCTCGCAATACAGCGGGCATGCAATAACAATTCAGCCCCGCCGAAAATTCTACCATTCCGAGATTCCCCCTATGCAACTCACATTTTGCTTTCACTTCCTATTGCTGCTAGCAACCATTCAATATGCCATGCCAGAGATAGCGGTATCCGCCGAACCTGTTTTTTCGCTTACTCAATCCGACACGAAGATCATCGTAAAGGTTGGCGATCAGTTATTTGCGGAATACATCCTCCAAGATCCCGCAACTAATAAGAGTTATTTGTGGCCGGTATATGGGCCAACCGGAAAATCGATGACGCGTAGCTATCCAATGAAACAAGTCGAGGGAGAGGTGACCGATCATTACCATCATCGAGGCATATGGTTTGGCCACGAGGATATCGGCGGAGCTGATTCATGGGCTGAGACCAAGACTTATGAGAAGAATGGGGTAATTCCTCCGAGTAACCAAGAACGCGTCGACAAGCTTGGCAGCCAGAAACACCGTAGCATTCGCTCGATGAGTGCCGACGAGAAGCAAGCAAACATCGTAAGTGAAGTCGACTATCTTGGACCAGATGGAAAAAAGACCTTAAGCGAAGTACGAACCTTGGTGTTTCGCGTTGATGGTAAAACACGATTGATTGACTTCCATCAGGACTTCATCGCAACTGAGGGCGAAGTTACTTTTGGTGACAAAAAAGATGCAGGTCTTAGCATTCGTGTCCCTTCCACGATGTCCGTGGACAGCAAAAAAGGGGGACGTATTTTGAATAGCGAGGGACTGACTGATAAAGACGCATGGAGCAAGCGAGGTAGATGGTGCGACTACTCGGGCCCTGTCGAAGACGAGACACTTGGCGTGACAATCTTGAATCACCCATCTAGCTTCCGACATCCAACATCCTGGCACGTACGAACCTATGGACTATTTACCGCGAACCCATTTGGTACACTCGATCCCGAATCCCCCAACGGGCCTCATACACTCAAGAAGGATGAAAAGCTCTCTCTGCGACATCGGTTTATTCTTCATGATGGAAGCTTTTCTCAAGAAGATATCGAGCAGGCTTACAAGCGTTATATCGAAGCGAGATAACTGTTACTCTCTATGTCGTAAATTACCTTTGAGCAACAAAGCTCGAAGTGAATGATTGTCGATTGGGGATTAAAACACAGAGAGCACAGAGTTGTTGGTGCGATGAAAAAGGCCTTTGCAATAAAGCACAATTGATGTTTTTGCGTACATAAAACATCTTCGAGCAGCAACAGATATCTTGTTTTAATTATTTTTGCGATTGCATAATCGCTAGTATAACAGCGCCCACAATTAAAACTGTTAGAGCGATGAGAATCGCAGCTTTATTGCTTTTGCGTTCTGCTGTGCCACCTTCGACGAGCCGACTAGTTAATGATTTGGCTTCTTGAACCGAATCCTCGCCGCCCTGGGCAGTCTCCGATGACGGGTTTTCAGTTGGATTGAGAATTGATTCTAGGGTATCCGCGACGCTTGCTGCCGAGCTAGGCCGATCGTCGGCTTTTTTTTCCAACAATTGATCTACGAGATTAACTAATTTTGGTGGGCAATCTGAAACAAACTCACTTACAAGAGGTGGCTTTTGTTTGACGTGCTTGCCCATCATGTCCCTGAAAATTAATGCTTGCGAGCTTTGATTCTCACTGATGAAAGGTGGCCTCCCCGTGAGCATCTCGAACATAAGGCACCCCAGAGCGTAGAGATCCGTTCGACCATCAACCGGTTTTGCCATCGCTTGTTCGGGCGCGAGATACTTAGCAGTCCCGACAGTAAAGCCTTCGACTGTCAATTGCATCGAATCAAGATCGCGAGCCAGACCAAAATCGCCGAGTTTCAATCGGCCGTCATCGGATAAGAATATATTCGCAGGCTTCAGATCGCGATGCACAATCTTGGATTCATGGAGGTGTTCAAGGCCACGACAAATATCGATTCCACACTCAACAGCATCTTGCCAAGGTAGTTTTTTCTTTTTGGCAAGAACGTCACCCAAGCTACCCCAAGGTACTAATTCCATCGTGTAGTAAAGCACGTTCTCGTCGAATCCACAATAGTCATATGCAACTACATTCTCATGCTTCAGCTTTTGAGCAACAGAAATCTCGCGAACAAATCGCTTATGTATCTCTTCGTTGATAGCGGTTTCAGAAGTGAGCGTCTTTAAAGCATACTCCTTTCCATCATTGAGATTCCTCGCTCTAAAGACTGCTCCGGCACCACCGCTCCCAAGGCGCCCCGTAATCTCAAAGTGTTCTAATTTTGAACCAACACTTAAATCTTGATGCATCGCATATCCTTGGAATCTATCGGTACCGAATAACTCTAAGATTCATTAATCGCGTAAAGCCTACTCTCGATCAGTCACCGACTTCACACGGTCAACGACCTTCCAATCATTGTCGAAAAAGTCTGCCGCAATGACTGTACCAGCCGCATCTAGACTGGGCGACTGCGAGACATCAATCAGCGCCCAATCGGGAAGTTTAGGGTTTTGGAGAGAGTTCGTCTTGTCATGAGCTTCTCGGAATGTAAGTCCTGAATTTACAATGATGTAACGGTTTGGGTTGAATGGGTTTGGGTAGCAGAAAAGTGGTACGTTGTTGGATACATCTGCTTCTTGGTTTCCAATCTTGAGAACTTGGTCATTCCAAACGATTACCTCATTTAATTCCTTGCTTTCAAGCATTTTCTTAAGCAGTGAATTTGTCGTTGGAGTTCCCCACAAGATGAGGTTACATTCCTTGACCTCTTGCGCTGTGATCTCTCGAGGATTTCTAGTAATCACATCACCTCGCATTAGTCCGCGCCATCGAACGAGAAAATGTTCGGCCTCGATGCGGGACCATTTATCCGCTGCGGTACCATCGGGTTTCCCATCGGGTAAGACTACGATAAACCTGGACTTTAGCCCGTCGTCGATCGGGCCTTGCAGTAGTGGTTTTTTCATAAGCCCAGTGATTGTTGAATCTCCTGATACAGTCCACTTCCAGGTCGTGCCGTTATCAGTATTTGTATTAGTAGCGATCTCGACTTCGTTAACAAAAACCTTCGGTAACCCGGCGGTTTTTGGCAAATCAACAGACAAACTCGATACGTTATCTGTCGTGATTTGAATTTCATTTTTAGCTTCATTCCAAATCGCGTCGACTCGTGAGTCTTCCCATTGCTTTTCCATGCCAGTGATTTGAAGCCAATGCATTCGGCTGTACGCAAGTGAACGCGTTTGCAACGATAGCTTTTTCGGAAGTTCATTTCGGCCAACAGATACGAACTGCTCAACACGCGACTGCACGTCCTTGAGGACTTCCGGGTGATACTTGTGCCCCATTCCTGGACCGATGAGATGAGTCGTTTGCAAACCTTCCTTAGCAAGAACTTCCGACATGTACTCGGCAGAATCACGCTGAGGATCGTTTTCTCCTGAGTAGCAAACCAGAGGAACGTTCAACAAGTTCCTCGCATAGTTTGGGACGTCGTAAACGCCCCATAACTTCTGCTCATACCATGGCGGCATCTTTTCAGCGGTAAGTTTCTGATACCGCTTCACATCGACGAAACCGGCTCCCGTATGAACGCAGGCCCATTGATCAGCAAAGTGCGCACCGATATGCCAGGCACCTGCACCGCCCATACTGAAACCTGCTAATGCAATCCGCTCAACGTCAATATTGAATCGTTCGATAGCATCATCGCGTGCTTCGAACACGTCGGTTTCGCCAGCGCTTTTCCATCCATTGCAGTAGCGACCAAACGGGTGAATGACGATGGTTCCTTTCGGCTGAAACTGACCTAGCTTTTTTGAGTTCAACCGACTGTAAACGAAATTGATGTCCGTATCCGTATCACCACGTCCATGAAGCCAGACCCACATTGGAACATTCGGTTTGCCTTTACCGAAGACGAGGCCGTCGGGAACTTCAGCACCGTATGGCTGTGGCGAGTCATCGATCTTGGAATAAAACCCGAGGACTTTTTGACCGCTTCCATCCATCCACGGCGTTGTACCTTTCTTGAGCGAAGCAATGCGATTTGCCGCCTCTTCTAACAAGGCTGTCGCTTTCTTAAGATCGTCTTCCGACTTCTTGCCATACCATTCCTGAAAATCAATCGCATAGCGAACCGCCTTGAGAAAGATCTCCGCGTCGGCTGCGCGCGGATGCTTCTTCACCGACGCGAACTCCCGCGTGAGCACTTTCAGTCGCCCTTCGAGCGTTTTAATCTGGTCGGCTGATAGCGCGGTGGTCGCCTTCGGTGGTAACGCTCCTCGAAACGAAGCTGTAGCTCCGTCGGGACGAAGCTGCGCTTGTACGGAAGACGCAGAAAGTAAACCAATCCAAACGAGAAAGAAAAAATGGAGAAATCGCATCGATTCACAAGTATTGTAGGAGTTTCTTGTCACGGGAGAAATGACGATACTGGATTGTAGCTTAATTGGTTCTTGTCACGGAACTAGTACTTTGTCCAATTAAGAAATGAGGGCTGGAGCTTGTAGCAGATGTCGTAAGACATCTGAATGCCGCAGGTTTGACAACTGTTTCCACCAACTTCGGAATTCTTACGAATTCCGCGACTCACGAATCTAATCTGGACAAAGCAATAGAGGTTTATTCAAGTTAAAACTATCGGCAATTGAACAGCCTGCGTGCGTCATAACAAAGCGGGCTACATCAGTTCGATATAACAAAAACTCCAGACCGCGATATTTCATTCAAAACAGCGTCTGGTCAATCAACAGCATCAGCAGCAACTGACGAAGATGCGGAGGCGCTTTTGACTTTCGAAACAAAGCTTTTAAGCCCTTGACGTGGCGAGGACTCCGCAGGTGGCGTGTTGAGCGTAACGTCCGCGATGGGTGAAGGCTTGCGAGGCTTGCTTTCTGATTCCTTCGTTTCCGGCTCTGAAGTAGCAAAAGGCTTGGGCGGCGGCGTTTGCATCACAGGTGCCGGCCATCGATTGGCAGACGATTGAGTAGTAACAGTCGATGAAATGATTCGCTCAAATTTGCCGCTCGACGGCTGAACAATCGGTGCTTTGTCTGGAGATTGGGTTTCCGCACTTGTGATTGGCTTGGCAGATTGAACACTCCGTCGCAATGCACCGACATCTCGAAGCGGTTCAAATATCGGGTTGACCGGTGCGGTTGCTTGCGACGAAGAAGGTCTGGCTTGAGGGCTCGGCTGGGCGATAGATTGGGCGTAAGCAAGTTGCTGCTCACGAAGACGATCCTTCTTCGAATTTGTTGATACTTTGGTACGTGGACTTTCTGAGCTATCGTCACCGGCGATTGTCGCATTGGCAACGCGTTCATTGTTTCGACTTTTCTTATTCTTCTTACTCCCGTTCGATCTTCCAGACCCACGATCACGACTGCCGCCGGAAGAGTCTTCTGTACTGAGCTTCGAAGAGGTCTCTTGCGATTTTCCACTAGCGGTCTTGGTGTTCTTTGTCTCTTTGGCAAGCGACTGATGCTTTGTATTGAATCGCGTCAGTCGAAGAAACAGAACGGTTAGAAAGACCCCGATCAATACCGGAACAAGCCACGAAAAGACGTCACCGCTGGAGCTACTGCTTGCTGGGTTGTCTGGGAGTGACGGTGAAGCCAGTCCGGTTTGCGCGATCATCATTTGGAACGAAATATTCGATGGAAAAATTGATTATCTAGGATTGCAAGTACGGAAAGGCACTTATCCCGATTTTACCTGTAAAGCATATTCCGGATGCATGCCGGCTCCAACCCGAGATTAGCTAAATTCTCATTTCAAATTCCGGCTGGATCAAATCGCTCTGGCTTTACAATTCGATCGTCAACCAGGAGATTTTCAATTCTACCCGCTTCAAGCAACTCATCCGTCGATTGTGGATCCACCAGTCGGCAGCACTCGGTCAACTGATTGACAAGATCATCCCAGACGTGCTCCCAGGTTTCGGGGGTTGTTGTCGTCGGAGGGATCGATGCAAATTCGCCGCACAGCAGAACGAACCGCAAAACGTGGCGAAACAGAATCCCTTCCTGACGTTGAAAACCCCGCGCAAGGACGTATTTATTGAAATCGCAATCGAATTCCAGCAGCTCACCAACCACCCAAACATCGCGAGTATATACATCGTGTACTCGGGGAACGTCGTAATCAAAAAGCCGTCGAACCTTTTCACCTAAAAAGATAACTCGAGGGGGTGGCTCGAAAAACATCTTTCGTTCTGGCCGAGACGTTCCAGTTGCCATCGCCTCAAAATCGACTGGCACATTTGCTTGATCGTTCTCTTCTTCGAGTGTTTTACCGGTCAGTTCGGCGGACGTTGCTAGCCCCAATTCAAGTAATCGTGGATGTAAACGGGTCGTTGCAAGAGGACCAAATGGTAACTCCTCAACCGGAGGGACTCGAACAAGCCGCGACACATTTGCAGGGAGTTCCAAAGCACTTTCCAAAGCTAAGATCTTTTCGGTGCGGTCAGCGTAGGCCAACTGCTCTGCTAGATAAACACCATAGAGCGGATTAACACTACGAAGCTGCATCAGCACTGACGCTCGCGGAGTCGGAATTGCCGTTTCAGGCTTGTAATCGTCAAGGTTGTATTGAACCGCGTTTGGATTCTCAAGCACCTTGATCGCAATCGGATCGATGGACTCGTCATCATCGAAGTCAGTCGGGTTGACGATCGACTCCGACTTCGGTGCATCATTTTGTTCTTCGGATTCGGTGCTCGTTTCGCTTTCTTCTGCATCACGATCGTCATCATGATCGGAGTCGACTGGGTCGCTGCCTTCGGATGTGTGTTGAGGCTCGTTAACGGATTTTGAAGAGAATAAATTGTTGCTTTTTTCGTTGGCTCGATGCGCTGCAAAGAGTCCGTCTGCGATTTGTTGGACGGTTTGCTTTTTCACGGTTGCAATTATCTTGGACGGGATCGCTTCGGCCACAGCAGGAAGCGGTTGAAGTTGCAGGTAGCCACCTCCGGCCAACGTAACCAGCATTTGATTTAAATGACGTTGGCCCGCTTCGATGTCAGCATTGGTCATAAGCCTACGACCGACAAGATTCCGAAGTGGTTGCACCTCGGGCGCCTCGATCAAGAGGTAAGCTAAGAGCCGCCACGGCAATTGTCCTCGGCTGGAGAGATTAGCTGGAGGAGCGACTCGCAACGCTTCAAATTGATTCGCAGTCCAATAGACTTCACCCTGCCGTTTCTTCGGCATCTTTTTCTTGAGTTGCTTTTTAGCGCGCAGCAGGCCCGGGTCTTTGGTATCTTCCGGAATCGAATCATATTTCTGCTTCCATCGAAGATACTTGACGTCGTCTTCGTGGGCGAGTGCATACACAAATCCTTCTTTGTCAAACTGCGGTCGGCCAGCGCGGCCGAAAATTTGATGTGCAGAACTTGCCTCGATCACCTTCTTTTTGTCGCGTGGCCCCTTGAGTATGGTGGGAAGAATAACCGATCTGGCGGGAAGGTTGATACCTGCGGAAAGGGTCTCAGTACAAACCGCAATGCTTAGCAGTTTTTCCTGGAAAAGATCTTCGACAATTCGACGATAGCGCGGCAAAATTCCAGCGTGGTGAATACCGATTCCTCGTTGCAGAATGGCTCGAATCTTTGGACCGGCTCCCTGTGATAAATCAAACGATTCCAATCGTTCAGCAAGCTTAGCCTGTCTGGCTTTGTCGATCAGCTTTTTCCCTTTTAGTAGCTCCGCAACTTGCCAGCATTGATCGCGATTAAAACAGAACACCAAACCGGGTGTTCTTCGTTGAATTTCGTCTCCCTCGGCGATTCGTTCCAAATGTTCGTCGAGATAAGCATCATCGATCCACTCAAATCGCAATGGGACCTTTCGTTCAGTTCCTTGTACCAGCTGCAGCTTACGATTGTGCGACCGCGATAGCCATGAACAAAATTCGTAGCTATTCCCAACCGTTGCAGAAAGAAGCAAGGTCCTGACGTGTGCTGGTAACATCCCAAGCGTTAGCTCCCAAACAACACCGCGTTCAGGATCATTGAAGCTATGGAATTCATCCATAACAACTGAAGCACATTGATCCATCGGAAAAGCACTTGGGTGCAACAATCTGTTCAAAAGAATCTCGGCGACAACCACCAAGATGGGAGCATCTCCATTGACCGTGCGATTGCCTGTCACCAAGCCTACATCATCTGGAGAGAAACCCCATCGCTGCACGGATTGTTGGAGTTCTAGAAGTTTCTGATCAGAAAGTGCAATCAGTGGCGTTGTATAGTAACACTGCTTCCCCGTTCGTAGCGCTTCGTAAACGGCAGCCTCCGCAATGAGTGTTTTGCCGGTGCCAGTGGGCGCGCACACCAAGACACCTTGATCCGTTGTATACCAAGCAAGCAGAGCTTCTTCTTGGACAGGATATGGAGCGAATGGCAACGATGCAAAGTAATCTTCGGCAATCGAGTCGCGGCTCGGGGGCTCGCTACCTGGTTTGCTTCGATCGTTTGGAGAATTGGTCACGCGTTCCCCAATAGACTGTGAACGGCTTGAGTAATATCAGGTTGCCGCATCAAGGACTCGCCGACAAGTATCGCCTGAACGCCCGCATCATGAAGAAGCTTTGCATCGGAGGAAGTAAAGATCCCGCTTTCACCAACGACACATCGATCGTTGGGAATCGATTCTTTCATTCGAATCGTATGGTGTAGATCGACTTCAAAAGTATGTAGATCACGATTGTTGACGCCTACGAGCGGACATCCGGTTGCAAGGACCGCTTCGAGATTGTCACGCTCGTACAACTCGATCAACGCATGCATCCCCAAGTCTCTCGCGATACGATAAAGTTGCGTTAGCTCGACCGCTGACAAGCACTCGGCAATCAGAAGCACAGCATCAGCACCTGCCAAACGAGCCTCCACAATTTGATATTCGTCCAGAATAAAATCTTTTCGCAGAAGCGGGAGATCTACTTCGCTACGAATTCGAGTGAGGTATTCCAGATCGCCTTGAAAGTAATCACGATCGGTAAGCACACTGAGTGCGGCTGCTCCACCGGCTTGATATGCTCGGGCGATCGCAACCGCGTCGAAATCTTCTCGGATGATTCCCTTAGATGGGCTCGCTTTTTTGACTTCCGCGATAAGCCGGATTTTTTCGTGTCCAGCCAGGGCAGCATGAAAATCTCGCAGCGGCGGTGCCGACGGAAGTTGTGTCATCAGGCTCGCAAGCGAACAGATCGATTTCGCTTTTTCTATTTCCAGCCGCTTGGTTGCGACAATTTTTTCAAGGATGGTCGACAAGGGAATTTCTTCACGAGTGAGGTTTTGAATCAAGGAACTATTGCATAATAGTAGCTCAGCAATCAAAACCGACCAAGCACCGAGAGAACCACCGAAGTTTATGATGGGACTTTGGAGTGGTGCGACTTGTCGCAGCTTTCGGGCAAGCGACATAACGCAAAAGAAATGCCTCGCGAGTTCGAGAGTCATCGAGTTCGCGAAGATTTCTTAGATCGACAGCCGACAGATAAGTCTTAAAGCTCCGCCGAGACGGAGCACTCCAAATTTGGAGTGCTGCGACTTGTCGCAGCTTTCGGGCGAGCGACGCGACGCAAATGAAATGCCTCGCGAGCTTGAAAGCCATCGAGTTCGCGGTGATTTCTTAGATCGGTAGCCGATGGATAAGTCTTAAAGCTCCGCCGAGACGGAGCAGTCCAAATAGCTGTATAGCAATCACCGATTGACTTAGTCCAAGAACGCTACGTTTCGCATCGCCTTTGATTCGTTCTCCGTGTTCATGACGACTTGATGCCATCCATGAAGAGTGATCGTCGCGTGATCGGCGTGACGAACTCGACCTTTGACGAATACTACTGGATTTCGTCGCATCGTTCGCCATGCCCATGTTCTCGCGTTTGGATTATCAGACAGAATTACTTTGTATTGATTCTCAGTCACTCCGTTCGGATGCCGAGCACAAACATGTACCGTTTCTCCACCAGTTCGGTAGCAGAATTCAGCCCAGTGAGGCTTCCCGCCATTGCCTCGACGTAGCGGCTCGTTCTTCAAAACTAATGATTCACTAACAGAATATCCAGTCATTGGCAAAAAGAACCATTCTCCTTGACGAATAAACGCCGAGTTCTTTCTGCTGTTGAGGAACTTTCCTGATACACCGTGCCGAGCAACCGCTCGTCGAACTTCCTGAGGCTGAAGCGATTCTTTTGCCTGTCGAACCGTACCAACGGGAGCCGCTTCAGGAATGCCAGCCACGAACCAGTGTCGTTCATCGTGTCCACAAAGGAACTTGCTTTTTTCGTTGTCGTCTCGAACTAGCAGTAGCAAATGGCGATCAACGGGCTGAACATCTAGGACTTCAATAATAGGCTCGGAGGCAGCGAACGTCCGAACCTCGAAGTACTCGCCTCGTCGATCCTCGGAGATGTCCAATTGGAGTGCCCCGAAACTTCTGATCACACGTTGATGCGACTGATCGACAACCTTCAGGCGAGCCCCTATGCGTTCAAATTTTTGAGTTAACCATGTAGTATCCATGCCCCAATAGACAGCTTGATTTTTCAAAGGTTCATCAAAAAATGACGCCCAGCGTCGACTGAACTTAAGTAGACTGAACTTAATATACGAAAAACATAACAAGTCGATGTGCCGAACTTACTAAAAGCGTCCAATCGGGTAGCTGTGGATGATTGAGACCTAAAAAGGTTCAACAAAGTCGTAAGCAAGCCCCGAGGTTTCCCTCTTGAATGAAATTCCTCTCGGAACGAATTTCCGCCAGTATCTTATGGCTAGAACCATTTGCTGAGACTATCAAGTTTGAAGATTCGCAACCCTTACGGATAAGGTGCCAAAGGGAGAATCCGCCGCGCAGCGTCTATTTCTCGAAACCATCGAGTTGAATTCTGAAGAAGATGACTTAGGTCAGTGGGCGTCAATAAGAAAGCCTTTAGACCAACTGGCCTAAAGGCTTGTTTTGAAAAAGTGGAGAATAGGGGACTTGAACCCCTGACCTCTTGCATGCCATGCAAGCGCTCTCCCAACTGAGCTAATTCCCCGGGGCAGAGAGATAAACTTATCTCGTTAATTCAAGGGCGTCAAGCCGCATCGTGCCGGGTAATGGTTGCTAAAACGCGGGTTTTACTCGGATTTACCGTCTTGGCTTAGGAACTATCATGCCCTGATCGACGTAGTCAGTCGCACTTGCCGCAAATTTTGTGGAAGGTATTTTGATGATTCGAAGAAGATGCGACTGAGGTTGTTATTTAGAGGAATGATTGTGCTATGCCCGATTTGATTGCGCAGGGTCCGCGTTCGCAGGATCGTTGGCGGCGGGCATTGCCGATGCCCGACTCGGGGGAGCGTGTCACGCTGGGTCGGACTTCGTCTGGATGGGCAGTGCCCTGGGATGACCGCGTATCGCGAGAGCATGCGGATATAGAATGGTCAGGAACGCTTCTTACCGTAACCCGCAAGCTTCATGCGAGAAATCCAATTTTCTACAAAGGTGTTCGCAAAGACCAGTTTCAAGTCTCGGTCGGCGATCACTTTGTCATCGGACAAACGACGTTCAGTCTTGTTGATCAGCGTATTCGACTGGTCGCACCTGGTGACTCTTTTCCGGCAGTCACCGAGCATACCTTCGCCGCGTCGCAATTGCGACAAGCTCGGTACCGCGACGCAGATAGTCGTATTGAAGTATTGAGCCGGCTGCCGGAGATCATCCAAGGAAGCAGTACTGACAATGAACTCTTTCGCCGTATGGTGAACTTGTTAGTCGAAGGCATCCCGAGGGCTTCCTTTATTGCGATTATTGCAGAGCCGACTTCAAAGCCAGTCAACGCAACTACAAACGATGAACGTGCCCCCGGCTCTCAATCTGAAAAATTAAAACTCGCGCGATACCAAAGCGAATCGGACGTAGGTGCGAGGGTTACTCATGATGTAAGCATCTTTAAAGCAGAAGCAGAATCCATCGAGATAACCGCTTCATCCAATCATGGAGACAGTGGTTGGAGTCGTTCGGCATCGGGCCGCGAAGTGGGTGGTTTATCCGAGTCCAACGACGGACAGCAACTCGATCAAGGAATTCGTGTTCTTCATTGGGACTCAAGGAATTTAGTTGGGCAACAGTTTTCGCCAAGCGCTGGTTTGATTCGAAAATCACTTACCAGCGGTGAGAGCGTGTTGCATGTTTGGAGCCGAACAAATCCACGAAGCGATTCGTCGTATACGCAAACAGAAAACATTGATTGGGCTTTTTGTACGCCGCTACGTAGTGAAGCGTGTCCGGGATGGGCCATCTATGTGGCTGGTGATTTTAGCGGCCCGATGCTTGGGCCTAATGCAGCGCGGGATGCAACGATTGCGCTTGCGGATGACGTCGAGGATGATTTGAAGTTTACTGAGCTTGTTGCGACGACACTTGGATCGCTTCGACAAACGCGATTGCTGCAAAGGCGTCAAGATAGTCTACGGCCTTTCTTCGCACCGGTTGTTCGGCAAGCACTCTCCAATCGCGATCCAGATGTCGTGCTTACACCGCGAGAGGCTAATGTCTCCGTGTTGTTTTGTGACCTTCGGGGATTTTCCAAGCAAAGCGAAGAGTCAGCCGAACACTTGTTGGAACTATTACGACGGGTGAGCGACGCACTGGGTGTGATGACGCATCACATTCTCGCGCGTGATGGGGTAGTCGGTGATTTTCATGGTGATGCGGCGATGGGTTTTTGGGGATGGCCGTTTGAAGACGCAAAATCGGTGGTCAGCGCGGCCCATGCGGCTCTGGCGATTCAGGCTGAGTTCGAAGCGGCCTCCGTCATTGGTGATCATCCGCTGGCAGGCTTTCGTGCTGGACTGGGAATCGCGACTGGAAAGGTAGTTGCTGGACGCATTGGAACAGTGGACCAAGTCAAAGTCACAGTCTTTGGTCCCGTGGTGAATTTGGCTGCTAGACTCGAGAGCATGACCAAGCAGTTACGCGCATCGATCTTGATCGACGAAGTAACGGCAGAGCGAGTTCGCAGAGAAATACCGACTAGCTCCGCTCGCGTACGGCGTGTTGCAAGGGTCCTTCCGGTCGGCATGAGAACGCCTTTGATGGTGAGCGAACTCCTGCCTCCCGAAGGAGATCGCTCTGTTCTGACAGATGCTCACATTGAGGCCTACGAGCATGCCCTGGACGCTCTTCACGCTGGGAAATGGTCCGAGGCATTCAACTGGTTACATCGTGTGCCTGCTGAAGACCGCGTCAAGGACTTTTTGACAGTCTTTATCGCCCAACATGGCCGCATGCCCCCCAGCGACTGGCAGGGATTTATCAAACTTCTTGAGAAGTGATCCTCGCTGCGTTCGCGTTTAAGCCTTATCCAAACGCAGCTATCTCCCCCTAGCCCGCAAAGTCTACGTAACGCGTACGACTGGCATGTAGCACGTACTCTGTTGGTCGCAAGATCGCTACAAAGCTTGCGGACGGCACAACCAGTAGCCGATACGAACCATGAGTGATGGAACTTTCCCAGGGAAGGGTGAAGAGATGAAAATAGTTGCTCGCAAGCATATCTGCATAGGAATTGCGGCTTCAGTACTGAGCGGTTGCTTCGCCACGAATTTGATTGCGCAGATGCCAGGCACTCAGTTCTCGCCATGGAATCAACTTGGCCGTGCATGGGGAATCGGAATAGGTGACGGATACAACGAGTGCGTCAACTGCCCCCGGGAGCATTCCAAAGGATACGGAATCAACGCTCTCAAAACTTCCGGCGATAAAGTGAATGCTCAGTATCCATCTGAATCCGCCCCATGGTATTCGAAGCTAAATCCTTTCGGCAGCAACCACTCAGATTCGGCTTATGGCGTTCCCGGTTCCAATGCTTGTGCGCAGAGTTTGCCGACTAGCCATTTTGTTCTGCCACCATCGGGAGCTTCCTACCAACATTTTGCGACACCCGCCGAAACCCCTCTTCCCTGGTCGTTAGCACCGCAAACCCATTTCCAACGGTCGACCATTCCCCAACAGGGCATGCATGCGTCACCTTACGCGTCACCTTCCACGACGCCTCATTCTGGTGGCTATCAAGCAGATATTCCTCGCGCAATTCCTGATCCAGTACCTCAGCAGCAAGGAAGCGGATGGGCTCCACAATCACCAAGCTCAGGATATTCGACTGTCGAGCAATACCGAAGCGAACCGACTCCAGCAACCCGTCAGCCAGTACCATCACGGGATAAGGATCGAGAAGTAATCGAACCGCAAAGAATGCCGGAATCGACACCTGAGAAACCGGGCACAAAAAAACCTGCAGACTCGCCCGACTTTAATCGCCCATCCTCAAGCCCAAGTGATGATCTGCTTGGCACTGATTACCTGCTAGATGTCTCGGATGTTCCCCCGCCAACGGCTTTGAGATCACTGCAACCGCAAGACAAACCCTTGGGACAGTTTCCAAACGAGTCAGTGCCACAAAAAGAGAGTCCGCGTGCTAAAGAGACAGATGAATCTGATTCTCTGTTACCAATGAACGACGAATCTTTTGATCTTGTCCCAGGAAACGACCTACCTCCGATTACTCAGAGACGCGTAATGCCGTCAAAACAGTCAACTCGAGCAATTCCTGCCTCGGTCTCGCGAGCCTGGAGCAACAGAATCCAACAAAACACGCGAGTCGATGAGCAACTCTATTCTGACGATGGCCACTCAAGCCGACAACCAATAGACGGAGCCGCAACACCGTGGACTAGTAATCCGACCGGCAGAAGTATCCAAAATCGTTATCGCTAAATGGCGTTATCGCAAAACCAAATGCAACTGCTGGTCTTTCTTACAAAAGCCCAAACGAAAACAGGACTCTTTCGAGTCCTGTTTTACATTCTGTTAAACCATTGCTGATCAGGCGTTAATCCAAGAAGCCCACCAACTCTTGCGAGCGGCTTGGCTGCTGAAGTTTCCGAACCGCCTTGGCTTCAATCTGACGAATACGTTCGCGCGTTACTTTGAAGATGTGCCCAACTTCTTCCAATGTGTAGCTGTATCCATCACCAAGACCATAACGCAGCTTGATAATCTCTCGCTCGCGATAGCTCAACGATTTGAGAACACGAGTAATGCGAATTCGAAGCATTTCCTGAGCGGCACCAATCGCAGGGCTTTCTGCTGTTCCATCTGGAAGCAAGTCGCCGAATTGGCTGTCTTCACTGTTGCCAACGGGACGATCCAGCGAAATCGGATATCGGCTCATCGCCAAAACGCGGCGAGCTTCTTCTACGGTGGTTTCGGCTCGTTTGGCTGTTTCTTCGAGGGTTGGCTCGCGACCCAGTTCTTGCAAAAGCTGTCTTGCAACGTTTCGAACTCGGGACATGGTTTCGACCATGTGAACAGGAATACGAATTGTACGACTTTGGTCTGCAACAGCTCGAGTGATTGCCTGACGAATCCACCAAGTCGCATAAGTACAGAACTTGAATCCTCGTCGATATTCGAACTTATCAACCGCTCGCATCAAGCCCGCGTTGCCTTCTTGGATAAGGTCCAAGAAGCTGAGTCCACGGTTACGATACTTCTTCGCGATCGAAACTACCAAACGAAGATTACCTTCGCTCAATTGCTTCTTAGCTCGTTGATATTGCGTGTAGACCTTGCGAACCATGTCAACGCGTTTGCGGAGACTTGTCGGTGTTTCCTGAGTCGCTACTAAAATCTGGCGGTACTCGCGCTTGAGTTGTGCGACTTGCGATGGCGCAACATGTCGAGCGTCAAGCTTCTTCAGATCCGCCGTGATTTCGTCAACGCGACGACTGAATTTTTCAAGCGTGCCTATAAGTTGTTCGATTCGCTGAGTCCGAAGGCCCAGTTCCTCAACCAATCGAACTGCCTTTCGACGACGACGTGCTAAGGCTTGCCAAGCTTCTTGTCGTTTTGCGATCGGAAGAGTTCGCGTGAGTGCGTTTCGGTAGTCGCGGCGGTTCCTCTTCAACAACGTCTCGAGAGTCTTTAAATTATGCGGCAATCGCCCAAGGATCTGCTCCTTCTCAAGTCGATCAGTGACAGAGACTTGAACAGTACGATCAAATGGGAGTTCGCCCGTGTGAACACGTCGCAAAATCTTGTAGGCGATTTGAATTACGTAATCGCATTCAAGCAGTTTGGTACGAAACCGCCGACGCGTTACTTCGATGGTTTTTGCAAGGCGAATTTCTTCATGACGAGTCAACAGAGGAATTTCCCCCATTTGCGTCAAGTACATGCGCACCGGGTCATCGGACCACGTTTCAGCTTCTTCGACACCAGCCAACAGATCTTCATCTGCCTCAATCTGGATCTGCTCTTCCACAACTGCAGCGTCCGAAGGACCGGGATCGCCAAGATCCTCTGATTCTTCTTCGAGGGACAACTTGTGAAGCCCATCCAAATCGTTACTGCCACGTGGGGCGTCGTCATCAAAATCGACCAGCAGGCCATCAAACAAGGTTATACTCCTGAAACCTAAAGTTCTTCTACTGAGGGGGACCGATGCTAGCACTTGGAATGAACCAAGGTCCCCGCATCAAAAATCAACCCTGAAAAATAAATGTTCTTCGCAAATGAGCCGAAGCTTGTGTGAAAAATGTCTGGTGTGCCGAATTTGTGTTGCCGCCTAACGGCGACAATTCAAACCAGCCTCTTCTCCACAATAGTCCAAAGCTCCACACTATGTAGCGGAATTCGGTTCGCCTTAACTATTCTCCGTCTCGCGGTCCCAACCCACCGTCTACTCCCCATATGATTTTCTAGATTATTATCCAGGAAACCCCCGCTAAAAGCAGTATTCGAAAAATAAACCGTCTCACGAAGAGAGCGCTTAGTCCGGTCAGGATTTTTGAAAGATAATGCAGTAAATCCTCGGAGGGATAACATATGCATTCTTTAATTCCCGGACGATGAAGCGACCCATCTCTTCGAAACTGTGACCCTGTCTTCCGATGACAAACTTAATTTTACCCAAGCTTCACCTTCGGTCTAGTCTTTTCTACTGTAGAATTCGACGATTCCCTCAGCTGAAAGAGTAAAGTTTACCGAAGCCGAGTATCCGCTAGTTTAAGCCGAGCGCCTATTCGTTAGCTGACCGGTACAGTTACTCAAATCCCTTTAACTTAAGTCTGAGCAATCTCGCTCGCTCGTTGAACAGAAAACCGAAAAGCCCACTAAAGCAACCTATACCGTGCAATACTTACTTCCATGCCCATGCGGGCACTCCGTCCTAGTCGCTCGCAGTCAAGCTGGCTCGACAATCGTATGCTCAAAGTGCAACACGATTCTTGATATCCCGACAATTCGTGGAATGACTAATCTTACTCCATTAGCTGCTGAAGAGCTTGGGGATTCCTCTGCAACCGGAAAGCAAAGCAAGTCTTCTAAAAATCGATCATCGGCAACGGCTTCGAAAAGCACTCTTCGAAAAGTACTCACCGCAGTTTTCTTTATGGTTTTCGTAGTCGCAGGCCTCACAACCGCCCGGTGGGGCATTATTCGATACTTCACTCCAACTCCTTTCACTGTTGACGATGAAATCAAAGAGGGAGCCGAAGCTCTCGCCCGCTTCACACCGGCTGACGCCTGGGATGCATGGCAATATTATCAGTCAACGGCTATGAGAGAGAAAAACCCAGCTCCTTACTATCGCATAAAACGGGTAATGGAGATGCAAGACGAGAACATGCGGTTGGGTGGAATCATCACCGGAATTGCCTTCGCTGGCTTGATGGCGTCGATTTTCGTCGGCAGACGACCAGCCTAACTCTTGATTCCTTCCTTCAAGACCGACGCGTCACCAAAAAGCTGCGTTGATGAAAAGGGCTTTTTTCATGAGCCGAAGGCGTTACCTTTGGCTGCCGCATGATCAATTTGCGGCGAAGCCGAAACCCGTGGCTAGCTTCATTGGCTCAGGATTCATCAGCCCACCAAGAAATCCCCTCTGGTTCAGCCACATCCATCAGTGCAAGCAGGTTGTTTCCAAGTGTCCAAATCAAGATTTCTTGGAATTCGGAACATCAATCGATTTGCCAAGACGACTTGTCAATGATTATTCGCTACTGATTTAACAGTTCTGGAAAGCGTTTAAATCGTCAGGAGAAGCAGGCATCCATGCCCATTCGCTCATTCAAACCGACCGTCGAGCCTACAAACTTTGGTGTCTGCAGATCGTCGGTTGGCCTGGATTGGCGGCGCATCCTCTGCGCTTCATCTCCCAAGGTTGGGCTCTTTCTGTGACTACATCACAAAAGCGTCATTCCAATCGGCTTTGTCTTATGTGGATTTCAGTGGTAAATCTGATAGCGATTTGACACTTTGATTTTCGGCAACTCTCTGCTTTTGACATTGAATTGCTGTTATTGAATTGCAAATTTGGATTTCAAGCTTGTTTTTGCTTTGTCAAAATTTAAATTCGGGGTATTTGAATTCTTGAGAATCCAGATATCGATAGGTGAACCAGTAAAACCCTGCAGTCTTCAGATGTCTAACGACATCTGCTACGAGTACAATTACTATCCCCCGCTTTTAATCTGGACGAAGTACTAGGCCACCATTCGGAGTTCTGCCGATTGAGATTGAACACCTTCGATAAACTCCTCGAAGATCCGGATGTCCAGTGCACTTGCAGCCGAGGATTCTGGATGAAACTGGGTGCCCATCGCAAACCAATTGGCGATGTCACTTTCAAATGCTTCGATGATTCCATCTTGGCACTTGGCTGTGCAACGGAAGCCGTCGGCCAAACGCGCGACGGCCATATGATGACGACTTGCTACGCGAATTTCACCTTCACCATAAACGCGACCGAGTATGGAGTTGCTTTCGACCACTAGCGAATGTCGATGATTCGGGTCTTGGTTATCGCGGTGAGGAAGTGCTCCTGGTACATCGACAGGAATGTGGTAATACAAATCACCACCTTGAACAACGTTGAGAAGTTGGTGTCCGACACCAATACCGAAGACAGACATTTTTCGCTCGCAGATTTCCATCGCTAGTCGTCGATCAAAACGCTCGCGACGAGCTTCCATCGGCTTAATGGAGCTGTGCATATGAAAACCATCATTGCGTGGATCTAAATCGGCTCCACCAGTTAAGACAAAGCCGTCGAGCCTATCCAATAGCTCTGACACGGAGTCTTCATCGTCGATAATGGGAACGATGACCGGTATACCGCCCGCCGCAGCGATACTGTCAAAGTAACCCGCCGCCAAGAAACTGTAAGCTGGGACGCCTTGATGGCTCCCTCGATAATCCGCGTTAAGACCAATAAGTGGTTTCGACATTGAGAAGATCCCTTCCTCGAGCGAAAATGATAAAACAACGAATGCTAAACCCTGCAAGGTTGACGATTTCCACTCGTGAATCAGGCTTTACTACGGACTCGTAAGGAGAACTCATATAATGCCATTCGTAGCGGTCGCGACTGCGATAAATCCGATTGCAATCCTTGCAAGAAACGATGTCATTGTGTCTCATGTTTTTCGCATTGAATAATTCAATAACCAAGCACATGTTTCACTTGACTGACGAAGCATATCAGCCGATTGACCGTACGCAATAATTCATACCTATTTGACAATCTTCACATTTGCTAGCACCATATCTAGTGTTTTGCAGCATCAAAACACACGGGGCTGGAGAGAATAGGTAAGGGACGGTTGAACGAAATAAATGTGACGCAATCGAAACGCCCCCTCTTACCGTCTGTTTAACGCACTTTAACGATTGATAGTGGCTATGATCTTCAACCGTGTAGCATTGGCCTCGATCGGCTGTGTGCTGCCTCCAGAAATTTGGTCCTCGGAATCGGTCGAAATTCGCTTGTCTGCACTCTACCACAGGTTGAATTTGCCTCTTGGAAGACTGGAATTGATGAGTGGAATTCGGGAGCGACGGATGTGGGCTCCGTCGACGAGCATCACCAATCCGAGTATCGAGAGCTGCAAACGAGCTCTTGCCGCTGCAAGCATCAAACCTGAGGCAATTGGCTGCCTTATTCACGCTAGTGTATGCCGAGATTTCTTGGAGCCTGCCACGGCTTGTGGAGTACACGCCGCCTTGGGATTATCAAAAGATGCTTGGGTTTATGACGTTTCCAATGCTTGTCTTGGAGTCATGAATGCGGCTGTTCAAATTGCGATGATGATCGAGGCCGGTATCATTGATGCGGGGTTAGCGGTGGGAACGGAAAACGCTCGGGGGCTCGTGGAAAGCACGATTTCCCAGCTCAATCAAGACACCAACCTTACTCGCAAATCGATCAAGCCAGCCTTTGCATCCTTGACGATCGGGTCGGGCTCCTGTGCTTGGCTCTTAGTTAATCGCGAAAAGTATCCCAACCGAGGATCCTTTCATGCTGCTGTGGCGCGAGCTCACACTGAAAACCACAATCTTTGCCAAAGCGACACAGACCAATCGGGCTCAGGCATGCAACCTCTGATGAATACCGATTCGGAGCTGCTTTTGGAACAAGGAATCGCCACGGGGGCAGCGGCTTTTCGAGCGATTGAACCGCTCTTGCCTTGGAGTCGCCAATCAATGGATGCGACCGTGTGCCACCAGGTCGGCTCTACCCATCGCAGGATGATGCTGGAACGTATCGGACTTCCGATTGAAAAGGACTTCGCAACGTTCGAATCACTCGGAAATACCGGTTCAGTCGCACTTCCTACTGCCCTCGCGATCGGTCTGCAATCCGGCGCAATTGCACAGCCCTCTCGAGCGGTCTTAATGGGAATCGGCTCGGGCATCAATTCGGTTATGATTGCTACCACGTTGGACGAGGTAGCAGTGATTGGCGATTCTCTTTAACCTCCGCCTTTGTTGAGGTTTCTTGCAACCAGGCGATGACCATTTTAAAAACCTGATTAGACTTATCAAACAAATAACGTTGACCAGCAAGTCATTATCTAGAAGCTGTTAGATTTTCCTTTTTGAAAGTTTGTTTTGATGCGAGAGTTTCATGTTTGTGGGCTAGGCAACGCGATCGTCGATATTTTTTTGGAGGTCGACAACAAGGCTTTTGAGGGACTGGGCTTCGAGAAAGGAACCATGCGTTTGATTTCGCCAGAAGAGCAGCAAGACTTGCTGGCCAAGTTTCATGATGGGAGTTACGACTTGCGATTGGTAAGTGGCGGATCGGTTGCCAACTCGGTGATCGGTTTATCACAACTTGGAGGCAAAGCCGCGTTTATCGGCTGCGTAGGAGATGACCGTTATGGATTGCACTACGCCGAAGAGTTTACGCAATTGTCGATCGATCTTGGCAACCCGGTTTTGGTCGGCAAAACGACCGGGACCTGCGTAGCGATCATCACACCAGATGCTGAACGAACCATGCGCACAAGCTTGGCTGTCTCCAGCGAGTTAGCAGCGAAACATGTCGACGCCGCTCGCATCGCTGCCTCAGAGTGGCTCTTTATCGAAGGCTACGTTTTTGCCAACGCGGACACTGGACAACACGCCATTCGCGAGGCAATCAAAATTGCGAAAGCATCCGGAACAAAGGTCGCCCTGACTTGCTCCGATGCGTTTATTCCTCAAGTCTTCGGAGACGTTTTCAAGGAAGCTTTAGCTCAAAGCGATCTGTTGTTTTGCAACGCACCCGAGGCGATGGCTGTCACCGGAACAACTTCAAGTGCCGATGCCTTCGAAGCTCTTGAGTCGATGGTTCAATCGTCCGTCGTCACCGATGGTCCTGCTGGCGCTTTCGTTCGCTTCGATAGAAAAACCGCACACGTTCCAGCTTGTCCCTGCCAACCCAAAGATTTGACCGGTGCGGGAGACATGTTCGCGGGAGCTTTTCTCTACGGCATTACCTCAGGAGTAGAACCTGCCTTAGCAGCCAAAGGTGCAAACTACATGTCGATGAAAGTCATCACGCAAGTGGGAGCAAGACTCCATCACGGTGCCAAAGATTTTTGGAATACCGGAATTACGGCGTAGGCTAAAACCTACGTCACCGCAACGCGGTACCTTAGAGGCAGCAATGGCGTGGGGAAATTTTTCCACACGTAGATAATCAAAAGAGCAGTTAGCATGATCCGTTGCATCGCCTCGAAATAAGTTCAAAGAATCGAAAAAAGGGGCTCGTACATTATCACAAATAATGCACGAGCCCTATCTACCGCGAAAAATGAGCCTCACCC
This sequence comes from Planctomycetota bacterium, assembly GCA_026692865.1. Lineage (GTDB taxonomy): Bacteria > Planctomycetota > Planctomycetia > Pirellulales > Pirellulaceae > JAIYDQ01. Next base: position 112,442 of record JAPLNI010000025.1, read on the forward strand.
GATTGTTGGGTGTGTCGCGAGATCGGTATCACATGGATCCGGTGTCGGACGCTTCTAAGATCACGGTGCCTCCCTGACTTACGCATCAACCAAAAGGAATTCAGAACACATCCATGCGTTGTTGCCTCTCGATCGCTGGGTGAGATTCAGGTTATTGGTGGTGAGCCGGTTTCGAAGTAACCGCTGCGTTGACCACACTCGTCCCATTCGTACGCTGTAACCAAATCTCGAAGGGACCACGTAGCAGACAGCGTGCCAAGACCAAAGATTTGCATGAAGTCGCAATAATTTCTTGGCTTCTCCCGATCAAACCGTAAATATAGGGAGATTTTGTGATTTAGGCCGGCTTCGCTCAGCGGAATTTACGATCGAATGTAAAATCGATTTTCAATCTCTTGTAAATTTTACAAGTGCTAGCAAACCATTTTACAAATTTACAAATTTCGAACCGGGAAAGCACCCTGCAAACCTGGACGTGAGGGGATGGGCATTTTTGTGAGCTATAGTCTCGGGCTCATTCTGGCAAACTGTGACAAAATCGAAAACCGTGGCTAACGCCATCGGCTTAGATTTCATTAGCACCTGGCAAACCCCTATCGCCCCAGGACAGCCTACCGTCCCAGGGCAGAAGGGCATTCAAAGCAGCACTTCAGGCTTAGCGGTACAGAACCGTTGCGTACCAACCCTTAGGACCGCGAGCCACGCCGATCTCTACAGGCGTCTTCTGACCCCAGTAGCAGCAACGACGAATAGCATCGTCTGCCGAAACAGTCGAAAATCCAACCCCTTCATAGCGACCAGCTCCCATGGAACCGCCTACATGGCGCATTTTTCCTTCAGAAGCTTGCCTTTGCGATTTAGCTTGTGCAATTCCTTGATTTGCAGATGCGGGTAGTGAGAAACTTGCAACCAAGAGGCCACAAGCGATAAGAGAACATGCAAAACGACGCATGTCGTGTTACTCCATTTGCGAGACAAAAACTCGAAAATCCATTTCAATTCAAAAGCGACTCATTCCATCAAGCCGCCACCACATCCCACCAGGTTTACGCATTCAACCCATCTTGTCAAAGGGCTTGACAACCCAGGCAGAATTGAGGAGATGAGCAAAATACCCAACAGGGGGGAGAACCTGAGCCGCTGGCGATAGCCGCGTTAGTGGAAGTTCCTGCGCAAGCGAATGGTTAGTCTCTTGAACTCGGCTAACGCCTGAGGCTCAATAAAGCGACTCATAAACTTCCGGGCTTGAATTCAGCGACCCAAAAGGCGGAATAGGACACTGATTTCGCGGACTACACGGAGGAGGAATATTAGGCGATTAATCCGTGTCGTCCGCGTCGTCCGTTTCCAATCACCCAGCAAATAGATTGGTTTTTCTAAGTCATATCGCAATAGATTGGGCTCACATCAGGCGAGCATCAACCGCTGTCCCATCGCGGCTGCGACTTCCAACGAGTGCGTAACGACAATAAGAAGGAAGCTCTCCTGTTTTTGCAAATTCAGCAGAAGCTCCGTGATGGATTTTGCGGAAACTGGGTCCAAGTTTCCCGTGGGTTCGTCAGCCAAAACTAGCTTCGGCTTCAGCAACAGCGATCGAGCAATCGCGATCCGCTGCTTTTCTCCGCCACTGAGCTCACCTGGCAAGTGATCGGCACGCTCGCTCAGCCCGACTGCCTCAAGGAGTTCTCTCGCTCTCGCGTACTGTTCTGCGGTCGATGCACCAGCTGCCAGAGCCGGAAGCAACACGTTCTGAATTGCCGTTAATGCCGGCATCAAGTGGTGGTCTTGAAAAACAAAACCAATTTGTCGGTTTCGGAAGCTTGCTTGTGACTGGGCGTCGAGTGCAAACGGGTCTTCGCCGAAGAGCGTAACTGTTCCGCTAGTCGGCTGATCGAGCGTGCCAATGATCTGGAGCAGGGTTGATTTCCCTACTCCACTGGGGCCTGTGATTGCTAGGCTCTCACCCGACGAAAGCGAGAGACTGACACCACGCAGAATGTGCAGCTCGGAACGACCACTGCTAAAGGTCTTACAAATATTGTTGACAACTAAATCTGGCTGCACGGTAGATAATGTACTGACAGGATTATGGACGGCGGGATTATGGACGACTGGATTATGGACGACGGGATTATGGACGACGGGATTATGGACGGCGAGTAGATTCTAGAACGATAGTACAACCATCTCCTATCATAGCGACTTAAACCGTGCGGCGTGATTCATCGGCTAGTAGTTTCTCAAGTCTTCGTTGAAGCCTGTTGCCGACCGTTTCAGGACCGGATGAAGTTGAATCATCCACTGCCGAAGCAGTTGAATCTGATTCCACCAGGTTTGCAACACCAGGCGCCGGTGAACCATCTGAATCAAGCGGCATTTGTGGAGCTGAAGATTTCGCTTGAAGAGGAGGCCCGGGATTTCCAAAGGGTCTACATATCGTTCCATCATGAATATAGAGACGATTACGGCCTCCCATTTTCGCTGCATAGAGTGCCTCGTCAGACCGTCGAACGAGATTGCCGAGTCGTTCCTCGGGGCCAATTTTCGAAACGCCACACGAAACGGTTATGGGAATGCTTACCCCTTCCGTTTCCATGATTCTTGCTTGAACGCTTTTGCGGAAGTCATCGATCCTCTGTGCTGTGGATTCGATGGTCAAATCCGCTAGGATCGCAAATTCTTCGCCCCCATAGCGAGCCACATCGATCCCTTCTCCCTGGAGCGTTTTCAACTGAGCGGCAAGGTCTTTTAATACAGCATCGCCCGCGGGATGACCAAATGTGTCGTTGATCTTCTTGAAGAAGTCGATGTCGATCAGCACAAGGCAGAACGGCTTTTTGGACGTCTTCCATCGTTGCATTCGCTCGTCCATTTTATGATCAAACGCACGACGGTTCGACAATCCCGTCAGACCATCCGTTCGAGCTTCGGTCAGATATCCGGCGAGCTCCTTGGTTTGCGTTTCGATCCGGTTCTCAGCCGCCTCCAACTGTGCTTTTAGCTCATTATTTGCAGCAGTAATGCGAGACAATAATGCTTGAACTTCTTCAGCAGATGGCTTTTTACCCGATTCGTTTGCACGCTTTGCGAGGGACTCAAACTCGGCTTGATAAGCTGAAAAGTTGCCAGCAAAATCACTTGTGATCGAAGCGAAGTTCCTTACGAAGCGAAGCACTTGAGCACGTTCTAGGGAGTCATCAACAACTTGCGGAGGAGCCATCCGCCGCCCAATCCAAATACCTAATAACAACCCTAACAAGAGGAGCGTTGTGCCGAGTATCAGACCGGCCAAGAACATGGGAGTGCTTGGATTCATCGTGCGACAGTATTCCGCGTTCGGTCAAGACCGAGTGGCATAAGCACCGAATGAGCCCCAGCCGGTGCGTCAAACCGAAGCGTTTCGCCTCGATGCCCCAGCAATGTTTCAATCGCATCCGTTTTAGGGATCGTTACAATTCCCCCTTCGCTGATTGTAAAACCGCGTTGTCGATCTTTTTCGAGATCGTATCCAATCTCAAAGCCAGCAGGAATCCGAACCCCTTTGTCGATGATGGTTCGTCGAATCTTGCAGTGCCGACCGATGTCGACACCTTCGAATAGGATGCTGTCTTCAACATGCGCGTAGCTATTCACTCGCACCTGAGGACCAATGACGCTGCGCTCGACGCGGCCACCACTAATAATCGTTCCGCTACAAACGAGCGAATCTAAAGCGACGCCCATTCGTTCACGGTCGCCGCTGCTCCGACTGCCGAACACAAACTTGGGAGGTGGAAGATTGGCTTGATAGGTTCGAATTGGCCAAGAAGAATCGTACAAATTCAGTAGCGGATCGATCGCAATCAAATCCATGTTTGCTTCGAAGTATGCATCTAATGTCCCGACATCTCGCCAGTAAGAATCCTGTTTGCGATTCTCGTCACGGAACTGGAATGCATACACTTGGTCCTTACTAATAATGGAAGGAATGATGTTCTTTCCAAAGTCATGGTTGCTGGTTGGATTATTTGCATCAATACAGAGTTGTTCCAACAAGAAACGTGTCGAAAAAACATAGATCCCCATCGATGCCAAGCAATGATTCGGATCGCCTGGGATGTGCTTGGGATGAGCAGGCTTCTCATCGAATCCGACCACACGTTGGTTTTCATCGACCGCCATCACGCCGAACTGGGTTGCTTCTTCTGGAGAGACTCGCAAAGCACCAATCGTCAAATCCGCGTTCATTCGGCAATGGTACTCGATCATCGCCCGATAATTCATCTTATAGATGTGGTCACCCGCCAAGATGACGATGTAATTAGGGCGTTGCTTTTCAATTTCGTAGATATTTTGATAAACCGCGTCAGCTGTCCCCTGATACCACTGCTCATCGATTCGCTGTTGGGGCGGGATGTTGTCGATGTATTCATTCAGCTCGCGACAAAAGTATCCCTGCCATCCAAGGTTGATGTGGCGATCCAGGCTTGTGGCTTTGTACTGCGTCAAAACCATCATCTTGCGGAAACCACTGTTGAGGCAGTTCGACAGCACAAAATCTATGATTCGATAATTCCCGCCAAACGGGACCGCAGGCTTGGCTCGATCTCGAGTAAGTGGCTCCAGACGAGTCCCTTTTCCACCAGCTAATATTACGGCTAACGTGTCGTTCATCTTGAACCGCTCAACTCTAAGTAGTTGTAAGTTTCTCCTCACCTCCAACCTATCTTAGCATTTTTTTCCAGACCGGTCATCGTCATTTTGAAAGCTTTAATTTCGCGAAAGCGGTGTGATCTTCATTCGGAGCTCCTCATCGGCTCGCTTGACGACGATCTCTGTTTCCGAGCCCACTTTAAGACCTTCGATCGCGTAAGTGTAGTCGTAGATATTTTCAATCTTTCGACCTGATAACTCCACGATTATATCCTTGGCACGAACCCCGGCCGCCGCAGCCGGTCCCTTCTCAGCCACTCCCGAAAGAAGGACTCCTTTGATATCTCCCTGAATGTAGTCGGGAATCGTACCCAAGTAGGCAGTCATCGCTGCACGTGTCCCTTGGTTTTCGGGTGCTTCCTGCGAGACAAACGGTGGAGCTCCTTCCGTTGTTACCAAGCTTTTCGCGATCAAGCCCATGAGTTTCGCCGTCAACGCTGCCCCTTCATAGTTAAGCAGTTCTGGCGTGTCTCGCGGTGTGTGATACTCGCTGTGTTGACCTGTGAAGGCCGAAAGAATAGGAACTCCTTTCAAGAAAAATGTGCTCGCATCAGTTGGAAGATAACTGTCGCTCTGAAGAGAAACATCCAAGCCGACTACCGCATTACGTCGCTCGATTTCCTGGGCCCATACCGTCGACGATCCAGTCCCTTGTAACGCTAACTTCTCACGCAACCGTCCAACCATATCCAAGTTCAAACACGCGATAACACCCGGATAAAGTGTTGCCGTAGGCGTTGCTGCAGGCGGTACAGAAGAAGTCTTCGCTTGATCGTTTGTAAGCGATGGGTCGAGCTTGGACGAGTTCGTTACAAAATGATCTGCGTAGTAGCTCGACCCGATCAAGCCCAACTCCTCACCGGACCAAGCTGCAAATACCACATCGTGCTTTAAATCGAGCGTTCCTGCATTTTTCTGAAGAGTCATGTACTGAGCAATCTCCAGCATTGCAGCGACACCAGACGCATTGTCGTCCGCACCGCGGTGAGCTTGCCCACGTTCCTCATCGCGAGCCAACGAGTTCCCACCGCCGCCGGTCCCCAAGTGATCGATGTGCGCTCCCACAATCAAGACCGACTTGCTTGGTTCTGCTCCTGCCATCAAACGGCCGAGCACATTCCGCCCTTCTTTTTTGATTTGATCGATATCGATAGTAGTTTCAATACGCACCTTTGGAAGAGGAATGCCCATCATGAGCTCTCCTTTGTCGAGTTCATTTTGTATCGCTAACAAGTCTTCGTCGACAGTTTTCAACCACTCGATCGCGGTCGCATCGTCAACGCTGATTGCACCGAGACTGCTTCCCGAAAGAGCCCCATCGGTCTGTAGCGGAACAAGCTGTTGACGAACTTGACTCGCCGGCCCACTCACGACGATCAGCCCTACCGCGCCACGTTCGCGAGCCACCATCGCCTTGCGTCGTAGCGATCCATATCGAGCCAAATGCTGTCGGCGTTCGGGTGAAACGTTTGCAGGAAGTTGCCTAAAAACCAAGACCCATTTTCCTTCGACATCTAGATGCACGTACGAGTCATACTCGGAATGCTCACCATCCTTGGGAGCCACCAGTCCATAACCGGCGAACACAACATCTGTCTCCGGAATTGCACCCACTCGCGAAAACGAAATCGGTCGCCATTGCTCGTCAAGCTTTGCTGCAACTCCATTGATCTTCAGTGCGTTATCAGGCCCCAAATCAATTCCGGCAGTAAAGGGAAATGGCTGAAAGAAAGATTTTTCCTCTGAGCCGTAGGCGCTAGCCTCGAGTTGTATTTTTGGGACTAACGTCTTGTCAGAAAGGTCGCCCTTGGCAACCGCCGTCGGCCCACCGTTGCTTGCCTCAGGCACGAGCCCCAGCGATTCCATGTAAGCCGCAACATATGCAGTCGCCAACTTTTCGCCATCAGTCCCTGTCAAACGCCCGCCCAGTTCAGGCCTACAAAGGTAGTCGACGTGCCGTCCTACATCCGCTGCGGAAAAATCTTTGGACGAAGTCGACTGGTTCGCCATCGCGATATTTCGAGCTTCCGCATCGGAACTCGCTGTAACCGGTGCCCTTGGTAAAAGCCCAAGTCCTTTTCTAACAGCCGCGTCATCCCACTGAGCAATAAAGATCTGCGACTTCTTATCTGCAGTACGTGTCGAAGTCCAAGTGAGAGACTTTCCATCAGGAGTGAAAACTGGTAACCCATCAAAGCCATCGGTTGTTGTAATCCGAACGGGCTCTTTGCTACCAAGGGAGTCCACAGCGTAGAGTTCAAAGTTTGCAAAGCCATGCACATTCGTCGCAAAAATCACGTAGTCACCGCTTGGATGAAAGAATGGAGCCCAGCTCATCGCCCCCAAATGCGTCAAAGCCTTTGCTTCGGTTCCATCCAGGTTGGCTGTAAAAATCTCGGCCCGTGCTCCATCTTCGGAAAATCGACGCCAGCACAACTTCTTTCCATCTGGCGAAAAGAATGGTCCTCCATCATAGCCCACAACATCGGTGATTCGCTTCAGTTCGGAACCGTCGGACTTCATCACGTAGATGTCCATTGCGGACGCCGGATCGGTCTCAAACAACTTCTTCTCCGCCTCTGAAAGCTCGCCAGAATAGGCTCGACGATTCGATGCGAACGCAATCATCGTCCCATCAGGGGAATAACTTCCTTCAGCGTCATATCCCAACTCACTAGTTAGTTGCTTATAGGATTTGCTGTTCCGATCAAACTCAACAAGGTCGTAGGTCTGATCGTAGTCCCATGAATATCGGCGAGTTTGACCCGATGCTCGAAAATCGATTTCAGCTTTTTGTTTATCGAGCGCTAGTGGATCGTACTGAGTCGAAGCGAAGAGCACACGCTGATTGTCTGAATGGACCCAAGCACAGGTCGTCTTACCAAAGCCTGGCGAGATTCGTTCCACATCGCCCGTTTCGCGATCCATTAAGTAGATCTGATAGAACGGATTGGATGGGTCGCGTTCGCTTTGAAAGACCATCGTCTTTCCATCGGCGCTAAAGTACCCCTCACCGGCCCGAAGACCATCAAACGTCAGTTGGCGAACCTTTGAAAGGAATTGAGATTCATTTGCAACCGGCGTGTCTTGAGCAACGCTGATGGACTGAAACAAGGCGGCTTGCAACAACAGAATCGCAAATACCACACTAGGAGATTGGCTCATCATGATCGTTTGTTTTCTTGGGCGGGATGGACTAAAGCAACTCTTCTAATCTAACCGAAATCAAGCCTTTCGGTGCAACAAACACAGTTAGTATGCTTTGGCAAAGTAAGCCATTTGAGCAGCATCTTGTCCAGTGAGAAAGCACTTACCCGGGGTGTTTCCGCCATCGAGCGGGATACAACGAATGGTAACTTTCAACTCATCCAAAAGAGGTTTGACTGCATCTTCGGAAGCGAAATGACACTTAGCGAAACCGCCATGGATCGGCGAGTTTTCCTCGCTCTCCGATTTAAAGAAACTTCGGAAATCTTGTTCGTTCGTGATGGTTACCGTGTTTTCATCACGCATAGCGGTTGCACGCTTTAACAAGTTGTTCTGGATATCGTCGAGAATGGCTCCGATCGTCGCGATTAGCTCCACTTGAGGTACCGATTTCGATTCACCCGTATCTCGGCGAGCCATAAAGACCGCTTGGTTAGCGATGTCTTTAGGACCAACTTCCACGCGAATCGGCACACCCCGTTTGACGTGATACCATTTCTTTTCACCACCCCGCAGATCCCGATCGTCGATGTCCACACGAATTGTCTGATCATCCAATCGCTGAAGCATCAACTCGCGTCGCAATTTTTGGCAATACGCAAGCACTTCTGCTCTTTGAGTGTCGTCGCGATAAATGGGCATGATGACAACGTGCGATGGAGCCAATCGTGGTGGAAGTACGAGTCCATCATCGTCAGCATGAGTCATGATCAACGCACCAATCAGACGAGTCGAAACACCCCATGAAGTTGTCCACGCGAACTCGGTCTCGCCACTTTGTGATTGGAACTTAATCTCTTGCGCTTTAGAAAAATTCTGACCGAGGAAGTGAGACGTTCCCGCTTGTAATGCCTTGCGATCTTGCATCATCGCTTCGATGCAGTACGTGATCACTGCGCCGGGAAACCTCTCGCCTGCGGTTTTCTCACCCTTGATCACAGGAACCGCCATAAAGCGTTCTGAAAAATCGGCGTAGACCTCCAACATCTTCCGAGTCTCTTCCATCGCCTCTTCGGCGGTCGCATGCGCTGTGTGCCCCTCTTGCCATAAAAATTCTGCAGTTCGCAAAAATAGGCGTGTTCGCATTTCCCATCGAACGACGTTTGCCCACTGGTTTATCAAGATCGGAAGGTCTCGATAGGATTGAATCCACTTTGCGTAACATGCACCGATGATTGTCTCGCTTGTCGGACGAACAATCAGTGGTTCTTCAAGCGGACCGGCCGGTCGCAAGCCACCCTTGCCATCGGGCTCCAATCGATGATGCGTGACAACAGCGCACTCTTTCGCAAAGCCTTCAACGTGTTGAGCCTCCTTTTCAAGAAAGCTCATCGGAATAAACAGTGGAAAATACGCGTTCTGATGGCCAGTGTCTTTGAACATCTTGTCCAAGACCCGCTGCATGTTTTCCCACAGCGCATACCCCCATGGCTTGATGACCATACACCCGCGAACAGGCGAATTCTCGGCGAGATCCGCTCCTTTAATGACTTGCTGATACCACTCAGGATAATCCTGCTGACGAGTTGGAGTGATTGCGGTCTTGGCTGGCTTATTCATGTGCGAAGAAATTACGGTTTTCAAGTGAGAGACTGTAAAATGGTGGCCGGCATTCGTCAGACCATATCTCCCAGTTTACGTTCTCGAACCAATTTCTCCCAGCCGCCAGCACGGAGGTAACTTTCATGGGTAAGCTCAGTGTGAAGCAAGCAACGGTTGAGAATTTGCTTGAACTTCATTCCACTTTTGCTGTTCGGTGTTTCCAATTCGGAATGTTGAACAGCCTTAAGGGGGCTGAATGGTCAGATAGCCCTGATATGCGAGGCTTAGCAGCTTCGATACACGCTTACTTGCTTTCGGCGGCAGCCGCGCTTGGAGCTACTGTATTTTGAGATGGTGCGTTGATCGCCCCAAACTTTGGAAGCCTGGGGTTTGGAGTCGTTTGTATCAAAGCTCGACTTACGACTGTTTGATACGCACCTGAGGAGGTTGCTGGAGCTGTATCCGTGATGGCGATCTGCGGCAGTGGCCCCTCGGGGATGAGTGCCGATATCGCTAACTCCATTGACTCGACTCTTGCCGCAGTCGACTGCTCCGATTCACCTCGCTGAACATAGATGGGTGCTTTGCTCTGAGCGGTGAGAGAGAGAACTTCCTGAAGCTTCAGATTGCCCGCGTCCGTTAACTGATTTGATTCGTTAAAGTAACAGTGCGCAAGCGTATTAAACTCCTGCCATCCATTTGCTTTCATGACTTCAAAGGGAGCCACCGCGGCAGCGGCGTCTGCGGAACGGAATGGCTGAGGCCATGCCGAGTTTCGCATCCGGTCAGTGTGGCATTCTTGTTTAATCTGCGACCAGTTCACACAACCGCTGGAAATACCAACTACCGTGACTAATCCGAAAGAAATTCCGCGCTGAAACGATAGCTTTTCCATGGTCGCGATCCTTCGCTGCCAAAACAATACAAAAGAGAGACTTTTGATGTATCGTCAAGATTGGTGTCGTTCCCGCGATTCCCACCCGCAAGCGCTCCAAGTCTTCGTGATCGTCAAAGTCACTTGCGCATACACGCCCGAGATGGCAGGTGGAGAATTAAGCCGCTGGCGCTTGCCGCGTCGTTGGATATTCCTGCCCAAGCGGGTGGTAAGTCGTTTGAACACGGCTAACGCCAGAGGCTCTATTTGTGGATCATGAGTAATCCGGACTAGCTGTTTAACTGAAAAATTCTTCCCTGGCTTCTTTTAAAAAAGATTTCGTACGTCACGTTCTAGCAACTGGCTTTATTTGCTTATTCGGTAGAGTATCGGATGAGAACGAATAAGGAGGTCTTCTTCGATGACGGCTAGCGAAGCGTAGGTTTCACCAAACAGCTCGTTCCTTGCGATTTCGCGATACTTATCTTCGGCCGCGATCACAGTCGTAACCCCGGATTGGCTTGTAAAATAGATTTTTCCTTCCGAGGAAATCGGGCTGGCAGAGTAAGTACCCGGGATGCGCTGTTGCCAGAGTCGCTCACCGTCGCTTGCGCGAACGCAAGTCGCTACTCCTAATGACGAGACACAGAAGATTTTGCCATCGAAGACAATTGGCGAGGAAATCTCGGGGACTTGTCTCCCCTTTTTCCAAACGCCATGAGATTGCGAGACATCGCCACTGCCGTCGATTCGAATTGCATACATCTCAGGCTTCATAAAACCCGAGCAAACAATTGCGACACTTTGATCCACAATCGGTCTCGGAATTAACGAGTACCCCGTACCGATGCTTGCTCGCCACCACTCCGATCCATCCTTGGGATTGTAAGAAATCAACCACTGAGCAGTTGTCGAAAGAATCTGCGTTCGGTCGGATTGTCGTACGACCAGTGGCGTTGAGAAGGCTCTCTTAAATGCGGCTTTGTCTGTATTGATTGGGGGCCTGTTTGTCTTCCAACGTGGTTTCCCTGTGGCTGTATCCAGTGCGATTAAGTACTGCTCGTCGGCTCCGTCACATGGAATGATTAGCATATCGTTAAGCACCGCGGGGGTGGCTCCCGAACCGGTGATATCATCGATAGCCAGTGTGACGCTCCACAAAGTTTTGTAACTCTTTCTATCGATGCAGTAGGTTCCGAGCGAACCAAAATGGCAATAGACTCGCTCGTCATCCAAGATTGGCGTTGGCGATGCGTAGGAGTTCTGTGTGTGAATAGGAGCAGGATTTGCGATGGTTGCTAAAGTTAGCTGCTGTAATATCGCACCGGTGTTGCCATCAATCTCGATTGCAAGAAGCGTAACACTTTCAACGGTTTGAAAATCGAGTGCTCCGTGGGGATTCTCCTCAAGAGTTTCTTCAACGCGATGTTCGATCATGGCAGTTGTCTCGGCAGATGTTAGCCAAATCCGGTTGCCAGAAACCACCGGCGACGACCAACCGCGTCCGGGGATTGTCGTCTTCCATTTTGGCTTATCAAAGATCCCGCCCCACGACACAGGAAGATTTTTTGCGAGCGACGATCCATCGCCTCGCGGACCACGAAACTGTGGCCATTCTTCGGCAGTGGCGGCCATGCTTTGCATCATCAATGTGCATAGACAAAGCCATCTCATTAATTGATGTTTTTGAAAGTTCGTGTCAATCGATAAGCATGCTCGCATCATGATAGCTCGCTTGCCCATCGTTTGCCTGAGACGTTTGAGACCGAACACTCAGGCAGCGAGTCCAAGAACGTTCTTCCGTAGGGCTTCGTAGTGATTCTCGGGTCCGCGATGACGACCATACCGGAGTCGGTTGCCGTTCGTATTAGGCGACCAAAACCTTGACGCAACTTGATGATCGCTTCCGGAAGTTGGTAGTCGCGAAAGGGGTTCCCACCACGATTGCGGATCGCTTCCAATCGTCCTTCCAGCAGTGGATTGTCGGGCACGCTGAATGGGAGTTTCGTGATGATCACGTTTCGCAATGCATCACCGGGTACATCAACTCCTTGCCAAAAGCTATCGGTGCCAAACAGGATTCCTTGCGGATGCTTTTTGAAGGCATCGAGAAGCTGTCCACGAGGTGTTCCATCGGCTTGGCTATAGATTGCAAGATTCATACGCGACATCCAAGGAGTCAATCGATCCACCATCCTTCGGAGCAGATCGTAGCTTGTAAAAAGTACGAACGCATGCCCTTCGGTCAATCCAGCGTAATGCTGAATGATCGACGGTAACATATTTTCAAACTTCAGTCGTTCGCTAGAAGGGTCGGGTAGGTCTGTCAGTAGAATTAACTCGGCTTGTTTGCGATAGTTAAACGGGCTTCCGAGTTGCTTGGTCCTGGAGCCGGTTGCTCCGATACGCGATTGGAAGAATTCGAATCCTCCGTTGCGACCACTGGCGAGTGTGGCGCTGGTCATGATCACGCTCGGGACCTTTTGAAATAGCATCTTTCGTAATGTGGGTCCAACATCGATCGGTGAACAACGCAGTATGATTTTGCTCCCCATCCGATTGGTCGTTTTCTCCAGCCAATAAACCGCTTCTTCTTGAGATTGCTTGAGCCATGCTTCGAGCGAAGTGGCAAGTGTCGTTAAACGATTACTTGCCGAAAGCAGATCTTGCTTCACGGAGGCGACGTCATGATCTTTTCCGTAACGTTCAAGTTGTTTAGCGAGTTCGATGAGCTTGTCCGATAGAATATTTTCGACGATCTCTTTATCGTGAACTCTGCCATTATGCTTGGGCTTGCCGTCATACCATTGCACAAAGTCATGTATCATTTCATCCAGTCGTTGGTTGCACTTGTGGCAAAGCTCTTGGACTTGCTTTAGGTCCAGGGCGACAAGAAGGCCCTTTCCGGTATTGGAATTGTATAGCTTTCGAAGTGTGTAATCGATTTGCGAGCTACTGACGCTCAGCCCCAAGTGATCGCTTGCAACGGCTTCGATCGTATGACATTCATCAAGAATCACCGCGTCGTAGTTCGGAAGGATGCTCGCCCCTGCATCGCGAAGGGCTAGATCTGTGAAGAACAGCGCGTGATTGACGATCAGAATTTGTGCGTTGTGAACGCGGCGTCGGGCTTTGTAGTAGAAGCACTTGTCGTACGTCGGACATTTACGCCCCAAGCAGTTACCGCTGTCACTTGCGACTTCGTCCCATACGGGCATGGTCGGCTTGAACGGCATCGTGCTGCGTGTTCCATCATCGGTCGCATCAGCCCAATCGACGATCTGCCTTAGTTGGCTGTAATCCGCTTCGTTACCAAAAAGGCTTACCGCACGTGATTTGGCAAGCTGCATTCTGCGGAGGCTAATATAGTTGCCGCGGCCCTTCACGAGCACTGCGGAAAACTCACGAGGAATCACGGAGTTGAGCAGCGGAATATCCTTGGCCATCAATTGCTCTTGAAGGCTTATCGTGTGCGTGCTGATGACAATGCGACGGACTCGATCATCATCGTCTTCTGAAGCCGGGTTGGAAGAAACTTTTTTGTCTTCTGCGCCTTTGGCTTCTGCTGGTTTTGAGGAAGCAGGCTTGCTTGGCGAAAGCTTTCCTTCGTTACTAGTTGCATGAAGAATCGCGGGGACTAAGTAAGCGTAACTTTTCCCAACTCCGGTTCCCGCTTCGACAACCAAATGCTTTTGATCTTTTAAGGCATCCGCCACCGTAGCAGCCATCTCCAGTTGCTGCGAGCGATGTTCATAAGCGGCTATGCGTCTCGAAACGAGCCCCTTAGGTCCGAGTACCGTATTGACCGATAACGTATCCATCCAATCGTTTTCCTGCTGCAAAGAATTTGTCTCGAAATTGTATACTTCAGAAACGATTTGGGGGTAAACCAATCGAAAAACAGATGCAAATCGATACTTCGTAGCAGCCGACAAGCCTAAGTTTTCTCGGATCGTTAACATACGTGGTATATGTCGCCCGAGCGTATTTGCTTATAAATAGAATTGCTTGGGTTTCTATGAACGGCTTCTATCAAGGCAAGGGATTTTCGAATGGCTGCGTTCAATGTTATGGCAAAAGGCCTCACTCTCCTTCGACAACGAGGTTGCTTTATGCTAGCGAGCTTCGTCGCAGTGTTGGCACTGGTTGGTAGCTCAGTCAGCGCCGTCGAGCGTCAAAAGTCAGCGGGGACAGTTGCCTCGAGCGGATTGTCGATCGCTCCGGCTGATACGGACATCTACATCGGTGGTATGAACCTGCTGAAACAATGGAAGAAGTTTGAAGCGACACAACTATATCGCGATGTCCTAGAGAATCGGCTTGTGCAGTCAATTGTTACACGGGCAAAGGGTGAATGGGAAGCAAAAGAAGGACAAGTTGGCCAAGTTCGCAGAGCCGTCCAAGATCCGAATGTCATGTCGTTGCTCGAGATGGGCGCTGACATGTTTACCGAAGAAGTTTTTCTGTTCGCAGACGGTCGTCTTTCCGAGTTAGTTATCCAAGTTAATGAACTGGCCGATGAGGTCAATAATCTAGTATCAAGCGACGATTCCGATGGAGAAGACATCAAAGAGTTCTTTATGTCGCTTCCAAAATCCGAGGTAGATGAACTGCAAATCCCATTGGTCGTTCAAGGATTCAAGGTCTCCGACTTGGATCGCGTGCTAGATAAAATCGACCAGTTGGAAGGACTTTTAAGGCTAGGTCTAGGTAGCATTCCAGAAGCGGCTCCATTCGCGGAAGGACTTGAACGAGTTGAAGACACACGAGGAACTCGTCTCGCTTGGACAATCGATTCTGAAATGATTCCTTGGGAGCTTTTCGCAGATTCCGACGGCTCAGACCCGGACGTAATGGAAAAAATCCAAGACCTTGTCGATGGTCGTCAGTTTTGCTTCACGATCGGTCTGCTCGACAGTTACATTGTGATTGCTCTTAGTGAGTCGTCCGAAGATGTGTCGGAGCTCGGTGGCAGCGAGTCTCTTCTCACTCATGCAGATATGAAGCCTGTGAAAGATTTGGCATCGCAGGTCGTCACTGGTATTAGCTATGTCTCTGACACCTATGCAGATGCCAATTTCCAAGCGAATTTCCAAGACTTCTTCACAAAGAATAGCCGCACGATTCTTCTAGAACTCGAAAAAAGTATCGAAGGAGATTTTCTTGAAACGCTTGAAGAGCTTCCAGAGGATTTAGCATGGCTCGATCAAGCAATCGGTGACCTCGTCCCTGATTTCAGGGGGCAAACGGCAGTCTCATACTTGACGGAAAACGGATCAGAATCGGTTATTTACAACAGAACCGAAAACGTTGTTTTTGATTCGCTGAAGCCGCTTACCGTTTTAAATCACGTTGGGAATGATCCGATCGTATTCCTGTCGGTTCGACTGCAAGATCATCCCGAATACTTTGCGACTTCTCGCGAGATTTTCCAGAGGATGAAGGTCTATATCGAAGCGTTCTTAGAAAGCGACTATGCCAACGAAGACCAACGCGAAAAGGGAGCTTTTGTGATGGAGAATGGATGGCCGCTTCTCACCGAACTTGCTGACATTTGGGAGGAGAAATTCTTACCGGCGATGCGAGATGGACAACATGCTTTTGTTCTTCAAGCTGGCAATCTTGAAAACAAACAATGGTGGAAGGACATGCCCCCGTCGAATGAGCCGCTTCCTCTACCCGAACTGGCAACGGTCACTGGGATAACAAGCAAAGAAGGAATGATTGAAGCATATGATTCGCTCTTCAAATGGTTTGATCGTGTTCTCGTTGTCATTCGAAAAAGCGATCCGGATGCCGTTCCAGCCGGTTACGAAATTCCACGGCCAGTCGAATCCAAGGCAGCAGGCGGTGTTCAGTTTACTTACCCTATTCCAGCAGATTGCCCAGTTCCCGAGTCGATGGCACCCCACGCATTTTTCACCGAAAACTTTATGGTTTCGTCCTTTAGCACGAAGCAAACGCAATCGCTCATCACCATGCAAAAGAGCAATATTGCAAACCCTTTGCTCAATTCCGAATCACCGAAGGCATCTGCCGCGTACATCAACCTCGGTCGACTATCTCAGTTGGCTTTGCCGTGGATTGTTTACGGCTTCGAATCCCAAGGCACTCCGCTGGACACTGTGGTCGCTCCGGAGGAAGGCCCCATGCCAGAGGTGAAAGCTCAAGATCTTGTTGACCTATGGAAGACTCTTAAAAATCTTGGTGAGCTAGCCTCAAGCACGGTCGCTGGCGAAGAAGGCGGCACAGTGACGAAGGCACAATTCTCAATGCCTATGCATTCGGGGAAGAAGTAGCATTCTGCAATATGTTGCGCGATCTTCCGCGCATCATCGCTGAAGATCTGAAAACAGACTTAACCCTGCCTGCGATCAATTCGCAAGCAGGTTCTGCGGTGGCTTCCTGTGAATACTCTGATACGTCTTTTGTCTGAAACTTAGTTTTTAGACTTATAGAGATTCAGGGTGATGTGTGCTTGGCCTTGGTGATGGGCTTCGTGCCAGGAGATGACTTGCAGAACGGTTCGAAGCGTCCAGCCCCGCTGTGCAAATGCTGCGGGAATCATCTCAAGGTCCTGGTCGGAGAAAGTCGCAAGGGTCGCAAGCAAATGAGTGCGAGCCCAAGAAAGCGTCTCTCTGATTTCATCATTGGAAGGAATAACCTCGTCGGGAGTACTTCCACCGCGAAACCTCTCGACCAACTCGGGGAATGCCGGATCTGTTCCAAGTAAACGCGACGTAGAAAACACTTCTTCAGTGATCGCGACATGCATGAATTGCCATGCAGCATGAGCTCGACCTATGCCAGGACGAAATGCAAGAGCCTCCAAAGGCGATGATTGCTTCTCGAATTCAGCAAGTGTCGCCAAGGTCTTCGTGCGATTGAATTGAAAGGCTTGGATATAAGTTTGGATTTCGGACATGGTTGGTGTTCTTTTTGTAAATGGGAGAGGTATTAGGGTGGCATGAAAAAACTGAGCTAATATCGCTAACCACGGGTGTTGATTTTGCTAAAGCCTGCCATTAAGCACGTAAGGCCACGGCTCACGATAAACTTCATATTCATCAGCCTAAGTCTGGGTGAGGAAAAATTAAATTTGTAAAGGTCGCTGAGATTAATTGTGTTAAACCAAAAGCGTTGTGAGTTGAAAATTACAACGCTTGTGAAGCCGATAATTCCGTTTTTTCGCCAATCGCAACCAGCGCCGGACGATAGAGTCGCTTCTGCCAATCGATCCAGATCGGCAAAACTTCGGGTGGGGTTGTTTGATCGAGTTCAACGGCAAAAAGCGACCCAACAGGAGCCGAGTCGATCCACTTTTCGAGAAGAAGCGTCATCTCTTCCAGATTTGTTTCCCAAAGCTGGTATGGAGGGCAAACAAAAACACACCAACGATCTTCCAAGAAAGCTGGGATTCGTAGGCTCATTTGCCGAAACTGATCGGGCAAATCCTGGTGCCATTTGAATGTGTCACCGCGATGAACAATCAACTTGTTAATGACTCCAAGACGCGTCGCATTCGAACGAATCTCGCTTGCAGCTCGATCGAGCAACTCAATTGCGACCGCCGCTGTTGCTCCACGCGATATAGCTTCAATGGCAAGAATACCCGAACCGGCAAACAAATCGCAAGCAATGAAGCCTTCCAAATCGGACCCCAAGAGATTGAACATCGCCTCCCGAGTTCGATCTTTCATCGGCCGCGTCCGGGGATCGGTTTGGAATTCGAGGGTTCGCGAACGGAGATCGCCTCCAATGACACGAAGCTTCCCGACAAGGTCCGAGCTGTTGGCTTTCGATCTTTTAGGGGGTTGCTTAGTCATTCGAACAGATGCTGATCTGAGGCGTTTAGATAAATTTTTGATGGAGTTATCGCAAACCTGCCATTGGTCTTTGCCCCTGTTAAACTTGGAAAAAAGGAAAGACTTCACCAGTGACCCGTTTTGCGGGGATTGCGACTCAGTTACACTGTATATGGAAATTTGGTTTTGAGGAGAGTAGGCATCGCATACTTGCGGTGTCGGGTAAATCGCCCTAGCTGGCTATTTTTGTCCAGCTATACCCCACTAAGCCGGCTCGGTACACCTCGGAGTTTGTTGAATGAAAAAAGTTGAAGCAATTGTTCGTCACTTTAAGCTTGAAGATGTCAAGAACGCTTTGACAGAACAGGGTATTCACGGAATGACTGTGAGCGAGGTCCGAGGATACGGTCGCCAAAAAGGGCACACCGAAATTTATCGCGGTACTGAGTATGCAGTCGACTTTGTTCCCAAAGTAAAAATAGAAGTCATCTGCACTGACACAAATCTCCAAACAGTCTTGGACACGATCGTGAAAACGGCTCAAACCGGACAAATCGGCGACGGGAAGATTTTTGTGTACAGCCTCGAAGATTCGATACGAATTCGAACGGGCGAAACGGGCGAGGACGCGCTATAAGTCGTGCCCATCTTGAATGGCTCCTCTCCAAATCCGATCGCCAAGGCACTTTTATCAGAAGTTGTCTCGGCTCGTGCCACTTTGCTGGAAGGCAGGCTCAAAACCAGCCAGCAACATGCCGAGGGGGCTCCCGGGTTACAAGTCTGTTATCGGTGGACCTCGATAGTTGACGATGTAGTTCGATCCCTGATAGAAGCGGCTATACGCGAATCAGGATGTGAATCGCTTAGGAACTCTTTTGCTTTTGTTGCTCATAGCGGCTATGGTCGACGTGACTTAGCACCGTACTCAGATATCGACATCATGCTTCTATATGATGGGATATCCGAAGAACGCATCACTCCGCTGGCACGGGCTTTCTCGCTTATGATCGTCGATGCGGGACTGCAACCCGGGTATTCTATTCGAACTCCCAGGCAAGCGATCAAACTGTCGGCTCGAGACGCAACGATCTTGACTGCGCTTGTCGAGTGTCGCACTCTCGCGGGCAACGAAGAAATGGCTCGATCATTTCACGCCAAGTTCCAGCGCTTCGTCCACACGAATCAACGTCGGTTTGTCCGCATGATAGTCGACGCTCGAGTGGAGGAACGTCAAAAATTTGGTGAGACCGTTTACTTGCTTCATCCCAATTTGAAGCGATCGCAAGGCTGCCTACGAGATATTCAATTGGTTCGGTGGATCGGTTTTGTCTGTTACGGCGAATCAGATCCGGAACAACTGGTTCAAAAAGGCTTGTTGATGCCCGAGGACTTTCGTTCCCTTCGGATCGGATACCAGTACCTTCTTCGCCTCAGAAACCAATTGCACTTTGATGCTGGCCGCAGCCAAGATTCTCTCGACCGATCTCAGCAAGTCCGCCTTGCAAGCACGTTCGGATTCCAAGGCAAAGAAGGCCTGCTTCCGGTCGAGGAATTCATGCAAGAGTACTTCGAACGAACGAGCGAGATACGCTATTCATCCGCCCACTTTGTCGACTCCTCTGAAGTCGGATCGCCCACATTACGGGCGATGGCAAAAATGATTGCCCGCCCGATAGGTAACGATTTTTGGCTCGGACTGCGTGAGATATGGGCAAACAAGCGAGGCTTAGAGGAACTGAAAGTCTCTCCGGTCAAAGTCCTGGAACTGATGACCCTTGCAAATCGTTTTAACCGTCGTATCGAAGACCGAACCTGGCGAGCCATTCGAACTGGGATGCTACGGCTTGAGCCCCAAACTTTGTCAGATGAACTTATCACTAAGTTCATGGCCCTGATGGAGCATCCTTCCGGGCTTGCACGAATGCTCCGTAGGCTGCATGAACTCCGAGTTCTAGAACAAATTATTCCTGCGATGAAGCATGCTCGGTATCTGATTCAATTCAACGAGTACCACAAGTACACGGTCGACGCGCATTGCATTCGCGCTGTCGAAACTGCATTTGAGTTTCAAAGACAAAACTCAATACTTGGTGAGACCTATCGAGCGATAAGACCCAAGGCGATTTTGCACCTAGCGCTTCTTTTGCACGATCTCGGAAAAGGGTTTGTCGAAGACCACAGCGATGTCGGTAAACGCATCGCTGAAGAAACCGCCAACGAACTAAAGCTAACAACCGCCCAGCGAGAGTTGTTAGTGTTCTTGGTTCACCAACATCTGCTGATGGCACACTCAGCATTCCGTTATGACCTGACCGAAAAAGGGACCGTGGTTCAGTTTGCCGCGCAGGTCGGTTCTATCGAACATCTAGAGCAGTTGTTTGTCCTCACCTGCGCCGATCTCGCAGCCGTCGGGCCTGGTGCACTCAATGACTGGAAGATGAAGCTGATCGTCGAACTCTTCGAAGCGACAGCGGCTAAGTTCGGTGATAACAAGCATGCCACAGGACTTAAAGACGAACTGCAACAAAGAAAAAATGCAGTGCTTCGATTCCTATCGAAAAAAGATGATCTCCCGTGGTATCGCGAGCAGGTTGAAAGCCTTCCGACTACGTATCTCTTCCAAGTAGATGCTTTGGAAGTTGTCAACGAGCTAAGGAAACTCCACGAGGTATCTCTGCTTCAATCGCCAATGGCATGGGGAGCCTACCATAGTGAGACCGAAGCCATTCAATACACAGTCGCAGTTAAACAACGCGAGCCAATCGGACTTTTTCATCGCATTAGCGGAGCCCTCAGTAGTCAGGGATTGCGAATTTTGTCGGCTGAGATTCATACCCAACCGGGAGACATCGCTTGGGATCGATTCCTCGTCGCTGACGATGATTACTTGGGGCCACCTCCTAGTCACCGAATCAATGCGGTTTGTGAGAAAATTGTCCAGGCGATTACTCCGGCAAAGGCAATCCCCCCGACCTTTCGTCGTGTTTGGCGAGTTCGTTCCGGTAGCGAAGAAGCCATTCGAAACCAGCCTACCCAAGTCCGCTTCGATAACAGCACGTCAGACCGATTCACGATCATCTCGGTATTCGCTTATGACCGGCTTGGCTTGCTCTACGATATTGCAAAAGCAATCTATGACGCGCGATTGATCCTCCACATCGCAAAGATTAGTACGCACCTAGATCAGATCGTGGACGTTTTCTACGTTACCGACCTTGATGGGAAGAAGATTGTCATTCCGACGCGGCTCTACACAGTTCGACAACTCTTATTGCGCGCCATCGAAACAAAATAGGCGACTGCGATGGCGCAATCTTAAGGCAATAGTTTCACTTGAATACCGGTTGCGACGCTGAACTGATAAAGTCATAGGACGCCCAAGTCGCAAGCAGTAACGACTAAACAGCTTTAGTAACTACCTATTTCTTCTTCCGCTTCTTGTTTCGATTTGCGTTTGTGTTACCACTGTTTGCCTGAGCATTTTTGGCTGAATCACTTGAGCCCGCAAAACCATTTGAGGCAGTCTTTTTTGTCCAAGCACTTCGGATCGAATCCCAGAGTTCCGTGAGAGTCTCCGGGGATTTGGTCGACGTGTTTGGTCGCTGCTGCTTCTCAACATAGGGTGCAACAACAGCAGTCACGCCACTGCCTGTCGCAGTCGTTGTGATCAACGGTGCGGGCATGTATCGCTTAACCAATTGACGCTCTACAAGCGACCAGATGCTGGACGTGATGAAATAGATGCACAAACCGGCTGGAACTTTAAAGAACAATACACCCATGAAGACCGTCATGAACATCATCATCTGCTGTGTTAACCGTGTTTGTTCATCGGTAGCTTTCGGCATCAAGACTTTCTGCTGCACAATGAACAAAATAATGGTAACGATTGGCAGAACGTTCATGAATGGCCCAAACCAACCTGTTCCTCTTCCAGCGATAAATTCTGGCATCCAAGTTGGCCACAAGGCAAGCATGTCAGGACCGGCAAGATTGGAGCACCACTGAATCCCAGGAATGAGCGGTTGCTGCCGTAGTTCGATATCGACCGAAACGCATCGATACAGCCCGATGAAGATTGGCAATTGGATAAACAGTGGCAGACAGGATGCCATCGGGTTGATCTTGTACTTCTTGTAAAGAGCTTGCATCTCGACACCGCGCTTTTGCATGTCGTCCTTGTAGAGCTCATTAATTCTTTTAAGCTCCGGTTGCATCTCTTGCATGCGGTGCCCCATCATTGCAGCTCGCCGCGACAGAGGGAACATACAGCTTCTGACAAGAACTGTTAACATCATGATCGCGATGCCGTAATTTTGGACTAGCCAATAAAATGTATGCAAAATTCCGGAAAGTCTTCGTGCAACGAATTCGAAGATCTTCCAGCCAAAGTACAGAGCGTCGCTCAAGCCGTAGTGTTCGAGCGTGTCGATATCCTTGGGACCGGCAAACAAACGGTACCGCTGCGAGACCTCGCCCTTGGCGGGAAGATCCAAGTTCTTCGTATCAAACCAGAAACCCGTGTTCATCGCGATATCTTTATAGGGTTTGATCACTCGTGGATCAGCCACAGCCATCGCGTACGCTTGCGATATGTTATTGAGCGAATCGGGTGAATCAGCATGAGGCAAAAAGGCACTTGTGAAATACTGCTGATCGACACCAATGTACTTGAGAGATCGCTGCTCGATCGGTGCATCCAAACCAAATAAAAGTCGATCGGGTTGGGCCTGGCTGCTCAAGGCGTTGGTTTGAATATCACGGCGTGAAATTAACTGATGACCACCTTCTTGACCTGCCAGGATGACATCCCGAGCACCTGCGGGATTGAAGAAGTCGGGGCTCAACTTAATCGCGTACCACCAAGCTTCAAGCGATAACCCGTTCGTTCCTTCCTGACGTAATGCCACCGTGTGTTCCGAGTCATCCAAGTTTCGAACAAGAGTCTCAACATCGATGTGGTACTGGAACTTCTCTACATCATTTGTCTTCAGAAGTTTATAACGCTTCACTAATTCAAGGTTTGCCTTGGAACCTGCTTGGACAAGCATGCTCTGAAGCGGCAAGGTAAACTCGATACCCGAACCGTTTTCGACTTCGATTACTTTGGACTGCCAATTCCCTTCGAGCGTTTGCTCAAGACCGGGCATCGATCGGAAGCCAGGCGTTATCTCAAGGTTGTCGACTTTTGCAAGAGTCGTGAGAATCGATTCGCGGAGCTTGTTCCCTTGAACTCCTTCGGAAGGGTAGTCGTCTTCGTAGCGAACGACGTCCAGTGGTTGCTCATCTAAGACTACTGTGAAGACGAGTGGCTTTGAGTTGGCTTCGACTCGGAGGACTTCAACCTCGACGGTTGTTCCCGGCCTACGATTCCCGAGGGCTCGTTCGACATCGAAGGGGCTCTCGATGGAGCGTCCATCCACCTTCAACATCGTGTCACCTACTGCGAGACCACCTTGGACTGACGAGTCCTTACAAATAGCAGCCTCTGCGGGGGAACCAATCGGAACGACGCGAATTCGATTGCCAGTGTTGGATGCCTTTACAGATGAACCCGGAACAGGCTTGTATGGGAAGGAAGCGTCAACTTCACCCGAAGCCGGGTCAGCATTGAGAAAACTCGCCCCGAGTCTTTCCTTAGACTGTTCGATAGGCAGATCGTCAAGACCGAGGTAGCCCAAATAGCCCCCTTGGTGAGCGAGCGAGCGATACCTGAGTTTTCCGTTGGTGCGGCGTTCGACGAGTTCGACGCGACGAATACCAGCTCCTCGATTGGAGAGCGTTACCAGAAGTTGGTACTTATCCTCGGGCTTCATCGTGCCTAATGTGAAGAGCTCCAAGGGCGGTTCCTGGTATGTCTCCACGTTGACATCACCTAAGAGCTTTGCAGCATTGGCTCTCGCGTTACGAGCGTCAGCCATTTTCTTCGCTTCGAGCTCAGCAGCTAGACGTTCTTCGATTCTCTTTTGCTGTTCGGCTCTCTGATTCATGCTGGTCCACAGCAAGAAGAGCGACATCGTCAAAAGCATCCACGCGAAAAATCTTTTGTCCACGGAAAACAGTTCCCAGGCAATCAAATAGGAGCGATCAAGCGCAGGACCTAAAATCAAGCGCGGAAAGCACTTATTGTGCCCCTAAAGCTCCCGGGTGACTAGACCAAACCAGGCGGACGTGTACCTGCAATGGACATGGCTTTACCCCATTTCTGGCCAATTTGCTCCCAATCGGAGTAGCTCTTGCTACCTACGCAATTCCCAATTTTCAACGGAAAGCATAGGGATTGCGGAAAGGTCGCTGTCGGTCGTTACCACCGTGCAATTCCCAAGCGATAACGCGATGGAAGCGACCATCATGTCAACCACTTGCATCGGGCGACCACGGCGGCGTAACTCCGCGGCAATTTGCCCGTAAATCTGTGACGCGTTTCGGTCCAGCGCCAACAAATGATTCGCCTTAGTGCTCGCTGAAGCCGCACCTTGTTTTCGTCACGGCTCGCACTAAGCTCGATTCCGTAAAACAACTCTGCTAACACTGGCTCGCAAGTGCCAATCTTACTTCCCTGCAACCTAACTTCGCATAGCCGGGTAGTAAACGGTTCACGATGATTCACGAAAGACGTAATCGCATTGGAATCAAGCAGATACCGCTTCATCGCCAGTTTTCCGACAGTGCTTTTGCACGGGACTCAAACTGCAAGAATTCCCATTGTTTTCTTGATTTCCGATCGGCATCTAATTCCAGAAGTTCCTGCTCCGTGAAAACCAAAGGCTCAAGCGATTGACACCAACTTAGCCAATCCGAAACACTGTCGTGCGAGTTATCCCAGTCGGAGTCGCTTATCATTGCATCGTCGAGGATCGGGGTCAGCTCCACCAGAACTTCTGTTCCATCTGGAATTTCGGCCGGAGCGTTAAATGTGATTCGCCCGTCAATAATCTTTGTTCGAATGGCTGCCATGGACCGTGTCTCCGTGAAACGTCAATTACAACCCCGTAAATTGTAGCACACTTGAAAGCAGGAACATTCAGACTTTTCTAGATCCTCAACTTGTCGTATCGAGCAATTCAATAAAGGCTCGCATCCAGGCCGGATGGGCGGGCCAAGCGGGTGCGGTTACGAGATTTCCGTCGACGTGGACCGAGTCCATGCTGTCGGCTGGAGCGACGTACTTGCCGCCGGACTGGGTTACTTCATAGCGCACGGCTGGGTAGCAACTGCAATGCCGTCCGTCGAGTACACCTGCGGCTGCCAGAATCTGAGGGCCATGACAGATCGAAGCCACGGGTTTGTTCGCCGAGAAAAAAGCCTTCACGATCTCCAGCACTCGGTCGTTCAATCGCAGATATTCGGGGGCTCGACCGCCAGGAATCACCAACCCATCAAACTCGGCAACTGAAATAGAATCCATGTCGCCGTTTAAAGTAAATCGATGCCCGGGTTTTTCGCTGTAAGTTTGGTATCCATCAAAGTCATGAATTGCAGTTTGCACGTAGTCACCAGCTTTCTTGCCAGGACAAACCGCCACACAGTCGCGTCCCACCATCAGCAACATCTGCCAAGGAACCATCACTTCGTAGTCCTCAACAAAATCTCCGACCAGGAAAAGAATCTTTTGAACTGCCATAGTTTGGGTTTTTTACATCCTGAAGATTTTCAAGCGGCGACTATTTCGAGTGGGGCGACTCGTCGCCTCTTTAAGACTTATCTAACTATTATCTATCTCAATCAATCGTTACGCTAAGCACGACTGATTTTTCGTTGTGTCCAAAGCCCAGAGCTGGGACGAGTCCAAGCACTCCAAAGTAGCTAGTGACCACCATTTTCGTCCAGCGCAATTGGCTTGTATCCACCAATAGTCATGAAGTAAAGAAGCAGCATCAGATAAATGACCGCCATTGCTGCAGGAATGTAAGCATCCGCTTTTAGCGTGTTACGATCACCTTTTTGATCTGCAAGAACCACCGCTTCTTGATCAGGAGTTCGAGTCTTGCTTTCCTTTGCTTCGGCGAGCTTGGTTCCGTCTAATCCGTAGATTTCGGTCGCTTTGAGATTCAAGAACATGCTCGACTTATCTGACTTATAAGCGTCTGCCAGTTCAGGGTTCACGATTCGCAACTCCTGACCAGCAAATCGATCTTTCGAGTAGCCGAGACCTGGCCCGCCAATTAACCCTGCCGACAACATTCCAATCCCGCCCATGATCGACATCGCGACAGCACCCGTTTGCGGATACCGATCACCAACCACTGCAAGCATCGTTGGCCAGAAAAATGTCTTACCGACGGCATAGATTCCCAGTGCAATCAACGCCATGGTAAATGTTTCCATCGTGCTTGCAAGATTCAACCCCACGCATGCGATGACCGAGCAAACGAGCAATAGCCCAATTGGAGACAGCTTCAATGTACTCTCGATCCAATGCGCACAGAATCGAAGGCTAAACATAATCACCGAGGTCCAAAGGAATAGGTACTTGCCCTGTTCTGATGTGAACAAATTGCCAGTGATGTTTTGTATCCAGCTGTCCGTTCCTAATTCAACCGATCCGACTAATGCGTGGGTTATGAAAAGGATAAACAAGACAAAAGAACCAATCGAAAAATTGGTCAACACGGCAACCGTGATCAACAGCACACCACCGATACCATATCCGATCCAAGCCGCGTATTCTGGCGAGATCGACTTGAAGATGTCACCAAAGAACAGGGCGAGCAGATAGCAAGCAACCAAAGAACCAAGGATACCTACATCCTTATACATATCGACAAAGCTCGATCCTTTGGCAGCTGCCTCGGACTTCGGAAAGAGTTGGCCCCAAAACATAATTGCATACAGAACAGTCGGAATCAGATAAAGTGATAGCTGAATCTTCCAATTCACTTGCAGTTGGTCATCGAGCAACCAACCCGCGGCAGTCCCGAGAATCATTCCTGCGGGCCAACTGGCGTGAAGAATGTTTAGGTAGTGAGTCCGATTGTTTGGAAAGACAGTAGCGACGAGCGGATTCGCGACCGCTTCTAAGGTTCCGTTCGCATAAGCAAAGATAAACATGCCCCAAAACAAAAAGTTGTAAGCGTTCTCAGGAGTCGTCGCTGCAAACGTGACGAAAGCTGAAAGAATGTGACCGATCAAAGCAACCGCAACGAGCTTTCCATAGCCAATCTTGTCGACAATCACTCCACCAATAATGATTCCAAAGCAGAAACCGGAAAACCCAGCGCCACCGATCGATCCAAGCTGCGTTGCATTGAATCCGTATTCTTTACTCCAGTTGTCAAAGATTCCTCCTCGAATCGCAAACCCGACGCCGGCGGCGAGAATGGCCATGAAGCCTGCCCAAAGAAGACGGTACGCGTTTGGAGCTGCTATGGCTCCTGAGTTCGAATTGCTCATAAGACTTGAAGGTTGTGACGTGAAGGGTCGAGAGGTGGGATGAATCAGGTCCATCTGCAAAGGCGCCATCCGCCTTGATTGGTTGTAATGTAATCACAGCCGCCACTGCCTGCCATGCTAGGAGAGAAAAAAGCTGGCCATATACTTCAATCTGACAAGATAAAGCGTTCGCGACCATATCAAGCTCGAGAAAGTACCGATCCGTAAAGTGAGGATCTATGACATTAGGGAAGCTTAAACCGGCAAACACATCGAAAGTTGATGAATCTCCATCTTGGTTATGATGATCATGTAATAGAAAAATGGAGTTACAACATCCGAGCAACCCATATGATTCCATCCTCATTCGTTAAACTGCTGCAGATAGGATCTAAAAACAACTTCCGGTACGTCCAGATCTCGATTCGCTTGGGGCGACCCGTTTGCTAGGGGTTTTTTCATGACGTCATCTACAGGTGCAAGCTTCCAACAGCGGCTCCCCTTCGCACCGCACTTAACCCAGTTGTCTCAATGGATTGGCTCGCGAAAAGTCATCCTGGAAAACTCCCCTGCTCAAGTCCAACAGAAACGTTGGCTCGCGATCGTCGCCTCCCATCGCCAATCGAATCGCGAAACCAGTTCTGCTTGGCGCGAGGCAATCGAATCAGCGATGCGTCGTTGCGGTGCCGAGGAACTGACGCTGCTATTGTGCCGCGAAACTCCCTTGGGAGACTACCTCCTACACGCCGCGAAACGATTCGAGTTATCGATCCTTGAGTTGCTTATCCCACCTCCGCATGAATCCTATTCGAATTGGGAGTCGAAGAATCGCTCGCTCCATAAACTTGCGAATGGACCTCCCGATTCGCAAGCCATCCTTCGCATCTCGCCTCTTATCGAGGAGCCCCTCAGAGCTGGAGGTAATCGAAACATTGTCTCTCTCGATAATACTGATGTCCAAGGTCCATTGGCAGATGTTGCGATGATCGCTTTAGCCGACTTTGTTCATGCGATCGATGTACGTAAGAATGGTCGCGTTGATCGTATACTCCGTCATCGACTCACTGCTTCGATTCATCAGCTAGGGAGCGTTGCTGTTGATCTGACGCCGCCTGCAGAGGATGCCCCGAGGTCCAATACAATGATGGAGTTGATGGACTTGGGTGCCATTGGATGGTATCGCCCGTCGAAGTATGACTTACCTAGCCCGATGGTCTCAGCCGACGAACCTATTATCTCTGCACAAGAGTCGTTAATACCAAACCGCGACGATCGCCAATATAATTCGCCCTCGCGAGTCGGCTCGCGAGCGAATCAAGCATTCAGCCCCGTCTTCTCTAATCGGCTGGTTACTTCGAAGACGATTGGTCCTGTCGATTCTCAGTGGAGCTACCTTACACACTGTACGCGCTCACCGAATGGACCTTGGCCAGATCAATCGCTCGCCGGTTACTACAATGAGATGCTCACCGAAGTTGATCATAGCCACCCCCTGGATGCGCTTATTCGGATACTAGAACAACAGAGATTGATTGCGACTTCGTATCTCAAACGGACCGATGTCGCAACCGTCAGCATGAGTGAAGTTCCATTGCAGGAATTGCTTTCTCGACGAAACTTCCAGCGTCACCTGCATCGATGGGACTGGGAGCCGTATGGAATTTGCGTACGAAGAAGCTGGCTAACGCAGCGAGGCTGTCGACCGGTAGCTTATGGAACAAAGTTCGATTTCCAAAAATTGCCTCGTGAAGATCAACCGTTCTTCCATGTGATACCTGATGGAACAGCATGGAAGGAAGAACGCGAGTGGAGAATCGCTGAAGATCTTCGACTAGCCGACATACCCGCCAAGGACGCTTTTGTTTTCGTTCCCTCGGTGAGCGAAGGCCGTAGGGTGTCTTCGATCAGTCGTTTTCCGGTTATGATCGTGGAATCATGTATCGAACTGAAACGCCCATCATAATGCTGCCAGGTTTAGGAATGGATGCTCGTATGCTCCAACCTCAGTCCAGCTACTTTCCCAATTCATACGTGATGAAGCTCCCTCAAGAAATTACTTCGGGGACAACCGCGGTTTCGCTGGCAGCATTCGCAGACGGACTCTTATCCAACTGGCCAAAGCAGTTACCGTCATGGAACCGCAGCGAAGTCAACAGTCGAAGTCGAAATGTCTTCTTAGTCGGTGCAGCATTCGGCGGAATGCTCGCCCTTGAAATCGCTCTTCAAGCTGCCCTTCGACAGTCGCCAACAAACTCGCATCGGATCGCAGGAGTCCTTCTCATTGGCTCAACGCGATCACACACGAACATCTCTATCTCGTTTAGAGTGCAAGAAAAACTTATAGCACGAATTCCTGTAGCTCTCGGTCGTGCTGCGATGAAGCGAAGCCTAGCGAAGGTCGCAAACGAGGAGGGCATGACTGTCGAACAAAAGCAGTCGCTCATGGAGATGGCCAACGATGCTGATTGGAATCAAGTTCGTTGGGGAGCGAACCAAATTGCAAAGTGGGATCGCACTCGATCGAGCTTCGATAACCTGGGCATTCCAGTTCATCAAATTCATGGTCGGCAAGATCGTGCGATTAAGCCACCATCGATGTCGGACGCAACAATCCTTCTTCATGGACGACACATGATTAATCTTTCGATGGCAACGGAGGTCAATCGCTGGATTGAAGCGATCCTACGAGATCACGACCTCAAGATTCTCAACGCACAGTTTTAAATGCCTGTTTATTTTTAAAAAAATATTCTCTGACAGGTGCATTTAAGTGCTATCAAAATTAACTGAAAACTCTTTGATATCCTACACTTACGTTAACAAATGGTCGTTTGTCCACCTATCTGCAGCGAGTCAATCAATCAACCGAAACCTATGAGACGCCTAGGTTTATGCCCGCCCAAACAAAAGAATTTGACACCGTCGGCAAGGTTGATAAACTGACTTCTCGTCGCAATGGCTGGTATTGATCCTGCCTACCCCTACTACATATAGTGGGTGTTGTGACAAGCGAAACTTTCCCCACGGAATGGTGGATCTCGTGACCAGGGAAAGAGTCGTTCGCCTTAGGAATCTTAATTCGGGTATGAAACCCTTTGGTGAACAAAATGGATTTCTGTATACTAAGCTACTGGATTTATAGTCAGCATCGGTGGCTGGCTCGCTGGTAGACTTCTTTCAATCGCAGGCACTTTCGAAAAAGTCGGGACAAGATATGGCTACAGTAGAAATGGGACGTGAGACAAAAGCTCGAGATCAAACCACGAGAGAGTTTCGTGGCACCCGAGCGGGTCTGAAAATTCAAACGCGATTTTGCCCAACCGATGTGGCAGATCCGTTCGATACAGTTCAATGGGACATGCGTAAAGCAAACATCAAGGACGAAAGCGGCAAGGCTCTCTTCGAGCAAACCAATTGCGAAGTTCCGTCTACTTGGTCACAGCTAGCAACAAACGTGGTCGTCAGTAAGTATTTTTATGGCGACCCGACGAAGCCCGAGCGTGAAAACAGCGTTCGACAACTCATTCATCGTGTCTCGCGAACAATCACAGATTGGGGTGCGGCCGATGGGTACTTTGACACGCCTGAAGACAGCGAGAACTTCTATCGAGAACTGACTTGGCTTTGCCTGCACCAGCACGGTGCGTTCAATTCACCCGTTTGGTTCAATGTCGGTTTGTTTGATCAGTATGGAGTCTCTGGAGCTAAGTGCAACTGGCACTACAACGTCGAATCCGGCGAAGTAGAGCAACCCGACAATTGTTACGAATATCCGCAAGGGTCCGCATGCTTCATCCAAAGTTGTGATGACAACATGGAAGACATCATGCGACTAGCAACTAGCGAAGCAATGTTGTTTAAGTTCGGATCAGGCACCGGGACCGACCTATCGACAATTCGAAGCAGTCGCGAAAAGCTCTCTGGCGGTGGAAAGCCGAGCGGTCCTCTTTCGTTCATGCGTGTTTATGATCAGATCGCCGCTGTCGTCAAGTCGGGCGGAAAAACTCGACGAGCCGCAAAGATGCAGTCGATCAAGATTTGGCATCCAGATATTATGGAATTCATCGAGTGCAAGTGGAAGGAAGAGCAAAAGGCACACGCTCTTATTCGCCAGGGCTACGAATCCAACTTCAACGGCGAAGCTTACTCGTCAGTGATGTTCCAAAACGCCAATCTTTCGATTCGTGTGACGGATGAATTCATGGAAGCGGTCAAGGCTGGTAAGCCTTGGAAGACACGTTGGGTCAGCGAAAAATCTGAAGGCGAGCCACCAACTTACGACGCGAAATCACTTCTGAATCGTATGGCCGAATGTGCATGGCAATGCGGAGATCCAGGTGTTCAATACGATACGACAATCAACCGTTGGCACACTTGTCCAAACAGCGGTCGTATCAATGCGAGCAACCCTTGCAGCGAATACATGTTCCTCGATAACACCGCCTGCAATTTGTCATCAATCAACTTGATGAGGTTCCGTAGAGTTGATGGAACCTTTGATGTTGAAGGTTTCACCGCAGCCAGCCGAATTTTCTTCATCGCTCAGGAAATCCTTGTCGATCACGCAAGTTATCCGACCAATCAAATCGCTCGCAACAGCCACCTTTTCCGACCACTCGGACTTGGCTACGCAAACTTGGGTGCCTTGGCGATGACATCTGGTCTTCCATACGACTCTGATGGAGCACGCGGTCTTTGCGGTTCGCTGACCGCATTACTCCACGGAACAGCCAACCTCACCAGTGCTGAAATGGCAGGTGTCGTTGGACCGTTCGCCGAATACGAGATGAATCGCGAGCCGATGATGCGAGTCATGCAAATGCACCGCAACGCCGTTGAGCAGATCAATGATGCGGGACCTGGATACTTGAAAGATGCTGCACGCAACCTTTGGGATCGTGTGCTTGATAGTGGTCGAAACCATGGCTTCCGAAATGCCCAAGCGACCGTGCTCGCCCCAACGGGGACTATCAGCTTCATGATGGACTGCGATACAACTGGTATTGAGCCAGACATTGCGTTGGTCAAGTACAAGCAACTAGCCGGTGGTGGCATGATGAAAATCACCAACCAAAGCGTTCACTTAGGATTGGCGACCCTGGGCTATGACGATGCGCAAGTTCAAGCGATCGACAAGTTCCTGTCATCCGAAGATACGATCGAAGGTGCACCGCATATCAAAGATGAACATCTTCCGGTGTTTGATTGTGCTTTCAAAGCGGCCAAGGGAAACCGAAGTATTGCCTGGAAAGCTCACGT
The DNA here is from genome assembly GCA_026692865.1 of Planctomycetota bacterium. Taxonomy (GTDB): domain Bacteria; phylum Planctomycetota; class Planctomycetia; order Pirellulales; family Pirellulaceae; genus JAIYDQ01. The sequence continues at coordinate 145,193 of JAPLNI010000025.1, forward strand.
TGAAATGATGGCTGCTGCTCAACCGTTCCTTTCTGGTGCGATCAGCAAGACAGTCAACATGCCAACCGATTCTTCCGTAGAGGACATTGCTCAAGCCTATACCTGGGGTTGGGAACTGGGATTAAAGGCCATCGCGATTTATCGTGACGGTTCCAAGCAATCGCAACCGTTGTCTACTAAGACAGAAGCTCAAAAAGAGAAGGACGCTCAAGAAGCAAAGGATCAAGCTCGCGAGGTTATCGTTGAAAAAGTTATCGAGAAGGTCGTCTATCGACCACGACGCGAACGTCTTCCTGACACTCGCAACTCGGTAACTCACAAGTTCAACATCGCTGGCCATGAGGGCTATATCAATGTTGGTCTCTATCCAGACGGTCGCCCCGGCGAAGTCTTCATTACGATGGCCAAAGAAGGAAGCACCATCGGCGGACTGATGGATAGTTTTGGTACTGCGACTTCGATTTCGCTCCAGTACGGGGTGCCTTTGGAAGTCTTGGTTACCAAGTTCAGCCACACTCGCTTCGAACCAATGGGACATACAACGAACCCAGAAATTCGTATCGCCAAGAGCGTGGTGGACTACATCTTCCGTTGGCTCGGATTAACGTTCCTTCCACCTGAAGCCAAAGCTGGTCCTTACGGTGAAGATGGCGAGAAGGTTGCGAAGAAGCCGATGCCAACACTTTCGAAGGTTGCTGTAAATGGCAACGGTGCAGAAGTGGCAGCAGGTTTCGCTTCCGAAACAGCCTACACCCAAGCCCGATTCGTCGGCGTTAATAGTGAATCACCCGTTTCGAACTCGACACCATCGACATCATCCGAAGCTATTAGCTCAAGTACCTCCGCCAAGAAGCCCCAAGTTCGCGATGAGCAATTTGCGAGCTTCCAAAGCGATGCACCAGCTTGCGATAGCTGCGGATCTATTACGGTTCGAAATGGAAACTGTTACCTATGTCACAACTGCGGTAACAGCCTCGGATGTAGCTAAGTAATCGAAATCAATCATTTAGCTGTGTCTCCGCGAGACACAGCATTGCTGGCGCCTTCGAAAAAACGTGGCTAGGTGAGAAGTAGAAGATGCTTTGGGCCGCTGGCCTTAGCCGCGTTATTGGTTGTTAGACGTTGTTGCGCAAGCGAGTGGTGAGTCGAGCAAACTCGGCTAGCGCCTCAAGCTCAGAGGTTTTCGAGCTTCGTATAATGACGATTATCAAAATCTTTCACGGTGGCATGGCTTCAACCATGCCACCGTTTTTTGTTGCCTTGCAGTAACTTATTTTCCGGAGCCCACAAACTCGCTTTCGCTCAGTTGGTTGTCTTTGTTGACATCGAACTTGGGAAAACGCGCTGGAGCTTTATCTGGGTCAGGTTGCTTGTCGAGAAATTCATCGCGACTTAGGAAACCATCTTTGTTGATATCGCGTTTAAGGAACATCGCGCGTCGATCTTGAGATGGCTTGGACGCTAGGCTTTTTGGCTCAGACTTCTCTTTGATCTGAGGTTTTGCGGATGGATGAGTGGACAGAATCTTCTGAAGTTCGGCAACCACTTGAGGCTGCGAGCTTGCAACGTTGACGGTCTCTGCAGGATCTTTTAGGTAATCGTAGAGTTCTAAGTCAACAACTTCATCAGGTGCTGAAAAATCTCGCCACTCAACCAATCGATACTGCGAGGTTCGGATGGCTCGGCCAAGCTTACTGCCGCGTGGGTAAACGTGGCTGATATAGTTCCTCGGTTGATACGGTTTGTTGTTGAGAAGATTGGCAAAGCTGCGTCCATCTAGATTTGACGGAGGCGTAAAACCGGCTAGCTCGCACAGCGTTGGATAGATATCGACCGATTCGACAAATGAATCCTGCTTGGAACCGTTTGCATTACCTAACATTGAAGGCATGGCAACGATGATTGGAATTCTGGTTGCTTGCTCAAAGTTCGTATGCTTGCACCAGTAGCCGTGATCTCCGAGATGCCAGCCATGGTCCCCCCAAAGGACAACGATCGTGTTTTTGGAGAGGTCCGATTTCTCGAGTGCTTCAAGCACGCGCCCGACTTGTGCATCCATATAGCTGGTGCTTGCATAGTAGCCATGAATCAAAGTCTTTTGCAAAGCGTGGGGTAAGTCTCCATCCGCTGGTATACCGGCGTAGGACCGCAGTTCGCCACCGCTCTGCCCTGCATAAGACGGAGCGTCTTTCGGATCAACACAAACTGCAGCCGTTTCAAAAGGAGTTTCGTCATGCATCTTCCAGTATTTTTCAGGAGCGCAAAACGGAAGATGGGGTTTGAGGAAACCAACACCAAGAAAGAACGGTTTGTTAGGCTCGTTTTTAAGTGCCTCAATTCGCTTGATCGCCTCGTCAGCCATTACTCCATCTGAATACGAATTGTCAGCAACATCTGCTCGTTCGTAAGCCGCACCCTTGGGAGCTTCGCCGGCTTTCGCTCGCCCTCCTTTAGCGCTTTCATCATTGGCATAAAGTCCCTTCGCAGGACGGAAATGAGGAACGCTCCACGAAGCAGCATCTTCGCCGTTACCATGACCAACGTGAAAAAGTTTTCCGAGAGCTTGGCACTGGTAACCGTTCGCTTTAAAGAGTTGAGGCAGCGTCACTGCGTCTGGTCGCGATTTTCGAAAATTGGTTGGTAGATCGTAAATACCTAGCGTTTCAGGTCGAAGTCCAACAAGCAGAGCGTTCCGCGATGGCGAGCAAACAGCTTGGTTACAATAAGCACGCTGAAACAAAAAGCTTCGCTGAGCAAGACGATCGATATTGGGCGTCTTCGCAAGCGTGTCACCATAACATCCAAGATTCGGCTTCAAATCATCGACGCAAATCAAAAGCACATTCGGCTTTTCAGCCGCAATCAAGTTTGCGTTAGGTCGATAGATCCCTATCGCAATAAAAAAAACGAGCAAGGTATAACGCATGTCGCAGCTCCGAAAGGGGAGTAGAATGGAAGGAAGTTGCCACCGAGAAAACGGTTCGAGGTGCCTAGCGTTTTGCTGCCACACCCAATACCGAAACAGAATTTACCAACTCAGTTGACTGCCTCAGTATAACCCGCCATTCTCGCGAACGTATCGCGATACTTTTTCGTCGTTCCCACACTGCACTTTTCTCTCACTACCGTTTTGAAAGCCCTCTCATGCTTCTTTTTCGAACGTTAGCTTTGGTTATTGTTTATTTTTCTTTGTACACTTCACTGAATAGTTTGTCAGCAAATGAAAAACGCCCGAATATTGTTTTTGCGTTTGCGGATGACTGGGGTCGATGTGCAAGTATTTATGGCAAAATCGATGGCCCTGGCAGCTTCAATGATATTGTCAAAACTCCAAATTTTGATCGTCTTGCGACCGAAGGTGTCTTGTTTCGACACGCGTTTGTATCAGCTCCCAGTTGCACCCCATGTCGCAGTGCTTTACTTTCGGGACAGCACTTTTGGAGAACTGGTCGAGGATCTATTCTTTTGGGAGCCGTATGGGATGAATCGATTCCTGCGTATCCATTGTTGCTAAAAGACGCGGGCTACCACATTGGGAAATCGCATAAGGTTTGGGGGCCTGGCAAGCCAAACAACGCTCCTTATGGGGGCGAACGTTTCGCATATGAGAAACAAGGAAGGCGATTTAATCAGTTCTCACAGAATGTAACAAAAGCAAGCGACGCATCGAAGTCTATAGATGCGAGCAAGGAAGAACTTTATGCGGAAGTCTCTGGAAACTTCAACGCGTTCCTCGCAGACCGAAAGCCAGATCAACCCTTTTGCTATTGGTTTGGACCGACCAACACCCATCGCAAATGGATCAAAGGCTCAGGAAAAAAACTGTGGGGAATCGATCCAGACTCGCTTCAAGGTAAGCTTCCCACGTTTCTGCCTGATTGTCCGGAGGTCCGAGAAGACTTCGCGGACTACCTCGGCGAGGTACAAGCAGTGGACGCTTCCCTGGGTATCTTGATGAAGAGATTGGAAGAGATTGGCGAACTAGAAAACACAATTATTGTCGCGAGTGGCGACCATGGACCGCCTGGTTTCCCACACGGAAAATGTAACCTATACGATTTTGGATCTAGCGTTTCGTTGGCCGTGCGATGGGGTAAAGCAAAAGGCAATCGTGTGGTCGATGATCTCATCAGCCTGACCGATTTAGCTCCAACATTTCTTGAAGCGGCTGTTGTCCCAATTCCAACAACGATGACAGGAAAAAGCCTTGTCCCTCTCTTACAAAGCGAACTCTCGGGACTAGTTGATCCATCCCGTAATGCCGTGTTCATTGGGCGCGAGCGGCATGTCGATCGAGCGCGGTCCGACTACATGCCATACCCACAACGAGCGATCCGAACGCAAGACTTTCTCTTCATCGTTAACTTTCAACCAGACCGATGGCCGCAAGGTGATCCATATCGAATTTCCCAAGGAGATACACCAACGATCGAAGAACTCACCGAAGAAACCTACACCACTTTCCCGGACGAAGACGCTGGTCCAACAAAAGCTTGGCTGGTTACTCAGCGCGATAACCCAAAGTGGAAACCCTATTTCGAGCGAGCTTATGGTAAACGACCTCGTGAAGAGTTGTATGACCTAAGCAAGGATCCCGACCAAGTCAACAACGTCGCGAATGACGATGCATATGCAAAAGTCAAACTTGAAATGGAGCAACGCTTGCTCGATGAACTGAATCGCACGGGCGATCCACGAATGATCGACAACGGCAAGTTTTATGAAAACCCACCGATGTCTGGTCCAGCTAGATAGTGGAGTAACATGCTGCTCCGAATCGAGCTTTACTCGCAAGCGTAGCCCCTTTAGAAAACATCTACGCGGGCTATCGGCAGCGATCTGCGACTGCTTTAGCTCGCAGAAGCAACGAGAATCCGTTATCATCGACGCATGATTTTGCACGTCGATATGGATGCATTTTATGCATCGGTGGAACAACGCGATAATCCTTCGTTGATTGGTAAGCCAGTCATCGTAGGCGGATCGGCAGACGGTCGTGGAGTTGTAGCTGCTTCCAGTTACGAAGCAAGAAAGTTCGGCATCTTCAGCGCGATGTCCGCTCATCGGGCCAGGCAACTCTGCCCCACCGCAATCTTTATTCGGCCTCGTATCGACTACTACGCAAAGGTCTCACGGGAACTGCGACAAATATTCGAAGAGTTCACTCCGATAATCGAACCGCTTTCGCTGGACGAAGCGTTCCTGGATGTCACTGGGTGCATGCAAGCGAAAGGATCGGCAGTTCACATTGGGAGAGAGATCAAGTCGCTGGTTCGTGAAAGATTAAACTTGACTGCCTCTGTCGGAGTCGCTCCGAATAAATTCGTTTCAAAGATCGCCAGTGATCTTGAGAAACCAAACGGCTTTGTCGTGGTGATGCCTGAACAGGTTCAGGCATTTCTAGATCCGTTGCCAGTCAGCAGAATTTGGGGCGTTGGAAAAGTCAAAGAGCAGATGTTCAAGCGCTTTGCGATTTCCACAATTGGCCAACTGCGCTGCATGTCACTGGAAACACTTCAGCAACTCTTCGGAACCTCTGCAGAGCATTACTGGACACTATCGCACGGGATCGACCATCGCGATGTTGTACCGGATCGTGACGCCAAGTCGATTTCAAATGAGACTACCTTCGCAGAAGATTTGCACGACACAGAGGACTTGAAAGCTTGGTTAGTGTTGCTCGTTGAACAAGTCAGCCAACGACTCAGGCGACTCGATCGCATCGGAAAAACCATCGAGCTTAAGATCCGTTTCGCAAGTTTCAAAACAATCACCCGTTCCTTAACGCTTCGTCGTCCAACTAACGTTACTAAGGAACTGCTTGAAGGAGCCCTGCAGGTGTTCAGCAGCCAACATTTGCATGACCAGGAATCAATTCGGCTTATTGGATTTGGCGTATCCAATCTGAGTCCCGATGGATTGGTCCAATTAGAATTATTCGACCAAGCGGAAAGAGAACAGCAAAAAAGCATCGATAAGGTTACAGACGAAATCGCCAAAAAGTTTGGCAAGCACGCTCTGCATCGAGCAACGGCGGTCAAGAAGCCTTCCAAAGGAAATGAACCCGAGTGAGGTTAGTGATCTATATCGTTGCCCGACCCTCACATTTCAGTAACTAAAGACGTTGGCTATACTCAAAGCTAATAAGCATAAATCGAAAGCGTAAAAGGTAAACGTGCAACAAAGGCATTTGAATGATGGATAAAACGCTTCGCATATTTGACAACTTTATGGATGCCGAAGCTGCCGAACGCGTCGATGACGATCAGTTAACGTATCAGGAGCGATTTCGAATTTTCATGCAATTGATGGCACCGTACTATGCAACTTCCCCAAGACTTCAAAGAATTTATCGCGTTGATGATCTCTACGCACGTTCGATTTGTGATGATTGGGGGATACGCTTACAACCTCTACCGAAATCCACGGGCGACCGGTGATATCGATTTTTTTGTTGCCATTTCAGACGAAAACGAGCAACGCCTCCGAAATATTTTGACTGATTTTGGATTTGGTGAGTCACTTCCTAATTTGTCCACACCGATTCTAGTTTTAGGCAAAGTATTGATGTTAGGGCGTCCCCCTTTGCGGATCGATATTCTCACCAAGATCGATGGTGTAACTTTCAACGAAGTGGAATCGACATGCCTCTTCATCGATTTGGAAGGGCTTCGTATCCCAGTCATATCTCCTGAAATGTTACTTCGCAATAAAGAATCGACTGGTCGTGCCAAGGATGCCAGCGACGCTCTCGAGCTACGAAGAATGATGAAGTAACATTTTTTGTAATCGATCCTATAATTACGAAGGTCGACTCACGCGTAGCCTAAATTTAATTGTATTCTTCAAGTTACGATGAGAATATTCACGAATGTTGCGATTGCTACAGATCGAGTAAAATCAGCAACCGTCCCAAAGCTCGACGGATCATGTATTACATTTTGGTATTCACGGTAGACAGATTTTATGGCCCTCGATATTCGCAGACCGCTTTTAGAACGCTTTCTTCGTTATGTCAAGCTGGGAACCTCGGCAGACCCGACCAGTGAAACGTATCCAAGTAGTTCCTCGCAGTTAGTTGTAGGAAAACTGTTATGCGATGAGCTGATAGCGATGGGGGTTCGTGATTGTACGCAGGATGAGTTTGGGATGGTTTGGGCTACGATCCCTGCGTCCTCTCATGAGTTTGCAAACTCTCCCATGATACTTTTGAATTCGCACGTGGATACATCACCCGAAGCGCCTGGGGAGAACGTGAAGCCGCAAGTGATTGAGAACTTCGATGGAAAGCCGATAACGCTTGGTTCTTCCGGGGCTGTTATTGACCCGGCGAGTTGTCCGGACATGTTGAATTTGATCGGGAAAACACTTGTGGTAACCGACGGAACAACGTTGCTTGGGGGAGATGACAAAGCAGGTGTCGCGGTGATCATGCAGTTGGCTGAATATCTCACTAGCCAAACCGGAATCGAACACAAAATCGAACACGGGCCCGTTCGCATTCTCTTCACTTGCGACGAAGAAATTGGACAAGGCACGCGGCACATCACGCTGAAAAAGCTTGCCGCGCGTTCGCTGGGTGAGCAACCGATTGCGCCATTGGTTGGTTATACGCTTGATGGTGGCGATCAAGGTCAGATTGATGAAGAGACTTTTTCAGCTGATATGGCAATCGTTCGTTTCAAAGGCTCGAACATTCACCCGGCAATTGCAAAGGGACGCATGATCAACGCCGTGCGTGCGGCAGCCATGTTTGTCGATTTACTTCCAACAGATCGCTTTTCGCCCGAATCCACCGAAGGCCGCGAAGGCTTTCTCCATCCCTACGACCTCCACGCAGTAGTTGGCGAAGCAACTGTTCAATTGATCCTACGTGATTTTGACGAAGCTAAGCTCCATGAGTACAAGTCGCTCCTAGACCGCATTGGAGAAGAAGTCATGCTGCAATTGCCGGGGCTTCAGATCGAAATTGAAACCAAAGAACAATATCGCAATATGGCAGCGGGAATCGCAAAGCTTCCGGAAGCGGTTCTCTACGCTGAAGAAGCTTACAAAGCGCTGGATGTATCATGCCAACGAACAATCGTTCGCGGAGGCACCGACGGATCATTGTTAACCGCGATGGGATTACCGACGCCAAACTTATCAGTCGGACAACATAACATCCACGCAGTGACCGAATTCGCATGCCTGGATCAAATGGTAGTTGCAGTAGAACATTTGATTGAACTTCTAAAGCGATGGTCGAAGCATAAATCTTAAGTCGAGGAACCAACCGTGGGCTAGCAGGAAAGACCGACCAGCCTTGGGTATTCGATCGCACATGTGAGTCACCTCTTTTGCTATACCAACTCTTCAAGTTGTTTTACGAGCGTTCCAAAATGATTCAGTGCGGTTTCGATTGGTTCGGGCGTTGCCATGTCGACGCCAGCACCTTTGAGCAGGTCGAGCGGGTCTTTGCTGCATCCGCTAGATAGAAAGTTGAGGTAGTCTTTCAGTTCGCTCGCACCCCCTTCTAGGACTCGTCGCGATAGAGCGATCGCGGCTGCGAGACCGGTTGAATATTTATAAACATAAAACGCTCGATAGAAATGTGGGATACGGAAACACTCGAGGCTCAACTGGTCATCGATGATAAAGTTGGGGCCGAAGTAAGCATCGAGCAACTCGCGATAGACAGCTCGGATCGATTGCACTGTGAGGGCTTCTCCGGCTTCGGCCATCGCATGCGTTCGCATCTCAAATTCAGCGAACATGGTTTGTCGAACGATCGTCGCGCGAATGCTGTCGACTTCATGATTGATCAGAGCTGCTAAGTCGGCTGGCTTTTTTGCTTTCTTCATCAAGTGGTGAGCAAGCAATTGCTCGTTGAAAGTACTGGCGACCTCGGCAACAAAAATCGTGTAGTTGTAATATGTGAAGGGCTGCTTCTTAGACGACATATAGCTGTGCATCGAATGGCCAGCTTCATGCGTTAGCGTAAAGACATCGTTCAAGACTTTCGGCTTGAAGTTCATCATGATGTAAGGATCGGCGTCGTAGGTACCGCAACTGAAGGCACCACTTTGCTTTCCGACGTTCGGATACCGATCGCACCACCGACCACGAAGACCTTTTTCAAGGACACCGCAATATTCGCTACCGAGCGGTTGCAGCGATTCCATCACGACATCGGTCGCTTGGTCCCATGTGTGTGTCTGTTGATTGTCGGCGAGAATTGGAACGTAAGTGTCATAATGATGAATGGTCTTAATTTTCATCTTCTTGCGACGCATCTCTAGGTAACGATGCACGCTAGGGAGGTGGCTCCGAACGGTGCTGATCAGATTTTCGTAGACACTGATTGGAACGTTGTCGGGAAAGAGAGCTTGTTGCAAGGCTGAATCGTAGCCACGTGCCTTCGCGTAGTAGACTCCCGTGTGAATGCTTCCGCGGAGTGTTGCCGACAGGGTGTTTTCATGTGCTTGGAATCCATCGTAATACTGATGGAAGGCAGCTTTACGAACTTTACGATCAGGCGAAAGCAAGAAGCTTGTGAAATTCGCGTTCGTGAGTTCGACCAATTGGCCTTCATCGTTTTTGAGCGAACCAAACTTGAGGTCGGCGTCGTTAAGTTGCCGAAATGTGTGCGACGCCGTTGAAGCCATCTCACTCTGCATCGCGAGCAATCGTTCCTCTTTGCGCGAAAGAGTGTACTTTTTGTAGCGAACGATCCGCTGAAGGACCAACTTGAAGGGCTTCAGCGTTGGCGACTCAATCCACTCGTCGATGGTGGCTTTGGGGATCGCAAGTATCTCTGGACGAATGTAACTGGCGGCTTGTCCAGCTTGCGAAGCCACGCTTTGAAAACGTGCAACCAGACCTTGATAATGGCTGTTGGCTTGATCCTCTGCCGTTTTTAGAAACGCATAGGTACCAAGTTTTTCGGCGAGACGGTCCAGCTTGAGATCGAACTTTAGACAATTTGCGATCGCTTCCGGGGAGTCCTTGAGGGTCCCTTCGAAATCGGCATAGTCTTTGAATTCCTTCTGGAACTTTGCAAAATCCTTTTCCCAGTCCGCATCGGACTTATACAGCGAGCTCAAATCCCAAGTGTCACCCACGGCGACCTCAGAGCGAATGGGCGTTTTGTTTGATACAGAGGTTTTAGTAGCCATGCGAGGTGTACATTATTGAGAAGAGGCGTGTAAGCGATTGCCGGAAATCAGCAAAATTTGGCTCAACCAAATTTGTTGAGCTATCAGGATGGCAATCCGGCTGCATCCTTGCAAGACCGGCTTTCTGCTGATTCCACCGCCGCAATACTGAAAATGGAAATTTGCGGGTAGAATAGGGACTGGATTTTGTTTGGATCATTTCAGCACCGTAAGGAGAACGAGGAATGAAGTCAGGGAAAAATGTCTTAGGTGGTGAATTGGGTATGTGCAGTACCGATCCAATGACCGGATTCTTTCGAGATGGATGCTGTAATACTGGAGTTGACGATCAGGGTTTGCATTTGGTTTGTTCGGTGATGACAGATGACTTTCTGAAGTTTTCAAAAGCTCGCGGCAACGACTTGAGCACACCGATGCCTGCGTATCGTTTTCCGGGACTTCAAGACGGCGATCGATGGTGTTTGTGCGTGTTGGGGTGGAAGGAAGCGTTCGAAGCGGGCAAAGCTCCCAAGGTGGTCCTCGCATCGACTCACATGTCGACACTGGAGTTTGTGGACTTGGAAGACCTGAAAAAATTCGCGGTTGATTCGGTGGACGAAGAATGAGAGCCGGAAGAGGTGTTCAACGGATTGAAACGCACGAGAACGAACCCGTTCTTGGAGCCGAGCTACCGAGCCTGGAAGATGATTCGTTGTCTCTTGAGCAATTAGGCAAAGTCTATGCGGATATGCTTGCGAGTAGCTCAAGTAACCCCTCGATCACAGCCTCTCAAGATTATCCATCCGAAGATTCTGCAAGTTCCCCAAGCTTGAAGAGCCATGCCGGATCACTGAGTGAAGCTTCCAGATCAACTGCCGATATGGCTTCGGATTTAGCCCCTGGGCCATTGAATTCGGAACCTTCTAACGATGAGTTTGCGATTACACCCGAGCGAATTGTAGAGGCTCTGTTGTTTGTGGGGCAGCCTGATTCCAAACCGATGACAAATCACCAGCTCGCGAGCACCATGCGAGGAGTCCACGCGGATGAGGTCCCTAGCTTCGTCGATCGATTGAACCTGCTTTACCAATCCACCGGACGAGTGATGCGGATTGAGCAACGCGATGCTGGCTACGTATTGTGTGTCGCTCCAGAATTCCAGCGATCAACCAACTCGATCCAGGGAAAATTGCGGGAGACTCGACTTCCACCTGCGGCCGTAGATTGCTTGGCTTTGGTCGCTTACAACCCGGGTGCGACGCGTGAGGAGATTGAGAAGCTTTGGAATCGATCTGCCTCATCTATGTTGAATCTATTAGTGCGAAAGGAATTGCTCGAGATTGTTCGAGAAGAAAAACCTACGCCCAAAAACGCATCGAAATCCGCAAGTAAAAATCAAAAAGCCACCCCTGCTCGTTATCATCCCACAGAACGATTTCTAAATTTACTAGGACTATCGTCTCTTCAAGATCTCCCGCGCGTCGATAGTGACCTGTAATTTGAATTGAAAATCGATAACCTACTCTAAGTGGTTGGAGAATAAAGATTTTTGGATCGGATAGCATCTCGGGCTCAATGTTTTGGCAAAGCTCGCGGGGCTGGATGGCACGGTATATTTTGTTGGCCGCTTGACTAATTGCTCGACTTCTTTGAAATTTTTCCTGAAATACTGAATGTTTGGAATTCTGAATTTTCATAAGCCCATCGGTGTAACGAGTCGCGATTGCGTGAATCAAATCCAACGGATAATTCGACCGATTAAGTGTGGTCACGCTGGTACGTTAGACCCGATCGCTGAAGGGGTTTTGCTGATTGGCGTCGGGCAGGCTGTACGATTAGTCGATTGGATTCATTTGTTGCCGAAGACTTACTTAGCAGATTTTCAACTCGGTAAGACCAGCCCCTCGGTGGACTGCGAAACAGAAGTGACTGATGTGTTGAATGGTCACGTTCCAAGCATTGCCGAGCTTGAGAAAGCACTTATAAGTTTTCAGGGCCCCATTCTTCAAACTCCACCTATCTATTCAGCGATTCGCATCGATGGCAAACGAGCACATGAGCTTGCACGCGCTGGAAAACGTGTCGAGATTCCACCGCGTACTGTCGAGATCCATCGATTTAAAATCATTCGCTATTCCTATCCAGATTTGCGAGTCGAGATCGACTGCAGCACGGGTACTTATGTACGCAGTTTGGGTCGCGATCTCGCTCGTTGCGTTGGTACCGACGCGATCATGACTGCTCTCGTGCGAACACGTGTTGGAGACTTTGGTGTTGAGACCGCTACCAGCGCGGCATCGCTGACTACGGTGGAGGATATTCAATTGTCATTGGTGAATCCGCTTCTCGCCTTGACTACTATTCCTCGCGTCACATTACACAACGATCAAGTCATGGCAGTACTTCAAGGAAAGCAAATCCTGCTAGACGATTACTCGATCGACCAGGCTTGTGGAGAAGTGGCCATCAGCAATCAAGCCGGCGTCTTACAAAGCATCGTTTGTCGTCGTTACGATAATAATCAAAAGTGGTCCGCAAAACGCAACTTTCATGCAGAACTGGTAAGTGAATAGGCTATGTCAGAAATCGATTTTTCCATGTGGGACGACGAATCCCTTGAGAGTCTCATTCATGGTGGTTCGGACGAAGCCTGGATGCGACGGGCCTTGCGATTAGCAGAAGAAGCCGCCGAACAAGATGAAGTTCCAGTGGGTGCGATTGTAGTACACAAGCATAAAATCATTGGGACTGGAGCAAACCAGCGAGAACAACTCAACGACCCAACCGCGCACGCAGAAATGATTGCGATCACTCAAGCAGCGGCGTCGATTGAGTCCTGGAGACTGATCGATTGTACGCTGTACGTCACGCTTGAACCGTGTCCAATGTGTGCTGGAGCGATCCTGCAGTCACGCATCCCGCGAGTTGTGTTTGGTGCTTCGGACCCCAAAGCGGGCGCGGTTCAATCACTGTTTCAACTATTGAACGATCCGCGACTTAATCACACCGCAGACGTAACCGGAGGCGTACTTGGTTTTGAATGCGGACAAATACTGACCGCATTCTTCGAAGCAAAGAGACGTCTTGGAAAAAAGTAAGCCTTTTTGGAGTGCTCCGGCTCGGCGGAGCTTTAAGACTAATCTATCGGTTGTCGATCTGAGTCATCGTCGATCTGAGTCATCTTTGTGAAGCGAAAATCGTTCAATCCAGCGCGAGCTCTTTCCCTATCGTCATATCGCTCGCCCGAAAGCTGTGACAAGTCACAGCACTCCAAAGAGTCGTTCGTTACGCTCCGAACTTGCCCATTCGGCCGGCATTAGACATCGCGAGCGCCATTAAATACTTAGCTTCGAATTGACCAAGGCCGCCGGTGATGCAGGTTGTTTCACTGAACGTTTTATGTGGATCTGGACGGCAGCAATCGCTCACCAGCAGCGTCGGTACGGGGTGCCATGAGTGGCTTTGAAGATAGCTTGGTGTGCTATGGTCGCCGGTGACAATCAAGACGGTTGGTTCAAGCGAGGCAATGTTTTGAACTGCTGCATCCAGCTCCTCGATCCGCTTGACCTTCTCATTGAAGTTACCATCTTCGCCAGTGCTGTCGGTATACTTGAAGTGAATAAAGAAGAAATCATATTGGTCCCAAGAACTCTTCATTACATCGATTTGTTCAGCCAGGGTTTTGGCATCGCCGACGATGTCCATTCCGACCAATCTCGCCAGTCCCTTGTACATCGGATACACGGCGATTGCAGCAGATCGAAGACCGTAGACTTCGTTCATCGAAGGGAGAGCTGGCTTAGCCGCAAATCCACGCATGGTGTGGAAATTGGCTTTCGGGTGCCCGGCGAGAATTTGTTTTGCTTGACGGAGAAACTCCTTTGCAACTTCGGCAGTTTTCTTGCTCGCAGCATCGCTTCCAATTGGATCTAGAGGCGGAACACCCGTTTGTTGCGGGTCGGTATCGGCGACGCTATCGCCAAGCCCTTGACCGCGAAAAACAACGACGAAGCGATGCTCTTTGACAGGTTCGACAAAGACTTCGACGCCAGCAATTTTGATTTGGCGGAGCGAGATTGCGAGCGGTGCGCTCTCTTCGCTGCTGATTCTTCCAGCTCGACGATCCGAGATATTTCCGTTGGAATCTAGCGTGCAGAAATTACAGCGAATTGCAACGTCGCCTTCTTTGAGTTCAAAGCCGATTCCGGTTGCTTCCAGAGCCCCTCGACCAATTTGGTATTGAAGCGGATCGTATCCGAAAAGTCCTAGGTGGCCGGGTCCGCTGCCTGGAGCGATTCCTGGTTTAACAGGGATACTGGCTCCCTGGACTCCACGAGCTGCAAGAGCGTCAAGATTGGGCGTCTTGGCCGTCTCCAGCTCTGTTAGCCCACCTGGTTGCATCGGGAGGCCGCCAAGTCCGTCGGCAACCAACATGATAATTTTACTATCGTTTTTTACATGCAGTTCGCGGGTTAGGTCGTGTAGATCCATAGTCAATTGCGTTGGTCGGATGTACTGAAGGGAACGCTTGGGGTAAAAGAGGATTCTCAGGTCGCGTAAGTGTCTACCAGAATTGTGCCAATTGACAAGCCGGAGTGGAGTAAGCAGGACATGAGTCAAACAAAAAAAGAGCGATGGGGAACGAGATTGGGGCTAGTCCTGGCGGTTGCCGGGAATGCGATCGGTTTGGGGAATTTTCTTCGTTTTCCTCGTTTGGCAGCCGAGTATGGAGGGGGATCTTTTCTGGTACCGTACTTTATAGCCCTCGTACTACTGGGCATTCCAGTGATGTGGATTGAATGGTCCATGGGCCGCTATGGTGGGATTTTTGGACACCACTCGACTCCCGGGATGTTCGCTCGGATGACCAAGTCGCGTTGGGGTACGATTATTGGGTCACTGGGCGTCTCGTTGCCGCTACTGTTTGCGATCTATTACACTTACATCGAATCATGGACGCTGGCATATGCAACGTTCTCCGCTACAGGACAATACTTTACGCCAAATGAAGAATCGCTGAAGGCTTCGCTTCCTCCAGAGGTTGCGAACGTCACTTATTATGGTTTGTTGGATTCTCTTAAAAGCGAGCCCGCAGAAGGGACTCGGGCAATTGGTCCCGAGAAATGGACGGGCAGTCGTGAGGACTTCGACCGACTCGATCTCAGTCGCGATGGTCGATTGGAGGAAAAGGAGTTGGAGAAACTTATCACACCACTGAAGAGCATTCACACGATGCAATTCTTGCGTGACTATCAAGGTGTCACGCCAGCTGAAGATCGAGTTCACTTTTATACGATCTTTACCGCATTCGCATTTTGGACCGTTACCGTCGCTGCCAATTGCTATATTCTTTCACGAGGCATCAAGGGTGGTATCGAGTTGCTCGCAAAGATTGCAATGCCATTGCTGTTTGTGTTCGGAGTTCTTCTCGTAGTAGCAGTTCTCAGTATGGGAACGCCTGATCCAAGCATTCCCGCTCGGAACGTTTGGGCCGGGCTCGACTTCGTTTGGAAGCCTCGTTTCGAATCGCTCTTGAATCCACAGGTTTGGCTTGCAGCAGCGGGACAAATCTTCTTCACGCTATCGATCGGGACGGGATCGATTCAGGCTTACTCCTGCTATCTACGCAAGGACGAGGACACTGCTCTTACAGGGCTAGCCACGGTCACCACAAACGAATTTGCCGAAGTAGTCCTTGGCGCAACGATCGCGATTCCAGTCGCGGTCGCAAGCTTCGGATTAGTCGCAACGCAAGCCATCGCGGCGAGCGGTTCATTCGACTTAGGCTTCGTTGCAATGCCCGTGATCTTCCAGCAGATGCCGCTGGGCCGCGTGCTTGGAGCGATGTGGTTTGGGCTTTTGTTTTTTGCCGGAATCACATCCTCTGTTGGCCTATGCCAACCCGTGATGGCATTCATGCAAGAGGCTTTTGGTTGGACTCGACAGAAAAGTTCCATTCTATGCGGAGCCATGCTTTACGTGTTCGGTTTTCCAATCGTCATGCTCGTTGGACGGGGCTACTTGGATGAGTACGACACATGGGCGGGGACTGTCCTTCTGATCGTCCTAGCATTGATCGAAACATTGATTTTTGCTTGGATTTTTGGGCTTAAAAACATGAAAGAGGAATTGACGCGAGGCAGCGAGATTCGCATCCCTTCGATCTTCTTCCCGATCATAAGATATGTTGTTCCGCTATTCTTAGTTGTGATCTTGACTAGCTGGTTACTTACGAACCTGTCATCGGTACTCTTCCTAACCGGAATTCCCGTAGAAAACCACTCGTCGATTTGGTTAGCTCGCGGAACCATTTTGTTCTTGATCGGACTGTTTGCTTACTTAACAATCATCAGTCCGAAACTTCGCAACGCACATTGCAGCAATACACTTCCTGAACAGGAGCCAGACCATGATCATGATGTCGATTAGAAACGATGATGTACTAAACATGGCCAAACCTCATAAGTCGCGGGCGTTTAATCTATCCTCGCAGGATGGATCTATGTTGCGGTCTTGCACGCAGTCGATAATGCATCGTCGTAGGGTCATTCCTGTGTTGATGTGTATCTCGGTAGTCGCTGCCTTCGCTGGGCAATGCTTAAGTCAAATAACCGACGAAAAAACAAAAAGTATGATGAAGTCCAAATCAGAATCGATAAGTTATCCAGTCACCAAACAAGTGGAAGTTTCCGACGACTATCACGGTACGACAATTCGAGATCCGTATCGATGGCTAGAAGACACCGAGTCCTCCGAAACAGCTTCGTGGGTTGAAGCTCAGAACAAAACAACCTTTGGATATCTCGAAACGATTCCGCTTCGGGAGAAACTTCGCGAGCGACTTACCAAGCTCTGGAACTATGAAAGATATGGTCAACCCATCAGGTATGGCTCGCGATACTTCTTCACACACAACAACGGTCTGCAAAACCAAAGTGTTCTTTACACTGCTGAGTCGATTGAATCGCCGCGACAGCTACTCCTAGACCCCAATACACTTCGTGATGATGGTACCGTCGCGTTGTCGGGTTGGGTTCCAAGCGATGACGGCAAATATCTCGCTTATGGTTTGGCCGCCGCCGGAAGCGACTGGAACACGTGGACCATCCGCGACGTGGCAACGCAAAAAGATCTTCCAGAGAAACTTGAATGGATCAAATTCAGCAGCGTGTCTTGGACCAAGGATGGCAAGGGGTTTTTCTACGGTCGATACGACGCACCTGAAGCTGGAAAAGAATTTAGCGGCGTCAACTATTTTCAAAAACTCTACTACCATCGAGTTGGCACGACTCAAGCAGAAGACATTTTGATCTACAAACGCGATGACCAAAAAGAATGGGGATTTGGAGCCACGGTTTCAGAGGATGGCGACTACGCAATCATTACCGTTTGGCGCGGTACCGAAGACAAAAAACTCGTTTTTTTCATGAAGCTTCCTGGCGGTTCGCTTCCAGAAAAACCAGAAGTTGTGGAGCTTATCTCTGATTTCGAATTCGAGTACAGCTTCATCGGAAACGATGGAGGTAAATTCTATTTCTTTACCGATAACAATGCTGCGAAAGGGAAGCTGATCGCGATCGATATTGCAAAACCGACTCCCAAAGATTGGCAGACTCTAATCCCCGAAAAAGATGAAGCTATCGAGGCCATCTCGCTGCTTGGCAATGTCTTTTTCGTAAGCTACTTGCAAGATGCAACCAGCCTGATTCGACGTTTTACTGTTTCAGGACAACCGATAGGCGACCTCAAGTTGCCAGGCCTGGGCACTGTTGTTGGCTTTGGCGGCCATCGAGACACCAAGGAAACTTTTTACTCGTTCACGAACTACATTACACCGCCCACGATCTTTCGACTGGATCTAACAAACGACCAGAGTACCGTTTGGCGTAAGCCCGATCTAGATTTCGATAGCTCTCAGTTTGAGACGACTCGAGTTTTCTATAACAGCAAAGATGGTACTCGCATTCCAATGATCTTGTCTCACAAGAAGGGAATCGCAATCGATAGCAACAATCCGACGATGCTTTATGCATATGGTGGTTTCAATATCTCGTTGACACCCAGCTTCTCACCCGCAAACCTTGTCTGGATGGAGATGGGAGGCATCTACGCAGTTCCCAATCTACGTGGCGGTGGGGAATATGGACGTGAGTGGCACGAAGCGGGCATGCTCGATCGAAAGCAAAACGTGTTCGACGACTTTATTGGAGCTGCTAAGTTTCTTATCGATTCCAAGTACACTCAGCCGAAACGCCTTGCTATTAGCGGGGGTAGCAACGGCGGACTTTTGGTTGGTGCTACGATGACACAGCGCCCCGATTTGTTTGCTGCTGCGTTGCCCAAAGTAGGTGTGCTTGACATGCTCCGCTTCCATAAGTTCACCATCGGTTGGGCTTGGGTAAACGAATACGGAAGCAGCGACGATGTGAAACAGTTCGCAAATCTTGTGCGCTACTCGCCACTGCATAACCTGAAGGATGGCACATTATATCCAGCGACAATGGTCATGACAGCAGATCACGATGATCGTGTCGTGCCTGGACACAGCTTTAAGTTTGCTGCGAAACTTCAAGAAGCCCATACCGGTTCTGCTCCGGTGCTTATTCGCATTGAAACGCGTTCCGGTCACGGCGCAGGCACACCGGTTACAAAGCTCATCGAAG
Source organism: Planctomycetota bacterium (assembly GCA_026692865.1). Classification (GTDB taxonomy): domain Bacteria; phylum Planctomycetota; class Planctomycetia; order Pirellulales; family Pirellulaceae; genus JAIYDQ01. Next base: position 163,992 of record JAPLNI010000025.1, read on the forward strand.
CTGCCGCCGATAGCTGGGCGTTTATAGCAAAAAACCTAGGGATGAATTAGATTCAACACATGTAGCGGTGGCTCTCAGCAGCCACCGAATCCAAACCAACCTACAAGCAAAGTACTCAAACAATTGGTGTATGGGACAGCGCTGCCCGACATATCTATTCTTCAAATATTGCATCGTTTGGGACCAAGTTCGAGCTATTAAGCTATGTTTTTAAAAGTCGTGTCTAAACGGCCAAATTGCCGCCTTTCGCTTCGCTAAAAATCGCGTCCGGATTCTACGAGTTTATAGTACCCGCGAAATACTTGCCACATACCGATGATTGAGAGAAAGATACTCACGCGATGGCCTATCGAACGATGGTCGAACTTGACTGTCGTTGCTGGCTGCAGTGGTGGTGCCGATTCGACCGCATTGTTGGTTGCTCTTCATCGATTATGTCTACCAACAACAACGATTGTGGTTGCGCACTTCAATCACAAGCTTCGCGGGGCTGAAACCGAGGCCGATGCGTCCTTTGTGCGAAATCTAGCGGAACGTTTGCAGCTCCAGCTAGTCGAAGGACAACCCGGAGTTTTCCCACAAAAAACTGAGCCGATAGCGCTAGCCACGGGTAGCGGAGGTACCGACTTTCCATCTGAGAGACAATCCACACCCGAGGCTAACGCCTACGGCTCAGGGAAAGAAAGTTCTTCATCAATCCAGCCTAAGTCAGGCGTCGAAGAAACAACCACCGAAGGGCAATTGGTAGATGAAGCTTCCCTTCGTGGGATACGTTATCAATTTCTAGAACGCACTGCCTTGCAACTCGGAGCACGTTATGTTGCTGTCGGCCATCACGCCGATGATCAAGTAGAAACCGTATTGCATAATCTGTTTCGCGGATCTGGATTGTCAGGTCTTCGAGGGATGTCCGCATTTCGAGGCCTGGGGAAGGATCTTGTTCTCGTTAGACCGATGATCGATGCGTGGCGAGAGGAAGTGATCGACTATTTGAAGTCTCATCGCCAGTCATTTCGTAGTGACAGTAGCAACGCGAGCGAATCGTATACGCGTAACCGAATTCGCAATCGGTTGCTTCCACTCATTCAAGAGCATTATGGTCGTGACGTTCGATCTGCTGTAGCTAACGCTGCCGATTTATTGGGCGATGTATTTGTAGATGTAGACCTACAATCAAAGCGATGGTCTTCTGAGAACCTAGTGCATCTGAATGAGCAACAATTCAGCATCCCGTACCCAATTAAAGCATCGCCCGCATGGCATATCGTTCAACAGTCGATCGTCAATGAGTATCATCGTCGTGGATGGTCTCTTGGAGGCTACAGTCGTGCGCATTGGCATGCGTTGCAAGCTTTCTTAAGTGGCAAACATGCATCTACCAGTGCAGGCATGTCGATGCTGCCCGATCACGTTACTGTTCGAAAGACTGCCGATGGTTTCGTCTTCGAACGTATTACGACCAGAGACGTCTTGCCACCGGTCGTTCGTGTTGCTGAGTCGGATTGACCTGAAGCAAGAGAACAACTCCCGCCCAAATAACACCGGCTACAAAACCGCCAACGTGAGCCCACCAAGCAACGCCGCCAGAAGAGCTACTGCTGCTGGCTCCCTGGAAGACCTGAATCGCAAACCAAATTCCAAGGAAAATCGGAGCTGGCACGGAGAAGGAACCGAAAATAATTGGAAGCGGAATGATCGCTTCGACCACTGCTTTGGGGTAGAGAACAATATAAGCACCCATCACGCCGGCTATTGCCCCACTGGCACCAATGGTTGGTATCAGCGAGCCTGGATCAGAGAACAAATGAGTTGCAGCCGCAGCGACTCCTGCAGTCAAGTACATCACAGCATATCCCACATGCCCAAATCTATCTTCGACGTTGTCGCCGAAAATATGCAAGAACCACATGTTGCCTGCGATGTGCATCAAACCTCCATGAAGAAACATACACGTAAAAAGCGTCAGCCAATCGGAAACTGCAGCCGGATAGATGGGCCTTGCAACTTCGACAACTTGCTGGCCAAATGGAGTCGACACGATTGCGGCGCGATTGACTACAAGCTCCGCTTCCGTCGATGATTCGGTAAGTAAACGAGCGGGAACCATACCCCATCTTTCCACAAGTACGTCTCCGTTCGGACCCGCCCACATCTGCACCAAGAACGCGGCAGAACAGGCTGCGATGATTCCGTAAGTTACATAAGGGAATGACTGCGGTTGAATATTATCGTGAAGCGGAAACATAGACGAAGTTTGTTTTCTATCGGAAATTATTTACGAGGCTTAGGTATGCGTTTACCCATACCGTTAAGGGACTTTTTGCGTTGACGACCAACATGTTTTCGATTCTCGTCGTCGTTGTCCTCGTCGATCGGTTGACCGATGCATTGACGTCCATTGACGATCTTGTCGCGCAGCATTGCTGCGCGTTCAAACTCCAATCCCTCAGCGGCGGCAAGCATTTCTTCTTCAAGGCCCTTCAAGTATACCTCGGTGATAACTTGTGAGCCAGCTTCTTGCCGAATGAGATTACGAGCTTGCTTACGAACTTTTGCAGCCGATTCGATACCTTGACGAATATTACTGACAACGTTTTGAGGAGTAATTCCGTGCTGTTCATTGTAAGCATGCTGAATCTGACGGCGTCGCTCGGTTTCTCGAATCGCATGCTCCATCGATTCGGTAACCTTGTCCGCATACAAGATAACTTTCGAGTCAACATTCCGTGCGGCTCGTCCGATTGTTTGAATCAAGGAAGTTTCGCTACGCAGGAAACCTTCTTTGTCTGCATCTAAAATCGCAACCAAGGAAACCTCGGGCAAATCCAAGCCTTCTCGAAGCAGGTTCACACCAACTAAAACATCGCAACGTCCCTCGCGCAAGTCTTTCAGCAAAGCCACCCGCTCGAATGCATCCAGCTCACTATGGAGCCATCGACATCGTACATCGTTATCCGTAAAGAAAGTTGCTAGGTCTTCCGCAAGACGTTTGGTCAAAGCGGTGATCAGCGTGCGGTGCCCCATCTTGGTGCGCAAGCGAATTTCACCAAGCAAATGAGCAACTTGACCACGAGCGGGTTGAATCTCGATAATCGGGTCCAGTAGTCCAGTTGGACGAATAATCTGCTCGACAACTTCTCCGCCAGTGGAATCCAGCTCGTACTGCGCAGGTGTTGCCGACACGAAAATAACCTGATTGATCTTTTGCTCCCACTCTTCAAACTTCATTGGACGATTGTCCAAAGCACACGGCAGTCGGAACCCGTGATCAACGAGCGTCGTCTTGCGGCTGCGATCTCCGGCATACATGGCTCGCACCTGTGGCAACGTCACATGCGACTCGTCGACGAGAAGCAAAAAGTCTTTTGGAAAGAAATCGTAGAGCGTGTCGGGCGCAGAACCGGGGGCCTTGCCCGATAGCGGCCTTGAGTAATTCTCAATTCCCGGGCAATGCCCAACTTCTTGCATCATCTCAATATCAAATCGAACTCGCGCATTGAGTCTTTGTGCTTCGAGTATCTTTCCTTCCTGCTTAAACTTCTCCAGCTGATCCTCGAGCTCTTTTCGAATCTCAACCAATGCAGAAGCCATTCTTCCTTCGGATGTTACGAAGTGCTTTGCAGGATAAATGTAAACATCGTCAACTTGTGAAATTGTCTGTCCACTGGTTGGGTTGATGATGGAGATTTTCTCGATCTCGTCGCCCCACATTTCGATGCGGTACGCAAACTCCTCATAGCTGGGCCAGAGCTCCATCGTGTCTCCCCGAACACGAAAACGAGAACGCTCAAAAGCCATATCGTTTCGTTCATATTGAATTTCAATCAGCCTCATAATCACTTCATCGCGTTGTATTCGTTCTCCCACGCGAAATGGAACGACCATCCGTTTGTAATCTTCAGGCGAACCTAAACCATAGATACACGAAACGCTTGCAACAATGATCGTATCGCGTCTGGAGACCAATGCACTGGTCGCAGCCAATCTCAAGCGGTCGATCTCTTCATTGATCGATGCGTCTTTCTCGATGTAGATATCGCGCTGCGGAATGTATGCTTCTGGCTGATAGTAATCGTAGTAGCTAACAAAGTAGTGGACCGCGTTGCGAGGAAAAAACTCCTTGAATTCAGAGTAAAGCTGTGCGGCAAGCGTTTTGTTATGACTCAGGATCAGCGTTGGTCGCTGAACGGCTTGAATAACGTTCGCCATCGTGAAGGTTTTTCCGGAACCGGTCACCCCCATAAGCGTCTGGGATCTAGTTCCACGTTTAAGTCCTCGAACGAGCTGAGCAATTGCTTGAGGTTGATCGCCGGCCGGTTGAAAGCGGCTTTCAATTTCAAAACCGACCTCTTCTTCGCCGACATCTTTTGCATTGATGACTTCACTCATCCGTTGCTTGCGCCTTTGTTTGTATTTTGGTGGAAGACGATTTGGCTTTTTTGCTCTTCACTTGCTGCTTGGTGGAATGCGGTGCGACGTTGCTGACGTAAGGCTTCAATTTCTCCGCGCGAATGGCACCAACTCCGTGAAGATCCTCGAGTGATGTAATCGGACCTGATTCATTTCGCCACGTGCTGGCAGTCTTTTCGCCAACACCGGGTAAGAGCATCCACTCCTCGTTGGAAGCGTTCGGTATCTCGGTCAGAAAAATCGGTGGACGAACGAGCGATTCTGGTGTGCGAACGGGTGAGCTTTGGAGAAGATAATTTACGATCGAAAACACCATTGCTAAACCTGCTAAACACCCCATCGCGAGCCGTTGGTTCGCTGCTATCGTTGTCTGTCCTGTTGTGGAACTCTCAGCGCGATCGTTTACTCCGCCGTCGGCATGCAGTTTCTTAAAAGACTTGGTTGGGGATAGCCGAATATCAGCTTGGCTTTCAGATTCAACATTATCAATGCGGACCGATTCGACGTGCGTTGAGACGCTATTTGTTAAACCATCCATTTTGTCGCTCCTTCGCTTACCGTTGAATTTCGACCTCAAGGCAAATCTCGTGAGGTACTCTCTGAATCTTACTCCCATACTATACTTTTAACCACCTATCGGTAATATGCATGCGGGGACGATTTTTCTTTAACGAGTACGACTATGGCAAGAGATTTTAGACCTCAGACAATCAACTCCGAACTCCTCGAAGATTTGTCGCGATTAGTGAGGATGGCTATCCAGGAAGACCTTGGACGCACCGCCGATTTGACAACCCTAGCCTTGGTGCCGCCAGGAAAAGAGGGTCGAGCGGCTGTTGTCGCCAGGAAGCCGGGGATTGCTTCTGGGATCGACTTGATCGAAGCCATGCTCAAAGAGATGGATGCCCCGATTCAGGTTGAAATGTTGGTTGGCGATTCGGAACCGTTTCTGGCAGCTAAGCAACTCGCGATTTTAACGGGCGACTCGCGATCGCTTCTGACGTGCGAGCGAACGATTTTGAATTTTCTCGGGCGTTTATGCGGCATCGCAACGGGAACGGGACATTACGTCGCCGAAATCGGTGGATATCCCTCGCGAATTTATGACACTCGAAAAACAACGCCCGGTTGGAGAAGACTTGAGAAGTATGCCGTGCGATGTGGTGGCGGACATACGCATCGATTGGGGCTTTGTGATGCAATCCTTATAAAGGACAACCATCTTGCTTGCAGGGCGGATGCCGGCGGCAACTTACTTAATTCGAGACAGGCGGTCGAACAGGCTCGGGCATTTTTGCAATCCGGTGCGTTTACCTTTGTTGAAACGCCTATCATCGAAATCGAAATCGATTCTTTAGACCAGCTCGAAGACGCTCTATCTGCATCTCCAGACATTGTTCTCTTGGACAACATGAACATAGAGCAATTAAAGCAAGCGATCCTCACCAGGAACATCCAAGCTCCCTCAGTCGAGCTTGAAGCCTCCGGAGGGGTCAATTTGGGGACCATTCGTGAGATTGCTTCCACGGGTATTGACCGAATTAGCGTTGGTTCGCTCACGCACTCGGCAGTCAATCTCGACTTAGGACTCGATTGGTTGTTTTGATTTGTGCTAGCGTTCGAAGAGCCAGCAGCATGAAGCAAGATGATAAAGCCATTATTCGAGCGGAATCGACATAGAAGCAATCCGCCCAATCTGCTAAGACACCTAGTTGTGGATGATTGATGGTGGGTGGATGCTGGTTTATATCTCACCCGCTGAATGATGTGGAATATTGACAAAAATTAAATCCCCCGATTTTGGTAATGGCTTTGGCAAGGGCTTCGTCAACGAATTTCAGGATGACATTCACGTTGAGCTTATTGAGACGAAAGATACGGTTTGCATGGACTGCGATTGTGGTTGCAACCGGTTCGCTGATGTTCGTCTCGGTCACCAAGCCAATTTTTGCCGACAACCCAACAAAGCCCAAAGAAGCTTCGACTGCTAGCCAATCCACACCAGATCCTAAGCTCGTCGCAATCGACTCGGCTCGAAAAGCTCCACAGCCTAAAGCTTCACTGCCAAACGCTGAGGATCCTAATGCAATTCCCAGTTTGATTACTCCTCAAGTTGCGAGCGTCGATGGTGCCAAGTCCCGCATTCGATGGATTAAATCAACTTTAGATACGATCCCATCGCTTTCGTGGCAATCGATCAGCAGTAGTGGTTCAATCGCACCGATGCCCACTTCGTTTAAAGAAGGCGTATTTCTGCTTACAGGCGTCGACCCTAGTGGTAAACAATGGTTAGTCGCAGTCAATTCGCTTCCGTGGTTAGAACAATTCGAATGCCATTGGAAAGAGAACTCGCCAGGCCGCTCGGAAGAGACTACTGGTTTGAAGAACTCGAATGCTCAGGGAGTAACTGATCAAAGTACTTTATCGATTGTCGCAGAGACTCATAACGCGGAAGTCGAGCGATTCCAAGTAACCCCTGCCGCAAGCAACTCTCCCACGTCGACGAACTCCGCGATAGTAGATGAAGTGAGCGACTCCCAAAAAACTACTTTGCAGCTTGTTAACGCTCATGATGGATGGCGATTTCGACTACCAGCGATGTCGATGACGGCATGGACATGGACTGGCGAATATCCGATCGCGGGTTGGACACATCTGGCTTCGCCGGAAGGTGTGGATCTGATGACGGAGAACGTCACTGCGATCAGCGATGTGATTCAACTAATGACAAACTTTCGCACGGACTTCGGACACCAGATGGACGGTAGCTTTGAAAGCACAAAAGCAGGGCAATCATCCGCTATATCTTCAACTTGGTTTTTCTCGATGAATCCAACTGTGACTTGGAGCAATAATGCGGACCAATCACATGAGCCTGGGCTATCGTTGCAATACGAATCCTTCAACGATCAAGCAAACGGATGGATCCAAACACGCTCTATGCCAAGACGCGTCAAGTGGCCGTTGGCCGTTGAAGTCTGGATCAAGATCGACAGCCAACCGAATCGCCCCAAAGTGCGACTGATCACAACGGGATCGCTAGGAGATAAAAAGTGGACCGAGTCGAAGCAAATCGATACACCGGAGTACAAAGACGGGGTTGCTGACTCGTGGAAGCGTTACGAGTTCCCAACACTGCGTAAAAACTCAAACGCCGACTCAACGCCAGCATCGACCACAAATCAGGGACTCGCAGCACCGCCGGTCGCCTCGCCCTCCGAACTGTTGCAGTGGACCATCGAAGTCACTGGCGCGGGAAAATTATGGATCGACGACGTTGGGTTGAGTCCTCTGGTGCTAACGGACGAGGAGCGGCGTTTACTGCGGAGTCAGCTGTTTGTCGCTAAACGCGAGCTCGAACAAAAGAGACCCGCGAAAGCGATCGAATGGATCGAGTCGCCGCTAGTCGTTCGAATACTCCAACTCTCGCAAGAATGCCCGCCTGACTTTTTGAAGCCCGTGTCCCGCCCGATCAAGCCAGTCGCCCAAACAAAGCGTCGAACTTTTCTTCAGTCCACGAGCGGTTGGTTCTGGCGTCCTGGAAAAGCAGATTTGGAACCCGCCCGGGTCCGAATTGTCGATGGAATGCCTGCGGCTCCCAATGCTTCACTCAAGCGGTAGCGCTCCAAAATCATCTCAAACGTTACTCCCTGCCGCCAACGCCTAAACCTCTTCACGCCAGCGGGGCCCATCTCAAAAGCGAGTCGCATTACCGTCCTGGCCAGATGAGAATGCCATTTATACGCTTTAGTTTGATGCTTGCCTCGCGCGGAATCTAGAAAACAGTGACGTAAAGCCCGCGTGGCAGGGGTCATCGAAGCATTTTTCTTTGGACTACACAACTCCCCAACGAGCTATAAACCTGACCTACAACTCCTTGGCTGCAATCCGTTGACGGATCAGCAGCGGATGACTACAAATAGAACTCACACGGTGGTTGTAGCTCAGTTGGTTAGAGCGTCGGATTGTGGTTCCGAATGTCGGGGGTTCGAGTCCCCTCATCCACCCTTGAAGAAATTTTCGAAAACACGTCAGACCCCTGGCATGATTTCCGGTAGAAATCGATTAGTATTCTTGTTATTGTTTTGGGGTCACTGTTCTTATCGCACGCCCTCTCCCCGCGCGATTCCTTGTCAATCCATCTATGGTTTCGGGGAGTTTTTTCGTGCTGTGTGCTGATGATTTGAAGGTCAAGACACTGGGGAATTGCCGCGTCGATTCTCCCCTGATTCCACTGCTCGACAAACGTATGAACTCGGTGCACTATGCCGACGAGTCAGACCGAGTGATGATCGCAACGACTGCTTCCGAGTTAAAGGCTTACGATTGCTCTATCGATGATATTCCGGGATTGGAGCCCGCAGGCGCTAGACGGAAGATCTATTTCGATCCCTCGAAGACACGTGCTGGAATTGTTACTTGCGGCGGCCTGTGCCCAGGATTAAACGATGTGATTCGTGCGCTCGCGCTAGAACTGACGCGGCTGTATGGCGTTCAAAAAGTCTACGGATTTTGTAACGGCTTTCAAGGTTTTATCCCAAGCTTCGGCCGACCGGTGATAGAGCTAACACCGTCCTTTGTCGATACGATCAATGAACACGGTGGAACGATTCTTGGTTCTTCTCGCGGTCAACAAGACCCCGTAGAAATTGTCGACTGTTTGGAACGAATGGGAATCAATATTCTGTTCGTGATCGGTGGCGATGGGAGCATGCGTGGTGCAATGTCGATCATCAAAGAGGTTGACAATCGAGGCGCTAAGATCGCAGTGGTTGGAATTCCAAAAACGATCGACAATGACATCATGTTCATCGATCAAAGCTTCGGATTCCAGACCGCCTTCAGCGAAGCTGCTAAAGCAATTCGAGCTGCTCACGTCGAAGCCACTGGTGCTCCCAACGGCGTCGGCTTAGTCAAGCTCATGGGGCGTCACAGCGGGTTTATCGCGTGCTATGCGTCACTTGCGATGAGTGATGCAAACTTCGTGTTGATTCCTGAGGTTCCCTTTCAACTCGAAGGCGAACAAGGTCTTTTAAAGATGCTGAAAAAGCGACTCGATAAACGAGGGCATGCGGTGATCGTTGTTGCCGAAGGGGCAGGACAAAATTTACTCCCATCGACTCAAGCAACCGACGCATCTGGAAACAAAAAGCTAGTTGATATCGGAATCTTTTTGAAAGACATCTTTACCGACTACTTCAAGCAACAATCGACCGAATTGAATCTGAAGTACATCGACCCGAGTTACGTCATTCGCAGCGTACCAGCAAATCCCTACGACAGCGTTTTCTGCACTCGACTAGCTCACAACGCGGTCCACGCAGCGATGAGTGGGCGAACTGAAATGATTGTGAGCCGACTACACATGCGATTCGTCAACGTCCCAATGCCGCTCGCCATCCGACAACGTAACAACGTCGATCCTCACGGCGATCTGTGGATGACCGTGTTGGAATCAACTGGCCAACCCGCCGAGTTTTGTTAACACATGCCCAGCAGCGAGTCGTAGCCGAACTCGTAATAGTTCTGAATCAAGGGTTGTGGGCAGAAGTCTTACGACTTCTGCTACTGGGGTTGCGGTTATTGCGTTAGACGCGTTTCTTGAGGCTTACTAAGTATTCAATTAGATCCACGAGACCTTGTTCGTCCATTGTTTCCTGGAGGTTTTCAGGCATCAATGACTTTTCTTGCTTCTTGTATGCTTCGATCTCGTTGCGGTTCATTGAACGTTCAATTCCCTTTGAATCTTTCAGGATCACGGTCGATTCAGTTTCTGACACCAACAATCCCGTAACAACGCTGTCATCTTCCATAAGCGCCGTATAGGCTTCGAAGTTGTGGCTGATTCCGGCGCTGGGGTCTAAGATAGAAACGTACATTGCTTCTCTGGAAAGCTTGTCGCCGATCTCAGTGAGCGCTGGCCCAACGTTTTTACCTTGACTCCCTACCATGTGACATTGGCCGCAAGTTGCAACGCCATCGAAGAGCATCTTGCCTTGCGTCAAATCTCCGGTCCGTTTGGCAAGTTCCGTGACAGGTGGAAGATTTGCTTTGGAAGTTTTCATAGCAGGGAAAAGCTGGTTCGCTGCGGACTTGACTGATTCATCTTGCGAGGCTCTCAATACGGGTCCGATCAGAAGCTTTGCCTCAGCCGGTAACTTGCCTGATTTAGCAAGTTCAATCAAGAATTTCTGACCCGCGACGCTATCGGCGAGTCCTATCGCGGCGTCCATTCGTACTTGAGAAATTGTTGTTGAGTCGACGAGAACTTTTTTGAGAATGTTCTTGGCATCACCACGTTTACTCAAGCCAAGTAGTTTTGCAAAATTGATTTCGGTCGCGGACGCATTGGCTGCACCCAACTTCTTTTCCAACTCCGGTCCAACGCCTTGTTCTAATGCAATATCAAGCGACTGGACAGCCTGAGTCGACTGTCCCCAAATAGTCGCAAGTTCCAGAAGCCGATTGGTCATTCCCGCTATCTTCAATTGCTTGATGATTTTGAGCTGCTTTGGATCGTCGCCGAGGGTTGCTACGTATCTTCTCACAGCCAACGCAAGTCGCGGGTCCTTGTTCACATCGACGTCGCCCAGTCTCAGTGCGGACTCGGCAACTATACGATCTCGTTGTGCAGAAGTTGCATTGGAATCGGTAGCGACAAGACGATTTCGATTAACAGTCGTCGAACTTGCGACCGTTGCCATCTCGACTAGGCTTCTCAGGGCTTTGACACGCGATTCTTCATCCTGAAAATCCAACGCACGAAAGAACCGATCCACCTCATCGCTGGGCAAAGAGGGCATTTCAAGAACTTGAGCGATTACGGGCGCTGCCAGCTTCGAACGGCTCCGCCAAACAATATCGCGAGTCGCTTTTTCACCGAGACTACTTTGAGCTTTCGGTAGCCAAGCTTTCAAGCAATCGTCCCAGCGGTCCATCGCCGCAATCCCAAGAGCCTCCAACATCCAGCGGTCTTTGCCTTCGTATCGATTTGCAAGTGCTGTCCAGTAGGTAGGCATCTGCTCAGATCGATCTTCGCGAAGAGCCACTGCGATTTCTCGAAGGACCGCCGGGGAAGTATCTTTGAGCAACGAGGGAACATAATCCGCGGTTGCAAGGTTTGCTTGACGAGCCATTCTAATGCCGGCACAACGCAGGTCGGGATGATCGCTTCCAAGTGCTTGACGAATGTATTTGGTGCCGATTTCTGGCATTTTGCTGAGCAGCCACAGCGCTCGTGCTTGCAGTCTCGGATTGGTATCCCCGGCAAGTTTCGCTAAACCTAGTTCAGCCGATTTGCCTATCTTCATTAAAGCGTGCCACGCCATATATCGTACTGAAGTACAAGGATTCCTCATTGCTTCCAAGCAATCATCTAGTTTCGCAAAGTCATACTTAGGAACGTCATACTTCGTATTTGGAGGAGCGATGCGGAACAGTCGGCCTCGTTCAGTATCCCCCATCAAGTGCCCGCCGACACCTGGGTCGTACCAATCGCTTACAAACAACGAACCGTCTGGGGCCACGCAAACATCGGCTGGTCTGAACCAACGATCGCGTGAGCCTTCGACAACGTTTTCAACCGTTGCCGAGTATCCAGCCCCATCGGCTTTCGTTGGATAAGCACGAACAACGTTCGGTCCCGCGTCGCAGTGAATGATTTGATCCCAGAATACTTCCGGAAGCAGTCGCCCTTCGTAAGTCGCGATCCCTGTTGGCGAGCCAGCACCGGTGATATACATCGTCGGAACAACACCGGGATCGTTCAGGTGCCAATGTCGTTGCGGAATCGTGCTTTCCCAGCCGGTCCGTTCGCTTTGCCAACCAGCACCTGTTATTTCATCGGTGTAACCATAGTTACCAAACTCCATGACAAAGTTGATGCGGGTTGCTCTATTACCATCGTCGTCGTTATCAGATTGCCAAAGAGCGCCGTTGGAATCGACGGTCGCTTCGTAGTTATTTCGGAAGTTGTTTCCGACAACTTCCATATCCGAAAAATCTTCGTTGCAGCGAAAGAGCATTCCTTGTCGGTAAGGCTTTCCCGAGTCGTTGATGTCTCGGCCCCAGCGATCCTTGACAGGTTTCCCTGCTGCATCGCAAAGCTGCTTACCCGTGTTCCCAAAGTTGAAGTAAAGCTTGCCATCGGGCCCGAAAACAAAGCTATGAACCGAGTGATCATGCTGAGGTGTACCAGTATTTGTAAAGACAGATTTCTTGCTATCAGGAATATCGTCACCGTTGGTGTCTATGAACTCGATGATGGTCGGAGCCACGCTGACGAGCACTCGATTGCCCAAGACGCAAATGCCTAGAGCCGAGTCGATATCGCGCCCTTGATAGAAGACTTTGCTGGTGTCGGTGACTCCATCATGATCTGTATCTTCCAAGATAAGAATGCGATCTCCTTCCGGGCGATCTTCTTTATGCTTGCGATAGTTAACGACTTCACAGACCCAGACGCGACCGCGATGATCGATATCTATATTAGTGAGGCTCTTCAAGGTAGGTTCGGAAGCGGCGAGTGTTGCTTCGACGCCCGAGTGAGTGTCGAGTCCAGCGACTGCGTTTTCGACCGCACGTTGGTTGCCGAGTGACTCATCGATAGCCATTGCATCAGCGGGCAGTGAGTCTTTGTAAATTGCAAATCGAACCGAAGTCTTGTCTCCTTGCGAAGTTCCACCGGTATCGAGTGCGCAGTTTACTTCGAACTTCTCAGCACCTTCCGGAACACGAAACTCGATCACACTGTTCGCGTGCGTTCCAATTCCGCTACCAACATCTTTGCCTCGAACCGTTAGCGGCCCACCGATAGCGTTTTGATTCTTCCGAACCTTTCCGAATCCCGTAGTCGCTTGGACCCAATCGAGATCAAGAGCGGAAGTTTTTTTATCTTCCGCGATAAACATCGGATTCATCCAATTTGCCCAATCGGAATTGAATCCGTCGCCAGCATCCGTGACGACCAAGAAGAGCGACTTGGCTCCGTTGAGGTTGACTTCAACATCGACCGAGTGCCGTGATGTCTTTGTGTCAACCAGGGGTGAGAGATAAAGGAGGTTCGGGTGCTTCGCTGCACTGCTGACTGACGCTTTTGTCGTGACAACCTTTGGACGCTTCAGCTCAAAATCCTTTTCAATCTTCTCGGGACTGAAATCCGCAGGGACTTTGTCATCTTGGTTTTCTTTTAGCTTGTCGATACTCGTTTCCATTGTTACTAATCCCGTTTGGGGGACATCGCCTTTGGCTGACCATATGATCGCGTTGGTGACAAGTCTCTGCATCTCCGGTCGGCCCCAGTTCCAGTGGTAGTGCCCTCCAGTAAAGCCGAACGAGCGGCCTCCATTGGAACGATCAAACGCCCATGCGACGTGCTGAGGTTCTTTCGCAGCAACAGCCTTTCTCGCATCAGGATTACCGCTGTGACGCCCGTCAGGCCGACTCATTGTTGAATCAGGAGCAATCGCCGTCAGGATTGGCGTGACACCTTTCATCTGATCGACAAACCGCATGTGAAAGTACCATTCATCATTAGTCGCAAAAGGTGAGACACCTGTTGTGATTGGGTGACTTGGAAGCGTTTTAAATTCAGCTACCCAGTGCGGATTGACTGACCAAAACGGCTCGAAGTAACCCCCCAAAAACGTTTTGAATTCAGTACCGCGTTCATCTTTGGGGAATTCGACTGCGTAGTGCAAACAAACCAACCCTGCGCCGCGATTCATTTGCTTTCGCAGGGTGTCCATGTGCTTGTAGGCGGGATGACGCTCACCACCGTCGGCGTAAATGACTATCGTATCCGCATCATCGAGAATCGAATCGTCCTCGGGCCACCCGTTGCGAACAATCTCGCATTTCGCATTCACGTTATTGGCATGGATAATATCAGCAAGCAGACGACAACCAGCGTAGTGTTCGTGGTCTCCATATTTATGACTAGCAGAACCGGCGATCATCACAATTTTTTTCTTTCCGTCAGCCGCGATTGATTCTTTCAGTGTTGAAATGTCAAACAGAACGCCAATGGCAACGAACACGAGCAGTCGAGTAATGATACCGGGACGATTTTGCATAGAAGGATCACCTTGCGTTGAGGCAGGACCAAATTGCGATGGGGGGGAAAGTCTACGATAAATGATAACTGAATTTTCGAGACGAAAGACATTCATCCGAATCATTTTGCAGATATATAAAATGACGTTAAAAGCCAATTTCTCGAGCCGCCGGCGCTAGCCGCGTTAGTGGACGTTCCTGCGCAAGCGGGTAGTTAGTCTTTTGAACTCGGCTAGCGCAGGAGGCTTCGTTAACGATTGACTTCGTCAACGATTGACTTCCATTTTTGGCTTTGCTGGAAGAATTGATTTGGATTTTGGTAGACGATTTTTTCGATCAGGGCGCGAGGATGACCGCGTTGCTTGAGTTCGAGAATCAGATCCGGGATTGCGGTCGGTTTGCTTGGTCCCCAGTCACCAGCACTATTGGCCATGAGTCGCTCGGTGCCATAGGTTTCGATCATGTCAGCGGCTCGTTGCGGTGTGCATTTTGAGATCGGATACATCGTCATGCCCGCCCAAAAACCTCGGTCAAGCACTTCGCGAATCGTGTGCTCTTCTACGTGGTCCACAAGAACACGTGAGGGATCGATTCGAGAATCTTGAGTCAGCATATCCAAGATCATTCGCGTTCCTTGATACTTGTCTTCAAGGTGTGGCGTGTGAATCAAAATTTGTTGATTGTATTTGACCGCTAGTTCAACGTGCTCGAGAAAGATGGTCGCTTCGTTACGAGTATTTTTGTTGAGCCCGATCTCTCCGATTCCCAAGACGTTGGGTGCGTCCAGAAACTCCGGGATCATCGCAATTACCTCTCGCGAGAGCGAAACATTTTCGGCTTCTTTGGCGTTAATACAGAGCCATGTGTAATGGCGTATTCCGTATTGAGCAGCTCGCTTGGGTTCGAAGTCGGTCAATTGTCGAAAGTAATCGCGAAAGCTTTCAACACTTCCGCGATCGAAGCCTGCCCAAAACGCAGGTTCGCTCATCGCTACGCAACCCATCTTGGCAAGCGTCTCGTAGTCGTCGGTCGTCCGCGAGACCATGTGGATATGAGGATCGATGTAGTCCATGAGTGTTTGCTTGGTTTGAACGAATCAGTTCGCAGGGAGTTGAAACTGCTGCATCCAGTCTGGTGTGTAAGGCCGACTCAAGAGCTCCTGGATACGTCGCGTTTTGTCAGGTAGTCTGTCGCTTAAAATAGCGATAGCGTTTTGGATTTTTTGATAGGACGGATCGGAATAGACGGCATTACCTGAGGAGGCGCTAGCCTCGGGTGACGCATCGCTACGTGGTGGAACGCCAGAACCCGTGTTTAGCGTCGACTGCTTAGCGTGTGCTTCTGCCGAACTAGCGGCAGCCCGATCGATTCGGTCCAAGACAGCCGCGACCTCGATAATCTTCGCACGGGCGATCAGATAGTCGTTTTGCAGAATTTGTTGTGGTGATCTGACCATGAGAGAATCATACGGAAGATGGCAGGTGAGACTCCTCATTTT
Organism: Planctomycetota bacterium; assembly: GCA_026692865.1. GTDB lineage: Bacteria > Planctomycetota > Planctomycetia > Pirellulales > Pirellulaceae > JAIYDQ01. Next base: position 179,953 of record JAPLNI010000025.1, read on the forward strand.
ACTTGTGTATCTGATTTTGTTTAGGTACTCAACCTGAAATCGGAAGTTTTCGGAAGTAACCCAAGGCAAATCAAGCGGCTTTGCAATGGAAAAGTGGTACGACTTGCCCTGAATCGCGTACCACTTTGCGTTCAAGATACACCCGTCACTAAGGTGTGTTGTGGCGTCGCGTAAACCGTAGGAATCGGTTAAAATTTCAGGGTGAGCAGCCTCCCACTGGAGGCTCGAATTCCGAATGAAATCGGCGGCCCAGATCGTGACCTTTTAGAAGCGACGGGCGGACCAACTTTTTGAAGGCATCTAATGAGCGAAATCCAGCCTGAAAACCTCTCTGTTTCTGATGAGAAATCCACCGACTTGGCCCTTGAGCCAGCACCTTTCGGATCGAACTATAACGCAGACGACTTAAAGCACCTCAGCGACTTGGAGCACGTCCGAGAACGCCCGGGGATGTACATCGGTGACACCACACTCAAAGGCCTTCACCACCTTGTCTACGAAGTCGTCGACAATTCCATCGATGAAGCGATGGCAAAATATGCCAAAACCGTTTCTGTCGCTATTAATGCGGACGGCTCCTGTTCGGTGGAAGATGATGGCCGGGGAATTCCAACCAGTCGACACGCTCAACTATCCGAACTGCTACAGCGCGAAGTCAGCACGCTGGAAGGTGTAATGACGGTTCTCAAGTTTGGTGGCAAATTCGAGAAGAAGGCTTATCAAGCTTCCGGCGGCCTTCACGGCGTTGGTGTGACCGTGGTTAACTTTCTGTCTCAGTGGTGCGAAGTAGAAGTGCACCGCGAAGGTAAAGTTTGGACACAGTCTTATGAGCATGGTGTTCCGACTGGACCGGTTCGAGAGGCCGGAACAACGACGCGTCGAGGCACCAAGACTACCTTCAAGCCCGATGGCCAAATTTTCCAAAATACGAAGTTCGTTTATGACACACTCGTCAAACGTCTCCAGGACTTAGCGTTCCTGAATAGCGGCGTCCGTATTAAATGCCGCGATGATCGTAACAACCAAGTAGACGAATTTTACTATGAGCGCGGTATCGTCGAATTTGTTGAGCACTTGAATCGAGCCAGCGATGTCATTCACAAAGACGTGATCTTTATCGAAGGCGAAAAAGATGGGACTTCCTACGCGGTTGCTCTCCAGTACTCAGAAGAGTACACCGAAAATCTGCAATCGTATGTGAATAACATTCACACCATCGAAGGCGGCACGCACGTATCAGGTTTCCGCGCGGCATTAACGCGAACGCTCAACACATACGGCAAGAAGGAAAACCTCTTCAAAGACCTCACGCCCTTGGGCGAAGACTTCCGCGAAGGCCTCACCGCGGTCATTGCGATGAAGGTTCCTAACCCACAGTTCGAAGGTCAGACGAAGACGAAGCTTGGCAACGGTGAAATTGATGGGCTCATGAACACGGCAGTCGGTGAAGGACTGACGAAGTTCTTGGAAGAGAACCCCAAAGTAGCAAAAGCCATTGTTCGCAAGGGATTACTCGCAGCCGAAGCACGCGAGGCGGCTCGCAAGGCAAAGGACGCTCTTCGTAAACGCAAGGACGTTCTCGGTGGTGGCGGGCTGCCCGGGAAACTTCGCGACTGCATTAGTAATAAAATGGAAGAGTGCGAGCTGTACCTTGTGGAAGGAGACTCCGCTGGTGGATCGGCTGAAGGCGGAAGATTCCGCGACACGCAAGCGATCCTGCCACTGCGAGGTAAAATCATCAACGCTTACAAGAGTCGCGACGATAAGGTCCTTGCCAACGAGGAAGTCCTGTCGATGATTCAAGCGATCGGTTGTGGTATCGGTACCGATCAAGACGTAGGAAAACGTCGCTATAACCGTATCATCATCATGACCGATGCCGACGTCGATGGTTCTCACATCCGGACGCTTTTGCTGTGCTTCTTCTATCGACAAATGTACCAATTGGTCGCTGGTGGGCACGTCTATGTTGCTATGCCTCCGCTGTTCCGAGTCGTGCGTGGCAAGAAGGAAAAGTACTACGTTCAGACCGAAGAAGAGATGCGATTGCAATTGATGGAGAAAGGTCTCTCCGATAGCCGGTTCATCCATGAAAGTGGTGAAATGATCGATGGCGAGCGAATGCGAAAGCTTTGCCAAACTCTCGCGAGTATGGAAGATGCACTTCTAACACTGGAGCGTCGCGGAATTTCTCTTCGAGTCCATGCGGAAAGAATGGAAGTCGAAACCGGTCGCATGCCCGTATTCCATTTGGACATGGGGAACGAAGATCATTGGTTCGTCACTCGAAATCAACTGGACGAATTTGTCGAATCGCGAAATCTTTCGCTCGATGACGCTTCGGCAAGTGTTGATAATCCGCTGGATGGACCTCCGGCTAGCGATGCATCGTCCACGCCAAGCGAAGGTGCGGATGGCTCCGAGGAAAATCTCCCGCATGCTCCACACATTATAGAAATCTACGAAGTGCGTACGATTAACGCTGGGCTCAAGGAACTCGAAGCCTTCGGTTTCACGATCGACGATTTAATTCCTAAGGATCGAACAGGTCAAACCGATTCGCGATTTAAACTCATTCGTGAGGAAGCCGAAATCGGGCTCGAAGATCTGCGAGGCCTTCTTCCGGCGATTCGTGCCGCTGGTGAAAAGGGACTTCAAATCACGCGATTTAAAGGACTGGGTGAAATGAACGCGGAAGAACTTCGAGAAACAACGCTTGATCCAAGTATTCGAAGTATGATTAAGGTAACGCTCACAGACGCAGCCGCAGCCGACGAAATGTTTCGCGTGCTGATGGGAGATAAGGTGGAACCACGTCGTAAGTTTATCGAAAAGCACGCCCTCGAAGTAACGAACCTGGACGTCTAGGATTTAGGACCGAAACCGAAAGCATCCTTCCATGGCCGACCTGACTCCGCTTGTTCAAAAATATATCGGCCCAATAAACAAGCCTAAGCATTTGAACTACTACTCGGCACTCGGGTTGGCGGAGTTGACGGAGGATCGCAGCGCGATTGCACTGGCGATCGAGGTGGCGATTGAGAAGCTGAAAAGGGCAGATCGTTCGCACGACCCCAAGGGTTTCGAGGAAGTCGTCAAGATTGTGCGACACGCCCGCGTGACGCTTTTGGACGGAGAAAAGAAAGCTCCCTACGATACTCAACTCAAGAGTTTGCTTCGGAAAGTTGCACCAAGCGTTTTAGGCGAAGATAGTCAACTGCTTACCGAATCGGCTCGACTGAAAGAGCTTTTGCCAAGCGGTGACCCATCGGCACCATTCTCGCTTACGGATTTCCTAAAGTCGCGTCCGGAAGATATCGAGTACGAAACGGTTGCTCAGCGGCAAGATGCTCTCCGCCCCCTACTGGCCGCTAATCCGTTCGATATGACCGGCTCTCAAAGCAAAGGGCTGTCAAGCCCTGTTGCCGAACCCGCTTCGCAGCCGGCTTTGCTACAACCTGGATTACTACCACTGGGGGCGGCTAAATCTTCGCGGTCCCAGGCTTCATCTTCGAAGTCGCTGCAAGAAGAACTACTTCGCAATCGAAGGCAAAAAAATCTGATTTCAGGTGGTATCGCGATTGGTGGAGCGTGTGTGCTGGTAGGATTCGGGCTATGGATGTTTATGAGCAGCCGCGCCCAGCAGCAAGAGATGCTAGCTCAGCGAGCCGCAAACGAAAATGCGATTGCAAACCAGCAACAAGCCGTACCGGTAAACAATCCAATTGTTGCAAACCAAACCAACTCCGCTTCTCCCAACAAACTTGGTTCTCCCAAACTGGGCAAGCAAGAGCCCAAGCGGATGAACCTTGGGATCCGTCGCGATGCCAACTCCTCTTCGACCGATTCAGCAACGCCGATGCAACTACCGACAGTAGGTGCCGGTGATGCCAGTGCGAATACTTCCGAGAAAACGACCGAATCTCCTGCCATGAATGCCCAGCCGACTGCAATGCCGACAGATATTGCCAAGGAAATGCCCATTAATCAGTCCATGAACGAGGCCAAACCGGCAAGCAAACCAAGCATGGAATCGAAAAAGTCCGAGTCGTGGTCCATCGCCATGAACGCTGCTTTAAATGCAATCAAGAAGCGAGATACCAAACTGTTTGAAACCGAAATGGAGAAAGCGTTCGCAGCGACCGAAGATCCTCAAAGAATTGCCCAAAGCGAAAGCCTAAACTTTATGGGTCAATTGGTCCCGATGAGCGAAAAAGCTTTTTCTGATGCTTACGCAAGTCTTCGTGCTACGAATGCCATTTCGTTAGGCAGTTCTGGACAAGCGAGCATCGTTGAAGTGACTCCAGAATCACTCGTCATGCGAATCAAGGGAAATAACGAACGATTCGAATTCGATGAATTACCGATGGAATGGGTCTTAGAAATCGCCAACTTGGAGCTCTCAGACACTCCAATCGACGATGCTGTTCGCGGTACTTTATTGCAGTGGAACCAACGTGCCACCGCCGAATCAAAGACAGCGGCGAAAAAATTCTTCGACAAAGCAAGTTCGAAAGACAAAAAGTTCTCGAACCTCGACGGCATCATCAACCGCCAATACAAGTAAGCGAAGTTCTTAGTTAGCCAAGTGACAGATTAAAATATCACTAATGAGCCTGACATTGTCATCTGCTCACCGTCTTAGGCTACTTCCGCCGCACCCCTACAATCGCTACGAGCGACAGAGGTTAACTCCTTTGGGGGATTACGTTGCGTAGAGGACGGCTAGGTTTTGCACTTCTAAGTTTTTGAACGTAAGGTTCAACGGACTCTAGCATCAACTGATTCGATTCCACTTCTTCTGTCTATTCATGGTTCAACAAACAATTAATCACCTTGAATCAGATATTCGAGGCTATGTTCGAACTTTTCCGACGGTATTCAAGTCGGCCAGCGGCTCGTGGTTGGTCGATCAGGATGGCCGTCGCTTCCTGGACTTCTTTGCTGGCGCAGGGACTCTCAACTACGGCCATAACAATCCGTCAGTAAAAAAGGCTCTCTTGTCGTATATCGAGAGCGACGGAGTTATGCACGGTTTGGATACGGCTACTGTTGCAAAGGTCGAGTTGCTCAAGGGGATCGAGGAGATCCTGCTGAAGCCTCGAAACATGGACTACAAGGTGCAGTTCACTGGACCAACGGGTACAAACGCTGTCGAAGCAGCGGTCAAACTTGCACGCAAATCGAAGCAACGTTCTCATGTCGTTGCCTTCACCAACGCCTATCACGGACATTCGTTGGGATCATTAGCCCTTACCGGTAACCAGTATTATCACGACATTAGTTATGGTTCGCATAACAACGTGTCGCACTTGCCTTTTGATGGCTACCTGGGGAAAGTCGACACATCCGAACTTCTTGAAAAAATGCTTTCCGATGTTAGTAGCGGGTTACCAATTCCCGCTGCGATTATTCTAGAAACAGTTCAGGGCGAAGGCGGCATCAATGTCGCTAGTTTCGATTGGCTTCGACGAATCGAACGTATTTGTCGTCGTCACGATATCCTGCTGATTGCAGACGACATTCAAGTTGGAAACGGCCGCACCGGTTCGTTCTTCTCCTTTGAACCTGCTGGAATTGAACCAGATATCATCTGCATCTCCAAAGCATTCGGTGGCGGCCTTCCGATGTCGTTGCTACTGATGCGAAGAGAATGCGACACATGGAAACCGGGAGAGCACACAGGAACCTTTCGTGGAAATAATCTCGCTTTCGTAGCCGCTCGAGTTCTCTTGGAGTATTGGCGAGACAACCAACTGAGTCTTCAAATCCAAGAACACGCGAAGTTCATCGAACAAAAACTCAAGCAACTATTAAGTCAGTTTAGCTCCACGTGCTCCGATGTTCGTGGTCGTGGAATGATTTGGGGAATTGAATTCTCGAATGCCGAAATGGCTTCACTGGTCTGCCGAAAAGCTTTTGAAAAAGGATTGTTGATCGAGACCTCGGGTGCGCGAGACCACGTTGTCAAGCTACTTCCGCCGTTAACAATCTCTTCTGAGGACTTACGTTATGGATTGTCGATCGTGAAAGATTCTATTGAGTCAGTCCTTGAGGAAGAGAAGAAGCCTTCGGTTTGCTTCTTGCCGAAAATGGATGCATTGGAATTAGGTCTGCCTATCGGATCTTTTGCTTCATTCTAGGCAAACTACCGCGTCTAACTTAACATTCAGAAGCTTCGACAAGCGATGGGCTTTTCATGCTTAGTTGTTCGGAAAACGAAATTTCATCTACAGAACAAATCGGCACCTACGCGAGTTACTTTGAGAGGCAAGTTCTCAAAACTCCAAACTCAGTAGCCATCGAATTCGAAGGCAACCAGTGGACCTACGCCGATACCAATTCTCAAGCGAACCAAATTGCTCGGTTTTTGCTGAAGCATGGATTCCAGCACGATGACCGTGTCGGTATCTGTATGGATCGATCCGCGACGGCAATTATAACTATGCTTGGCATCCTCAAGTCGGGTTGCGCATTTGTTCCTCTTGACCCCGAATTCCCGAAAGACCGACTCGCTTTTATCGTTGACGACGCTTCGATTCAACTGATCTTTTGCGATTCGGCTTATCGTGATTTGTATGATGTTTCGGGCACAAATGCACCTCGGTTTATCGATCCCTTAGATACGCAACTTCGCGATCATGAGACGGAAGATCTCGACGCAGACATTCCCGATACGTCCCTTGCCTACGTGATGTATACATCGGGCTCTACTGGAAAACCCAAGGGAGTTCAAATCGAGCATCGTTCGTTAACAACATACTGCTTGGCAGATGTCGAACTTTATCAACTGAGGTCCGATGATCGGACGCTCCAATTTTCTACGCTCAATTTTGACATTGCGATTGAAGAGATATTCCCTCCGTTGATGGTGGGAAGCGCCGTGGTCGTCCGGCCTCGTGAGCGTGCTGAAGTGTTTAATGAACTGTCGCACTTGGTTGAATCCAATGCGATTACTGCTCTTCATATTGCAACCGCTTACTGGAATGAATGGGTTGATTTGCTGGTCGCTTCCGAGTCCTCGGTCCCGAGCACTTTGCGACTGGTTATTGCAACAGGCGAAAAGATATCGGTTGAACATTATCGAAGGTGGAAGCAACACTGCAACCATGAAGTCTTGTGGTGCAACGCTTATGGCCCGACAGAAACAACAGTGACTTGCACAGCATTTGTTCCGGATCGCGACTGGGACGCTCTGCAAATGCCAATCGGAAAGCCTCTTCTTCATTATTCAGCCCATATCCTTAACGATCATAACAAAACCGTTGCACCGGGAGAAACAGGGCAATTATTCATAAGCGGGCCGGCACTTGCACGCGGTTATCTCAATCGGCCAGATCGGAATGAGCAGGCGTTCATCCATGTGCTACTCGACGGTGACACGGAGCCGACGCGACTATATCGCACGGGCGATTTAGCAAGATGGCTTCCTTCGGGAGATATCGAGTTCTCTGGTCGAGTCGATCATCAAATGAAGATAGGTTCTTATCGGATCGAGCCCGGTGAGATTGAAGCCGTGTTGTCGCAATGTGAAGCCGTTCGAGAGTCGCTGGTCATTGGTGCTGAGCGAGAAGGGCAAAAGTTTCTCGCGGCGTACGTAGTACTGAATCAACCTAACTATTCAGCTTTTGAGCTGGCTAGTTATCTACGAGGCAGATTGCCCGTTTACATGGTTCCGTCCCGTTACATTTTCTTGGATTCCTTGCCAAAAACGATCAATGGAAAGATCGATCGAGTAGCCCTCCCGCCTGCCGAAACAGGCGAAATACCAAGGGAAAACTCCTACCGAGAAGCCGAGACCGAGCTCGAGCGAAGCCTATCTGCGATCTGGTCCAGTGTTTTAAACATACCTTGTGTAGGACGCGATGACGATTTTTTCCAGCTCGGAGGAAGCTCACTCTTGGTGACTCGTGTCATTGCACAGATGGCAGGAAAGCTCGATTGCGCGATCCCGGTCAGAGACTTCTTCGCGAATCCAACCATCGCCAGTTTAAGCCGACACCTTGCGTCCATCAGCGGAAAAACTTCTTCCGAAATCAAGGATCAAGATTGCGATAGCCTCCGTGAGCAGCATGAGCAATCGCTCAAGCTCCGAAGTAAGCTACCTAGAATCCAACCCGTCTCAATTCCAAATCGCGGCGATACACTTGCTGCGATCTTTTATCCGGCAGTCCATAACGGAGTTGCTCATCAAAATCACTGCCTTGTGATATGCAATGCTTATGGGCATGAGCATACACGATCGGCACGAAACCTTCAGCAGCTTGCGATTCAACTTTCGCAAGCGGGATTAAACGTTCTTCGATTCGAATACGCGGGAACTGGAAACTCTTCGGGCGGTAATGATCGGATATCAGTGGATCTTTGGCGCAGCAATATCATTGCCGCTGTTGAGTATGCTCGTAACATTGCATACAACGCAACACATGAAGCTGTAAAGAAATCGGAAGTACATGACTCGAGTAGTCCAACTACAGTGTCTGTCCTCGGGGTGCGTTTAGGTGCAAGCTTGATTGGGACTACTCCATTGACCAATATTGACCGAGTCATTCTTTGGGATCCGATTGTCGAAGGCGATCGCTATCTTGCGCTACTGAAAAAGCATCATAAGTACGAGCTCAGCAGCCTAACCAGGTACTTGAATTATCGCAGTGCCCAACCTGAACAACTCATTGGATACGAATGCCCCAATGCGTTCCAGGAATCACTGGCCTCAATCCATCTCTGGAAGCAAACGAAGATTGAAGCTCGACAGTACTGGGTTCTTTCATCTCAAGACTATTCTGAACTAGTGTCCACCGAATCACTTCCTCTCCTCTGGAAACATCAACCTTGTACCGATGAAATCTACTGGGACAAGCATGGCTTCACGGGTCGTGCATTTTCATCGCCTCAGGTTTCACAAGTGATTCAATCCATACTCACAAAGGGAACACGATGATCGAAACACATCATGTCTTTGGTAACTACGAGAATCTCTACGGTATTCACTCTAAATCGAATGTTGGATCGTGCGATAACGCTTCCGCAGCGATACCCAAGACAGCCGTTTTAATGCTAACCGCAGGCATGCTCAGCAGCGTCGGTCCATCGCGATTGCATGTCGAGCTGGCAAAGTCGCTCTCGCAGCGTGGACTGGCTTCGTTCCGATTTGATCTTTCGGGCATTGGTGAAAGTCTTGCTGTTGGTAGTCCCGGTTCGTCGCAAAAGAGAGCTGCAAGGGAAGTGCAACAAGCAATGGATCTTCTAGAGCTTGAGTACGGATATGATCGCTTTATGCTTTTCGGTTTATGCTCGGGAGCCGACGATGCGATTGTCACTGCACTTGAAGACCCTCGCATCGTTTGCGCGTCGTTAATGGATGGCTGCGGCTATCGCACGAATCGCCATTACGCCGGTTTACTTTTGCGTAAGTACTTCCCCAAACTGCTCAGCTTCCGCAAGTGGCAGGATTACCTCAGCGGTCTCTTATCCAAGTCCAAGGTCGCTTCATCGACGATGCCCCAAGGATTGGATATCCGCGAATTTCCAAGCCAGGAGCAAGCGTTACGCGAAATTACAACGTTGATCGATCGAGGGGTAAAGCTGAGATTCACATATACTAGTGGTGTCATCGACTACTACAGTTATGAAAAGCAGTTCTACGACATGTTTCCATCGTTCAAGAATCGTGCGGAAATTGCAGTGTCCTATCATCCGCAGTGGGACCATACAGTCATGCTTCGTGAAGATCGCCATCAGTTGATAGAGAACGTCACCCAATGGTTCACAACAAAAGCCGCGACAATCGAATCAGAAACAACACCATCCAATACGCGTGACGACAAAGTGGTCTGTTCTGGCGGAAGAAGCTCTCAAGCATCTGAACTATCAAGCTACACCAGCGTTTATCAAAATTAAATAGACTGCTTCCGAATTTCGAGACACGCATACTTCATCTGGTCAAAGCAATAGAATCCAATGCAATCGAGCACCATTGGCACACATATCACTTTGCTGGGTTGTCCTGCGACGGCTGAATTAGTTCATACGCCTATCGATCCGTCTTTAATGCAACGATGGGCATCTTGGTTGACAAGCGACGAGAAAAGTCGCTTTGCAAATTATCGACGTCGCGAAGATCAACAACTCTTCGTCGCTCGACATGGTCTTGCTCGGGAATGTCTCGCAAACCAACTCTCGCTTACCCCTGAGTCGATTCGTTTGGTGAGCCTGCCTTCAGGGAAGCTTGGCTGGAATGCGCATGATCTTGGCTATGAACAAACCTTGATCGACTTTAGTGTTTCACGAGCGACAGGAGTGGCTGCAGCTGCGGTATGCAAAACGTATCTCGTTGGTATTGATGTCGAGCGAATTTGCTTGCTACCCGAAATTAAAACTCTAGCGACTCAGAATTTACACCCAGTCGAATTGAAGTACTGGCAACAGCTGCCCGAAGCAACTCGACTGCACGCTTACTATCGATTGTGGGTGGTGAAAGAAGCGTACGCAAAAGCTTTGGGAGTCGGACTGACGCTACCACCTTGCGATATTCTTGCAAACGAAGCGATGAACAATAATCGAGGTATTGTCCGAAGCGATATGTATTCGGCCCCTACTAACGAGGCCGAGTTCTGGTTGACGCGAGTCAGTACCGACAAGGTCCTTGCGGTCGTCGTTCTCAAGCGTTGAGCAAACGTGCGATGCTAACGACCAGTTCGTAGTCGATCTCCAAGCATATTATCTAAGTCCGCTTCGGCATAGATCTTTGCAATGGTGGTCTCGATGTCGTATTCGACTCGTCGAAAAAAAACTTTGTTTTCGTCCGTGTCGAGAATTGTGTAGCAAGATCTGGAATCTTCATCGCGAGGCTGACCAACACTACCAACGTTGATCATCAGCTTCTCTCGCCCCAGTGGATGCTCGTAATTGCAGTCCGCTGGCTCAATGAACTCAAGCTCCGTTGTAAACACGCCAGGCATATGGGTGTGCCCTTGGAAACAATACTGCGAAATACGATCAAACATGGAGTTCATTTTCGATCGGTCGTAGACGGTTTCGGGAAACACGTACTCGTTCGTTGGGTCACGAGGCGATCCATGCACGTATAAAAACTTTTCCTCCGAATGTTGTTTCGGAAGTTCGCTCAAAAAGTCCCATCTCTTGTTAATGGCTTGCTGACGACCTGTGGACGGGTCATCCAAGCGATCTCGAGTCCAATAAATTGCTTTCAGAGCGACTGGATTGAATCCATCTGGGTCAAATAATGCAGCCTGGTCGTGGTTTCCCAGAATGGTCAGCTTGCACTTCTTCATCACCAGATCGAGGCATTCACAAGGATTGGGGCCGTAACCGACGATATCCCCCAAGCAAATGATTTGATCCACTTTTTGGGACGCTATATCGACCAGGACCGCATTCAGCGCTTCGAGGTTGCCGTGAATATCGCTGATGAGTGCCTGTCTCACTGATGGCTCCGATAGTGTGGGTGGGTGGCGAGTAGGTTAAGGATACACTTCAAAAACGACTACCCAGCTTCCGGACAGCATTTCGACTGACAGTTTTCGCAGGTTTTGCTAGAACTATCGTCCCAATTCAGCCAAAACGCCGATGCAATTTTGGTTTTTCGAAAGTCTGCCCCCGTAAGAATCGTCGCGAAACTTAAAATCTCATGATACTTGGTTTGGAGACTAGTGGTAGGTCTGGCTCGGCCTCGCTCGGTTTTCCGGGTGGGGATGTTATTTCCAGCTTTACGCCCGCAGGAGAAGGGTCTGCCCGAATGCTTGCCCCAGCGGTCTCTGAGCTCCTTCGGCAATCCAAAGTGCAGACATCAGACCTCAGGGCGGTCGCAGTTACGATTGGACCGGGCTCTTTCACCGGGCTTCGCGTTGGCGTTGCTATGGCAAAGGCAATGGCATTCGGCCTTCGAATACCCACGATTGGTGTCGACACGTTGGAAGTCCTAGCGGTTGATTTCGAACGCTCTTTACAACACTCGGAGGTGAGTCAACGTGTCGAGTTTTGGACAGCGCTGGACGCGTATCGCGGTGAGTTTTTTGTTGCCAAATGGTTGCTATCACTTACTACAATTGAGGACTCGTCCAAGCCTTGGACGTCTGTGCCTGGCAGTCCAATCTGTTTGTTTCCTTCCCAGATTTTGCCTCAGAAATCGTGGTACGAATTAGCTGCCAACGATTCTTCAGAGACTTTTGTCGTCGGTTCCGGAGCTACAAAATTGCTCGCAAACGCATCCGCTTATATTAGGAACTTCAAGACTTTTCCTAACTTTGCCCCAACCGCATCCAGCGTGATCTCTCTGGGAAATCGGATGCTAAGCGAGGGCAAGGCAACATCCCCGATTGATTTGATGCCCGTTTATCTGCGAGGAAGTGCAGCAGAAGAAAAAAAGCTGGCAACAAAAACACCTCCGTAATTCTCGCGGTGACCGGCGATTGAAAAAGCGGATCATTAAGCCCAAGCGGTTCGGTATACACGCAGTGCGATTGGGACGCACGCATGAGAACGACTCGTTAACCAGATATTCTTACTGAGCCGTTGGCGCTGGCCGCGTTAGAAGAACTAACCAACCGATTGCGCAGGAACGTCCAACGACTCGGCTAGCGATAGCGGCTTAATTTGTGGAGCGTGTATAATCCGCGTCGGCGACGAGTCGACAACACGCAGCTGACGCCCCAAATCTTCGCGGCGTACTTGGCTTACTGATTTCGAACGTCCGCGAAATTTCGAAGACTGCTAACCAAGCCACTCATTCGACAAGGCTTTCCGGCGACGATGTTTGCACCCGATTCGAGTGCGGCTTGGGCGGCTTGCCACTGGGGAAAACCGAAAAAAGTGGCAATCACCGCTCCAGGACAACGCTTACGGAGCGTCGCAACTAGCTTCAAAAGCCCATCTTGCGTGTCACGTATGCCGCTCAGGATTGCAGACTGATTTGAATCAATATCCACCAGCACATAATTAAACTCGGACTCGGGAATGGCATCGAAGTCGATCAATGCGATCGAATGAATGCCATATTGTTGCAACAGCTCGCCCCACATCCGCCGTAACTCTGGGTTGTCCGAGCAAATGAGAGCCGACTCGAATGGAAGCGCGCCAGGTATTTTTACATCCCAAAGAATTGGCGATTGGCTTTGCGTTTTCAACTCGGGCAAAAGCAAATCATACAATTCGTACCAGTAAAAAACCCAATTCCCCGGCGGCAGCGGTTGCGTTCTTTTGTGACCAATCCACCACTGGCCAAGAATGCAATGCATGGCGCAATCTGGTAAACCGCTCTTAAACTTCGCGATGACTTCCGCGACAGGATCATTTCGGAGCAGCGAAGACACCAAAACGCGAGTGGGAAATTGGGAACTTGAAAGGTGTTTATCACGAGATCTACGCTCTAGATACTGCGAGATTTGAATTGGTACTTCGCTCGATTGCGTGACAACCAAAGCATCTAACGGGAAGTGGAACTCAAGGCGTGTTCGCACCCAATCCAACTCGGACTCAGCTTTTTGGTCTTTTTCTATGTCTTCGGATGCGAAGCTAATCCATAGTAAACGCTCTTCCTGGACTACATCTAACACTGGGGCAAGCGACGAACTGGTAGTCGAATCAAGTATCGAATCGGGAGTCGGCTTGGGCGTCAGAGGACTTTTCCGCGCTCTTTTCATGCTGTCTGCCGTTGCTTTTCAAATGCAAAACCACTCTACAGAGTAGATTCAATGACGCGAAATTCGAAACTTCACTTACAAAAACCCCCACTCCGGGTGCGACAAAATGTACTTTTCTTTAAAATACAGTGCCTAAAAACTACGCACACGTTTCATCAATCTCTCCATCGAAGGACCGATTCCTTTATCGAAAACCACTCCTAAGAGGGGGTTTGCAGGTACGAAAAGCTCCACCGTCGTTGCGTCAAAAGGTCCTATAGGGCGGTAACTTCTGACGATTAGCGGTTTTTTGCGTTCGCGAATGCTAGCATTTCCGGCATTTTCTGATCTTCACCGCTACCGACCGATTCGATGACGTCGATAGCTAGCGCTGGCGTGCATATTTGAGTTGTGGATCAAATTTATGGTTTTATACTCTTGGGCCTGTTTTGAAATTGTCACTTAGTTTTACCCAAACCACTCAGCTTACCCAAGCCGTGGTAGTCAGTCTTTTACCCTTTGTCGAACACCTTTGTGAATCGGGCTAAGACTAATTGACACAAGAGAGCACTCTTTATGCACAATCGCGCAAGGATGCGATGGAAGGAAAGCGAAATGAGTTCGCGGCATCGAGTGGTGAAATTGATTGTCCCCGAACGGAAAGGTGTCCACGATGTTGCAGATAGCTTCAGTTTTGCTGTTTGCGGTTTTAGCGTCCGCTAGTGCGGAGCGACCGAGTTACGAAGTTGCTTACCAACAAGCCAGTGCAGAAAATAAACCGCTTCTTGTGATTGTGGGGGCCGATTGGTGTGCCGCCTGTAAATTGCTCAAGTCACAAACCATCGAGCCGATGGAATCGAACGGAAAACTAGAAGACGTCGTGGTGACCGTGGTTGATAAAGATGCCCGGCCCGAGTTGGCCCAGCAGTTGATGCAGGGCTCGACACTTCCTCAATTGGTTGTGTTTGCCAAAGCTGAGAGTGGATGGAAAAAATTCTCTCTTCAAGGAATCCAAAGCGAAGGTCGGGTCAAAGAGTTGATTGAACGCGCGTCGGAAGGTCGCATGCAATTGCGATCCAGAAACGACAGCGGGAGACTGCTCAGCCGGTAATTCGATAATTCAAGATTCGTTTAACACGTAGTCGAGTCTCTCCGAGAGAGCAGGCTACGTGAGATCGGTTACGTGTTGGAAGTAGGTGTCGTAAGACATCTGAAGACTTCAGGCTGTACGGTTTTTTCCTGTCGAAAACTGAATTCTAACGAATTCAGCTACCCAAAACGAAGACTGGATTGAGCTATATAAAGTTCAATCGCGCCACGTTAATCCTCGGTCAAAGCAGCCACAAGCTCTTGATCGTCCGCAGGATTGATGGTTCGAAGCACGACAACGATTTGATCGTCGACGACAAGGCATTCCAAAGGAACGGCTCGTTTTGCAAGTTGTTTTTGCCATTCACTTGCTGTTCGATTGGCGGAATGAATAATCAAACAAAACGAGTCAAGCTTAGTAGATTCCCAAAGGCTAGGTCCAACGGAAATGCAGCGAAGTTCAGTCCGAATCGATTGAATGGTTGAGACTCCCTCCAACTGAACAGTGAGCTTTTTTGCACGGTGTTCTAAGTTGGCAATACTAGTGGAGGCAATTTGTCCAATGGGTGAATCGCTCCAAGAATCCAGATTTGAGCAGTTGTCTACGGCCGCCGAAAGTCCGATTTGCGTCGCAGTCGAAGCCTTCAAACCCAGGCGATCGGCAATTGATTGAAGAGCCGAGATTACCTCTGATTTGCCGACTATGATCCCACATACCGGTCCGCCGAGCCAACCATTTCCTGAACAAATTACCACATCAACTCCAGCATCTAGCAACGCACGCACGCTAGGCGTTTGATGCAAATGAGTCTTTGCAAGAGAGACCTTTTCCGACTGCGTAGGATCAATGGTCTCCGTCGCGGGAACGACGAAACTTTGCAACATCGAAGTCATCGCGAGTACTGCTTTGGGGACTGATTGATTGTGTCCAATGGCGTTGCTTGAGTTTAAATGAGCTTCATCGGCGATAGCAGCGACTCGAAAAATCCCACCGGCTCCCTGAGCTATAGCTTTTGAAAAATCGGAGTCTTGGCAAGCATTGCTCGCACCGGCTTCGATTACTCCGGAAGTGTTCATGCTTTTAAGTAATTCCAAAACGTCACAGTCGCTCGGCAATCGCACACATTCCCTTCGAGCGATCGCCCATGGCTTGGGATTTCGTTGGGAGGAATCGCATTGAGTCGAATCGTTTTTTTGCGACGAATCTGTTCCGCTGTGCATCGACTTTTCCGATAGCCAAGCGGACAACAACATGATTGCCGATTCGATATTGGTGGTGACTAAGGAAGCTTGAGCTCCTGTTTGATCGCGTAACTTACTGTCGAGCGAATCGGACAGCCCTTCAGCTAAACAAAAGCCGCTATGGACCATCGAGACTGCGGTCACCATGTCTGCCGAGGCTGGTGCAGCGATCCATTTGGACGAGAAAATTTCACCCGTTCCGTTCAACGCTTGCTTCAACGGGACAACCGATGCTGATTGAAAGCGATTGGTTAGCGAATCGAACCACCATTTGGCTTGACGGATAGCTTGTTGAATGTCTTTCGGTGGGAATGACTTTTGTGTCGAAGCGTTACCAGATTCGCTCCCTTTCCCTCGAATCTGTTCGACAACCTCTTTCAACACGCTGGCGATTTTGTCTTGATTAGCCAAATCGAGTATCGGTTTTAGACGGTCAGCCGGAAGAAGATCCTTAAGTATGTTGGGAATTCGCATGTGACGACTTTCTTGCAATCAGTTGGAACTGTTGAACGGCTTGAAGCGGGTTGAGTGAGGATTGAGGCACAAGGAATCCGTCACGACAAACGTCGATTTCCTTTGGCTTTGAATATCGCTCGTGAAAGTCCAAAGGCTACCAAACGATTTCATTTCGAACGGGGGTACTATAGTGTTGATCCAAAGACTGAAGCTTTTGGATAGCGTCCTCGGGAAGTTGAGTTGGAATCTTAATTTGCAATTCAATGTAAAGGTCACCTGCTGTTCCGCTCGCGCTGCGAACGCCTTGTCCTTTTACTCGCAAGCGTTTTCCGCTTTGGCTACCGGGAGGGATAGTCAGGGTGACCGTTCCGCCTGGAGTGAGGACGTCGACCTTAGCACCCGCAGCAGCTTCTCCCACGGTAATCGGAAGTTTCAGTTCCAAGTCATTTCCGTTCAGCTTAAAGCAAGGGTGAGGAGCAATGTGGATCAACAGCAGAAGGTCACCCGCTTGACCGCCTCGGCTGTGCCCCTGCCCCCGGAGTCGAATCTTCTTTCCTTCTTGAACACCGGCGGGAACTTTCACTCTCAACGATTCAACAACACCGCCGCGATCCAATTTGATCTCAGCATCGCCCCCCAAAACGGCCGTCGCTAAAGGAACAGTGATCGCAGCTTCCATGTCTTCGCGGCGATTGAATCCTTTTCGAGCACGTCCTTCGGGGGCTCCGGCACGCGCAGCACCTGGACCGCCGCCGGTGAACTGCCGAAAGAGGTCCCCTAGATCGACTCCACCAGTCCCAAAAGCATCGCCATAATCGAAACCGCCAGAACCGGTTCCATCCGCTCTGCCGCCACCAAATGGATTGCCACCGGGGAACGGTCCTCGACCACCCGGTCCACTACCCATCTTTTCGTAGTCGTGGCCGAACTGATCGTACATTTTCCGCTTCTCAGGCTCGTTCAAGCAATCGTAGGCGGCCTGAATCTCCTGGAAACGCTGTTTAGCTGTCTTGTCGTCGGGATTCAGGTCTGGGTGGTGCTTTCGCGCCAGCTTGCGATATGCTTTAACGATCTCCTCGGACGAGGCACTGCGGCTTACGCCGAGCGTTTTATAAAAATCTTCTGCCATTGCGATCTCGTACATTTGCGGATGGTCTAACAACTGATGCTCGAATTCTACAACTACCGCCCAGCCCGCAAATGCCTATCCCCCTGCACAATTGCGAATGTTCCAGAAAACCCCTTATCCGTACCGTTGCGAGCGATCTTTCTCTTTTCGCTTGTGGTTCTCCTAGGCGTCACGTCGCCCAGCTCCAAAGCCAGCGCCCAAACCAAAGTCACAGTAGATATACTCGACAAAGTCACCGGCGACCGTGTTCCGGCGCGGGTCGAATACACGCAGCCACCAGGCCGTGGGCCCAAACCAAGAAAAAATTTAACCGCTGGTCGATACATCTTGTTCGACCGAGACAATCTTTTGTCGCCTGGGCCCGGCAGCTACGAGTTTACAGTTCGACGGGGGCCCGAGTTCCAAGATGTCAAAGGGGGATTTGCAGTCGAACGCAATGCGGTTGATTCCTTCGAAGTTGTTGTACCCCACAAGACCCCAATGCGTCTTTTCGGGTGGTACAGTGGCGACCTCTCCTGTGTGCTGCCGCCAAGCGAAGTTCAACGCTGGATGGCGGCCGAAAGTTTGGACATCGCAGCCACAACTGCCTCCGGACCGACTGAACCAATTGGTGCAAAATCGGCTGCAAATGCCCGCAACAAAACGAGTTCCATTGCGGCGGATAACGACCCCACAAAATCCGGTCGCCCTCTGCGACCCTCTTCGACTCCCCTCAACGCAAAAGGCGAACCAGATTGGACCAACACCGCCTCGCCCGCACCACTGACTCATGTCGTTTCCGGATCAAAACAAATAGATGCACCGGAGTTTGGTGGGATACTGATTCACCATTATTCAAACTCACCAGAAGCTGTTTCGGTCTCTAATTCTATCGAAACGGAAGCAAAAGCAGCCACCGAGTCGACTACCTACGATTGGCTTCGTCAACTTGAAAAGCCAACCCCAGATTCAAAGGAAGGTGCGAAAGAAGATTTAGCTATTCATATCGAACTCACCCGCCCGTGGGAGCTCCACGTTCCTCTATTGCTGGCTACCGATAACGTCGATTCGATACAACTTCTTTCGCACCACTTAAAGCCGCTTAAAGCTTTGCCGCTATCACCTTCGATCCGCAACCCGGATGGATTACGATTCAAAGGAAAGAAAGGGCTAGGCCGTTTATCTGAACACATTTATTGGCAAATGTTAGAATCCGGATTAAGAATTCCCCTTACAGCCGGAAGCGGATTCAATCCCGTAGGTGATACAACGATGGGATACAATCGCGTCTATGTGTTCCTTGAACAAAGCATGACTCCAGATCCTCAGGCGTGGTGGCAGCAAGTCCGCAACGGTGCGACGCTCGTTACAAACGGCCCGCTGATGGTTCCAAGTGTGAATGGTATGCCTCCAGGAAGTACTCAAGTTGGATATCGCGGCCAACCCATTCCTCTTGATATTGAGTTGGATTTAACTGTCCGAGACCCAGTCGAGTACTTGGAAGTCATTTTCAATGGGCAATCGCTCTATCAAGCGAGACTGGAAGATCATGCTCGACGAGGCTCGTTTCCGCCGCTGGCGATTTCTGAAAGCGGATGGCTTCTGATACGTGTCGTGACGGAGCACGAAGAGTCGTATCGAATGACGACTACCTCGCCCTACTATTTTGAATTTGAAAACAAAAGAGTATCTCAAAAAGCCGTTCGCTTCTTTCAAGATTGGCTCCACGAATCGGAAGCGAGCATTCGACGTGATCCAGAACAAACCAAGCATTTACAATCGCTTCTAGGCACTGCCACCGATTTTTGGGCCAGTCAATTGAAACTCGCTACTGTAGAATAAATCTGTACGAAGATTGCTTCGTAGTTACCTAATGATGTGAGAACCGCCGTAGATCGCGAATTGAACAACCATGTTTGAACGCAAAAGTTTGAAGTGGCCCATCGCGCTTGCTGTCACGATGATTGTGCTGCTGGTTTCGCTGATGATCGGTTGGGTGCTGCTGAATATCTTTGGTTGGCAGCGAGGTGAACTATCTACCAGTCTCTACTGGATTTTGATAAGTGCCGGGTCAGCGATGTTTACATGCGTTGTTGTCGGCGTTGTCTTGTACCTGATCCTTGCGATTCAACAAATCAATCTCAATCGACGACAAAGCAACTTCATTGATGCAGTAACCCACGAGTTGAAAAGCCCGATTGCTTCACTGAAACTCTATCTTCAAACGTTGAACCGAAGACCTATCGAAGAACCCCAGCGACAGGACTTCTATAAGGCAATGCTTCAAGATGTTGAGCGACTGGATAAAGTCATCACACAACTCTTGGATGTCGCTCGATTATCCCACCGTGCGGAGGAATCCAGCATAGATGCCTCCTCGGTACGCGTTGATGAACTTGTCAAACGAATCGTCGAAGAAGTACAGACGCGATACGCGACCGCAGAATCGGATTCGAATGAGCCTCAGCCTTTCCCAGTGATTTCGTTAGATCTAGAGCCTGTGATCATTCAAGGCATGACAGTCGACCTAGACATGCTCTTTCGAAACTTAATCGATAATGCCTTTAAGTACGGAGGCAAGCCGTGCAAGATCGACATATCTGTTCACTTCAATTCAAAAACAAATCGTCTATCGGCCACAATAAGCGACAACGGAAACGGGATTCCACGTTCGATGCGGAGACGTATCTTTAACAGATTCTTTCGCATCGGTGACGAACTGGAACGAACCAAACCCGGGATTGGACTAGGGCTGTTTTTAGTTCGAAACGTGATCCGTCGATTGAAAGGGAGCATTGCTATCGTCGATATCCCCGGACACTCCGGGACACGATTCGAGATATCGCTTCCCAACGCGTCGAAAGTTACTTCCGAAGAAAACGCTTAGTTCAATTTGAATGTTGAGACGTATAGCGCAAGCAACGCTTAGTCCAACTTGATTGCTGCCGATTGCAACTGCACCGACAAACTGCTTGCGCTTCCGAGATCAAGAATCATAGTCACGTTGGGGTGCGTTTGGAGAATCGACGCTGGAACTTGAGGTGTCACCATTCCTTCGACGGAATTGAATACGGCCGTCGATTTTCTGCGATCAGGAACGCTACAGATGATTTTCTGACTCTGCATGATTTGATGAACGGTCATGCTCATAGCGCGACGAGGAACATGGTCTAGATGATCGAACCATCCTTCACCAACTTGTTGTCTACGCGATGCATCATCTAATTCGACAATACGAAAGGCGTCTGTCGTCAGAAAGTCCGCTGGCGGATCATTGAATGCGAGGTGTCCATTTTCGCCGATACCTACTAAGGCGAGATCGACCGGGGCCGACCAAATCGTGTTGGCTGCCTGCTGACACATAAAATACGGCTCTTGGATACCATCCAAATACATAAACGATTTCAATGGAACTCGGTCCACAAACCGTTTTTTCAAGTAACCACAAAAGGAAGCGGGATGATCAATACTCAAACCAATGTATTCATCCAAATGAAAGGCTTCGACACGACTCCAATCGATCCCTTGCTCGTTAATCAGCGCCTCAAGAACCTCGAACTGACTGGAACCGGTGGCCACTACTAATCTCGCAGTAGGCCTCTGCTGCAGTGCTGAGCGAAGCGTTTCACCAGCAACACGCCCAGCATAGGAGCCTAATCCAATTCGATCTTGAGCAATCACTAGTTCCAATGTTCTGTTCCCTGTTGTAAGTAGTTGTCCAATAGAAATTGAGTTCGCGACGCAAATCGCGTCTGCTTCAACCCTACCCCCATGGTAGAATAGCTAATAACCAGAGGAACTTCGAGCCTTTCGCGGAAATACGCGTCAATTTGTACCGCAAACATCTGACCACGCGGAACGCTTAGTTGTTGCAAAGACATCCTATAATTTCACTAATGGAGACATAGACGCTAGTGCATAACAAACAAGGCGACTCACAATACCTTAACGGTGCCTCACTAGTCCAGGATGAATATCCAAATCGAGAGAGTCTGATTGACTGGCTCGAATTTTTTCCCACGCCAAAGCCCCCATCACAGCGTTGTCGGTGCAGTACTCAGGCTTCGCGATAACCAGTTCGCGATCAATCGCATCCACAGCATTCTTCAGTTGTTGACGAAACACTTTGTTCGCAGCGACTCCACCTCCCAAGCACAATCGCTCGCAACCCGTATGCTTCAGAGCCAATATTGCTTTGGTAACCAAACAATCGACTACGGCTTGTTGAAACGATGCAGCCAAATCACATCGGTACTGGGGTTCCAAATTGAGGCTTGTGAAGTCTTGTTTGCCTTCGGATACCAATCGATAACGAACAGCCGTTTTGAGTCCGGAGAAACTAAAATCCATGCGTTTCGTGTCATCGATTAACGGTCGAGGAAACTGAAAGGTTTTAGGGTTCCCGCTTTCTGCTAACTTTGCCAGCCGGGGTCCACCAGGAAATGGAATACCGAGCATGACTGCAACCTTATCAAACGCCTCGCCAGCAGCGTCATCGATGGTCCCACCTAACGGTATCCACTCTTGACTACTCTCACATCGATAAAGATGTGTATGGCCACCACTGACGACAAAACCAACGCAAGGAAAAATTGGCTCGCTTCGCCCTAACGAGCAAGCATACACATGGGCATGAAGATGGTTGACCGCCACTAACGGAAGATTCCAAGCGATCGAAAGTCCCTTCGCCGTAGAAAGCCCAACAAGTAGAGAACCTGGCAAACCTGGCTGCGTAGCGACAGCGATTGCCGAAAGCTGGTCGGGGGTAATTCCCGAGTCAACCATTACACGGTCAATCACCGGAATGATGCGTTCCAGATGGGCTCGAGCCGCGATCTCGGGAACGACGCCTTCGTAGATGCGATGCAGTTCTTCCTGGCCGGCAACGCAATCGGCAAGTACTTTCCCATCCTCTGTGATGATTGCCGCAGCCGTTTCATCACAGGTCGACTCGATGGTGAGAAGGATTCGCATCCTTACTTGTCCGAGTTCATACCAGGCATAGCTGGAGCTTTACTAGGCTTCGTCGCTTTCTCCATCGCCTCCATCTCATCAGCGAAGCTATACATTCGATAGTCCTCGAGATCGGCAAACTCTCCGGAAATCACTAGGTCTCCGGTTCGTGGATCATAGGCAACAACTTCGCCTGCGGATGGGAGTGGATCTTTGTCGTGTTTCTCGGGGCGATTCTGAGCAGCCAGAGCTTGACCACCACGAAGATCAGCGATCGTGACTGGGTTTCGGTAGCCAAACCCAGTGAATTGCTTGATGATTTTCATTACGGGATGAATGACATCGCTGCCACCCTCGACAGGTGGTCCGGAAAGAACCATCCCTCGTTCAGCAATCACTCCTTTAGGAACCATCAATCCCATCTTGGTGTCCCACTCTCCATAAACAAGTTTCGCCTTCACTCCAGTTACAGTCACATCGACGCCACTAGCGAACAATTCCGTAGGCGGTCGAAGCGATGTCAATGCAGAAGCATCACTCCAAGGTGAAACAAGTTTGCTGTTTCTAACAAGTAATTTTTTACCTGGCGCGAGCTTTTGAACTTCGGCGCGGTTTGCCTCCTCTAGCTGCTGAACCCGTGCGACTGTCTCTGGTTTCATGGAGGCTGTGTTGACTTTAAGACTTTCTAAACGCGGAAAGTTTGGATCTTCAACAACAAGCCGAATTCGATAACGATAGATGCGGTTCAGTTGAACTCCAAAATCGAAGAACCTAATTAACTTGTGTGTGCTGTAGACAGGAATCTTGGGAGTCGCTGCCGCAACCATTGCCGTTTCTTCCGGTGTCATCAGCGGCGCTACTCGGAAGCCCCCGGATCCTTCTCCTTCCATGGAACTCTCATAATTCGATCCTTCCGTACTTTTCTCTTCCATCATGCTACCTTCTGTGCCTCCTTCACCGCTGCCCATAAAAACCTGGAAGACCTTGACTTTTGGAATCAATTCGTGGGAAGCCAACGGAGCATAGTCGGCTAACAAAACTGGAGGAATTGGCATCGCGAGAATGTCCTTTTCCAAATAGTTTTCAACAGCAATTTCTTTTGCCTCACCGGCCCAGTAGTCGAGCATTTTCAATTGGCCAGCCGTGCTGCACTCCGGCGCATCTTTCCACTGATCTTCTGCTGGGTCTTGGAAAGGTGAATCGGTTACGTCGGCACGTTGAACTTGAAAGCCGACATAATTTGGCGAATCACGGTTGGGCATATAACCGGCAGCTAGCTCGAATTCACGCTTATAGTTGGAAAGCAATTGCTGATGATCAACGACAGCGGTGACGGCGTTAAACCCAACGACTTTTGGAATAACTTTCCACTCTTTGGGCTTGGGCTTTCTATTCTTCGAAAGCTCTGCATTTGGGCCCAGTGGGCTATAGCCCTTGTCATATTTTGGATCGAGTTTCCTTTCGACAGTGCTCACAGCGGCAGGCTTGGCACGACCACGCCGGCGATCTTCGCTGACCGGGGGGGCGTTTGGGAGATCGTCGGCGGGTGCTGGGCGAAGATTCGATACGGCGATTACACCGAAGAAGCTTTTCACTTCGATATCAAATGGTGAGACAATTTCCGGATCGCCCCGCTTCCCACCTTTTTGTAGATCCTTGTTGTCTAGCCGCCCGATCGAATAAGGTTCGGCGGTGGTCGGCTTTCGTGACGTCTCGGACTTGGTGGCAAACCTAGCGGTTACCAATCGCCCTGGTTCAGATTGAACAAGGTTGGTCCAGTGATTCTCTCCAACGATCTTATTGCGTGCCCCGACAGACTGCTCCTTCAAACTTTCCGGGGTCTTCGTAGCGGATTCAAAGGAGTTACCGGAGAAACCTTGATAGACAAGCCAACCTGAAGCTCCAACAAACAGCGCCAGGATCATCTTTTCACAATGGTCGAGCAGAAACTGCTTGGCATTGAATGGTTCCTTGGCACTCTTTTTGGGGCTTGATTTTCCGATGCCAAACATAATTTTAAACCTTAAAGAGACATATCTATTTGCAAATCGACAAGAATGAAATCATTACTCGCCAGTCACCCTAACAAATAACCTGTACAAGTGTGGGCATTGCCAATCGATCGTCCACCATTGTCAAATTGAGAAAGTAAATTCCATTTCCCTCCAGTCATGCTTACTTCGGGACTGTTCGCCGGCGCGTTGCCCTCAGCAGGAACTGGTACCGCTGGTGGAACCGCAGCAGGTTGTGCGGGAACAGATGGTACGCTAGCGGGCGGAACTGCAACGGCAGCAGGGGCAGACGCGCCTTCTACTGTCGTATCGAGCTCGGTTTCTGCCTTAACTTTGTCCAAACCAAGTTTCTGAATATCGACGGGATTGAACAAGTAAACGATACCATAAACTTCAACGGGAACATCGCCGGTCTTCGTGTCAGAATTTGCATCAAAGGCACCTGCACTGCCACCGTAAGGATCTGTTGGTGCAGCAGTAGATTCTCCGCCTCCGCCTCCAGAGTCGCCCCCATCAATGCCCCCGCCCGCGCCCCCCGCAAATCCACCGTAACTAGCGGATGCTCCAGCAGCACTTTCCTTACCATTCACTCTAACTTGTTTGACCTCGATCAGCAGTGAGTTATTCCCACATTCTGAAATCAGCGAGGCTATTTTAGTTGGATCCATTTTGACTCGAAACTGAACTGGAATTCTTTTTGCAACCGCGAAGAGAGCGTCAGCCGGAGCCGAGCTTTTCATGGCTGATCTCAATCTTGAAGCAGGCACAGGCTTGTAATCGCTGTCCACGTATCGCCCGTCGGCAGGATCCGGACGCATTGGAACCCCAACGCCTCCACCACCGTAGGGTGAACCACCAGGAAGAGGAGTCGCGGCACCGTATGGATTCGCTGCAACGGCAGATCCCGCTAACAAGGCATCTGCTCCGAGTACTTCCCCCGAGTCTGCTCGGGTAGCTTTACCCAAACGAATCCATTCAATCTGCTTGATCGGTGCCTGAAAGTTTTCTCGAGCATCACCATTGGTTCGTTTGATCACTTGCAAGACGCCATCGAGAACCCAAAGATCCTCTTGCGTGTAACAAATTTCCAGTGTGCTCGGTGGATTGGTTGGATCGTACCAAGGAACAATTTCCTTCTGAATCGTGCGTTGCGATGCAGTCTCCCAAGTTACTAGCGGTGCGGTCGGCACTGGAACGCCAGGAGCAATCCCAGCGACGGCCCCATAAACTGACTCCCCTCCGCCGTAGCCTCCTCCAGTTGAACTCAAGGACGCAGTCCAATTCGCACCTACAATCTTTGCGATCTTGGGGAAAACGTTTTTCACGTAGTCGCGGTAGACTTCTCGCTCCGTTAAGTCCAAGGGGTCAGGCTTTGGGGGATTTGAGTATTCCAAGAAGAATTCGATTGGTCGGAATTGATTTAACTTCTTAAGAGTTTCTGCTGTTCCAACGTCCTCAGGCCAAACCATGATGCCCCGCTGTCGGTTGTATTGCGACTCCCATGCCGACTTGACATCGCCAGTCATCAGCCCAACAGACTTCTTCATCTCTTCGTCAGAAAAGTCATTTGGGTGAGTGGAAACCTCTCCATTCAACGAGCTGACGTTTCGATACTTTCCTTCAACCGTGCCGATTCGAGAGACGACCTCCTGATCAATCGCCTGACGCGAGACGTAGAAAGTTCCGAAAGACGCCGATGCGATCACGACCATCAAGATCCAAAAATGGAACTTAACGACCCTCGCCCAAAAAACTTTTAACTGATCCATGAAATCATTCCTTTAAATCGATCCGGACGCAATCGTAACCGTTTCGGTACGCTTGCACCGGAGTTTGAGTTTTCTTTAATCTGTTGAGTATCAAAAAGTCTCTGGTGTCACGAAACCTTGTTTGAACTCACAAGCCAGCAAAAATCGAAAGCCAGGAACCATTTCAGTCAAAGGATCCGCCTGAAACTTGCGGTGCGGCTGCCGACTGAACACTTGCGACGCGTCTAGGTGGAATTGCAAATTTGTCATAGTTTTTTTGTTCTCGCCACCACGTTCTGTCGGCAACCGTCTTCTCTTGCCAAACAAACTGCACCGTAAAGTAACAAATAGGTGCTTCAAAATCGAAAGGAACTTCGTTCCCATCCTCGTCCTTTAATGCAATACCGGCGGGAACTGCCGCTGATGAACCGCCGCCACCTTCCACGTCTCCAGATCTAACCGGCATTGCGCCTCCAACCAGTCGCTCATAAACCGGATTCACGATGCGATTTTGGAGTTTGAGTTCTGGCGTTTTTACCAGTAGCGGGTAGGAGATTCCCATTTCTTTCAGGCTGTACTCTGTTAACTGTCCATCCGTCCCAGGAACCATTACCGTCCCGTTCTCAAGCCTTTCAATCAAAAACTTTCGGATGTGGTCCGTTCCACCAGTGCCTCTTTTGTCTTCGCCATTGAAAAAGTGGTAACCGTCAATTTGTACCAACCACCCCGAATCTTTGGGGCCAGTTGGTGGTAACGGAGCGGGCGGTACTGGTTGACCAGGAGCAACATTTGCAATTGGGACCGCGGTGCCAACTAGCTTGATTCGGTTCTGAGTTTCTTCCAAGTATTTAGCGAGAAACGTTGCTGACCATTTTGAAAGGTCTTTGATGTAAACCGAGTCGACTTTCGTAACGTGAAAATCCATTCGATCTTTGTAAGGAAGCTCTTGAGCCGACTTTCCAACGAGTTCAGGATCTCGTCCGAGACTGGAAAAAATCGTTTTCATCAGTTCAAGCCATATCAATCGCCGATCGCCGTTGGACGAGACTTGCTCGCCAATCTCGGTAAGCAATGCGAGCCGCGTCTTTTGCTCTGTATCTTTTTCTTTATGCTGTGCACTTACGGCCATGACGTCGGCTACCGAACGCTCTGCTTCGGACCAACGATCCGGCGCGACAGTTGCAAACGCTCCATAGACTGATGCAAAGTTGGCAACCATGCCCAACAGGAGAACCGAAAGAGCAGCAATTGCCCAAGGCTTCTTTGATCGCACAAGCCGCTCGACGACAATTTCTTGCGGCAGCAAATTCGTCTTCATCGGTCCTTGCGAGAGCAATTGCAGACAGAGCCCATAAACAACACCAAAGCCCGCCTGGTTTTCTTTGAACGCCGGTTGACCTGTTACTTCAGAGCCGCTGAGACGCTCGAACTTCTCAAGCAAGAGTACGTCCATACCAAGATTCTTATTGAGGTATGGCTGCAAGCCGGGAAGCTTTGCGGTGTTACCCAGCAACGTTAGATTCTCGATCTCAGAACGTTTGTTCAAGCTCTTGAAAAACCCAACCGAACGCTGAATCTCCGTAACAAGATCATTAAACACAGGTCGCATTGCCTGGAAGATAAGCTTGGGATCGTCGGCTTGCATAACGTTTCGCTTTAGATGTTCGGCCTTTGCAAAGGTTAGCTTCAAGTCCTTCACCAACTGACGCGTGAAGTGGTTGCCACCAATCGGAATGCTCCGTTGCCAAACGCGAAATCCGTTAGTAACGATCAAATCTGAAGCATCCGTTCCCATGGAGAGAACTACCGATGAAGCCGGAGGCTCTTCAGCATCAAAAAGATCATTAGCCAACCGTTCCGAAAAACGGTCATAGGCGATCATGTTATAAGCAGCCATCGGGGCAAGCTGAATCACATCGACATCGATACCAGCCGCGGAGAAGGGTTTTAAAGCTCGAAAAACGGCTTCCTTTTTCATTGCGAAAAGACCGACTTCGCTTTCCAGAGCGTAGCCGTCCTCGATGTTGGAACCCGCCATCTGCTGGAAGTCCCAAATCACGTCGTTCAGATCAAACGGGATCTGTTGCTTGGCTTCGTACTTGACAATGTCCGGGATCTTTTTAATTTCGACGGGTGGTGGCTTGAAGAACTTTGCAAGACCGCTCTGACCAGGAATACTGATCGCGACTTTTGCACCACGCAGATCATTGCGAGACATAAACTGTTCGATTGCGTCCGCAATCAACTTTTCAGGTTCCGCTTCAGGCTGGCTGAGGATTTTCGGATATTCGACAAAATCGAACATATCGGCTACGACATCGCCACCCTCAAGATGACAGCGAAGTGCTTTCAACGAGCTCTGGCCGATTTCCATCCCCCAGACGTGATTTAATTTTTTAGCCATACCGATTTCGCGACGAGAGTTTTTGAAGAGAGTTTTTGAAGAGAGTTTTTAAAGATAAGAGTATTCTGGAGCGAGCTAGACCAGCATGATAATCATAATCAATCTATAGTTTATCCCTGGCAACGCTAAGCTGTCAAATTTTCCAAAAGAAATCCACTAATGGAGCCTTCATGGCCTTCAATCGCCTTATTGCAGTCTTGCCTTGCTACTCGCTCGAGGACATCACCAAGGACCTTCGCGACCCTCAAATAGCTGAATTCCACGCAGCCTGGACAGTTTTGTGGCACCCTTGGATACTCGCCAATTCAACAGGTATTCCCGAGTGGAAAAGATCCGACGGCTCCTCATTGGATGTCGAACAAGCCCTTGTTTTAGTCCCCTCGACAGCCTCTTCACCGGTGGACGCCCCGGTTATGGAGCGAATGATTGTGCAGAATTGCACGATTGCAACGGCCAATGAATCACGAGCGACATCGCTCAGCAGCGTCTTTTCCGCCATCGACGAAAACAATTCCAAGGATTCCGAATCCGTTCCTGTGAATCAGCTACAGGCTCTTGAGACATTTATTGAACTGCCCCTACCGGTCGCAACTCCTCCTCTAATCGATCTGCACGGCCAACCACGAACAACGATCCGAGTCGAAGATTTCTACGCACTTGGACTGGTAACATTACTTGTCCAAGCACTCACTCGAAAGATTCATTACAGCAGCAATCTGGACGTGGTCCTCTTTGGAGAACAAGTCCGCACCGCGTCGCAAGCGTTTTTGAACCGCGATCCTCTTGAGTGCGAGCGGTGGCTTCAATCTTGCTTCGACCAACTCTCCCAAGAACGAGATCGTTACTTCTCTCAATCCGCTCATTTGGTCGACCTTACGCTGTTGGCTAAGACAACACTCCAAGGTTCGCTCGATCGACAACTTTCTGCACAGCATCCACAGAACGTACTGGCCTCACCCGCGATCGTGGAAAGACTCAGTCAAACCAACGCGAGCGCGTTGCAAGTGCTCATCCAAGCCATCGCATCGGGACGCATCGCAATTGCTGGTGGTTCCGCAAACGAAGACAGTTTCGCTTCGTCTTCACAAGATAAAACTGAAAGTCATTCAGCGAACGATGCTCCTATCGACTACGCACGCCAAGCACAGTCCACTCTCTATCGGCGAATTCATGATGCTCGTCAAAGCTATCTTCGATTCGGAATAAATCCGCCAGAAGTATTTGCTCAGATGGAGCCAGGTATCCCTTGGGATTTCCCGACCTTTCTTACTAACGTTGGCTACAAAGCTGCCCTGCTTCACGCATTCACAGACGCTGACTACCCCGTTCCCACGCAATCGAAAATTGCATGGGAATCCTCCGACGGCAAGACGATCGACACGATCGCAAGTGGTTTCGTAGACGCATCGCTACCGCGCTCTGTCTTCAGCATCATATCCGATCTTGGAAAACAATTTGATTATCACCAGATACCAACGTTGGTCTTCGCACATTGGCCAGACCGATGCTGCGACGCGTTTCAAGATATCATAACTGCCGCACGGCGAACGTCAGCTTTGGGGCAATGGACAACTCTTACGAATTACTTCGAATCAACCGGAAGTCCCTATTCCAATCAAAAGTTTACCGCCTCTCAATTCGCTCTACCCATCCAAAAAAGTCGCACTGAATTTCAACGCACTGCAACCTGGCAAAGTGCAATCCAGGTAAAGCGTGTTCAGCTTGAATCGACTCAGAACCTTGCCGTTGTCATCGATTTGATTCTTCGAGGCAAAACAACGTTCTCTGAGGAAGCAACCAAGATGGCCACAGAAGTCGATCAGCAGGAGCTACTAACGCGATTTTCAAGCGATGAAGTACCCGCCGACACCTCTTCGCAAAGCGTTACTGTCCTGAAAGAAAAAGTTGGAACTGCGATCGCAAACTCCATTCCTCGCAACCCAAAAATCTCCGGCGCATCATCTGGTTTTTTAGTGCTTAATCCCCAATCGGGACCGCAACGAGTTTATCTAGCATCGATGAAACACACTCTCGACTCAACTGACTCGCAACGAATCTACGCCATCCACTCGCACGCAGCAGGAACCGACATGGTCGTCGACCTTCCACCGATGGGCGTATTGCAACTTTCATCACCTGATAAGTCGGCTGCAAGCCCCACACGCGCCAAGAACCCACTCGCGCAAGGTCCGCTGATCGGTTCGAGTAGTTGGCTCCTTGCGAACGAATTTATCGAATGTCAAATCGACCCCAAGAGTGGTTACCTCCGCAGTTTGATGGTAGCCCGCAAACGAGGTGGCAAGCTGAGCGGAATGCCTGCGATCGCGATTGATAAACCAAGCCTCACCGCAGCGTCTCAGTACGCAACCCCATCCAAAGTTAGCAACCAGTACGTCTTTAACTCGCCTCTTCGCGCAACAATCATCAGTCGTGGCGAACTTGCTCACGAAGGAAAACGCTACGGGACATTTACCGCTGAATACACACTCTGGCGAGGTGCTCGACATGCAGACATATCTGTCAGCTATACTCTCGACAGCGGACTGGCTACTTCCGAAAGCGATTCTCTATGGAATCTCGCGCCCGTATGGAGAACGGCGTGGCCTAGCCCCACAACAACCATCTCAACATGGATTCATGGTGCAAAGACGAAAGCACAAGCAGCCAAGTCGGATGGGCATCAGTTTTATGCTCCAGACCTCATTGAACTGGATGACGCCGAACATCGACTTTACATAACATCAGGCTGTTCCCCGATCCATCGCCGAGTCGACTCACTGTTTTTGGAAACGCTTGTCCCGATGATAGATTCGCGAACGGGCTCTCATTCATTTCGATTAGGCATGGACTGGCCAAGACCTTATCAAACGTTCCTCGAATCACTTGACGAACCGTGGATGGTAGCGGATGACCTGGGGACATTTCAGTCGGGTGGAAGCTTGTGGATGGTTCAAGTCAACCAACCCAACGTGCGGCTTGCATGCCAGAAGCTTCTACACGACAGCAACTCCAAACCCAATGGTATACGTCTGATGATTCAAGAGACCCACGGCAAGTCCATCAAGAGCAAACTGTCTTTCTACCGAGATGCACTTGTTGCAACTAAAGTTCAAATTGATGGCACCGCTATCGAATCGCTCGAAATCCATTCAGGCGAGGTCACTCTCCCAGTCACCGCCAACGAATGTGGATTTGTGGATATTGGCTTTACCACAAATTAAGCATGGATTCCGAGCTCGTCGTGGCGAGTACCAAAATCAGCCCTCCACCATTGCTTTCCTGGTCAAAAAACAACGCAGAGTCGAATTTATATGGCGAGGGATATAATGCTGAGACGTCCCTCTAGTGCCTCAGGCTCAATTCAGGAAAAAATTGTGTGAAGAGCGTTTTAATCCGCCACCTTGAAGCTTGCGATTAGTGCTTTGTCCAGATTGAAAATTGTCCAACTCAATAATTGGTGTAGCTGAATTCGTCAGAATTCAGATGTCGATGAAAACAATGGCAACAGCTGATGTTTTCAGATGTCGTAAGACATCTACTACGAGCACAAATACCGTTTTTCATCTGGACGAAGCACTAGCCAGAAATCTCAACTAATGAGCTGTCCAGCCAGCGTCGACTGTTAAAAGGCTGCCGGTGGTATAGCTGCTGGCGGGGCTCGCGAGATAGATGGCGGCGCCTTGGATTTCCTTCAGCTCACCCCAACGCTTCATGGCGGTCAAACCGAGAATCTGCTGTTTCGCCTGCTCGGAATTGGCGATAGGAAGATTGATCTCAGTCAAAAAAGGCCCCGGACAAATCGCGTTGCAAGTAATCCCGTGTGGAGCAAGCTCTAGCCCCAGCGTTCGCGTCATTTGAACGATGGCTCCTTTGCTGCTCGCGTACGAACTTCTATCGGGCAGCCCGACCACGCCCAAAGCACTCGAAATGTTGATGATTCGACCGTATCCAGCTTGCTTCATCGACGGAACGACTGCTTTACACGCATTCCAAGTTCCGTAGACATTTGTTTTCATGACTTGATCAAATTGATCGTGAGTCAAAACCTCGATGGGAGCTCGAATGTTGATTCCTGCGCTGTTGAGCAGGATATCAATTTTGCCCCATCGATTCATGGCAAAAGCCACCGCGCGCTCGAGCGAATCCGGCTCCGTCACGTCTGCCTCAAATCCCAAGGCATCGACTGAGAATTTTTCCGCGACCGCTTTCGCTGCGGCGGTACACTCGGCTTCGTGACGACTCAGCAGTAGCAACGACGCTCCCGCAGAAGCGAGTCCTGCTGACATGGCCAAACCGAGTCCCTTGGATCCGCCCGTGACGACAGCCACATGCCCAGGCATCTGGAATTGTTGAATCCCGGGCAGTTCAGATATCCCCAGATCAGAAAGCCCCAGTATGCCGTGCGAGCCACTCATCGGACACTCAGTTCGCAAAAGTGTAGATTAATTATTAGTGCAGATTTTTATCGCTCGCGGAATACGATCCGACCTTTGGTCAGGTCGTACGGAGAAAGCTCCACTCGCACCTTGTCACCTGGGACGATTCGAATAAAATTCTTTCGCATTTTTCCTGCGACGTGTGCGAGAACCTCATCTCCCGTTTCTAATTGCACTTTGAAACGAGTGTTGGCCAGGGCTGACATGACAGTCCCGTCCACTTCGAATGCCTCTTCGTTTTTTGCCATAAATTGCTTACTCGGCGATTTTCTTGGATCGATTTGCAGGTCGCCGTATCAAACTGATGGCTCCCGGGGTGAATTAACTGAATAGAATTATTAGTTATACTACTTCTCCCACAACTTCGTCTATTGGAATTATTCTTTGTCGCTCCCTGTATCCGAACCAATCCCACCGTCATCTTCGCCTTCCCAGCCGGCTGCAGGGCCGCCTGCCCCGCAGTCTGCGTCTATTGATTCGGGACCGAAAACGGATGCGTCTCCATTTTTTTTCGTCTGCTGCCAGGAAGGAGCCGAACAAGCCGTAAAAGAGGCTCTATGCGGGCCGGAAAAGCCGTTTCGCATGGCTTTTTCGCGTCCTGGCTTCCTAACGATGAAGTCCGAGTTCAGCGTTCCAGTGTGGTCCCCTGCCGTTCCTGAGAACCAATTCGTCCGATGCAGCGGGCACGCACTTGGGAGCGTTCAAGGTGAATCGGCTGACTTATTGATCGACGAGATCCTTGGAAAGTATGCATCAATCGGGTGGGAAAATCTTCATATTTGGCAGCGAGATATCGCCGTTCCTGGTTGGAATAACTTCGAACCGGGCCGGTCAGCTCTGGCGAAATTGGTCGCAGATCAGTTTTCGCAGCGACTGCAGGCTACCTCGGATGCTCGCTTTGGCCGAATAAATCAAATCGCCAATTGGAACGAACGTGTGCTGGACATCGTCCTGATCGAGCCTAACTACTGGTGGGTCGGAACGCACGTTGCAGACAAGATCCATCGCCGCTGGCCTGGTGGCGTTTTTATGATAGATCCTCCCGAAGACATGATCAGTCGAGCGTACCTCAAGATCGCCGAAGCCATGGCTTGGAGCCAACTGCCATTCCAACGCGGCGATGCGATTGTCGAAATCGGTAGCTCACCCGGTGGAGCCTGCCAGTACATGCTCGATCAAGGCTACAAAGTCACCGGAGTCGACCCGGCAGAGATGGCCCCAAGCGTCGCCGCTCACCCCGCCTTCGAACACATTCGCGCGCGGAGCCTTCAAGTCAAAAGAAAAGTTTTCAGCAAGTTTCGTTGGTTGGTATGCGATGCGAACGTCGCTCCCAACTACACGCTCGACACCGTCGAAGGAATCGTGACCTACCCGTCGACAGCGATCGAAGGACTCTTGCTCACGATCAAACTTTCGGAATGGTCCAAGGCCGCAGAGGTGAATAGCCACTTGGAACGCGTTGCTAGTTGGGGCTACACCCACACCATGGCACGCCAACTTTCTTATAATCGTCGAGAGTATTGCATCGCAGCATGGAAGTAACCCCGCGTTAGCGAGACTTTCCTGTCTCCGCATCCGTCCATTACCCGGTCTGGTAAATCCTGATCCGGTGGCGTCAGCCAACGGGCACTCACTTTCGGGGCTTTAGAATTTTAGAATAATGAACGCTGAACAAGGAATGTCGAATAACGAAATATCATATGATTTCTTTCGAAATTCGACATTCCTTGTTCGATATTCGATATTGCCGAGCGGATCCTTTCTGGGATTCGCCCGGTAGGCGAACCCTACTTATGTAACTTCCTCTCCCTTAACGGATTTATGAATCATGTCACGCCTCATTTTATCTCTAGGAATCATTTCTATGATCACCTTCGGAGCGACTCACGCTCAAACATCACCACCTATTCGATCGTTGGGCAAGATCGAGATCTTCGACCCAGCACTTGAGTCGCTAGTCGATCCAACAACGCCGATTGAGATTCTTGCCGATGGATTCACATGGACCGAAGGACCTTGTTGGATTGGAAGTGCAGCAGACGGACATCTTTTGTTTTCGGACATCCCTCGCAATAGCATCTTCAAATGGAAAGCCTCCGAGGGAATTACACTGTTTATGAATCCGTCCGGCTACACCGGCGTGACGTACTACGGACTAGAACCCGGGAGCAACGGTTTGTTATTGGATTCCAAAGGCCAATTGGTCATGTGCGAACATGGTGATCGACGCGTCAGCGTGTTGACTCCGAGCGGTGGCAAACGAACGCTCGCCGACAACTACCAAGGCAAACGACTCAACAGCCCCAACGATGGTGCTCTTCATAGCAGTGGAGACATCTACTTCACCGACCCACCGTATGGACTTCCCGCACGTGAGAAAGATCCCCGACGCGAGCTGGATCATTTCGGAGTCTATCGCGTCAAGCAAGATTCGAATGAAGTAACCCTACTAACTACCGAACTACAAAGACCCAATGGAATAGCATTCTCACCCGATTACAAAACTCTCTACGTCGCACAAAGCGATCCGAAACAAGCCATCTGGAAGGCTTTTGACGTGACAGCAGATGGCTTACTCGCGAATAGTCGAGTGTTCCATGACGCGACGGCCTCCGTTGGAAAGCTGCCCGGTCTACCCGACGGCATGTCAGTCGATTCGCTCGGAAATCTTTGGGCAAGTGGCCCTGGTGGGATCTATGTCATGACTCCACAAGGAAAAGTTCTTGGAAGACTGACCACCGGAGAAAAGACAAGCAACTGCACCTTCGGCGAAGATGGTAGATCACTTTTCATCACAGCCGACAGCTACCTTTGCCGAATCAAGCTAAAGGTAAAAGGACTTTAGGTTCGTTCTGAGCACGAACGGTGGATCCTTAAGAACTAACCCGCGTTTAACTCCGATGAGCGATTGATTGGATGGCCGACATGACTCGGTCCAATGAGAGTTGCTTTACACACTGATACTGCTGGCTGACGAGTTGGAGAGGACACTTATCCTTCCAACATGGATGGCATGCGACAGTCGGTTCGATAGCGACTTCCGGTTCGTTGAAGGTTACCGTCCAACGTGGATCGGTCGCGCCATAAACCGTAATTACTGGTCGGTCTAATGCAACCGCCATATGACGAATTCCGCTATCAGTTGTTACCACGATCGCCGCGCGTTCGAGAATTGCTTGACTGAGCCCCAGGGGAAGATCTTTCCAATCGCTCATCGATTGAACTCGTCGATTAGCGACAGCAGCGACGATCCTAGCTGGTTGTTCGCGTTCGGCGGGACCTCCATGAAGCAAAACTTGAAACTGTGTTTCTTCGACGATGCGTTGACACAGCTTTTGAAGAATGTCTTCCGGAACAAGTCTTCCAATGCTCGACGCAGCGTTGTTATTAATGACAAGCGTCGGAGTTGAATCGACAAATCCGATGGACCGAAAGAAATCAGTAGCTTGCTTGAAGTAAACTTCTGGCGTATGAAGTCCCATGCGGAAATCGGTGATCGATTGTCCTGTGAATGCTTCAATGACCTTCGAGTAGTATTGGATGGCAGGTACCGGTAACAGTTCCCCATTCCGGCGTTCGACTGCGATGCGATCCGTCAGTAACCATCCGCGTCCATCGCGGTTGTACCCGATGCGACGTGGCGAACCGGAAAGAGCAGCCATTGCAGCCGTTCCGAGGGAGTTCGTCAGCAACAAAATCGCGTCAAACTTCTCTCGTCGTAGAGCGACTACCAAGCTGCGACGATTCAGTAATGGAGGCTTCGCTTTCGCTTTGTAAACAAGATAGCGATCAACCCAGGGTTTCTTTGGGGGCTGATCTTGTAGCACCATCCTTGCAACCGGTCGCCCTATCGCGACGATCTCGGTTCCACTGGGACAATTCTGTCGAAGCGATCGCAGTGCGGGTATGGCCATGCAAACATCGCCAACCCAGTTCGGTAGAAAGACTCCAAGTTTCATTGGCGAGCCTAGCCTACAAGCTGAGGCGACCTGCTTTGTCGCTTGCGTTCGTTTTCTCTTAGGAAGACTTTACGAAGTCGAATCGACGAAGGAGTGATTTCGACCAGTTCATCATCCTCGATGTATTCCAACGCGGCTTCCAAGAAAAGTTGTCGAGGTGGCTTGAGAATGATGTTCTCATCGCTACCTGCGGCTCGAATATTGGTGAGCTTCTTCTCTTTCGTTGGGTTCACGACCAAGTCGTTATCGCGAGAGTTTTCGCCAACAATCATTCCTTCGTAAACGTCGTCACCAGGAGCGACAAACATGTCCGCACGGTCTTGAAGAGCGAACAGAGCGAACGGAATGGCTTTACCTGGAACCATCGAAACCATCACACCGTTAGCTCGACGTGGAAGATCGGCTTCCATCGGACGGTAGCCTGAGAAGCGGTGGTGAATAATCGCAGTACCTTGAGTCGCATTGAGCATACGTGTTCGAATACCAATAAGTCCTCGAGCCGGAATCTCAAACCGAAGCAGTGTATATTCACCGCGAGGCGACATCTCTTCTAGCAG
The DNA here is from genome assembly GCA_026692865.1 of Planctomycetota bacterium. Classification (GTDB taxonomy): domain Bacteria; phylum Planctomycetota; class Planctomycetia; order Pirellulales; family Pirellulaceae; genus JAIYDQ01. The sequence continues at coordinate 217,557 of JAPLNI010000025.1, forward strand.
ACCACGACGATTGCCAACAAGCTCCATGATCGGCCCCATCTTGTCAGAGGGAACTTCGACGGAAAGCGTTTCAAATGGCTCGTGAAGCTTGCCATCGACTTCTTTCAAAACAACACGAGGCTTGCTAACGGAAAGCTCAAAGCCTTCACGACGCATGGTTTCAATCAAGACTGAAAGGTGCAAAACGCCTCGACCAGCGACAGCGTACTGATCTGAGTTTTCAACTTGGCGAACACGCAATGCAACGTTGCGTTCAAGTTCTTTTTCCAAACGCATTTTCAATTGGCGATTGGTTACGTACTTGCCATCGCGTCCTGCGAGCGGAGACGAGTTAATTGAAAAAACCATCTCGAGCGTAGGTTCGTCCACCGTCAGTCGCGGTAAGGGTACGACTTCGCCACGACGACAAATCGTATCGCCAATCTCGATCTCTTCGAGCCCCGTAACAGCAACAATATCGCCAGCCTTTGCGTTCTCGATCTCAACACGACCAAGCTTATTAAATGCCTGCAACTGTGCAATCTGAGCGGGGGCAATCACATCGTTCTTCTTGGCAAGGTCGACTTGTTGATTCTTTGACATCGTCCCGGATTGAATTCGACCGATCGCGATTCTTCCGACATATTCAGACCAGTCGAGATTCGTGACCAACAACTGAAGCGGACCATCCGGTTCGACATCCGGTCCAGGAATTTTTTCAACCATCAAATCGAGCAATGGCTGCATGTCTTTTCCAGGAACTTTCCAATCGTGAGTCGCATAGCCTTGCTTGCCGGAAGTAAAGATCATGTCAAAGTTGTCCATGTACTTCTCACCGCCGAGTTCGACCAACAGCATGAGTGCTTCATCAATCACTTCGGCAACGCGAGCATCAGGGCGATCGATTTTGTTGATCACAATGATTGGCTTGACACCGACTTCGAGAGCCTTGCTGAGAACAAATCGCGTTTGTGGCATCGGACCTTCTGCTGCGTCCATCAATACCAAAGCGCCGTCAGCCATTCGAACAACGCGTTCGACTTCGCCGCCGAAATCCGCGTGACCCGGTGTATCGATCAAGTTGATTTTGATACCCTTGTAGTTCATCGCGATGTTCTTGGAGAGGATCGTAATCCCCCGCTCTCGTTCGAGATCGTTGCTGTCCAAGATGCACGCTTGCGTTAGCTCCGAGTCACGATATTGTCCGCTGTGTTTGAGCAAGCAGTCCACCATAGTCGTTTTACCATGGTCAACGTGGGCAATAATGACAATGTTTCGAATGTCGTCGCGTCGCATAAATTCGTTCTTACAGAGCAGGGCCTTCGTCTAGCCAAGAACAAGAATCAATCCCTTGCTCGACTGGCGTTTTTCGATGAATACATTTAATTGTCGCAAAAATAGTGCATTTTCAGAAGACCTTTTCATGTGAATATCATTCTTGTGTGTCCTTCCGATAGACGACTAGGAGGGCCCGAGTGCGTTTCCCAAGCGTTTTGTTCCTGAGAGTCGCTTTAAGTGCCAGCTTGGAGACAATAGGCGACTTTCTGAAGAACCTAGTTCGAAAAAGATTTTGGGGGAGCGTTTTATCAAGAGATTGAAGTTCTGCTCTCTGGCGGTTGGCTTGGGTGAGTGGGCGGACGAGACAGTGGTCCTACAGCTACGGTCGGGCTAACTGTGCTGTTCGAGTTGGAAGTGGAGGCTGTCCCATGCAATCGCCCGATTTGAGAGTCCTGTTTTGTCACAATTTCACAAATTTCCTGGCTCCTGAACGTAGCGAGCTTGCCGAGGGTGGCTTTCTCAAGCTAAGGTTCCCTCGCAAGTGCTCTGCGAAAAGAGCGGGCGGACGGTTGTGAGCTGACTTATCCAAACTCATCCAAATTCGCCCAAAAGGCTCCCAAATTGACACTCGCGATGTTTGCAAAATTGAAAAAATGCATGCAAACGGCCCGAAAATTGCCCAAATCGATACGATCGGACGGAAGAAAACATGTGCGGAATTGTTGGATATGTCGGCGAAAAGGACGCGAGCCCCTTTCTCTTAACGGGTTTAAGGCGGCTGGAGTATCGCGGCTACGACAGCGCCGGGGTTGTCACTCTGGAGGTTGGCGGGAATTTTCAACTGAAACGAGCGGTTGGGAGAATTGATCGCTTGGCAAGCGTGCTCCACGCAGGGCCCGCCAAAGGATTCACCGGGATCGGTCACACTCGATGGGCGACGCATGGACCGGCGACTGTCGAAAACGCTCACCCACACTTGGGAGGACGCGGACAAGTCGCCATCGTCCACAACGGTGTGATCGAAAACTACGACGTGCTTAAGCAGACACTCGTCGAAAAGGGGTACATATTCCAGTCAGCGACCGATACCGAAGTCATCGCGCACTTGATCGCAGACTGCCTTAAGCGAAACGTCGAAGCACAGAAGTCCTCGGATGCGAAACTAAATAACGGAACGCCCGAAGGTGAAAATGCGATCTACCTTGAAGCAGTTCGCGAAGTCTTGCCGATGCTTCGAGGAACTTACGGATTGGTCGTTCTCTTCCGCGATCGTCCCGACTTACTGATCGCCGCTCGGTGTGGCAGCCCCATGGTCATCGGCGTCGGCAAAGGCGAACAATTTGTCGCGAGCGATACTTCACCATTGATCGGATACACCGACCGTATAATCTACATGGCTGATCATCAATTAGCCGTGATCACCAAAGACTCGATCCAAGTCCTCCACCGCGATCAAGGCCGTGTTCGACCAGACGTACGAGTCCTAGATGATGCGGCGACAGATGTTTCCTCTGAAGGCTATCCGCATTACATGCTGAAGGAAATTTACGAGCAACCGCAGTCGCTGAGAAATGCGATGCGTGGTCGACTCGATCGAGATAATGCGACAGCCAAATTCGGCGGCTTGAATCTCACTCCGACGCAACTGCGCAATGTCGATCGGATTATTCTGACCGGTTGTGGAACGTCATGGCACTCGGCTCTCGTAGGCGAGTATCTGATCGAAGAGCTTGGCGGCCTTCCGGTAGAGGTTGAGTACGCGAGCGAGCTTCGCTACCGGAACCCGCCCGTCGATAGAGACACTTTGATTTTCGGTATCACCCAAAGTGGCGAGACAGCCGACACCCTGGCCGCACTGCGCGAGATGAAACGAAAAGGCCACCACACTCTTGCGATTTGTAATGTGATAGGAAGCAGTATTGCTCAAGCCGCCGACGGTGGCATTTACCTTCACGCGGGCCCCGAGATTGGTGTGGCTTCAACGAAAGCTTTCACCTCGCAACTCTGCGTCCTGTCGATGCTCGCGTTGTACTTTGGTCGATTGCGACACCTTAGTTACGAGGCTGGTCAGCGAATCATCGATCAATTGGAAAATCTACCGAACCTTGTCGAAGCCGCTCTGGCTTGCGATGCAAAAGTACAAGTCGTCGCGGAGAAATACAAAGACGCGACCAACTTTTTGTATCTCGGTCGTAATTACAACTTCCCAACAGCGCTCGAAGGTGCCTTGAAGCTGAAAGAAATCAGCTACATCCATGCCGAGGGATATCCGGCAGCTGAAATGAAGCATGGTCCGATCGCACTCGTCGATGCGCATACTCCATCAGTTTTCTTGGTGTCGCAAAGCACCGTCTACGAAAAAGTCATGAGCAATCTCCAAGAGGTAAAGGCCCGTGGCGGACCGGTGATTGCGATCGTCGATAAAGTCGATCCGCAACTTGCTTCGCTAGCCGATGACATTATCGAAATACCAAGCGTTGAAGATTTCCTGCAGCCGATTGTCGCCTCAATTCCGCTTCAACTACTTGCTTATCACATCGCAGTGCGTCGAGGCTGCGACGTTGACAAACCACGAAACTTGGCGAAGAGTGTTACTGTCGAGTAACTCGCACTCGCGGAACCAACATTAATGATTTTCTTTGGTGATATGCCCCGCTTACATTGGTTCCGAAACGATAGATTTTATTTCCATGAAAAGGTTCTCTTATGAGTGATCAACTCGGTTTGTCCTACAGCGCTCGAAAGGCATTGGTTGTCCATGTCGGTGAATCGGCTGGAAACGAAATTGCCAACTTAATCCAAAAAATGGCGATGCAGATTGAGGAACTCAAACGAAGCAAAGTTAGCGTTACTTCGGTTGTGCCGGGGCAAAAAAACAAAGATCGATCGCCACTTCAATCGCTCGAAAACGAGACCTTTTAGTCTGGATTGCTAACATTGAGCCGTGGGGGCTAGTGCTTTGTTCAGATTATGTTTTAGGGTAGCTGGAGTCGCCAGACGTGAGCGCGTCGAAGAAAAACCGAACTCTGGCGAGTCCGGCTACCATTGCCAACCCTGATTTTGAATATTGACAAAGCACTGGCCGCGTTTGTGCGACTACCCACCCGCTTACACTGCAAAATCCAACGACGCGGCTAATTCCGGCAGTTTAATTTGCCGGCTGCGAATAATGCGGGCTAGTCACCCTTCCTAGTTGACAGCAGCAATGGGTCTCGACTAGCCTCGCTTTATGCGACTACCACGCGAAGAGTATATCGAGCAAGCTTATCTATTCCGCTTGCTTGGCGAACGACTAGGCCAAGGAATGCCTGTACAAGAACTTCTCGTACAGATGCAGCATGAACTGCTTGCGACTACTAAGCTGCCGATGGCAATCAGCTTTCTTGCGACAGAGCTCAAGCATCACGGGGTAATGGCGGATGGTCTTAAGCGACTGTCGCATTACTTTACTTCGTGGCAAGCGTTTCTGATTGAAGAATGCGAGTCGGATAGCGGGCGATTCGATCTCCCGATAGCTCTTAAAATCCTTCAAGCCGAAGCTGAGTATCGGAGCCGAAGCGAAAACCCACAAGGCGATTTTTTCTTTCAGTTTGAATCGATGTGCAGAAACCGTTTGAACTACGATCGCGGACTGAAAGCCATGTCGGGCGATTGTGTTTACGATGCTCAATGGGCCGAGTGGATTTTAATTGTTCGTCGGCAATTGGGCTTGGTAGATCTTGCTAATCTTATTTACGGTCGCAGCCAAGCCTTCGTCGAATATCGAGAACGGAGAATGGGTGACGAAAAAACGCCACTCCCGTACCCGATTCTCTTCGGTGACAAAGAGGGGCGTATCGCTTTTGCGAACAGACACAAAGACCCGCTTTTTCTTTTTGCCGCCATGCAACGGCACTTGGATTATCCTGTGGTTCCAAAGTATGAGAAGGCCGAGGAAACGCTGGAGCAAATCCCGCAATTGCAACGCCGACTCGAACGACTCGAGGCACGCCTTAAGTTGATGGAGGAGGAGCAAAAACATCAGGGAATTGACTTAAGCAAGTTTTATGGCAAACCGCCCGATAGTAGCGTTTGATGGAACGCATCGGATTCACGGTTTACCGACCCGAGTTATCCCCGTACTCCCCACGACGGTCCAACTCGCGAGCTTTCCTTTGGCGTCTTGTTGCTCGCCCCCAATGCCGTAATTCTCGGGCGGATAATAGTCGGTGCTCTTAAGGTCATCCGGTAAACGCGGTTTAACGAATTGCGATCCAACACCAACACGAGGCTGTGGATCTCGCCTTACTCGCTTTGCTGGCCGGCGAACTTAAGGCCTCGGATGATGCTTTCCCGAACGGATGCGATGTCGACGGAGGTGATGACTTCGACATTCTTGCGTTGTCGAGCTGTCGGTCGATGATCGATAATCGTTGCACCGCGTGTTAATACTCCGACTTCTTCAACGTCGATGGTAGCTTCTTCTGTGACGAATAAGTGTGGTTCTACCAAGACCATTAAAGCAACAGCAGCTTGAAGCGAGATCATTTCTTGAGCTCGTTGCTGTCGCATGGTCCGAAACAAGTGTGGAATCATCGAATGGAGAAGCTTACCGGCCCGAGTATATCGCGGTGGGAGTTGCTCGAGAAACTCCAAACCGAAGGCGACCTGTTGAGTGATCTGTAGCGGAACCAAAGTTTTAGTCGTCGCAGATTTAAAAATGGTCGCAGCAGCTGAAGGATCAAAGTGCATATTGAATTCGGCTGCCGCAGTCACATCACCGTATCCAACATCAGAGCCACCAACGATGATCAATCGATCGACCATGCTGACCAAGCTTGGATCCCTTGCAAAAGCCTTTGCAATGCCAGTCATTGGTCCCAGGCAGAGTATCGAGATTTTCCCAGGCTCGGCTTTGAGCCGATCTGCGATGAGTTTGTCGCTCGGCATGATGTGTTGCCGCCCCACCGGCGAGAGACCAATATTGCCTAAGCCATCATCGCCGTGCAGGTCGCGACCATCGTTTACCGGTGCATCCTCGGGATCCGTTGCTTCTCCGAGTCGAGGATGTCTAGGCGGATCAAGCTGCTCGATGATTGCTTGCAGATTTCGGGTGCTTCGAACTGCGTCCACCGTTCCCGAACAAGCCGTTGCGGCTACGACTTCTAATCTTGGATCAAACAAAGCGATCGCTAACGCAACCGCATCGTCAATACCGGGATCACAATCAATTATGAGTTTACGAGCCATTCAGGAAGTCTTTTCAGGAAGTCGTATGGAACATTAGTGTTGGGAGAGGTCAGCTAGCAGGAGATTCAGTGGGCGAGTCTCAAAAAAAGGAAGCACAATCTATCGCCTCATTCGTGTCCCTTGCAAATTATGCGATAATCCATTTTGCTTATTCGAGGTATTAGTCTAAACGGTTTTCGCTTGCTCGTCGCGATGGGAAATCGATATCGATTCGTTTTAAAGAGGTATCGCTGTGTTTTTGGAGTGGATTGGTCAAGCAGAATCGGGTAAAGATCTTACCGCGATTGAGATGGAGGGGGCCATTACTGAAATGCTCGCCGGTCGAGCCGATGCAATGCTCACGGCAAGACTGCTTTTGGCGTTGCGAGCCAAAGGAGAGTCTGTTTCCGAGCTCATTGGAGCGGCTCTGGCGATGCGGAGAGCGATGACTCCTATCAAAACAAGCCGCACAAATCTTTTAGATACTTGCGGGACCGGCGGTGATGGGGCAAAGACTTTTAACATCTCGACAGCCGCTGCAATTATTGCTGCAGCAGCCGGGGCGACCGTCGCGAAGCATGGTAATCGAAAAATCACCAGTGCGACCGGTTCGGCCGATGTACTTGCCGAGCTGGGGATAAAAATTGACGCTTCTCGCGAAATTGTAGAGCGTTGCATCGAGGAAGTCGGTATCGGATTTTGTTACGCTCCACTACTTCATCCTGCGATGAAGCATGTCTCGGAAGTTCGCCGTAGCCTGGGAGTTCCAACGTTGTTTAATTATCTAGGTCCGCTTTGCAATCCAGCCGGCGCGTCCTACCAAGTGCTGGGTGTCGGCCGTGCTGATTTACAAGAAAAGATTGCTTCTGCCCTACTTCAGCTACCGATTCACGCGGCCATTGTCGTTCGAGGTGAAGATGGCTTGGATGAAGTAACACTCTCTTCCAATACGCAAGTCTTGCATATCCAAAACGGTTCCATCGAAAGGCTTCAATGGAACCCTGGTTCGTTTGGCAAATCGCCTATCGCCATTGAATCGCTTTGCGTGGAATCGCCCAGTGAAAGTGCTGAAGTGATTCGTGAAATTCTTGCTGGTAAGCTCGGGCCGGCTCGAGATATTGTCGTTTGCAACGCGGCAGCTGGGCTTTGGCTTGCAGGGATCGAACAGAACCTCTTGGCCGCTGTCGAACGATGCGAGAAAGCAATCGATCGGGGAGATGCTGCAAAAACACTAACGCAACTAGCCGCACTTTCTTCGTCAGGTTCTTGACAATTCTCGATTATCGACGATGCCCACGAGCTTGGACTGCAGCGGTTGCGACGCAGTTGTTCTGATCACTTAACGTTCTTGCACACATAAATTTCGGCGATTGGCGACAAGTATCAGGTTTTTTACGATTTGCGGGGTTGGTCTGATAGAATTCCTCGCAGTAAATCCTTATTGTGTAAGGACGGTTTGTTCGGGCTTTGTCCCTTTGGTTCGGTTTTATTAGCACGGTAGTCCGGGGTTCACCATGGATCGTCTTCGCATTCTTTCCAGTTTTGTTGCTCTGATGCTTTTAGTTTCCTGGGTCGCTCTTGCACACGCGGAGCCGAGTCCCAAATGGACCGACACCTCCGGGAAATTCTCGATCGTCGCCGAATTCGTTCAGGTCGATGGTGACATCGTGGTGCTCAGAAAAGCCGATGGGCAGGAAGTCCGAGTCCCCATGACCAAATTGAGCTCCCCAAGTCGCGTTCAAGCTCGCAAAGCAGCAAAAGCAATGGGAGCTAGTGGTGCTCCGTCTTCGGTAAGCGACACCGCATCGGTAACACCATCTGTCGCTGTGCCATTTCCTGAAGGAATGTCTTGCCAACAAACAGTTCAGTACTTAATCGATGAATCTGCAAAAGGAAATCACCGAGTCCTCTTTGATAGTTTACCTACCAAACATCGCGGGGACTTAAGTGAGATTATGCAGTTAGCAGGTAAGCAACTTGACCCGAAGCTTTTTGCCGCCATCGAATCTTCTAGCGATCGAGTTGTCAAACTACTGAAGTCAAAGAAACAGTTGATTTTGGGATCGCAAATGCTCGCGCAGTTCAACACGTCGCAATACACCGGAGTTTATGACGCTGGAGTGAATATGCTGGATGCGGTGGTCGCAACGGAGATCATCAATCCGAAACGGTTGCAGTCAACCGATCCCGGTGATCTGCTCGGCCTGTATCTAAAAAAACTTACTCCGGCCAGCGAAAAACTTATGCAGGCCATGACCGAAGCTGGGATCGATACGCAGCAAGGAGGCATGACTAACTTGAAAGACATCAAGTTCACAGTCGAAGAAAAATCAAGTACCGAAGCGGTCGTCACGATTGATAACGCTGGGAAGAAACAATCGAGCGATTGGGTCCAAATCGATGGGCGATGGGTGGCAAATGACTTGGTTAAAGAATGGGACACGACCATGCAAAAGGCTCGTGCGGGTATCAGCGGCCTAACGACTGAAAGTCAAACTCAAGCGATCGACCAAATGAAAATGTTCGACTCTCAATTCATCGCTAAGTTTGAAGCGGTTAAAACGCAGCAAGAGCTAGACGCAATGATCTTACCGATGATGATGATGGCTGGACCGATGATGCAACAAATGGGCGGTGGTGGTATGCCAGGTGGTGGTATGCCTCCTCCAGCATTTGGACCAGATCCGAATCTACCAGTTGAGCAATAGATCATCCTTGCGGGTTTCCTTTGAATATTGAGTTATGCTTTTTACAATGATGAAGCATCTCATGCTTTGTAACGCTCTGGATTTGACTCATGGTTGAACATGCGTTGTGGAAAGATTCTGTAGTCGAATGACCGCAATTGTCACTCTCCTTGTTATTGCGATCTTTTCACTTCTAGCAGTTCGTATCGCAACCACAGCACTCACCATGACCGGGTTGAACTCCGATACCGCAAGTTTTCAAAGTTATTCTGCCTTTTTCGGAGTTGGATTTACGACTCGCGAAGCCGAATTGGTTGTGAATCATCCCGTTCGAAGACGAATCATTCGCGACTTGATTTTGGCTGGGAATATTGGGCTCACCTCGTCACTTGCCACTCTCGTGGCAACGATGATGCAGAGTCCTGATTCTGTGCATCCGCTTGTGGTGATTGGTCTCGTAACGGGTGGCATCGTATCCATCTTGTACGTGTCGAAAATCGGCTTTATCCGTCGCACGATGGACTATTGGATTCAACATTCATTGCAACGCGCAGGGCTGGTTAGGGCGATGGACTATGAACTGTTGCTTCGGATAGAACGCGGCTACTGCGTTTCCGAGTACCTCGCGGATGGTACTTGCTCACTCGTTAATAAATCATTGCGAGAGTCGAGACCATGGGACCATGGTGTAGCCGTATTGGCGATTCGTCGGAACGAAGAGATATTGCCAGGGTTGCCGAAAGCTACCGATGTCATTCAAGCAAACGACGTTGTCACGCTCTATGGCGAAGAGCATGCAATTAAACGACTCCTCTCCGGTACTGAACTCAATCAAAAGGAACCCACGCCATGATTCAATTAAGAAATCCACAGTTACTCCCTGTTGCCTTGTTTGCGATCGTTTTTGCTTGGCAACCTAGTGCTTATCAAAGCCAAGCGGGCGAACCGTGGTCGGCAGATCCAGCGGTAGTCGCAAAGGTCTCGGCATCGCGGCCCGAGTTCATTTACGAAGAATCGCGGGTTCCAGCTTATACGCTCCCCAACCCGTTGAGTTTGAAAGGTGGGGGACAGATTGACAATGCAAAAGATTGGGACTCACTTCGACAAGAGACGATTGAAAAGTTTCGGTCCGAGGTCTACGGTCGGCGTCCCGATTTAAAGTATCAAGTTCGTTTCGAGCTGATCGAAGAAAAATCCGGTTTGTTCGGAATTGAAGCCAAAGGAAAATCCCTGCTAGTCATAATCACATCGGGTGCCGAGTCCTATTCCTTTCCTATGTGGGTTTTTCTGCCAGCGACAACTCACAAGCATCCGGCCGTTCTCCATATTAACAACCGAGAGTTTCCAAGTTTCGAAAAAGCTTCTACAGAGCCAGATGAATTTTGGCCTGTCAAAGATATTGTCGGGCGCGGATTTGTTGCTTGTGCTGTATCGACCGTTGCCATCGATCCTGATCGGGCAGATGGATTCTCGGATGGGATTCGTGGCTTCCTCCATCGAACTAGCGGCGCACAAGAGGCACCAAGTGATGATGCCTGGAAAGCGTTGTCTGCGTGGGGGTGGGGAGCGAGTCGTGCTTTGGATTATCTGTTGACGTGTAACGCGGTTGATCCAACTAAGATTGCGGTGATCGGGCACTCGCGAGCAGGCAAAGCCGCACTATGGGCTGCAGCGGAAGATACACGATTTGCAATCGCTTGCAGCAATAACTCGGGATGTGGAGGAGCAGCTCTTTCGCGTCGAGCGTTTGGTGAAACAGTCGCTCGAATCACCAAGTCGTTTCCGCATTGGTTTTGTGATCGCTTTAGCAAGTACGCTGACCAAGAAGCCAGCTTACCCATCGACCAGCATCAGCTCTTCGCATTAATCGCTCCAAGACCAGTCTACGCGACAAGTGCAAGCGATGATCTTTGGGCCGATCCACGTGGGGAATACTTGTCCATGGTAGCGGCGTCTCCTGTTTATCAATTGTTCAGCAAGACGGCGATGACATATGCCGATATGCCGGCCCTCAATGAACCGCGAATCGCTGGAAAAATGGGTTACCACATTCGTCCAGGTGCACATGGATTAACACTTTATGACTGGACCCAATTCTTAGATTTTTGCGTCAAACAGTTTTAGAAATTGGTTCGCGGGAAAAACATTGATGCGAAAGCATTCGGCATAAGCAAACCAATCCTCAGATGTGATATTTCATCCTGGATATACGATCGCTCGGGACTTCGGACCCAAACTACGAAGGGTGTTTTCAGCCTACGGCGTGACTAGCTGAGACGCACCCAAGCGTTACTGAGATGGGACTTGGGTGGTGCGACGCGAGCGACTGCTAAGTGAGGCATCCAAAGCGTTTTTTCGACGGCATCCAGCAACGTTGGCGGCTCGAAAGTTCGCGGCAAGCAGTAAACGCCTCCGACCGAATTGAGTGGACCGATCCAATCAACGTTCGGATAGGACGCGATAAAGATGATCGGCACTCCTTCGGATAATGGTTTCGACCGGAGTTGCTTGGCATCTGCCAAGGCTTGGTCGAGCGAATCTCCGATTGAAAAAACGATCAGATCAAGCGGCAATTCCTCGATCGCTTGTAAGGCAACTTCAATATTTCGAGCCAAAAAACAACGGTAACCCTGCATATCGAGGATTGCTGCGAACCCAGTCAGCATCACAGGATCAGGTTCAACGACCAGAATCATCGGCGGTTTGGTGACTTGGTTTTCCATCGTTTTCCCTTACAATGCTCCCCCCTAACAAGAAAAGTCCGCTTAATGCCGTGCTTCCTTGCAACGAAGAAATCAGGCTAAAAAGTCGGCGAATGCAACGACAAATCACGGCAATGAGTTCGCGGCACGTAGTTTTTCCTGATAATTCATCACCCATCCGCAATTCCTTCTTTCGATCCAGGTTGGTCTATGTCTGAACAAAATCCATCCCCATCAGTTGATCTCGGAGATCATCAGGCAGCACGACTGGAAAAACTCCGACGATTGGAAGCGATGGGAATCGATCCGTGGGGGCAGCGGTTTGACGACAGAATCCTCAATTCGGTCGTTCGCGAAATGGCGGACCAAATTCGGTACGTCACAGCCGCCGGGAAGACGCTGGTGCTACCGGATCTGGATACTACAACGCTTGTGGACGGGGTCGAAAAGCCGCTCGTAGATTATAAAGGCTGGAAGGCTGAGCAAGGCGAAGGCGAAGAAACCGGGCCGACAGTTCGTGTTGCCGGTCGGATTATGCTGATGCGACCGACCGGGAAGCTTGTCTTTCTTAAATTACGCGATTGGAGTGGCGATATCCAAGTTATGATTGGTAAGGGCCAGGTCGGTGACGATAACTTTGCAATTACCAAGCTTCTCGACTTTGGTGATTTGGTAGGAATTGATGGACGATTGGGCCGAACGAACACCGGCGAGCTGACGGTGCATGCGACGAAGCTCCACTTCCTTACCAAGACTCTTGAGCCACCACCAGAGAAGCATGCTGGCCTGACCGATCCCGAACTGCGTCAGCGCATGCGGTATGTGGATCTGACTTACAACACCGACTCGCTGGATACGTTTTACAAGCGAACGAAGATTATCCATTCGATTCGTACTACGCTGGCCGGTCACGGGTTTTGGGAAGTCGAAGGGCCCACGCTTCACACGGTCGCAGGTGGAGCCGCAGCCAAGCCGTTCAACACCCATCATAACGCACTCGACATGCCACTGTTTCTGCGAATTGCACTGGAGCTACACCTCAAGCGACTGCTAGTCGGAGGTATCGAACGAGTCTACGAAATGGGACGCGTTTATAGAAATGAAGGAGTTAGCCCTAAACACAACCCTGAGTTCACGATGATCGAACTTTACTGGGCGTACGCTAACTACGAAACGATGATGGATCTGACCGAGCAGATTATCACCGATGGACTCAAAGCAACGGGCCAAGGCTACCAAGTCAAATGGGGCAATCTGGATATCGATTTCACTCCGCCGTTTCAACGTCGTACCTATGACGAATTGTTTCAAGAGTGCACCAAGATCGACCCCAACGATGCAACCGCGATCGCTGCCTTTGCAAAGAAAATAGGTCTCGATCCAACAGGCAAACACCCTGACGTGGTCAAGAGCGAAGTCTTCGAAGAAAAAGTTGAAGACTCGCTGGTCGGACCAATTTTCGTTATCGATTACCCGTCGAGTTTATGTCCGCTTACCAAGCGTAAGACCGGTAAGCCCGAGGTTGCCGAACGCTTCGAATTGTTCATCCACGGTATGGAACTCGCAAACGCTTATACCGAGCTGAATGATCCGCTGCTGCAAGAAGATCTATTCAAAACGCAACTCCAAGGAATGGAAGAAGATGACTCGATGGCCAAAATGGATACCGACTTCATACGCGCTTTGCGACATGGAATGCCGCCAGCAGGCGGGCTGGGAATCGGTATTGATCGTTTGATAATGTTGCTAACAAACTCCAAATCGATCCGAGACGTGATCCTTTTCCCGTTGCTGCGACACGAAACCTAAAGGACTCGAACACTCGCGGACATGGCAATGAGAACTATTTTGGTAGCAATCTAAACGACTTGTTGCCATGCATCGCGACGACAATACAAACCGCAGGGCATCTATGAAAACGAGTAACAAAACACTGATACCGCCTGTTGTTCTGATCACGATAGGGACCGGTTGGTTGCTAACTACGATCGGTATAGCCCCTGGAGTCGATTGGGTATGGAGCCTTGGGCTAGCCATCGCTGGTCTCTTGACTTTAGTCATCTGCCGCATCGACAAACTGTCTGTCGTGGTCGGTCCCTTTCTGATCCTTGCGAGCTGTCTTTCGCTGCTTCGTCAAACTGGCCGGCTTACAACGAACATCGAAATTCCTATTCTCGTCATACTCGCAGGCATTCTCATGTTCGTTGCCCGCATACCGTCAATACCAGCGCCGAATTGGATGGGTAAACAAAGCGATCTTTAGAAATCAAGAGTCGGTATTCTCGACGTTTTTGATTTCGACCTTCTTTGTCATTACTTGAACCATCAAGATTCCCATTGCGAGACAGGCAAAACCTCCGGCCATCCAGATGATTGGCAGGTGCTTTTGGTTTTCAATTCCTAGGCCCCACTGGCGAAGTAGGTCTTCATAACGAGGCATGGTAAAAAGCAGTCCGTTATGAATCGCATGAACGATCATTCCGGGTATAAGCGATCCAGTCTTCCAAGCAATCCAGCCGATGATTATCCCGAGTGCGGTTGTTGGGAGAAAGCGTTCGATGGCAAGTAGGTTTGGTGCAACCGTATGAAAGAGTCCGAATAGAATCGCCGAGATAAGGATCGAAATCCAAGCGGCTTGTGCATTCTTAGAGCGACCGAGCATGCCTTGTAAAACAAATCCGCGGAAGAACCACTCTTCGGCCATCGCAATCATTATCGCCATTGAGATCCACACGGTGAGCAACGGCAGTGATAGGAATTCAGTCTTCGCTTTTTCCAGGTTTGCTAACTTTTCAAAATCCAAAGAGGCAATTCCAAAAAGCTCCGAAATGATAAGTATCTCATGAGCAACTGTCCACATCGAAACCGAGATCAACAGAAGCCCAGGAATAGCAAGCCACCATCGCGAAGCACCGCCGACAGGAAATGTTTTCGGAATACTGAGTTTACGCCAAAGGGCGAACAGAAGTGGAAGCATGCCAAACAGTAGCACAGTGGCAGTCGCGTTCAACCAAACGCGCTGTTGCAAGCTGAGTTCGCTCAGGCTAGCCAGTAAGTGAATAGCGACGAAGTAGATCGGAAAAAAAAAGGCCAGATAGATAGTAAGGTGTTCAAGCGTTGGAAGGCGATTGAGTTGGGTCGGTGCGCGTAGCCAAGATCGCCATGAGACTTCAGAGTTTTGAGGCACCGCATGCATTCCAAAAAGCTGCGAGGCAATCGCCATTGCAATGATCGCATAACAAATCGTTGTACTGACAGCGATAATGCCAGGGATGACTTCTAGGTTTCCCGCTAAGCACTCGCGGGCCATCAAAATCATGTTGATCAGTGGAATCGCGGCCATGGTTCCTGTTAGACGAACACTCGGTAAAAGGCTTAGAATCCCCGGCCCCATCGAAAGAATGATAACCGGTATCAAATAAGCTTGAGCTTCTTTAAAACTTTTTGCGACGGAACATAGAGCCAGAAGAATCGCGCTGAAAAAGGCCGCAAAAATAATCAGCAGCGGAAGAACGGCAATTACACTCCAAAGCGAAAATCCATGGCCCCCCAGCAGGACATCGGATAGACCACTAAAGCGAAGCGTTACAAACATGGCAGTGAGATTGGCTATCGCAGTAAGGACCGCCACGGTGAGAACGGCAACGTACTTGCTGAGCAAAAGTGCAAAGCGAGGAATCGGCGTTGCAATCAAAGCTTCCATCGTACCACGTTCTCGTTCGCCAGCCGTTAAGTCAATCGCGGGATAAACCGCCCCAGTGATCGTCATTAGAACGAGCACCAACGGGATCACAGAAGATAAACTGGAAGCAAGTGAATTTTCGCCCTCAATCGCCGTTGCAAGTATCTCGAACGGAGCACCTCGACTTAGCCCGTTGGCAATTCGAAGCTTGGAGGCTTCGTGCTCGTTGAGAGTTTGAAGCATCTTTCGTATTTCCGATAATGCGAACTCGCTTCGAGAATCATTCTCGCGATACCCGATCGAAAACAAATAGTTACTTAAACGAGTGTTACCTTGGCTCGTGTTGCTATCGTCATCGATTCGATCTGTGATACTAACTGTCACATCGACTTCGCCCGCTTCCAGCGTGTCCTTGAGAGGCTTCTCAACGATGATGGCATTCCAATCAACGGGTTGATTACCTGATTTCGATTTGAACGGGCTCTCAGCACCTAGGACTGCGTCGGAGTATCGAAACGGGCGATACGAGTCCGAAGCAGTGAGTGCTTGACTGCGATTGATAGCGTCTCCTAAAACATTCACGTTCCGTTCGCTCGACACACCGACAATGATTGTTTCGCTTTTGTTGCTTGAAACCGAGTTCAATATCAGTCGTTGAAGCGCGAGACTCAACACTGGGTAAACGAGCAGCGGCATGAGAATTAGAGTAAAAATCGTGCGTCGATCACGAAGCGTTTCTCGCAACTCCTTGACGCACATCCTCCACAGCCGACCTGAAAGCACCAATTCAATCATGCAGCACCACGCTGGTCTATCAAGTCAATAAACATGTCGACCAAGTGTTCCCTGCCAGTGGCTTCTTGAAGCCGCTGAAGTGTACCTTCGTAACGTATCTTTCCTTGGTGAAGCAGTCCAAAGCGGTCACAAACACGTTCGGCTTCATCTAAGCGGTGCGTCGATAGCAAGATGGCTTTGCCTCGTTGACGTAACAAGTCAATGAACTGAAACACGGTTCTGCTGCCAACCACATCTAGACCGCGAGTCGGTTCATCAAGAAGCATTACTGGCGGGTCGTGCATGAGTCCCCGAGCGAAGGTAACACGTTGCTTCTGGCCCGTGCTTAGAGTCGAACAACGTTGATTCAAAACCTTTTCGATATCGAGCAACTGAGCAAGTTCCGACAGTCGCGTCTTGGCTAGTGCTTGTGGGACCCCATAAAGATCCGCGAAATAGCTCAGCATCTCGTGGACGCTCAGCCACGGATACACGCCATCGTTGGTTGAGATCATCCCCAGCTTCGATAATACCGCTTCGGCTTGGTTCTTATGAGCCGATTGGCTGTCGGTTCTAGCACCATCCACTGTCGCGAAACCCGAGTCTGGCGACAAAAGCCCCATGACCATTCGCAGCGTTGTGGTTTTTCCCGCTCCATTGGGCCCTAAAAGCCCGTAAACTTCACCGGCCGATACAGTGAAAGATATTGCGTCAACCGCTTGGTTCACTTGCCCGTGTGTCGTCCGAAACGCCTTGCTCAACTCGGAAGCGACAATCATAAGTAGCAGTAACAACAAGGAATAGAAAAATCTGTCCTAAGACTCTTTTGATTGTACAATCGGAACACAAGCGTGTGTTGAGCCGAACAGCCGTAGAATTCACTTTAAACCGCTACCTTTGGAGCGCTCCGACTTGTCGGAGCTTTCGCAAATCAATCGTCTGTCGATCCTTATCAATCGCGTTAAACCCAGCAAACCTCACTTCTCGCGAGCTTTCCCGTTTCGCTACATCGCTCGCCCCAAAGCTGTGCCGAGCCACAGCACTCCAAAGGCTGGAAAATTGGAGTTGCATAGTTCCTGGAAACCGGTAATATCAATGACTTATCTATAGGTCAGTGTATGTAAAGTTTTCGGCCCTTAGTGGTGATGTAAGGAAGTTTATGAGCTTAGCGACTGCAAGCAAGCAAGAAGTCATTCAGCAATTCCGTCAAACAGAAGTGGACAATGGTTCACCTGATGTCCAGATTGCAATGCTTACCCAGCGAATCAATATGCTAACTGGCCACATGCGAGGCCATTCAAAGGACTATTCCAGCCGTCGTGGTCTCCTGCGAATGGTTAGCAAGCGCCGATCTCTTTTGGATTACGTGCGAAAGCATGATCCAAACAAGTACTTGGACCTGATCAGTCGCTTAGGAATTCGAAAATAGTTTGCAAACTTTATCGCCGTGTCCTCAGCACGGCGATAAGCATTTTAGTGAGTGTTTAGTTGCTTTCGAAAGAGTGCGAACGGCTGACTCGATCAAGTTTGGCGTTGTGGTACACGGTCGCATTGGGCGGCTGAGAAGGTTTGGTGTTGTAGATGTATTCGGAAGTGCTGGGCGAGATGTCTTTTGCACCACTTCTTCCGCGGTCGATGGGTAGAGCCGCATCTGTAAATGTTTGAGGACGTAGGAGTCCCTCTTTTGCGTTAGGCCTTCTTTCACATGTGTTGATGAGAAGGAAATCCCAGCTTCCCAAGTCGTGTTACTTTTGAGCTGATTCGCGTTCAAAGCGAAAAATGTAGTTGTTAATGATTGTTGTATTTATATGTTTGTTGTGTCCCTCTGTTAGATGTAGGAAAGAGACGCGTGAAGTATCGAGTAGAAAAGAAAATTGGTGAATCCATCCTCTCGTTCGAGACTGGCCAATTGGCAAAGCAAGCCAGTGCTTGCGTGATGGTTCAGTACGGCGAGACAATCGTTTTGAATGCCGCGGCAACAGGACCTTCGAGACCGGGAACAGATTTTTTCCCACTCACCTGCGATTATCGCGAACGACTTGCCGCAGCCGGTAAGTTCCCTGGCGGTTTTTTGAAGCGTGAAAGCCGACCAACCACTAAAGAAACCCTCACCAGTCGTTTGATGGATCGCCCGATTCGTCCGCTATTCCCAGAAGGCTTCTTCGACGAAGTACAGCTCCAATCGAGCGTTCTGAGCAGCGATATGCAAAACGATGGTGACGTCCTTGCGATGAACGGTGCCGCTTGTGCGCTGCTCATCAGCAATCTTCCTTTCGACGGCCCCATCGCTTCGACACGAGTTGCTCGCGTCGATGGCAAGCTGATCGCCTTTCCAACTCAAGCCAACTTGGATGAATCCGATTTGGACATGATTGTTTCAGGCAATCTCAAGGAAGTCGTGATGATCGAAGGTTTCGCTCAGGAAATTCCTGAAGCAGAAATGATCGAAGCAATCCTGTTTGCACAAGGCATCATTCGTGAAGTGATCGCCCTGCAATTGGAACTTTTTGAAAAGATTAAACCAGTCAAGATCACGTTCAAGGCACTCGACGATTCGGCGTTGATCGGCCAGTTGAGCGAACGCTATTACGATCGCTTCAAGGCTGCCAAGCAGACCGAGGGCAAGGCGGCTCGCAATGAAGCTTGCAATGAACTTCGTAAGGTAGCTCATGAAGAAATGATCCCTGACGCAGCCGCTGAAGGAGCCCTGACCAAGGACGTGTTCCATCGCGCTTGGCACTCGTTGGAAAACAAAGTCGTTCGCGATTTGATCCTTGCGGGCAATCGTGCTGATGGCCGTGACGCAACATCGCTTCGAGCCATTGAGTGCGAGGCAGACTTGCTTCCTCGTGTACACGGGTCAGCCTTGTTTCAACGTGGTGAAACCCAAGCGTTGGTTACGATCACTCTCGGCACAACCCGTGACGAGCAACGAGTGGATGGATTGCTGGATGAATTCAGCAAGAAGTTCATGCTCGACTATAACTTCCCATCGTTCTCGGTTGGCGAATGCCGTCCGATACGAGCTCCAGGACGTCGGGAAATTGGTCACGGTGCATTGGCTGAGCGATCGCTCGAACCAGTTCTTCCCGATCCAGACGACTTCCCATACACGATCCGTGTTATCAGCGATATCCTTGAAAGCAATGGTTCATCTTCGATGGCCAGCGTTTGCGGTGGATGCTTGGCTCTGATGGCCGCTGGTGTTCCCATCACCAATCCTGTTGCTGGTATCAGCATTGGACTTATTCGTGAGAAGGATGGCCGCTATATCCTTTTGACAGACATTTTGGGCGATGAAGATCACCACGGTGACATGGACTTCAAGATCTCGGGAACGCAAAACGGGATTACGGGCATTCAGCTCGATTTGAAGATCGCCGGAATCAGTGAAGAAATCATTCGTGGCACTCTCAAGCAAGCTCGAGAAGCCCGTATGGAAATTCTTCGTAAGATGCTGACATGTATTCCACGACCTCGTTCGGAAACCAGCCGCTATGCGCCGCGATTGCTCCGAACCAAGATCGATCCAGAAAAGATCGGCATGTTGATCGGACCGGGCGGTAAGAACATCCGTTCGATCCAAGAAGATACCGGAGCGACAATCGACGTCGATGATGATGGAACCGTCACGGTAGCAAGCATGAATGCAGACTCGGCCAAGGAAGCTCTTGGTCGTGTTGAAGCTTGCACAGCTACTGTACAAATCGGCAAGATCTACGACGGCACCGTGACGAGCATTCGTGACTTCGGTGCATTCGTCGAAATCCTTCCGGGTCGAGATGGTCTTTGCCACATTAGCGAACTATCCAGCGGATACGTTCAAAGCGTGGATGCGATTTGCAAAGTCGGTGATGCAATGAAAGTCATTGTGATCGACATTGATGATCATGACCGCGTGAAGCTTTCGCGACGACGCGCTCTGGAAGAGCTCGGTATCGAAGACGAATTTGCTCAAGCTGAAGAAGTCGAAGAGTTCGATGAAAACGGCGAGCGCGTAGTTCGAGCCGAACGACCCGAGCGATCCGCTCCGGACCGTGGTGGTGACCGCGGTGGATTCCGTAGCCGTGAAGGCAGCGGCGGAGGCGGTGGACGCGGCCGCAGCGGCGGCGGCGGTGGTGGACGTAGCGGTGGCGGCGGTGGACGCAGCGGTGGTGGCGGCCGACGATAATCTAGTCGGTACTCCAATCGCTTAAATATAGTTTGTCAACTAGCTGCTTCATAGCAAATCTAAAGGTCGCCCTCAAAACAGGGCGGCCTTTTTCTTTTCATACAAACTTTGTTGAGTCTTGCCTTTTTTGGTAGCTGAATTCGTAAGAATTCAGACCCCGGTAGCAACATCGTTGAAAGCAATACGCTTCAGATGTCTCACGACATCTGCTACGAACCCTATCTTTTTTGTTTGAATAAGGCCTCAATAGCACGCCAAAAGTCTTCGTAAAAGCAATCCTAACGCACCATCGATTGTCGGTACAATAAGTCGACATAGTCGAGCAATGATGATCCACAATTCCATTTTGTTTTTTGTCGTCATAGCACCTCGATTCAATGGATTTCTCACGTCACAACAATTTGTTAAGTGGATGACAGTCATGCTCTCGTTAGCTCTCGTCGGCGAACTGATCCAGCTTCCAATGCTTTTGCTATGTTCCGTTGGAGCTTTTTTTCAGGCTAGAGGTAAACACTCTTCGGGGCTGCTTCGAATTCAAGTTTTTGGGTTCATTGCCCTTTCAAGCGTAAGTGTTTCTTTGTTGATTGCGGCAGAACCAAAAACAAATGTTTCTGAAGGGGCATCGCGACCCGCTTTACAGGCGCCACTGGCCGACGCAGCTGAAGCGCGAAATTGGCTTTTGCTTACCAAGCTCCTTTCGCAAGACATGGACATCGATCAATCGCAAGCCGATGGCATGACAGCTTTGCACTGGGCCGTCTATCACAACAACTCAGAAGCGGTTGCAAACTTGTTGCGTCGAAAGGCAAACGTCAATGCGGCGACTCGTTATCAAGTGACACCGCTTGCGATCGCTTGCACGCAAACGCAAACAAGCAGCCTAAAGTTGCTACTGGAAGCGGGGGCCGATGTTGAGTTTCGGTCGCCAGGTGGTGAGACTCCTTTGATGATTGCTTCTCGAACTGGCAACGCGGAATCGGTTAAACAACTGTTGGCCTATAAGGTTTCTCATCAAGCTACCGATCGCAATGACCAAACGGCATTGATGTGGGCCGCATCAGCAGGAAACTTGGACGTCGTAGATGTGTTGTTACAGGCGGGAGTTGATCTTGATGCGGCAACTTCTTTTGGGCTTACCGCGATGATGTTTGCGGCTCGTGATGGTCGCATCGAAGTCGTGAGACGTTTAATCGCCGCAGGTGTCGACGTGAACGCTGTTATTGATTCCACGAAGAAAGGGGAGCGCGTAGCGCGAGACAAAACTTCGGCATTGGTCTTTGCCGTTGAAAGCGGACACTACGAATTGGCGATGGAGTTAATTTCTGCAGGAGCCGATCCGAACGATCAGCGAAACGGATTCACTTGCTTGCACGTCGTCAGTTGGGTCCGCAAACCCAACAGTGGAGACGACGCCAACGGCGATCCGCCGCCGCGAGGGTCAGGCAACCTTTCTGATTTGGAGTTTGTTCGAGCCATCGTCGCCGCGGGAGCCGATGTGAACGCCAGACTCAAAAGTGGATTTGGAGGCCGAGCCATCCTGAACCCGCGCGGTGCTGCTCCGCTGCTCTATGCAGCCAGGACTGCAGACGTACCGCTCATGAAGGTCCTTGTTGAGCTTGGTGCTGATCCGCTAGTTCCCAATTCCGAAGGGACCACTCCGCTGATGGCTGCCGCCGGTGTTGGTGTACGCGCCGTCAACGAAGAAGCTGGAACGGAGCCAGAAGTGGTTGAAGCGATCGACTACCTGGTGAGTCTTGGTGCCGACGTGAACACAATCGACGAGAATCAAGAAACCGCCATTCATGGAGCAGCCTATCGCAACTTCCCAAGAGTCGTTGACCGACTTGCGTATCACGGAGCGGACCCCAAGTCGTGGAACCACAAGAACAAATCGGGCTGGACTCCGATCATGATCGCCGAAGGTCAGCGCCCAGGGTCTTTCAAGCCATCGCCTGAAACGGTAGCAGCCCTCCGTGCGGCGATGACAGAACGGGAGTAGACAAGGAAAAATAGGGGGATAGAAGAGGGAAAAAGGATAGATGAGGAAAAGGGGCAAGACGTAAATACAACCGTTTCGAATTGGCCAAAGGCCTCTGTCAACATAGCCAGGGGCAACGCCCCTGGACGATGTACCAAAGAGTATTTTTGGCTGAAGGCCATATTCAAATTCCTGAGAGCTCGATGTATATGGCCGTTGGCCAAGGATAATACACGCGAATTGGCACACGACAAAACCCATTCATTTCTATCGCTTTGTCATATCACCCAATTGCATCTCTACACGAAAAAAGCCACCGGCAAGTACCGGTGGCTTTTATGACTTTTCATGTTGAGTGAATCGACTAGCTAACTTGCTTGCGACAAGCCAATTGTCGTCGACGAGCAACGATACCAACTGCACCAAGCGTCACCAAAGCAATTGAGCTTGGCTCGGGAACGGCGCTAACGTTGAATGCTTGGATACCGTTGTTTGTGTTCAGGGCGTAAAGTCGGAGTCCATCTGGACCCATTCCAAACGCAAGATCTCCAGTCGCGTTCGTGTTGGCGACGAAAGGGGTCACTAAGTTCTGCGAGCTCAGGAGTACAAGACTATTTAGATTTGTCGCATTGTATAGCCGAACAAGGCTGCTGTTCGTTTCCATGGTTGCTAGCAAGGGAATGCTTCCCGTGGTCGTAAAGGCCGGTACGTTTTCGTTTGTGTTCAACAGAGAGGAAGGCGAGAACGTCGTCAAAGGCGTGGAGATGGGTGTAACACCTTCTGCATTGAGAGCTGCCGTGTAGAAAGTATTTCCCGTTTGCTTTCCGATCGCAGTGCTTGAGTCTACAAAGTCAAGACCCAATCGCAGGGCGCCTGCAGGTGGCGTGGGGGTTCCACTAAACGGATTTGCTGCCGTTTGAGTAAAACTAATTCCGTCTACGGTATCGAATACCGATATCCCTGAAGTTGTCGACCCGCTAGCAATTATTCGAGTATCTGCACCACTGCCAGTGACTGCAAAAGAATCCCCAGTTCGTGGGAAGCCATTAACCGCAGAATAAGCTAAAGTCGGGACTGCCGTAGGATTTGCCCATCGGTAGATGTGAAAATTCGATGTTGCATTAGACAGATTTGCCGCGTATATCGCACCGTCGTCAGCAACATCAATCATGTTGAGTGGAAAAGTTCCGCCTGGCGTACCTGTTATAAGGCCGGTCAAGTCAAGATTTCCCACGGATGCGCCGGAGCTTCCCTGAAAAATACGAGCGAAGTTGCCGCCATTACGATCAACAACATAAACTTGGTCGGCTGCACCATTGTAAGCAACACCTCGTTGGACGTTGGAGCCTGCCAGTTGCGTTGTATCGGAAGGAGACAACCAACCAGTATCGCTGAAGCTCGTAAGAGGCGTCAGGATAAATTCCGCTCTCGTCGCGCTCGCAGACAGCGGCATCAGCGCCAGCAGAAACGCAAACATTTTTCTTTTCATTTCGGATTACCTTTTCGTGAACAAAACAATGATGATTTTCTCGAGTATCCACCCGGATCGAAAAAATAGATATTTCAACGGAGAGACTTCCTGCGTTCGAGAGTAACTCGTCTGATTACTCGGCACAATCATAAAATTCAGCAGAAATTCACTAGTCTTCACGGGGCCCCATGAAGAATGGTTTTTTCATGAAAAAAGCTTCGCTTGGCAAGCGATTGCAAAGCCGCTATTCGGCCTTAATGGCTAGTAAGTCGCCTTTATTTTGCGCGATTTTTGTTACTAGCTGCTTGCCTTGAAAAGAATTTTTTGGATTTTTTTCTGACCGGGGAAGCGAAGCGGTTGTCTTGTCAAGCCCTGAGCCGATGGCGCTAGCCACGGGTGACACGCGGCGCTCAAAGCTGGCGTTGTTGGGCAAATTAGCGGGGGGAACCCGGAGCTAGCGCCCACGGCTCAGGATTTTCAGATTGATATGTTCGTGGGAAGGCCTTATTCGGGAATTGGCGGGAGCTCGTTATGCTATGCAGGCATGAGCAAGCCTATTCTTGAAACTAATCTTCCTTTTCCGCGTCGGCAGGGGAAAGTTCGTGATTGTTACGACCTCGGCGAGACACTTCTAATCGTAAGCACCGATCGCATTAGTGCTTTTGATTACATTCTGCCCAACGCGATTCCTGACAAGGGACGCATTCTTACTCAATTGAGCAAATTCTGGTTCGAGGTACTTGGAATCGCGAACCATTTGATTTCGACGGAAGTGCCGGCGGAGATTGCCAAACTGGACCCGGATGGGCTCCTTGAGGGGCGAGTCATGGTGGTTCGGAAGGCGAAAGTTTTGCCTTTTGAATGTGTCGTGCGCGGTTACTTGGAAGGCTCGGGTTGGAAGGACTATCAGCAGACGCAATCGGTGTGCGGGATTCCATTGCCGACCGGTCTGAAGCAGTGCGATCGATTGGTGGAATTGGCGGGTGGTCCAATCTTCACGCCCGCAACAAAAGAAGAATCGGGACACGACGAAAACGTTTCTTTCGAAAGAATGGCCGATGACTTGGGTTTGGAAACGGCCAATGAACTCAAAGCCAAGAGTCTTCTTGTGTATCAACGAGGCTCGGAGATTGCTCGAGAAAAGGGGATTATTATTGCCGACACCAAATTCGAATGGGGGCGCTTTGGGGACGAAATCATCTTGATCGATGAAGTCCTGACGCCGGACAGTTCGCGGTTCTGGTCGCTCGACGACTACCAGCCTGGCCGATCGCAACATTCGTTCGACAAACAGTTTGTGCGGGAGTACCTGCTCAGTTCTTCTTGGGACCGCCAAAGTCCGCCACCGGCCTTGCCTGAGTCGATTGTGTCGAAGACTCGCGAGAAGTATGTCGAGGCCTATGAACGACTGAGCGGCCAAAAGTTTGGCTTCTAGCGAAGGCGACTACTGAGCCGATGGCGCCAGTGTCGCAAACCTCAAGTCCTGAGCCGTGAGCGCTAGCTCCGGATTACCCCCGCTAATTTGTTCAACATGAAAAACTTTGATCGCCGCGCGTCACCCGTGGCTAGCGCCATCGGCTCAGGACAAATGCCGATTTTCATTGGTCCAGGGCGAACGCGGACGGGACTTCGGTCCCATCCTACGTCGAAGTTTGCCTTGACAACTCCTGCTGTTACCCGTATTTTTCACCCTCCCAATTCTGACTAGCCTTAGTTGGCTTCCGACGGATTGGGTCCGACAGTTCGATTTTCCTTATTTGTTATTGAGTTCAGATCATGGCAGTACCAAAGCGCCGTCACTCCAATTCGAGATCCGGCAAGCGACGTGCCCACCACCACAAAAAAGCGAAGCAATTAACTAACTGCCCACGATGCAGTCACAGCGTGCCAACCCATACCGTGTGCCCAAAGTGTGGTTTCTACATGGGTCGTGTGGTTGTTGAGACTTCAGCAGAATAGTTCCTGCCGTGTCGAAAATAGCACTGCTTTTCCCGGGTCAAGGCGCACAGAGTGTCGGTATGGGTGCCGGGATTGTTTCCCGCTGCGAAGCCGCTAAGCATCTTTTTAAGCAGGCTTCAGGGGTTCTCGGCTACGATCTTTTGGACCTTTGTGTTCAAGGTCCAGCGGACAAGCTGAATTTGACCAGCTACTCGCAGCCCGCTCTATTTGTTCATTCCGCTGCTGCTTTGATGGAATTGCGGCTTAAGGTGAATGAGGGTGGAGATCCCAATCCGGTGAATACTGCTGTTGCCGTCGCGGGCTTAAGTCTTGGCGAGTATAGCGCTCTCTACGCAGCCGGAGCGATTGCTTTTGAGGACGGAGTCAAGCTGGTTTCAGAACGTGGCGCCGCGATGCAAGATGCCGCAAGTTCGCAGCCAAGCGGGATGGCGAGCGTCTTGGGGTTGGAGCTCGAGCAAGTTCAAAAGCTTTGCGATGATGCTCGGCAAGACGGAGAGATTCTTCAAATCGCCAATTTGTTATGCCCAGGAAATACCGCCATTTCCGGCCATCAAAAATCGATCGAGGCAGCCGAAGCAATTGCGATCTCGATGGGAGCTATGAAGTACATACGGCTTCCCGTTGCGGGAGCCTTTCACACAAACATTATGACCCCGGCAGTGTCGAGATTGAAGGTGGCGATCAGCGATTGCCCGATGAATAACGCTAAGATTCCCCTTTACGCCAACGTCGATGCCGCGTCCCACACGGAAGCATCCGAGTTCCGCGAGTTGCTGCCTCAACAGGTCGTTTCGCAAGTACGCTGGGAAGATTCCTTGCGAGCCATGTTGGCGGACGGCATTGAAGAGTTCTATGAGATTGGTGCCGGTCGCGTGTTGGCGGGTACGCTAAAACGAATCCATCGAAAGGCAGTTTGTCACTCGATTGGTGATTGATATTTAGTACCGCCTCTTTTTTGAAAGTCATCGAATACATGAGCAGTAACGATTTTGGGTTGTCGGCTCCACTGAATGGACAAATCGCTTTAGTCACCGGTGCTTCGCAGGGTTTGGGAGCCGCCGTCGCTTTAAGGCTAGGTCAGAACGGTGCAAAGGTCCTGTGCGTGGCTAGGAACGCCTCGAAGCTCTCCGAGACCGTTGCAGCCATCGAAGCTTCAGGTGGGACCGCCGAGGCCATCGCGTGCGACGTCACAGACCGAGCTGAGATCGAGAAGCTTTTCGAAAAAATCGAATCTCAATACGAAAAGCTAGACATTCTTGTCAATAATGCGGGAATCACTCGCGACACACTTCTGCCGATCATGAAGGACGAGCAGTGGGACGAAATCATTGCCGCGAATCTCACAAGCTGCTTCTTGTTTTGTCGAGCTGCTAGCAAGCTCATGATGCGAAAGCGTTTCGGACGAATCATCAACATGTCGAGCGTCTCGGGATTGATCGGCAACGCTGGTCAGACGAACTATTCGGCGACCAAGGCGGGCATGATTGGCTTTACTCGTTCACTTTCCAAGGAATTAGCTAAGCGAAAGGTGACTGTCAACGCTGTAGCACCTGGCTTTATTGAAAGCGATATGACCAAAGCTCTGGGCGAAGACATCATGAAGGAAGTCAAGAATCGAATACCAGCCAATCGTCTCGGAACGGCGGACGATGTTGCCGCATGCGTGCTGTTTTTGGCTAGCCCAGCGGCAAGTTACGTCACCGGACAAGTGCTTACCGTCGACGGCGGCATGACAGGCTAAGCCCGGAAGATTGAAGATTTAGTCGGTTATTGCCAGTCTACCTGGCTTGACCAGTTTTGCTAACATAACGTATGTTCTCTGCCTGTTAATTAATTGTTATATCCACCTAGCCTTTGGAGGAGGGAATCATTATGAAGCTTCTTCCGTGTTTAAGTTTCTAGTTGGTGAATACCTAGTTTCAAATTTCTAAGTTCTGTTTTTACAAAAGGGTAATCCCTGCTATGGCAACCGTTGAGGAACGCGTCATTGATATCGTGGCCGAGCAACTTGGTGTCGAAAAGGACAAGATCAAGCGCGAGACACACTTCGTTAATGACCTCGGAGCCGACTCGCTCGATACCGTTGAACTCGTCATGGAGTTAGAAGAAGAGTTCGACATTAGCATTCCCGAAGAAGCTGCGGACAAAATCCAACGCGTCGGCGAAGCAATTGAGTACATCGAGAAGCACCAAAGTAACTAAGGTTAGAGATTCCGAATGAGACGCCGTGTCGTCGTGACGGGCATGGGCTGCGTCACGCCCCTTGCTAACCAGGTAGATTTGCTCTGGGAACGCATCCTCGCTGGAAAAAGTGGAATTCACCCTCTTACGATTGTGGATACCACTCATCAGAAGGTGAAGTTCGGAGGCGACTGCGCGGACTTCGAGCCTGGCGATAGTGTCGAAGCCAAAGAGGTGAAGCGACTCGATCGTTTCGTGCTCTTTGCCATGCACGCTGCCAAACAGGCTGTGCTTCAAAGCGGAATTGATTTCTCGAAAGAAGACAGTTACCGATGCGGCGCGATTCTCGGCTCGGGTATCGGTGGTTTGAACGAAATTGAAGAGCAGATGTTTAGGCTCTTTAGTAAAGGTCCCGACCGCGTTAGTCCATTCACCATCCCCAAGATGATGCTCAACGCCGCTGGCGGGAACGTGGGGATCGCATACGGTCTTCGTGGCCCTAACTTTGCGGTTGCAACTGCGTGCGCTTCATCGAATAACGCGATGGGTGATGCTCTCAAGGCGATCCGCTACGATGAAGCGGACGTGATGGTCACTGGGGCTTCGGAAGCTGCAATCACCGCGATCGGTGTTGCCGGTTTTTCAAACATGAAAGCTTTATCGACACGCAACGATGCACCCGAGAAAGCTTCGCGACCCTTCGACGCAGACCGCGACGGCTTTGTGCTAAGCGAAGGATGTGGCGTCTTGGTATTCGAGGAACTCGAACACGCGAAAACTCGTGGGGCCAATATTTTAGCTGAGATTATTGGATACGGCGGCTCCTGCGATGCAGGGCACATCACGGCTCCGGATGCAGAAGGACGCGGAGCAAGTCGAGCAATGCTAAACGCACTACGAGATGCATCCGTCGATGCCAGTGCGGTCGACTATATCAACGCTCACGGCACCAGTACGCCGCTAGGTGACAAAGCCGAAACCATCGCAGTGAAGTCGGTCTTTGGAGAATCAGCCCGCAGAGTTGCAATATCCAGCACGAAAGGTGCCCTAGGACACGCGCTGGGTGCAAGCGGAAGTATCGAGTTGATTCTATCGATTCTTGCTTGCCAGAAGGGAGTTATTCCGCCTACGATCAATCTGGAAACTCCCGATCCAGATTGCGACCTGAATTATACTCCGCTCGTTCCAGGTGAGCGTGCCGTGAATATCGCAATGAGCAACAGCTTCGGGTTCGGTGGTCACAACGCAACGATCATCTGTAATCGCTGGAATGGCTAGTCCGATTCGTCCAGATTGCGTTTTCGGTAGCTGAATTCGTAAGAATTCAAGTGTTGATGGAGATGCCATGGGATAACGAAGTCAGCAGAAGTCTTTTGACTTCTGCGACGAGCTCATTTGGCTTTTCATTCGAATCAGATAGTCGGATTTATAGTTCGCAACTTTTTGCTCTGTAAGTCCGAGTTTCTCGGCGATTACCTTGTTTGCTAATCGCGATACGAATAACAACTCGATGCACGCAAGCTTGACCCAATCTTGGTTTGATTTCCATTTCCGAATATCGGATGCGAGAAGTTGCGCAATCTTCTTCTCCTCGTCGCCCCTTCGTTCGCGGGAGCGATGAATACTACTGACCATCCGAGCGCGATCAGGGGATTCAATCGGAATCGCCTGAGACGAAGTCTTTTGAAGTCTTCGTAAATGGTCGGTAATTTTGAAACCGCAGATCGCGAATAGATAACTCTCAATTGAGCGAGTCTCGTCAAAATGAGGCAAGCTGAGATGTAAACCAAGAAACGTATCTTGAACCATATCATCGACTGATGCTGTATCACTCAGCTTTCGCGAAACATACGCATGCAAGCGGCCTTCATACTTCGCAATAAGAAGTTCCCATGCTCGTTCGTCGCCATCTCGGATACGGCGAACGAGTAGTGTATCTGCTGACAGTAGCCTTGCGGAGAAATGGTCTGAAGTTGACATTCGAGAGAGCCCACTCCTTTAACCTACGTTTCGCTGCAGTGCTCGAATGGAGGATGTGAAATCCTTCATGCTGATGGCGGCTACACGTGATTTTCGTTCCGGTTTTGGAAGGGGCTTGTCTGAGTCGATTATCAATTCACCACGCATCACCTTCACATCCTTGGGGGCTTCAATTCCGATGGTGACCCGGTTTCCCACGACCTTGGAAATAACCAAAGTAATGTTCTCACCGATAACCAATCGTTCGCCTTCTTTTCGACTTAATACAAGCATTTTAGTACTTCCTTGATTGATAGATCCATGTCCAAAACACTGGGACTCGTAGTCCATAGATAGCTAACCTGCTATCTCTCTCACTTAACCATCCATTCATTCTTTGCAGAACACACCGATGCAAAACCGGTGCCGATTATCTGTTTTTTAGGAATTATTAAAGTTTGACAGAATTGACATATCTTAGGTTCGCTAACAACCGCGATTCAGTTCAATCCGTTCAGTGATTTTCCAGGGAAAAACAAATATAATCGCTGGAATTACTCAAGTTCTGCCTCGCGCGGACGTTTCAGTGGTTTCAATAAGCTAGCAAAGTTGATTGCAATAATTGCAATGTGACTGAAAAAACTTCACCGTCATTGTGACAAGTTGATTGCCTCAAAGTGCGAAAAAATGTCTTGGCTTTGCTGCCTAGATCAGTTCCCTTTTATGACTTCGCGTGTTGGCTCTGCTGAGTAATTCTCAATTCACGATCCAGCACGATAAGCGTGTTGTTCTCGGTTACTCCAATTAAAGGTCATTCATTTGACACCTCAGGTCACTCGTCGAATGATTTTTGAAATAAGATATGTCTGATGGCAAACTCACTCAGCGATCTTCCTCTGCAGCCGAAGCCGACGGCGGCGTACTTGCACGTCCCGTTTTGTCATCGCCGATGCCCGTACTGTAGTTTTACCGTAGTTGCCGACCGACAAGACTGGATGGAACGTTACGTAAATGCTGTGACGGTTGAGCTAAGCCTCTTGAACACGGCTCGGCCCATGAACACCATTTTCATCGGGGGCGGAACGCCGACCTTACTGCCGCATGATCTCTTACAAAGGTTTCTTGATTCGATTGCTCATTGGCTTCCGATAGATACCGCTCGCGGCGAGTGGACGATTGAAGCAAATCCAAATGATGTTTCGGATGAGCTTTGCAAATTGCTACGTCAATCTGGCGTCAATCGGGTTAGTTTGGGCGGTCAATCGTTTCAGGATACAAAGCTGATTATGCTTGGTCGCGATCATCGCGGAGGGCAGCTTCAGCAGGCGATTCGAATCGCATCCCGGTGGTTCGATGAAGTCTCGGTCGATTTGATTTTTGGTGTTCCAGGCGAGACGATTGATCACTGGCGAAGCGATCTCGACTGCGCTGTCGAGCTACCAATCACCCATGTTTCAACCTACGGTTTGACTTATGAAAAGGGAGCTCGCTATTGGAGTCGATTGCAAAGAGGTGACATTGTGGCTGTCTCCGAAGAAGTCGAATTGGAGATGTACACGACTGCAATCGAGAATTTAAGCCAGGCCGGATTCGAACACTATGAAGTCTCTAATTTCTCGCTGCCTGGATCTTCGTGTAGGCACAATGAAACGTATTGGAACGGCGAGCCTTGGTATGCATTTGGACCAGGGGCTGCGAGTTTTGTTGATGGTGTGCGACGCGTCAATCATCGAAGCACAGGGACCTATTTGAAGCGGATAGAATCCGGCGAGTCGCCAATCGCTGAAGAAGATGTTTTGGACTGGGAAACATGGACTCGAGAACGATTTGTTTTTGGAATGCGAAAACGAAAAGGGGTCGGATGGGAATGTCTGGTGAACGTTGGAAAATGCGAAACGATCGAGACGATACAGCGTCAGATCAAACTGCACGTCCAAGATGGATGGCTTGAGTGGTGCGATGGTCACATAAAAATGACGACCAAAGCCTTGCCAGTCAGTGACGGCTTGTGGAAAGATTATCTGTAGACCGCCAAGCGGTAGTTCTCGGTAGGCAGATAATATTCAAGTCTGCGGAGTGGCGTGGCTAAGAGTTCAGGGTGCCCTTGCTGCTTGGGACGCCTGTTTGACGAGGGTCGACTTCGATGGCCAGACGTAGCGATCTTGCGACCGACTTGAAGATGGCCTCTGCAATATGGTGGCTGTTGCGACCGTAGTGCAAAAGTATGTGAAGATTGCAAAGCGCGTTTGCAGAAAATGCTTGCCAGAAATCTTCTATTAGCTCGGAATCAAAGTCGCCGATTTTCGGGGCGGGGATTGGAGCTGTAAAAACGAGATAGTTTCTTCCCGAAAGATCTATTGCGGTAGTGACTAACGTTTCTTCCATCGGTAGGGTCAGGTGACCATATCGTCGGATCCCGGATTTATCGCCTAGTGCTTGACGAATTGCTTGTCCCAAGCAAATGCCAACGTCCTCGGTAGTGTGATGAGCATCGACTTCCAAATCACCCTTGGCATGAACAGAAAGATCGATCAGCGAATGTCGCGCGAAGAGTGTTAGCATGTGATCCAAAAATCCGACGCCGGTTTGCACGTCACATTTGCCGGTACCATCTAGAACGATACTTAGTTGGATTTTTGTTTCAGCTGTTTCGCGATGAATTTCGCTTTGTCGCATAGTTTCTTGGTTCTCGATAAGTGCTGCAGGAATCAATGACTGTCGATGAATACCAGAATTGTCACCATCTTTGGTGCTCAAAGCGGTTTTGCATAGGGCCAGTGCATTATACTACCGAAGCACGGCCAGGACGGCGTCGATTGCGGAGTCGGTGCCGACGCTAATTCGCAAACCATCGCTCCAGCCCTCATAATTCATATAACGCACCAAGAGACCGTTTCGTTTCAGCAACTCATACAGTTCACGAGAGTCGCGTTGCGGGTGCTTGCACCAGACAAAGTTTGCGTGCGAGTCGATCACAGCGAAGCCCAGATCGCGAAGCCCAATGGTCATGCGGTCGCGTGTCGCGTTGCATTTTCGGACGTTCTCAACGAGCCACTTTTGATCATCGATTGCGGCAGTCGCTCCGGCTATCGAGAGTGCGTCGGTGTTGTAGCTATCTTTTACCTTTCGTAGCATTTGAACTACATCGGGGTGAGCAACCAGGTAGCCGAATCGCAGTCCAGCCAGTGCGTACGATTTACTAAGTGTTCGAGTGACCATGATCTTGGGATTAGTCGCAGGCAGATCGACACACGAGAACGGAGCGAAGTCGACATATGCTTCGTCAACTACGAGGGGGCATGGAAGTCTATCAGCGAGCTCCAAGATTTGGTCTCGTGAAACCATCGTACCGGTGGGACTGTTGGGGTTGGGAAGATAGACGAGTCGCAAGTCAGTATCGAAGGAAGGTCCGAGCGACCAATCGGCCTCGAAGTTGATCTCCTCGGAGGCGGCTCCTTGCAGCTGTGCGAGCGTGCGATAGAGGATATAGCTGGGATAGGGAAAGCGAACCTTCGTGCCTGAGGATACAAAAGCTCGCGTTAGGATCGTAAGAATATCATCGCTTCCGTTACCACACAAAATTTGATCGGCGTCGACATTCAAAACTTCAGAGGCTCGCAATCGAAATGAGGTTGCAAGCGGGTCTGGATAACGTTCAAGTCTTGAGGCAGCTTGCTGGATAGCTTGGATGACCGATGGTGGCGGTGGATAAGGGCTCTCGTTCGTATTCAGCTTGATTGCTTTTCCACCCTGCGGTTGCTCGCCTGGAACGTAGGGCTGCATCGCCAGCACGTCGTCACGAAAGAATGCGTTAATCGATGGCTGCAACATGATAGAGATCGATAATAAAGTACAAAGTTATGGATAAGATTAGATAATGTCTGGGAGGAAGGAAGTTGTCGACTGAGATTTATCAACAATATGGCTACGACGTTGTTCCGCAGCCGTTACGATTGAGTCCGAATAGTGACGCTGTTTCGATGCGCTGTAAGTCCTTCGCAGCTAGCCATACGTTCGATATCTTCGCCGATACTCTGTAAGGCCTCTTTAGAATACTCGATGACGCTTGATGAACGTAGGAAATGATTGCTGCTAAGACCGGACGCCCATCGCGCCGTTCCACCCGTGGGTAGCACATGCGAGGGCCCTGCTGCGTAGTCACCAAGCGCCACCGGCGAATAGTCTCCCAGAAATGTTGCACCACTGTGACGAATTTTGGCCAGTAGTTTACGAGGCTCTCTCGTTGCGATGTGGAGATGCTCGGGGGCTATCAGATTAGTAAGCTCACACGCGTGCTGTTCATCGCGAGCCAGGATATACGATCCGAAGCTTTCGAGGGCATTCATGGTGAGTTCGGATCTCTCCAGTGCAACGATTTGTTCGTGAAGGGCTTTATCGATTGCATCTTGAACAGAACGCTGCCATGAGATCAGCAAACTTGCACCGGGCGAATGTTCGGCTTGAGCTAAGATATCGGAAGCCGCAAAATCAGGGCGTGTGGTTTCGTCAGCGATCACGACAACTTCGCTTGGTCCGGCAATTGAATCGATATCTACGTGCCCGAAAACGTGGCGTTTGGCGAGCGCAACGAAGAGGCTCCCGGGGCCAACGATTTTGTCGACTCCTCGGATCTCAGGTAGTCCGTAAGCCATCGCCGCGACGGCTTGGGCACCTCCCATCGCGTAGACTTCTTTGATGCCCAGTTCATGGCAAATGGCTAAAACTTGAGGGTTGTAGGCTCCTAATTTTGTCGGAGGCGCAACGACAACGATTTCGGGAACGCCAGCGGCCTGAGCAGGAACGGCGGTCATCAAAAGAGTCGACGGATACGCAGCCGCTCCACCGGGAACGCAGATACCAATTCGATCCAGCGGAGTATACCGCTGTTCGAGTGTCACGCCTGGGCTTGGGTGAGTTGCCACGGAGGTGTGAAGAATGGCGGACTGGAAGTCGTGAATGTTTTTACGAATCTTTCGCACTGTTGCGAGGAATTCGGGTGCTGCTGCCGCGTGAGCTTCCTGGACTTGCTCTGGGGAGACGCGAAGTTGGTTTGCTTGAAGGTCACTGCCATCGAGCTCACGACAATAACGTAGCAGGGCGGGTGTCCCAAGCGTTCGAACATCTTCGCAGATCCGTTGAACAACTTGATCTGGCAAGAGAGCTTCGCCAAAGACTTTTAACGTGAGAGCCTTGCCACGTTCACTGACGATGTTTCCAGAGGGGCTCAGCCGGTGACGAAGGCTAGCGAGTGCTTCAGCGAAATCGTTCGATGAAGCATCGATACGCGGTATAGAAATATTTTGCATTCAACTCTAGTTCATCTCGGCTAACTGTTCGCTCGTAAACTGAACGTTCGAAGATACTGATTGTACGTCGTCGTGGTCGTCAAGGTCGGCTAGAAGCTTGGTGACGCTCTTGGCTGTCTCGCTGTCCACTTCGACTGTTGTACTAGGAATACGAACGATCTCTTTATGTTCGCATGAAATTTCAGCGGCTTCAAATGCTTCTGCTAAACCGAGATAACTTTCGGGTGCGCAACTTACTTCGTAGCGATCCTCGAGTTCAGTAACGTCTTCGGCACCATTTTCGAGAGCAACTTCCATCAAGTTATCGAGAGTCGTCGTCGCATGAGCGATCACGAAGATCCCTTTGCGGTCGAAGAGGTAGGCAACACAATTGGTCTTCCCAAGCTGTCCACCGGCTTTGTCGAAAATTTTTCGAACTTCGCCTGCCGTCCGATTTCGATTGTCCGTTGCGATATCGCAAAGGATCGCAACACCTGCTGGACCGTAGCCCTCGTAGAGCATTTCTTCGACATCGCCACCTTCCAGCTCGCCGGTACCTTTTTTGATAGCACGTTCGATGTTGTCCTTAGGCATCGAAACGCCTTTTGCATCGATGATTGCGGTTCGCA
This sequence comes from Planctomycetota bacterium, assembly GCA_026692865.1. Classification (GTDB taxonomy): domain Bacteria; phylum Planctomycetota; class Planctomycetia; order Pirellulales; family Pirellulaceae; genus JAIYDQ01. The sequence continues at coordinate 253,500 of JAPLNI010000025.1, forward strand.
GTCGAGGATTTCCATCGGGATCCCCTCCGCCGAGCTTTGCAGCGATGATGATGGCTTTCGCAAGTCGGCCCCACAGCTTGCTACGCTTGCTGTCTACGGCCGCTTTACGGTGTTTGATGTTGGAATACTGCGAATGTCCGGCCATGGCCGTGAATCCTCAATCTAATTCTGATTTCGTGAAGTAATTGATACTTAGCGTGTCTTAGGGAGGCATGAATCGAAAGAACGATCCAGCCAGTTTACTTAACCTCAGCGAGGCTTGGTATTCTTTTTGGTAACGGCTTTGACGGGTAGTTGTTTGGCTGCGGTTCCCTTTTTGGAAGCCGGGGTAGTTGCCTTTGGAGGATCGGCATTTTTCTTCGACTTTTCCTTGCTAGCAGGTTTGGCTGCTACGGGCTTTGCGGGAGCCGATTTCCCAGGAACTGGTTTGACGGTCTTAGTGGCCGGAGCCGTCTTGGCGGGCTTTGACTTTGCGTCTAAGGGTTTAGCTGGAGATTTGGCAGCCGAGCTTTTCTTGGCTGCTGATTTCGGATTAGCCGCCTTCAGATCAGCGGATTTGGAAGCAGGAGCAGCCTTTGTGGACTGGGTAGCCTTTGCTTTTTTGTCGGCAGGTTTATCTGCTGCTTTTGTCCCGACCTTTGCAGAAGCTTTCGCGTCACCTTTTTTGGATGCCTTGGGGTCGACTACAACAGGCTTTTTGCCAGATGCCTTTTCCTTTTGGGCCGCTTCCTTGGGAGTCAACGTCTTGATGTTCGAATTGATTGCAGCCATCTTCGTTGGTTTGGCCGCCGTAGCTGCAGGCAAATCTTGCTTGGAAGACGATTTCGCTGGGGCTTTGGGAGCCGGGGCGGCCGATGGGGCTAGCAAAGCAGCGGCGGCTTGCTTTTCAGCTTTTGCTTTGGCGTTAGTTGCTTCCAAGTGTTGAGCTGTTCCCGCAAGCGGAGCCTTTTCGGACTCCTTCACAGGCAGTGGAGCGACAAAGGAGACGCGGACTTTATTTGCGACTCCCATTTCCTTGAAAATCGCATTCACAACAGGATGATGAAAGTCGGCCGTGTATTCGACTGCGAACTGGTGGAGCAAGGAAGCGAATTCGAGTCCTTTGTTTTTAGGAATGGCTCTTTCGATCCCCGGCAGAACACCCTTGTTAGCTTCCGTGGATGTCAGCAATTCCAGTGCAACGCAAACAGATAGAATCTGGTTGTCAACAGGAATTGAGTGACCACCAAAAGCATGTTGGGTTACGTAGCCCATGACGAACTTCGAGGTCCCCTCCCAGGCGGCGACTTCTTCGACTGCTTTGCCCAAGTTTGCTTTCTTGAGATCATCTATGTCGAATGAGTATCGAGCTTCAAAGAGCGATTGGAGAGACTTTTTCAGTCGCCCAGCCGCAGCAGCCGCCTTGGGGAGACTAGTGAGCGACTCAGAAAGTTCAGCGACAGTGGTGACGCGAATTTCGTTGGCATCAAAATAGGTTTGTTGGAGCTTCGCAAAAGCTTCATCGGCCGCTTCGTGCGAAGCATCTTCCAAGCAGCATGCATAAAGCAGGCAGTCGAGCACCCTCCGGTCGCTTGGATCAACGATCGGTTTGTAATGCTTACGAAGAGATTTGTAGAGGTGATCGAAACGATCGGCGCGATTGCTGCTGGCCATAGATGATATTAGATAAAAATCAAAAAGAATTAGTGATCGAAATCAAATGACGACTAATCGTTGAAACGTTCTTCCGAGAATGCGTCTCGGTCTGCTGGGGAGTGTTCGCCCGTGAGGCTTGCTGTGGAGGAATTTTCAGCGTCTGCTGTATCTGCGCCGGTCACAAAGTCAGAATCCATTCGAACTGCGCTTGAATCAGATGGACTAACTAATGATGAGGGAGTTTCTGTTGCGACAAATGTCGTACTCGAGTTGTCTGCACTCTTAGCTTTTTTTTCTGCAGCGATTTGTTCAAGGATTTGCGAGACAGCCAACGACTTTTTGACACCTTCATCCGCGACAAACGTTAGCTTCGGAGTGTATCGCGTTTCAATTCGGTCTGCGATTTTCGCTTGAAGAAAACCAGCCGAGTTCTGCAACCCACGCAGTACGGTCTTTTGCTGGATTGGCGTTCCCAGCACGCTGATAAAGACTTTTGCTTCCCGCATGTCAGGCATGACTTCAACACCGAGTACGGTCACGTTTTGGACTCGAGGATCGCGCAGCTCTGTTAGGATGGCCATTGAGACCACTTCGCGGATTGCTTCACCAGCTTTAAGTAAACGACGAGAACTCACGGTTGAATGACTTGGATTACGCCAAGGATAAAATCAGTTGGTATTCGAGACAGTAGGCCGGCGAAACAAATTGTTGCACCGGAGTTGAAATGGTTGCTGTTGACCTAGGACGTGTGCCTCGGCGGTTTAGTTGACTGGCATATCTAGAGTTCTAGCGACTTCTTCGATCTTATAGGCTTCGAGAATGTCGTCCTGCTTCACATCATTGAAGCCCGATAGTTTAATGCCGCATTCCAAGCCTCTCAGAACTTCTTTGACGTCATCTTTGACTCGACGAAGCGTATCCAAAGGATAGTCGCCGATGGTTCTTCCATCGCGATTGACTCGAATCCGACATCCACGTTCGATGCTTCCTTGAACAACGTAACATCCGGCGATTGTACCGACTCGGGAGACCGAGAAGACTTGTTTGACAAGCGCTCGCCCCAGTTCGACAACCTTTTCGGCTGGTTTTAAGCGACCTTCGACGATAGCTTTAATATCCAACGCGAGATTGTAAATGATGTCGTATCGACGAATTTCCACATTCTTCTGGTCCGCAAGTCCTCGAGCGGCTTCGTCGGGAATCACGTTAAAGCCGACGATAACTGCACCCGAGGCGGATGCAAGCGTAACGTCTGCAACCGAAATTCCACCAACGGATCGCTGAAGGATTTTTAGTTCCACCTCAGGGTGATCGAGTTTGGTTAGTTCTTTTTCGATCGCTTCCAGAGAGCCTCGCGCATCAGCCCGAATGATCAGGTTGAGGATGACCTTATCTTCGTCACGCTTCGTTAATCGACCGGATTGGATCAGTTCTTGGAACGCTTCGAAGGAAACCTTGGTAGTTCCGGAGAGCGACGAGGATCGCGTTTGGCTGCCACGAACGGCTGCGATTTCTCGAGCTTGCTGGATATCATCTAGGACATAGAACTTCTCGCCGGCATCCGGCGCGTGTTCCAGTCCAGTGATATTCACAGGCATCGACGGGCCAGCTTCGGTGAGTTGTTTATTGCGTCGCAGAGTATCATAAATCGCTTTTACGCGACCGTACGTAGATCCGCAGACAACAATATCTCCAACTCTTAAGGTTCCGTTTTGAACCATCATCTTCGCGATAATGCCTCGATCAGAAGCCTGTTCGCTTTCCAAGCAAACACCAATTGCTGCTCGTTTTGGGTTGGCTTTGTAGTCGTTCAGTTCAGCTACCGTTAGAAGCGTGTCGAGCAATTCATCCATCCCAAGGCCGGTAATTGCGCTGGTTGGAACGACTTCAACATCACCGCCCCAAGCACTTGGAGTGAGCCCGTGCTCGGTCATTTGCGTCATCAGTCGATTAATATCTGCCGAAGGCAAGTCTGCTTTATTGGCTGCGACGACAATGGGAACGCCAGCCGCTTTTGCATGCGAGATCGCTTCTTCGGTTTGCGGCATGATGCCGTCATCCGCTGCGATGACCAGAACGGCGATGTCGGTCACGTTAGCACCGCGAGCTCGCATTTCGGTGAAAGCTTCGTGGCCAGGAGTATCGACAAATGCGACCTTGCGACCATCCTTTTCGACTTGGTAAGCGCGGATGTGTTGCGTGATTCCACCCGCTTCACCGGCTACAATTTTGGTCCCGATCAAGTAGTCCAAAAGCGATGTCTTGCCGTGGTCGACGTGGCCTAAGAAAGTCACGATTGGAGCTCGGGGAATCAAGTCTTCTGCAGCATCTTCGATCTTCTCGAGGGTATCGAGCATAGACGCTTCGGCCGAAACAGCCTCACGGAATTCAACTTCTACGCCCAGCTCGGTTGCGAGGAGAAGAGCTTGCTCAGCATCTAGGTTTGCATTGATGCTGGTTGGGATTCCCATCGTCATCAAAGAACGCAGCACGCGTGCGACTGGAACACCAGCCGCTTCGCAGAAGCTACGAACAGTACAAGGAATGTCCAGAATGACTTTGTCTTTTCGCGGCGCAGCAGTGCTTGGAGCCTTGCTTTGATGGCGACCACGGCGACGGCGACCGTCTCCTTCGTCATCGAAATTACCAAACTTTACCTTGTTATCCCGACCGCGTTTGCTGCGATCCAGACGAGCTGCTGCCGCTGCCTTGCCTTCTTCCGCGATTTCAGCAACGCTCTTCTTGCCTGTGCCTCGGGCTTGAGCCGCGCGTTCGGCAGCGTCTTTGAATTTCTTCAAGCCACCGCCAGCAGCCACACCCGAACCAGGAGGCGGAGCCGCGGGGCCTCGAACAGCCTTGGCCGTGTCTTGCTGTAGTTTTTCCAGAGGAGCTCGCATGCCTTGACGACCGCCTGCGATCATATCGGGCGTGAGTCGTATTTCTGGCTTTTGGGCAGCGACTTCGTTTGACTTGGTCGGAGGAGGAGCAGCCGTTTTTGGAATCCGGGTCTTCAGATTGATGACCGGCTCCATATTTTGTCGCTTCTTACGCTCTTCTCCACCGCCTGCCTTGGTGAGTCCTTCGCCAGCTTTGGTGGGTCGAGCTCCGATAACGCGGATACCACGGGTCACAATTCCTGGTCGAGGATTTGAATCTTGTCGAACTGGTGCACTCGATTGCTGATCGCGAGCTTCTCCGCCGGATTCGGCTTTCGGTTCGGCAGAACTTTCGGCGACTGGTTGCTCAACTGCCAAGGAATCAGGTAAATCGATCGATGGTGCTTTTGCAGCAATTTCGACTTTGGATTCCTCAGTGCTGATGCCGCGAGAATCGGGCTCGATAGAGATCGTCTGTGGTAAAGCATCACTGGACGCTGCGATGGTTTCCGCATCAGCCACTACCTTCGGTTTGGCCCGACCAATAACAGCAGGGCGACCAATTTGGCGTATCGGACTACCGACACTTTTCACGCTAGGGCGCTCGGGAGCAAAAGCAACTGGTGCTGCCGTCGCAGAAGAACTCGCCACCGCCTTGATGGGAGCAGCGGCGGCTAAAGCTCCTGCGGCTTGCGTTGCCACGTGCTTCTTGACGCGAGACACTTCTTCGTCTTCTAAACTTGCGAGGGCGCTTCCCTTGTTGAGAATCCCAATCCGCGTGCACAGGTCCACCAGCTCCTTGCTGTCGAGACCCATTTCTTTTGCGAGCGAATAAATACGTACAGCCACAGGCCAATTTTCCTTGGGATTCCCAATCTTAGGTTTGTTTCAAACTACATAGGTTGCGCTCCTGCGCACGGTAACCATAGTATTCCGCAGCGAAGGATCACTTGATTGAACTCTCACGAATTGCACACGCTTCCGTGAGAGAGCAACCACCAACTTTTCTGTTCTAAGCTCCACTGGAGTCACCCACAGCGGATTGCGATGGATCGCTTGCTTCGTCGGCACTGGCCTCCGAGGCTGGCTTTACATCAGCTCTTTTCTTTTGCCTTGCTGCCTCTTCGGCAGCAATAATCGCCTCGGTCGCAAGCCGTTCTTTTTCGGCTCGCTCGACACGTTTTCTTTCGTTCTCGATCTCTTCGTTCTCTGCAGCTTTAATGTCTGCCTGATCTACGATTGCTTCGACTTGTTCTTCGGTCAACCCGCCTAACTCCATGAGGGAGTCAGGTTCGATCACCGACAAGTCATCATACGATAAATAGCCTTGCTCGACCAATCGTTGCGCAAGTTCTTCCGTCATACCCTCGATTTCCATGAAGGCCTTGATCGCTCGATCGATTTGCCGTTCGAGCTCGTCAGCCGTCATGATTTCGATGTCCCAGCCGCAAAGCTTGCTTGCAAGTCGAACGTTTTGGCCGTAGCGACCGATCGCTTGCGAGAGCTGATCATCGGCAACAAGGGCGATTGCCCTTCCAATCATATCGCATAACAAAACTTGCTGAACTTCTGCAGGTTGCAACGCGTTCGTGATCAAAACGATTGGATCTTCACTCCAACGAACAATATCGATTCGCTCACCGGCGAGTTCGCTGGTTACGTTTTTAATTCGATTACCACGCATGCCAACGCAAGCTCCGACGCAATCGACTCGCTGGTCGCTGCTTGTGACGGCTACCTTACTTCGATAACCAGGCTCGCGGCTGATTGCCTTGATTTCGATAACATCTTCAGCGATTTCAGGGATTTCTTGTTCGAAAAGCCTTTGAATCAATGAAGTCTTGGTTCGAGAGAGAATCACTTTGACTCGATTTCCAGCCGCCTTTACTTCGTAGATAACAGCTCGAACACGCTCGCCGTTGTGGTAGCTTTCGCCGGAAATCTGTTCGCTTCGAGGAAGGATTGCTTCGACTTGGCCAAGCTGGACGACGGTAACGCCTCGTTCGGTACGCTGGACGATACCCGTAACAAGCTGACCGACTTGGTCTTCAAACTCGTCCATCCGGGCATCGCGCTCGGCTTCGCGAATTTTCTGAATGATGACTTGTTTGGCTGTCTGGGCTCCAATGCGCCCAATTTCCTCTTGGTCTAAAGCACGGCCGTCGCAAGTGGCGATGATCGATCCACCGTCGCGGGCGATCTTTACTTGAACGTCCGATTCTTCACCGTAGTGACGCTTAAAAGCGGTAACCAACGCCGACTCGATTGCCAATAGCACGAGTTCTCGGTCGATGTTCTTCTCGCGGTGGAGCGAATCAGCGATGCGGAGCAATTCTTGTGGATTCATGCGTCCAAAAAGCCCGGTCGGCAGGTTGTAACTGAAGTGTGACTCGCACCTTCAGTCAAACGCATTTTCAACAATGAGCCAGACCGACGGCCCCGACCAACACGAGCCGAGAAGAATCAGAAACTGGCAACGTAAAGGGAGTTGGGCGAATTGTCAACCACTAACCATGAAACAACCGCCTACTTAGGCAGATCTTCGGTCAAGCCAAGTCGCAATTTGCCACGGACTACGTATCAACATCCCCAGCGCCACTCCAAAGGCCAGACCGACTGATCTGAGTAGCTGCCGAAGCGGATACGTCGGAAGTGCTGGGGCGGCGTGCAAATCTTCGCTACCATGAGGCCAGTCTGTCAGTCGCCCTGTCAGGCGGTCCAACCATCGTCGGTTTTGAGGCCAAGTAGAAACTTGTTTCGACCAGCTGGTCGGGATTGAGTCGACCCCGAGGCGTACTCCTGAAAGCCCACCCACTAACGCTGCAACAGAATCGGTGTCACCTCCAGTGCGTACGACTGCCGTCACAGCCCGTCGGTAACTGTCCGGATGTCGAAGCCATGCGTAGATCGCGATCACAGACGTAGTCAAAGCTGTCCCTGGTATTCCTTTACCAAAGCCGAGCACTTTGGCGGCTCGGTGAACACTAAATCCCTTTGCAAGCGGATCCCTGAGGCTCACGAGCATCTTGTTGAGCGATGTTTCCTGCGTTAAAGCAATCAGGTCATCCATCACACGGCAAGAATCAAATTCTTGCTTTGGAACCATCAATGCCATATGGGCAGCGTGGGCTAATAAAATTGCCGCTTCCGTAACTTCAGGCGATTTGTGAGTTAGTTTCGTGGAGGCCGTTACCCAACGCTCCACAGAATGCCCTGTGCCCTGTAGGACTGTTGCCAAGGCAAGTGCACTGATCAATGGGCTATTCCCGCAAGATGATACCCCCGACAACTCCGGTGCAACGCCCATCCAAAGCCGAACGGCTGCTACCTGCGTCGCGATTCCAGACGTCACCGGACAAGTCAACAAGTACCACCGCAGCCTGGTCGCAAAGCTGCTCCTGAAATTCTCCAACTGCGACTTTGATCGCAGCATGGCTTGTAAAGTCATCAGCATTCGGTGCGTGTCGTCGCTAACCAGTCCGAGACCCGGAGTCAGTTTGTAACTCAATGCCGTTCGTCCGAACATTGAGGCAGCAGAGCGACGAGATAATCCTTTGCGAGATAACCCCAAGGCATCCCCAACGGATGCGCCGAACAGAAGTCCTTCGATGGATCTTTCGCGTCGATAACTCCCGGTTACCTGAGACCAGGAAACACTTCGGAAGCCAAAACCTTCGGTACCCTGCACTTTTGCGTCTGCTTTTTTCTTCTCTTCTTCTTGCAGTGGCTTTGGGTCTGAATCCTTTAGGTCCATTAAGGAGCTATCGATTCCAGAAGAGCTTGGCTCCAGTAATGCTTTGGATACAAAGCCATGAGGTTCGACGACGTGAGGTTTGGCAAAAATCATTTCTTTACTGACTCGTTCAGACGGGAACTCAAAAGCTCCAGCGGTCGTTTGACAGTTAAGACTCACGTCAGAAGATAACGGTGAGGGAATGTTCTGCTCCGTAAATTCTGCAACAAGCTTGGGTGTCGATGAGCCATGCGAACTCCGACCACCCATTTCGGGAAGAATACGACCAGAGGGGGGCAGGATTTTTGGATTTCCAGTTATCGGATCTCTTCTACTTTGACGTCGCCCATGCTGCCCCATGACGAACTCGTTCCTAGTTTTTGAAGGTCTATCCCTATGATTTATTCGGTTAAACACACTTACTCTCGAAAAGGTTTTTACTCAAGTTGTTATGCAATGCCATGCCAAAATTCATTGATTCTTCAATGCACACCCATCTACCTACTGTATAACGCTGAGTTTATCCGTACAGCAAATCAAGAGCCCTAAGCTGACTTTTGCGGGAAACTGTACCGTTTGTGCCGAAATTTTCGGAATTTTCTTTTGTATCGACTAGCACTTCGCAAATTGGCCTAGTCGCAATGCGACGATTTGACCCACTACGCATTGGTAGCATATTCCCAAGAATCGCTCGACAAAATCGCTTGTCATCACGAAACTCGACTGACCGGCAATGACTGTGAGCTTTCCCGCCGTGGCTGCGGTTAGATCCAAAAGAGAAGTATTCACAGTAACCGTCAGGGACTCAGGGAATTGGAAAGAAAAACGCAAACTCCAAAGTTTTTACGTCGCATTTTGAGATATTTCGTGCCTTGTTTGTTCGTGCTCTTATTGGTCGTTACTTCTGGGTGTAATCAAAAGCCGGTAGATTTCGTGTCAAATCAGCTTCTTTCGTTTCGAATGGAAAGGGAGCTTCGCGAAGACCTCGGCGGTCGATCGATCGAAGTTGCTAACGCACTGCGTTTTGCCTTTGGTACTCCAGACCTGCCAAAGTGGCCAGATATCCTCGTGGAGTCTTCAAGATATCACTCGCTGACTGATCAAAAGTCTCTTGCTCGCGCATCTGGGCCAGTGGGTCGCAACTTCGATCTCGTAGAAGTTGGACTTTTTCGTAAGCAATGTGCTCAATGTCACGGGATTAGTGGTGATGGTTTCGGACCGACGGCCGCGTTATTGGATCCTTATCCACGCGATTTTCGTCGCGGCACCTTTAAGTTCAAAAATGCTTTCTATGGGACTCGGCCTTCGGTGGAAGACCTAATTCAGACAATCACTTTCGGTGTGCCGGGTACAAGCATGCCCGCCATGGCAAACCTCAAACGTTCCAAACACTACGCAGACGACATCCCAATTCTAGCCCGATACGTCCGGTTCCTAGCAATCCGCGGTGAGGTGGAACGAGAACTTATGATGGACACGATTCGAGACCTTGACAGCGAAGATGTGTTGTTTGATACCAACCTGCAAGAGACAAGCCCCGAAGCATTTAAGAATGGTTTGCGTCGGATCAATGAAGTAATCATCCGTGTGGCCGATCGATGGATGTTATCTGATGGTCTGAAGGAGTCGCAAAGCCAATCGCCCTTCAACGCGTTTGTCGCAAGACATGACTTCGCGAAAAGCGATCTAAATTCCGATTCAAAGTCGATGGCGGGAAATCTATTTCAAGAGTCGCTAGAAAGCGGCCGCGCCCTCTTTGAGGGAAGTATCGCAGCGTGTGCTCAGTGCCATGGCAAGGACGGCACCGGAGACCCTAAATGGAAAGACTATGACGAATGGACGAAGGACTGGACAATTCGCGCTGGGATTAATCCAATGGCACGAGCAGAGTGGAAACCGTTGAAACAACTGGGGCTACTCAAACCTGTTGCTGCCTTTCCACGGAACCTGACTCTGCAGGCTTACCGAGGGATTCCCACGATCGATAATCTTCCAATTAGCGATTCATCACTCCATGATTCACTCCCCGAGAAGGCTTCAGCAGAGGAGACCTCATCTAGAGAGGATGCTCCTGTTTTAAAGCACGCGAAAAGCAGTTCACGTTTAGCGATTCTTCGAGCCGTTCTCAATGGTATCGAAGGCTCGCCCATGCCGGCTGCTGCTCTTGCGGCGAGCACTGATGGTGGGCTAAGGGACGAACAAATCATGGACTTGGTGCGATTCGTAGAGTCGCTATCTAACTCAACTAATTCTGCGCCAGCCTTGACCGGCGGCAAAGCCGCAGGTCTCGCAGTATTAATGGGAGCTGGCCAGTGAGCGACTACACAGCGAGCAATTTTTCAGCAGCAGTTTCCGGGGGTAAGTGGGTCCATCGGTGGTCGTGGGCTGTCGCGCTAACTATATTTCCTCTGATTTGGGTAGGCGGCTTGGTAACGACGCAGGACGCTGGCATGGCGGTTCCGGATTGGCCTGGAACCTACGGCTATAACATGTTTGCTTACCCGGTTTCGGCTTGGGTATATGGACCATTCGACTTGATGGTCGAGCATGGGCATCGTTTGCTGGGAAGCCTAGCCGGGTTTTTGGTAATCTGCCTTTGCATCGCAGCGTGGATTGACGAGCCACGCCGATGGGTGAGATGGCTTTGCGTCGGGTTGCTCGCAGCAATCGTCGCACAGGGATTGTTGGGAGGTGCGAGGGTTGTCTTCGACGCGCGAACTCTCGCAATGATTCACGGTTGTACTGGTCCCTTGGTCTTTGCACTTGCCGCTGCTGTTGTAACGGTCACCTCTTCTTGGTGGAAACGCGATGATAAAGTGCTTGTCTCTCGAGGTTGGTTTGCTTGGATGACGGTAGGCCTATTTTTGGCTACGGTTGTTCAATTGGCTCTCGGAGCCCAGCTCAGGCACATCCAGCCTTGGGCAAGTCCTGGTTTTTTTACCAGCTTGGTTCATACGCATCTGACAATGGCTTTGTTGGTATTGGTGATGGCTATTGTCGTCTTAGCGGTTTCGTCTACCGAGCAATATCGTGACCTTCAGGGGATTCGCGGGCTGCGTTTGGGCATTTTCGGCTTATTAGTTGTTCAGATTCTCCTCGGATGCGGGACCTGGATAGCCAATTATGCGTTGCCATTAGCTGGTTCTGCCCCGATACTATCACGTTACACCATCGAGATCCAAGGATACTGGGAGTCGTGGATCGTCACGGGGCATCAAGCGACAGGTTCGCTGATTATCGTGTCAGCACTTGTATTCGCACTGCGGGTTTGGCGACAAACCAAGACAACACAACAATTCGATCTCAGCATTAGCCACCGACCGACCCAATGAGTACCACTGAAATTCAAATAGCCAGTTCTACTGCACCATCGGTGGCCGCTTCGGCATCGGTTGCGGAGTCGCTCTCGTGGTGGAAAGATTACATATCGCTAACAAAACCTCGAATTTTGTTAATGATTCTTCTGACAGTTGGCATCGGAATGGTGGCGTTCGCTCATCGCGAACTATCCGCTCTAATTGCAATTCACACATTGCTCGGAACAATGCTGATCGCAGCGAGTGCGAGCGTCCTAAATCAATGGCTAGAAGCCGATCAAGATGCACTCATGATGCGAACGAAAAATCGTCCACTTCCGGCGGGTCGGCTGACCAGTTTTGAAGCCGGGTTGTTTGGATGGGCTGTGGGCATCTTAGGATTTGCGTATCTAGCGATTGCTACTACCTGGACGGCGACTCTTGTTGGCCTCGCTACATGGGTGGCCTACGTTTGGATCTACACGCCGATGAAGCAGTGGTCCTGGTGGAACACCGCAGTGGGGACATTGCCCGGAGCGTTGCCGGTGTTGATTGGTTGGACTGCTGCCGGGGGATCTATCTATGATTTGGAAGGTTGGGTTCTCACCTCGGTGGTTATCCTTTGGCAGTTCCCGCATTTTATGTCCATCGCGTGGTTATATCGTGATCAATATGCCGGTGCGGGCTATAAAATGCTGACCAATGTGGAACCAACCGGATTAGCCGCGGGTTGGCATGCAGTGATACCCGCAATGATTTTGATTCCTGTTTCGATTCTTGCGGTTACTCCCGAAAGCCCAGTAACTTGGTTCTTGGCGGCCTTGGCAGTTGTAAGTTGCCTCTCGCAAACAGCCGCATCGATCCGATTTCTTCGTGATCGTAACCAGCAAACGGCTCGAAAGCTACTGCATAGCTCTTTAATCTATCTGCCATCGATCCTTCTGATCGTGTTGGTGAGATCCATTTTATGATCGTCGATAAACACTCCAGTGCGAACGACGCTATTGTCGTAAGGGGTGTGTCGCACAAGTATCAGTCTAATCTCGCGATCGATGACCTCTCGTTTACGCTGGGTGCTAACCAAATCGTGGGGATTTTAGGACCCAATGGAAGTGGCAAATCGACCCTTTTTCGCTTGATTTCGACAATGATGCCTTTGCAAAAAGGTGACATTGAAGTTTTCGGTGCGAGCACTCGCACTCAAATCTTTGCAGTACGTTCGACAATTGGAGTAGTCTTTCAATCACCTAGCCTGGATCGGAAGCTAACAGTTCGGGAAAATCTAGATTGTCAGTCTGCTCTGGTTGGACTCTCCGGTGCAACACGTCGTTCGCGAGTCGCACAAGTCATAAAGCAACTTTCCATTAGCGATCGTGCTGACGATCGATGCGAGAAACTCTCCGGAGGGTTGAAGCGACGAGTTGAAATAGCAAAAGGCCTTCTTCATCATCCTAGACTGCTTTTGCTAGACGAACCAAGTACTGGGCTAGATCCAGTCGCACGGTTAGAAATGTGGAAGGCTTTGAGCGAGCTCAAAGCATCTGAAGGTGTCACTATTGTAATGACGACACACCTATTAGAGGAAGCAGAAAAGTGCGACCTGCTAATCATTATGAACCGCGGCAAATGTGTCGCTTTCGATTCGCCCGATTCTCTCAGGCATGCTTCGGGAGGTGATGCAATATCGATCGAGTGCTTGGAACCAAACTCTGTTGCTAGCCTGTTGCAAAAGAACTTTCCATGGCAACCCAAAGTTGTTGGCTCCCAAGTCCGAGTTTCAATCGATTCGGCAGCTCAACATGTAGCCGCTATTTCTAACCTTCTGGGAGAATCAATGCGGAGCCTAACCATTGCTCGCCCAAGCCTTGAAGATGTCTTTATTGAAAAAACAGGCGATCGGCTCTTTTAAGTTTTCCGAAGTTAAATGATCCCTATGAATGAAAAACAATCCAATTTACTCGTTAACACCTTATCCATCGTTGTCCCAATCGTCGTCGCCATTTTGTTGGGAATACCAACGAAGCTAGACCTTGGGTCGTGGACCAAAGTCCTGCCACATGTGATCGGGGGAATCAATACTCTTACGTCACTGCTTTTGATCGCTGGGATAATTTTTTTGAAGACAGGTAGCATTCGATACCATCGTTATGCGATGACTTCTGCATTTACTCTTGGTGGGCTTTTTCTGGTTTGTTACGTGACATATCACCTTACGAACCCATCGACCAAATTTGGTGGAGAAGGGGTTATCCGAACAGTTTATTACACTGTTCTACTATCGCACATTGCGCTCTCGCTTGTGGTTCTTCCGTTAGTACTGCGAGCGTTTATCTTTGCACTGACCTCGCAGTTCGAGCGGCACAAAAGGATCGCCAAGTTTGCGTTTCCAATTTGGTTGTATGTCTCTGTCACGGGCGTGATCGCCTACCTGATGATTTCCCCGTATTATCGATGATAAGATACACAGCCTCGGAAGCTTTTCATTCACATTGCTTGATGTGCTGAATTGAAGCTTAAGGCCAACGTCGTTAGTTTAAGGACTCTCAAGAATGTTCAGCATTCCATTTGCACAAAATCAAAAAATCTCGCGTCGCGATTCAATCGTCAGCGGCATTGCTGCGGCTGTCACTGCCGCAGGTACTGCAACGCTTGCGACCTCTGCAATGGGGCACGCGAACGTTGCGTCAGGTACGGTCACGGTTGATGCACGATGTCGATCGATAAAAAAGTACGCGATGCGAAAGTCGATTAACTTGTGGGCCTTTCCCTATCCGGAACGCATGTCACTGAAAGAGTGTTTGGAGCTTGCAAAGAGAGCCGGCTTCGACGCAATCGAGCTGAACTACGATCTCGATAATGACTTGTCACCCAAGGCGTCACCAAAACAATTAGCTGCCATCCGGCAACTGGCTGATCAAATCGGAATCGAAATCAGTGGCTTGTGTAGTTTTTTGTTTTGGCCCTATCCGCTGTCGAGCAATGACGCGGCCAAGCGAGACCGAGGTATCGAGTTAGCCGGATTGATGGCCGATGCGACTCATCACATGGGCCTTGAAAACTTGCTCGTTGTCCCAGGAGCGGTTCATATTCCTTGGCGTGACGACCACGATCCTGTTCCTAATGACGTTTGTGAGCGGAGAGCAAAAGAGGCGATCGGCAAACTGGTTGGTAAAGCAGAAAAGCTTCACGTTTCGCTTAATATGGAAAACATCTTCTTCAACGGGTTTTTGATGACACCGATGGAGATGAATCATTTCGTCGATAGCTTCGGTAGCGAGGCCGTGCGTGTTCATTTTGACACGGGCAACATATCCATGTTTCAGTTTGCAGAGCACTGGATACCTATTCTCGATAAGCGGATTAAAAACATCCACTTCAAAGAGTTTACGAAGAAAGGCACAGACTATTCTCTGGAGACTTTTCGACCACTTTTGGACGGCACAACAAATTGGCCAGCCGTGATGACGGCGCTAGAATCAGTTGGCTACACCGGAAGCGTTACCTTTGAATACTTTCACCCGTACATTCATTACCCTGAAGCGTTGATTTATCAGACATCCGATTCACTAGACCGGATGTTGGGACGCGATCAAGCGTGGAAGAGTTAGCAGAATAACCAAGACACGATTTTTTATGAATGAAAACAGTCCCATCATCGCAAACACATTGTCCACATCGTCGGTTGCGTCTGAACATCGATCGTCAGCAAACTTGCCAAGTTCGCTACCACGTTCTCTGCCTGTGGTTTGGATGTTAGCCAAACGCGAGTGGGTTCGATTTTTTCGCCAACCGCATCGAGTTGTTGCTGCGGTGGGTCAGCCGATTTTGTTTTGGATTCTGTTTGGAACGGGGCTGCACGGCGCATTTCGAGGCAATGGCGACCAGGGGTTTATGGGCTACTATTTACCAGGGACGGTAGCTCTGATTCTGCTATTCACAGCCATCTTCGCGACCATCTCGATCATTGAAGATCGTCGCGAAGGATTCTTGCAAAATGTGGTTGTTGCTGCAGTTCCACGATGGACGATCGCTTTGGGCAAGACGATTGGCGGAGCGGTGATTGCGTGGGTCCAAGCTGCGTTTTTTATAGGCCTTCTCGTTGCATTCGGAACGGTACCGTTCGAATGGAGTTTGATATCGCTGGGGGCTTTTATGGCTCTTGCAGCTTTAGGCATGACGGCATTGGGCGTGTGCATGGCATGGCCTCTCGATTCAACTCAAGGGTTTCATGCGTTGATGAATCTTTGCCTGATGCCGATGTGGCTGCTCAGTGGTGCTTTCTTTCCGATACCGATCGTAAATAGTGATTCCCCGGTCGGACAAAGTGTTATGCACTGGATCATGCGATTTAATCCGCTCACTTATCCTGTTGCAGGAATGCGATGGACCATGTTTCCAGACATGCAAACGTCCAACTTTTGGCAGCCGACGATTACCATGAGTTGGTTGGTAACTTTATCGTTTACCCTTGTCACTTTGATGGCTGCGACACTGATTGTTCGTCGTAATGCTAAAGGAGATATACAGTGAAGATTCGACTGCTTGTTTTGTTTGTTGCAGCATTCGTGGGAATTGGCTTGGCTGTTCTGACCAAAAGAAACGCACCAACTCCACAAAAGCCCACCGCTCAGACCGCCGCTCAGTCGGATGACGATTCGATGAACCCCGATATCGCTGGGTCTTCGATCGTCGAATCACCCTTCGGTGAAGATCCTGGTCAGCGACAGGCGATCGCTTCGATGCGTTCGGGGCTGGTTAACGTAGATTCCAAGGACTGGCTACAGTCATTCGACCTGACAGAAAGAAGTGGCGACGCTATTGATAGCGAGCAACTCAAGGGAGCTCCCTACATTGCGAGCTTCTTTTTCTCTAAGTGTCCTGGGAGTTGCAAGCAACAGAACAATCAAATGCGACTGCTTCAGGAGAAGTATCGCGACACTCCCATTCGATTAGTGAGTATCTCAGTAGACCCTGAAGCAGACACACCGGAGGTCCTTTCCGAATACGCCAACAGCTTTGGTGCTGACAAGAATAAGTGGCTGTTTTTCACGGGCGACATCAAATACATTTCGAAGGTTGCTGGTGAAGTTTTCTTCCTTGGCCAAGTCGGACTCAAAGGCCATCCGGATCGATTCTGCTTAGTAGATGCTGATGGAAAGCTGGTAGGAAAATACAACTGGCACGAGGAAACGGAGCTGGAGATGCTCGATAAGCACGTTAAAGAACTCTTGGCAGGCAAGCAAGCCATTTCCAGCGAAAGCGTTACGACTCCATCGGTTCAATAAGGTGCTCCGAAAATCGGTTCGCAAGCCATCACGCGACGTTGCGAGGCAAGATGTTTCACCCAATCAATTTGCCAAGATCATGATGAGCCCTCTTCTAGCAACAACTGCCCTTGCAAGGAGGCTCCGAACACTTTCTTGACGCCCCTTTCAAAGATCGATCGATAATGAAAAGAAAAAAGGTTCGCAAAAAGCGTTCTCGCGAGTTGGGTGCGACACTTAACGATGAATCGACTTACATATGCGATTCTTGCGGAGAAGAGATTGTTGTCCCGATCGATCTCTCAGCCGGAGATGATCAGCGCTACGTGGAAGATTGTCCCGTTTGCTGTAACCCCAACGTAGTTTCCGTAATGATTTACGAAGATGGTGACGTACGCTGTTGGGCCGAATCGGAGTGACCCGCGATGGTTACTTTTTGCTGCAACAATGCCTTTTCTTTGAATGCTTTTGTAAGCACTCGATCGAGAGCCGAAGCGAATGCGGTGCGATCTTTTTGTCCGTAGGGAGCTGGTCCCGAAAGCTCCATCCCAGCACCGCGTGCGAGATCCAAAAAATCGCGTGCAGCTAATCGCCCCGAGATGTTTCGTTCGTCATATTCTTCGCCGCGTGGATCGATAACGTAAACTTGTTTAGCAACCAATTGGGCGGCTAAAGGAATATCAGCGGTGATAGTGACATCGCCGGCAGTGGAGTTTTGAACGATGTATTGGTCGGCAACATTCGCACCATCGCGAACGGTTACGCTAGAAATAAGCGAGCTTCCACCGGGCGTCCATATCGATTGATTCGCTACCAAAACGACTGGGAGTTTCAGTCTCGCTGATGCTCGGAAGACAAGCTCTTTCACCTCACGCGGTGCCGCATCGGCGTCGATCCAAATCTTCATCGCGAACCTTCGCTATACCTTTCGAATGAAGTGGGCCGCATAGCTTCGCACTTCTTGTCCATTGAGAACGTGGACTGTTCGAAGTTGCTGAATGACCCCATCGTTGAACTGTCCCAACGGTACGTGGACCAAGGACCTGCCGTGACGTTTCGCCCACTTACGCCATGTTGCATTAGGCGGTTTGGGGCTGAGCAGCGCGATTTGTTTGGATTGCGAATGGACACAGGCGGCGGCGATCAAGCGATCTTCTAAGGTGTCTGCAAAATCGAGTTCCTTATCATACCAAATATCGGCAATAGATCGCGGTGGATAAAGGAATAATGCTCCACCATACGTTGCGACGGCTACACCCGGGCCAAGAAGCGCGTCACCGAAATTGGTCGCAAAAAACGCCAGCGTCGATTCGTCTTTGTGCTCGGCGAACCAAGTGGTACGCCAGGGATACTCGCGAGGATCAGCAAAGGAATCAAAGAGCATGACGCAGGCATCCAAATGGCCTACCGATGGAGGTTGGATTTTGACGTACAAGTTTCCGTCATACCAGTGACGAAGCGTTTCACGAATGTCGATGCCATCCATCAAGCTAGTCGAAAACTTTTCGCTACGTGCCAAATCTGCTCCAAGAGATGCTCGTGCTCGATCAAGAACTCGAGTCCGAAAACTTTCGATTAGATCGTCCTCTGGAGGCCATGAACACTGACGATAGGGATTCCATCGCATTTGCCAATCCTTGGAATCGCTTGTCAACGGACGTCGATTCAGTTCGATCGATCGCCACTGCATCGGATTCCCAGCAAGCCGGCTAACCATTTCCGTGATTTCACCATCAGGCAACCGAGCCCAATCCGTTGACATCGATATTGCCGGCCAGGGTAGCTCGTCCATGAACGAATAGTTGGAGGCTGCTTCGACAACATGAATTGCGAATTGATCGCCTAGAACTTGTTTGGCGGCGATGGTTATCGTGTACAAATCGGGAGTCATCCGGGAATCTAGCAATGTAAGATTGCGGATGTACTTCAAACACTGCGAAAGCAAAAGCGGTGTTATCTTGCGAGCTCGTTTACCGAGATCGGCCATATAACTTGCTCGAGCCGACATCAGCAGTCGCTTGATGCCATCGATCGCGGCTCCCGAGGCGGTTTGACTTGTCGATGCTGAGTGCCCTGCCGTCACGATGCGTCCTTCCTCATAGACGCCGGTGATGTAGGGGAGTTCACTCAGCAAGAATACCAAAGTGTTCTCATGGACGGCACAGATTTCAGGTTCCTCGACGGCCACGTCCTCGACAGGCGAATTGTCTAGATCACCGGAAGAAGGGCTCGGATCAATCGCTTCTTCGAGAGTGCCGTTGTTGAGTTGCTGGTATGCCTCGCGAATCCATGGCCAATGCTCGATCGAGCACACCATGACAATTTGTTTGTAGCGACTTTTTAACTTATGGAGATTCTTCGCCATCGTCTGTATTCGATTGCGAGTTTGTTTCAACTGGGGTCGCCCGATGGCTGTCAGTACAGCAGCACTGAAAGATTCCAAAGAGACTTCACGTAGAGCAAAACCGTCGGGTAAAGAAGAAGCCTCCGATGCAAACAGACCGACTTCAAGATCAATGAAGGCGGTTGGGATGTGTTCTGATTGAGCGAATCGAAGAGCGGCAATCACACTTTGGCATGGATCAATCGGAACGTAACTCGTCGGAAAATATTCCTCACCGTATTCCTCTGAAGAGTATTCCATCTCGAAATCCGAATCGTCTTCATCGAAATCGGCAGAGTCCTCTTCATCATTGAAGATCTCTCGACGCATTTCGTCAGTCACGTCTCCGTAGTAGTACTGCTCTGGATTGTTCGGTTTTTCTTTGTAGCTCGATTCTGAGTCATAGATATTGTGACCCTCTGGGTGCTCTGCATAGAGAGCGTCCAGGGGGCTTACGATGTCTTTGATGGAGCGAGGGCGTTGCACGTCAATTGGGTCAAAGTCGTCATCGATTTCGATGTCTTCAGCTTCACTGTCATCGTCATCGGTTCTGCTCGAAACATCATCAATGTCTTCTTCGTCGTCGTTCGTGTCACCGGATTCTTCGTCGCTTGGATCAAGATCTAGCAGATCTTGATCAATCGGGCGTTGGATGACGATCGAAGGGATGGGTAGACGATTCACAGCCATCATCACTGGCGATTGAAACGACTGGGGTAGTGGGACAGCCAGGCAATCAAACGATCGATGAAGGAGCCAGTTTTCGACCGCACGTGCGTATTGCCCACATCCATGCACAACCGGCAAAAGTGTTATGGAATCGTCTAGTCGAAAGCAGTCCTGTGGCATAATGTTTTTGTTCGCAATAAAAAGTCGCAATGGACAATTGCCTGATAGTTGACTCATGAATCTGTTGTCACAAGTGCCGAGCCAGACTTAATTGAAATGAAATGATTCTCTATTGCAATGCCAAGCTCACTTGCTGAGGCTTTGACCAGATTAAAAAATGGGTTTGTACTCGTAGCAGGTGTCGTCAGACATCTGAAGACCGCAGCTCTTGGCGTTATTTCCGCCGAGGTCTGAATTCTTACGAATTCAGCTACCCGAAATTTCACAGCGAGTTACTGCGTTTCCAAATAGGTTAACGATTGACAAGTAATTCAAATCCGGGTCGCAACGGAGTTCCATGAGTTCACCGGTTGTTGGGTGACGAAATTGAACATAGGAAGCGTGAAGCATCATTCGGTCGTTTTGATTTGTCGGACCCAAACTTACTACCGCATCATTATACCTTTGGTTGCCGTGCCGGCGATCACCTAAAATAGGGTGACCAATACTCGTTAAGTGGCGACGAATTTGGTGCCATCGACCTGTGTGGGGCGTGGCTTCGATGAGCGAGAGTTGCCATTGGTCGTGTCCCAGATTGGACCACGATGGTTCGAAATGAGCCAGCGTTTGGTAAGTGGTTTTCGCTTGTCGAACAGGAGCAGACTGAGTGAGAGTAGAGGCATCAGTTCCTGCAGGTCCCTCGGATGCAGTTAGTGGGATATCGATACTGCCTGAAGAGGGAGGGTGTCCTAGGACAACGGCTTGGTAGCACTTATGAATGCGGCGATGAGTAAATTGTTCGACTAATGCGGATGCCGATTGCGAGGTAAGACCAAAGAGGACGATTCCGGAAGTGGGTTGGTCCAAGCGGTGAACAGGATAAACATGTTTTTCTAGCTGATCCCGTAGAAGTTGTAAAAGAGCCAATTCGTCGGCAGGCGTGGCCTCGCAGCGATGGACTACTATCCCGGCGGGTTTGCAAACCGCCACAATATCTTGATCTTGATAGATGATTGAAAGCGACAATTCGTAGTTTCGTAAGTTTTCTATAGGGGAACGGGTCTTCAAAGTCTATTGCTAACGCGTTCGGGTTATGAAATCAATTTTCTTTCAAACAAGTAAATGCTCCCTCTTAACCTACTTGTCGACCTACTTGCATTAGCTGGAAGCTGTTTCACAATATATGGATGATTGCGTCAAATCCTTTTTCAACTCGGTATGTACAGCCAGGGAGTATCTCGTTTCAGCTTCGTGATGGGGTGACGATCGAACAGCTTTTCCAGCAATTCCTACAAATGCCCAATCGCCGAGCTGCGATCGTGGGTCCTCATGGTAGCGGCAAATCGTCGTTGTTGGAAACGATGAGAAAATGCATACCGAGCCAGTTTAAGGTCGATTCACATCGCTTGAGTTCGGAAAGCACGCGACGGGACCGAACGGGGGCTCGTTGGGAGTTGGCCAGCGAACGATGGGGGCCACAAACCATCGTAATTATCGACGGGTTCGAGCAGGTGGGCTGGTGGGCTCAATACAGAATGACTCGCCTTGTGCGGAATCGTGAAAGCTGGCTGCTTGTTACTGCTCACTCTCCGATGCGAGGTTTTCCGTTGCTATGGAAAACAGAGCGAGCCGTTGATGATGACGATTATGTGCTAAGGCAATTGTTGATTGGGTATGACGATGACTCTGATCAATCGACAGAGATAACAGTGATAGACGAGGCGATGATTCGGTGGCGTGAAGTCCGTTTGAGGCATCCTACCGATATGCGTGAAGCACTAATGGAAATGTATGACTGGTGGGAGAAAAAAAAACGGCCCGCAACTTTTGACAGTTGCAGGCCGTTTTAGATCGCACCGAAGCCTCTAAGGGTTAGAGACTCGGACCGTTCGAATTAACGAATGGTTGCCGAGCTAACCTGAATGACTCGACGCTTGTTGTTCATGTAAGCACTTGGATCCACTACTGGAGCTGGTGCTGCTTCTGTTGGAGCTACTGCTGGAGCCGAGCAAGAGCTGCATGGTGTTGCACAAGCATCACAAGCACCTTCATCGCAAGACTTCTTGCCGTGGCAAGCGAATAACTTGGAGAGAAGTCCGCAATGCTTCTTCTTTCCACATCCGCTATCGCACGATGCTGGAGCACAAGCTGTTTCAGCGCCACAGCTTGGTGCACAACCGGCCGACTCAGCGCCACAGCTAGGAGCTGCACCGCAACCACAAGCTTCTGCGCCGCAGCTAGGACCAGCGGATCCGCAAGGATCGCAACCCTTATCGCAACCCTTGTCACAGCAAGAGAAAATTGGCTTCGAGAGGCTGCACTTCACAGCGTGCATCTCAGCCTTGATTCCCTTGAGAAGACCCAAGAGAGGCTTATTGCAGCACTTCTTCTTTGGAGCTTCGCAACCACAGCTTGGTCCAGCCGAACCTGAACATGGATCGCAAGAAGCCAATTCGGCTCCGCACGATGGTCCGCTTCCTGCTGCTCCGCTGCAAGGATCGCACGAAGCTAATTCCGCTCCACACGATGGTCCTGCTGCAGATGCTCCGCTGCAAGGATCACACGATGCTAGTTCAGCACCGCACGATGGTCCTGCACCGCAAGCTGGTGCTGCTGCACAGCCGGCCATCTCGGATCCGCAAGAAGGAGCAGCGCCGCAACCGGCCATTTCCGAACCGCAGGATGGGCCAGATACCGAAGTGTCACAGCAAGTGCTCGCACATCCGCATCCGCTTCCACCCAACATACGATTCAGAAGATCGAAGCCGAAGCTTTGGCCCGAAAGGCTAGCTCCGATGACCAACGATCCAACAATTAATTTCCATTTCATCGAGTGTATCTCCATAATTTCGATGCACGACGTTCAACAGTAAGGGTGATCCGCGCCCTAGTAGTCCACGTGAACTCAGTTTCAACGCACGAAGTCGTCGCTGAAATCGCTTTCTCATGGATCGAGGCCATGAATGAATACCGATTTATTAAATCGTAACTCATTCGACTTCGTTGACCGTTCGTCGCCGCCGTCCACTCAAGGACACCGACGATCTACCTGACAACGTATCACAACCTCTATGGCTCAATACTGTCGAATCCGAAAGAAACCATCCATGGGTTTCAGGCTCTCGGTTTTCGTCTTTGGTTTTAACGATCTCGATTCAGGTGCGCTTGCACGAATCAAACGTCCTACGTGATCGCTTCGAAGGGATGTATCGGTAAGCGTTTCTCGATTGCTTGAGCGGGCGAAATCATTTTTCGCGAATTACCAAGACCACCAAAACTATGACAGAATGCCATTTTTTTCCGGCTTTTCCACATATGCACGACATGAGGCCGCAAAGTCTTCCTATCCTATGATGTACCGGTCCGCTATGGCTGTTCGCTTACGATCAGCACCGCCAAAGTCAGCCTGCTTTGCCTGGCCTATTTGATCGGGAGATGCTTGCCATGCTTTCTAAAGCGATGTTTTTGAGCTGTGATCGCTGTGGTAGGTAGGTGGACTCGTCCGAAACACCCCGCTCTCAACCCCCAGCTTACAAGCTTTCGCCTCGATTCCTAAAGCTGAGTAGCAGAACAATTCAATTGAGGCCCTGAAAGATGGCTTCGCGATGCGTCGACCAGGAATCGCTCCTCGATGGCGAGCCTACCAACTAGCATTCGATATCCCATACTTTGGCGATTGCTCAATGTAAGCTCGACCTCCCAAGAGTGATGCCCAATGGACAACTCCGTGAGAATCACAGGTCGTCGCATGACGTGCCCGCTGGATGCCCGGACATTTCGGTATTCGACCAGCTTCGCTTCCACCAATCTGCCAGACATCGACAAATCGATGTCATCCAATATGCGAAAACGAACCCAGGTGTGCCTGTTCTTTTTGAACTCTTCAATCGAATGAACGTCCAACGAACTGCTGCGAGCCCCCGTATCAATCTTCGCATCGAGTCGCTCGATCCCGAGCATCGGAAGCGCAACCCATTCGCGCCAGCCAATAATACTGCGGGCGGGACGGGAAGATTCCGTAACCTGCACGTCCAAAGGTAAGCCAACGGGACGCAGGCCATGGTAAGGACCTTGGTTTAGTGGCGAGTGGAAGTGATGCTTGGGAACGGTCATCGACTCAATCAAACCTGGCCAATCAGCAGCCGGGTAAAACAAGGCAGAACAAAGGAATCTGGAGAGCCTATCAGGAACGGACCTCGGGGGTAACCGAGTCCGGATCGACAGCCGATCCTGTTGCTCTCAATAACTCCATTGTAAATAGTCCAGAGGAATGCCCGTCAGAAAAATCGATCTTATAAGCATAATTTCCGACTGGCTTCATGTGGCTAATGGTTAGCGGCTTTGTCTCGGCCGCAGTCAGGGTCGGCAAAGACAGCTTGACCGTCTTTTTCTGCGAAACCAAATCAACCATCGGCTTGTGCTTTTCCTTGCAAGTCGCACACGGGCAAGCTTTTCGCAGTGCGCTGATCGAGGTTTGCAAGAATTGGCCATCTGACCAACCTATTCGCAAGTAGCGACCATCGATGATTTTTAACGCAGTTGGCAATAGCATCGGTTATTTTCAGGAAAGTGAAAAATCCAATTCGAATTAGGAACCCGTGACAAGAGTTCCAAGGGTACTCGCAAATCCAAACCCTATCAACGACAGGGACGCCAACTCGGCTGATGGAAACTGCGCCGATCGCGTTTGCCCAATGCCAACTACTTTCTATCAAAACTATTCGTTATTTCATTTCATCAGCCGCCACGCGTCAGCGACTTTCCAGCTTAGCAATTCCGTTAGTTCGTACGCGTACTCAATGAACAGGTACTCGAATCGACTGCAATCCGATCGAGTACGAGTACCGACTTACGCCTGAGTACGAGTACGAAAATGCTGAAATACTGGATTTCTAAGCTGAAAAATCTCGTCAGCGTGCGGTTTCTATAGCGTTTTTATTAACCGCAGGCTGACGCCAGGCCGCTTGTTAACTGGAAGTACTTGTGCGAACGCGCTTTAGTAGCGGCCTCGAGAGATTGGGCTAGAAGTATTGGGGTTTGTCGCAATCGGCGCGGGAACTCCCACACTACCAGTATTCACTGTTTGATTCGTTGGCGAGGCCGTCAAATTCGCTGCAGCCGGACCAATGTATTCCATCACAAGAAGTGCATCGGATCTTGTTCCTGCAGCGTTGGGAAGTAGTTTGCCAAGGCCGAGTATTCCATTGCTTGCAACCATTGCAGGACTTCCGAAGAGTGAGTTAGGAGCAGTGCTATTGTTCGGTGCGGCGATCACTCCGCATGAGAGCATTAGCACTTGGTCTGTTGGCCATCGGAAACGCTCATGCATTCGCCAGGAGACCAATTGCGGAACGTTAATCTGAGCCGTTGTCATGGTTCCATTGGCTGCTGGAAGATCGATCGGAACATTATTCAGCCGTTCGACTTGATCGATTGAGCATTTCAGCGAAACATCCATCGCTCGCATGTCGGTACTAAGCAACGGACTAAATTGCAGCTTATAACCTTCCTGGATTTCATCGGAAACTGGGATATACACTGGATAGGGTTGCTCCTGTCGCGTGTATTCACGAACGTAATTACGAGATCTTAACTGTTCGATGTTGCTGGATTGACCGTTGAACAGTGTGATTTGTGGTAGAGCTGTTTCGACCACGTCGTTTCGGCTTCGAATGAGAGCTCCAAGCAGTGCGGAGTTTTCTTTGGTGAGCAACCACGCGCTCACGCCAGGTGCTTGAACCTCTACTGGTTTCATCCATCCCATTGCCCGTTGTCGCCACGCTGGGCTTCCAATCATGATGATTCGAAGAGCAAACGTTTGTGGCTCGCTGGTTCCGTTAACAAATTTCTCATAAACTTGTTGAACGGTTTTTTGCATTCCCTCGTTGTGATAAACACGCAGAGTGGATCGATCTGCCGTCAGGACACCGGCAGGCTCATTGAACCAAACATCGGTTCCCGTATCGCGAAGAATCCAGTCCAGCAACGCTTGCTGCGGCCTGTCGACGTTCTTCAAACGGCTGGTGTATGGACGCAAGTCATATTCCATCCAATACTGGCCAGCATCGCTAGGAAGCGTTAACGCCGCATTGCGACTTACTTTTGCTTGATTGGTCACCATTTCTGGAGGGGTCGCGTCTTGTGAGTAGCTGACGCAGGGACTCTGAATCGTTGCGAATGCTGCACCCATTGCAAACTCAAGAATGCGAAACAGATTTGATTTAGCTTGGAATTGAGACGGGTGAATCATAATTGTGTTCGGCTCCAGTGAGTTCTCGGCAGGAAACTCGAATGGGAAAATAGGGGATTTGATCCGCACCAGCCAAGATCAATCTGAGGAGAACTCAGGGTAGAGTCGCAATTTTTTGCTTGACCGGTCCACGATGCTCCCCTCACAATGGGCTCGCTTCTTAATTTTCGCTTCTTAATTTTCGCTTCTTAATTTTCTACGGGAAGAGTTCTAGGGGGGAGAGCATGGCAGACGCAGAAACCGAACCGAAACAGACCTCCGAGGCGATGCTTCAGAGAGGTAAGCTAGCCTTGGAATCACTACAATTCCGCGAAGAAGCCGCACGGATTCACGCTGCACGGATCGATTTGCAAGCTGCCTTGGGCGATGCCGAAAGCGGCAATACGAACCGCTTGCAGAATTGGTTGGACCAGTATCAATCGCTTTTAGATAACGCGGGTGGTCATCTAGTCAAAAGTTCAATCGCTGCCGCATCATTTGATCCCGCATCGCTCCAGCCAACCATCTTGGGTTCCATCCGCGAACACAGCCAACACAAATCGCCCGCAACCAACGCTCCGCAAATCGCAATGCATTTGGATCTGAAGGATGATTTCAATCCAGATCCGCAACAAAGTATTTGCTTACCAGCAGAAGCTATTGAGCCTGTGACGCCAGAGCTTCCCAAGGTCAAGAAATCGCCATGGGACAGCATGATCCAAGCGGCTCTTGCACGCGAACAAGCCGCTCTCGCAGAACCGACAGACGCTTCGAATCTTGCGAATGAAACAGGCGAGAGTGCTGAGTTAAGGTTTGCAACGGACCCTCAAATGGACTCTCCGGCGCGACTGGACTCTGCAGCGCAAATCGAAGAATCGATCTTAAAGAGTCCCCTTATCGATGACGAACCGATCACGATTCCTGAATCGTTGCTTCGCGTCGTATCAATGGCAAAAGAACCCGAAAACAATATCAAAAAGCTGTTGTGGTTGTCGCCGGCTTTGCTTTGGAGCACAGGTGCTCATTTGGTCGCTGTCGTTGGGATGTCGGCCTATGTGATTACGATGGCAACTCGCACCGAGCCAATGGCAATCATCGCATCGCCTGTAGACTCCCAAACCGTTTCGATGGATTTACCTACCGAAATCGCGCCGATGGATACGCCAGAGGTCGAGCCAACGACGATGTCAACGCCGAACCTCCCGACAGTTACTACTCCGCTCGCTTCGGTCTCCACAAGTACGATGGCCTTACCGACCTCGGTCGCAGGAGATGCTCCCAGCCAGATGCCCTCGACACTCGGAAGTGAGGTTGGTGATGCAATCGGTTCAGCAATGAATGCCGTCCCATCTACGACTGGAGCTCAGTTTTTTGGTGTGAAGGCTACCGGCAATAGCTTCTGCTATATCGTGGACCGTTCGGGGAGTATGAAGGGGGGGGCCTTTGAATCTGCCAAAGAGGAGATTGTTCGTTCGCTTTCAACCATGAAACCAAAGCAACGGTTCTTCATCTTTTTCTTTGGTGAAGAAATCGAAGCGATGAAGCTTGACGGAAAAAACGAGGAGAGCTTCCCTGTCTATGCGACACCTGAAAATATCCAAAAAACAATAGTCTGGATGGATCGAGTCAAAATTCAGAGTGGCAAGCATCCGGCAGAGGTCATCGAGCGAGCCATTGAGATGGACCCGGACGGTATATTCCTTCTCTTCGACGGTGAAACAACTGTGGATCTAGCACCGAAAGTTCGCAAATTCAATACAGTGGACGATTTTATCTCGGGCCAGCAAACACGCGTTCCTATCCATTCGGTTTGCTTCTACACCGAGAAACCCGAAGCCCAGCAACTCATGAAGACTATTGCCCAGCAGAACCTGGGTACCTATCGTTATGTACCGAAGCCGAAGTAAGTTGGTTGTACGACGAATCGGAAAGCTATGCATGTAAAATGATTTCATGGATCAGTTGGTCACTTAGCTGCGTTATCCATCTAGCGATGCTGCTCATGTTGGCTTTGCTAACCATCGGGAGTGCAATCGTTCCAGGCGCGAAGCTTCTGATTAATTTTGAAAACGCGGACCAATCGACTTCCAACGACGATCGTCTATTCGAGTTTTCGTCGGCTCTAGAGTCAGCGTCGCCAAGTGTCGATGAGGATGTCTCGGATTTTGAGGATCCGGCTTTACTTGCAGAGAAGTATTCTGTGACGCCTTCCGTAGCGGACCTTGTTCTGAAGCCTGTTGAATCGACTCTCGAACTGGAAACGTCTTCTCGATTGCCGCAAGACTTGTATTCGGTCATGTCGAATTTGGAAAACGTATCGACAGTCGCATTCTCAAAAGGTGGCGGCAGTCAACAAGGAACAGCGAAAGGGGGAAGAAACGGCAAAGGCCAGGAGGGCTCTGAGAACGCCACCGCCGCAGCATCTGAAAAAAGCGATACCGAGAATAAATCGCACACGTCGCAGGCTTCGTTCTTTGGAACTGCAGTCGCCGGAAAGAAGTTTGTATTCGTTGTCGATAGCTCGCGTAGCATGACCGGTTCAAGATGGCGACTGGCGACTTTTGAGTTGATGCGATCTTTGCATGAGCTAATGTCAGATACAGAATTCTTTGTCATCTGCTTTGACGAAACCGATCACCCGGTCTTCAATCAAGGTACGTCTAAGAATTTCCTCGTCAACGATCCGAAAACATTGCAACGAACTCAACGGTGGATCGAAAGTCTGATACTCGGGCGCGGTACGTTTCCCCGTTCGGCTCTTGCCAAGGCGGTGAAGATGGCACCCGATGCGATTTTTCTGTTGTCAGACGGAGTCATCCAGGACGATTCCGTCTGGATGCTGCGAAATTTCAATCACGACAAAAAGACCGGACAACACATTGTTCCTATCCACACGATTCTTTTGCTAAGTCCTCTCGGGAGGCAGCCCTTGGAAATGATCGCTAACGAAAATGGCGGAACCTTTAAAGACATCTCGTTAGAAGATCTGTTGCCCGAATAGGGGGTGATGATGTTTCGACTGATGAAACCTGAGCCGATGGCGCTAGCCACGGGTTTCGTCTATGCCACAATTTACCACACGGCACCCGAGGCTACGGCTCAGGAAAAATGCCCTTTTTATCATTCCAGATAAAGAGGATGACGAGGGCGTGTGGACTTGCTTAGTTGGCGGCGTTGCGTCACATTCAAGGCAACAACTTTTATCCAGGTTTCTCGTTGGTGATGAATCATTTATGCCCAAGGCTGCATCCGGCTCGAAAAAAGAAGCAAGCAACTCTCCGCAAGACGAAACCCCAGTCGCAGCAACAGTCGCAGCCCCAATCGCAACCTCCGGCTCCGCTGACGGCAAGTACACCGTCGTAGCACGTCGATACCGTCCGCGAGACTTTTCTGAACTTGTTGGTCAGCAGACAGTCGTACAAGCGTTAACGACCGCGATTCAGACTAACCGCGTGGGGCATGCTTATCTATTCACTGGTGCGCGTGGAGTGGGTAAGACGAGTTCAGCACGCATCTTTGCCAAAGCACTTAATGCCTCTGCCGATGGTTCTGGTGCCTTTGACCCCAACTCGGATGTCGCTCAGGCAATCGACTCGGGTGAAGATATGGACGTGTTGGAAATCGATGGTGCAAGCAACCGAGGTATCGACGAAATTCGACAACTTCGTGCGAGCGTTTCAGCTCGGCCCAGTCGATCGCCTTACAAAATTTATATCATCGACGAAGTCCACATGCTGACTGTGCAGGCCTTCAATGCGCTCCTAAAAACACTCGAAGAACCACCCCCGCACGTCAAGTTTATCTTCTGTACAACGGACCCAGAAAAAGTCCCCATCACGGTTTTGTCGCGTTGCCAACGTTTCGACTTTGCACCGGTAAAAACCGATCAAATCCTGGAACGTCTCCAATTCATTTGTAAGAACGAAGGCGCAACAGCTGAACCCGAAGCACTCCAGTTGATCGCCAGACGTGCCGCGGGTTCAATGCGAGACAGCCAGTCCTTGTTGGAGCAAATTCTGAGTTTTGCCGATAGCAAGATCACCACCGCCACCGTTCATGAAATGCTCGGCACGGCTGACGAGTCGCGTCTTGCGGAGATTGCAGATGCACTGATCAATCGAGACAACGCACAGGTCCTGTTGCTGCTCCACCAAGCGGTCGAAGCCGGTGTCGATGCGGGGCAACTTGGCGAACAAATTTTGGGTTACCTTCGCGACATGATGACTATCGGTGTCGGTGCTTCGGTTGAACTGCTTCGGACGGCCAATCCGGCCCGGGAAGAAGAGCTAGCCGCTGCCGCCAAACGCTGGGGCACGATGACACTCCTTTCGTCCATTCAAATTCTCGATGAGTCGCTCGTGAAGATGCGACACAGCACCCAAAGCCGAACGATCTTGGAAGTTGCAATGGTTCAAATTTGCCATCTCCAAGATCTTCAAGGATTGGCCGACCTCATCCGTGGTTTGCAAGCTGGTAAATCGCCACCAAAGATAGCAAACGCGTCCTCAACAACTGCGCCCGGCCATGTCGCTCCCGCTCCTGCTGCTCGGCAACAGTTATCGAGC
>JAPLNI010000026.1:0-32388 GCA_026692865.1 Planctomycetota bacterium
TCAAAAATCTCAGCAAACATCTTCCTTGACATTTGATTGCTCCATGCCCGAAACTAACACACTTAACACCAAAGACGTTAGAATGGCGAAAACAGAAAATTCAGGCAAGGTCGATTCACCTTCAAAGGGCTGGGACCATTGCCCCGAACGCGTAATAGGACGGGACATTGGTCCCATCCTTCGGAAATTTTATCTTACTGCTATCTAGAAACCCTTGAATGGGTGCGAAGCAGTATCCTTCTTCGCGACGCAATCTTCGACAGATGGCTTCTTGCCCATTGCGTTGATGATCGACTGCTTTACAGCTTCGTAGTTGTAGTCGTAGATCTTCTTGTTGTCTTCGGCGGCTGGGTGGATGAACACGCCGCAGACGATACAGAGGCTCTCGGCTTGATCCTTGGGGATGATGCCTTCCGCAACGGCGTCGGTCACTGCTTTGGCAACAGCGAATTGTGCTGGGCCGAACATTTGGACCGCTTGCTTCATCCCTTTGATGGTTACTTTGGTGATCGTAACAGTAGCTGGTTTGACCAATAGGTTTGGCTCGAGAACCGCTAGAAGATTTGTGTGACCTTCACTTTGAGTCGAAAGAGCGTTGGCGAAAGCAGCGCCTACCGGGCCATCCTTGCTACCGATCATAAGGTCAACGTGAGCGATTTCATTGCCATCGCCGTACAAGGCTTCACCGATATAAAACGACATTACTAGTTCTCCGGACTACAAACGAGAGTGTTGGAAATTGCACTACTAAGCCTGGAAAAGGTAGCAAAGTAGTACAAAGTTGCAACCACATAGCCACAATCTCCAGCACCAAATATCCCCGCTAAAAGGGCCCGAGATAGGTTTTTTCGCGTATTTCAAGTGAACCCGAAAGCCGTTTGTGCCATCGGATTTCGCTTGTTTTGGTGGGCAACAAGCAGAAAATTGTGGTATTCAGCTGGGTTTGAGTGTATGTTTGAGGCGTTGTCGTAATTACGCTGGTAATACGGAACGGAATTTGCCTAGGAGTATGTAAATTCTTGCGCAGCAGCTGGATTTGCAGTGAGGCAGCATTCGCATTACAACCCGAAAATTCGGCTCGAGGTCATTTGAACTCTCGCGAATCGATTGGTTGTCAGACCTGCTAGCACAGATTTAAGTCATCGATTGCAAAGTTGTTTTTCCCTTTCCAAAAATTGGTATTGGATCATGAGTTTTTGTTGCCGAAATTGGATCAAACTTTCGCTTCTCTCAACCTTGGCGTTCTCGTTTTCGCCGGTCCTTGTAGGGGCTGCCGACGATGAAGTAACCGGGGGACCTGTCGCCAGCCAGGCTGCGGTTTCAGCAAAAGCGAAGTCCATTCCAGTCAAAAGCACAAAGCGGCTCCGTGAAGAACCGGCTGTCGAAGTCGAGTTTTTCGCGGCGTTAGATTCCGGCGACCTCGAAATCGATTTTATCCCTCGCGATGTCAAAGAAGCGACTGTCATCTTTCGCAACGTTACAGACAAGCCGATGCAAGTTAAGCTTCCTGAAACCTTTGGTGCTCTTCCAGTTTTGGCACAAGGCTTTGGTGGTGGAATGGGTGGCGGCGGAATGGGTGGTGGAGGAATGGGCGGCATGGGCGGCGGCGGAATGGGCGGTGGTGGCGGTGGTCAAGGAATGGGCGGCGGAATGGGTGGTGGAGGAATGGGCGGCATGGGTGGCGGTGGCATGGGTGGTGGCGGTGGCGGGATGTTCCGCGTAGAAGCCGACAAGCCTCGCAAGCTATCCGCTGCGACTGTTTGCCTGGAAGAAGGCAAACCAGATCCAAATCCACGTATGAAGTACAGAATTGTTCGCTTAGAAGAAGTCAATCCATCTCCGGAAGTTGCCGAAGTCTGCAAGGCTTTAGGGTATGGAAAAATTGCTCAAACAACCGCTCAAGCAGCCGCGTGGCACTTGGCCAATGGACTCTCCTGGGACAAACTGTCGACCCTTCCTCGTGTAGTTTCTAAGTACACGGGAGTCGAATACTACTTCTCTAACTACGAAATCCAAGCTGCTATTCGAGTTGTTGCTGCAGTCAAAGTTGCAACCAGCAACCTCGAAAGCGACTACGAATCGACGTCCGAAGGCGAATTGAAGTCCGACTCCCAGTAGTCGTTGGGCTTTGAACACTCAAATCCCAATCCGCCAAGGGTTTGGGACTATCCTAGCAAAACCGATTCAAAAATCGCTGACTGACGCAAAGTCTTCAAGATCTTCTAGCGCCTCAGGCTCAATACTCAAGAATGAAACTTGGAGCCAATGTCTGTAAGGGACCTTGGCGATTTGGTGATAGTCGAATACGCTCGCAAAGGCTTACTTGAACAAGACCCTTTGCCTTCTTACAGAAATTGTTTTCCAGAGTGACTACTTGGCTTGACGAGTATCCTTTCGAATCTCACTACATGGAGATTCCGGCAGATGAGCGAAGCGGTACCGAGCCACCGCGAGTCCATTACATCGATCAAGGTGGCCAAGGTACTTCCGCTGGCGACAAAAGTGACGCTCCTTCCCAAACGATACTCTGTGTTCATGGCAACCCGACTTGGTCGTTCTACTACCGATCAATCGCCCGTCAGTTCCAGAATAAAGTCCGAGTTATTGCGGTCGACAACATTGGATGTGGGCTGAGCGACAAGCCCGCCAATTATGATTACTGTTTAAAAAATCATACGGCCAATTTGATTTATTTAATTGATCAACTTGACTTAAAAAACGTGCTAATGGTTGTCCACGATTGGGGTGGAGCAATTGGACTTGGTGCAGCAGTGGCTAGGCCAGAGCGAATCGCGAAGCTCCTCATTCTGAACACGGCCGCTTTTGTTCCGCCCTATATCCCACTTCGAATTGCTGCCTGTCGTATCCCGGTCATCGGTAGCCTAGCAATCCGATATGCCAATGCTTTTGCATGGACAGCCACTTGGATGGCAATCGATCGACTCAAAAAGCTACCCCAAGCCACCAAGTCAGGACTGCTGCATCCGTACGGAACGCCCGCTGACCGCATCGCCATCGATCGATTTGTACAAGATATTCCGATGCACAAAGAACATCGAACTTGGGAAGTGCTCGACCAACTGGAGCGTGACTTATCGAAGCTAGCCGGTAAACCGACTACCATGGTTTGGGGAATGAAAGACTGGTGCTTCCGACCAGAATGCCTGGAACGATTGAGCAAACATCTTCCGCAAGCAAAGATACAAAAGCTCGAAGATGTTGGGCATTACGTCATGGAAGAAGCTCCCCAGGAAGTCGGTCTCGCCATCAAAGAACTGCTGGAAACGAAAGCTTAGTTGGACATCGCCAGGTTTGCGCTGGAGTTCAGGCTTTAGCCGCTTTTTGCAAATTCAAGGTGCTCGGCGCCCAAAGGCTGTACTCCATCGCGGTTGCGATCGATTATTGTGCTCAACCTGGCACTGTCCAATTAGAATCGGTCCCGTAAAACTTCCGGAATGAGCGTGAACGCGTTAGAGAGCAATTCATCATGAATATCGAATCGCTGCTGGCACTTCCGTTAAGCTCTCTAGCATCGCTTCGACTTTCACGTGGTGACAGGCTTGGAACCATTGTCGCTGCCGCGTGTCTTCTCGAAGCATCTTCTGTCAAAGCAGGCAACGTTCATCCGCAAGCCAACTTCGACAACATGGACTACTCTCACTTTCAACTGTCTGCTGAAGTGGTCGGAAAAACAGTTGATCAGATAATGTTTTCGCCAACACAAATTGATCCCTCGAAGAATATCACCTCGGTTGGTGATTGCATTTT
The DNA here is from genome assembly GCA_026692865.1 of Planctomycetota bacterium. Taxonomy (GTDB): domain Bacteria; phylum Planctomycetota; class Planctomycetia; order Pirellulales; family Pirellulaceae; genus JAIYDQ01. The sequence continues at coordinate 3,769 of JAPLNI010000026.1, forward strand.
GCAAATGGCAGTCGCAACTAAGCAGAGAGTAGAAGTCAACACGAACCTCGGCACACTCATTCTATTGGGGCCACTACTCGTTGCCACACAGAAGCTTGCTCCGAAAATTGTTGATGAAAAAGAACTGCAGCGATCGGTTGCGCATGTGCTTTCGAATTTGACTACAACCGACAGCGAAGGAGTCTACCAAAGTATACAAGTCGCGAATCCTGGCGGGCTTGGAGCATCAAATCAAATGGATGTCAATAAACAAGCCCCTACCAACATTCTAGAAGCGATGCGATTTGCTCAACACAAAGACGATGTTGCCAAGCAATGGGTGACTAACTTCGAAACAGTTTTCTCGCTAGCACGAAGGCTTCGCGAATTGGTCGACTCGCAAACATCGACGAGCCGGAACTGGCTCGAAGCGATCTCATTGATTCAAATTGAGTATCTGGCTGTGAATGTCGATAGCTTGATTGCTCGCAAGAATAGTCTCGATCTCGCCAACGAAGTACAGCGACGCGCGGACCAACTTTTATCGATTCGGTCCACGTCTTCATCTGATTATCATCAACAATGGATTGAATTCGATGCCTTTCTACGAGCCGACGGTAATCGGCGTAATCCAGGGACGACAGCCGACCTACTGGCCGCCGCCTTGTACGTCACGATTGTGTGCGAGGCTTCCTTTGTGCAGGTTCAATCTGAGATTTCTCTCGAACGGGGCCGTGAAGTGGACCAATGAAACCTGAGCCGCTGGCGTTAGCCGCGTGGTTGGACGTTCCGGCGCAAGCGGGTGAATAGTTGTTTGAACACGGCTAGCGTTTGCGGATCAGGAAAAATGCCCTTTTCATCACCACAGCCATGAAGTCTATGCGACTTGTTACCGCAGCAAGTAAGATAGACAAACACCTGGTCGAAAGTCCGAGAAGTTTATAGCCATGAAAATCAGCACAATTCCGAAGCTCTATCGAAATGTCCGGCGATGGCAGGAGATTATCGTTGTGTTACGTCGGTACGGACTTGCGGATTGGCTGAGCCGGCTTCAGTTAGATTTCGTTCGCGATTGGCTTAAAGACGATTCGGGCATTCCTCTATCCAGCTATTCCCGAGAGTCGCGTGTGAGGATGGCTCTTACGGAACTTGGACCGACATTTATCAAGCTTGGTCAAGTTCTATCATTACGACCTGACTTGGTTGGCTCGGCATTGGCTACCGAATTGCAATTGCTGCAAACCCAAGTTCCACCCGACCCCTATAAAAGTGTTCAACTCTCGATTCAAACCGAGTTGGGGATGAAGGTCGAGGAAGCGTTCGCATCATTTGATCCCGAGCCGATGGCATCCGCATCAATCGGACAAGTCCATAAAGCGACTCTGCACGATGGGACCGAAGTGGTCGTCAAAGTGCAACACGAAAACATTCAGAGCAAAGTTCGTGAGGACATGGAAGTCTTGGCAGGGTTGGCGGGTTTGGCCGACAGGATTCCCGAGCTTGCTGCATGGCAACCGAAGATTTTAGTCGAGCAATTATCGAAATCATTGAAACGCGAATTGAGTTTCACTCGCGAGCTAAACAACTTGCAAGTCTTCACAACTCAGTTCGCCTCGTTCAAAGATGTCCGAATTCCAAAACCATATCCAAAGCTATCTACATCGCACGTGCTAACGATGGAATGCTTGAACGGGCAAAGCATCTCGCAGTTCATGTCTTCAACACCCGATGACCCTGCTCAACGCGAACTGGAGCTCTCACGTATTCCGCGCCGCGCGGCAGAGCTTTACCTGGAGATGATCTTCTCAGCAGGAATCTATCATGCCGATCCTCATCCTGGGAATGTGTTGATCTTGCCTGATGGCACTTTAGGGTTGTTAGATTTTGGAATGGTTGGACGGATCGATGATTCGCTTCGCGAGACGATTGAAGAGATGCTTTTAGCGGTCTCCTCGTCAGATGCGATGTTGCTTACGTCTCTCATTAAACGCGTTGGAAAGCCACCGATTCGACTGGATGATAGTGCTCTTAGCATAGACGTGGCGGATTTGATTTCGACATACGGATCGCAGCCACTGGACAGTTTCGATGTTGCAGGGGTGTTGAATGACATGACTGATATCTTGCATCAGCACCAAATATCACTTCCACCGCAAACGGCCATGCTGATCAAGACTTTGGTGACGTTGGAAGGAACCATTCGGCAACTGAACCCTCGCTTTAGTCTTTTGGAAGTGATGCAGCCATTTTTCAAAAAGATGTGGCTCCGGAGACTTTCGCCGCGACGGCAAGTTCGACGAATGCGACGAATCTATGTGGAGTTGGAGGGGCTTCTGGAAAAAATGCCCGGGCAAGTCAGTGGCTTGATGGAACTGGTGCGGCAAGGAAAGTTGGATGTCCATCTTTCGCACCGAGGTTTGTCGCCGTCCATCAACCGACTCGTCTTGGGCTTGCTGACAAGCTCTCTCTTGATGGGTTCTTCGGTGTTGCTCGCTTTCAAGGTTCCGCCAGTGCTCTTCATCACCGGTGGTCCACTGGGCGTGAAGGACCTATCGCTTTTCGGTCTCCTTGGCTTTTCTGCAAGTATGTTGGTAAGCTTCCGATTGTGGCTGGCGATTAATAAATCGGGACACCTAGACCCAGCCTCTGAGCAGCAGGAAGACTAAGGCGTTGCTCAACAATAAGTTACCGGATTGAACATTAACCGATGGGCGTTACCTGCGGCTTTAAAAAACTCGGGGTTGCAACAGGATTTCATTGCGATGGTTTTGTACGAACAAGCGTTTCATTATCATATTCCAAAGTTAGGCCCGTTTCGCCCGACACGCACGCGAAGGATCGGTTGCGGACGGCACTTGGAAAGTGCGCGCTATGAGTGCCATTTCAATGAGTCGCAACACATCACGTTCCCGTGGGTATCAACCTTTTTCCGGTTCGACAGACTCTTCCGTGATTTTAGGAATTGCGACTGGATCGCCCAGCTCTTGCAGGTCCAGATCATCAAAATCGGTATGGTCAATTTCCCATCGTAAGGTGAGATACGCCGCTGCAGTTGCTGTCCAGAAGAACGAAATTACATAGGCTGTTCGAAGACTGCTTAGGACTGACTGCAAACTATCGAAGATCGACCCTTGAAGAGTTGTCGGACCGTTGGATACCGCCTTTAAAAAGTCACCGCCATGGCCGACTGACATCGCTGCGAGAAATATTGTTTCGCCGCAATCCATCAGAAAATCAAAAACCCAAAATCCGAGCGTTCCGACACTGCTCGCGACAATTAGAATACACAGCACTGACATCGGTCGCTGAAAGAGATATGCAGCGGCTCGCGAAAGACCGTCAAACGCATCAGCTCCCTTTTCCGAAACGATGGCACAAACGCTCAACGGAAATCCCAATCCAGCAATCGCGACAATCCAGCCCATACCAAGCATGACTAGCAAGCACGGGAACGCAGCAAGCAAAGCAATTGTTTGACCAATCCCTCCGGCTCGCGAGACGTATCCCAAAACCAGGGGTATCAAAGCCAGCATTGCAACCGTTGCAAGCGGCATAAGGATAGACCAAACAATCGATCGCCATCGTGCAAGAACCAGCTTGAACGATGGTATCCAGCCCACTGAAGTCCTCACACCAAACTCCATCACGCTTCGTCTTGTAATCAAGCCGCCAGCAAAACCCCAGATAGCAATCATCGATAGCACGTAAGTCACACCGAAGGCCACCTTTCGAATCGTCCAGGGCTCAGAAACAAAGATGGAAGTCATGTAGTTACGCAGTTCCGGTAGTGGTGAGAAAAAGGCAGCCCACAACCATGCCTCGCTGGCCGTATTAATACCAATGGAGGCTCCAGGGATAGCTGTGACTTGAGCTGGCACCACTTCGGCAAACTCGGGGGAAAAGCAAACCATGCAGGCTTGCCAGCTCAAAGCTGAAAGCCCAATTGCGACCAAGCAGACAAACAAATGAGAGCTACGCCAAGATATGTGAACGCTTTGCGAAATCAGCCGCCACCACGGCGTCGATCGGTACCAGTCTACTTGTGTGCGAGGAACTCCCACCGCGCCGTCGCGATCGGAAGACACAGGGCTTCTGGAACTCGTTTCGCCCTCGTTATCCAGCGGCAACGCTTGCGACGCGGCAGTGTCCGAGTCGGTTTGGGTAGATGAAGAAATATCCGATGGCAACGAATAGCACCTTAATAAAGCGAAAAAGCGTGGGCCGGAATTAGGAGCAATTCCAACAGCGTTTCGATAGTATAGCAATACAAGCCGGACCGCGGCACAGGCCACTCGCTGGTCTAATTATCTAATTACCGGGGCAAAAGCACCGCAGCAATGCAAGAGGTTACTCAATCAAACCGAATCTCGCGCATGTTGGATCTTTCTTCCATATCGGGGCCGCCATCGGTCGGTTCGTAGGGAAGCCCAATTTCCTCCTCAACCCATCGTCCCAGATCGATTAGCTGACACCGATCGCAACAAAAAGGCATCGACTTCGGAACCGGATTGATGGTAAATTTTTTGCCACATGTTGGACATGTTAAATAACTGGATTTCGTTTTCATACATTTGATTCTAACAGCTTGGTAGACAGCTCATCAAAGGGGCGTGCTATTTATTGCGATCTTCTCTTCGGTTACGACCTGCCCAACCGAACATGCGAAAGAACTGTGCTCAAAATCCACACGTCCTCGAACAGTTAAGGTAAATGCAAATTTCGATTACGAGCCGCGTCGTTGTGGGCGTTCTCCTGGGGCTCGCATTTTGGGTTTGTTGACCAACAAGCGGTGCCCGCCCGGGCCGAGTAGATTGTCGAGTCGCGAACGGAGTTCGGGGTGGATGTCAACGCGATGCTTACCACTCTTGACGTGGATGACCTCCCCATCGCTTAGCCGCAGCGCAACCAACACATCACGCGGACCAGGATAGCCACGTAAGATATCGCGCAAATCTGAGAAGGTTTCATCTCTATGTTTCTCGCTATCCATGAAGACTTGTAGACCGCTCGTGTACTTAGTGTCTGCTTCCGCGATCGGCGTAATCTCATTGACTACGAGATTCACTTCCTCATTTTCGTCGCCTCGCTTATCGACGGTGCAACGGATCAGCACAACCGCATCGGCTTGAATCTTATCACCGTGCTGTGCGAAACCGTCTGGCCACATGATGCAACGAACAGCACCATCGACATCTTCTAAATCAAAGTTTGCATACTTGGTTGGAGCACCCGGCTTGCCATTCTTCGTATAGGCAAGCTTGATCGATCCGATCATCCCCCCAACCAAAACTTCTTCGCGATTTTTACAGTCCTTCAATGCAACTGTCGTGTGTGAACAAATCGCCCTTAGGGTCGCTTCGTATTCGGAGAGTGGATGGGCAGACAAGTAGTAGCCGAGAACTTCTTTCTCGAATATTAACAACTCCTTTTCATTCATTTCTGGAATGTTCGGAAGCCCCATGGTTGGATCGGCGACGGCCTCTGGAGTATCGTCATCGAAATCATCAAAGAGACTCTTCTGGCCGGACTTTCGATCTTTTAGTTTCGCTTGCCCGCTTTGAATTGCTTTCTCCATAACGGCAAGCAATTGCGATCGCTTGGCACCAAAACAATCCATGGCTCCGCTTTTGATCAATGTCTCAATCGTCGATTTGTTGCATTCTTTCGAGTCAACTCGATCGCAAAAGTCAAAGATGTCTCGGAACGGTCCAGCCTTCTGTCGCTCGGCAACGATCGCAGCCGCAGCCGACCCGCCGCAGCCTTTGATGGCAGTCAGTCCAAAGCTAATCTTCCCATCAATCGCACCGAATTGAGGCCCACTGGTTTGGATGCTTGGCCGCAAGACTTCAACTCCCATGCGTTGACAGTCTTCCAAGTGTTCAACCAACGAGTCCTTGCGTTTGAAATTTCGACCATCAATATCACCGGTCAGCAACGCCGCCATGAACTCAACCGAGTAATGTGTCTTCAAGTAAGCCGTTTGATAAGCGATCAACGCGTAGGCTGTCGAGTGGCTCTTATTGAACCCGTAGCCAGCGAATTTCAAGATCATGTTCCAGAAGTCTTGAGCTTCACTCTTTTTGAGCCCTTTCTCGGCCGAGCCCGCGAGAAATTTTTCTTCGTTCGCTGCGATCAATTCTTCCTTCTTCTTACTGATTGCTTTAATGCAAGTATAAGCTTTTGCTAATTCGATTCCTCCAAGTCGATTCAAGATACGCATAACCTGTTCTTGGTAGACCATCACTCCGTTGGTCTCACCGAGAATCTCTTCCAAGACAGGATGGATGTAGTGAGCCGCTTTTCGCTTGTGCTTCACCGCGACGTAATCATCGACCATACCACCCTCAAGCGGTCCCGGTCGATACAAGGCATTGGTCGCAATGATGTCGCTGAAGCAGTCGGGCTTCATCCGTTGTAGAAGATCGCGGATACCGCCACTTTCCAACTGGAAGACACCTTTCGTTTCGCCACGTTGAAGCAGTGCGTAAGTCTTCGGGCAATCAAGCGGAAACTTCAGCGGGTCAATCAACTCGCCTGTCGTCTGCTTAATGATCTCTACGGCCTTGGACAGGATCGTCAAGTTCTTCAAGCCTAAGAAGTCCATCTTCAGCAAGCCCGCCGACTCGACATCCCCCATCGACCACTGCGTGATCACATCATCCTTACCAGAAACCCTTGAAAGCGGAACGTACTCCGTTAGAGGCAGCGGCGCAATAACCACAGCGGCGGCATGCGTACCGATATTACGTGCAGTCCCCTCGAGCTTTTGAGCGAAATCTAAAAGCTCGCGAATTTCGTGGTCGTTGTCGTAAAATGCTTTTAAGTCTGCGCTTTGAACAAGGGCGTCAGCTACCGTAATCTTAGGATCATCCGGGATCATCGCCGTGACTTGCCCAACGCGACTCAGCGGGATTCCAAGAGCTCTTCCTACGTCCTTGATGGCGGCCTTTGCCTTCATGGTTCCGAACGTGCCGATCTGAGCTACGTTTGCTTCACCGTATTTATCTTTCACGTAACGAATAATTTCGCCACGCCGCTCTTGGTCGAAGTCAATGTCGATATCAGGAGCTTCTAGTCGACTCTCATCCAAGAAGCGTTCGAACAGCAAGTCATACTTGATTGGACAAACGTGCGACATGTAAGTAGCGAAGCAAACGAGGGCACCGACACCACTTCCTCTAGCCGTCGCGAGAACACCAATCTCTCGCGAATGACGCACAAAGTCCCAAACGATCAAGAAGTAGTTCGAGAAGCCAAGCTTCGCAATCACACCAAGCTCGCGATCCAAGCGGTCTTGAACGATTTTCGATAGTTCTCCATTGGGAAGCATTTCTTCATTCCCTGCATATCGCTCCTTGAGCCCCATAACACATAGATCACGCAAGTAATCGTCAGGAGTTCGAGAATCGGGAATCGCAAATGATGGGAAGTTGCGCTTACCGAGTTCCAGGTCGATGTGTACGGAATCTGCAATCAGCTGCGATCGAGCTACCGCGTCTTCCATCCCTGGGAAATGCGAATACATCTCTTCTTGCGACCGAAGATAGAACTGATCGCCTTCCATCTTCATGCGGTTTTTGTCGGTAACAAAACGTCCGGTGCTGATACACAGAAGAACGTCTTGGCTTCGCGCATCTTCTTTATCAACGTAGTGGGCATCACTTGTTGCGACAACCGGAACACCGATTCGATTCGCTACATCGACTGCTCCCAAGAGTTGTTGACGCTGAATCTCAACCCCATTATTCATGACTTCGATAAAGAAGCGTTCCTTAAAGGTTTTTTGGAACCACTGCGCAACACTGACAGCGTTCTGCATCCCCTCTTCAGGACAAGTGCCATTGAGAATCGCTCGCGAAAACTCGCTCGAAACACAACCGCTCAAACAGATGATCCCCTCGTTGAACTCGGCAAGAATCTCCTTATCAATTCGCGGCTTAAAGTAAAAGCCTTCTAGAGAAGCTTTCGAAGCAAGCTTTACCAAGTTGTTAAAGCCAGTTCGATTCTGCGCGAGAAGTGTCAGATGGTAGGCCGCCTCCTTGGACGAAGCCGCATCGCGTTCATATCGACTTCCTGGAGCAACGTATGCCTCATATCCAACGATCGGGTTGATGCCGGCTTCCTTCGCCTTGCGATAGAATTCGAGAGCGCCGTGAAGGTTACCGTGGTCGGTAATTGCTAAAGCATTCATCCCATGCGACCTAGCTCGCTTTACCAATTTTCCAATCGGGCTGGCACCATCCAGGAGGCTGTAATGACTGTGGCAATGCAAGTGTACAAATGGTCGTTGATTCACGGTTGATACCTCCATGAGCGTGGAACGAGAGATCCCACCGAGTCTATCAAACGGAGCGGTTGTTTAGCAACCAGCGAAACGGTTATTTGCTTCGACCAAATATTTCTCGTAACGAGATTACTAGCTTTTTCCCGCGTGAAATTGCAATCTCATCGCAGGATTAAAAAGATCTTCTAAAACACTACTTGCGAATACTACTTACCTTGCATAGCAGGGAACATTTCCGTCATCATTTGAATGGCAGCCGGACCGACGAGCACCACGAAAACGCCCGGGAAAATGAACACCACCAACGGAATAATAAGCTTGACCGCAGTCTTCGCAGCTTTTTCTTCCGCAATCTGTTGCCGACGAACACGCATGGAATCGCTCTGCACCCGCAACGCCTGAGCCACACTCGATCCAAACTTATCCGCCTGAATCAGCAAGGATGCGAGCGAGCGAAGATCATCGACACCGGTGCGATTACCAAGGTCTTGTAGCACTTCATTACGAGCGCGTCCCATTTGCAAATGGAGATTGCTAAGCGAGAGTTCATCAGAGAGAACTCGGTAAGCACTCCGCATCTCTTCGGCAACCTTACGGAATGCTTGGTCCAAACCTAAGCCAGCCTCGACGCAAACAACTAGCAAGTCGAGCGCATCAGGAAGACCGAGAAACAACGCCTGCTTTCGCTTGTTCACTAAATAGTTCAACACGAGCTCAGGTGCGTAAAACCCAATTCCACCGCCCAGCACCGCCTTCAATAAAACCCCATTGTCGAAACCGCCAAGGAATACGCCAATCCCACCGGTCAGGACAAGAACGGTCAATGCAACAATCACTTTAATCGACAAGAATATCATCCATGCAGACTCGTTTCGAAAGCCTGCTTCTACCAATCGCGCATTTAGCTTCGATGCTTCTAATTGAGTCTGTGGTGTCAGTGGTTTCGAAAGAGTGGGCGCGACATCCTCGATAACCTTTGAGAGCTTTTCCATGCTCGTTTGGTTACCCTGCTTTTGCCGTTGGCGATTTCGCGAATCGCTTAGCATGTCTAAACGCTGTTCCGCATTCTCGGACTTATCATCAGTCAAATCTATGACCATCCAAGCGATACATGCAACAGCAAGGAACGCAGCGATAGGCAGGACCATCGCGTAAGTGATTGCGGCGAGAAACATCCTAGCTCCTTAAACCTTGATATCGACAATTTTACGAATAACGAATGCGCCGACAAGCTGCATCACGATGGTTCCACCCAACAACCACCGACCCATATCATCTTTAAAGAGTGACATGATGTATTCGCGGTTCAAAAAGTACATAACAACGAATAGCCCGGGAGGAAGCGACATCAACACAATCCCAGACAGACGACCTTCCCCAGTAAGCGCTTGGATCGTACCAGCTAGCTTAAATCGCTCGCGAATAAGCCGACTTATCTTGTCCAAAATCTCCGCCAAATCTCCGCCTGTTTGACGCTGCAAGATGATGGCAGTGGCTAAAAAGCGAAGGTCCATGTTTGGAATACGGACAGTCATCGCGTTTAAGGATTCCTCAAGCGATATACCGAAGTTTTGCTCTTCGAAACATCGACCGAACTCTCGGCGAATCGGATTTGGCATCTCGGATGCAACAAGTCCAAACCCAGCACCCAGCGAGTGTCCCGCACGAAGCGAACGGCTTAAAAGCTCCAAGGCTTCGGGCAATTGCTGATTGAACTTAGTCATCCGTTGGCTACGTTTGATGTTCATGTAGAATAATGGTGCGAGCAAGCAAGCAAAACCGGCAATCGGCGCGAAGAGAATAGGTGCCCCCGAGAACATGATTCCCGCAAACGCCAACGCACCAGCTCCCACAGATGCTCCTACTAGTTTCGTCGGCGTGATCGCAACATCCGCTTGGTCTAACATTCTCTGTAACCCAAGAGTGTTCTCGAGTAGATTCTCGAGAGCAGTCCCGTTATCACCAAGCGGTTGGCTTAGCAATGTCGCTTCAGCCGCCTTGCCTTTGCCTTTACGCGACGATGCAGATGTAAGCATATCCAAGCGGCTCTCAGCCACAAAATCGTCGTCTTTTTGCAGCACGACTGATGCGAAACTGACCAACGCAGCTACCAACACCCCAACCGAAACGCCAATAACTAAAACGAGAATATTCATCGCGGAGCTCCCTGTTACGCTTTCATCATAATTCGTTGACGAAACGCACTCGCCGGTAGTCGAATACCAGCCGACTCTAGTCGTGACATAAATCCAGGGCGTACGCCGGTGCATTCAAAATAGCCGTGGGCTTTCCCTGTTTCATCCACCCCTTCTTGGATGTAGCGATAGATGTCCTGCATCACGACTGTGTCTTGCTCCATTCCGACAATCTCGGTAATGTGAGTCACTCGTCGCGGACCACCTTGCAATCGACTCGCCTGAACAATCACATCGACCGCACCCGCAACTTGCTGACGAATCGCTTTCACGGGCAGATCGAATCCGGACATCATCACCAACGTTTCTAGTCGCGCGATTCCGTCTCGAGGCGTATTGGCGTGAATGGTTGTCATGGAACCGTCGTGCCCCGTATTCATCGCTTGCAACATGTCCAGCGTCTCTCCACCACGGCACTCACCAATGATGATTCGCTCAGGACGCATCCGCAGCGCGTTCTTTACCAAATCAGTCGCAGTGATTCGTCCTGTTCCTTCGATATTTGCTGGACGAGTCTCCAGTCTTACAACGTGTTCTTGTTGCAACTGTAACTCGGCAGCATCCTCAATCGTTACGATACGCTGATCGTTTTGAATAAAGCTGCTCAGCGTATTAAGCAAGGTTGTTTTCCCGGAACCTGTACCACCGCAGATGATCATGTTCAGTCGAGCTTTAATACAACCTTCCATAAGCATCACCATTTCAGGTGTAAATGCTTTGAAGCCCAACAAGTCTTCTAGCTTCAATGGATTTGAACCGAACCGACGAATCGAAACCGCAGCTCCATCCAAAGCAAGCGGCGGAATAATCGCGTTTACCCGTGAACCATCTTCTAAACGCGCATCGACCATCGGGCAAGTCTCGTCGACCCGACGACCAACTCGCGACACAATTCGATCGATGATTTGCATCAAGTGAGCGTTATCACGAAACTCGACGTCGGTCTTGGTAAGCTTGCCGCGACGTTCCACAAAGATATGCTTAGGACCATTGATCAGAATGTCGCTGATTGTTGGATCTTTTAACAGGAACTCGAGCGGTCCTAAACCAAAAGTTTCGTCGAGTACCTCGCTGACGACTCTTTCGCGTTCCGATCGATTGAGAAGCGTATTTTCCACATCGCAGAGATGCTCGACGACCAAACGGATCTCGCGCTTTAGCGCGTCGCCTTTCATATCACCCACTCGGCTCAAATCCAATTTGTCTACTAACCGCGAATGGATACGTCGCTTGATAACGTCAAACTCGTCCATTTTGGTTTGTTCGGCGGTTCGTGCGATTGGATTGGCTGCACTCATAAATAACACCATGGCTCTCAAGGAGCTTCTATCGGAATGGCCTTCAGGACAACAACATCGTGAGAGAGACCGTTCTCCGTATCACAGGACTGTTGGAACCTGTGCGAAACGTAATGATTGGATTCGTCAAAACCCAATTAACGGAGAAGGTCAGCGATCTGACTCGGGTGGTCAACAATCACCGCAGCACCGCTTTGCTTCAGTTCCTCTACGGAACGGAATCCCCACGATACTCCAATCGCATAACAACCAGCCGAAACCGCAGTTTCCATGTCAGTGTTGGTATCACCGACATAAGCGATACATCCCGTAGAGATGTTTAAATCGGATGCGATCATATGGACACCCGCCGGGTCAGGTTTCCTTGGAATGCCTACCCTTTGCCCATCGACGTGAGAAAAACTAAACGCCGGCAAGAAATGAGCGACGCATAGCTTGGTAAATTGATCCGGCTTATTCGATAAAATCGATATAGTTAAAGGTTGGTTCTGTAACCAAAAAAGTAGGTCCTCAATCCCGTCGTAGGGTTTGGAACGTTTATGCCACTCTTCGGCATAAAATTCTTCAAAGCGATCCATTGCTGTAGCCAGCAGCGAGGCATCATCAATCACTTCTGGCATCGCCCTTTGGAATAGAACAGCAACGCCATCGCCAACGAGTGTACGGAACGAATCCAGCGAGTAAGGCTCACGACCAAGAGATTCCAACACTCGATTGGCTGCTGCCGAGATATCGGCGAGAGTATCGAGCAGCGTCCCATCCAAATCAAAAACAATTGCTTTGAATCGCCGAATCACGTGGTTGGCATGCTTGGCACTACGGGAAGATCAGCGGGCGCCGGAGGAAGAGAGGCCTCCAACGTGTCCTTGATTTCGATTGTGGAGTGGTATCCCTGAGCATCCATCAAAGTAAATCCAAGAAAGAGTGCTACGAAGATAATGGAACTCAAGAAAACAATTGCGTTAAGCGGTTTGTCCCAAAGCAAGTGCATGAAAAACAGAATGACTAGCCCCGCCTTGACAGTAGCGATCCCCATCGTGACCCAAATTTCAGCGGCCCCAATGTCTAATGTCGACTGCCAAACGGTCAATATGGTCAATGCCAGCAACGTAAAGAAAACCGAAAACAGCATCGTTAATGAAGCCGGGTGAGCAAATTCACCATCTCCGTGACCATGCCCTCCGCCATGTGAATCAATCTGGGCAGAAGCATCAACAGATGTATGAGCCATAATTTTCTCTTAAATCTAAACCTACAGTTACATCAACCAAGACACGCGGAGCAACGACCTCGACGCACCCACGGAATGCGTAAGCACACGCTTCGGTGAGAGCCTTCTACATGTCTACCTAATCAAATACAACAATGGGAACAGGAAAATCCAAATGAAGTCCACCAAGTGCCAATACAGACCAACGTTGTCGACAGGGCCAAAGTACTTGGAATGAAATTCATGACGAGCGGCTTTGACGATAAGCCAAGTAATGACTCCCATTCCGCCTAAAATGTGAACGGCGTGAATGCCCGTCATCATGTAATAAATTCCAAAGAAGATCCCAGCTCTACCACGCTGATTGATCTCAGGCTCATCAATTCCAACACGCTTCGGATCTACAAACACCTCGCTTGGGAAGGCTTGCCCAGGAATCGAAGTCGCAACCATGTGATCGACAATTATCGCGTGCGCCGCGTGATCTCCCGCACCCTCGTGATGGTCACCGTGGGTAGCACCGTGCCCAGAACCATGTGCATCACCATGGGACTCGCCTGATTCTAGGAAAACGCCGAGCTGTACACCAGCAAAGAAACAAAGGGATGCAACCAGCAATGGACCCGCAATTTGGAGTTGGAATCGATTCCGGCCAACCAACGCAAATAAATACCAACCAGCGAAAATAACAGCAAACACTGCGGCAGGGATGCAGAGAATTTGCAACCAATTGCCATGATTTGGCTCAGCAACGCCTTGCGTGATATACATCCCCGCAGGAAGTAAGCCGAGATCCCACTTGTGGGTGTACTCGACAGCTTTTACCCCCAAAAACATTGCTGCGCAACTGAGTGTCATTGCAAGCATCGAAACAAGAATCTTTTGCTGCGAAAGCTGTGCTGCTCGAACTGCCCATGCCATTGTCAATGAACTGAATAGTAAAACTCCCGTGTTGATCGCCCCGAGCTTCGCGTTTAAGAACTGACTTGCGTACACAAAGACTTCGGGGTGAAGACTTCGGAAGAGGGCGTAGGCAACGAACATCCCACTAAAGAACAGCACTTCCGTAACAAGAAACAACCACATTCCCAGCTTGCCCGAGTCGAACTGTTGCTCCGCATCATCGAAATGGTGGGCTAACCAAGCTGGATGATCGTGTGAATGATCGTCAGCATGCTCGCTAGTTGGGATCGTGATATCGCTCATGTCTTCCTGTCTTTTCTAAATCTTTCCGATTCTCTACGCCAAAAAGCGGATGACTCATTTCAGAATCATCCGCTTGTTGATTTTAGTTTTTATCCAGTTTTACTTCCGCCGAACATACCCACCTTCGCGAGCGTCATACTCCAAGCCACGGAAATCATACGGATCGCCAACAACTGGCGGCTTTGAAAAGTTATCATGTGGCGGTGGTGAGGAACATACCCATTCGAGCGTCGCTCCACCCCACGGGTTGGTAGGAGCTTTTTTCCCTCTGAACAACGAGTTGATCAGCACGCCAAGAGCTACAAATAGTCCGATTCCGAGAAGGAAGGCACCGTATGTAGACAACTGGTGTAAGAATTCAAACTCGGGAACGTAAGTTGCGTATCGACGGGGCATACCGCGCGTTCCGAGAACGAACTGAGGGAGAAACGTCAGGTTAAAACCGACGAACACAATACCGGCAGAAATTTGCCCACCGAGCTCGTTGTACATCTTGCCGACCATTTTCGGCCACCAGTGAAAAATACCACCGAGGAAGGCTACCAACGTACCACCCATCATCACGTAGTGGAAGTGAGCCACCACGAAGTAGGTATCGTGGAAGTGCCGATCAATCGACAACGCACCAAGAGGCAAACCTGTCAAACCACCAATGGTGAACAGAAACATGAAGGACAACGCATATAGCATCGGAGTTGTCAGCGAAACCGTACCTTTGTACATCGTAAACAACCAGTTGAAGACTTTGATGGCTGATGGGATCGAGACCGTAAAAGTCAGCGCACTGAACACGATTGTTGTTACGTTCGCCATACCGCTTGTGAACATGTGATGCCCCCACACGAGGAAGCCGAACAATGCAATTGCAACCGAGCTGTAGGCGATCATCCGATAACCGAAAATACCCTTGTGACTGTGCACACTCATGAGCTCACTAATGATTCCCATCGCAGGAAGGATCATGATGTACACAGCTGGATGCGAGTAGAACCAAAAGAAGTGTTGGTAGGTAACAGGGTCACCGTTCAACTTCGGATCAAAAATCCCAATTCCTAAGAATCGCTCCGCCATTAACAACAGCATGGTTATACCGAGCACAGGTGTCGCAAGAACTTGAATTATCGACGTAGAGTAAATAGCCCATAACAATAGAGGCATGCGAAACCAAGTCATCCCTGGTGGACGCATCGTGTTGATCGTGACGATGAAATTCAAACCCGTAAAAATCGAGCTAAATCCGAGAATGAACACACCCATTGTCGCCAAGACTACAGGACCGGTTGTCTCGAGACTATAGGGTGTGTAGAACGTCCAGCCTGTATCCAGACCTGTGGTGAGCATTGCGACTAAGAAGAAGATCGCTCCGCCAACCCACAAGTAAAAACTGGATAGATTCAACCGAGGAAATGCAACGTCCTTCGCACCGAGCATGATCGGCAACAAGAAGTTACCAAGTGCAGCAGGCACGCTAGGAATGATGAACAAAAACACCATTACCGCACCGTGTAGGGTGAAGATCTGATTGTATTGCTTCAAAGTTAAAAACGCCCCATCTGCATAAAACAGGTGAGCACGAACAACCAAAGCAAGCACCCCACCAAGCAAGAAGCTTGACATGACACCTACCAAATACATCAACCCGATGCGTTTGTGATCGAGCGTAAGGGCCCAACTAAGGAAACCGCTAGTATGGGTGAGGAAATTGCCGGGTTCCTTGGCTGATTCAACTGGTGCCACCAGTGGCTTTGATATTACTGCACTCATAATCTCTAAAAACTCCCACGCGATATATCGCGAAACCCGTGCTTTGTGATAACGGACCGTTCTATCGTTGTTATTGACTTTATTATTCTGACTTTAATGACTTCATGTAAGCGATCAAGGCGGAGATCTGCTCTTCCTTTAGCCGCCCTTGGTAGGATGGCATGAGTGAAGCCTTCTCATATCCTGCCCGCGCTTTTGCTTGCGGATTTAACACTGATTCACGAACGTAATTTTCATCGAAAGGCACGGTGCCTCCAACCGCCAGTGCAACTTCACCACCCCACGTCCCCTTGAAGGATGGTCCGACAATTTTCGCACCATCAATCGAGTGGCACGATGCACAACCCATTGTCTTGGCATACAACAACTTGCCGTACTCGACAGGATCACTCGGAGGAATCTGCATCTTGGTAAACCAAGCATCATACTCTTCCTTTGTATGAACTACTACCTTTGCGCCCATCTTGCTGTGCTGATCACCGCAATACTCGGAGCAAAAAAGATCATATGTTCCTGTTTTTGTAGGCTCGAACCACATTGTTGCATATCGCCCAGGAACCACGTCACACTTCGCACGGAATGCAGGGACGAATAAACTGTGCAGAACGTCGTCTGACCGCATGATCATCTTTGCCGGTTCGTTCACTACTAGGTGAAGTTCATTATCGATGACACCATTCGGGTATCCAAAACTCCAGGCCCACTTTTTTGCAACGACTTGAACGTCTCGCGTATCGGCAGGAATCGTCATCATGTCAAGGAACCCAATTGTCCCTCGGTAGAAAATCCAAACGGCAATAATAGTTGGAACGACAGTCCAGCCGATTTCCAACGCGTTGTTGTGGAGTGCCTCCGGCGAACCTCTGTATCCAGGCCGCTCGCGGTAGGCGTACATGAAATAGACCATAAACCCAACAATCAGCACGAAAAACGCCAAGCTGATGTAGGTAACTGCTAAGAAGAACCAATCGACTTCCGGAGCGAACGTAGAGGCCTGCTCGGGAAACCAAAAAGTCTTATTTTGATCTGCTATTAAAAAAAACATTATCTCTACCGTTCTCAGACTAAAAACTAATTCATTTAGGTTCAAAAATAGCTGGCGCATTCTCGCCGGAATCTGAATCAGCCAGACTCGAATGTTTTCCGCCTAGTTTTCGAGGAATCCAAAAAGGAACCGAAATCGCAAGCCCAACGATCACAAAAGCACCCGCACCATAGGCAAGAAGTTTTCTCGCGTCTGCCGCGTAGCTCCCTTCTTCCGGGTTGTAGTGAAAGCAACTTAGCAATATCTGATCAGCCATCGATCCAATCCGCCCCTCAGAGGCTTCGATCAGTCCGAAACGCAACGTCTCGGGCTTAAAACCAATTTCAAACAAGTATCGCGAGATCTTCCCATCCGGTGTGACTAAAATTGCAGCGGAAGCGTGATTATACCGATCATTTGCAGCATCGTACGTATAACGGAAACCAATGGCATCTGCAATTCTTGCGATTGAATCCCGATCGCCGTGCAGGAATGACCATCCTGCGGCTTGATGCTGCTTTGGGAGCATCGCGACGTACTTGTCCTTCATCGCAGCCATCTTTTCCTGCGTTTCGCGAGGATCAATGCTGATGGAAAACACTCGGAAATCCTTGCCGAGCTCCAAATCACGCATTGCGGCAAGCCCCTCGGTGAGACCGTTGAGTTGTGCCGTGCATAGGCCTGGGCAATTGCTGTAATTGAGAGTGAGCAAGAATGGCTTCTTACCGTCACCAAACTTGCCGACCAACGCAGGTTTGCCTCGTTCGTTGATGAAAGTGAGATCGCTAGGTAGAGTCTCTCCTCGCTTCTCGTCAATCCGAATATCCTTGGCTCGCTCTGGAATGTCCGTTAACAATTGCCCACGAACATCCGATCCGATGGCTACAAAGCCAGCAAGTACGAATGCAAGTGTTACAGCTAAACGACACATATAAATTCTTACGCTCCGGGAGCAGCAATTGGTGCTGACTTACCCTTGTTTTCTTTCAAAATCAAATCAATGGCTCGCTCTACAGGAATTTGCAGCAAAGTCTTTGGAGCGGCCCCAGTCGGCTTTCCATCAGGTCCCGTTTCCGGGGGAACCGCGACCTTCTTGTAACCGTTGATTGAAGCCAGTTGTTCACTAATCACAGCCTTAGAGGACGTATATTCTGAGGTTGTAAGCTTCTGCTCCTGGGCTGTATTCACCATATTGAAACAGAGTGCCTGGGTACCCTGGATGATTGCAATCAACAGTAAGCAGCTTATTACCGTCGCGTAAGCGATCATGCTGGTCGGTAGGTCGTCGTAACGTGCCATGATTTCAATTATAGGAGTGGGTTAGCGTAGGAAAGAGCTTCATGAAGCCGTGGATCGCCAGTGGCGACCAAAGGAGCATCCGAGGCCCGAAGCAACAAGAAACCAATGAACAGGGAAAACATACCGATGCCGCCGAGCATGTGACCAAACATCATGATCATTGAAAAAGGTCCGGCGTTAGGCATGACCAAGAAAGTCATATCCAACCAGTGGACTACAAGAGCCCAGCAAGCGAAGAAAAACAGTCCCGATCGATGTCGTCTAACGTGTCGTGATAAGAGTCCAAGAAATGGGATCGCAAAGTGAACGATAATCAGTCCGTAACTAAGATACTGCCAGCCATCGCTGATTCGAACGCGGAACCAAGCTGTTTCTTCAGGAATGTTACCGTACCAGTAAAGCAAAAACTGCGAAAACGCGATGTAAGACCAAAACATTGTAAATCCGAACAGGAACTTACCCATGTCGTGATAATGCTCGATGTTCACTTCGTCCTTCAACTTGCCATTCCTTTGGAGAACCATAAAAGAGACGATCATCAGAGCAAAAAAACCGAACATGCTTGCCGAGAACAAGTAGACTCCAAAAATCGTACTGAACCAATCGGCGTCAATCGACATGATCCAGTCGAACGAAGCCATAGTTACCGTAAGTGCGAAGATCATCATAAGGACCGCGCTCCACTTTTGACGATCAAGCGTTAGCCTAACATCGCCAGTCTCATCTTGTTTGCGGCTTAGTCGGTAGTAGTAACCAACGATCAGCGACCAAATGGCGAGGCAAATTACTGCTCGAGTTGCAAAGAAGGGCCCGTTCAGATATCCGACTTTGGCCTGAACGATCGACTCTTTGATGTCTTCTACGTTTGCAAAATTCCACTCATATAACGCCGAACCTTTGCTGAACGCAACGACCAATAGGATCGGAGCGAACAAACAAGCAACCCACGGAATCGTCATCGAAATCAGTTCCGCAAGCCTCCGGATAGAAGCACTCCAACCCGCTCGTGTAAGAAAACTGACAAGCACGAAAAACATCCCACCGATGCCAAAGCTAATCGCGTAGATGAAGTTAGCTAGATACGAATGCATACCAAAGCGAAGACCTTCGGTCTTGGAGGGTGCACCAACAAAGAAAACTAAACCGCTAGCGGCGATGAGAATCACACCAAGAGTAAAGCACCACAGGTATTTTCCTGCCCATGCTTCGGGGAGCTTGAGATTATCACTTGAGTTTGTTGTAGTCATCAGTTTCTATTCCGCCTTCTTCGCTTCTTCGATCTTGGCCCGCAACTCTACAGGAACATCATCAATCTGCGCATTACGACTTCGTTGCAAGGCACGCACGTACGAGACTATCGCCCATCGTTCTTTTGGCGAAAGGACAGTTCCGTATCCAGCCATTTTGCCTTTGCCGTTAGAAATCGTATAAAAAATGTTTCCAATCGGTTGCTCTTGAATTCGAGGGTCATGTACCGATGTCGGCGGTAACCAGTAGCCCTGTTGCAGCTGTTCTGCGCGACGGTGAACAAGTCCATCCCCATCGCCAGCATAGCCGTGGCACACGCTGCAGTAGATCTCAAACTTCGTTTTCCCGAGGGCAATCAGACTCGCATCTACCTCGAGGGGAAACTCTGATATCCAAGGTAGATTGGGACCGCCAGCAGCCACTGGTGCAGCCGCCGCCGCGGGTGTTGCACTCGGTGCTGGTACTGGACTTGCCGGTGCTGCATTAGCTGCCGGAATATCCTTGGCTGGCTCTACTACATTGGCCGGCTCTGTAGGTTTGGCCGCATCTACCGAACCAGTCTTGTCGCTAGGAGTATCTGGGGACGCGTCGGCTGGCTTTTCAGCTTTGTCATCCGCTGCACTTACCAAACGAACATTACTTGTTGCGTTCAAAGATGCTTGTTTGGTTGGATCATAACCTAAATAGAACGGGTCTTCGTTAACGAGTGAACCACGTGCAACGGTTCCAGGAACTTGAGGACGAGCGATCCGAGCGTCAGCGAAAATGGTAGTAGTTTGTTGGGCCTTCTTCTTTGGCTGGAAATCCATATCAAAAAAGACGTGCCAACGTGGATTCTCGTCATTGCCGGCTCGCATGTTAAGTACAACAGCTACTGGAACCAACGATGCACAGAACAAGAACCCAAGCCCGAGCCAAATTACACTTGGCAAAGTTGTAGGGCTGGAATCTTCGATCACTTCTTCCAGCGACTCTGGCTTCGTCCCAGCCAACAAATCCTTAACCGATTCGCGGTTGAAGTACTTATCGCGACTGTCGACGTGCAAGAAAAAGCGATCGTTGGTAACGCGATCAAATCGCTCGCTGTTGAATAGAGGGTTCGATAGTTTTGGAAGGCCGTTTAGAGCCCACATTCCGAGGAAAGTCGTGAACGCGCTGAACAGAATGGTCAACTCGAAAGCGACCGGAATGTTTGCAGGCCACGAAGCAAATGGCTTCCCAGAGATAATGTACTTGTAGTCGTAAGCGTTCGTCCAATACTGAAGAACCAGCGCAGTAAATAAACCGGTGAAACCTGCACCCAGTACGATAAACGGAAGAATAGTCGGTTTGATTCCAAGCGCTTCGTCTATACCGTGAACAGGGAATGGCGTGTATGCGTCCGTTTTCGTGTAACCTGAGTCACGCACCTTTCTCGATGCAGTGAGCAGCGAGTGTTCGTCGACGTACTCGGCAATCCAGCCGAAGCTTTTCGGCTTTGCTGTTGCGGCTTGTGATTTCTTTTCACTCATTTTAGTGATACCGATTGAACTTACTTATAAAAACAGTTTGTATTGAAATGCTTCGAATGAAATTCTGGACTAGTGATGATGACCGCCGCCAGATGCGCGCGCTTTGTCATGAGCCTCACGATGTGCCTCGATGCTCATGATGCCTTTGATTTCCGAGATCGCAATGATTGGTAGGAATCGACAGAACAACAAGAACAACGTCATAAACACGCCGAAGCTACCAAAGAACATCAATCCGTCGTACATGGTCGGATTAAAATATCCCCATGAGCTTGGTAGGAAGTCCCGCGAGAGACTGGTGACTGTGATCACAAACCGCTCGAACCACATCCCGATGTTCACGAAAATACAGATGACAACCATCCATATTGGAGACACGCGAAGAGATTTAAACCAGAAGAGTTGCGGTGAAATAACGTTGCATGAATCCATGATCCAATACGCCCACCAGTAGGGACCGAATGCACGGTTCATAAACGTGAACCCTTCATATTGGTTCTTGCTGTACCAGGCGATAAAGAACTCGGTCGCATAAGCCAGACCGACCAGCGAACCGGTCGCCAGAATGATCTTGTTCATATTTTCCAAGTGCCGCAGCGTGATCAAATTCTCAAGTTTGTAAATGGCTCGCACAGGCACCAGCAAAGTCACCACCATCGCAAACCCACTGAAAATCGCACCCGCCACAAAGTACGGTGGGAAAATGGTCGTGTGCCAACCTGGCAACTGTGATACAGCAAAGTCAAAGCTAACGACAGTGTGCACGGACAAAACAAGTGGTGCGCAAAGAGCAGCAAGAATCGTGTACGCTTTTTCGTAACGCAACCAGTGCCGCGAGGAGCCTGTCCAGCCAAGCGACAAAACACCGTAAATGAATCGTCGTAGCGGTGTCTTGCTTCGATCGCGATAGGTCGCGATGTCAGGCACCATACCCATGTACCAAAAAACCAATGATGTTGAAGCGTAAGTTCCGACCGCAAACACGTCCCACAAAAGCGGTGATCGGAACTGTGGCCACATCCACAGGTTCAAGCTTGGATACGGCAGCAACCAAAAAGCCAACCAAGCACGACCGACGTGAATGCCAGGGTAAATTCCGGCGCAAATAACCGCAAAAATGGTCATCGCTTCAGCGGCACGGTTAATACTTGTTCGCCAGTTCTGCCGGAACAAAAACAAGATCGCGGAAATCAGTGTACCAGCGTGGCCGATACCGACCCAGAAAACGAAGTTAACAATTGGCCATGCCCAGAAAACTGGTGACATGTTTCCCCAGATACCAACACCGGTCAGAATCAAATATCCAATCAGCGACAGAAACATGAGTGCCGTCAGCGACGAGAAGCCGAACAGGATGTACCACAACATCGGCTGTGGCTTCTCCGCAACCGCGCAAACCATCTCCGTTACCGAATTAAAGGTTTGCTTGCCAGTAATCAACGGTGCTCGTTGACCTGGTAATTCGACTGTGTTATCGATCTCTCGCGGATTGATGCTAATCGATGCCATGATTATCCGTTACTTCAAAACTTATACTTCAAAAAATCAAATCTCGTTCATTGAGACCTCTCGCCACGGAGGCATTTAAGCCATCCAGCGTTCCAGCTCTCAATTAATTTACTGCTAGTCTCTTAGTGCTTCTCAGCCGATTCCTTCGCGTGACCGTGATCACCGTGGCTTGCTTCGCCGTGATCATCGTGATGACCTGCACCATGACCTGGGTTCCAAGTTGGGTTTACTTGATCTTCTGTGAGCAATCGATCGGGAACGTTTCGGATGCGAGCCAAGTAAAGCGTGCGTGGCTTGATGTTCAATTCCTCCAAGAGCGCGTAAGCTCGCGGGTCGTTTTGCAGTCGATAGACTCGGCTGTCTTTGTCGTTCAAGTTACCGAAAACGATCGCTTGGCTTGGGCAGGCTTCTTGGCAAGCCGTTCGAATGTCACCGTCATGAACAAGACCATCGCCGGTTTGACGAGCTTTGATCTTACCGTTCTGCACACGTTGAATGCAGTAGGTACACTTTTCCATCACACCGCGACCACGAACGGTTACTTCAGGATTGAGAACCAACCCTTGAAGCTTCGTGTTTACTTCTTCTCGCTTGTCTTGCCAGCCGTAGAAATAGCCATACTTCTGGTTGAAGTTGAAGTAGTTGAACCGCCGAACTTTGACCGGGCAATTGTTCGCACAGTATCGAGTTCCAATACAACGGTTGTAAGCCATCGCATTGATACCTTCTTCCGTGTGGACAGTCGCTGCGACTGGGCAAACTTGCTCGCAAGGAGCCGTATCGCAATGAATACAAGCCATAGGTTGCGAAACAATCTTAGGGTCAACCGGATCTGTGTAATCACCTGCCTCGGTCGTCGCAGAAAGGTCACTTTGGAAGTATCGGTCAATTCGTAGCCAGTGCATCTCACGACCGCGCGAGACTTGTTCTTTACCGACGATCGGAACGTTGTTCTCAGCTTGGCAAGCGATCACGCACGAGTTACAGCCGATACACTTGTTCAAGTCGATGGTCATCGCCCAGGCATGATTCTGTGCAACGTCTGGTTCTTTCCACAGCGATTCAGCTTTATGGTGAAGATGCACTTTTGCAAAGCTGGCCGACTTCGTAAACTCTTGAAGAGTTCCTTCGCGAATCAGTTGTGGCGATCGCATTGCGATTTCGGCCATACCGCCTTGATCTTCGATCGCAAAGTGATCTTGGGTTGTCGCAAGCTTGTATGGAATACTTGTTCCCTTTGCTTCGATACCTGTCAAAATACTGTGTTGGTTCCAACGTCGTAACGAAGCCAAGTTCTTGCCGACTGTGAACTGATCTTTCGAGCTACGAGTCGCACCGCCGACCGAGCCAGCTCGAGTTCGACCGTAACCGAGATTCACAGTGATCGCTCCCTCGGCATGCCCTGGGATCAGAAAGACTGGAAGCTGAACCGTTGCATCTCCTTGAGTCAACTGAATCAATTCGCCTTGCTTGACACCAAGAGCTCGCGAAGTCTTGATGCTCATGAAAGCCGCGTTATCCCAAGTCAGCTTGGAGATCGGTTGCGGAAGTTCTTGTAGCCAACCGTTGTTTGCAAGCCGACCGTCGTAGACCGAGTCGCTTGGATGGACGACGATTTCAATTGTATTCGGATCAACGCTTGAAACATCCAACTGAATGGCTTCGAGACCCGCTGGGGCACCAGGGATCTGCTTTGCTTTTGGCTTCTCAGTGGAAATCTCTACCGAAGCTGGTTTCGCTGCGGAATCTGCAAGGAAACCGGCATGGAGAATCTCTTTCCATTTGCGTTCTGATAGTTCGCCACCAACGAGCTTGGCCGCAGTCGCTCGAACCATCGCTTCGCCATCGGTGACTTCAAACCCAGCAAGCATTGCAAGAATCTCGGAGAGACTCTTAGCACCTAACAGCGGATTAATTTGCTTCTGACCGATTCCATAAACGCCATCGGCAGCACGAACATCACCCCAGACTTCCAATGGATGAGCCGCAGGAACAGTCCATTCGCAATATTGCGACGTTTCGTCTTCGGTGTCAGCAGCGTAAACCACGTTTCCAATCTTTTCGAATGCGGCCCCGAGTGCAACATCCCCTGGAACGGAAAACACCGGATTCGGTGCGAGAACCCAAGCGGTCTTGATGACGCCGCTATTTGCTTGATCAATAAATTCGTCCAACCGCAAAGTATCCAAGTCCGCAATGTCGCTTGGAAGATCCAGCAGGATGGCCGACTTGCCAATGTTGCCGAGCTTTTGGTTGATGCGAAGAGCTGTTTGCTGAGCCGAGATCGGTTGATGAGCTCCGACTGCGAGAAGCGAGGTTCCTTTGTTTGCCAACAAATCCGTTGCCAAGACCTGTATCATTCGCTCAAGTTTCTCTCGAGCCGAAAGATTGTTGTAGACCTTCTCGTCGGCGACGGCTGGGAACTCCTTACCAGCATCGATAGCAGCCTCGATTGCATCGAGAACCATTTCCATCTGGGATGACTTCATCGCGAAACGGAAATCGGATGCAGCACCGGTTACCGAGTATTGCGACTCGATGGCATATAGCCGGTTCATCTTGCCGTCGATCGGAGCGCGGCCCATCGCAAACTGGCGGAAGTATCTGGTCGCGTTCGGGTTTGCACCGAGCAGATCATCGTCAAACGAAACGATCACTTTGGCTTTGCTGAGGTCATACAGAAGCGAAGCCTTACCACCGCCGGCAGCAGCAACCGCCTTGGCTTGATCGCGTCGGTAAACCGATTCGTATTCGACAAATACGGCTTCAGGGAACTTGTCTTTTACAGCAGCGAGCGTTCGCTGGAGCGTGGGGCTCTTGGTTGGTTCAAATAAAACCGCGAGGCCTTTCCCCTTCAAGCCTCCCAGTTCCTTGGCTTGCGAAGAGGCAAACGCATCGAACTCGCTCCACGAAGACAATTCGTTCTCTTCATAGAAAGTAGTTGCGCCGTCGACGCGGTGAATAATCGCTCCAAGCCGATCTGGATCGTAAAGCGACAACACAGCTGCCTGAACAAACGGATCGGTACCGCCCGTATTGAACTTCGCATCCTTGCCATCATTAAATTCTGTGCTCGCACTCGACACATACATCGGGTGCTCGGCATTGGCGTCTAGCTTGGTAGGGCGACCTTCAAGTGTCGTTACGAGCACGTGAGCGACTCTGCCGGCCCATTCGATATTGGAGGCGAAAAACTGCGGAACGCCCGCGACACGACCTTCCGGTCGGACCACGAATTCAGCGAACTCTTCGCGGTTGTAGCGGCAGCCAGCGGCACCCCCGAGCGCCAGCGAAGCGCCCATCATCTGGATCCAGCGACGCCGCGAAACGCCTTCCGGAAACTCGGACGCTGCTTGTGGAAATTCACGATGCAAGAATTGCTCGAACTCTGGCGTACCTTCGAGTTGAGCTATGCTTCGGAAATACTTTTTGGATTGGTTCGGTAGGGGATAATTCATCGGTGGCAGACCGCACAACTTACTTGAGGCTGAATATTGTTTTCTTCTTTGAGACGCGTTCCCAGTTCAAGCTGGCTGACGCCCATATCTTTCTCAGCGTCCCAGTCCAATTTGGTTACAAACTCAACGGGGCGCAGGTGAGGTTCGGGATGGCGATGGCAATCAATACACCATGCCATCGATTGATCTTTCGCTTGATAAACAACGTCCATTTTGTCGACCCGACCGTGGCATGTCACACAGGAAACGCCTCGATTTACGTGGGCCGAGTGATTGAAATAGACGTAGTCAGGAAGCCGGTGAATACGTACCCAGTCAATCGATTCGCCAGTTCTCCAGCTATCGCGAACGGCAGTTAGTTTGGGACTCGCCGAGTGTACTGCTGAGTAGGTAGGGGCTCCTGCCGGAGTCATCGGGCTGTGACAATTGATACAAGTTTGCGTGGCGGGGACTGAGGAGTGGGCTGATTTATCAACCGAATTGTGGCAGTATTTGCAATCCATCTTCAGCGTTCCAGCATGGATCGCATGGCTGAACGGAACTGGCTGTACTGGCTCGTAACCAACGTTTAAGGTTACCGGGCTGGTGACAGCCAAAAACATCGGGCCGCCGTAAAGAGCACCACCACCAACAATCAAAACGCCCAGCAATGCCAAGAACTTATTTGTCCATCGCGGGAATACAAAGCGTTGCATATTTCTACCGTTACCAATTTAAACTAGCACCTTGTATCGCTACAAAATGCAATGACGAGAAAACATCAAACTGACAATTATTTATGATTGCAAGTCGCTACCGTCACTAAACCGTGCCAACCCCAAGAGTAGCTTATCGCAGTTTTTCCGTGGCGGATAGAACACTCTGACTGCAATCCGCTGGGATAACTGTAATCTGGTTTCCACAACGACTTCCGCACGAAGGAGTCGATCGTAGATTATCGTCCTTTTTGTAGTGAATAATCAAGTCGCTCTCACACGTAGCGACATTAAGTCGCATCACACTCTTGCTGCGCCTGGCGATGGAAAGACCGCCCGACGGGTGCTCAAAAGCTTTTCAAATTACCGCACACAACCACCCGCGACGATCGGGCTAGTCCTGTCCCTCGCAACATGTTTGGCGTGCTACCCGTGGCTAACGCCATCGGCTCAGTTCTCCTTAGGCTAGCCGCAAGCTATGATATAGTTAGCGTACGCTTTCAAAGCAGCCAAATGTGGTTGCAGAAATCCGGTAAAAACGCCTAACAGCAATTTATTAACCCTTAGCAGTTGCCGACTGTAAGACTGCGACTAAGAATCGTGTTGCACAGATACATATTATTACAGCTACATATTTTATTACTGTATCGTTAATTCGGTTTCTTGCTTTAACGACTTATCCCTTACCCACAAAGCCTCTCTGCATCCGTGTTATCCGGCGTTACTGTAAGTATCATTCTCTTAGGTTACGTGATCGTGCTGGCCGTAGAGTTGTCACGTCTATATATGCGGATGCCGTGGCGGATGCCGATTGTGGTGACTTTGGCAAGCATCTGCTGGTTTTTGCAAGCCGTGTACCTTTGGAATCTTTTGGGAGATGCGCAGTCCCCTGCAAAGCTAGTCCCTTCGACAATGTACAGTTGGAGCCATCTTGCCGCGTTGATTTTCGGCTTGGTGTATATTGTCCTATCGATAAAGCGATCGACTAACGCTGTCGGTGCTTTCTTGCTACCGCTGGTGATTGCCATGATTCTCGGGGCGGCGGCGGTAGGTTCGGGGCAACCCTTTGATCGATCGGAAGTCACCGGTTCGCTCTGGCGACCAGTTCACGCCGGCGCGTTGATCGTCGGAACGGTCACCGTCTTTTTGGGTTTCGCAGCGGCCATGATGAACATCGCGCAGGAACGAAGATTAAAGACCAAGCGACTTGTCACGAAAGATTGGCGGTTACCTTCGCTTGAGTATCTTCATGCGATGGGTAGAAGCTGTCTCGTGGTGTCGACCGTCTCAATCGCAATGGGCTTAGTTTCTGGAGTAGTTCTCAACATTCAACGCAACGGCACCGTGAATTGGCTAGAAAGCGGCATCGTTTTTTGCGCCGGGCTTTTAATTTGGCTCGTCGTCGCATCGATTCTTGAATGGGAAGCGGCACGTCGCGGCACAAGCTGGTCCGCCTATTTAAACATCGCTTCGTTTGCAATCGTCCTCATCGCTTTGACCTTGGTCTTTTCGACTCCTCATGGTCGAGGTCGCATGGTTACAGCCAAGTTCCAGGCAACTTCGGAGGTTCTGCCATGATCATGCACATGATCGGATGCAGCCACCACCAGACACCGCTCCACCTGAGACAGCAGCTGGCGTTCTCGCCCGAACAAGCAAACTCTGCTTTGGGATCGCTCAAGAGACGATTCCCTAATGTGGAAACCGTGCTCCTGAGCACTTGCAACCGCGTCGAACTTTACGCCGCAAGCAGTGATCCCGCGGGCGTTCCGGATGTTGGATTCCTGCAGAACTTTATACTCGACTTCCATCATCTAAACCCGATCGATTACGCAAACCACATAAAGAACTGCTCCGACACTGCTGCTGTCGAGCATCTTTTCACGGTCGCTTCCAGTCTCGACAGCCTAGTTGTAGGCGAATCGCAAATCCTCGCGCAA
>JAPLNI010000026.1:32394-299898 GCA_026692865.1 Planctomycetota bacterium
CCTCGCGCAAGTTAAACAAGCCTACGAGATGTCTCGTTCGCATGAGTTCGCTGGTCCGATCGTTCATGCCGCTTTTCAACATGCTAGCTTGGTTGCAAAGCGAGTTACCAACGAAACGGAAATTCAT
The DNA here is from genome assembly GCA_026692865.1 of Planctomycetota bacterium. GTDB lineage: Bacteria > Planctomycetota > Planctomycetia > Pirellulales > Pirellulaceae > JAIYDQ01. The sequence continues at coordinate 32,522 of JAPLNI010000026.1, forward strand.
TCCCGACGAATTAGCGTCCCAAGCGTTGCGATCAGCGAAGTCGCAGCAGAGTTCTTCGAACGATTCGATGACAAGGATATCTTGATTATCGGTACCGGTGAAATGGGTGAAGAAGCTCTTCGATACCTTCAAGATGCAGGAGCCGTCCGCGTGCGACTGATTAATCGCACTACCGAAAACGCACGTGCGCTCGCAGCAAAATTTGAGAAAGAATATCAGGGTGCTTTGCAAGTCTCTGTCGAACTTTGGGACAACCTACCGATCCGATTGATGACGGCCGACTTGGTGATCAGCACCACCTCCGCGACAGAACCGATTATGACGTTGGCTACTTACAAGTCGCTTCACGCTCAAAGGAAGAAGCAAGGAACACAGCTGATCTTGGATCTCGCTGTCCCACGCGATTTTGAAGAGCCGATCGGGAACTTGTCGAATGTGTACCTGTACTCTGTTGACGACCTCCAGGCCGCTTGCGATCGCAACGTGGACTTCCGACGCCAGCAGTGGCCGCTTGCACGGAAAATCATCTCCGAGGAAACGTCTCGGTTCCTGGGCGACCTTCATCACCGTCACGCAGGTCCTACCATCGCAGCACTTCGCGCTCAAGCAAACCAAATCAAACAGCAAGAATTGGATCGCTTGAAAAACAGATTGCTGGCCCAAGGCGTTCACGATGAATCGCTCGACGAGATCTCTCAATCCTTTGAGCGACTAGTTAATAAGATTCTCCATCCGCCACTTCAGTCACTTCGCGAAGAAAGCACTGGAGAACAACAAGCAACGTTACTCATGGCTCTTAAGCGACTGTTTAATATCAAAGAATAAGTCATAGCTCTCAACAATTATGTAAGGGCGTAAACATCACACCCGTTGCTTGTCTTGATGGAATAACGGAGCCGACAACGCAAAGCAACGGTGCTGACTTTGCCGCAGTTCGTTGGGTAGCACCGAAGAAAATTGCATACGGATCCGGAAAACGCCATTTTTCACGCCCGGTCTGAGCCAGCAGAAAGAACTGAACCGCAAGCAAAATCGATACTGGTTGCGGTGAATTTTGCGATGAAAACGGGGTTTATGCTTTGATGAGACTAGTCGTTTTGTTATTCTAGAAGAACGAGACTGTTAGTGACTGAAAAGTAGTACACGCAATTCGGCGAACATTTTGAATTTATGGAGTAGAGGTAGAGGGTTCTCATGAGTTTAACGAAGTACTTTGACGGATCGAGTCGCGGGCTTTCTTTCGAACTTTTCCCACCGAAAACCGAAGAAGGCATTCCTGCACTTCTGGATACTGTTGGCGAACTCACCCATTACGCACCTGATTTTTACACTTGTACATACGGAGCAGGCGGATCGACTCAGAATCGCACGATGCAAGTAGCATCAAGCGTCAAGCAACGATTCCATGTCCCCGTCGCAAGCCATCTCACCTGCGTCGGATCTACCGTCGACCAGCTTCGTGCTTACCTCCAGAATGCATGGGACAACGGAGTCGAACACATTGTTGCTCTTCGCGGTGATCCACCCAAGGGTGAAACATCATTCACAGCGATTGAAGGTGGACTTCGATACGCAAACGAATTGGTCGAGCTTATCAAACGCGAGTTTCCTCAATTCGGAATCGCAGTCGCAGGCTACCCCGAGACGCACCAAGAAGCACCAAGCTTTGAAGTCGATCTTGAGAATCTCAAACGCAAAGTCGACGCTGGTGCGGATATCATCGTGACGCAACTCTTCTATCAAAACGAAGATTTCTTCCGCTTCTGTGACGCGTGCGAAAAGATCGGGATCGATATCCCAATTGTTCCCGGCATCATGCCTGTTACCAATCTGGCTCAGATCAAACGCATCACCTCAATGTGCAAAGCCGCACTGCCAATTAGCTTCCTGGATAAGTTGGCTGAAAGCGATGACGCTCAGTGGCAATTCGGTGTTGGTGTAGAGTTCGCTCAGAATCAAGTTCGAGAACTCCTGGACCAAGGTGTTCCCGGCATGCACTTCTATGTTCTCAACAAGTTCCAAGCGACCGCTGCTGTCTTAGACGCAGTCGAGTACGTGTCGTAGCAATACTTTTACCAGAGGGAGTCATCGCAAGCATGGGTGATGCTCCGTTCTCAGTGGAAACACTAGGCGATCAAGCTATGCTCGTTCGCTTCGCCAGCGAGTCAACGCGAAAATGTTTCGACCGCATTCGTTACTTCGAGCAGGCTGTTAAACGCTTGTCGATTTCGGGTGTCATCGAACTCGTCCCGGCATACACCTCATTGGCTGTGTATTACAACCCGCTAGTGATTGCCGAGTTTGAACTAAGGCAACGCTTACTTAAGATTACGCTTACTGAATCTATAACGGGTGACGCTGTAGGAGCTGATAGTGAGACAATTGAAGCCAGTTCTAGTCGCGAAATCATAGTACCGGTTTGTTACGATCGCGAGTTTGGAGAAGACTTGGCTTATGTGGCTCAGGTGCATGGATTGACCATAGAGGAAGTAGTCGCGATTCACACTTCGGCTTGTTACTTCGTGCACATGATCGGGTTCTTGCCAGGCTTTCCCTATCTCGGTGGGTTGTCTCACCGAATAGCAACACCTCGCAAAGAGTCACCACGAACCTTTATCGCAGCCGGTTCAGTTGGTATCGCAGGCACTCAGACCGGAGTCTACCCAATTGATTCTCCTGGAGGTTGGCAAATCATCGGACGTTCCCCTTGGCAGTTCTTTGATCCATCAGCAGCAACTCCCTGCCGAATACAGGCTGGTGACACGGTGAAGTTCAATGCGATCACACGCAATGAATTCGGAATCATTCACAAGCAATGCATGGTTCGAAATGGCTCTTGAAATCATTAGGCCAGGAATGTTGACGACGATCCAAGATCGTGGACGATTTGGATATCGCCGAGATGGAGTTGTAGTCGCCGGTGCGATGGACGAGTGGGCTCTGCGTATCGCAAACTTACTCGTCGGCAATTTGAATTCCCGGTCCGAGTCTGGCCAAATAAAACCTGAGCCGATGGCGCTAGCCACGGGTTTCGACGTTGCCACAATTTACCAGACCGCACCCGAGGCTAGCGCCTACGGCTCAGGAAGAGTGTCCCTTTCATCACTCCAGTCCGAGTCACTGTCGCGCTCGCCGAATGTCGAGTCTCCGGCGATCGAGTTTTTTTTGGTCGGGCCAACCATCGATTTTCATCAGGACGCGATCTTCGCAATCTATGGAGGCTGCTGGAATGCGTCGCTGGGCGGTAAACCTGTTCGATGCGGAACGCCTTATCGTGCTAGAGTTGGTCAACGGCTCGAAATTCGTGAGGCCACCGCTGGGGCGTGGGGCTACCTTGCGGTCAATGGTGTTTTCGATACCCCAAAAGTTCTTGGAAGCCGAAGCACTCACTCGCGATCGAGAATGGGTGGCTTTGAAGGACGTGCGCTGAAAGCAGGAGACCAGATAGGGTTTAAGTCGAACTGTACAGCACTGACATTTACTGCGAATGTTTCCTGTCGCTATGTACCATGGACTGACAGTGTCTACGGAAATTCTCGCGATGGTAATGAGCTCGATGGCGGTCAACAAAGTGACTCGCAAAACCAATCACTCGCTTCAACGATTCGGTTTGTTCGTGGATCGCATTGGGGGATGCTCGACGCAAGCAATCAAGAGACCGTGACCAACAGTAAGTGGATCATCAGCAAAAAATCCGATCGCATGGGGTATCGACTTGAGAAGCCTAGCGAATCTTCGTTATCGCAGCGCGTTGAATCTGATCGCTTGCAACTTGCAAGTCCGTTTGAGATGCTCTCGGAGCCAAACACAATTGGAACAATCCAGCTCCCCTCGGGCGGCGATCCAATCATTCTCATGTCCGATGCAGCAACAACAGGTGGCTACCCACGCCTTGGTCATGTTGCACATGTAGATCTACCGCGACTTGCTCAACAACGCCCAGGAACAGCCATTCAATTGCAAGTCATTTCGTTAGCTCAAGCCCATCAACTCGCCATTGAGCGCGAACGACAGTGGCGAAGATTACTCTATGGAGTTCGCCATGAGCCCTGGTGTGCTTTGGTATAGTCATTATTGATTGTTTCCAAGACGCATCACTTTGAGTCCATCCTGCCTTGCTGTGAAGCAACTCGAGTTATTGCCGTGATCGTTGGACAATTTTGCCAGGCGCAAGTTACCACTCAAGTCGCCCGAGCATCCTCAGGAGCCGTGAATCACTTTCCGATAATCCAAGCCATTGATCTTGCAAGTGCAACCGAGCAACTGAGAGATCTTAGCTTTCAACTAATCGCAATCGCCCCGCAATCACAATCCGATGTTTGCTATAAGCCACTCGCAGCGCCACTCGCATTCGGCAGAGTGTTCGGAATCGAGGACGTGTACGATCGAATACGAAACCGTGCGAACGAATAGAAGTAAGGGTCAAAAAAGAACGAAATTGTTCTCGAAACTTGCGTCGTGTTGCAGTGTTCTTAGGGAAACCTCACTTTTCGGCGCAGACTTTCCGTATTGAAAGCTGCTAAAACAATCTTTTCAGATACTTTTCCGGCCGGGCCCTCGTAGACGGAGGCTCGGAATTCTCTTTGTTGACGTATTCTAGATTTACATCTTATGACCTTCTCGATTGCGATTATTGGCGGTGGTCCTGGTGGCTTGATGACCGCGTATCAGTTACAGAAACGATGTTCTTTCCCGATTGAAGTGACGATTTACGAGGCTGGCCCAAGGCTTGGCGGCAAGATTCAATCGAAGCAGTTTTCGCTTCTTCCGGCCCCTTATGAAGCGGGTGCAGCGGAGCTTTATGATTATTCGGCGGTCGGTGAAGACCCATTGCGAGAGCTCATTGACGAGCTTGGGCTCAAGGTCAATCCGATGAATTCCTCGTCGGTTTTTTCGTCTGTGATTTTGGATAATCATGTTTTACGAGACGTGGACGACACGCGTCTTGCATTCTCCGAGGAAACTTGGGCCGCGTTGAAGGACTTTGATCAACGTGCGAGATCATGGATGAACCCGCAAGATTACTACGATTCGGATTGGACAGAGCACGCGACAGATCCGATGCTCACGGAGAAGTTTGCATCTATCCTTGCGACAGTGCCTGATGAGACGGCAAGACGTTACCTGCAAACACTCTTGCACAGTGATCTGGCAACTGAGCCGCATCAAACGAGTGCTCATTATGGTTTACAAAATTATTTGATGAATCATCCGGAGTACATGAGCCTTTATACAATCGAAGGTGGAATCGAGAATTTCCCCAAAAAACTCGCCTCCAGGATTTCCGCTGAAATACTTTTGGAGGAATCGGTCGTTCGGGTTGAACTCACTGAAGATGATTCTTTAAGAGTCACTTCGCGTTCTGATAGCGTACTAGAAACAGAAGATTATGACTATGTTGTTGTGGCGTTGCCTAACAACTGGATACCGGCAATTCAATGGGGTGGGGAACTGCTCGCCGATGCCATGCACCGGCATCACGTTCATTACGATTATCCAGCACACTATCTTCGAGTCACGATGCTCTTTAAAGAGCCGTTCTGGCGCTCCGAACTTCAAGACTCCTACTTTATGTTGGATGCTTTTGGTGGCTGTTGCTTGTATGATGAATCTTCGCGCAATGGACACCAAGAATCTGGCGTACTAGGTTGGCTTTTAGCGGGTGAAGCGGCGATGACGATGAGTAACTATTCAGATGAGGATTTGATGCCGCTCATTCTCGATTCGTTACCGGAGTCCCTTCGACATGGTTGTGAGTTGTTTCTCGAGGGACGAGTACATCGTTGGATCAGCGCGGTCAATGGGCTACCCGGTGGACTACCACCAGAAGACATGGATTCGCGGCATATTCCGGAGCCGATACGGCACCCGAACTTGTTTGTTGTTGGCGATTACCTTTTCGATTCGACCCTCAACGGTGTTTTGGATTCGGCGGACTATGTTGCCGAGTGGTTAGTAGAAGACATGGAAGACGAGCTCGCAGTCCAAAGCGATGCGTCGACCGCTCTCGGGGCAGCCGCATTTCCTCTTGTAAACATCGATTCGAATCTCGCACAAAAGCTTGAAAGAGATAACTTATGACGATTCAAGCAATCACCGTCGACGAGAATGTAAATTTGACATTATCCGATGAGCCAATTGCGATTCGAATTCGATTCGTTAACGAGCTCGACGATCCTGCCTCGGCATCGATGAAATTCTTGGATCCAACTCTGTGTTATGCGGTGTCTAGTTCGTGCTTACTATCCGATGCTCCTGGACCGAATGCATTGGATGTTCTTGTATGGCCACTTTCGATAAAGCCTCCACCAACACTTTTGTCTTCGAAGAGAAACTCAACCGACGTCGCTGAAAAGCCGAACGAATGGTTCGACGCCGTTGTTGACGAATCTCGTTTGCCTTCGATTGTGGTGAAGATGCGCGGGGCGGAGGTGACATGGCGTCCTGGGCGGGCGTTGCTGCAATGCGAGCCAGAACAGACTGCGTCCTTACTGAAAGCAATCATCGATTTTAACTACTTCGAGAATGAGCTTCGAAAAATCGAATCCGAGATTGCGGCCGGTTGGGCCGATTTGGAGGTCGACAAACGACTTGCTTATCAAGTAACCCCGTCCGATTTAGAGTGTAGTGAAATCGTCGGGCGACGTATCGACCAGACTCTGCAGCGGCGGATTCGTCATGCCAGGATCGAGCCACATCTGTACGCGCCAAACCTGCAGCTAACTTTAGCAGGACAGAAGGTCGGCGAGGAACTGCGAGAAAAGGCTAATATCGAAGATCGCTCTGAAACCGTTGATAGCCAGATGGAAGTCTTTGAACATGTTTATGAAATGGGCAGCCAGCGAATGGGTGAATTCAGAGATTCACGACAAGGTCACACGCTAGAATGGGTAATCATCATTCTTTTGGGTTCCGAAGTCATTTTGCTGATCGCTGATATGCTCTGGCAATTAGAAACGTAAAGTGCTTCATGCGTTTCTCCTCGATCGATGTTTTGCGGATGGTTGCGATCTTTGTGATGGTCATCGTCCATTTTGCGGAGAACTTGTCGGGAGTTGTCGTGCCGATAACTGGCTTTGGAGCTCCCCTTTTTGTCTTTCTTTCAGGACTCAGCTATCGACTGTGGGTCCACGGACTTGAGGCAACTGGTACTCGCGACGAGGAAATTTCGAAGCGTTCTATTCGTCGTGGATTGTTCATCTTTGGATGTGGCTTTGCGTTCAATCTGATTGTTTGGCTTCCAGAGGATTTGTTTAACTGGGACGTGTTGACGTTCATTGGTTTTTCGATGTTGGTCCTCAATGGAATGCGTCGACTACCTTTGGCGATTCCGATTCTTGTTACCGTGTTATCAATTTTGATCAGCCCAATTCTGCGAGGAGTTTTCGACTATCCCGCGTACTGGGTGAACCACTACTTCGAATATGACCTTACCCTGTCTGACGTGTTGATCGGTTTTTTGGCGACGGGTTACTTCCCTATTTTTCCTTGGATTGCCTATTCACTAACTGGGCTATCGGTCGGTTCGTGGGTACTGCGGCCATCACGGAGCTTGAACATTGAAGATAAAGCGATCTTGGAGAAGCAGATCACGTCGAAGATCATAGGTCTCGGCGCATCGTTGATCGTAGCCTCTGGACTCCTGCTGATAGCTCGACCGTATCTGCCTGCCCCAATATCCAATCGACTTTTCGGCGGGTGGACGATGTTTCCTCCTTCGACTGAATACGTGATTGCTACGATCGGTTGGGCTTTGATTGTCTTCAGGATCACACATCTGTTGATTGATCGCCCAATCATTTCGCCTCAAGTCAAAGGATTTCTGAATATTGCAAAGTCCTTCAGCCGGTACTCGCTTACCATTTATGTGCTACACCACTTGTTCCACCTTTGGCCGATGTGGATCTACGCGATTGTAAATGGAGAAGAGCCAACATTCTACTGGCAGAAAATGATGCCAGTCACTTATTCGATACCGTTGGCTTTCTTGTTTTTAATCGGTTGCTATTTCATTCTTCGAAAGCTCGGCCCCGATAGGCGTTGGGGGATTGAGGGCTGGATGCGATGGCTGTGTGACTAATAAAGCCTTGATTTAGGTCTAGATTGACTTGCGATCGATTGAGTTGCGACGATGATAAGTTGATAGAAATTTTTTTTGACAGCAGGTTTGAATTTGTATTGAGCAATCATTGACTTGATTTCTTATTTGCAGTCTCTCGATAGCAGTACGTCCAACCTATGGCGAAGCATAACAGCAAGAAAATCCGTCGAACGAATCCATCGGGTAGTCATCAAATCAATTGGCTATGGGGACAAGAATCTGTCCTAGAAACGCTCCGCGCGGAACGATGGCGAGTCTATGAGTTGTTCTTGACCGCAGAAGTATCTCACCAGCATAGAGAACTTTTAAAGGCCAAACAAAAGATAAAACGAAAGCCCAATCAGAAGACTAGCGAGAACACCAGTGAGACAGTCGATGAGAAGCACAGCATCGAAATCGAAATTGTTTCTGCTGCAAAACTGGAAGAATTAGCCAAGACCACCGAGCACGAGGGAATCGTTGCGAGAGTTTCGAAGTATCCTTACGAGTCGCTGGAGATACTAGAGTCCGTGAGGACAACTGAGCCGATGGCGCTAGCCACAGGTTTCGTCTCGTCTACAGTTTCCGACATAACACCTGAAGCAATCGCCTACGGTTCAGGAAAAACACCCTTTTCATTGCCCCATCCCTTGGTGGTGGTAATCGATCGAGTCCAAGACGCGTTCACTTTTGCGTCCATTCTGCGTTGCTGTGAAGCCGCTCGAGTCAGTGCCGTGATCGTCGGACAATTTTGCCAAGCGCAAGTTACCACTCAAGTCGCCCGAGCATCCTCGGGTGCCGTAAATCACTTTCCGATAATCCAAGCGGATGACCTTGCAAGTGCAACCCAGCAACTGAAAGACCTCGGCTTTCAACTGATCGCAATCGACCCACAATCGCAATTTGATGTTTGCGATAAGCCACTCGCATTGCCACTCGCAGTTGTTCTCGCGAGCGACACTCTTGGGCTCGATCCGAAGATCCTAGAAATCTGCGATCATCGAGTTCGCATCCCCACCCTCGGAAAAACAAACCCTCTCCTCTCCGCAGTCGCCGCCGGTATCCTGCTCTACGAAACACGCAGACAACAACGTGGAGTGATCTAATGCAATCGCCAGGCATGGAAGCACCAATTTAAAACCTGCAGATTGTAGTCCTAAGTCGGGCGATATCCGTTATGCCGGGCTGTTAAAAATTCGTTGTTGACATGGCATTTTGACACTTCACTTATGTTTCCTTCCCTCTGTGATGCACCCGCACCCTTTACGCGACGAGCAGCAATAATTCGAGCTGGCCAGATTGTCGACTTTCGCTACGCGAAAGATCCCTGTGATCGCGTCCTTCGCGGATAGGCTATGAATTTTTACTGCTTTGATACCAGACGATTTAATTGATGGTGGGCTTGTGCTCCGCAAAAGTTCGTTATCGGGCGATACCTTCGCAGAGCGAAAGGCGACCGTAGAAACCAAGCCAAAGATGATTATCGCATTTTCATTGGCCCACGGCTTGGACGCTTTCTCGAGGTATAACTCTCGCAAAAGAAGAGTTGCGCAAAGCCAGTTTTTTAGAAGATCAGGTCGAGTCCGATTGGTCAATTGCGCACCAGGGTACAAACCACCGTGGGGTCTGTTTTCATCAGGCCACTCACGCGACTTCTGCCCGTCTTCGTTTGAAATTCACTTAATCTTAATGAATTTGACGATTCAGGTTTAGAAAGGAATCGTTTCAATAAAGTTTTTATTATACCATGCGGCCCTACCTTCTTTCACAATTAGGGTCCAGCGAGTAAACAATGATCCATCCGTGGATGTCTTCTTGGGGTGATCGGGTACCGAAAACGCTTGTTAAAACGGCAGGGAGAACGAGAAATGGTTATGAAAAGCGAAAGACTTCGAAGTCGTCTTTCTCATGGATTTACGTTGGTTGAACTTCTTGTTGTTATTGCGATCATCGGTATTCTCGCTGGACTATTACTGCCAGCGATTCAACAGGCTCGCGAAGCCGCGCGTCGAATGTCTTGCAGCAGCAACATGCGGCAGTTTGGTATTGCTCTTACCAATTACGAGTACACCTACAAGATTCTTCCACCAAGTCGAATTTCGCTCTCAGGACCTACTTTCGAGCAGTCATGGACCTCGATGATTCTTCCGTTTATCGAACAAATGAGGGCCGCAGCGAGTTACGACAAGAACGTGAACTGGTACGCACGGGTTAACGATCCGTTTACGACATCCCAGATATCGCTTTTTCGCTGCCCATCCACGGATTCTCGTCGGTCTCGCCCGCCACAGAACTTGTATACCGCCATTACCGCTGGTACACGTCCTGCTGACATGCCTGTTTGGGGTTACTGTGATTACGCTTCGATCAATGCAGTTCGAAACTCTTCATTCGTCGTTGCGGGCTTGCCATCACTGCAGCTACGCGAAGTTTTAGGGGCTCTTGGAAGAGGGCCGGATGGTGTTCTGCTTGCAGCCATCACCGATGGATTATCGAACACTGCGTTTCTCGCAGAAGATGCTGGTCGCCCAATCGTCTTTGTAAGTGGTGCGAGAATAAACAATCCAAGAGTCGGTAACATCGCTTTTGGTACTTCTTTCACAGCCGATGGTTGGGGATGGGCTGATATCAACGGTGGAATGAGCATCGACGGTGCAAATCGTAATGGTTTGCAGAACAACAACACTGGTCAAGTTGGGGCGTTTACTCCAGTCACTCCCGTCGGGAACTGCTTTATCAACTGCACCAATGACTCGGAGATTTACGCCTTCCACGTTGGCGGGACACACGTTGTCTTGGGTGATGCTTCGATTCAGTTTTTAAGCTCGGGTATGGATCCACAAGTATTCATTTCACTGATGACTCCAGCTCAAAATGACGACGCGACCGGCTACCAATAGGATGTAGACCAGTCTCTCGTTAAGGTTGCTTCTATTCCCAATCGAGTGGGGCTAACCAGGTTTGCTTGAGGTGCGACCAGGGTAGGTCTACAAGTACTTGAGGTCCGCTACGCATCACGACGCGATCTTCCGGCGTGACGACACCAAGCTTCGTGCAAGCGATGTCTTGAAAGGTCTTTTGAAAAGCAGCCGCATTCTCGGGCGTTACTTCGCAAATGAAACGGCTATTCGATTCTGAGAACAGAAGCGTTGCAGGGTTCACGAACATCAACTCGGCAGCGGTCGATACGTCGATATCAATCCCCAGCTCTCCTGCAAATGCCATCTCTGCGAGCGATACAGCCAGACCGCCTTCACTCAAGTCGTGGCAAGATCGAATCAGCCCTGAATGAATTGCGGCGTGGACTGCGTGAAACAATCGCATGGCTAATTGCGGATCGACTTGAGGAATGTCTCCCCCCTTTAGTCCCAGGACCATCGTTGCATGGGAGCCAGCCATTTCATCTTTTGTGACACCCAACACGTACAGAAAATTACCCGCTCGCTTGAGGTCCATCGTCACGCATCGTGAGACGTCCTCAATCTGGCCCATCGCACTAATCAGCAGAGACGCGGGAATCGCGATCGACTGCTTTTTACCGGAGTTATCGATCCAAGCGAATTCGTTGTTGAGGCTGTCCTTGCCGGAGACGAACGGGGTCTTCCAAGCAACTGCCAAATCATGACAAGCGATCGCAGCACGCGTTAACGAACCGAGAGTCTCTGGACGGTCAGTATTGCCCCAGCAGAAGTTATCAAGGATGGCAATCCGCTTCGGATCGGCTCCCACAGCGACTGCGTTTCGTACCGCTTCATCGATCGCAGAAGTTGCCATCGCGTACGGATCATAGTCGCCCATGCGTGGATTCATCCCGCATGACAAGACAATCCCTTTCATCGAGGTCAATCGCGGTCTGACAACCGCGGCATCGCTAGGACCATCGCACTTCGGTCCAACAAGTGGTTTGACAACACTGCCTCCCTGCACTTCGTGATCATATTGTCGAATGATCCAGTGCTTACTCGCAACGTTTGGTAATGCGAGAATCTTTTCAAGGGTCGATTCGAATTGCGATTGGGTACTCAAGTCGAATTCGAGCTTGGGAATCGACAATTGCTTGTAAGTTGCTTTACGAACTACCGGCGGACGGCCTTCGTGCAAGAACTGCATCGACACGCAACCGACTTCTTGGCCATCGTACATCAGTCGCAGCATGCCCGTCGGTGTGAATGTTCCGATGATAGCTGTTTCGACCCCTTCGCTGTTGCAAAGGGCTTTGAAGGCATCCCATTTGTCAGGCGACACGGCCAGCACCATGCGCTCTTGAGCTTCACTGATCCAGATCTCGGTGTGGCTGAGTCCGTCGTACTTCAGGGGAGCTTTCTCAAGCCATACTTCAGCACCCATCGATTCACCCATCTCGCCGACAGCACTGCTGAAGCCACCTGCACCGCAATCGGTCACGGCAGTGTACAGCCCCGCATCGCGAGCTTGCATTAACACATCCAGCACCATCTTCTCAGTGATCGCGTTGCCGATTTGAACCGAGCCTCCCGAGATCGACTCGCTCTCTTCCGTTAGCTCCACGCTACTAAAGGTTGCCCCGTGAATTCCATCGCGACCCGTACGACCACCCATCGTGACAATGTAGTCGCCCGGAAGTGGTGCCTTCTCTACTTTGTCTACAGGAAGCAAACCCACATTGCCGCAGTACACCAACGGATTGCCCAGATAGCGATCATCGAAGAAGACCGCGCCATTGACTGTTGGTATTCCCATTCGATTGCCGTAGTCGCGCACACCAGCCACGACACCTTTCATAACGCGTCGCGGATGTAGAACGCCCGGCGGCAATGTGTTGGGATCTGCATCTGGGGAAGCAAAGCAAAATACATCCGTACTACAAATCGGCTTGGCACCCAAACCGGTTCCCAGTGGATCGCGAATGACTCCACCAAGGCCCGTGTTCGCTCCACCGTACGGTTCGATTGCAGAAGGATGGTTATGCGTCTCGACCTTGAACACGACGTGATAGTCATTATCAAAAGTCACAACACCCGCGTTGTCTTTAAACACGCTGACGCACCAGTCGTCCTTACCCAGTTCGGCGCGGATCTTTTGCGTTGCTGCGAAGATCGTCTCCTTGAGCATGCTCTTGAACTGACGTGTTCCGTTTTCGTCTTGGTATTCGATGCGACCGCCGAGTGTTTTATGGCTGCAGTGTTCAGACCATGTTTGAGCAACCGTTTCCAGCTCGATCTCGGTTGGCTCTCGACCAAGCGTTTTGAAATGTGCTTGAACCGTTTGCATCTCCGTCAGCGAAAGGTAAAGCTGCCCGGACTTGCTCAGCTTCTCTAGCTCCGGATCGGAGAGCTTACTGAGTGGAACGTGAATGACGTTCAACTGGTAGGGAGACCCGAACTGCAATTCCTTCAAAGGAAGCGGTCCAACAAAGAACTGTTCGATCGACGGGTTGTGAAGCACCTTCTGACACAGTCGATCGAGCTGGTTTGCAGAGATACCGGAGATCCAATACTTGCGAACCGTGCGGACTGCTTCCGGATGGAGCTTGAGATCGTTCAAGGCCTTCTGAGTGCTCAGCGCCGTTGGGTCCATCACGCCTGGCTTCGGCATGACTTGAACAAGTACGGTACCTGAACCGACAGTCCCTGAGCCGATGGCGTTAGCCACGGGTTCCCCCCGTTCACTGGAAGTGCGATTACGGGGGGAACCCGCGGCTAGCGCCGACGGCTCAGCGTTTCTAGGGGCGACTAAGGATTCGGAGCCTATTTTCGCGATGACTGTTCGCTCGGTGATTGGGTCAGCAAGAAGCCTGATTGCTGATGCTTGAGCCGATTGTGAATCCAGGTCCCCTTGAATCAGAAATCCATGGGCCGCTTCGACAATCATGCTGTCGCTGATCCCGAGCTCCCGAGCTTCGGTCATCACGTCGCTACCAAGCAAATCAGGTTGACCATCAACCGGATGAATGTCGATTTCCCAAAGCGTCACGGATCTTTTTTCCTACGTTCAAAAGCTGTTCGATCTTGTCAAAGTCCCGCGCTCGGAGCGCTTCGGACCAATCGCCCAAGATTGTGGCAAAGTTATCGATAGCGTGTAAGACAGGGCCGTGGTTTTCTTCCAATATCTGTCGCCATACAATCGGCGACCCGGACGCAATTCGTGTTGAATCGGCCCAACCGGTTCCCGTCATCGATAACCAATTCCTCGGAGTCGCGCCGGCAAGGATCGATGCTACGACGTGTGGAAGGTGGCTTGTCGTCGCTAGGATTGAATCATGATCGGCTGCCGATATCTCTTGAACGAATGCTCCGAGCGACCTCCAGAAGGCACTTACATTCTCAACGTGCTTCACTGCGTTGTTGGGAGAGGATGTCATCAGCACCAGCTTTCCCTCCAGTAGGTCTGCTGTCGCCGACCCCACGCCGCTTTTCTCGCTGCCAGCGATCGGATGCGAGCCCACGAAACAAAGTTCAGCCGCATGCCCTCCTAATCGGGTCATGATCTCCGATTTGGTGCTACCCACATCGGTGATTGTCGCATCGGTCCCAATTTTTTTGACGATTTGTTCGACGACAGGGACAATCTCAAGAACCGGAGTGCACACAATGATCAGATCAGATCCGACCAGCTTTTGCGGCCAATCCTCGGCATCACGGAGCACGTAAGAATCAATCGCCCCTTTTGCGAGAGCCGCTTCCAGTCGTTCAGGATTGCGACCAATCCCGATGACTTCCGTTGCGAGTTTTGCCTGCTTAAGCCGCAAGCCTATCGAGCCCCCGAGCAGCCCAACGCCAACGATTGAAACTCGCTGCCAAACCATGGTGATTCCGTAATCCCGGGAAGCGGTTGGGAGCAAGCCCACCGGCGCCAATGCCGTTATAAAAAAGGGCTTTGTTCTATAAACAAAAAATTAGCAAGTGAAAACACTTGCTAAACTGATACGGTTCGGACTAAGCCGCGAGTTTCCGTCAAAATGCGATTACGAAGCACTCTCAGCAAACGCTGGCTTCTCAGCCTTTTGCTTAACGCGGTCGTTTTGTCCGACGAACTCGAGGATCGCACGGGTTCCCCCGTCGCCAAGACGAGGCTTTGCGAGACGCAGAATTCGTGTGTATCCGCCTGGACGATCAACGAATCGTGGAGCAATCTTTTCGAACAAGATCGCGGTTGCTTGTTTGTCGCGGATCATCGAGATAACTCGACGACGAGCGGTAACGCCAGGAGCACGAGCTGCACACCACTTGGCCCAATTCTCGCTTTTTCGCCAAGCCTTGTAAGCTTCTGTGTTGCGTTCAGCAGTTGTTCCGAATTCTTTTGCCGCCTCATCGCTTGCGACGGACTTTGCAGCGATCGTTACGCACTTTTCAACCATCGAGCGAACTTCCTTCGCCTTTTCGATCGTTGTGATGATGCGTCCCTTCACCTTGGGAATGTTTGCTTCGCCTTCGTAGGTGTCTCGTTCTGTAAGAAACAGAGCCGCACAAAGGTTAGCAAAAAGGGCTTTACGATGGCTTGGGGAGCGTCCTAGCACTCGCCCGCGTCGCATATGTCGCATGATTCAATCCAAAAATACTAAATTGTGACTTAACTAAATTCTACTGCTTGACGCATTTCCTGATGAATCTGTCGCGTTTCCACGGCCGATTCATTCAATATCATTATCTTTGAACCGATGGCACTCGCATGCCCAGGTGGAGATTCATTGCTGTGAGTCGCTCGCGGACTTCAGCCAAAGTGGTTTCACCAAAGTTTCGGACTTCTAAAAGTTGGTCTTCAGTTCGAATGACCAAGTCGCGAAGCGTTCGGATACCTTCGGCTTCGAGGCAATTATTGGCTCGTACCGAAAGCTTCAAATCGGCGATCGTCATATTCAAGCGGCTTTCCAGTTGAGCTTCAGCAGAACCAGGGCCACCACGCGAGGTGGCGAAGACTTGCTTGCCAAGTTCTGCGTACTGAACGAACGGGTTGAGGTGCTTGCGAAGGATCTTCGTTGCTTCGACAAGGGCCATTTCTGGGCCAACCGAACCGTCTGTGTAGATCTCAATAATCAATCGATCGAAGTTCGTCTTCTGACCAACACGAGTTTCTTCCACTTCGTAACGAACGCGAGTTACAGGTGAATAAACCGCATCGACAGGGATGATTCCAATTTCGTGATCGCCAGTGCTATGTTCAGTCGCAGGAACATAGCCGCGTCCGTTTTCAACAACCATTTCCATCATGAAAGGAACATCGGAAGTCAAAGTAGCGAGGACGCAATCTTTGTTAATAATTTCTACGTCGGCATCAGTTTCGACGTTTGCACCGGTGATAACACCGGCTTTGTTCGCTTCCACAGTGATAACGCGAGTCGATTCGCTATGGTTTTTCACAACAAGACTCTTTACGTTCAAGACGATTTCGGTGACGTCTTCTAGAACACCTTCGATTGAAGAGAACTCGTGCTGTGCGCCGCGAATCTTGATTTGCGTGACAGCACTTCCTTCAAGCGACGAGAGCAATACACGACGAAGGCTGTTACCAATCGTTGCGCCGAAGCCTCGTTCGAAAGGTTCTGCAGTGAACTTGCCGTAATTAGCACTCAGTGAAGCACGATCGACAGTCACTGCACTTGGCAGCTCCAAACCTCGCCAACGAACATGCATACTCATAAAAACAAATCCAAATTAGTGTTGTGTAAAACGGTTCTTTTCGCTCGACGGTTTTCGAGCCACTGGTACCCCGAAGCGACAGGCGTTGCGACGGCGGAGAAATCCTAAACTAGACTCGACGCTTCTTGCGAGGTCGGCATCCGTTGTGAGGAATTGGAGTTGTGTCTTGAATCAGCTTGACGGTGATTCCAGCAGTTTGAAGAGCGGTGATTGCACTTTCGCGTCCGGAACCAGGTCCTTTGACTCGGACTTCCAATTCCTTCACGCCATACTTAGCCGCCTTTTCAGCAGCTTGTTGAGCCGCTACTTGGCCGGCGAACGGGGTGCTCTTTCGCGAGCCCTTGAAACCACAAGTTCCACCGCTCGCCCAGCAAAGCGTATCGCCTTTGCCGTCAGTGATGGTGACGTGCGTATTATTGAACGTTGATTTGATGAACGCGATGCCGTTGGTTACGTTCCGACGGACACGGCGACGCTTATTTGCGTTCGCTGCGTTGTTATTACTGCTTCCAGCTTTCGCCACGATTTAACTGCCTTCAGTGATGACTCTCGACATGCCAAGCTATTAGCCTTGCATGCCATATCTTACTAGTGATTTAAGCGACTGCTCGAAACAACCAATTGAATTCGAGCGAATGACAAACAGACAACCAAACGCCAAAGACTATTTCAAGTCCTTAACGCCCTTCTTACCGGCAACCGTCTTTCTCGGACCCTTACGAGTTCGCGCGTTGGTTCGCGTGCGTTGACCGCGAACTGGAAGACCAGCTCGGTGTCGCATCCCGCGATAGCACTTGATTTCTCGAAGACGATGAATGTTTTGACCGACTTGGCGGCGAAGAGGACCTTCGACCGTATAATCGCGTTCTGCCAACGAGGCCAGACGGCTCAATTCGTCTTCATCCAGATCCCGAGCCTTTTTGGTCGGGTCGATCTGGGTCTTGACGCACAACTCTCGTGCTGTGTGAGAACCAATTCCGTATAAATATGTTAGCGATATCTGAATTTGTTTATCATTCGGGATATCAACCCCTAGCAAACGCGGCATGAAGCCGTCTCCTCAATCAAAACATCGTAATATGACATAAGCTGGGCTCTCTTTGGACAAATGCCGAGACCAAGCTTGCTCTTTAGCGAGCCGCGTAGTGTAGCCGGTAAACGGTCGACCTTGCAAGGCTTGTTGCGATACGGATTTTGAATTTCTATGTCGCGACCCAATTTTCGCCTCTTTTTCCGGGGGTTCCCATTTTCTCTCGGTTGAATTGACGCTAGTTCGAGGAACTCGAAGGACGATTTTGGTTGCGATTCCATCTGCCACTAGTCTGGATACCCCTAGTCCGGTTAAAACTTGAGGATCTCTCAAGTTAGGGCGTTCAAGCGATCGCACTCCGTTTTACAAAATGACAGGAAAACTATCTCATTATGTCGATTGATTCAGATCGTGACCAGGTTTTGGAACTGACGCAAAAGCTTCTTATGGCCGCCACCAGCGGCGACTGGGAGACGTATGTTGAACTTTGCGACCCTTCACTCACTGCATTTGAGCCCGAGGCGGTTGGAAATTTGGTCGATGGACTCGATTTTCATCATTTCTACTTCAAGCTGCCCGGTGGCGGAGATTCCCCGATCCAATCCACGATCGTTGCACCGCACATCAGAATCATGGGCGATGTAGCAGTAATCGCATACGTGAGGCTAACTCAAAAGCTTCGTGATGGAGCACCTATCACCGCCGCAATGGAAGAAACCCGGATCTGGCAACGTTCGGGTGGCTCTTGGAAGCACGTCCACTTTCACCGGTCGCCGACTGGTCGATAAAGGCTTATACTTAGACCGACTGGAAAACCCAACTGGCGGATTTAGTTGATGAGTGTTTGCAATTTTGCCAGAACTTCGGCAAGTACCTCCGCGTCGACCCGCCCTTTCAATTTTGCCTTGCGAACCCGCCAATCCATGCTTTTAACTTGATCCGCCAGCACTACACTCGGTGTTTTGCCTGGAACGATCACTTCAAAGGGGTATCCTTTGGTCTGGCTGGTTAGCGGACAAAGAACACAAAGCAAGGTCTTCGCATTGTAGGCCTTTGGCGAGAGAACCAGAGCAGGCCGATGCTGTGCTTGCTCGCGTCCAGCTTGCGGATCAAAGTTGATCCAAATCAAGTCACCTCGGTCTGGGATGAAAGTCATTCGATAACGACCTCAGCACCAACCGCTTTGCCTTCAGTGCATTCCGAGTGCAAGTTCTCAGGTGTGATCTGGCTCAGCAATTCGTCCAGCTTTAGTTTGCCGGTTCGCGGCGTGATCACCATTCTATTTCGGCGCAAGTCTAGGTCAGCCATGTTTCCGGGCCCAATTCCTAAGGCTTCAGCAACCTTGCTCGGAATTCGAAGCGCGATGCTGTTACCCCACTTTGAAAACTGGACTTCCATAAACGTTACCTGAAAATCTATCGCGACGACAATGTGCAAGTTGTATATCCAATGAGTATACGCCTTTCCGCCGCAAGAAGCAAATTAATGACGTTTGCTTGGCCGTTTGGTCGGGCTGTTCAATTATGCCTGAGACCATGAACCCAAAATCGGTTCCGATTTTTCCTTGAGTGCAGGTTGTACGGATTCCGATACTAGCTTCTGAGACTCGTCAGTTTTGTTTTCTCAGTCTGGCCCAATGTGGCTTTTGGGGGAAGTGTTCATGCTTCGGTTATTTGCGCTCTCGGTCTTGTGCGTCGTTGCAGCACAGTCATTCGACATTTCAGCAGCCTCGGCACAGCAACCTCAAGCCTACGGGCAAGCATGGGGAAACAACCAGGGAGCTCGCGATTTCAATCGCTTCCAGCATTACCCCTATGTCTACTACCCACAAAATTTCTACGGAAGCGAATACTTCCGCAGTAGCGATAGCTTGTACTACCGTTATCCGCAAGAAATGCAGATACCCGTCTACAATCGTCAGTGGCACAACTACTACCCAGAGAAGCAACGCTACCACTGGGGCCACCAATTCATCTTGGACGTTTTCTAAAGATAAGCCTCTATGTCCTTCGAACGATGAATCCTGAACCGTGGGTGCTAGCCACGGGTGGCGCGCGGCGGTTGATGCTTAAGTTTTCACAAACTTTATCAGAGGGAACCCGGGGCTATCGCCCACGGCTCAGGTATTTGTAGTACGTTCATCAGGTTAGTCTACGGCCCAACCGCTGATATATCAGCGGTAGGATCAATGTTGTGAGCATGGTCGATGTAATCAGACCGCCTATGACCACCGTTGCCAGAGGTCGCTGGATCTCTGCTCCATCTCCATGAGAAACAGCCATCGGCAAAAATCCGAGCGCAGCAACCGAAGCGGTCATCAGGATCGGTCGCATCCGTGTCATCGCCGTTTCCAATGTGATCGTCTCGATATCGAACAAACCGAGTGCTCGCATGTTCTCAGCAGCACTAACCCAAACCAAGCTATTGAGCACAGCGATCCCAAGCAAGGCGATGAAGCCAACGCCGGCTGAAATGCTAAAAGGCAGCCCACGCAGTGCTAACGAGAAAACTCCACCTGATAGAGCGACCGGTATCGCGAGGAAAATGATCGCGGTGAGCTTCCAAGATTGAAACGTTGCGTGAATGAGAACAGTCACGAGCATTAGCACTAGCGGCGTGATCAGAGCAAGTCTTAACGAGGCTGTCTGGAGGTTTTCATAAGTTCCTCCCCAACGCACTTCGTAACCAGGTGGAAGTTTGACTTGGTTTTCCACTTGCTTCTGCGCCTCAGCAACAAAGCTTGCCGTGTCGCGACCGCGCACGTTGGCGGATACGTAAGTTCTCCGATGCCCCATTTCGTGCTCGATCGCCGGCGGAGTGTTCCCAAGTTCGATCTTGGCAACATCCTGCATCAAGATTGTTTTACCGCTTCGGGTGCGAATAGGCATCATACGAATTCTTTGAACATCGTCACGCCAATCGTCTGGCATTCGAATCACAATCGGGTGGCGGACTCGTCCTTCATAAGCCACTCCGACATCAATTTGACCGATGGCTTCGATATTCTGCATGATCGTCGTAGCATCTAGCCCGTATCTTCCTACCGCTTGATGATCGATCTCAACTCGAAGCGTTGTCAAATTTGCCTGTGAGTCCGGCTTCACATCCGCTGCACCTCGCACCGATTGAATGACCGTTGTGATTTCTTTCGAGAGTCGTGAAAGCTCGTCGATGTCTTCCCCGTAAATTAAGGCAGCGACATCAGACTTCACACCGGCAACTAATTCGTTGACTCGCATCTCAATTGGTTGAGTGAATCCAAACGCAACACCCGGAATAGACGCAGTAAGTTGTTCATTGAGCTGCTCAATAAGCTTCTCTCGAGTCATTCCGTTTTTCCAAGTGTCTTTTGGATGCAAGATGACCCAGACGTCCGTTTGATGCACGCCCATGATGTCGTTCGCAATTTCTGGACGGCCTGTTTTGCAAAAAACCGTGTGAACCTCTGGATAGCCGAGCACAATCTTCTCGATCGCTTTTGTCATAGGTTGTGACCCTTCCAGAGAAGCGCTCGGCAGTCGCAAGGCCTCGATCAATAAATCTCCCTCTTCCAATCTTGGCATAAATTCGGCACCAAGTCGCATTGCGACAGGTATTGCCGCGACAGTGATCGCCAACGCTAATCCCATGCTCCACACCGGCAAACGCATCGCCAATTTCAGAGTGGGCCGATAGATCGAAAGAAGAATTCGCACCAGCCAGCTGGGATCAGCCGAAATATTCTTGGGGAGAAAAAGTGTTGACAGCGCTGGCATGACCGTCATCGACACGACGAGTGATCCGCCAAGTGCGAGTAGCAAGGTCAATGCCATTGGGCGAAACAGTTTTCCTTCACTCCCTTCCAAAAACAACAGCGGAACAAAAACTACCGCGATAATCAACTCACCGAATACCGTTGGTTTTCGAACTTCATAAGCGGCATCAGCGATCAACTGAGGCCGGTCTTTTCTTACGGCAATTTTTTCACCTGAGCCGTCGGCGCTAGCCGCGGGTATCGTTCCATCAGCTGAAATATTGCCCAGTGCGTCACCCGTGGCTAGCGCCATCGGCTCAGGGGCTTTTGCACTACCCGTGGCATGTGCCATCGGTTCAGAGAGGCGGTGAATACAGTTTTCAATCGTGATTACCGATGAATCGACGATCATTCCAAAGTCGATCGCTCCAAGACTCATGAGCGATGCTGATATACCTAGCCCCCACATCGCATTGGTCGCAAATAGCATCGAAAGCGGAATTGCCATCGCAGTAATCAGCCCCGCGCGAATGCTTCCCAAGAACACAAACAAAACGCTCACAACCAGGATCGCTCCTTCCAGTAAGTTCTTTGCAACTGTATGGATAGCGCGATCGATTAATCCTTCACGATCATAAATGACTTCGATCTCGACACCTTTCGGCAATGTTGATTGAATCTCAGCTAGTCGATCCTTGACTCGTTGCACCACAAGTCGCGAATTCTCTCCAACGAGCATCATCGCCATCCCAATGACTGCTTCACCGCGACCATCACGTGACGCAGCGCCTTGCCGGAGCAGGGCCCCTTCAACCACGCTTGCAACATCACGCACAAGTACCGGCGATCCTTCATCAGCACTTCTTAAAACCACATTTCGAATATCATCCAGCGATCTCAACATCGATTCACCTTGGATATAGCGTTGCTGACCACCCGCAATCATGTAGCCTCCGCTCACGGCAAGGTTATTCCGCTGGACCGCTTGTGCGATTTCTTCCAAAGTGAAATTCAACTCGAGCATACGATTGGGATCGGGTTGAATACTGTAACACTTGAAGTAGCCGCCGTGGCTGTTGACTTCCGTTACGCCCTCGACAGTTTTCAGGCGTGGCGCGATGTCCCATTCCAGCATCGTTCGCAACTGAGTGGGCGTAAAACCACCACCCCGGACTTCGAATTGAATTACTTCACCAAGTGCAGTGGTGAGCGGTCCCAACTGTGGTCTGGAGATGTGCGACGGTAGATCGTCGGAAGCACCATCCAATCGTTGACTGATCAGTTGGCGAGCCCAATAGAGGTCCGTTCCCTCTTTAAACACCACGGTAATAAGAGAAATCCCAAGCCGCGAGATACTCCGCGTTTCTATTGAATTAGGCAAGCCTGAGAGCTGTAATTCGATTGGTTGTGTGATATACCGCTCGACTTCAATCGGTGACAGCGACCCTGCCGACGTTACGACTTGCACTTGGACATTCGTCAAGTCAGGAATAGCATCCAGCGGTAGTCGCATCGCATTAAAGGCACCTGACACGGCAACCGCGGAAGCCACTAAGCACACCATCCAAGGGTGACGCGCCGAGCTTTCGATAATTTTGCGCATCATTTTGTTATTCCCTCTCCAAGAAGGCTTCGCTAGCCAGTTCAAAAACGCGATTCAGTATCACTCGATCATCGACGCGAAGACCACT
Organism: Planctomycetota bacterium; assembly: GCA_026692865.1. Lineage (GTDB taxonomy): Bacteria > Planctomycetota > Planctomycetia > Pirellulales > Pirellulaceae > JAIYDQ01. Next base: position 55,671 of record JAPLNI010000026.1, read on the forward strand.
TAATACCTCGATGCGATCCTTCGATCGTCGCCCAGTTCCAATCGCGACAACTTCGAATTGGTTTTGTGTGTGTGCCGCCTCATACCCTGATCCGTTCCCTGAGCCGTCGGCGCTAGCCGCGGGTTTCGTTCCATCAGCGGTAAATTTATTCCTGGCGTCGCCCGTGGCTAGCGCAATCGGCTCAGGGGGCGTGTGCTCGCTTAACGTCGCCCGCAGCACATAATCCACACCGTCGTTTGAGAAAACAGCGGAGGCAGGAAGTGACTGAGACAACTCGCCTTTTCTAGGGAGCAATCTTGCGATCATTCCAGGACGCAGCTTTAAACTCGTGTTCGAAATAGAGGCCGTCATTTGGATCCCACCTGAGTTCTCACTGACTCGTCCGCCGATCATTTGAATGGTCGCTTCGAGCCGCCCTTCGTTCTCTAAGCCAAGCACTTCCGCTTGAACCGTATCCCCCTTTTTCGTGCTAAGAAGATCCCAGTCTTGCTGTCTCAGGTCACCGACTAACCAAAGGCTGGATGTGTCAGCAACAAGCAATAGATTTTCGCCCGCCGTGGCACGTTCACCATTGGCGAAATACCTTTCTAGAACGACCCCAGAACCTGGTGAGCGATGGACGAATTGATCAGAAGCTCCACCGGAAGCGAGTCCTACTTGCTCAAGCTCGGACCAATTCATACTTGTCCCGGGTCGAATACCAAGATACTTCCGCAACTCGGCAGTTTGATTTTCCAATTCACCCTGCGCCGCGGCTTGTTCCGCTTCGGCTTGTAAGATTGCTTGTCGTATGTCGAACTGCGATTGCTCGATGGCTCCTTGCAGAAGTGCCTTGGCTGCTTCACGTTCGCTCTCGCGTTCGATGATCGATTTGCTCGAAAGAATTCCTTTGTCTGCAAATTGCGATGACTGGCTGAGCAATCTTTCTGCGGACCGATATCGAGCGAACGCAGCGATTATTTTTGCACCATAATCAGCGGTCGGTTGTTCTGTTCGTAGTTCCTCTAACGACTTCCCAGATTCAACACTCGCAAGAATTCTCGCGACGAGCTTGGTTACTTCGTCGCTAACGTTGCGATGCCAAGCAAGTGAATCCTTGGCTCGATCTGCAAGGATTTTCTGGCGAACTAAATTGCTCCGCAACAAGGAAACTGGTGACGAAGAAAGCCTTATCAAAGGCTCACCAGCGTCCACCCACATCCCAAGCGGAACAAGTAATTCCTCGACAATTAGGTCGCTCGGAGCTGTTACTAGATAGTGTTTGCCAGGATCAAGATCTAGCTTTGCTTGAACCACTCGCTGCTCGTCCCAAGGCGCGACTGTTATTGTGCCGATCGAGATGCCCATGGCGGATTGCCGCTGCGCGGATACTGTGATTGATTGATTTGTGTCTAGCGCTTTAGATGCGTCGACAGATTGTTCACCAGTAGTCTTGGATGTTGATGAACGCAAATCAGTCGAGGAATCTTTTGCGAGCGATCCCCAACGCCACCAAGAAAGCAACGCAAGGACTCCAATGAAAAGTCCAAGAAGCAAAATCCATCGCTGATTCGCGAAAGTTGAATGAGAAGTGGTCGCTGGCGGGGTGGTCATGTTCATTCGGAATCAGCTAGGTTGGAATTGAGGTCGAAGCGGACTCGGGTAAGCACCGATTTCGCGATTACGATCTGGAGTGTGAGACTTATCCAATGCGAATAGACTAGAGTAAGATAGACTGCGTATTTTGTAGCGGAACGTCCAGCAAAGATTGAGATTTGCCTTTTACAAGTTCCGTGCGATCACTTTTGCTGATGTCTAGCCGCGAAATCAGCACTCGACGAAAAGTGACTTCTCACAGGCGTTTCAGAGAAGCAACCGAGAAGAATCTGCGCAGTAGCAACTGCGTGACTTCGATTGTCGAGCGAGAGAACTCGAACGATAAGATGTTGCAAGATTATGAATGTCAAGCTCAGCACGATTGATGTGCGAGAGCCAAACGAGAAAGCAAGTGTCGAGACCGTAGCATCGCAAGACATCGACTCGGCGTTCCACCCCGATCGCCGTAACATTACCTATAATGTCGAGATGCGCAGATGATAGAGTCCCAGCAGGTTCGTCAGCAAAATGAAAACAAACCCAATGAATGTGCCAGGATTTACCATCATCCTCATTGTCTGTCGCTTCTATAAGGTCGTGCGAGCAATCGCACAAATGAAGCTGCAATACACGTCCCGTTTGTGGTGTTCCCATTTCGAACCCATGGCAATGCGTCACCGGCAGCGGCACACCAGCTAGCAAAAAAACTAGCCATGCGACGAACATCGGGCGAACGAATTGGGAGCGGTGGGGCATCTTTCAGAGCATTCCAACTGACAAAGACAATCTGACGTACAAAACGTCCTTAAAATTCTAGTTTACTCGAAAAGCCGGACGAATGCAATTTTAACCGATGATCGACTTTGTATCTGCAATTCACATCCCAATGCAACCGATTGTGGTTCGACAATTAATTCAATTGCTTCACAAGTCAAACGAGAAAGCGTCCTCCTTTTGCCGGCCATACGTTAAGCAATGGCTCGTCCCAAATCGCGGATCGCCAAAAGTGGGTTGATGATCACTTCTTGACGGCCTTCATCTAGCACAGCTTCCGGTAACGCGATTCGCAACCTTTTGAAAGCTTTCGCCGAGGTTGCACTTGGTAGCATCAAGCATTCCGCTTGCTCAAGCCCTTCAAGCTCCGCAGCAGCCTCATCGCTCATCTCGCTACATCGGGAGAGATCCAAGACACGTAGGTTTTTGAGTCTAAGAAGCTTTGACGCTTCTTGAACGCTCAATGCCTGCTCTGGCCATACAACACAAAGAATCTGCTCGCAGGCAATCTTCGAAAATGGTTGGCTTTGTGCCGTCTGGCTGTCGATAGACGCGTTCGCAGAAACGAAGAGTACCTCCGTGGCTTTCGTAGGGTGTACTACGACTCGGTTGCCGATTTGCTTCCAATGAAACAAATCTTGCGTATTGCTTTGACGCACTCTTCCTCTCAACAGCAAACCACCAAACCCAAGAAGCATGACAAGGAGTCCGCCCTTGTGGATAGAGATGCCAAGATCTTCCCACTCGTTGCTACCGCTTGAAATAAACGCCGCCCCGATCGCACCAATGAGTGATCCGAGAATGCAAAGCGAAAGCAGAATTTTTAGCCGACGAGTCGATCGCATATTTTGTAATGAGATAAGATTTGTGACTCAGGATTAATACCAGAGCCGCCACTTCGCAGTATATCCTAAACAGCCATTTCGAAATAAACAACTTCGTGAAATGCAACCTATAATTAAAACATCCATGTCTAGGTCGACCCTTACATCTCCATTGATGGTTGCTACACGAATCGATAAACTTACTTGGAGAGTAGGCGGATGGTTACTTTTGGATGTCGAAGTAAGTTTTGAATGTGACAAGGTTGTTTTGAATGATAAGCACGGACGCAAGGAGTAAAAAGCAGCTTCAATTAGCTACCGAATTAATTGATTATTTACGCCCTAGGATGAATACGCCTATATCCATTCGCCTTTGGGATGGATCTTTGGTTCCGATGGGTGAAAACGTAGAGCCCGGTTTAGAGATTTCAATTTCCGGACCGGGTGTCATTGGAGCATTTCTTCGGCGTCCGACGGCTGACACACTGCTTCGACTCTATGCCCGCGGTGCGATTGGCTATTCAGGTGCAGACCTTCTGACTTTAATTGAGAAGGCTCGTATCAAGAACAGTCGCAAGAAAGCAAGAAAGCTACCCATCGGGCTTATGCTCCGATTTGCGACTAGCTTTTTGCTTTCACGTGGCGAGTCCACCAAAATCGAGCATGAATACGAGGGAGACGAAACCGGTTTGCGTCGTTTGGCAGGCGAGAATTCAGACTTCATTCAATTTCATTACGACGTTAGCAACGACTTCTATAAGCTGTTTCTTGACAAGCAAATGCTTTACTCGTGTGCATACTTTCACACTTGGGAAGATTCGCTTGAACAAGCCCAACTCAATAAGCTAGATATGATATGCCGTAAGCTGCAACTCAAGCCAGGCGACCGCCACTTGGACATCGGTTGCGGTTGGGGAGCACTTATTTGCCACGCGGCAAAACATTACGGAGCCAAATCGCACGGCATCACCCTTTCCAAAGAGCAATATGCACTCACCCAACAAAGGATCATCGATGAAGGGCTTCAGAATTTAGTAACAGTCGAGCTAATCGATTATCAAAATCTCGTAGGTTCTTTCGATAAGATTTCTAGCGTCGGAATGGTCGAGCATGTCGGTATCAATAATATGCTGGGATACATGACAAAGGTCCGGTCGCTGTTACGAGATCGAGGGATATTTTTAAATCATGGAATTACTCGACCAGGAAAAATGTCTGACAAGCAGTTCCGGAAAATGTCTTCTGAACGGCAGTTGCTAGCCAAGTACATTTTCCCCGGTGGTGAACTCGATCACCTAGGCCACATGATTCAATGTATGGAGTCAGCTGGGTTTGATGTTCACGATGTGGAGGGCTGGCGTGATCATTACTCGATGACTTGTCGACGATGGGCACAGCGATTGGAAGCGAATCGCGATGCGGCGATAAAGATAGTTGGACCTGAAAAATTTCGGATGTGGACACTTTACCTAACAGGTTGTGTATTTGCGTTGGGTGATGGTGGGGCACGTATCTACCAAACGGTCGCAACCCAACACTCATCTCGCGGGCTATCCGGTATGCCTTGTACCCGAGAGCATCTCTACAAAAAACCGACACCACTCGTGGACTAGTATTCGTAGCGTAATTTGCCGACATCTTTTATGACGCGTACTGGCTCAAAAAAATCAAAAGCGGGAATGGTTCACATCGCGATGAGTGAACCTGATTCATAGTAACGCACGCCAGATTTATGGCCCCATAAAATGTAACGTTCCCGTATGTCATGGATTCTATTAAGCCTACTTTCTGCGATGTTGTTGGGGTTATATGACATTGCGAAGAAGTCAGCCGTAGAAGAGAACGCGGTTGCTCCGGTGCTTTTGTTGAACGTGATTACTGGAGCGATTTGCTGTATTCCGCTGGTTATTGCTTCGCGACTGGCTTCACACGGAGGAGGACTACTGTGGCTACGTGAATCGATTTGGTTTGTGCAGCCTCTTGCAACTTATGAGCATGTGCTTGTTTCGTTAAAGTCGTTGCTGGTGGGTCTTTCGTGGATGCTATCGTTTGTTGCTCTTCGGAGTTTGCCTATCTCGATTGCTTCTCCGATTCGTGCGACTAGTCCGGTTTGGACGGTCTTGATTGCAGTGCTTTGGATGGGTGAGCGACCTGAGCCGACGCAATGGTTTGGTATGTCGGTTGTTTTCGTTGCGTTCATTGCTTTTACGCGAGTTGGTAAATCAGAGGGGATTCACTTCCATCGAGATCGTGGTGTGGGACTTCTGGTCGCAGCGACTCTGCTGGGTTCCTGTAGTGCGATGTACGACAAGTACCTTTTGCAATCGGTTGGTTTATCGCCAGCGACGCTGCAAGCTTGGTTTGCAATCTACTTGGTGCCGGTAATGATGCCGTGGTTCGTCTGGTGGTATCTGTCAGAGCGAAGGAGCCACCCGTTTTCATGGCGTTGGTCCATTCCTTTGATCGCTCTTTTTCTTCTGGCTGCTGATTTCTGCTACTTCACCGCAATCAGTTACCCTGAGGCGTTGATCTCGATCATCTCGCCGCTTCGTCGAGCGTCGATCATCATCGCCTTTCTCGCAGGGATTCTATTGCTTGGTGAAAAGAACTGGAAGAGTAAAGCTATTTGTATCGGGTTGCTGTTGGTCGGCGTTTGCTTGATGGGGTGGGGCCGGTCGGGATAGCAAGGGATCGTTGAGCCCACGCGTTACGAATTGAACGTATGTTTCCGCGTTTTCCGTTATCGCTGGCGTCCGTATTTCGCTATTTCGTGCCTGTCGAAAAAGCAAACTCGTTCGAACTGCAATCTTAAGACCGACGAATAATTTTTTTCGATAAGACATAGTCGATTCCAAGATTCTCCAGAGCTCAACGAATAACCATGTAAATAACCCATAAGACCTGTTTTGATACGGGTTCGGGATTTTCGCTTCTACTCGGGAGATATTAGAAATGCTTAAGAAATTGGTGCTTGGGGCGTTGTTAGTGGGCGGTGCGTCGACGGCCTTGGTGGGGACTTCCGGTTTCAGCTATGTCCGCACTGGGTTTTCGTCGATTCGTGACGGAATCAAAGATCAAATACCGATCGAGCTGGAGATTCGACGTGCTCGCGATATGATTTCCAATCTAAAACCAGAGATTACTGGAAATCTTCAACTGATCGCGAGAGAGGAAGTGGAAGTCTCGCGATTGGTGAAGGAAGTAGAACGAAAGCAACAGCATTTGGAGAAAGCCAAGCGTGATATGCTTCGGCTAAAAAAAGACGTTGGCGATTGCACGGAATCAGACTCTGACGAGAAGCTCGTCTATGCTGGAAGGAAGTATTCGTTGAGCCAGGTTCGAGAGGACTTGAACATGCGATTCAAGCAGTATCAAACACAAGAAGCCACGGCTGACAAGCTTTCCAAGATTCTTGTAGCTCGAGAAAAGAATCTCGACGCATCCCGCCGCAAGCTTGATGAGATGCTTGCCGCAAAGCGACAGCTCGAAATCGAAGTTGAAAACTTGCAAGCGAGACTCACAATGGTTCAGGTTGCCGAAACAGCCGGCTCGTTTACTTTGAATGACTCCAGCCTCAGCCAAACGCGACAACTTCTCGATGACATTGCGACGCGTATCGACGTTGCGGAAAAAGTATCTGATAACGAAGGTGTGCTGCAAGGAGCGATCCCGCTGGACGAGGCCGCCCCATCGGATATCGTAGATCAGATCAGTAGCTACTTCGAAGTAGATGATCTAAGTGTCGAATCAGTCGCCAAAAAGTAAACGTGTCTCCAATATGCAAAACCGAAACACGCTTTGGATTGATGGGGTTGGTGGCTATGGAGTTTACGATCAATTCGAAGTTGTTTTCGGGGGACGCGGTAGTGCTCCCGAGGCGATTGAGATCACAAGTGACATTCCCAAACAGTCATTTAGCATTTGCTACATGGGTGACGACTATCTAATTGAGCCATGCGACCACTCGAAAGTCGAAGTGAATGGTACGTCGATTGGAGAAGCGTGTGTGCTAGTACACGGCGATGAAATTCGTATCGGTGGTTCGGTAGCACTGACATTCGCAAAGCCAAGTCCTCTAAGTGATACAGCAGTTCTTAGGCTGACCAGTCGTCACCGGTGGCATGAGTCGATTGACGGCGTAATTTTGTTTCGCCGGATTTGCGTGTTGGGGCCGAGCTCCGCGGCGCATGTGAACTGCAAATACTGGAACTCGAACTTGACGTTGTATCGTCAAGAAAATGCGTGGCGGTATCGAGTGCAATCAAACGAGCCCTTTTCGAGTGGATCGAGTAATTCACCAAGCCTTCCAATGGTGATGAACGAACGAATTCTAGGGGACAATTTTTCAATTACGATAACTTAGCTTTTGCTTGAAGATTGGGCTAAACCTTACTCAGAGTAACCAGATTAAACATCCGACTCAGCAAAACTATTCGGGAGAAATGGGGCTTCGAATCCAGATTGACGACGATATCGTTTCATCCTCACAGGTTTGCGTTTTTCGGGCACTCACTTAATTGAAATCGCTTCTTGCGAACGGCTATGACTACTACAATCTATCAATCGGCCTGCAAAGCAATGGTCACAGATCCAGGGGTGAATGCAATTGAATCGGACGCGATTCTTCGGAGAACTTCAATGAACTTCAAATACGGAACTGGCGAACGACCGCTCGAGGGGTACTCGATTCGGCGTGGTCTAGGGATCGGTGGGTTCGGTGAAGTTTATCTCGCGGTTACGGACGCGGGGAAAGAAGTTGCGATCAAGCAAGTGCGTCGAAATCTTGATGTGGAGCTGCGTGGGGCATCCCAATGCCTGAATCTTCGTCATCCAAATCTCGTTGATCTACTCGACATTCGTCAAAGCGAATCGGACTTCGGTTGGATCATCATGGAGTATGTTCCGGGGAAGAGTCTTCGTGAACTGCTGGATGAGTCACCTGATGGCTTATCGCAAGAGGACGTAATGACCATCTTTGGTCAGCTGGGTGCCGGAGTTCACTATCTACACGAACAAGGCATCGTGCATCGTGACCTCAAACCTGCGAATGTGTTTATCGAGAATGGCTTGGTCAAGATTGGCGACTACGGACTAGCTAAGTTTATTTCCAAATCGCAGCGTGGCGGCCAGACTGAGAGTGTTGGAACGTTCCACTATATGGCTCCCGAGATTGGCAATGGCCAGTATGGTAAAGAGATCGACATTTACTCGCTGGGTATTTTGCTTTTTGAAATGCTCACTGGAAGCGTTCCTTTCGATGGCGAATCTCCACAGGAAATTATTTTAAAGCACCTCGCCTCACTTCCTGATTTATCCTTGGTGCCGCTTGGTTATAGAGACACCATCGCGAGAGCACTCCACAAGGACCCACAGTCTCGATTTCATTCGGTCGCTGATATGTTGAGCTCGCTGAACATTGCGATAGACCGCAGCGGAATGGCGGTTCAGCCTCAGAAGAACCTTGAAGCAAATCAATCGCCGTTACCAAGTTGGGATGCGATCAAGCGACATTTTGGAGTTTTAACGCCAGTGGCGAAAACGTCGTCAGCATCAAGACCAACATCAAAACCAGCAGCAAAATCAGCAACGAGTCGCTCGCCAATTGTGACCGCTGCGTCGAAGTATTCCGGTTTGCGACCGGTGCGTTATGCGCAGGAACCGATCGCGAATGCAGTGCTTGGGATGTTTGCGGAGATTCAACGGTGGTTTGGTCAGATACCGCATAACTCGCCTTGGTACGGAGCCGCCTTGGCTATCGTCATTGTGATTGTCGTTGCACGTGGCGTAGCAGTTTTGCCTTTCATTGCAACTTTATTGCTTTGTTACATCCCGTACTTTATTGTTTGGTCGTTGGTAAGTTCTTATCAACCTCAGGGCGTATCCGAACAAAATGTCGTACTGAAGCCGGCAGTTCGAATGGTATCGCTTCCTATTGATCGCGTCCCTGATTTAGTCGATCACAGTGTTCCCGAAGCGATGTCGCCTTTTCCCAATGTTTATAAACCAGTCGCGGCACCTACAAGCAGTCGGAAACAGTTTCGGAATTTTGCTCAATGGCAATCTCACAAACGAGCCCAACTTGCCCAGAAGTCTACAATCGATTTTTGGATTGAATGGACGTGGTCAATTGTGTCCTCCACGACAATCGTCAGCATCTTGTCCGTCGTCGGTTATTTGATTGCGATTGCGGTCGCACCGACGCGGGTGGATACGTCACATTTTATCTCGGCGGGAACATGGACCGCCGTCATGACATTGATTATGACATGGACCGTATTATTTATTGGAAAGCGTTGGGAGCGTCGCGATGAAGATGGGCTTATGTTCCGATTTACGTTGTTGACTGTCGGGCTTGGGGTCGGTGCGATTGGATATGGTTTGAGCGAATTTCTGCAAGTCCCCTGGGGCAATGTGACTTATTTCCAGAGAGACTCGGAACCGAGGACGTGGCCTCGTTTTCATAGCGGCCTCGCACCCCTGTTGCCTGCCTTCATGGCTTACTTTGCAATGCTGATGGGGCTTGTGAAATGGTGGCGGCAATCGGACAGCCTCCGTAAGCATCGCTTCAGTGTTTTCAGCGTGTTATGGGGAATACTGGCTGCGGTCATTCTCAGCGGTTTCGTTTTCTTTCCAACTCCTTGGTGTTTGATTGTCGCAGGAGCAACCTCGCTTGCCTTACAAATGTCGACACCCTGGATCGATTCAAAACTGGAACGATTTTCATGAGATCGAACATAATTGCTACACTTCGGCGCAGCGTTTTGTTTTCTGCAGTAGTTCTTGCGGGCTTACTGCCCTTAGATTTGGCTGTTGTAACTGCTGATGAGAAGGCTTTTGAAAAAGCTGTTGTTGATTCACCAGAAGTTACCAACGATCAAGGCTCTCCTCTTCCCAAGTCAGTTCCATTGTATTCCGATGACAAACCTGATTGGGTTGCGGCTCCGGATGTGCTTGATGGCAATGTACATCGAGTGACGTTCACGACAGAATTGCTAGAGTCGGAGGAAGCGTGCCGAGCGCAAGTAGATAAAATCATTCTCGATGCGGCGAGACAGTATGTGAATCAACACGTCATCGACGAACCGATTGCGCAGAAACTTAGTGGGTTAACTGCGTCCTGGGTACGCGAAAACTGGTTGGTACCCAATCGAGAATGGGTTGCCGTTTTGGAGCGACCTTCGGGAACTTATCATCAGTTATGGGGGCAATTGGAGATTTTTCCTGAGGATCGTCAGCAAGTCACTGCCTGGTATCACGATTTGGAGATTCGTCGACGAAGCCTGCTTTGCTTATTCTTGAGCTTAAGCGTTGGAGGGCTTGCTGGGGTTACAAACATGGGTCTGCGATTCTGGAAGCACCGCACGCGAACGTAAAGAGGCTCTTTTTTTGGGCCTACCCAGGCGTGGATTGCACGAAAAAGGTCTCTGACAAAGCTACGGAAATGATGTGTCGGCGGACAGTCGCTACTTTGTCGATTTGATTTGTTCGCACAGACAGCTGTCTGCTGTCCGAGTACAATCTCGCCATCGGTATATTCTTCAGTATGTTCGCTTGTTTGATTGGTTGTAATGGCATTGTTGGTACGAGGGTTAGATTCTGTTCCGCAAGAAGCTTGCGGTGGTGCAATTGCGATTGGCAACTTTGACGGGATCCATCTTGGGCATCGTCAATTGGTTCGTTTGCTTATCGACCAATCGCAGCGAGTTGGAGGGCCATCGGTGATCCTTACCTTTGATCCCCCTCCGATCAAGCTGTTGCGACCCGATATGCTTCCCCCTGCACTGACGTGGATGGAGCGACGAGCGGAGATTCTTTTCCATCTGGGAATCGACTACGTCATCATTATCGAGACAACTCACGAGCTACTAGAGTTATCGGCCGAGGATTTTTACAAGCAGATCCTGGTAGATCAATTAAATGCCAAAAGCATTATCGAAGGGCCCAATTTCCATTTTGGAAAAGATCGACGCGGAGATATCGAACTGCTCGACGAACTTTGCCAACAGCATGGCGTTCATCTGACGATCGCTGATGGACAATCTTCCGCTGGGCATTGGGTATCGAGTTCACGCATTCGGACTTTGATTGATTCGGGGGACATTCGTGAGGCGAATAAGTTGCTGCTGGAACCTTACCGGCTTCATGGTCGCGTTGTTCAAGGGGCCGCTCGCGGGCGAACGATTGGCTTTCCTACAGCAAACTTAGGAAACATCGACGTGTTGGTTCCGCCTCATGGAGTTTATGCTGGTGGAGTCACGCTTGGGCAAACGAACTATCCAGCGGCGATCCATATTGGGCCGAATCCTACTTTTGCCGAGAACGCTACGAAAGTCGAAGTCTTTGTAATCGGTTTTTCTGGTGATCTGTATGCAACGATGTTGGAAGTCGAATTGCTCGAGCAGATTCGAGGCGTCAAGAAATTTGATGGAGTCGAACAATTGGTGGCCCAGTTGAAAGTCGACGTGGAAAAAGCTCGACAGATTCACCAAGCGAATTTTGTGTAGCTCTTGGTCATAAGGACAGTCAGATGAGTCTCGTCAATAATCGCAGCGGAAAGATTCGCCGATACCTAGCGTTATCGCTTGTCGTGTTACCGATCATTTTTCTTACGATGCTTCCGACGATTGCATCGATGCGGTGGGTTTATGCAAGGCTATTGAACCAAGTTGCAGTGCAAGGCTTCGACTTGGATATTGAATCGGTGAAGCTAAGTTGGTTTTCGCCTTTGCGATTAGACGGGCTGAAACTGCGGGAGACGAATAAGCCTAATGCGTTTCTGGCGATTCAGACCATCAAGACAGATCAGGGGCTGTTGAGTTATCTGTGGAATGGGCTGCGAGCCGCTCGCATTGATCTTGTTTCTCCCAGGATCGATGTGGAGTGGATTGACGATCAAACCAATCTACAACGACTGGTCGCAGCGATTGAAGGTCGCATTGGTACGAGTGACCAAGCCGAGCCAACCAAGTCGCTTCGTTCGTTGCAAGTACAACTGGTCGTGGATGATTTGCAAGTAATGCTGAACTCCGATAAAGAGCCCTCTTCGTTAGTGGCCCTGAAGGGTATTCATCTGGATGGGACTTACACTCGCAATGCAGATGGTTCGTTTGTGCATCTGGAGCCAACGAAGATACTTTCGGAAACGGAACTAACGCCCGAGTTGATGCGATTGGGCATGGGCTACGCAATTCCGCTGCTTGCAAAATCAGCCTGGTTTCAGGGCCGCGTGTCATTGGAAACAGGTGTGATTGATATCCCAATCGATTCTCCGTTACAGTCGAAGGGGACTGCAATCATTACCTTGCATGAAGCCAAAAGTGGTCCGACGGAACCAGAAATAAAGCGACTGTTGGACATCCTTGCGAGGTTTCGTGGAACCGACAGCGTTTATGAATTGGTCTTTATCGACAACTCTAAGATCGAGATCGAGGTCGCTGATCAAAAGGTCTCGCACAAGGGGCTCGAGTTTGGCTTTCCAAGAATTGACCCCAGACTTCAACTGTCGAGTGCTGGGAGTGTTGAATTGGTGACACGAGCACTCGATTTAATCGTTAATGTTCCTATTCCGTTGGAGCAATTAGCAAGTCGCGAGAAGGTTCGAGAGTTGGGCGTGCCGACGATTGGCGTTGCTGTGCGTGGAACGTTGGATAAGCCTCAAGTAGATATATCAGCAATGCGTGGCGAGTCGGCAGATCTAATTGCTTTGGTGCGACAACAGCTTGGCAGTGAAGCACCCGCCTTTAGTGCGGCACTTGGCGCAGTCGAAGGAATAGCCGGTGGGGAAGCCGATGTTGCAATCGGAGCCGCTGTCGATTTGATTCGCGAGATCCAACGCCGCCGCAAAGCCAGTCGCGAAAGCCAAGCTAATCGAGACAGCCAAGCCAACCCTGAAGGTACTAATCCCGAAGCTGCAGCCTCCGCTGCACCTGGTGCACAACCAATCCGTGATGCTCTACGAAATCGTTTACGACGCGATCCTTAGTTTGCATTTATCATTCGCAATTCCGCGCCACAGCATCAATTGCGACGAACCAGGACATTCTTATTAGTAGCTCGTTCGTGGCTTGGGTAGGGGAAACTCATCTTGTGGCGAGTAGGGGGTTCCGAGTACTAGGGTGGTCTGGGGAGATTCTGCTTGCACCTAGATGAATTACCGTTGAGAATCGCTTTGCCTCGGCGAGGATAATGACAATGAACCAATCCAATCCCATTTCCGGTTTTCGGGAGTTGTCTCGCAACGGATTCTCGCCGATTTTGCTCGGTAGTATGACATTCCTTACAAGCTTTTTTACGGGGTGTTGTTCAACTCCGCAGACCTATCCAACTCCCTACGGTTCTGCGTTTCCGGCCAACAATATGCAAGGGATGCCGATCAATTCGGGAGTCTATGCACCGCCATCGATCAATTCGGCTGCGATGCCGCCAGGTTATACTGCAGGGACTGTTCCTCAAGGCTTTACCGTGACGCCGCCCCAGGGAACTATCCAGGGCACTATTCCAATGGGTACTGTGCCAATGGGTACTGTGCCAACGGGTACTGTGCCAACGGGATCAGTACCAATGGGGGCGGTACCTCAATCGCAAGCCTTACCAGCTGGTACAATGCAGCCAACCAATCCGGCGCTTCCTCCGTTTGGCGCACCAACCTCATCGTTTCCACCCGGCTATCCACCAACGGGATACCCACCAACGGGATACCCACCAACGGGTTATCCACAAACGGGTTATCCTCAAGGGGTACCGATGAACACGATGATTCCGCCATCGCAGCCCTATTTATTCGGTCGATAAAACAAAATGATTGAATGCGAGAACATCAAAAAGTCCGTCATTCAAAATCATTACGACGTTAGCACTCTCTTTTATCGGCTACTTTGGGGACAGCATATTCATCATGGGTTCTGGAACGCTGACGAGTCCTCTTCGGTCGCGCAGATTCAACTAACGCAACAACTTGCAAAGCTGGCTGGCATTCAACGTGGTTCCGTAGTTTATGACATTGGTTGCGGCATGGGTGGGTCAAGTCGTTGGCTTGCGAAGAATCTGGATTGCCATGTGACAGGCGTTACGCTGAGCCCCTTCCAGCGATTCTGGGCAGCAACCGAATCTCGCGTAGGGCGCTACGAAACGCGGCCAAAATTTCTTAGGGCGGATGCCGAAGTTATCGATTTTCCAGATCAGTCGGCCAACGCTGTCTGGAGTATCGAGTGCACAGAACATTTGTTTGATAAGCCTGCATTTTTTGCCAGAGCAGCACGCTGGATAAAGCCCGGCGGTTGCTTCGCTCTTTGTGCTTGGTTAGCCGGTGAATCGCCGATGACGGACACTCAGAAAGCAGAAGCGATCAAAGTTTGCGAAGGAATGTTTTGTCCATCCCTTGGAAGTCAGTCCGACTACGTTAGCTGGTTTGAAAAGGCGGGGCTAGAAGTCCGAGTGAAGACAATTTGCACGGACCAAGTAAAGCAAACTTGGGAAATCTGTCGCAAACGCGTTGAACGAACCGGGGTGCGTTATCTCGCGAAAGTGCTTGGTAAGAATCACGTCCTGTTCTTAGATCATTTCGATGCGATTCTCAATGCGTACGATTCAGGTGCGATGGAATATGGGATGTTTGTTGCGGTAAAACCAGATTCCACTGATAGCTCAATTTCCGCTACACCCTAATCGATGCGAACAATGGGATTGATCGAGCCTAACCTCTCATTCTATTCCTTGGGCCGGTTCACTGGCGGTGCGACAGCAACTCGGGGCGCTGTCGCTCCAGGGATACGACGGCGAATGGGTGCAAAGGCGTGTTGAGCCGCATACGCCGATTCGACAACCAATTGATCAATTCGGTTTCTGAGAATCGCAAACGCAGCAAGTGCAGGAATCGCAATAAGGAGACCGGCGACCGTTGTTACCAGGGCTGAGTAGATCCCTTGAGCCAATTCCCCTGCACCCGCTGCTCCTTGCGAAAGAGCGACTTGTCGGAACGCGACAATCATCCCGCTAACCGTCCCCAAAAGGCCAAGCATCGGCGCGAGATTACCCAGTACTGCCAAGTATTCGATCTTGCGATAGAGCCGAGCGGCTTGTTGGCCGGTCGAATCTTCTAAGGCCTTCTCAACAGCAGGCCAACCGAATTCAACTTCTGCAATTCCGCTTGCGATGATGAATGCGACAGGCGAAGGTCGATCGCGGCAGAGTTGGTCGGCCTCTTTGAGTTTGGCTTGCGAGAGCAACAATCGGACGCTTTCGATGAAATCCGGCGGCGCGATGTCTTGACGTCGAAGAGCTAACGACTGGTCAACGATCAAGTAAACCGTCACCAGCGACAGTGCTATCAGTGCAGACATGATAGCGATGCCAAGGATGCCGCCGCTGAAAATGATACTCCAGATGCTCTCCTCGGCCGGTGGTGGCACCTGAGCCAGCAAGAATGGGCAGAACATCCATTGGTTTGTTGCGACAATATCGTCCGTCATTGCTTCGTTGAACTTTCCCATTTTCAAATTGATAAATCGATAGCACTCATTCCATCGCTTCGGAAAATCATACCAAGTCTAGAAGCCTAGGGATGAAGCCACTCGTTTTGCATTTTTAATCGATGATCAAGGCTTCGAGCGGTTGACGTATAAGCCAGCAATCCAAGTCCGATTTCTATTCTTTCGAACGATTCATCTTGCATGACGACACGCAAAAAAGCTATCTACAAGAGGTAGTGCAAGCTATCGACACGAGACCATCTCCTTAGGATCGCGACGAAAACCAAATGCTACCTGCGCGGTGGGCAAAAAGATTAAAAATGCAGGAAAGCGCCCAACGCAGTTGGTGCCGCTTGGGGTTTGTCGTTTTCGCGGGGCTGCCCACGGCATTGACGCTCGCATGGTGTTTGTGGAGCTTGAGTCCGTTCTCGCAGATGGTCGCAAAGTCCGCATGGGAAACCCAAATCGCTGGAGTGTTGGGGGTATCGGTTCAAATCGATCAAGTCCATGTGATCGCTCCCAATCGATATCGCCTTCGCGGCCTTCGACTTACTCATCCTGAAACGAAACAGCTTATTGTTACTCTCGATCAAACCGATCTTGTAAAAAGCACAATCGGGAGTCGCCAGGAGTGGTTAATGCTGCTGAAGAAGGGTTGTCTAGCTGTTGAGCCGTTGCGGTTTTTGGTATCACAGATTCACGAACGTTGGTTATGCCAACCACAGCAAAACTATCCGCGATTTCATTGCATAGCTGACGACGTATCCGTATTCAAAAACGAGGTCCTGGTACTCGAGAATGTTCATTGGGAGTCGCAGTTCGTAGGGCGTTCGGATTTATCAACGCTTGAATGTTCGGCTAGTTGGAAACGTTCATCTGAAACAGCTCGTAATGTCCCCGATCCCTCCAAAGCGTTTGCGGAATCAACGACGGAGGAACCGCTCACGATCGTGGCCATTCGGCAGCATACGCTTGAGGAGCCGTTGACAACTTGGCGGCTGCGAACCTCAGAATACGCAATACCCGAAGCGATTATTGCGTCGCTCTGTAGGGAACGCATAACCATTGGAAATAACGCATCTATCAAAGGGGCTTTCGAATCACAGCAAACACGATTCGATTGGAATCTGCTGATGGATTCGGTACAAGTTGAAAATGTAACTTGGGATCAAGTGACTTCATCCCTTCCGTTTCGCTTGCTTGGAACAGGACATGTCAGCATCGCGAGCGCTTATCTCCTTAACGGACAAATCCAAAGTGCCGATGCAACAGTCAACGCTCTCAGTGGTAGCATCAGCCGTACGTGGTTAGCAAACTCGCAACAGGAATTCGGCACGCTCATACAGCCAGACATACTCAAGGGAGCCATCACGATGGTTCCATTCGAAGCGATGAGTGCAAAAATCGACATAGATTCGAGCGGACTCAAAATCACGGGAGGCATACCGGATGTCAACGGCAAGTACATGAACAGTATCATCGCCGACGGTCGTGGCGGGATTGTCTATGAGCCGAGCGAATCCAAAGTCCCTTGGCAGTCGATCACCCGATGGCTGACTTATGATCCTTTTGCATCTACGATCGAATCTCAATCGTCGCTGGATCCGAAAACGGACAGTTCCGTTCAGCAAGCCTCTCATCAATCGCCTAGCCGCACCGCAAGTATTGGACGCTGGTTAACAACCGTCCTACCTGTTGATACCTCTGCCGTCCAAAGAAGATAGGACTATCAGTTTAGAGCTTCGAAACAATTCAAAACTGGGGTTCGGGCTCGTAGCAGATGTCGTAAGGCATCTGAATGATAAAGTTATTGTAATTGCTTCCACCGACTTCGGAATTCTTACGAATTCCGCTACCCTAGAATCCAATTTGGACAGAGCACTTGGTCGGCACAGGAAATTGAAGCTATTTCCAGCGACTTTTTCCGGTCCCTAGTGCCGCTTCTCCAACAACCCAGCAGCGATATCCTTCGTCGCGGATCATCTTTTGGATGCTCTCGGAATAGTAGCCGCTTACCATCAGCACCATTCCCAAACCCATGTTGAATACGTTATCCATTTCAGGTTGCGGGATGTTTCCTAGTTTCGCAAGCCAAGGAAAGACTGCAGGGACTTCCCAAGTTCCGCGTTCGAAGACTAAGTCGACGTTGTCCGGCAAGATTCGCTCGGTGTTTTCCAGCAGTCCGCCGCCAGTAATGTGAGCGATTCCATGCAGCACGCTTTTGACGCGATAGTGCCCCATAATTCTTCGAATGACACGTGTGTAAATGTAAGTTGGTTTCAGCAGTGCGTCGCCAACGGTCGTGCCTAGTTCGGGAACATGTGATTCGATTTCCAGCCCCGCTTTCTCGAAGACCACCTTGCGGACAAGGCTGTATCCGTTGCTGTGAAAGCCCGAGGATTCGATACCAATCAGGACATCGCCCGGTTGGATTGCTTTGCCTGTTACTAAGTGCTTCTTCTCTACTACACCCACACAGAATCCGGCGAGATCATAATCATCGCCTTGATATAGGTCGGGCATGATTGCCGTCTCGCCGCCCAAGAGGCTGCAATCGGCATCCACGCAACCATCAGAGACTCCCTTGACGATGGTTTCTAAGAGTGGTGGGTTGTCGCGAGACATGGCCACATAGTCCAAGAAGAACAACGGTTCGGCGCCAGTGCAAAGGCAGTCGTTAACGCACATTGCGACAAGATCGATACCAACCGTGTCGTGTCGATTGGCTTTCAGCGCGACCTTTAGCTTCGTTCCCACTCCATCGGTCCCGGAGACCAGGATAGGTTCTTTGTAGTTCCTCGAAAAAAGCGAGTTTGCAAAGTCGAGTGCATATAAACCAGCGAATCCGCCATCGTTTTTTATGACGCGCGGACTAAAGGTTCGGTGCATGAGTTTCGGCAGTCGCTTCATGGACTGCTCGTAAAGTTCTAGGTCGACGCCGCTGTCTTTGTAGGTGGTTGTCATCAGTTGGTGATCGAGGAGGTGCAGATCGTAATTCGCCCACATTATGCTATCGATCAATCAGATCCGAAAGCACGCAACTCCAAAAGGACGCTTACTTTTCGAAATACGCCGCCAAAAGCTCTTCGAGTCGCTTCCCTCGTGCGTGAATATGAACCACTTTTCCTTCTCGATCAAGCAACAGCATGAACGGGATCGCGGTGATCGAGAGCTTTTGCGATAGCGGGTTTGCGAAACCTTCGAGCGATTTGTCCATCGATCGCAAGTGAATCCATGGGAGGGATTCCTTTACCAAAAATGTAGAAACATCGTCTTCTGCGTCGTCTAAATTGACACCAATAATCTCGAAGCCTTTGTCCTGGTACTTTTTGTAGAGCTCGCGTAGATTCGGAAATTCTGCTCGGCAGGGTCCGCACCAAGTCGCCCAGAAGTCGACTAGCGTGATTTTCCCAGCGATTGCCGACGCCTCGAATTCCTTACCGGTTAGAAGTACTTTCTGACCCGAAAAATCGAGCGGCTGACCGATCAATGCGATACGCTTCTTAAAGCCCTCGATGACTGGCTTGGCCTCTGCGATCAATTGCGGTGCCTTCAAAAGTGCAAAGTTCTCTTCGATCGTTGCCATGACTGCCGATGCGTGTTCCAAATTGCCCGTGTATTCGATGTTGGAAACGTTGCTAAGCAACCATGCGATTGTCCATTGAGTTGGCGATCGTTTGACCATCGCATCAAGCGTTGACTTGACTCGTTCGCCGGGGATTTCAGGATTACCAAGCGATTCGTTAAGGAGCTTCATCTCTTCAGAATCATTCACATCAAGCGACCAAGCCTGCATCGCCATCGACGGGTCCGCGTTGTCGCGGAAAGCGACAATGATTTTCTCTTTTGCAGTCGCGAATGCCGCCGTTTGGCTTTGCTGATCAAGGACCTTTAGCGTTTGAAGAGAGATACGCATATCAGGTTGTTGAAGCGGTTCGGTGGTATTGAGCATCTGATCCAATTGAGCAACTACTGCTGTCGAATCCGTTAGTCCTGCCATGATGTCCGACAAGGAAAAGCCAAGGAGTACTACATTGGCTTGGTGAGCGAGAGTTGGATTTTGGATCTCTTTCTTCTGCGTTGCCAAGACACGTAACTTGGAACCAGCAGCCGCATCCCCGAGTCCTGCTGCGTGTGCAAGGGCTTCCAACTTGGCAACGATTGCAAGCTCAGCTTCTTTCGGAGCAGTCGCTACCGCTGCCAAGCCTTCCGAAGCAGCCAACTTCATATCGCTGAGCTGACGAGCTTGTCGGAGGGCTTCTTCTTGAGGAAGATCCGGGCTCCCGACGGCTCGCATCAATTCTCGCATCGATTTATCAATCATCGACAAGTGAGCGATCCAGTCCTTCGCTTCGCTTCCCTCCTTTGGAATTGTGAGTGCGGTGTAGTCGAGTCCTGTTTTCTTATCGGAAGTTGATGTGGGATTTTCGGCGGTAGACGCCGATGATGGAGCATTGTCCTTTTTCGCGAGTGACTGATCGGCTAAAACTGCGGCTGCCCCGGTTGTGACAGAATCGCTCGGCTTGTTATCTAGTTCAGCGGATACTACCGGTTGGTTGGGTTTGTCCGCGGTACTGGTGCTTGCCGAATCGCATCCGGAAAGGCTAACCGTTGCAGCAACGGTTGCTGTCATCGCTGCGATCGTTTTACATGAGGGACTCACGGCAATCCATCGACGCATCGAATTCATACTGAACGCATTCATTTTTTCCACCATTAATAAAGCAAGGTTCTAGTGCTGAAGACGTTACCGCAAACAACAGCCATACACGAGTTCAAGCTGATCACCGAAAATTGTATTACCAACGGGCACCACAAGTTGAAGGTGTTCTATAAAAGCTGCGATATCGTATTTTGCTTAATGTCTTGATTGCGAGTATGACACGAGCGCATTAAGAGCTACAGCAGCCCCTTCAAAGCGGCCATCGCACCGGCATAGTCAGGCTCGGAAGTAACTTCTGGAACTATCTGTGCGTAAGCTACTTTGCCATTTGCGTCGAGTACATAAACGGCTCGTGCAAGGAGTTTGAGTTCGTCGATCATGACGCCCCATGCTTGGCCAAAGCTTCCGTTTTGATAATCACTTCCGACCTTCAAACCCTTGATGTCTTCAGCACCGCAGAAGCGATTCATCGCAAATGGAAGATCACGGCTAACAGTAACAGCATTGATTTTGCCTTCCATGCTTCCAAGTTCCGTATTGAACTTTTTCGTTTGAATAGCACATATGCCTGTATCAAGAGATGGAACAATGCTAACCAGCGTCGGTTTGCCCTTGAGATCGCCGAGTGTCCATGCCTTCAAACCGCCTTCGAAATAGTGAATGGCGAAATCGGGTGCTGTTTGTCCCACTTTGAGCTCGTCCCCCAAAAGAGTCATCGGGGTGCCTTTAAACGTGATTGCAGCAGATCGTGTCATATTGTTTGAAATCTTTCTTACGGATTTTTAAGGTGCGGTAAAGGGATCGCTAAGCGGAAGTCATTCATCGGAACGAACGACTCCATTGTTTACACAGTTTACCAGTTCAAGCCAAACGAACTATCCCAGATAGAGCATTGCGTGGGCAAGTCTCGCCGAGCCTGACACCATGCGACTGAAGAATAGAGAAGATTTTTGGACGCTTATCGTCCTTCGGGTGGATAGATCAAGCAGCCGCAGCTGGTGCAGACGACGGGCTCTTGCATGAGCAGTCGATCGATCGTGCGTGGCGACAGACTTGTGTTACAACCGCCACAAGAGTTGCCTTCCAGTACAGCCAACGCTTCTTCCTGGCGAAGAGCAACCAGACGTCGGTAAGTACCTGCCAGGTCTCCTTCGAGTCTCGCTTCGGTTGCCGCCAAATCTTCAGTTATTCGTGCCAAGTCGGCTTCCAATGAAACTCGACGAGCCTCCGTGTTGGCGGCTACTTTTTCCGATTCGGACTTATTTTGTTTGCAGCGAAGCTCAAAATCGGGCGTTGCTGCGACGAGGCTGTCGATCGTCTCAAGCAACTCCAGAATCTCGTCCGACAAGACCGCGTTGGCTTGCGTGTCGGCTGCGATCTGGTCCTTGAGGGCTTGGTATTCGCGGTCCGTTTTGCACATATTCATCTTGCCTTCAACGCTGAAGATTTTGGCTTCGCGTTCACGCAATTGAAGTTGCTTGCGATCGGCATCCATACGTGTTTTCTTAATCAGCTCGCGATGTGTGTGCTCGTCAGCAATAGCTGTTTCGTAGTGCGTTTGAGCAATCTTCACCATTCGTGGGCCTCGCTCGAGCTGGCTGCGAATATCGGCTTGCTGAACCAAGATACGATGCAACCTGCGGAGAATTTCGATCACTTCACTCATTATTATCCGCGAATCTGCACTGTTGTGAGAAAGCTCAACCGAGAAGGCTCGATCGAGAAAGAACAAATCCTTATCCAAGACGTTTTACCATGAGTTCCAAGTATAGTCGGGATCTCTGGAAACGAAAGGACGCTTGCCCTTTGGGTCCCAGTTCAAATCGGACCTCGACGCCGTCAAACACCAGTAGGATGGGACCAAAGTCCCGTCCGAACGTTTGTTTAGATATAAGTCGTTCGGATAAGTGGCCCCAAACAACGGGTTAGCGGGCCCAAGTCACTGCGGTATCGGGCGGAAGCCTTGGATTCTTCCTCGCGGAGCAAGCCCCTCGACGTCGACAGGAAGTTCCAGGCGATGTGCTCCGATGTTTCCCGCTTGATCGAAAGCTTCGATTTGCAGGTAGACTCGCGCTGGCAAGTTTGGATCGGCTCGCCAAACGTAACGTCCCGAATTTTCGTAGCCACTGACGATCGTTGTCCAAGGACCGGTCGGGACTTCGCTGTACGAAAGTTTAATGGGTCGATCGCTGAACTGTTCGTCTTGAGCACTAAATTCGATGACCATCGCACCGCTTTCGTTGCCTCGACCGTATACGGCTGATACTAAACGAGCCGAAGGGAGTTTCGTATCTACAAAAATCCATGCGTCAGCATTATCACCGTTGCGAGGTCGATTGGCAGTCATACCGTTCGCTCCAACCAGCACCATCCGAAAACCAAAGAGCCCCTCGGTTTCAACCGAAATATCAAAAGGCGTTTTTCCATCCGGGTCGGTTCCCCACAACTCCCAAATTTGTCCTTCGTCGATGGTTCCCCACAGTTCGACCGCTGCTACTTGCGAGCCCCCGTGTTGGTCTACCGCATAGTCCAAACTAAAGGCCTTCGAACTGCTATGGTAAGGTTTCTGCTCGATCGAACGCGTGGTACCAGTAGGCGCTCTCGCAGGTGATGGAACTGGTAAGGCGATTGGTGTTTGTTGTGGTTTGTTGGATGATTGCACATTATCGCCAGAGAG
Source organism: Planctomycetota bacterium (assembly GCA_026692865.1). Classification (GTDB taxonomy): domain Bacteria; phylum Planctomycetota; class Planctomycetia; order Pirellulales; family Pirellulaceae; genus JAIYDQ01. The sequence continues at coordinate 78,651 of JAPLNI010000026.1, forward strand.
TCCGCCCAAAAACAGAGGCGACGCATTCGAATCTTGCGAAGCTGCGATCGAAGGCAACGACCCAAGGCCATCGCTTCGTGCGTCAACAGAAGCATTTGTGCTGATGAGTGTATCTTTGGTAATCGATTGGAACTGATAGCCGTTTGATTTTGACGTCGGTACACTGGTGCTTGTTTGCGAAGGAACTGCCGTAATCGGTGGACCTGCTATGGGCCCGCTGCCCAGTCTTGCAACCGAGGTGCTTCCTTGTGGTCCAGTGACCTGTGCGCTACTAATATTTGTCTTGCTGGATTGCGAACTGTTACTAAAGGGGCTTGTCGGAGGGGAGTTCCTGCCGCTTGCTAATTGCATGCCTGTGGGGGCAGTTGCCGTGCGAGGAAGTTGAGGCAATCGAGTCACATCAGACTCGTTCCCAGCCGCGTCTTTGGCGACTAAGCGGACGACCAACTGCCTAACCGTACTTGAAACGTTCAGCATACCGCGGCCGCTCAACTCAGTCGAACTCTTGCGGTTCGTATCGAAACTCGCAGCAATCCAACTACCTGTAAACTCGGTCTGATACTCGAGTCGGATCGATTCGATTCGCGGATTGGTCTCGATGATTGCGAAGCTTGCAACCAATTGCCCTTTCGCATCGGTGTCAACTTCTAAAGTTAATTCGGGACTGGTCGTGTCCACTAAGACTCGTAGCGGTTTTGCTCCAGGGTCAAAGGCTTGTCCCAGGTTGTCGATCGTCTTGATTCGGAAAAGATACAGCCCATCCCCCTGGGAAGTGAAGCGAAACTGCCGGGCCCGAACTCCATCGCGAGCATAAGGAAGCCAAGTCATCCCTTCGTCGGTCGAGATCTCTAGAAGAACTGCCGAAGGCTGCGATCCATCAGTATCAATATGAAAAGGGATCGTGAACTCGTTCTTTGACCAATAAATCGTTTCGGGTTGCTCGCCAAATGCAACGGTTGCACACAAATGTGATGACGCACACCAAAAGAAGAATGCAAAAGCTTTGAGTCGATTGTTCACTGCCGCAAGTCCGCCCTCAGTAAAAAGAGGCCTCAGCGATCCTACACTCTTTTGCTATCGACCAACCTGGTTGCCAATGATTGACGAATTCAACGCAGACCTTTCATCTTCCGCAAACTAACAAATGCAACGCGTCGAAAAGATTACCGTCGAGCCTTCATTTAGCAACATAAGCCGATCTTTAAGAAGTTTGGATGAATATCGACTAACGCTTGGAGATCATAGGTTCTGATTGAAATCAATGCAGTAAGCATCCAAATTTCAGGTCCAAGTAGATCGCCGGCCGCAACTGTCAGTTGGTGTTAAAAAAGGGAAACACGGCTGACTGCACATAGCAGATGCTTTTTGGTTACACTTGACGTATTGCTCGCCTATTTACCCCCTCCCAGTTAATGGATCATTATGCGCAATCTACTGAATCGACTTTGCATTGTTGTGACCGCACTCTCCGCTTTCGGCCTCGGCGCTTGGACCCAAGCCGAAGATGCAATAAAACCGCTTAACACGCTTTCGTCCGATGAAATCGCAGCAGGATGGAAACCGCTGTTCGATGGAAAATCGACTGAAGGTTGGCGGAACTACAAGAAAGATTCGGTCAACGCAGGATGGAAAGTCGTCGATGGTGCACTGGTTCGCAGCGAAAAAGGGGCTGGTGACTTAATCTCGAAGAATCAATACGGATCTTTCGAACTACGAATCGATTTCAAGATTAGTCCTGAAGGCAATAGCGGCATCATTTATCATCTCAACGAAGACAACAATTCGCCTTGGCAGTCGGGGCCTGAAATTCAAATCCAGGACAACTTAGCAGGACATGATCCGCAAAAGTGTGGATGGCTATACCAGCTTTACCCAGCCACGGTCGATGCCACCAAACCAGCGGGCGAGTGGAACACGTTGCAGATTCTGATCACTCCAGAAAAATGTGTTCACACGATGAATGGTGTGAAGTACTGCGAATACGTAAAGGGAAGTAAGGACTGGGACGAAAAAGTAGCAGCCAGCAAGTTCTCCAAGTTCAAAGGCTTTGGAAAACCAACCTCAGGTTTCATCTGTCTTCAAGATCATAATGACCTGGTCTCTTATCGAAACATCTATATTCGCGAACTTGATAAGTAAGCGAACCTAGTTTAACGGCAAACGAAACGCGGCGGCTTCTCGATCATTACGAACCACGAGGATGTCGCCGGCCAGGGCAATGTTGTTCCAAGTCTTGCTAGAAAGTGCTTCAAATTTGGTGAGCTCTTGATGCGAATCAGATGACGCGTGAACCAGCACCACTTCACCCGACTCGGCTAGTATCAGCAGCTTATCTTGAACAAGCAGCATCTTTCCGTGCCCGTATCTGCCACGCTTCCACGTTTGCTGGCCATTCTTTAAATCGATGCATGCGAGAATGCCGTTGTCGAATCCATATGCGTGGTTTGCATAGACCACAAAGTTTGAAAGCTTCGATTTGAGTTGCTTCGATTCCCAGAGCACCTCTGAAAACCATTGATCATTGGCTCGTGTGATTTTTAGTAGCGCCGTACCTTTGTCATATCCAGATGAAATCAGCACTTTCGCCCATATGTTTCCCATTGAATCGGTACCTGTCGCGTCATCAATCTGGTCTTCCGAAAGTACCATCGGTTGTGCAACGTTAACTCGCGAGTCCCCCTGAGTCACCCAAGGTTGCAGCCACAAACTTTCGCCCAGCTCATTGTAGCTTTGAAGGCCTGCGCCATTGAAGCTGAGGATTTGATTATGGCCGCAAAGACTTACCGCGACCGGCGATGAATACGAGGCAGGGTCGTCTCCAGATCGCCAAACTTCGCTTCCTGTTTTGGCATCGAATGCAATCGCCGAGCCGCCTTTGCCTGCACCAGGGGTTACGACTACCAATCCATTATGAACAAGCGGTGAACCAGACATGCCGAACAGAAGATTTTGACTTGCTGGATCATCAAATACCGATTGCTTCCAAATAAGTTTACCAGACTTGAAATCGATACATGTAAGAACGCCAGTCGCTCCAAAGGAATAGACTCGGCCATCATGAATACTCGGTGTCGTTCGCGGTCCATCACCATGTTCATGATTGAATCGAAGCTTTTCGCCGTGACTCCATAATTCTGATCCAGTTCGCACGTCATAGCAGACCACGCATTCCTGATCGTCTCGTTGTTCAAGATTGACTGCAGCATTTCCAACAATCGCAAAACTCGACCAGCCAAGCCCAACAGGATGCCGCCATAATAGCTGGGGCGGCTTTTCATCCCAGTTAGCCGGTAGCGAAAATCGATCGATCTGCGCTGTACGTCCTTTGCCAAGTAGTTCTGGAAAATCGGAGTCCGTGCCTTGAAAAAGATCCTCGGCGACAACACTCAAGTCCTTTGTTGTCCGTGAAGTCAAATAAGTTTTGATCTTGTCTTCTGCCTTAGGAGTCCACACCCATGCATAGCGTGGAGTTCGATTACCAAAGTAGTCATCGACACGCACAAGATTTGCAAATCCTAAGTATGCCACTATCACCAACGCACCGATCATCAAAATTTGTCTACCGCTAGGACGGAAGTGAAAAATTGCGATCATTCCAGCAATGATGGCTGCAAGCTGGACGGCTAGATAAAAGCACATTCCATCAAGTCCGATGAAAAGCAGACGTGTTCGTTCTTCTTGTGCCCAGTTGTAGAGGCCGATCGTAAAGTTTGCCCCAAACCATAATCCAAATACGATCAGCGAAACCTTCAAAAGCGACAACCGCTTCTTGCTCCGCTGGATCGGTTCGCCGCCAGACTGATCATCGTTGGTATTATCGGGTATTTGCTCGGAAAAAGTCATGAGCGATATCAATCGAAGATGGAACGAAAAAATATTGACTTCGAAAGATACACCTCGATTGGGAGTTTAAAGCGATTGGTGACGCCACGCGTTCGACGAAAAGTCTGTGCGAAGGCGACCTTGACGTTCGTGCCGATTCTAACGAACGGACGGAAGGTTCAATCTGGCCTAAAACGCAAAACTAGATTGCTTCTGACCCGCGTTCGCCGGTTCGGATACGAATGCAGTCGTCCATTGGAAGGACGAAGATCTTGCCATCTCCGATTTCGCCTTTCTCGCCCGTCTTGGCACCCTTCAAGATGGCCTGGATGGTAGGCTCGACGAACTCCTCGTTGACTGCGATTTGCAATTGGACTTTTCGAAGCAGGTTGATGGCAAAATCGGGTCCACGATAAGAAGACGCCTGCCCTTTTTGCCTGCCAAATCCTTGGCAGTCCACAACCGTTAATCGAAAGACTTCGACTTCGGTGAGTGCTTCCTTGACCGCTTCTAGGCGGCTGGGTTGAACAATAGCGATTATCAATTTCATCGCGAGACTGCCATTCTCAATTGAGTTGTAATTGACTTCGGTTCAGCTGTTTGTTTTCTACTGCCAGCCATGCCAGCAGCCCCTTTTGAAGGTGCATTCTATTTCCAGCTTGTGGAATCACCAAACTTTGATCGGACTCGATCACTTGGTGCGTAATTTCTTCACCACGATGAGCCGGTAAGCAGTGGAGTACTTTACAGTGGTTGGGTGCGTGGGCCATCAATTCGCCGTTGACTTGAAACGCAGCGAAATCCTTCTGCCGCTCTTTGGCTTCATCTTCCTGTCCCATGCTGGTCCAAACATCTGTGTAGACAAAGTCAGCACCACTCAACATGGCTTTTGCGTCCGTTGACTGAGCCGCATCCAAATCATCGCAGTCGGCAGCGACCTGATCTAACCACTCTTGTTCGATCTGGTAATCGGTAGGGCCTAAGAGTCGAAACTTCATTCCAGCGAGCCCGCATGCGTGGAGTACCGAGCGGGCAACATTATTTCCATCGCCAACGAACGTCAACTGCTTGCCTGTGAGATCACCCACTGCTTCGCGCATCGTCATGACATCGGCCATCGCTTGGCACGGGTGCGCTCGATCTGTCAAACCGTTAATGATTGGAATGCAATTGAATGAGGCAAGCTCGACAACCGTATCGTGCGAAAATGTGCGACACACCACATACTGACAGTATTCACCGAGGACTCGGATAAAATCGCTAGCTGTTTCACGTTGTTGCCATCCCACGTCTTGCGTGAGGTACAACGGAGTTCCGCCAAGTTGTGTGACACCCGCTTCGAAGCTGACGCGAGTTCTCAAGCTCGGCTTTTCAAACAGAAGTGCGAGTGTTTGCCCTGGGAGAAGCGGCTCACGGTAGCCCTCAGCCCATCGGGTCTTCAAATGCCGCGCGATCTTTTCAATGTCGTGAAATTCTTCGCTCGTCAGATCGAATAGTGTTAGTAAATGTCTCATAGAAGCTTACCTATCGCGTCTTGCAACTATCTCCGTTCCAACACCAGCCGTGGTGAAGATCTCTAAAAGCAATGAGTGCCTTAACCGTCCGTCGACAATGTGTACTTTTTTGACTCCACGCCGAAGAGTCGCGAGGCATGCTTCGACCTTTGGGATCATGCCACCGACAATGACACCGGACTGAATTAATTCTTCCGCTTCGTCTGCGGTCAGCGAGTGAATCACGCTGTTGGGATCATCTTTATCGCGTCGGACTCCATTGACATCGCTGACGTAGATAAGTTTTTCTGCGCCCAAAGATTCTGCAACTGCCATCGCCGCCGTATCTGCGTTGACGTTGTACTTTTGGCCATTCTCATCGATCGCCATCGAAGGGATCACCGGAATCTGTTCGGTGTAGGTCATCGATTCTATTGTCTGTCGATCCACTCGAGTGACATTACCGACGAACCCCAAGTCGATCGGAGCTTGCCCAGCCTCTTCAAGCATTAACTTTTCACCAAAAAGTACTTGGGTGGTTTTGAAGTTGAAGTTCATGGCCCGTCCGCCAAGTCGTTCAATTTCTGCAGTCAGAGATTCATTTACGTCACCGGCGAGGACTTTTTCCACAATTTCGAGCGTCTTGGCATCGGTCACACGTCGGCCTTTGACCCATACCGGTTCAATCTTAGCTTCTTCCATCGCTTTGTTGATTGACGGTCCGCCTCCGTGAACGATTACCGGTCGCATCCCAACCGATTCCATAAAGATGACATCCAGTAAAATATGGTGCATCGACTGCGTATCATCCATCAATGAGCCACCAAGTTTGATGACCGTAGTTTTGCCACGAAATCGCCGGATCCACCCCATCGCTTCGATGAGTGTATCGGCTTTGGCAATAGCTCGAATGGCCGCCTCGTTTGCTGTCGGTTGGTTCATGAAAAATGGCTGTTCAACAGAAAACGCCCAGCACAAGCCACTTCGGAAATCGGGGCTAGCTGGGCGTGGGAAAACCCCAGATTTTAGTTGAAGAGAGCCTACTTTGTCAACCTAGCAGAACAAATCGCTCTTCTAGGCAACAAGCGGGGCGGTGTTACTTCTACCGAGCCGAGAACGCTAGCTCCGGGTTCCCCCCGGTAAGCTTTCTATCAATTCAAAATTTAAATCGCCCGCGTCACCCGTGGCTAGCGCCATCGGCTCAGGGCATCCTTAGCTAACGCCAGCGGCTCAATTTTGCGGCAGCCAAAAACAGTGAGGGAAACTGCTACAAAATCAGATGCCTGAGCCATTTTTCGTTGTTTGGCTGGGGGAAATCGACTCGATAGTGGACGCCCCGAGACTCTTCCCGCGTGATCGCAAAGGAAGTCATCATCAGCCCCACAGTCAGCAGATTTTGCAGCTCCCAACCTTCGATCGAGTCAAACGACTGCGATAGCACAAAGCTCGATAAGTGTTTCGTCGACTGGAGCGCCTCTGTCAGTCGATTCGCCTTTCGCTCGACTCCCACATTTCGCCACATCACGCTTCGCAGCGAGTTACGTATGTCGGCGATATCGATGCTGTCAGGAGCATGTCGAGTGCTGCAGCTCTGTATAGGTAGAACGCGAGGCTCGCTGCTGGGATCACTTGCTGAGGCCAGTGCCGCCTTCGAAGCCGACTGACCTGCCGCAGCACCGTAGACTAGCCCTTCGAGCAAGCTGTTGGACGCAAGTCGATTGGCACCATGCAGCCCACTACTGGTGACTTCACCAGCAGCCCACAATCCTGGCAAAGATGTAGCACCGGCAATGTCAACGGTGGCTCCTCCAACCATGTAGTGTGCGCCAGGTCTCACCGGGATATTATCTCGAGTAATATCCAGTTCAAAACCTCGGCAGACAGCGTCGATGCTTGGAAATCGCTTGCGGACATGGATCGGATCAAGATGCTTCAACGTAAGATACACGCACGGGCTTTGTGTAATCTCCATCTGCCGAACAATCGATTGGCTAACGATATCTCGCGGTGCCAGTTCAAGTCGTTTGTCGTAGTCGCCCATGAATCGATAGCCTTTGGAGTCAACCAGGTAAGCTCCCTCGCCACGTATGGCTTCCGTAATCAGCGTTCGCGACGATCCAGCGATATAAAGCACCGTCGGATGGAACTGCATGAATTCCATATCGCGCATCTGTGCCCCAGCGCGAAACGACAACGCGTGCCCATCACCGGTCGCAACACGAGGATTTGTCGATTCACGAAAGACTTGTCCACAACCACCCGTCGAAAGAATCGTTTCCTTAGCCCACACCAACATCGGATCAGCACCGTTACGCGAGAGCACAGCTCCAACGCAACGTCCCTCATGTGTCAATAAATCGATCGTGAAAGTCGATTCCCAAATGTCTATGTTGGGCATACTTCGCGTGCGCTGCATCATGGCTCTCATGATTTCTTTTCCAGTTGCATCGCCAAGAGCGTGAATGATTCGTTGATGCGAATGACCACCTTCGCGACCTAAGATCAACGAACCATCATGCGAATCAAATTGCGTTCCCCATGCCATCAGTTCAGCGACACGCTTGGGTGCATCCCGGACTACCATTTCAACAACATCCGTGTCGCACAGGGAACCACCCGCAACGAGCGTGTCGGCAACGTGATTATCAAAGCGGTCTTCAGGATCCCATACGCTCGCGATACCGCCTTGAGCATACGCGCTATTGGATTCCTCTAGCTTATCCTTGGTCACCACAATTGTTTGAAGAGCCGGATCGATTTCATGAGCGGCTCGAAGGCCTGCTAAGCCTCCACCAATAATCAAAACATCGGTGAAGTAATGAGTCATTCGCTTCGTATTTATCGGGACCAGATAACGTGGGACCATATCCCGCCAGTCCGCTTCGATCTGAAGTTCAGGCAGAAGTTCGGGTGTTACAAGCGTCTTGGAGTCAAGCATTGGGAAACAGCTCGTTGGGAATGGATGAGGCCACGCATTTTTTCATGTGTCTCACCGAGACCTGTGGCTAAATTTTCGACATCTGAAGAGAGACGATGCTACGCGGACGGGACGACTGTTGCTGCGGCTTTGGGTGGGGCATTTGAGAGAGGAATCTCGCGGCCGTCGTACTTTCGGATAATTATGGTGTCTAGGTTAAACTCTGGTCGCTGGGAGGTTACTTGGTCAACGATCAATTGCCCTTTATCTTTACTCCCAACGACTTCGAACAAGATCACGTCTGGATTACCGTTTTCCAGTGTCGCTGAATAACTCATCGAACAACTTTGAAGCTCGCCAAGTTCAGCTTCGATGACTGGATGACCTTTCAGTTGTCGCTGTAGGTCAGCTCCCAAATAGTTTGGAGCTACCGACGCAAACATAAACACCAGACTGCTAATGATTAAAAATAAAACCGCCGCAACAATCCCGATTCGACGGATCATGGCATTTTGCGAGCCAAATGTCGATTTGCTGGAGGTGGTTTGGGAGTCTGAGGTAGAGTCGTTCATTGTTTTTTATTCGGGACGCTGAAGGATTAAAAAGAGTCTGCTAGTAAACTAGCTTGTTGGATACAAATTGATTTAAGGAAAGCTCTGAAAGTAAACTATCGCGACAAGGCTTTCTTACAGTGGAGTCGGCTTTCCCGCACGCCTCCATTTCGATAGGAGTCTAGACTTTATTATATACGGAAGTCATCTACAGGGGCGAATCGGCGGGATATAACGTGCAGGTTCTATTTTTAAACCAACAGTCTTACATTAAGGAACCACCACTCGAGGAAGACAACTCAGATCTCGGCTCAAGTGTTTTCACAAATTCCTGAACAACCTTGCGCAGATAAATTTCTGGATGAACGTGAGGTCGCACTTCAAGTAGACGCTGCTGAGCTAGCTCGGGTTTCATGTGGCGGTATTTGACCAGCCAGCACAAAACGATCGTCGCACTTCTGGCGCGACCTGCCTTGCAATGCACGTAAACTTTCGACGGAGTTGAAGCGGTTGGTCGCAATCGAGCTTGAATGTATTCAACGCCCTGGATGACCTGCTTGAGCGTCGGCGCTTGGAAGTCTGTCGTCGGTAGCCAGAGTTGATCGATCGAGTGCTTCTCGTATAAGTCAACTGGCCCGCGATATTCCTCGCACATATTGACCACAGCGTTAACACGCATCTGTGCAAAATTCGCAACATCGCGACGCAGCGGCCGCGCCCCCAGCAAAAGCCCCGGCTCCACCTCATCCCACCAATTCCGTGCCTTCAAAACACGGCCCAGAAGCAAATTCCAAGCGTACGTGGGCAGAAAAACAAGTCGTGCAAGTTGTGGGTTCAAAATGCCAGCGATAATTAGGTAGATGTTGCAAAAATGAAAAGCCCGTGAAAGCCAATAAAAGAAACTGCTTCGCTCTTGAATTCACTGACTTGACGAGATTATATTATGATATCGGGTTGCGTGACGCACACGCAACAGGGTCGTTTCAGTGCCGCAATGATCCATTCTTGGCTCAAGCGTGATGGTTGCGGTCGGATTCGTTTTTGAGAGGAGGTGATTAGGTGAATAGTTTCTTTACCGGCCAATGGGGTGGCGATTCTTAGAACGCCGGCGGGCTGTCTAAGGTTACAGCCGTCACTCCAACTCGTAGGCTAACCTCCTTTCGAGCTCCTACGAGAGACTTAGTCGCCCGGGTCTGCGTGTTATATCTCAGACCCGGGTTTTTTTATGGACAGGGAGCAGGTAGGCAGTTGGCAGATTGCTTTCGATGAGCGGCGTCGGCTTAGGCATATCAGCTCTGTCGTCGGCTAAATGCGTACAGTTGAAAGCACAACTCGATGGCGTTCGCCGAAAAGTGTTGAGTTTACTCGTCGGTTACGCAGCCTTCGGAGGCGCTCTTAACATTCTTGATGTACTTGTAGAGCGTTCCGCGAGTTGCCTTCAGTGGAGGAGCGACCCACGCAGAGAGTCGCTTTGCCATCTCTTCATCGCTGACAGCAACGGCTAGCAAGTTTCTGTTCGCATCCAACGTCACGATGTCACCATCTTGAACTAAAGCAATCGGCCCACCGACCTGGGCTTCGGGCGTAACGTGTCCAACGATGAATCCGTGACTACCGCCCGAAAAACGCCCGTCGGTTATCAGGGCAACGTCGGCTCCCATACCGGCTCCCATAATGGCCGATGTGGGTGTCAGCATCTCCGGCATCCCCGGTCCTCCCTTGGGGCCTTCATATCGAATAATGATGACGTCTCCTTTTTGAATTTGACCGTCTTCAAGTGACTTGATCATCAATTCTTCACTGTCAAAACAACGTGCTGGACCGGAGAACTCCAGCCCTTCTTTGCCAGTGATCTTAGCAACCGAACCCTCCGGAGCCAAATTCCCACGAAGGATCTGAATGTGACCAGTTTCTTTAATCGGCGATTCGATCGGCTGGACGATTTTTTGACCAGGCTTCAGCCCAGGAAGATCCGCAAGATTTTCTGCCAGCGTCTTGCCCGTACACGTTAAGCAAGATCCGTCGAGAAGACCTTTGCTGAGCAGGTACTTCATCACAGCTGGCGTACCACCAATCGAATGTAAGTCTTCTTGGACAAATTTACCACTCGGCTTAAGGTCCGCCAAAAACGGGATTCGATTGCTAACGCTTTGGATGTCATCCAAAGTGAGCGGGATGTCAACACTACGCGCCATGGCAATCAAATGCAGTACCGCGTTGGTGCTACCACCAAGGGCAATAACAACGACCATCGCGTTCTCGAAAGCGGCCCGAGTCATGATGTCGCGAGGCTTGATATCCAGCTTCATCAAATTCAAGACGGCTGCAGCAGCGCGATGACACTCATCTTTCTTGGCGGGATCTTCGGCTGGAATCGAAGCAGAATAAGGCAACGACATCCCCAAGGCCTCGATCGCTGAAGCCATAGTATTCGCAGTATACATTCCACCGCATGCACCCGCGCCGGGGCACGAGTTCTTTACGATTTCCGAGCGTGTCTTTTCGTCGATACGACCCGCGATGTATTCACCGTAACATTGGAAAGCCGAAACAATATCCAGGCTCGTTCCATTCCACTTACCAGCACGAATCGTTCCGCCATAAACCATCAATGCAGGTCGATTCAACCGGCCCATCGCAATCAAACATCCGGGCATGTTCTTATCGCATCCGGGCAAAGCGATCAGCGCATCGTACCATTGTGCTCCCATGATGGTCTCGATCGAATCGGCAATCAAATCACGCGACTGAAGCGAGAACGACATCCCTTCGGTCCCCATCGAAATACCATCGCTCACACCAATCGTGTTGAATCGCATTCCAACCAGCCCGATTTCAACAACCGCCTTTTTTACCTCGGCAGCCAAATCGAGAAGGTGCATATTGCATGTGTTTCCCTCGTACCAAACGCTACCGATACCGACTTGCCCTTTATTCATGTCTTCGACCGTCATCCCCGTGCCGTAGAGCATCGCTTGCGAGGCGCCTTGGCTTTTGGGTTGAGTAATGCGGGAGCTGATTGGATTCAAGGGCTTATTCATGATTGCTTTTTTAAACAAATTCGCGTGAAATCGAACGGTAAACTGCCGATGGCTGGACGCAACAATCGGAGTGTTATTTAGACAGTATCTAGTGTAAAGCGATTTTGCGGAATCCAACAGGACCCCCTGAAACCGACGATTTTGCCTCGCCACCCTGCCGACCCTTCATAACATTGTCTGCATAACAAACAGGCAATTAAATCAACTCATTCATCATCGACAATCCGATCGGTTCGCGTGACGCGAATGGTTCTCCGTAGCGTACTCCGATCGCCTTTCCCCAAAATTCTGATTCGCTTTTCATCCGCTCCAAAAAGCTAGGCGATACCGATTCTTTTCCGGTGACGAATTGACTTTTGTAAGCTGCTACCGCTGTGAGTTTGGATTCCCATTGATCGGTGATATCGATGATGAACGCGGGTTGCGGAACCAGTTTCAGATGAACGCAGTAGTAATAAAAAATTCGTGCAGGATGAAAAGGCTCGCCTGCCATCTCCGTCTTCGATAGCTTGCTCCAAAATCGAGCCGCCTCAATCATCTGCGTTGCCGCGACGTGATCCGGGTGAGCGTCCTCCCAGTAAGGCGCAAAAAGCCATCGCGGGCGCGTGATGCGAAATACTTCGGCGAGTGCTTGCCGGTTCTTGATGGTGGCTTCGAGATAACGGTTTCGCATACCAAGATTCCATCGCCACTTCAGTCCCAGCGATTCGGTCGCAACCTTCGTTTCATTTTCGCGAATCTCGAGTGAACCATGTGGAGTCGGTTCGCCAGTGGTGAGGTCCAATACACCAACATTCCAACCCTTGGCGATGAGTTTCGCGATCGTTCCGCCCATCCCTAGCTCGGCATCATCCGGATGAGGAGCAATCACTAAAGCATCCAAGCTTCTATCAGAACTTGGGCATTGATCAATCGAATTCATAATGGACGACTTATTCAAAGGACAAAAATTCTATCCGCAATATCTTTAATGGCCGCAATAACATGATGCGAGCAGACTCGCTTGCACAAACGTGTGCAAGCGATCAAAAGCTATTTGTATTCCGTGAGCAATCTTTCGAGCGAATCCATTGGCAGCCCCACCACGTTGGACGCAGATCCTTCGATCAAGTGAATCCAAGGGGGACCGTCTTGGAAACCAAACGCACCCGACTTACCGACCCAAAGATCTGTGTCCAAGTAATCTTCGATATCACTATCCGGAATTGCGTCCATGTGTAAACGCGACACCTCCACCGTAACACTTCGTTTTGCCGAAGTCTTTTCCCATACGCACAGACCGCTGTACACCGCATGAGGCTTGCCGCGAAGCCGATGTAGCATTTCACGGGCATGATCTCGATTCTCGGGTTTACCAAGTATAATCCCGACGCATTCCGCAACCGTATCGCAAGCTATTACAAGCCCGGAATCAATTTTCTGAATGACGTTGGCCGCTTTCTGGTAAGCCAATCTTGCGACCATCTCAGGAGGAGTCTCGCGCGAGCATACTCCGCATTCGGCAGTCGGGTCAGGCTCGACGACTTCAAACTCGTAGCCCGCTTCATCCATCAATTCGCGTCGTCGCGGTGACGAGCTTGCCAGGATCAATTTCATACCAACAAATTCCTGAATCTCCCAGCGAAAGAGTTTGTAGAACTCGATTCGCGAAGAACAAAAAAACTTTCGCAATTTACAATTAATCCGTAGCAGATGTCGTAAGAGATCTGAACGCGAAAGCAATTACTAACATCAACTCCGACATCTGAATTCCTACGAATCCAGCTACATCAAATTTCGTTTGGACAGCGGGGCGTTAACCTCGAATCAAATTAAACAACCACATTAATAACCACCGGGGGACGAAACACTAGCATAGTCTACAAAGTCGGCAGCGTGTTCAGGAGCTTTGTTCGAGAATCGAGTGAAATCGCTTTCCCAAACAAGCTCCACATCATCGATAGGACCGTTTCGTTGTTTCGCGATAATCAGCTTCGCTTGACCACGGACTGCGTCACGTTCTTCGCCTCGAGCGTGATAATCGTCTCGATGCACAAACATGACAACGTCAGCATCTTGCTCGATCGCACCGGACTCTCGCAAATGACTCAACTTTGGCGTATGGTCTTTTCCTTCCTCTGATTGACGATTTAGCTGTGCCAAACAAAGCACAGGGACTTTCAATTCGCGAGCCATCATTTTCAGGCGACGAGCAATCTTCGCAACCTGCTCTTGCCGAGGATCTTTCGAATTGTCAGGTTCAATAAGTTGCAAGTAATCGATCACCATCAGCCCTAGCCGACGTCCATTGGGTTTCTTGAGTTCTTGTTGCGTAATACGTCGCGCAACAGCCGCAATCTCACTGACAGTCCGGCTCGGAGCATCGTCGATGTAGAGTGGCGCGTTGCTAAGCTGGATGGCATTCTGGACCAATCGTTGTCGGTCTTCTTGACTGATAGTTCCGTTTCGCAGTCGCTGGCTGTTGACGCGAGCGACCGAGCAAAGCAGACGGTCGGCCAATTCGATTGCACCCATTTCTAAGCTCACGAAAAGCGTGGGCGCATTCTCCTTCATTGAGACTTGTTCGGCGATGTTCATTGCGAGCGCCGTTTTACCCATACCAGGTCGAGCTGCAAGGATCAGAAGCTCGCCATCATGAAAGCCTCCGGTGAGGTTATCAAAATCGGTGAAGTGCGTCATAACTCCGTCTTGTAGCTGCTCACCCTTCATACGCGCGTTGATACGTGCCATCGCATTCTTGAGAACATCACTGATCACTGTCGCCGAATTCGCGCTGCGTTCATCTTGAATCTGCATGATCCGCGCCTCGGCTTGCGAGACAAGATCTTTAGGCTCTTGAGCGTCTTCATAAGCGTCGCGAAGAATGGTGGTCGATGCTTCTATCAGTCGCCGCAAGGTTGACTTGTTTCGAACGATATTTGCGTAATAAACCGCGTGTGCTGCGTTGGGAACGCTGTTGGCTAGCTTCGCCAAATAAGCGGCTCCACCAATCATCTCAAAGTCGCCCGCATCTTTGAGTCGACTTACAAGAAGAGTGACGTCAATTTTTTGCCCGACCGTATGCATCTCGTGAACGTGATGATAGAGCTTGCGATGTGCGTCATCGTAAAAATCATCTTCACGAATGACCATCGTTAAATCATTGCACACGTCTGGATTTAACAGAAGGCTTCCCAAAACGCCCATCTCGGCGGCTAGGTCAAATGGAGGCGATCGTTCTAAAATGTCGACCGGACGCTTGGGCTCTTTTCCTTTTCGAAATTCGCGATTCCCATCCTTACCATTATCTTTGCGCCCCGACTGCGATTCAAAAGCCATCGATGAGTCCCTTTTCGATCTGCGAGATCGCGAGCAAACGAATTGCACGCTGTGACAAGTTTGAGGTGTTGCAGCAGTCTAAAACTGCGTCCTCTGGGAGTATACCAAGACGTCACGGAATCGAATCGATGTCTAGATTTAGTAGCTCCCGGAGTTCCGAGGTACAATTTTTAGAAAAATCTTGACAGCTTTTTGGGATTGACGTCGCCTCGATGGAAATAGTTTTTGTTTTGAGCCTGAGGGGCTTGAGTGCTTCGTTCAGATGAAAAACGGGCCTTGATACTCGTATCAGATGTCATAAGACATCTGAAAACATCAGCTTTTGCAGTAGCTATCATCGACAGCTGAATTATTACAAATTCAGTTACTCCAATTTTCATTTTGGACAACGCACCAACCGATTTCCAACGACTATCCACTCGCTCGTGCAGGAACGTTTACCAACGCGGCTAGCGCCGGCGGCTCAGAATTCATCAGGTCAGTTGATCTTTGGCCAGATTGACGGTCTGCTAAAGTCGCGTGGAGTGAACGCATCAGAAACGTCGCGAAAGCGGATTTCGCGAATCAATCTCGCGACGAAACCCATTTTGCCAGCGTAGTCAGTTTGACAGCCGAGTTCATTCCCCACTACAAAGTGTCGGCGTATAGATTGAATTTCCAACAATTTTCTTTTGTTCAAAGATCTCACAACTTGATGGCCTCGGACTCTCCTGACAGCATTCCCGGCGATTCGAATCGATTCGATTTTGCACCTATCTCGCAGTTAATCGGATTTCAAGTTGACCCGCCCAAGGCAGATTTGCTTGGCGAATGTACGGTGAGGCTTCCCGTCGATAGTCGTTTGCACAATCCGATGGGCCGTGTACATGGAGGCGTCCTGGCCGCTCTTGCGGATGCTTCTATGGGAATCGCATTCGGCAGGACATTAGATGCCGAGCAAGATTTTTCGACTATTGATCTCCACATTCATTTCATGCGACCAGTGCGCGGCAAAGGATTGGTCGCTCATTCCACCGTTCGCCAACGAGGTCTTCGTGTGGGCTTTGTCACTTGCGACATTCAAGATGATCGTGGCCGATTGGTGGCATCGGCGACTTGCTCGTGTACTGTTCTCGACAAAATTTAGTTTCTCTTGTGCTAAACTCTGCAGCTTGCCTGGTCGAAAGCTCGCATTCGAACCGTTGACAACATGCTGGAGAGTCTGGGTCACGCCGGTAAGAGGCTCTAAAGATTCCGGTATTTTGCGGTGAAGCACATCCCTAGCCGTAGCCGAAATCTATTGATACATGAGTCATATTGCCCAGGAGGAACTCAAGCAGTGTTTTCGTTTTTTTATTCTGCTATGTCGCGATGTAAGTTTTCGAATCAAACGAAGCTTTCATTTGCAATTACCACCTTCATCGCTTCGATCACATTTTGCACTACAGCCAGTGGGCAAAACTGGGCAGCCAAAATGTTCGAAACAACCACGCACGATTTTGGATCGGTGAGTAGAAACGCAAAAACAGAGTTTGCATTTGTTCTCGAGAACATCTATGAAGAAGACCTCCACATCGCAAGCGTGCGTAGCAGTTGCGGTTGCACCAAACCAGTTATTGGGAATTCGTCGTTAAAGACTTGGGAGAAAAGTGAAATCACAGCCCAATTCAACACGCGATCATTCATTGGCCACAAGAATGCAGCCATCACAGTTACTTTTGATCGCCCTTACTACGCGGAAGTGCAACTGCTGGTCAAAGGGCACATTCGGTCCGATATTGTGACCGAACCCGGTGAGATTGCCTTTGGTGAAATCGAATCGGCAACGAAGCGTGAGATACCTGTGCGTATTTCTTATGCTGGACGTGGCGATTGGCAGATCGTTGACGTACGAGGCAAAAACGACTACCTGTCCGTTCGAATGGATCCACCGCAGCGGCGCGGCAACTTGGTCACATACGTTTTAAACGTGGCTCTTTCGGAGAAGGCTCCGGTTGGCGAGCTGCATGATGAGCTTGTGGTGGTAACCAACGATTCTGTAGATAATGAGTTCACTTTGCCGCTTTTGGGTCGCGTTGTTCCGCCGATTACGGTTGCACCAGCCTTGATTGGGCTGGGTGATGTGACAGCTGGTCAAACCAAACAACAACGCTTTGTCGTCAAAGGTAGTAAGCCTTTTAAGATTGTAGACGTAACTTGTCCAGACAGTCGCTTTCAATTTAAACCCGATGTCGAATCCAAGGCAGTTCACGTTGTCCCTTTCGAGTTCATTACAGCAGCTTCTGAGGATGAACAACAACTTGGCGATTTCAAGCAAACCGTGTTGGTCAAAACCGACTTGGGAGAAGCTTTTGTCGCGGAGTGTGCTGTGAGTGGAAAATTGATTCACTAGTGCTTGCCTGTTGCACAAGCGGCGTCTCCACTTTTTGGTTTCGCTGAATCACCAGGCCTTACCAAAAGGATTTGGATGAATACTGCATCGAATTGGCCGATGGGCTCAACTCTCGCGCAGCTCAATCTTGAACTTCAGACCACGCCGCTTGC
Organism: Planctomycetota bacterium; assembly: GCA_026692865.1. GTDB lineage: Bacteria > Planctomycetota > Planctomycetia > Pirellulales > Pirellulaceae > JAIYDQ01. The sequence continues at coordinate 96,316 of JAPLNI010000026.1, forward strand.
GGTTTCAAAAGTCAGCGGTGACAAAACCAGGGCAGGCCTTACTGCGGGCTTGAAGATCGTTTCATCGCAAAGCGCTTTCGCTTCGTTGATCACCCAGCCGATGTCGCTGAGCATTACTTCTAAAGCGGGACCACCAGGTGACGTAACAAAGTGGTCTCAAACGCGGTAACTTAATCGCGTGACGATCTATCGCCAAAAGCAACGGCCATCCGCAGCTAGGCCGAGTCGTCTCAATATCGGCCTCATGTGTACACTGAGAGCTTCTTTCTCGTCGGCACTGAGTAGCAGATTCGTCCTGCTGATCAAAAGGATGACTACGGTGAAAACCAGCATCGATAAGCTCGTCGATACTGCGAGACTAGAAGGCAAAACGGCGAGAACAACAGCCTGCGGACCAACCCAGCAATCGTGTCGAGCCATAATCGCGATCGTCATTCCTAGAATCGCCACGCCAGCCAAAAAAGTCGCGAACATCGCTCCGTAAACACACCATAGAGGTACCATTAAAAAGTTCAATGCGATGTTAAGTATTAAGCCAAACGCCATTAACTTAGTGACCAATCCACCCTTTTCTTCACACCAGAAATAGCTGCATAAAAATGCGGCGAGTGCAGTGTACGTGCAGTGAACTAATCCTAATGGCATGATCGACAAACCATCTGCATACCGCCCTATAAGAAGCGTTTGAAAGACAAATGGCGAAACCACCATTCCGCCGATCGATAACGCCCAAAAGAACAATGTCATCAGCTTCATAGTCGATCGGATTCTTGCCTTCACCGTTTCGCGTTCGCCAGCCTCCCAGTCCGCACTAAGATGCGGAAGTATCATTCCGTTAAGCATGGCCGCGAGACTGGTGATTAGAACCGGTAGTATTCGACCACTGTGATACTGCCCAACAATGGCTGTGCTGCTCAGTACTTCCGTATTAGCCAAATGGAGCAGCATATAGCGATCCACAACGTCGAAAAGATTCCCAAGTAAGTTCATGAGCCATACGCTTGCAGCAAACGGCAATACGCGACTCCACATCCCTCGGGTATCCATCGGCTCTTGATTCGTGAACGCAATCGCACATGTGTTTCGAAGTCCTATCAAGCCAGGAATACACCCAAGTAGAGAAGCAATCGCGAACGAAAGCAAGACACCTCGCCAATCACTGAACAGCAACAACCACGAAACCGACATCATTGTGAAGGAGATAGAATTCACCATCTGCATGCCAGACACGATTCGGTTCTGTCGCAGGCCACTCAAAAGCTCGGTGAGAAAATTAAACCCAACCACAAGGACTAATGTCGCGGTCAACATTGCGACGGTTGCGAACGATTCCTCATTATCAAAGATTAACGTCGCGCTCCACCACGGAAACATGACGAGGGCTAACGAGAACGCAAGCAACCCGGCCGCAGATCCGACCACCATCCAACCAAGATAACTTACAAGCTGGTTCCGCAGTCGATAGAACTCGGTAAACCTACCGAGCGAACCCGGCAGTCCGAGTACTGACAAAGGTGCTGCAAGTATGAAAAATCCACTTGCTAAAGCCCAAAGGCCAAGCTCGTGCTCTGATAGAAAATGACAGAATGCAATGTTACGGAGGAATCCGATTCCACGCTGTAAAACATTCGCAATCAACATGAAAGAAATGCCCGACGCGATTGTGTCGGTCGACATCTCTTTCTTCGCAGATTCAGATTCTGGTATTCCGAAAGAAACAGCACGCTCTTCTTGCAATTCCGCAGAATCGATTGGACTAATTGCAAGAGCCATTCGGGAACTCAAAAGACGGAAACAGAAAACTGATTCGAATCTATACCCTATGAATATGCAGTGCTCCGTGAAGATCGAACTTCACATCTTTACTTGCAGCGAAAGATTTACGATTACGCCGGTTGTAACGGCGATATCGTCTTGAAGCATTCGGCCTATCGAATCCCTTGTAACTCGAGCGCACGGATTTCGGCATCCATTGCGGCACGGTCACTTTCGGTGATATCAGGATTCGGCAGCAATGATCGACGCGTGCAATTGACCAAAGCTTGAAGTGTCTGATAACGCCGCGTCATTTCGATGGCGGGCGAGAGGAAATCATAAACAATCGCTCGAAGCTCTTCCTCATCCTTGGGGGGAATTGCTTTGAATTGGCTTCGAAGAGCCGCATATCCCGCCGACGAAAAGTTGACATCTAATCCCTCCCGATCAAGCCAATCCACAAGCGAGTCGGAAGAAAGGCCAGTTGGCTTTATCATCCACTTGATGAAATCGATTCGATCTTGGCCAGTTGCATCCAGCACAGGAATAATTAAATCGCCAACTCGACCAGGACGCCGAATGTCGGGTGAGAGCAAATGAATTCGTGCTGTCATTAACAGCCAGATCACCTTTCCACGCAACCGCGGATCGCTCATCATGGCCTGAATCTTTCCAGTCAACCGGCGTTCGGTTTCGTGCGATCCCTCACCGACACTCCCAAACTGAGTATCTGCCTCATCGACAAAGATGACTACTTTTTCGAGCGCTTCAAGGACTCTGCGTAGTCGCTCAAAGATCACATCCGTTTGACCGAACCATTGACTCCGAATGTTCTTAAGGACCAACACGGGCATACTTAATTCGGCAGCGACGGCTTCGAAAATAAAGGTCTTGCCGCCACCGATAGGACCGGCAATCGCTGCACCGGGAAGCGCGCGATCATCGCCCAATTGCATTCGCGGAATTAAATAAGTTGCAAGGAACTCCTTCAACTTGGAAAAACCAATAACATCTTTGAGAGAATGCTCCGGTTTCTTGAATTCAATCACGTCTTCGCCCAATTGGCTCTGAATGAAGTGCTCGACTTGCGCGGTTGTATCATCACGCTGAATCGGCTTGCCAGCATAGTCCGAGTCCAGCATGAGTTGTCGCATCGCATGAAGACTCAAACCGGCTGTTGCTTGCGCGATCATGTCGATCGGTTGGTCGATTGCGGGAGTATTGGTGGACCGGCCGTTCGTTCGGCTTTTCGATGATTGGATATGCCACTGCGCGAAGTGCTTTCTTCCCGCCGTATCAGGCGAAGGAATATCAACCGATAGAACTTGTGGAAGTCGCGAGACACGTGAGTGAATCTGCGAAACGGATTCTGAAATTAGCAAAACCGTGTCACGCCCCGCGAAGAAATCGGGATCGCTAAACCAATCGGTTACGACAGCGATTCGACGCATTTGCACATCGTTCATTTTCGATACGTCACCATCACCTGCCGGCAGAATCATATCCGCCCCCTCGATCATGATTAGCAAGTTGTCCCGCATCGTCGAACGTGAGCAAATCGTCAACTGGCGAAGAAACTCTAGGGCTTGCGTTGCGTTACCAATGGCATCACGAAGATACTGGTCAAACTCGCGGCGCCTCAGATCGAACTTTGAGCCGTCTTGCAAGACTTCCTTCATCGGCATTGCATCAACAGTGGATCCGTTCTTCCAAGCTGCCCACGCGTCACGCAGCTTATTGCGATCGGACTCGTTCAAGCGTACCGGCCCGTTGAGCTCGTAAGTTATCTGAATCAGGCCCGGTGCAGTCAGCTTATTCTTCAAAAACGTAATGATCGGTACGTAGCCTTGGCCATCAAAATACAAATCGTAGATATTCCCTGCAATAACGATCGACCGAGATTGCCCCGAATTGATCATTCGAGCAAGCCGACTATAAAATGGATATGATGCTTGCGGCAAATCGCCGATCGGCACATTGATAGGTTCAGTTCCCACAGTTTTTTATTCCATTGATGGTAATTTTGCCGACCGAATTAGTGTGGCGTGACACGTCAAGTCGTCTATGATTTCAGTTTGGCCATTATAACTTCTCCATTATAACATTGAATGGCTGCTTTTACTTCTCCCCATCGCACCACCCTTACAAGAATCATATTCGTCGTAATGCGATTGTTTCTATCACCTAACGAGCAACCAACTGGTGACCGCAGGAAACATCCAGAATCCGGGATTATTAATGCTGAGCCGATGGCGCTAGCTACGGGTGTTGACAATGCTACAGTTTGTAAGGTGGCACCCGAGGCTAGCGTCACCGGCTCAAGTAATACCACACTCTCCTCATCTGATCCTCAGGCGATCCTCAAGTGGGAAGAATCACTCATCCACGGTAACCCTTCATCACAAACAGCAGGCGAAGAACTCGACGAGGGATTCAGCACGTGGGAGTTCGATCGCATTTGTGTTGTCCTGGGCCGCGGTTCGAAAACTTCGGAAGCCAATCTCGAACTTTGTGTCGAAGACAGAGTGCCGATTGTTCGTCGATGCAGCGGCGGCGCGTCGATCGTAGCCGGTCCCGGTTGCTTGATGTACAGCGTGATTCTTTCGCTAGATAAGCGGCCTGATTTACGTTCGATCGATGCAGCGCATCGATTTGTTATGGATAGAATACGGCTCGCAACATGGAGATTGGATTTTAGGGTTACTCTGCAAGGAATATGTGATTTGACGATTGAGGATCGAAAGTTTTCGGGCAATGCCCTCCGATACACTCGAGATTGGCTGCTTTATCACGGCACAATACTCTATCGGTTCCCAATCGAATCCATCTCGCGCTACTTAGCGACACCCCCGCGACAACCAGCCTATCGTAGCGGCCGCTCGCATGCAGATTTTCTTACGAACCTTGAATGCAAACCAGAGGCATTGAAGCAATCACTGCGCGAAGCCTGGGGATTGAAACAGTAGCGTCAGGGATTGATTTGAAGCTTTGACGATTCGACTCTCTTTTCAACAGAGCCCTAATCGCTAGCGAGGGCTGCTCAACGCGCAAAGTATTGAGTCTCGGGCGATAGCCGTGTTCAAAAGACAGACCAATCGCTTGCGCAGGAACGTCCACTAACGCGGCTAGCGCCAGCGGCTCAAAATCTATATTATTGGACCTGACGTAACCGGCTGAAAGATGCGATTGTTCAAGGATGAAGGCACGCTCGCTTCGGGCTAGGAAATAGGCTTACTAAAATAAGATACGATTTGAGTTTCACCCAGAGAACGATCGACACCTGCTTCATCGATAAAAGCTTCTGTCCGCTACAAATTATTCTTCGTTTAGAATGGCTTCAGGTAAGCGTACCAGCGGCTCCACCATCCGCGCGCGTAACCGTCTCGAACTTGCCCTCGTTCTGCTTTGTTCACATTCAACTCGGTAATATCTTTACTTAGAATTACGTTGTCAGGACCAACGTCTTGAGGGCGGCAAACTCCTGAAAGCGAAACCTCCCAATCGTTATCATTCAGCTTGATCGTTTTATGAGCGGATATCACAAGATTGCCGTTAGGGCGAATATCCGCAATTTCAGCTGCGATGTTAAAGGTGATTTCTTCTCGAGTTTGCAGGTTCGAGTTCGCTCGGTAGACTTCGTTTTCTAGACCACCCACGCGTTGGTCACCATCCGACTGCTTGGCGGGCTTGATTGTATCAATCCCAACAAGACGGACCCAATCCGAGAGCCGCGCATCATAGATTAAATTCTTTCTCGATTGAGCATTTCCCAGCGAGTTCGATTGTGCAATTTCGGAAACTCGAATCGAAATGATGTCGTGAACGCGAAGGTTTCTAGATGCCGAAGGTGGTACGAAAGTCCATGACGAAGCAAGCGGGTTCTGATTCTGTGAAGGATCCATCATCATTGGCTGCATCCCTGGGAACGGTCCCGCAAAGGAACCAGGCGTGGGAGCTCCGTACCCTGCCTGTGCCTGTGCCTCTAGTTGGTAGGCCATTTCAGGAGATATCGGAAATTGCCCGGGAACGCCTGAAGGATTCGCATATTGCTGCATCATCTGAGGCGGCATCTGGTTCGTTCCAGGAAACGCTTGCTGCACGTTTGCAACTTGCGAAATGCTCACCGGTCTCGGTTTGTTGTACAGACTTCCTGATTGTCCAAAGGAGGCGGTATCTATCGACGCAATCAACCCAAACAAAACGATGTACCAAAGTACTACGCGGAGTAAGTAAGCACTTCCTCGATAACAATCTATAAGGTTTTTCATGCTACTGGAGCTCCATTTATGGTTCGACTAGCGAAGGGTATTTGCGGCCGCGATAGCTTCGACTTGCCCTGGTCCGATCACGCGGGCGACAAGTTTCTTCTTGTTGCCAATGACTTCTACTTGAATCACATCATCCTGGCCGCCGCTTTCCAGCGCCTTGCCGCTTGTCTGTGCGACAATCGCACCGGCGACAACTTGGATTTCAATCGTTTCGTTTTGGAGCACGATTCTAGGCGCACCAACATCACGTCGCATGATCGGTTGGCCGGTGCTAATAGCGCGGCGGAGTTCCCGACCAATAAGTTGTGATCGATCGACAAAATAATCGTCCATTGGTGTTTTTGAACTCGACGGCAACACGATTTCCTTTAAATCTTCATGCGACACAATCCGACCCTTTGGTAGTGGCCCGACAGCCGCCCAAACCGATGGCGGCAGGGAGATTGTTGCGTCGACTAACGCCGTGCGTTTCTCGCCGTTGGATGTGAACAGAATCTCAAACTGCTGTGATCCGGCCCATGGTGCATGGCCACCCGAAACACCGACAATGTTGTTGCGAAGCGAAAGAGTTTGCTGAACCTGTAAGGGAAGTTCAACTTCGATCTGTAATGGAAGACTTTCGTTCGCAGTCGTTTGAATGTAGTTGAGGATGACTTGAACAACGTTTCGCTTTGCATTAACAGTTGTTTGAGGCGTTAGGTAGGCTGGCGTAAATGGTTTGGTATCTATTGTTGATGCCGTGGATGCTGCACTGGCAGCGATAACCGAATTGGGGTCTCTGATGTTTGGGACGCTACGAGTCAGTTTGCTTACCGAAGCACCAAGCCACTGTATGTTTTCCGCCGGTAGACCGCGAAGTTCGAGCGATCGCTGGATGTCTTGGCGAGTCCACGATTGAATCTCACCGAGCGCTGGCGAGGGGCCTATTGAGATCGCATCGATTGCGCCAAGCGATGCCGGAACATCCCCGGAGATGGTCGCGAGATCACTGAGACGCACAAGATTGCTTGCGCAACTTGAAGTCGCCTTTAAATCGATTCGGATGGGATTTCTTCCGATTGCAAATCCGGCAGTTGTCCCAGTCGACGGTTGCTGGGAATGGGTCAAGCTTACCATAAGGAACCAGACGGCGCATCCAAATAGCAGCCTACGAAGATCCAGTAGCTGACTGATCAATCGGAACCGCCAACGATTCGATAGGCGATTAAAAGCCAAGCCTTCATTGGTTCGGTTTGATTGATTGTTTTTCATAAATTTGTTTTTGCTAGTACTAGCACACATTAAATTTTTTAGCATTTGCCTTATGACGGAATTCGAAGCTTAATGAGCCTCAAGTGCTAGTCGACTGATGTTACAGATAATCGGCTAGCGTCTCAGGCTCAAAAGGTTTAAATTCGGCGTTCATTGGTAACTTTGGATTTAAAATTATCGACGAAGATTTGCAATTTGCTGCAAGATCTGGTCACCAGCCTGAATTGCTTGCGAGTTCAACTCGAATCCACGTTGAGTTGTAATTAGATCAATCAGTTCTTTGACGGGCTCGACATTCGACGCTTCTAAGGAGCGTTGTCGAAAGACGCCCAGACCATTAGTACCAGCTGGTTGAAGGTTTGCAGCGCCCGAGGCATCGGTTTGCATGTACATATTTTCTCCCATTTTCAATAATCCATCAGGATTAATAAAACTCGCCAGCTGCATTTCGCCTTGCTGCTGGAGCTCGACCGTCCCTGGAAGCCGGGTCATGACTTGTCCATTGGAATTAATAACAACGGCAGTCGCTTCAGGTGGAATAGTAACGGGCGGTTCGAGCAATCGACCTGTTTGAGCAGAACCGATGACGAGCTGACCATTCGCGTTGACGTTTAGATTACCGGCACGCGTGTAAAAGAAGTTTTGCGTGACCGGGTCTTGAACTTGTAGAAATCCGGGGCCTTCAATCGCGACGTCAAGATCTCGTCCGGTATCTTGGAGTGTGCCTTGTCGATAGTCAGATTGTGTACTTTGAACACGCGCACCCATCCCTACTTCGATACCGGTGGGTGTGGGGTTTTGCTGAGCGTCAAGCTGCCCGGGATAGGTTTCATTGCGATACAGAAGATCTTCGAAGTTGGCACGATCGCGTTTGAAGGCGGTTGTATTGATGTTGGCTAAATTATTGGCGATCACGTCCAGCTTGGTCTGCATCGCATCCATGCCAGTCGCTGCTGTGTAAAGAGTCTGTACGCTCATTGACTTGTTCCAATCAAAAGATTCGTTTTAGATTTGTAGTTATTCTTTAAGCAATCTTCCAACAAGATTTCCGTACGCTTGATCTTGATGCTGCATCATGCGCAGGTTGGCTTCATACAATCGTGTCGATTCGATCAGCTCCATCATGGCCGATGTTGGGACAACGGCTGACTTTTCCAGGTGTCCCGATACCACATTCCGCTCGTTGGGAGCAACAGGATCTACAGTCGCAAGCGAACGAAATAAGTTGTCTCCAACGCGAGAGAGATCGCCCGGCTCTTTGGGAGCCACAATCATCAATGTCCTAGACTCGCCAGCTTGCTGAATCTCTCCATTGTCACGCGAATTGAAGGGTAGTCGCGGATCGATTCGAATCGGATTTCCGTCGGATGCTAGAACTGGATCGCCATTGGTGGTTGTAAGCGTTCCTGATGAATCAAAGAGAAAATTACCAGCACGAGTCAGCAGTTGCTCTTCGCCACGCTGAACAACGAAAAAGCCCGAGTTGTTGTTGATAGCGAAATCAGTCTTGCTTCCGGTTTGTTCGATCGGCCCCTGATCCATCATGGTCTTGTTGGGCTTGATGGCGACTCCGCCACCGATGTCATCGATTCCGCCAGTGCCCGGAGAAACCATTCCTTGCTCAATCGCTTCGCTATGACGAGCTTGGAGCATCGCAAGATGAGGCTTGAAACCTGGGGTGTTCACATTCGCGAGATTATGGCTCAGAACTTCCAAGCGATGATTCTGAGCATTCGCACCAGCGGCTGACAAATAGATTCCGTACGCCATGAAGCAGCAACCCACAACCATTCTTCATAAATACGAATGAACAGTTGATTCGATTAGTTTTCGCTCCCCTGCAAACTACAACCGATACATTGCTGAATACAGTACGAAAGATCGTTGATCGAGCGAAAGAGCAATACAAATCGATTTTTGATCTGCAGTAGCGATCGATGTGTTTTGAATACACTTAAATTATAAGACGCACCGAAAAGCCCCGAGGCGTGGAGGCATTCTTGAAGAATAAGTCTCGCAAAGAAAAATCTCACAACGCCCGTATTTCAACAGCCCGGGGCGAGTTCAATAGAGCTGGACAATTAGGTAGCTGGACAATCGCGTACAACGAAACTGGGCCTGGTGCCCACGTGTCGCGACAGGTCTGGTGTGCTAAAAACGCAAGCTCTCCCTCCTTAGGCTTTATGACCCTCAAATGAGCAAAGGCACGAAGTTTTTGACTTTGGCCTTGTTGATGCGGGCCTTGATTATCAATGGATGAGGATCGAGGGAGGAAAATCATTCCTTTTACAACTTTACCCGCATCGCTTAAGCGGTAGTCGGGCTAACGCTTTTTTGTGCAAGCTCAAGAATGCTAACAAGCTCGTAGACAGATTCTTGGATAGCTAAAAGTTCGGATTCGGTTGGATTTGCTTTCGATTTTACTTTGGCTTCCACCTTGGATGCTGATGCACTTATAATTGGAAATCCAAAGCCTCCGCCAGAGCCCTTAAGCTGATGGGCCAACCGGCCAAGTTGCTCGTAGTTTCGAGTCTCGAGTGAGCTTTTAATATCGGAAACAGTTCCTTCAAACGATGCAATGTATTCGTCTAATAGCTCGACCATATCAGGGTCATCCGCAAATTCGCTCGTATAAAGTTGAGATGTGTCGGGCTGGGACTGTTTGAACATTTTAATCCACCTTTCGCAAGTAGTGATCAGTAACCGTTGGTCTATAGGTTTGGTGAGGTGAGCGTTACAACCGGCGGCTTTGCTTTTGTCGGCATCGCTACTCATGGCGTGCGCCGTTAATGCGAGTATCGGAAGCTTGCAGCCCTTTTCACGCAGCAATCGTATCGAAGTCAGGCCATCCATAACCGGCATCTGAATATCGGAGATGATCAGATCGAACGGAACAGGATTTAAAAGTGGACCGTCTAGTGTTCCATCTGTCGTCAATGATTCTACGGCCAGCTTTCCATTCTCAGCAAAGGCTACTGTCGCTCCCGCTTTTTTGAGATGGAACGAGATTAACCGCCTATTATCAACACCATCTTCCGCGAGCAAGATTCGCATCCCGGCAAGTATATTTGTATTGGATTCGGTCTTCGCGGGTTCTGCAGTCGACATCGCTTTCCTGCCCCGATTAAATTCGATCATCGGCGTTCCCTCTTTACAGTTCGTTTTGACGCGAGCCGTAAACTTACTTCCATTACCATACTTGGTCTCCAAAGTCATACTGCCACCTAACATCTCCGCGAGCGTCTTGCTGATGCGAAGCCCCAGCCCACTCCCACCGAACCTTCTGGTGGTCGATGCGTCAGCCTGTTCAAAGGAACCAAACAAACGGCCAACCTGCTCCGGTTTAATACCGATCCCAGAGTCGATGACCAACATCATAAGTTGACTTGGCTCTGCAGGATCAATTCCAACCTCGATTTTCACTCCGCCTCGATCCGTAAACTTAATTGCGTTTCCAACTAGATTGTCTAATATCTGTCTGACACGTGTTGGGTCGCTTTGGATCGTTTTTGGAATTGCGCTTACAAATTCGGCGATGAGCGTTAGTCCCTTTGCCTTGGCCTTCACTTCCATCACGGTCATGACGTCATTAACGATCTTGATTGGGTCGGTATCGATCTGCTCGACCACCATTTTTTCAGCTTCGATCTTTGATATGTCAAGAATATCGTTGATGATCGACAACAGGTGTTCACCATTTCTTTTTATGGTGTCGACGTATTCAAATTGTTTTGGAAAACGTTTTGCATCGCTTTCTTCGGCAAGCAAGTCTGCGAAACCGAGGATCGCAGTCATCGGAGTGCGAATCTCGTGGCTCATGTTGGCAAGGAATTCACTCTTGGCAAGATTCGATGATTCAGCTTGCTTGCGAGCGTTTTTAAGAGCTGTGATATCTGCGCGAAGTGCGAAGTAGCCACGCGTTTTCCTAGCCTCGTCGAACAGCGGTGCAATGGTCGTATCAACCCAGTAGAGCCTCCCGCTCTTGGAGCGGTTACATATCTCGCCGCGCCAAACGCCACCATTGGCGACGGTCTTATACATGTCTTGCCACATAGACTTCGGGTGTATTTCCGAATTCAATATGCGGTGATTTTTTCCGATTAATTCCTCTCTTGAGTAACCACTTATCTCGCAGAAAGAATCGTTTGCATAAACAATTGCGCCCGTCACGTCGGTCTCAGCGACGATCGCGTGCTCGTCGACGATTAAACGGTAGACATCTAAGTACGAGGTTGCTTTCTTTAGTGAGGCTTCTGCCAATTGACGCGCCTCCAAGTCAACCTGCAACCGGTCATTTAGGTCTTTCAACTGGCTTTCATTTTGTTTTCGAAGTGTAATGTCCCGAACGGTCGTCTGCTGAACCAAACGACCATCGAGTTCGAACGCGCTCAAAACCACCTCGGCGGGGAAAACCGAACCATCTGCTCGCCGATAGATCCATTCGAATCGACTCTCACCATCAGCGGCGGCGATAGTAGAGTGCCATGCAAGCTTTTCAATTGATTCGCTTCCATCGCTTTGCAGTCGCGGTGTAAGATCTTCAAACTTTAGTTTTAGAAATTCCTCCCGATTGCCAACGCCAAATAGCTGAAGAGTCTTTTCGTTACAGTCAAAAAAACCCGTTTTATCCGATAGCATGATGGCGTCGCTGGAGCGCTCGTAGATGCGACGAAACTTCGACTGAGCATTGGTGAGACGGTTCTCAGAAACCTTCCGTTGAGTTATATCTTCATGTGCTACGACAACATAATTATTACTGCAACATTGAAAGATAGTCACAGTTAATTTGAACCATCGATGTTCAATGTCATTGCGAAAAGGGAGCTCCATTTGAAAATCGGTCTCCAAACCTTCGATAACTTTACGAATTCCTGTCGCTGCCAATAGAAATTCGCTGCTAGATTTACAGGTTCGTCGTTCAATAATATCTAAATAGTTAACCCCGACCACTAAATGAGATTCCTGGTTTAGGATTTCACGGGTGAAGTCTGGCCATCTTGCATTTACATGGATAATCATTCCGTTACTGTCGAGAATGGCTATGTGTGCGGGGATCGCATTGAAGGCTGCTTCGCGGAGTTGGCTTTCCAAAGTACCTTCACCGATCTTTACTTCTGACGGCACTCTATGTGTTGTACCTAAGAACGCTTGGGCAACTGCAATACAAATGAGTCCAAGGAATAGACCCAGTATTAATGTCATTCCCAAGACGTCGCGATGCAATCCGATGACATGCGCAAGCTCATTGCTAAACATGTAGCTAACGCTATACGCGAATACCAACCCCAAAACCTGAGAGAGTATCAGTAGCCATTGCTTTTGGCTCCGGCGAGTCTCTGCAGGCTCAGCGGGTTGAGTACTCTTCATGCGGTCGCTCGAAAAAATGTGACGAAAAAAGTTGGACCACGAGATTTCAGATCCTTTGAAACGCGGTGGCAGCAGTCATGGAGAGATTACGATGCCCCCACTAGATATAGATCGCGATGTTGTTCATGCCGCGAAGACCAAATCAAGAAATGATTAGGATTCGGCATTCCGAGAAGCTCTTGCACACATATGCCGAATTTGCGGCCTAGCGAACACTCGTTTCGGCTACCCGTCTTTTAACCGGGAAATCGCTGAAAAGCCTACTTTTATTCAAAGTAAGATTAAAAAACATTAAGAGATCCGCTTAGTCTTACTTTTTTATTCGACAGTCTCAGATAATTGACCTACTGTTTTGTTAGTCGATGGACAATTTGATTCTATGCGAGCTATCGACATGACGTTCGCAGAACAAAGATCATCGGTTTTTATTTTGTGTAAATCGTAGCTGTAAACTTGTTCAGAGTACACAAGAAGGCTGGCTCACTTTTAGGAACACAGTACTTACTCAGGTCACTCTATGAAGTATGAAAAAACGGTCTTACACGTTGATGATGATCCAGCGATCCTCCGATTGGTCGCCAAGGCGTTGACCAAGCACGGGGTGCAAGTCATTTCCGTTTCGAAACCAGCCGAGGCGATTAGTCAACTTTTTCATACAGGTGCACGAGTTGTTCTCCTGGATATTGACATGCCCGACAAAGATGGGCTTACTCTCTTGGCAGAAATTAAAAAGCATGACGCCGGTATCCAGGTGATCATGTGTACTGGAATGGTTTCGATGGGAACCGTTCTCCAGTCAATATCATTGGGTGCTGAGGGCTGCGTCTTCAAGCCCATCCAGGATTTTGGCAGACTTACCGAGTCTGTTGATCGTGCGTTTGAAAAAATCGACCGTTGGTGGATCTCGCTCCATCAGTGGATGGAAAACACTACAGCAGCGGAAAAAGTTGGTTGCAACTAACGATCCGCCGTGAGCCTCAGGCGTTCGGAAGGTATGACTTCCTGACGAACATCATCTGAGCCTAAGTTGCCATTTGATCTCGAACAGGAAAATCCGTGTATCCTGCGGCAGTCGGTGCGGACCACACAGCAGTATCTGCGGGGGGATTTAACTCCCAGCCACCCGTGAATCGCTCGACAAGATCAGGATTGCTTAAGAACGGACGACCGAACGCAATGAGGTCAGCATTCCTTGATACGATTGCTTCTTCAGCGGACTCTTGCGTATAGCCGCAATTTCCCATCAGCGGCCCATCGAAAACACTTCGAAATTCAGAGAGCAACATCGGGCTCCCTTGTTCGTGAAATCCAAACGCAAGGCCGTCTATTACGTGCAAATAAGACAACCCGAGCTTGTTCAACTGAGATGCGAAGTACGTAAACGACTCTCGAAAATCTACGGAACCCATATCGTTGAAGCTTCCGTTAGGTGACAACCGAACACCAACCCGAGAGGGCTCCCAAACGGTAAATACTGCTTCGATAATCTCTTTAAGAAATCGAAAACGGTTTACTTCGCTTCCGCCATATATGTCTGCTCTGTGGTTTGTCTTTGATTGCATAAATTGATCGATTAAGTATCCATTAGCGGCATGGATTTCAACTCCATCAAATCCAGCTGCTTTCGCTCTTTCAGTTGCGCGGCGATAGTCTTCTACAACCACTTTTATTTCATCAATCTCCAGCGGTCGCGGCACTTCATAAGCTTGTTTCCCTGCGGGGGTATGTATGTAGTCTCCAACGATCTTCATAGCCGAAGCTGACACCGGTAGTTGTCCGTCGTGGAAACTGCTATGCGACGCGCGGCCACAGTGCCATAGCTGCATGAAGATTGGAGTTCCACGCTTGCGAAGCGCACTTGTGATCTTAAGCCAACCTTCCACCTGGGCTTCGTTATATATCCCAGGAGTATCGACCCAGCCAAGACCTTGCTCAGAAATCGCAGTCGCTTCGGAAATGATCAAACCTGCAGATGCACGCTGCGTGTAGTACTCAACCATCATATCGTTTGGGATTCGAGCGCTCCCCGCACGGCCTCGAGTCAATGGCGCCATCACGACGCGATTTTTCAACTTCAAGCCATGCAAAGAGAAAGGCGAAAGCAACTCCCGTGACGCAGGAGTAGGCGTTGCGGCATTCATCGTGATATCCATCAAAAACTCGATCTTGGTTGCGTAGTAAGAAGAACCGCTTTTCGCCAGGTACTCTAAACTTTCGATATTATAACGGCCATGCCCTCAATTCCCAACCGTTCAAAAGCGCAAGCCACTACCGAACCGGAAGATAGGAAAACTGGGCGATCTAAACCGGTTTTATCAAAGATACTACCTGTTCCGCATTTAATCGACGATATACCTATCACGCGAACTTCCTGAATCAGCATTGAAAGTGTCATGTCCTCAATCGCAATCAGACATCACAAAGTCGTCTACTCGCCCTGCGAAGTAGTCACACTATCTGTCTTCGTTTTGTTGTTTTTCGCAATCTGTCCCGTGGCTCAGCACGCGTCGGCACAAGACCCGCTCGCCGAGCAACTCCTCAGTAACCCCAGCGTACTACCAAGCCCACAACAGGTGCCTTCGAATCCAAAACTACAAGCGACGGTTTTGCCGCTTGCACCGCTGCAGAACGACCCGAAGGATCGCGTCTCGATTCAAAGCAATCTGGACCAGATTACCCTTGTAACTCGAGATGCTCCGCTATCGACAGTTCTCTCGATGATCGCCGAACAACAGGGATTAAACATCGTCACAGGTGAAGATGTTAGTCAGCAGGTAAACGTAACACTCAACAACGTACGTCTGGTCGATGCGTTAGACGCTATCCTTGCAGTCCATGGCTATACTTGGACACGCCAGAACAATATCGTGATCATTTCCAGCATGAGTAGCGAACGAAAGACTTCACCGGCCGTTCAGGGTCGAATGATCCGTGTTTTTGAACTCAATTACATCCTTGCGAGCGATGTGGATAGGGTTGTGAAGGGACTGATGTCACCACTTGGACAATCCTTCATCAACCAAACAAGTACAAAAGAGCAACGCAATGCACACGAGCAGTTGGTCGTCGAAGACCTCCCTCCCTACGTCGATCGGATCGCGGAGTACATCGCTCAGGTCGATTCCATGCCCCGTCAAGTAGTCGTCGAAGCGAACATCCTCCAAGTCACGCTTACCGACAACAATCGCCACGGAGTCAA
This sequence comes from Planctomycetota bacterium, assembly GCA_026692865.1. GTDB lineage: Bacteria > Planctomycetota > Planctomycetia > Pirellulales > Pirellulaceae > JAIYDQ01. The sequence goes on from JAPLNI010000026.1 coordinate 112,156, forward strand.
CTTTAATCAGCTGGCTCGAATCAGCAATACGAACATCAACTTTGAAACAATGGGACTTGCCACCGGTACTGCCCCAGCCTCGGCACTAAGAGTCGAAGGCTCTGACCTAACAAGTTTGATTGATTTACTAAAGACCACTAACGATACAAAGACCCTTGCTTCTCCAAAGGTAGCAGTACTCAATGGCCAGCAAGCAAGAATCTCTGTTGGCGGTCAACTGGGATACCTACTTACGACAGCGACTAATACCAGCACCTTGCAAAGTGTTAGCTTTCTTCCCTACGGTGTCGTACTAGACGTGACACCGATTATTACCGATGATGGCCGAGTGTTAATGACTGTTATGCCGCAAGTTTCAACAGCTCGCATCAATCCAACCTCGAAACTGCCCGAGAGCGAATCGACCGAAGTTTCGACCACAGTCATGTTATCGGAAGGTCAAGCGATCATTATCGGCGGTCTCATTAAAGAAACGAGCAACGACGGACAGAACAAGATCCCATTCTTTGGTGACTTATGGGTAGTGGGTAGGCTCTTTCAAAGTCGCAATCGCCTTCGCGAACGCAACGAGATTATCGTCACGCTCTTGCCTCGTATTGTCAGACCGGGCGACTACTGTGCATTTGGATCCGAAGAAGATCATGCTCAAGCGACCACTCCACTGCTTGACCGCAATATTAACCCAATCGATCGAAGCCATTGGGAAGGTTTGTTACCAGACGCATCGCAGCGCCGCGTACACGGGAATTGGTTTCGAAGATCGAAAACGGATACTTCGGTACCAACACCAGACGGTTCCATCCCCGTGGCAGTCGAGACACAATTCATGGGCCCCCTCTACCCGGGCAGTTTGCCTGCGAATCAACAAGGCCAGTTAGCTTTTCCATCAGACGCGTTGCCTGCGCCGCAAGGCATGGTCCGGACGGTCCCAGTCCCGACGGTCCCAACGGAGAATCCCCAGCCTTGGAAACTTGCGCCGTAGTACGATTTCTATTTCGCAAATCTAGTTTAAAGATTGGGGTTCGTTTTGAAGTGGCTTAAGCTTCCAGCCTGAGTAGTGAGCCGGAATCACAGGCTGGAAGCCTATGTCACATGAAAGCCAACATCTACTGAATCGAGCTTGTATTCAATCGCATCTTGGGAGGATCCGCAAAAAATCCCGGGGGCGGGTTCAGGATCATGTCAGACGGAAAATTGATTTCAAGATCGTTCGACGTCACGGTAACTTTTTGAGGTGTCATCACAGGCCCAGTTAACTTCGCTACTCCATCGAGAATGACATCACCTATCGCGATGATTGGTCCAGTGATAACACTCGGGTAAGACTCGCTTACGACCGTATTCGAGTTGCCAAGATAGGGTGCGGTGGATGGATTCAGATTGACTCCAATGGCCGCTTCGCTGAGCGCATAATTTGACGAACGATCTTCCAGCGGAGCGTTGGCAATTATAGCAGGGAAGTTTCTGCCAACGGGTTCCCAAGAGATGGCGTTCTCGATTTCAACTTTATTCGCATTCAAAACAAGGATCGTTCCATTGATGCGACAATCACGAATGAGTAAGTCCTGCCCCGAGGCGTCGATGCTGTAGACTCCGTTTGCCGAAACGATCCCACTACCAAACGGGTTGGATGAGCTACCAAATAAAACGTTCTCGATGTAACGCGTCCCGGGTAATCTGTCATTGTTAAGTAGGCTCACACCATCAATATGGTAGTTACTCGACTTCGAGCTTCTAATTTCTAAATCGGCGTTAGTCAATGTCCCTGACCAAGTTACGCCTAGAGTGCGCGTAACCAATTTCCATGTCCCAGCATCCACCGAAACTCCCTCCCCGGATATAACCAAGGGTAGTGCCGAACCCGAATAAGAGATCGATATCGTCGGATAGAAAACTTGGTCTTCGACGGCTCTTACCCAGAATGAGACAGTGTAGTTCCGTCCTTTTAACATGTGCGCCGTGATGTTCTGTACTGGTGAACTAACAAGGAGGCTTCTGCCGCTTACAAGGCATGCCGCAGTTCCTGACCTTTTCACCGCTGTATCGCGTGTCAGGGTACAACCGGATGTTGTCCAGTTTGATGTATTCGTTTCGAAACCACCGTTGACGATCAATTCGGTTCCACCCGTGGGAAGATCGTTGACACCCAATGCAACGGCATTATCATCAAGATAGTAACTGCCAACATAACTGGTTGAAGTTGGATTGAAATCTGGCGATTTCATAGGCCAAACTCCGCCGATTCTCTTCCTTTGCAAATAGCCGTTACCAGTACATCCATTGGCTGCGTGGCAGTTCAGGTTGACCGCAGGATTCCCCGTGGCCTTGATCTTATCATTACTAAAAACCCAGTTATTGGATGTGGCATTACATTTATCAAATTCAATATCTTGCGTTGCATAAATCGCGGATCGACAAGCGGCGTAGAGTTGGTTCTGTGGCTCTAGATAAGCAGTTGCAGTTTGCTGTGCTGAACCAAAAGTGCCAACCGACGTGACGATGATTGGATCGGTCGTTTGATTGGCGACGATCCCGTCGTCTGGGTCGGTAAGCGTTACTGAAAAACTCCCGCCGGTCGTCGTGCGACTTACTGGAACGCCATTGGCAAACTGCGAACGCCAACCTGTATCCGTGAGTATTCGATGTTGAACGAATTCAAGCCCAGACTGAGCAAGCTTTCTAGCGTTGGCCGCCTGCGAAGTCGAATCATTCATTCGTCGCTGGACGCGCACCGACTGGAGGCTCGCTACGGCTAGGCACACAACAATGAGACTGGTTCCCATTGCCATCACGTAGATGGTCCCTGAACGATCCTTCGATCGGTGAAGAGACTTACTTCCACTTTTAAGCTTTGCCAGATGGACCATTTTGTTTCCCTACCTAGTTGGTACTACTAAAACCCGCAAGCGAGCTTGCACCCGATGACCCGGAAGTTCGGTAGGTTACTAGGCGACATACTTCCGAGCTACCAACACGGACGACAACGGTGATTCGATAGACTCCCGCATAAGTACCCACAACAGAGTTCCAATTGGTTGAGGAAACCCTGTCTACTGAAACCGTGCGAGTAAAACTGGTATAGCCATTGAGGGTAATTCCGGCCCGCGACTTCGGAGGAGAGTCAACGAGATTACGATAGTCATCAACATCATCAAAATCGCTTCGATCGGTTCCCAGCTCACTAGTTCCTGGTCCGAAGCCGCAATCGCAAGGTTGATCACGCATGGGTAATTGAGTGATCTCCGCAATCATCGATTCCGCGATCGCGAGACCTCTTATCCTATTCGATTCCGCAACTTGACTTCGGCGTGACGCGGCAATCGTGGAAAAGGATGTCACCATCAAGACACCCACAATAATCGTTGATATCGAAACTTCCGCTTGACTGAGTCCCGAACGCGACTTTTCGGATACAGACATCAACCAAGGAGACTTCCTTGAAAGTGGTTTCGCAGAGTTTGAAGTATTCGGTTTCTGAAGACGCATTATGGAATCTCCGGACCGCTTGGCAAGCGAACAGAAGTCTCTATCTTTTGCAGTCCGGCACGAGAGCTGGTTAGATTTAAGTTGACATTACTTAAGAATTTTCGTCGGCTGTTGTATCCGTTGTAGAAGCCATAGGCGTAGAACCGCAAGTCGCGACTGTTATCAGAAGCGGTCCAACTCGTTCCGCCGTTTATCGACCTAATCAAATTGGTGTTGCTGGGCATTCCCACTCCGTTTTCAACGAACTGGACCCTTGCGACATCGCCAGTACCACCCGCATACGTAAGCGTGATACACAGCGGCGTTCCTGGTGACTGCCAACTGATCGGTGCTATGGGGATTTCAAGCCATTGGTAGCTTTCGCCTAATCGCCACTCCGCGAGTTTCACTTCCGCAAGAATTGGAGCTATCGGAAGACGTGATGCTGTGTTGGCCCGAGTAACACGAATACAAAGAACACCATCTTTGTTACTATCGGCAGCACAAACCATAACGCTGATCGCACCAAGATCCCATCTAGCACTAGGTGGGGTGTTAGGAATTATATATTGTCCAATACTATTGGAAGAATTGATGACTTGTTCACGAAAAATGCCATTCTGAAAAGCGTCGCTCGATTTCAAAACGGCAACCTCCGAACGGAAATGATTAGGTGGAGGAGATGAAGCGAGTGTATTGCTTGTTTGCAAATTGAAATCTCCAACGTCATCAAATAGGACCGATAGTGGATTCTGGTTGTACTTCCAAAGTATCTTATTCGCATTCGGACCCGACGAGCCGCCCCATTCGTATCGCATTTGCTCTGGCAGCCTATCTCCATCTCGATCTGGTACTACGAATTCAATGTGAGTAGCCGAAGATGAGACGAGCGAAACTGCACTTTCGATATCTGACGCGATTTGCGTAACAGCGGTAGATAAGTCGTAAGAACCACGAAACAAGGTATCGTCCTGCGATTTAGCTCGCATCATGATCGTTACACACATCGACATTGCACCGATCAGCACCGTCGCAGTCGGAAGCGTGATCATCATCTCCAATAAACTCAATCCATTTCGGCGTTCTCTTCGACTCATTGAATGGTAACCCGTCCCGAAATCGGTGCCAGATCAACTCGCTTTTGGAAAGCCCCCGCTCGAACTGTCACCGAGATGCCTTGATCAGGCATACCGAAACTATTGAACGCGACGGATACGCTAGGTAGTTGTGATGAAGGATTGGCAGCAGTCACCAATGACGATATATCCACTTGGTATGGCGATTGATTGAATGAGACACGATAAGGCTGGCTGACACGATCTAGGGAGCTTAAGCCATTGATTACACAACTATCATCGCTAGTGGTAAAAGTTACAGTTTGTGTGGAGTTGGTTTGCCTAGCGCTTCTTTGCGTTGTGGCAATATCTTGAGCGATTCTTTGAGCCGCGATATCAACGCGAAAACGAGCGAGACTGTCGGAATAGACTGGAACAGCGACTGCAGCAAGAATTCCGATAATCATGATCGTGACACTAAGTTCCAGTAGCGTAAAGCCAGATTTTCGTTTGGGCGAAGCTATCGAATTAGACACTCGCATGTGAATTACCCGGCAGCCATATGAGTAATCGATTTTGCGATGCGACGCATGAGACTGCCGCTCGATTTTGAATCGAGGTCATTAGTACAAATCGAAGTCGTCAATTCGATCGAATGGGGCTCTATTTCATTGTTCTCAATACACTGAAGGAATGCGGCAACGATATCTGAGTCCCAAGTTTTGCTTGCTTCAGACCGTAAGATGGATTCGGCTTTTTCGCTAGGCATACCCGAACGGTACGGACGATCACTTGTCATCGCGTCGTAGGCGTCGGCGACCGCTAGGATACGTGCCGCCAATGGAATAGATTCTCCTGTAAGACCATCCGGGTAACCACCGCCATTGACGGCTTCATGGTGGTGCAGAACGCCTGGCAATACGTAGTCCAGTTTCTGCAAATGTTTGAGAATGGTGAAGCCAATTTCAGGATGCTTCTTGACGATCGCAAACTCTTCGTCCGTAAGTTTACCTAGCTTACCAAGTATCGAATCGGGAACACCGATCTTGCCGACATCGTGAAGCAAGCCAGCCATGTATATTTTTTCGCATTCGTCGGCATCTAGTCCGATTCGAGTTGCAATACGTTTCGCATACGTTGCCACACGATCACTATGGCCACAAGTATAAGGATCTTTGGCATCGATTGCGTTGATGATAGCCCGAACGATTCCCGTCAAGAGGTTCTCTTGTTCATCAAAAAGCTCACGATTCTTGGCGTGAGAAGCCATGATGTTTGCCGCAGCAACTAGTAAACCAGCTTCAAAAGTACCGAACGTGACGGTATTGGGATCTACGGTTTGAAAATCAGGCATCTCCTCAGAATCATTCAAACCCAATTTATTGAACGCCAGAAGCCATCCATAAACGCGCGGCCCTTTCGATACACTGGTCGCAATACAACTTCTTAAACCGGGGTAGCTAGGGATAAATTTCTCAGTCAATTTTCGATTGAGAACTCTCGGCCCTCGTGCAAGGCTAGGCATCGCATCTTCGAGAAAACGGACATAAGTTGTTTGTTCTACGTTGCAAAAACCCGTTGACGCGATGCGATTCAAGTCTGGTCGTAAAGCAACGTGATTGGCATCCAATACAACTGGAATGAAAAGTATGGATTCCGCGCGGATTACTTTCACTAAATCTGGGAGACACTTGACTGCGATCGACTCGATCGAATGTTTGGGACCGCAAAGATCAAGTTGCTCATTCGCAGTTCGGAACCAAGTCAGTTCCTCAAAGTCTTGAGTCACTTGAACAATGAAGCTTTCCGTAAGGTTTCTGGCGTCATTTAGTTCGTCGCGATAACGCCCCGCCTCGATACGAGCGGAAACAAGCGAACAAACGAGAGATTCGTTTTGACAGGCAAGAGTCAATCCAATCACGATTGGCCTACTCGAGTCCGGGGAAGTATTGACAACGACAATCATCTGGTCGTCGTATCGACAAACGAGAGGAGCAGAACTTCGGTTATCAAGCATTTCTAACGTGGCCAGCATTCGTTGGTCGGTTAACGCAACACCTTCCATACCTCCGACCTGCACCCAACCCAATCGTGAGCGTTGAAGCACAACGGCCGATGCACCCAACTCGGACGCAAGGGTTGCGGCGACTTCGAATGCCGATTGGATTGAAATGGGATTGCTTGACATACTTTCAAACTGCCATAAAGGTGTTGTATCCACTGGAGAATTAGCTTGGTCGACGAAGCCGCTTCTCCAATTCTAGGATGGATATATGTAGCACATAAACTTTGACGAATATGGAAAATTATCTGATAAAATAATTTGCACGACGTTAGTTCTGGGCGTAGTGTTCCTCAGCTTCCAACGGTGAGTCTCAAGTAAGAGGCTTCGGAGCACAGATATCGATATATCTGAATGTGAGAAAGCGTTGAATTACCTCTGTCCAGCTTGTTAAATGGCTTAAATGATGAACATCACATCGCAACCCAAGGGCATCAATAAGCGATCTGCTTTCAGCCTAGTAGAACTAGTCGTAGTCGTATTAATTATCGGAATCCTAGCGGCTGTAGCGGCTCCTCGGATGTTCGACACAGCGGGTGATGCTCGCGATGCAGCAACGAAGGCTTCACTAGGAATCGTCCGTGACTCCATTGAGCTCTATAAGGCTCAAAACGGAAACTACCCTCCGTTCTCGAACTTTACGACTTTGATCAAACCGTACATAACGGGAGCATTCCCTAAGGTACAAACCACGACGGTTCCAACTGGCAATCGGAACAATAACGTTGTGGCCAACACCGGTAACCCAATCAACGCTCCTACAGGCACGGAGGGTTGGGCGTACAACGAAACCACCGGCGAGTTCGTCGTTAATCATGCGTCTTGTTTAAGTTGGTGATCAAACCCATGTCGAAAACCAAAAAAATACTTATTGCCGAAGATAGTCTCGTTTTAGGCGATGTGATTCGGTTCAACCTCCAACGGCTGGGATTCGAAGTGACGCTAGCTCGGAATGGCAACGACGCTTTTCGAGCGGTAGCTTCTGAGCACTTCGATGTCCTCGTCACTGATTTCGAAATGCCTGGCATGGACGGTGAGGAACTTTGCAGGGCAGTTCGCACAGATCTTGGGCTTCAAGACATCCGTATCGTGATGTGCTCCGCAAAAGGCCTGGAGCTCGACCGAGACGAGCTAAAGTCCAGACTTCGAATCGAAGAGATTCTTTTCAAGCCATTTAGCATCCGTGACCTCGCAACTTTACTTAAAGAGCTAGTTCTTTCCCCTCCATCGAATCCATCGCAAATGGCGTTGACAAGTTAACATCATGATCGCCGCGCAGTCCTATCGTAGTTTGACGCAGCGTCTAAGTGAGCAGTACTTTCTGTTCGGTTTAGCTGGATTGTTCTGTTTTGTTCTCACAGCAGTCTATCTTTCTCTGCAAGGATCGTTTCTCAATTTAAGTGTAGCCGCTATTGGTATCCCGCTTGGGCTACTACTGATCGGCTCTTTTGCCTTGAGACGAACCTCTCATTGGCACGAAAATATCGAGCGTCAGCTTACTCATTTTGCCAACGGCTCTGCCGACGGAACCGGTCAAGGAGCCGGTCAATCGGTCGCCGCGCTGCGACCCTTGCCATCGGTCGATCCCTTTGCAACCGGTTGGAACCAGTTGTTAGCTCGAGTGAAAGAGCACTCGGACTGGAATGGGGTTGAACGGCGGCTATCAGAGGCATTACACAGTCAGCAAGCGAAAAGATGGGAAGGTGTTTTCCAAAACCTATCGGAGGGAATCGCAATCTGTGATTCAGACGGGCAGATCATCCAACTCAATCGTTCCTTTGCAACATTATTGAAGCGAGCTGATTCAAAATCGCTGGTTGGATTAAAAATCCTGAGTTTACTTTCTGATCTTGTAGACGAACCATCACTGGAGCGAATCCGTGGATTGAACAGTTGCCATGCGACACAAGTTATCGAGATAAATCGCTCATCCGATTTATCGCAAGGTGTTTGGAGATTGAGTCGGATCATGCAATCAATCGACAGTAGCAATCCAGGCGATTCGATTTGGACGCTTCGGGATATTACGCAGCAAAAACTTGCAGAAAAAGCTCGCGAACAATTCGTATTCACCGCAACGCATGAGCTCCGAACGCCTTTGGCAAACATCAGAGCGTATGCTGAGACGTTGTCGCTTGCTGGCGACATTCCACCTGCGCAACAGCAGGAGTTCTACAACACGATAAACAACGAAGCGACTCGACTCGCCCGCTTCGTCGATGAGCTACTGAACATTAGCCAAATGGAAGCCGGCGCGATCACCATTGAAAAACATGAAATTCAACTCGATCGACTGCTCGATGAAATCTTAGCCAGTCAGCGTCCTATGTCGAACGAAAAAAAGCAAACCTTCGATTACTCGGTCGCTCCCAAGTTACCGAAAGTCATTGCTGACAAAGACAAACTGGCGGCCGCGCTCACGAATTTGGTTAGCAACGCTATCAAGTACACTCCCGACGGCGGTAAGGTTACTGTCAAAGTTGACGCCGATGCTTCACGGGTTCTCTTTATTGTGGAAGACAGCGGGATCGGTATCTCCGCTGAAGACTTACCGAAGCTGTGCAGCAAGTTTTTCCGCAGCAGCGACGAACGCGTCCGAGCGATCGTCGGTAGCGGTCTTGGATTAGCCTTCTCTCAAGAAGTCGCACGCTTACATGGCGGAAACATTTCGATTCGTAGCCAGTTGAATCAAGGTTCTTGCTTTACACTTGAACTTCCCATTCGCTAGCCAGGTAGGAATGCTATGTACCCATGCAAACGTTCTGGAGCCGTGGATACGATCAGTGGCTCGCAACCTCTGACTCGCGATCATCAATCGGCATTCCTCAATTCGGTTGAGTCCTGTTTCGGCAACGGCCAACCGCGAATTGTATTTGACATGATTCACGTGCCACTTATGGATAGTGTCGGCATGGAAGCATTGTTGGAGGCACGTGATCGTTGCCATAAGCTTGGTGGAAGTATTGTTCTTGCAAGGCCAACACCTCTTTGTCGCGACATCCTTCGCATCAACGGGATCGATAAAGAACTCAACGTTTACGACGATGCCGTGAAGGCGATGGGGAGTTTCGCGAAATGAACCTCACGCTCGATTCCAATATTGCATCGGACCAATCACTGGAACTTCCCGTCGCCAGGCCCCGCGCGTCCAGTCCTAGCCGCCTAGCGGTCATGGCAACGCCGCTAGGCGAGAACCTCGTTCGCGCAGGAATTCTCACCGATGGAGATCTAGAAGCTGCACTCCAGCAACACTCCAATAGCAACACACAACTCGGCGAGACCTTGCTTGAGATGGGTTTCGTGGAGGAGGACACGCTGCTCTTATTCCTCGGTCAACAACTGGGCGTTCCTGCAGTTCGACTACGAAGTGGATTAGTAGATCCCACTGTAGTTCGTTTGATTCCACGTTCCAAAGCGGAAGCATTTTCGGTACTTGGGTTATTCTGTGTTCGCGGTCGATTAACGGTGGCAATGGCCGAGCCATCGAACTTGCGACAGTTAGATGAACTGGAGCGATTGACGGGAATGCCGATCCGTCCGGTCCTGGCAATGCGGTCATCGATCGATCGGATGCAGGCGCATTGCTACGAAGAGAATTTTGCTGTCGATGCTGTGACAGCCGACCTCGAAGAGAACTCGCTCGAGATCCAAGCCGACGCCGTTGATATATCGCTGGCGGATGTTGATTCGCTGACCGATGGCAGCCCGATCATTAACTTAGTCAACTACATCATCGTCCACGCAATTCGTCAGAAGGCCAGCGACATCCACATCGAAGCAGGGCAGCAATCGTCCCTGGTACGCTATCGAGTCGACGGGCACTTGCGAGAGGTACTTCGACCTCGTCGCGAGTTTCATCCGGCAATGATTTCTCGGATCAAAGTCATTGCAAAACTCGATATCTCGGAGCATCGAATGCCTCAAGATGGTCGCGTTCACTTGACCGTCGATGGGCGCGAGATTGACTTACGTGTCTCGACGCTTCCAACCATTCTCGGCGAGAAGGTCGTGATGCGAGTTCTTGACCGCAAGAACGTCACGTTCTACCTGGATAAGCTCGGAATGCCTGAGGACGCACTGACCAAGACGAAGGCTTTGCTCAAAAGACCGCACGGCCTGATACTCACAACAGGACCTACTGGCAGTGGTAAGACGACAACTCTTTATTCCGCCGTCGAACTTATCAAATCAATAAAGCGAAATATCGTCACAGTCGAAGATCCAGTCGAGTATCAGCTAGACCTAATTAACCAGGTTCAAGTTAGCAATACTAAGACAATGAAATTCTCAGAAGCATTGCGATCGATCTTGCGTCAAGACCCTGACGTAATCATGGTGGGTGAGATTCGTGACGCAGAGACGGCAGCGATTGCAATCCAAGCCGCTCTCACAGGCCACTTAGTCCTAAGCACACTTCACACCAACGACAGTTTCAGCGCTGTAACGCGTCTCCTGGACATGGGAATCGAGCCTTTTAAACTATCGGCAGCGTTGTTAGGCGTGATTGCTCAGCGACTTGTTCGCACTATATGTCCGTCCTGTAAGACCGGCTATTATCCTCCGTCCGAGCAGTTGGACGCGATCCGTTACGAAGGAGATCGACGTCGTCAGTTTACGCGTGGGCAAGGCTGTCGTGAGTGTTATGACACTGGATTCAAAGGCCGTACAGGCATCTATGAAGTTTTCTCCATCGATCGTGAAACTCGCGAATTGATTTCTTCAAATGCCTCGGTAGATGAACTTCGCGCATACCATCGTCGTCAAGGCGGAGGATCTTTAATGGACGAAGGAATTCATCTGGCCGAAGCAGGACGCACAACCCTAGATGAGATTATCGAAGTTGCTTACACGGACTAAATCCACGAAGACAACACCCCCACGAATCGGTAATCACCAATGAAGTTTCAGTATCTCGCGAAAGATCAATATGGAAAGTCGATCGATGGCTTTCTTGATTGCGATAGCGCGCTTGCTGTTCGACAGCAATTGCGATCGCAAGGCCTATTCGCTTTGAAAGTCACGCCTGCCGAATCAGCGTCAAAGGGAAAATTACTCTTCGCGAATAAATCTAAAGCGTCAGGAGTAACGTCGACCGACTCGACGTGGAACAAATCGTTTCTCAAGGTGGGATCATCACGAGTTAAGACTTCTGATTTGATCGTCGCGTTTTCACAATTGTCGATCATGTGTCAATCCGGAGATGATTTAGCAGAAGCACTGAAGACCGTTGCGAATCAGTGCTCATCTCCAAATCTTCAGCGTGTTTTGTTAGCAACGTATCAGGACGTTTCGCAAGGGGTAAAGTTCTCGGTTGCGCTGACAAAGCACCCTCACGTGTTTAGCGAGTCGATGGTTGCCGCACTGGCTGCGGGCGAGCAAGCTGGTCGCGTCGTCGATGTGCTCGAAAGAACAACTCGCATGCTTCGCAAAGATCAGAACTTAAAAAGTTCGGTCCTGGCGATGTTGATGTATCCGGCTGTTCTTTGTTCCATCACCTTCGTCGTTATCTGTTCGATGCTGTTTTTTGTACTTCCTCAATTCGCAACTGTCTTTCGCGATATGGATCGTCCGGTTCCACCACTTACGAGCATTTTACTTGCCGTTGGCGAAGGCCTGCGTCAACAATGGATACCAATTGCAATCGCTGCCGGAACTTTGATAGGTTTGGGAATTACATTTCGGCAGCACCCGCGAGTGCAGCGCGCTATTGATTCATTTGTTTTGAACGCCTTGATCGTAAAGGATTCAATTCGTGCGTTGATCACAGGTCGAACGTTTCGTCTGTTGGGAACGATGCTCGAAAACGGTGTCCCATTGCTAGACAGCGTCCGACTTTGTCGCAAGGCGACTCGCAACGTTCTATTTCAAGAGTTGTTTGCAACTGTCGAGCAAGAGATTCTGCAAGGCGAAGGGATGAGCCAGACACTGATGAATGCTTCGTTCTTGCCAGCCGGTGCGGCTCACATGATCTCCACGGGCGAACGAACTGGAAAGCTACCCAACGTTCTGCAATCGGTCGGCGAGTACTTCGAAGACGAAGGTGAACGACGCTTGAGAACCATAGTTAAAATGCTTGAGCCTGCCATCATCATTGGCTTAGGCGGTGTCGTGGCGGTGGTCGTGCTGTCGATTATTCTGCCTTTGCTGGATGTAACAACCGCATCTTCTTGAGCTGACACTTCAAAGTGGTCAGCACGACTCACGCTCTTTTGTACGACCTATGGTTACGTACCATGCGTACTTTGTTATCTAAAATAGATCGAATCAGCGAGCGTTTTTTTAGTCGATCCTATGGATGGACTGGAATTGAAATCGGCTGCCATTGCCTGAACATGGCACAAGTCCGGAAGGTTGAAGATCGTTGGCAATTAGCCGCAGTTTGGACTGTCGAGCATCCGGTCCCTTATGCCATCCAAACGGATTCGGAAACGCCACCGGTCGAAGAAACCTTTGGATGGTTATCGCCCAGAGATATTTTCGAATGTGGACTCTCTGCGACTGTAGCTAATCTCGATAACCTGGATTCGCTTTTTGTAGGAAAAAACTGCGCAGCAACTCTCAACGATGGATTGATCTCCTATCGCGAACTAGAATTACCGACTAGTGATAGTGCCGATTTGCAATCGATGGTGCATTCGGAGATTGCGATCGAGACAGAGTGCGATCTAGAAGACATCTTAACGGACTGCTGGGAGTTGCCTCAAAATCGACCCCGCTCTACAGCGTCGAGCTTTGGCGGCGTCTCTCTCCAGCGATCCACGGCGCTGGTACTCGCGAGCGATCTATTGCAAGCGGGTTTCGAGTGCCAAATATTGGACGCGATGCCTTGCGCGATGGCGAGGGCAACATCGATCGCACTCGATAACTCAAGCGAGGATGGTCACGCTACAGCTCTTGCAATTGATCTCGGCTATCAACAAGCAACCATAACACTTGTTGATGATGGTCGACCAATCTTGACACGAACGCTTCGTAACCATGGGCTAGTGCAGCTGCTCTCGCAAATTGCATCTTCTTTTGCAATTAGCCTTTCCGATGCCGAAACGCTTTTGTTTCAATCACCTTTTAATCCGACAATCAGTCCGGGCCAAAATGATGACTTTTCTAATCCTCTGAAGCATGAGCTGAACGGATACTTGATGTCGTTATCAAACGAAATTGAAAAGACGATTCTCTATGCGAATCGTACTTATCGGACGGTACTACCAGTGCAAATTTTGCTAATGGGCGGCGGTGTACGAATACCCTACATCGAAAAATCGATCGAACAGCGAGTCGACCTGCCAACGCATTTGTGGTCGATTGATTTATCACCAAATTTATTCGGTGTGAAAAACCCCGCGATTTTTGCGATCGCTTGCGGACTCTCTGTTTTGGCTTGGGAGGGCGTATAGTGCACGTCAATTTGCTACCAAAATCTTTTTTGTGGCGCAGAGCGATTCGTTTAAGGGTGCGCCGATGGGGATTCTTCTATGGTGCACTGGCCATTGCACTGCTGTGTTGGAAAGTACCATTGATCCTAAGATGGAATTCTCATCAAAACCAGCTTCAAGAAATCCACGCTGCCACCAATCATATACGTAATATGCAGGCCGAGCGAATAAGTCTCGCGAAGGAAGTCATGTCGTTTGAGCACAAGGTCGGCCAATTAAAGCAAGCCACTACAAACGATCAAACAACATCCATACTCGGTATTCTCGCTAATGGAGTACTCGCAACCGAGCGAGAAGTTCAGATTCAAGAGATGCAAGTCTTAGTAAGCCCCGATGTCAATGACTCGCCGAATTCAATGGATGTAGCCGCTAGCCGCCCGCGAACTAAAAAATTTGTTTCCGCAGATAGTAAATCTTCTGAGCAATCGCAGCGCAACGAGTACCGATTGACTTTGCGTGGCGTTGCAACCAAAAGCGAGGCAATCACCGCTTTTGTGAATTCACTTCAGGGATCCAAGGCCTTTCCAATCGTCGAACTTCGATCAACGCAGGAGCGGCTTGTTTCCAATCAATCCGTTCACGAATTTCAATTGGAGTGCATAGGCTATGAGTAGTCCGCTGAGTAGTTCTTTGAGAAAATACAGCCCGTCACTGCGAAACGAACGCTTTCTGCACATCGGAATGGCAATACTTACCATTCTGATCCTTGTGGGAGCCTACTCGCTTCGGTGCACGATCGCACAGAACGTTGATTCGATCGCTTCCGATATCCAAGATTGTGAAATTCTACGCGATTTAGAAACCGAGCTCACAGATTCGATCACTGAACTTGATCTAAAGAAGCAAAAACTAGAGAAAGAGTATCTTGCGTTAATGGGTCGCATCCCAAAGAAGATCGCTGACTCCGATATACTATCGTCCGTACGGAAAAGTGTGCAAAACGCTCGGTGTAGCTTACTAGATTTTAGGCCGACGATTACTCAGCGAAACGGCGAGTACCATACTCGGTCATACGATTTTCAGTTAGAAGGGAGTTTTAAAAGCATCTTTCAGTTCTTTATCACCCTTAGCGAAGCGCCACTTACTTTTCAAACAAGTCGACTTAAGATTTCTGAACCTAGTACGCCGGGAGGCCCTTGCCATCTCGATCTAGAACTAAAAGTTATTTTCGATCACAGCTGGAATCCTTCGGCATAACTTAGCGATGAATTCACCGTCTATGAATAACAACCATAAGATCGCATTGATTCCGGTACTTGGATTGGTTCTTGTATATTTAGTTATGCGAAGCCGCACCGGTAGCGAACAAACCTTGGCCGAGCCTCCCGCCAGCATAGCGCTGAATGAGACGTCATCCGGCACCCCAAACCAAGAGCCAACAAAGCCTGTTGCCCAAGCAATCTCGAACTGGCCGAAGTTTGAAATTCACGATCTTCAAAATACAGATCCATTCGACCGAAAAGCAGTGTTTCCCGATCCTCCAGAAGCCACAGCCTCGAACGATCCAAACATAACTTTAGTTGCCACAGCAGATCGCTCTCCGGAGGAAGCTTTGAAGCCAATCAAGATTCAAGCCATCTTTCAATCACCCAGTGGAATCACTGCGCTGGTCGAAAACCGTGTCGTTCATATCGGTGATCGGCTTGCAGACGGATCGGAAGTAATCGGTATCACGCCAGAACAACTTCTACTCATGAAACCCACGATTCATTAATCCATCAACTCATTGACACGTACCTTTAAGTCGCCTCTCGCTCCGCCGAAAGTAGCCCCGCAAGTGATAGCGATCTCGACCTCGCAATGACAACCCTGTCGCCTGGGATCTCGGAAAAGTAAGCCCAAAAGCCTGTCTCGGAGGGTCTCGAAGATTCCCTTATTGTCTCAGTCGGAGCAGATCAAGAAACGAAAAAACCCCTAGTTTCCCAGGGGTTTGACGACATTTGTCGGCTTATGACTGCTTTTGGCTTCACCATAGAAATAGGCGAGGAGGGACTCGAACCCCCAACATCCACTGTGTAAGAGTGGCGCTCTAACCAATTGAGCTACTCGCCCGGCGAATGGGTTATTCGGGGCTGTTTGAAAAGCATGCGGTAACGGCGAACTAGCCTTGGATGCCTAGCAGTCGATTACGCCGGTTACGGCGTTCGGCTCGTTGCTTGCTTCTTCGGTTGATTTCGCTTGGCTTCTCGTAGAATTCTCGGCGACGCATTTCTTTCTTCAAACCGCTACGTTCTACCAGCTTTCGAAATCTTCGAACGGCTTCTTGAATGGTTTCTCGGTCTCGGACCAATAACCTTACCATGCAACACTCCTGAATTCAAAACAAATCATTTAATGGGGTTCGACAGGTTGATTGGCCCTATCTGTGCGGGCCACACGAACGTTATCGGTAAATCGAAAGTCACAATTTCTTGAAACGAAATCTGTCATCTTTCGCGGGGCGATAAGTTTAACGAGTCGACGCGGCTTGGTCCAGTCCATCCGGATGCTGAATTTTTTCGTCTTTCCGCGAGTAGAAAGTCTCCCACAACTTGGAAAAACGGGCCGCTCAGTATGTTTTTCTTGATTAAGCACCCAGCAGTCCGACTTAAAGTTAGCGGATGGGTGGAAAAATTCTTTGTTTTTGGTTTCAGTGCCTCGGCATATCAATAGGTTCTGGGCCGGGGGGACGAAATGGGAATTTTTCTGAGCCGTAGTCGTTAGCTAAGGGTGTTTGCGTTGCAACAGTTTCCCCACCCGATACTCGAAGCTGGACGGCCCTAGAGTCGGACGAGTCAATTTCTAGTGCGAGTGCTGGCCTTCACGCGTGTCAAAGCGAAACACTTGAGTTGCCTCTGTAAGGACGCGTTCATCGTGTGTCGTTAAAAGAAGCGTCCACGGCTGCGTCGAAGCCCGCAACTGGTCCCAAATCTTGTATCGAACTCCGGCGGGCAATAGATCGAGACACCAATCGACCAGCAGAACTCGAGGTTTCCCTGCGATAGCTCGAGCGATCATCAAACGAGGTAATTGATCTTCGCAAAGCGGGTAACCTCCGGTTTGAAGCCGAAGGTCCAGGCCCCCATGCAACGGAAGCAATTCGTCCCAAAGATGGACTGTTTCCAAAGCCTGTCGCAAGTCCGTATCGCTGATGCCTGAACGGCCGAGTCGCAAGTTATCAGCCACACTTCCCGCGAAAATCTCTCTCGGACCCGCATAACCGACCAACGATCCATCGCAAAACCGAAGTGCATCGCGTGAATCCAGGCCATCGATCTCCACAAATCCATGTTCGGGCTGAATCAAGCCGACGATGGTCGGAAGCAACATCGAGTCGGCGGCTCCCACGATCCCAGCGATCGCCATGCGACCTCCTGCGGGGACTTCGAAAGAACCAACGTGAACGACTTGCCGTGAAGCCGGATCGATGATCGAGAGATCTTGGACGCGGACCTGCACTGGCCCAATTTCACTATCCATCGGGACTAGTGGTGGATCAATCGATAGATCGAGCATGTGTCCCACCTTATTCATTGCAGCCATCAGATCAAAATATGTCTCGAGCAGCTTACCGCTTTTCGCAAATGCACCAACGATAACCGCAACGATCAGCTCCGAAGCGACAAGCTGGCCAAGTGTTAGCTGACCGACCAGTACCAAGTAACCACCAAGTGCGAACAAAGTTGTTAGGGCGATAATTTGCAGCAGCATCGCAAAAATCATTTGCCGCAACAAAACAACGAAGTGTACTCGACGATTTGTAAGGTATTGGACTGCTAAACGGTTAGATCTGTCGGAGCTCATGTCCGCGCCGCCGTGCAGCTTGAAGGCTGAAGGGGACGCAACCACATCCTGCAACCAGTGGGCAATCGAGTATTTAACCATTGATTCATCGATCGCTGTCTGAACGCCGCCGCGACCAAGAACATAGGTAACAACAACCATGCAAATTAGAAGAACAATATCAAATCCAAGCAAAAATGGATGATAAAACGCCAGCAGCAAGGAGCCGATAATCGTTTGCATCACAATCGTGATTCCATCCAAAAGAAGTGAAGCGGTCGACTTCTGGATCGTCATAATGTCAAAAAATCGATTGACCAATTCGGGCCCATGGACCCCTTGAAGCTGCATTCGATTTGCATGAGGCAACCGATAGGAAAGGTCTCCTACCAAGCGAACGAAGAAGCGTCGCTGCATAATTTCAACGACGAATATGTGAAGCAATTTGAAAGCAGCCGAAAGAAACAGCACGCCCATCAAAATCATGGCGAGCACAAAAATTGGCTGAAAGCTACTTCCAAATCCGATTGTATTCACAAGGACTTCGACAGTCAGTGGTGTGGCTAAGCCAAGCACTACCGACACAAAGCTAAATATAAGGACCGAGATGATGTCGGACCGCTCGGGTTTCAATAACGCGAGGAACCTTCTTTGAGGACTGAGGTGCTCGCCGCCGTGGCTATTGTGTCCGTCTCCATGGTCGCCACCATGACCATGGGGCCCATCGTGGCCATGCCCAGTATGGTGATCTGAAGCCCCCAAACCACCGATGGCATTGGATGACGAAGCGTTGGAACCATCGTTAAAAAGTGCTGGCTGTGCGATAAGGAATGTGTATCCCGATTCGGGACGAAACAGGTTCGCGATGGCTCGTTTCGTAAGCCGTTCGGGCTGAATTGCCGTATCGATTCGGACCGCATCAATCCCGCTGCCAGCAGTCGACTCCATGATCCACCAAGGAGACATCCCGGTTTGGACATTAACGGCGACCAGATGAAAGCCGTCTGCAACCAAATTCCATGCGGCCGATGGAGTCAGCTCGATTGGTACCAAGCGTATCCGCGCCGACTGAGCCGCTCGCATCATCCATAGAACCAAACCGTCGGCAGTCGCGTCGGTCGTCGCGTCGGAGCGTCCTTTGCTGACGTTGGTAAGGGTGCGTTGGATCTCGCTCCGTTCAATTGGAACGTGCAACTGCATTCCAAGACTTTGCAGGAGCAGGGTAACTTGTCGCCACACTTGGTCGTTCGGCTTTGCAACGGCGATAGACTGCTCTTTCAGCATGTTAACTGGATTCCTCGAAACCGAAACGCGAACCATCAAAACGAGATTTACCCAAACAAGCCCCATCACGAGCCATGATAAAGAGACTCGTTAGCTCAATGCCCTGAACTTGACAAAATTGATTCTTTCCGAACCCTTTTTTCATTTTTTACTAACCTGGGCGAAATATGCTGGAAAACCACAAGCTTTGCCTCACGAGCTTTGTTATTCTACGGGAGTTGGCTGATTGGCCAAAGATTAGTCGAAAACGATGATAGTCGAAACTGATTATTAAGGAACATTTGGCTGATTTGAATCATGTTGTTCCAGCAAACTTTCATTAACACAGATAACAATGGTTTGCTTGATTTCTTTGCATCTGCGCGGGAGAGGACACATTTGATTCCGCACCTTGACGATGAAGTGCGAAAGCGACGCGAACCACTATCGTTAGGTTTCAGGCCTGCGCTGGGTTTCACGCTAGTGGAATTGCTAACGGTTATCGCGATCATCGGAGTTCTCGCCGGTCTTCTGTTGCCTGCCGTACAAGCCGCTCGTGAGGCCGCCCGCAGAATTCAATGTACCAGTTCTATCCGCCAAATTGGTATCGCCTTCGCAAATTTCGAGTACAGCTATAAAAAGTACCCAGCAGGATGTTCGATAGCACCGGGACTTGTCTCCAATCAGCGAATGCTTTGGAGCGGCCATATCCTGCCGTTCATCGAACAATCTACGCTTCGCGATTCGATAGACCTGACAAAGGACTGGGATGACCCTAGTTCGACAAACGCGCGCGCCCTTCAGTTTAGTTCGCCGATATTTCGCTGTCCGTCGGCGAACGCTCCACTTGCATTCGATCATCAAGTAGCCAGACGAGTCCCCTGCAATTATCTTGCATGTGCTACGGGCCTGAATTCTAGAGAATCAGGTTCGCAGCCGATCCTGGATGATTCCGAACAGGACGGAATTTTTTTCACAAACAGCAAAACTACCCACTCAGGCATCTTGGATGGAACTTCCCAAACAGTTTTTGTGGGCGAAGCACTTTTTCTCGATAATGTTTTCGGCAATGACTTGAACAACAACCCACAGCTCGTGGACCACTGGGCTATTGGAAGCCCTACCATCGGGAACGCCGAACTCTCGGAGGCACTGGCTTCGACCGCTTGCCGAATTAATGCATACCGAATCAAACCGCAGGTCTTGATCGATGAGATTGAGATGAGCTACTCGTCGCGCCACATCGGAGGAGCTCATGTCGTTTTCGCGGATGGTCACACTGAGTTCCTAAACGAATCGATCGACGCAGCCACATGGAGTGCCATGGGAACGCGGTTTGGAGTTGATATCGTGTCGAATTACTGACGTTGAGCATCCGCTCAGGCGAATTGCGGTTCGCAAAAAGCAGCTCTGCCGGAGTCTAATCGCCTTGATAAATGTCTGCCCGAACAAAGAACGGGCACTCGCGCAGCGGCTGTGGAGGATACTTAGGCCAGCGATCCTTGATTGCCAGCAACTCTTTCTGTGTCTGGGCATCCGTGTTTGGCAGCTGAAGGTCGCCATCTCCATGCTTAGAGACCTTGCATAACAAGAAGACAGAACCCTTACCGGAAACAACTTCACGATGGTTTATACATCGCCAGCAAATTGAATTGGAAGTGTCCAAATATATGGCTCGGCAGTTTGATTTGAAGTGCAGTGTGATTTGAAGTGCAGTGTGATTTGAAGTATTGACAAGGCGTTGTCGATTAAGAGTTATCCGACGGCTTGTAAAACTTCCTTGCGATCGTTGGGTTGAAAGATGTCCATGGTGTGTCGGTGTTTCGGTCAGCACGGATCCATTCGGTAGCCGCATTGACTTTCGCGTCCATGTCATCGATCGCATGCAAAACAATCGCCTCAAGGGTTTGCGGTACGCGAGGCGAACCGTGCTCAAGCTGACCATGGTGGCTGACGATCATGTGTTGCAGTCGCCACTGAAAAGCTTTGTCCATCGGTGCCCCGAGAGTTGCTTCGGCTACTGGGATTTGGCGATCAAGCATTTGAACGCCTTGAACCAAGTGACCGATCAACTGCCCAGCGTCGCTGTAAGACATTTCGTCTTCAAAGAGGAGCTCTTCCAGTTTGCCAATGTCATGAAGCATGGCCCCCAGGAGTAACAAATCACGATCGATATGTTGATAACGAGTTGCTACCAAGCTGGCGATTTGCATCAATTCGACAACATGCTCAAGCAGCCCGCCAGCGTGTGCATGATGTGCCTTGACGCCCGCCGGAGCGATTCGAAATTTGGCTGCAATGTCGCTATCGTTGTAAAACGCCATTGCGATTGCCTTCGCAGGAGCAGATGTCATCGTTTCGATTAGCGACCGGAGTTCGCTCCACAGACGATCGACCTTGCCGCGGTCTAATTGGTCGAAGTCTTCGAGATTCAGTGTGGCTGGGTCGGCCAGGTGAAGGTGATTGACTATCAACTGGAGCTGGCCGTTGTGTAGCTGGGCTGCCCCTTGGATTCGCAAGTAATCCCCTTTTTGGAACGATTCGTACATCCTCACGTCCGCATTCCATCGCATCCCGGAAATGCTCCCGGAGCGATCCGTCAATTGAAGTAGGAGGTACATGTTTCCTTGACGGTTCGCACGATGCTGCTTGTCCGCCACGCGAAAAACTTCGTCAACCGACGATTGAGGTTGGATCTGGTTGATAAAAACGCGAGTCATGGACGAGCAGACTTTCTCAAAGTATTCGGATTCGGCACCACCGGCGGAAACCAGCGGCAGAGCCCTACAATATGACGACTATCGCCGTTTAACCAAGGCATGTTTTCCAATTACCTGAGCCAGGGCGTGGGCTGATGAAAAGGGCTTTTTTTGAGCCGTAGGCGCTAGCCTCGGGTGCTATCTGGTAAATTGTGGAAAAATCGGAACCCGTGGCTAGCGCCATCGGCTCAGGTCATCTTAGGCTTAGGCTCCGATTCGGGTTTTGGTTTGTTCTGGGAGTATTTATGTGCGCTCGTTTGAGGAATTCAATCATTGCGATTGCACGTGTTCGTTCTAGGAAGAAAACGAATAACTCGTCCTTTACGTGAAGGCCTGCTTTAGCGACAATGCGGGCTTTGAAAAATCCGGCTTGGCGGCACTTTGAACACGTCTTGGAAGGTTGCGTTTGCATGTCTGAAGCAAAGACTCTTGGTGAAGTAGACCCTGCGGTACTGGCCGCTGCGGGGCAAGTAGAAGCTCCTGTCGATGTCGATCCAGCAGAAACAAGCGAGTGGCTAGGCTCGCTCGACTATGTCCTTAAAAGCAAAGGCCCCGAACGCGTCCGCTACATTGTGAAAGCTCTCGAAAATCGAGCTCGCAAAGATGGTGTTGATATTCCGATCGAAACGACGACTCCTTACGTCAACACAATTCCGGTCTCGAAGCAGCCAGCCTACCCCGGCAACCGGGAAATCGAACGTCGAATCAAAAGCCTCATTCGCTGGAACGCGATGGCAATGGTCGTTCGCGGAAATACGCGGCTTGATGGTATCGGCGGGCACATCAGCACTTTCGCAAGCTCTGCAACTCTTTATGAAGTCGGCTTCAACCATTTCTTCAAAGGTCGCGGCGAAGATGGTTACTCGGGCGACATTATTTACTTCCAAGGTCACGCCTCCCCAGGGATGTACTCGCGTGCGTTCATGGAAGGAAGGCTGGATGTTGAAAAGCTCGACAATTTCCGCCGCGAACTAGCGACCGGTGGTGGGCTTTCTAGCTACCCTCACCCTTGGCTCATGCCTGAGTTTTGGGAATACCCAACAGTTTCCATGGGACTTGGTCCCATTATGGCGATTTATCAAGCCCGATTCAATGAATACTTGAACGATCGAGGTCTCAAGGATACGACTGGTCGAAAAGTTTGGGCCTTCCTGGGAGACGGTGAATGCGACGAACCCGAAACGCTCGGAGCGATCACGCTTGCCTCGCGCGAGAAGCTTGACAATTTGATCTTCGTTATCAACTGCAACCTCCAACGCTTGGATGGTCCGGTTCGTGGAAACGGAAAGATCATTCAAGAACTCGAAGCCATTTTCCGTGGTGCGGGTTGGAACGTTATCAAAGTCGTTTGGGGAAGCGACTGGGATCCGCTGCTCGATAAAGATGAATCAGGTCTGCTTGCTCAGCGACTGACGGAAGTTGTAGACGGGCAATATCAAAAGTATGCAGGGATGCCTGGCTCGTATGTTCGTGATCATTTCTTCGGCAAGTACCCCGAGCTGCTTGATCTGGTAGTAAACTACTCGGACGAAAAACTGCTCAAGATGAAACGCGGCGGACATGACCCAGAAAAGGTTTACGCTGCTTACAAACAAGCTGTTGAACATAAGGGCCAGCCGACAGTCATCCTCGCGAAAACCATTAAGGGTTACGGGCTTGGCGAAGCCGGTGAAGGTCGTAACGTTGCTCACAACACGAAGAAAATGAACGAGAAGGAATTGCTCGAGTTCCGCTCGCGATTTGGTATTCCAATTAGCGATGAAGAAGTAGGTCAAGCTCCGTTCTATCGGCCACCTGCTTCAAGCGTCGAAATGAAATATCTCGCGGATCGACGTGCTGCTTTAGGCGGTCCCGTTCCAAGCCGTCCTAGCGTTCATCCCAAGACAGAAGTCCCGACGCTCGACGAGTATCGCGAGTTCATGGGCAAACAGCTC
This sequence comes from Planctomycetota bacterium, assembly GCA_026692865.1. Taxonomy (GTDB): domain Bacteria; phylum Planctomycetota; class Planctomycetia; order Pirellulales; family Pirellulaceae; genus JAIYDQ01. The sequence goes on from JAPLNI010000026.1 coordinate 135,889, forward strand.
GAGAATAGAAAGATCAGCACGACTCAAGGCTTTGTGCGACTTCTAACTCGAATGGTTCGTGATAAGAAGATTGGAAAGATCATTGTTCCAATCGTGCCTGATGAATCGCGAACCTTCGGAATGGAAGGACTTTTTCGCGACATAGGGATTTATGCTCATGCGGGTCAACTCTACGAACCAGTCGATTCGGCTGAGCTTGCCTACTACAAAGAAGCCCAAGATGGGCAAATTCTTGAAGAAGGAATCACCGAAGCCGGTTCGATGAGCTCCTTCAATGCTGCAGGAACGGCCTACTCGTGCCACGGCATCAACATGATTCCGTTCTATATTTATTATTCGATGTTCGGATTCCAACGAGTCGGTGATTCGATTTGGGCCGCAATGGACATGCGAGCGAAAGGCTTCTTGATTGGTGGTACCGCAGGTCGAACAACCCTCAACGGTGAAGGCCTGCAACACCAAGACGGACATAGCCACTTGAACTCGATCGCGTTCCCGACGGTTCGCTCCTACGAGCCCGCATTCGCATACGAAACGGCTGTGATTGTTTTCGACGGTATGCGTCGATTGTACCAAGAAGATGAAACGGCGATCTATTACATCACCGTTGGCAACGAAGACTACGACATGCCAGCAATGCCTGAAGGCGTCGAAGAAGGAATTATTCGCGGCATCTACAAACTCAAGAGCCAAGAATGCGAAGGAGCACGCACCCGAGTCCAATTGTTTGGAACAGGTGCGATTCTGAATTCAGTTCTCGAAGCCCAACAAATCCTCGCCGACAAATACAAGATCGCCTCGGATGTGTGGAGCGTCACTAGCTACACGCAACTGCGACGTGATGCTCAAGATTGTGAACGATGGAACATGCTTCATCCGGATCAACCACCTCGACAAAGCTACATCGAGAAAACGCTAGCCGGAGTCCAAGGTCCATTCATCGCGTCGAGTGACTACGTACGAGCGGTTCCTGAGCAATTGATTCGATACATTCCTGGCGATTACTTTGTACTGGGAACCGACGGCTTTGGTCGAAGCGAGTCTCGCGAGAATCTGCGACGCCACTTCGAAGTCGATGCCGCTTCGGTAGTCATCGCAACGTTGTATCGATTGTTGGCTGCTCGGATGGTCGACGTTCACGAAGTCAAGCAAGCGATTCAGGACTTGGGCTATAACCCAGATAAGCCAAATCCACTCAACGTTTAGCACAAAGATAAAACCCTGCGGTGAATCGAGTGCCAAGGCTCACCTGCTTTTGCTTCACAGTATTGCTACTGTGAGGTAACGAGGCAGAGCCTATCCTATAAGGAAGCTGATTTCAGGCAGAGTCTGGAATCAGGAAACCAGAAAAACCCCACAACTACACTTTGAAAAATCTTTGGTGATATGGCTACAGAAATCAAACTCCCCTCGCTCGGTGATGGTATCGATTCAGCAGACGTTTTGGAACTGTTTGTCAGCGAAGGCGATATCGTTACCAAAGATCAAGGATTGATGGAGCTTGAGACGGACAAAGCAACCGTAACCGTGCCGTCTCCTTTCGCAGGAAAGATTGTCAAGCTATCTGTCGCGGCTGGTCAAACGGTCGCCGTGGGAAGCGTAATCGGCGAGATTGAAACTACGGGTGCAGCGGCTCCGAAAGCTGCACCAGCGGCACCGGCCCCTGTTCAAGCTCCTGCTCCACCAGTTCAGGCTCCCGCACCTGTCGCTGCGGCACCTGCCACTGCACCTGTTGCTGCGGCAGCAACGCCTGCTCCGCAACCAGCCAAGGTCGTTGCGCCGCCACCTCCAAATCCAGCCGTTGCACCGCGGCTAGTTCCTGTTGCGACTCCCGCTCCAGTTTCAGAAGACTCGGAATCAGAATACGAAGGAGTCATCCCAGCGGGACCTGCGATTCGAAGGTTTGCGCGCGAAGTAGGTGTCGACCTTGCAGGCGTTGTTGGAAGCGGCGAAGGTGGACGAATTACTCGTGAGGATGTCTTGGCTGTAGTACGCCAGGGGCAACAAAGTACCAAGATCGCAACACTCCCGAGCGCTCCTGCTTCTGCAACAACGAACGTTGCTCCGGCTGCGACTAGTACAAAAAGTGTCTCGACCAAAACCAGCGGAGCACTTCCAGGTAACGCAGCCGAAGATGATTACGGCCCGGTTCGCGTTGAGAAGATGAGCAAGATTCGCAAAACGATTGCGGCTCAAATGCATCGCTCTTGGACCAACGTCCCGAGAGTCACAAATTTCGACGACGCAGACGTGACCGAACTGGAGATTTTCCGACAAAGCAGCAAAGACGACTACGCCGCAAGAGGGATCAAACTGACAACGATGCCTTTCTTGATCAAGGCCGTAGCAACCGCCCTCAAGCATCATCCTTCGATGAATGCATCGGTCGATATGGAGAACGAGCAGATCATCTACAAGGACTACGTGAATATCGGAATCGCCGTCGACACCGATCGCGGTCTTGTGGTTCCAACACTCAAGAATGTCGAGCGGATGGGGATTCCTGACATTGCCCAAGGACTCGGTGATCTCTCCACTCGCGTTCGCAACAATGATTTTGGTGTGAATGATCTTCGCGGAGGATCCTTTACGATCAGTAACCTCGGTGCGATTGGCGGAACCTATTCAACACCGATCGTCAATGTGCCCGAAGTTGCCATTTTGTTAGTTGGTAGAACTCGGCGATTGCCGGTTGTGATGGAAGATGATTCCATCAAGCCTAGGTCGATGATGCCACTGAGTCTCGCCTACGATCACCGGTTGGTCGATGGTGGTACTGCAGCTCGGTTTTTAAATGAAATCATTGGCTACCTGGAAGCACCAAGCCGACTGCTTTTGGCGATCTAACATGGCAGATCCGCTCGCCAAGCGAATTGCCAATGTTGGTTTTTTGAAGAACTGGATTTAGAAAAGCCTCTATGGCAGACATTCCGCTAAAAAATATTCGAAATTTCTGCATCATTGCCCACATCGATCACGGGAAAAGCACGCTTGCTGATCGGCTTTTGGAACGAACGGGAACAGTTGCAGTCCGAAAAATGAAGGCCCAGTTGCTCGACGCCATGGACTTGGAACGAGAGCGAGGCATCACGATCAAGGCCAAAGCTGTAACGCTGCATTATGATTTTCGGGGAGAGACTTACGAGCTCAACCTGATCGACACGCCGGGCCACGTTGACTTCCAATACGAAGTCTCTCGCTCACTCACTTGCTGCGAAGGAGCGTTGCTTCTCGTCGATTCCTTCCAAGGCGTCGAAGCCCAAACGGTTGCGAATGCTTACGCAGCCATGGATCACAACTTGAAGATCATTCCGGTGATCAACAAAGTCGATCTTCAGCATGCACGGATCGATGAAGTTACCGAAGAGATGGAACAAATTCTCGGCATTGATCCGTTTGAGATCGTCAAGTGCAGTGGGAAAGCCGGCATCGGTATCGACGAGCTCTTGGAAGCCATTGTGACTCGTATTCCACCTCCAACAGGCGAACCTGATAAGCCCCTTCAAGCGATGGTGTTCGATTCGCACTACGATGATTATCGTGGCGCGATCACCTATGTGCGACTGATGGAAGGAAGCGTCCAACGAGGACAAAAACTACGCTTCCTTCGAGGTGGTCTCACGCATGAATGCCTTGAGATCGGCCACTTTGTCCCCGAGCGTAAGACCACCCACCTGCTTCGCGCTGGTCAGGTCGGTTACCTGATCTGCAACATCAAATCGCTCAAGGATGTCTTCATCGGTGACACGGTGGCTCTAGCGAGTGATACCGAAACGCAGCCACTCGAAGGCTACCAACCTCCTAAGCGAATGGTTTATTGTGGTCTGTATCCGAGCGATGGACAGGAGTTCACAGAACTTCGCGATGCACTTGAAAAACTCTCGATTAATGATCCAAGCTTCGAGTTCCAGCCCGAGACAAGCGAAGCCCTCGGGTTCGGTTTTCGCTGTGGATTCCTCGGTATGCTGCACATGGAAATTGTCCAGCAGCGTCTCGAAGGCGAATGCGATATCGACCTGGTCCAAACCGCGCCTAACGTGACCTATCAAGTCATCAAACGCGGTGGAGAAGTGCTCACGATCCATCGCCCGCAAGAAGTTCCCGACTCGGGTGAGATCGAGGAGTTCAAGCAACCAATTGTACGCGTGAACTTTGTCTTGCCCATCGAGTTCATCGGAACGGTCATGACCTTATGCCAAGATCGCCGCGGCACTCTTAAAAGCCAAGAGTACCTTTCGGCGACAAGAGCTCTCGTCACTTATGATCTACCGCTCGCAGAAGTCATCTACGATTTGCATGACAAACTAAAAAGTTCAACTCGTGGTTATGGGACCATGGATTACGAGATTATCGGCTATGAAAACGCAGATCTAGTTCGGATGGATATTCTCGTCAACGGAAAACCAGTCGATGCACTTGCTATCATCTGCGACCGGCGAGATGCCGACCGACGAGGCCGCGCGGTGGTCAAAAAGTTGAAGGAAGAAATCGATCGCCACATGTTCGAAGTCGCCGTCCAAGCGGCTATCGGTTCGCGCGTCATCGCTCGAGAGACTGTACCTGCGATGCGAAAAAATGTGACGGCCAAATGCTATGGTGGTGACATCACTCGAAAACGCAAGTTGCTTTCCAAGCAGAAGGAAGGCAAGAAGCGAATGAAGTCGATCGGCTCGGTGGATATTCCTCAAAAGGCATTCATGGCAATCCTCGAATCAGGCAACGAAGGCAGCAAGTAGGGGCTAACATAGGCGGGGATCTTTAGACTCTTCGCGGTAATTGCCACCAGGGTTTTACTTTAAAAGTGCTCGTGCTGGTCCTCGATTTGAATCACTCCTCGAATCATCCCACCGAGTAGGAGTCCGAGCATCGCCGACGGCTAAGTACGAGTACGAAAGCTCAGGAATTACGCGTGGAAACTTCAGTCAGACTGCATCAGGTTACGTCAAGAAATGATATTCGATTTTAGTGCCGTTACTGCCAAAGCTAGATACAACTTGCTAACAGGCGTTGTCGTTCCAAGACCGATTGCATGGGTGACCAGCCGCAATGCAAATGACAGCATCAACCTTGCTCCTTTCAGTTTCTTTAACGTTGTCGGGACCGATCCGGGTTTGGTTGTGCTGAGTGTGGGAAACCACCAAGATCGTCCTAAGGACACGGCAACCAATATTGACCTGCGAACTGATTTCGTGGTGAATATGGTCGACGAAAAATCGTCCGATGCGATGAGCCAATCGGCGATCGACTTCCCGGACGGAGTCAGCGAAATCAAATCGCTTGGCTTGGAGACTGTGGCTTCGACCCGTATTGTGACTCCGCGTTTGAAGAATGCTCCAGCAGCGCTGGAGTGTCGCAAGCATTCGATCATTGAAATCGGACGCAATCGATTAATTCTCGGCGAAATTCTTGCGATGTACATTCGCAACGAATTTGTAACGGATTCCAGTCGGTATCATATCGATTCATCGGCGATGAATTTGATTGGTCGAATGGGTGGCAGTGGTGGATACTGTAAAACTGACAACGGGTTCGACATAGCCAGAATGTCGTACGCGGAGTGGCTCCAGGAACAAGATGGCCTGACGTAGATTCAAAGACTTGGGAGTGTATTGAATTGGCTGATGAAGCGAATGATGATCCGGTAGCAGTGCGAAGGGCTCGTCGTGCGCTTGCGTTGTACATCGCTGGCTTCATATTTGTTAGTAGCATGCTGCTGATATTAAATGTTGGCATGGTCTATTCCCTCTACACAGGGATCGCCATCTTCATTCCAGAAACCTTCGCTCGACAGATTGGTCAGCTGTTGCTGCTGATCGGTCCGTTCATGTTATTATTCCTCGAGTGGTATTTATACGATCTGATTCGACAACCGTTTCGACGTTTTCGTTAGTGGAAAGTGAGTGCTTGCAGGTGTTTGAACTTCTTTTGATTCGTCATGCTCAATCGGCCAATAATGCCCTGGACGAATCGCTGCGTGTTCCTGATCCGGGAATTACTGAGCTTGGTAAACGTCAAGCAGCTTGCTTGTCAGAGTGGCTGAAAACCTATCCACCGACAACTATTTACTGCAGCGGCTTTCGTCGTGCTCTGGAGACCACGCTGCCGATTGCCCATTCGACAGGAATCAAACCTGTCGTGCGACAGGATATCTTTGAATGGGGTGGATGCTATGAAGGTTATCACAGTGGTAATATGCGACCATTTCCTGGTATGAACCGCGCGGAGATTGAAAAGCAATTTCCAGGATGGGAAGTAGACGACCGAATCGGCGATGCGGGTTGGTACACCGAGACGATCATGGAGTCGGACTCCATGGCGATGGAACGCTCTCGCAAAGTTGCAAGTTGGTTGCGAGGAATGTTTGAAGAATTGTACTCTGCAAACGCATCAAAGGGTACTCGATCACGAATCGCCTTAGTCATTCACGCCGATTTCAAAGCGCTGCTTCTCCGGACACTGCTGAATGACAAGTCGCATTTTGGCGAAAGGTCATTCGAGCATTTGAGCGAAGTACCGAATACTTCGGTGACACAATTGACTTGGATCGGAAATGACTGGCGGCTCGATTTTTGGAGTTCGATAAGCCATCTCCCTGGAGACTTACTGACGCGATAAATTTTTGCGTGCAGTGGGGCGAATCTGGCTTACTGAAGATGATATTTTGCATGCTCCGTTGTTGCGAGCCTCGAACGACTTCTTGTAATTTGCAGCAAAGTCAACACCCGTGGCTACGTCATAGGGTAAGTCCTGACGGCGTATGCATCTGCTAAACCGCTCCGCTTAGAACAATTGTAATATGAGATTGTCAGGCGCTTTCATAAACTTCGGGGATGCTATAGTAACTCATTCAATAATGTTAGACGCAATACAATTCTGCGATCTCGGCTCAATTTATCAAGCCAGTGCTTGGTAGGGCCTTATTGATCCAAAAACAAAACTCATATCGCAAAAATAGACTTATTATGGAAGACGCTGCTTCACTGGACTCATTGCTCAAGGCTTCTTTGGAGAACTTCAAGGACCCTGACTCGGGGCGTCCGCTTTCCAAAACCGGACAGGTTACCGATTGGAGTATCACCGACGGGCACGTCGCATGCAAAATGTCTCTCACCACGCATTCCAAACCGATCGCTCAAGAGACCGCGGATGCACTTCGTGATTATTTGCAAGCGCAGAGTGAAAGTATTCGTGGAGTTACTGTCACGCTCGGTACGCAGTATCGTCCAACACCGGCGATCGGCCAGATCGGGCTGAAGGTCAAAAGCGTTATCGCCGTTGGTGCTGGAAAAGGAGGCGTTGGAAAGAGCACTCTTGCTGCGTCTATTGCGATTACGCTTGAGAAACTTGGCAGCCGTGTCGGATTGATGGATGCGGATGTTTATGGACCCAGTGTTCCTCATTTGTTGGGGTTGTCTGGCCGACCTGAAATTGTCGATGGGAAAATCAAGCCGATCATGAGCGAGACGATGCCGGTGATGTCGATGGGTTTCTTGCTGGAGAAAGACCAAGCGGTCGTTTGGCGTGGGCCGATGCTTCACGGTTCGATTCAACAATTCTTGCGAGACACCGCGTGGGGCGAGCTGGATTACCTGATCATTGATATGCCACCAGGAACGGGTGACGTGGCACTTACGCTTTCGCAAATGCTCCCATTAGCAGGAGCGGTGATTGTTTGCACGCCTCAAGAGGTCGCATTGCTGGACGCTGGAAAAGCGATTGCGATGTTCGAGAAAACGAAAGTTCCATTGCTAGGCATTGTCGAAAACATGAGCGGATTTCTCTGCCCTGATAATGGAAAGACGTATGATATTTTCGGTCGCGGTGGAGCTCGAGATAAAGCAGATTCGCTTGGCGTTCCATTCCTGGGCGATGTTCCGATTTACATGCAATTGCGATCCGAATCGGATGAAGGCCGCCTGCGTGAAGCTCTCGAAGACCCAGTTGCTTCGAAGCCGTTCGAACACATCGCACGAGCCCTCGTTCGCTCACTAGCAGACCGAGCATCTCAGCAATCGCAAATCGCTGCACTGCCGGTTTTGTAAAACTGTCAAATTTGGAAGAAGCTAGTCCAAATTTGGAGTGCTGTGGCTTGGCACAGCTTTTGGGGAAGCGACGTGGCGTGAATAGAAAGCTCGCGAGATGGAACGTCTTTGAGTTTGCTTGAATGGATTTGATTGACGACCGATAGATAAATCTTAAAGCGGCGATTAGTCGCCGCACTCCATATTTGGAGTGCAGTGGCTTGGCACAGCTTTCGGGGTAGCGACGTGGCGCGAAAGGATAGCTCGCGAGCTAGATAGCCGTTGGATTCGCTTGCATCGGCTGATTTAAAAGTTACTTGTTCAAACGTTTACGTTCGAAGTCGAGAACACCGGTTACTAAGGTCGTTAGTTTCGGTTCGGCGGCGTTAGCCGTTGCGATGATTCGAGGAACGTTAGCGGGTTCGAGAGCATCCGGTAAGCACATGTCGGTAATGACAGAAAACCCAACGGTTCGCATACCGCAGTGAGCCGCGACAATCGTTTCCGGAACGGTGGACATGCCGACCACGTCGGCTCCGATCATTCGCAAGAAGCGGTACTCTGCGCGGGTCTCCAAATTGGGTCCCGAGACGGCTACAAAAACACCTTGATGGGCAACGATATTGTTTTTGCGTGCCGTTTCTAAAGCGGCTTCGATGAGCTCGCGATTATAAGGCTCCGACATGTCTGGAAAGCGAGGCCCTAAGCGATCGTCGTTAATACCTATCAGTGGGTTATCGCCCATCAAGTTAATCTGGTCATCGATGAGCATAATGTCGCCCGGCTTGTAGTAAGGGTTCATTCCACCACAAGCATTTGAAACAACTAACAGTTCTGCTCCCATCGCTTTCATGACTCGTATTGGAAGCGTAATCAGCTTAAGCGGATAGCCTTCGTACATATGGAAGCGACCTTCCATAGCCATGACGTTCAAACCACATAGCTCGCCACAAACGAGTCTTCCGCGATGGCTGGTCGCTGTTGACTTCAGGAAGTTAGGAATATCACCATAGTCGATCGTGGCTTCAACCTTGATCTTCTCAACCAAGGGGCCAAGTCCGGTTCCAAGGACAATTCCGACGTCTGGCTTCTTCGCCCAAGACTTCTGAATAAACGCACTGGCTTCTTGGATTTTATCGAATAGGTCGAGCATAATTTTTAGGGTTCAAGGCAATGAAAAAGATTGAAAATATTTTAAGGACTGGTGATACGATTATCATCTCGAAACGATTGCGACAATCTGGGAAATCATAGTCACTCGCGGAAACAACATCATGCGAAAAAGTCGACTGCGTTTTGAAACATTTTCATTCCGTCACCGAATTCTGGTTGTTCGTCACGTCGTGTCCAAAAGGGATGCTGCGTCGGAAACAAGTGACGCTCGGGATGTGGCATTAAGCCAAACACGCGACCGCTTTCGTCACAGAGACCTGCAACATTCATTTCCGCGCCGTTAGGGTTGTCCGGATGAGGCAAAACATCGTTGCTTGTGAATCCATCGGGTCGACAGTATCGAAGTGGAATCTGCTTCTGCTTTTGAAGCGTCTCGGCCGCACTAGGTCCGGCTCCATTGGATGGACGAGTCACGAAGCGACCTTCGGCGTGTGCCATCGGAAGGAACATTTGCTCGATGTCGCGCAGAAACGGCGAATCGTTTTCGGAGACTTTCAAATGCACCCACCTGTCTTCAAATCGCCCCTGCTGATTCCATGTCAGCGTCGCAAGGGGAGCGGGCATCGTTGATGAATTGGATAGCGAACTGCTTGAGTCTTCAAAAAAGATTCCCAGCCGAATCATGATTTGGAAGCCATTGCAGATCCCTAGAACAAGCCGATCTTCTTGGCGAAACGATTCGATCATGTCCGGCAAATAGGCGATCAATTGAGTCGCAAGGACTCGGCCAGAAGCAATGTCGTCGCCATAGCTAAAACCGCCCGGAAAGCAAAGAATTTGATGATTGTTCGCAAGAATTGGGCGATCAATCAGTTGCTGGACGTGGATACGATTGACAATCGCACCCGCGGATTCGAACGCAAATGCCGTTTCGACATCGCAGTTAGTCCCCGGTGCACGTAAAACGAGTACTCTTGGTGCCGCCATCCGAAGTCGCCAGTGTCCTAGTGAAGTCTAAGTGTCTAAAAAACCGTCTTAGTGGTTACGTTGTCTTAAAAGACAATCACCAGAAATTCGGATTTGCAAACGAATTTCCTAGCCAAAAAGACCGCATGGAATGAGAGCCTACCAGATTACCAGCCGCGCGTTAAGCCGAGCGGCTGGCGGAAAAATACCGGTCGTGATTGATACCATTAACCCTAACGAGAAACCGGACTGGACGATGGCCCCATACTACGGTGTTTGACCTTTGCTGGCTGCGAGCCAAACAATCAATAAAGAGTCTGTTGTAGGTGGATGGGTTGTGTTTCGGCCGAAGGAGTACGATTCGGAAGTGCGAGCCGAAAGCAGCTTCCTTGGCCGATCTGGCTAGTCACCTCGATGTCGCCGCCGTGTTCTTGGAGTATCTTCCTACTCACCGGCAGGCCCAGTCCGGTACCGCGGTTACCCTTAGAAGATTCGAAAACGGAAAAAATTCGTTGCAAGTCCTCGGCTGGTATCCCGACTCCGTTGTCACGGATTTCAATTGCTACCCATTCACGAGCGAACGTCAGCGACATATCCACCAACCCGTCTGGAATGTCGGCGACCGCATCGATCGCGTTATGCAAGACGTTCAGTATCGCGCGATGCATTGCTTCGGAATCAGCCATGATCGAAGGGAACGAATCGGGGCGATTCCACTTCAGCGCGACATCCAGATCCTTTGCTCGCGACACACAAAGCTCGTAGCAGTCGTCGATTGTTTCGCGTAGGTCCGCCGCAGCCAGCACCGGTTGCCGATCCTTGCTGTAGGTCAACATGTCCATCACCATGGAAGCGATTCGTTCCTGATTCTTTTCAACGATCCGCCAGCCCTTTGCAACAATATCGATCTGTTGCCTTTTGATTCCTTCGTCGACCAAGTAACTGCCACCGCTGAGTCCTTGAAGAATGTTTTTTACGTGATGCGAAAGATTGGCGATCGTCTGCCCCATCACGGCAAGCCTTTCCGCTTGAACCATTCCTCGATAGTAGAAAGTATCTTCGACAGCGAGCGCAGCCTGATGTCCAATCGCGACCATCATTTTCAAGTGCTCCTCGTCGAACATCGGCGCGCTCTTATCAGTTGCATAGTCGACAACAGTCCGCGAAGTATCGATGTAGATTGTTCCTACAATTCCGTATCGCCCCTGCATCGGAACGCAGATCGCCTCGCGAATGCCGGCAGCTGCGATACTTGCTCCGGGTTCCCATCGCGTGTCATCACCAGCGTTGCTCGTCAGCACACCCTCGCGATTGCGAATGACATACTCAAGGATGGTTTGACTAATCTCGAAGCGGGCCTGAGATCGGTCGTCGGTTCGAAATTTTCGCGCCGCGGGACGCGGTGTTCCCGTTCCTTCATGCATCAACATCACGCATCCGCGATCACAATGCACCCACTGAAAAATCAGATCGAGTATCTGTTCAAGCAATTGATCCAGATCGAGCGTTCGGCTCACAGCGAGGACCGTTCGATACATGATCTCCCAGTGACTTTTGTCACGATGAATCGAGACAGTCTCACCAACCTTAGCTGCGGCTGCGTCAGGCGGTCGCGAATCGATCTGAAATGCACCTTCGTTCGATGTGAAATCGGGAGCACCTAACACGTGCCGAATTTGCGAGAGTTCTTCATTAGCAGACCGCGAGACCGGCATCTCTGCTTGAACATATTCTGCTTGCGGGGTTTTGACGATTTCGACACCGAATCCCAATTGGCTCGATCGCTGCTGAGCGGTCTTTCCCGTGCTGCCATCTTTGTTCTGGCCATTGAACACCAGCAGAGTCCTACCGATTTGCAGTCGATCTCCCGACTGGATCGACTGCCGCGAAACGCGATGGCCGTTTAAGAAGCAACCGTTGCTGCTGCTGAGATCGATGAGCTCGAATCCCTCGGGATTAATAACAACTTCCGCATGTTGTCTCGAGACTTCGTGATCGATAATTTGAATATCGCACGACGCGTCACGACCGAGCACTGTTCGCGGGCCTCGTAGCGAGAAATGCTGGCCAGCGTTCTTACCGCGTATTACAAATAGTGACGCCATCGACTCGCTTTATTTCTCTCGGAATAAACTTGCATGTTTACTTACCACCGGTCCCAACTCCGCGAGCCGCACACAATCCGTCAACCGATGCGACTCGAGCACGCTTCAGGACTGAGCTTATTTCAGCCATGGTCGAACCGCTAGTGACGATGTCGTCAACAATCAGAACTCGCTTCCCTTGAAACGATCTTGCTGAGTTTACGGCAAACGCACCCGCAACATTTTGACGTCTCTGACCAGCCAGGAGTAGCCCCTGTTTGGAGGTCGGGCGAGTCTGAAAAATCGCATCGGTCCAAACGGGAACGCCTAGCCGACTTCCTATGGCTTCGGCAAGCAACTCCGATGCATTGTGTCGTTGCGACACACGCCGCGTCCAATACTTTGGAGTCGAGACCACTGCATCAAATGACAATTCGCCAGTCAACTCGGGGTTTGATGTTTCCATAGCGACTTGGCGTTTGAGCCAATCGGCCATCGCGCTGCCTAACGCAACCGCCGAAGGTTCGCTCCCCGGACGTTTCAGTAAGACAAGCACGGTCGCGAGATTCCCTCCATAAGTTCCAAGAGCATAAACTCGACGCGCTGGCCATTTGCCTTGTCGACAATGAAAACAACCAGTCGACTTCTCTCGCTTTCTCGAACTCGGCGCGACGGTCTTCGGCAACTCGGCTTCCGATGCCGCATGAGAAATCGAATCAACGTTTCCATTGGTATCTGAGTCATTTACGTCAGCGTTATGTTTCGCTCTTTCTATCGATGGCAACTCGGCTCCGCATCGACGGCATCCGTGGGTTACAGTCGGAAAGCTATCCAAACATGCTTTACAAATCCCACCCTTCAGTGGCCATTGAACCGAATTGTCGCACAACTGACAAAACGCCGGAAACAAGATGTCCTGCGTTCGCCCCAATAGCTCGCAGGATTGATCCCAGTAACGACCAAGCAGATCTGCGCGGCGAGATTCTCGCGTTTCGATGATCGATTCGTTGGAAATCAGTATCGCCATAGGGAACACTCAAGCTCATCCAGGGAACGACGCGAGAAAGACTGTATTTGACTTGCGAAAGGAGAGTATTGTACAAGTTTTAGCTATGACGCGCATTGATCGATATATCTTGTTCTTATTCTTACGAGTGATCGTGATTTGCTTCTGCTGTTTAATTGGACTGCTCGTTGTCGTGCATGCGTTCACAAATCTGGACGAATTCATTGCGTTCGGTAAGGCTCGTGGGAGCATGCTCCGTGCACTAGGTGAATACTACGGACCCTATTCAATTGCTCTTTTAGACAAGTTCGGGGCAATGCTAGCTTTGATGGCAATCATGTTCGTCGTTTCGTGGTTGAAGAGGACAAACGAACTGACTTCGATGATGGCCGCAGGAATCAGCCCCAGAAGAATTTTGATCTATCCAATCATCGCATCGGGGATTTTCTTCGCAGCACTAGCCGTAAATCGCGAGTTGATTATCCCTCGCTACGAAGAGATGCTTGGCAAGAATCCGCAAGACCTTTCAGAAGGCCACTTGAGATCCGTCAAGCCGACGTACGATGGTAAAAACGGGGTGTTAATCGGTGGTCGTTCGCTGAGTATTGCAAATCGAATGATTGTTGAACCGATCTTTCGAATGGACGGATACGCATCGGCCGCGGCCAAGCAAGTCATTGCGAAAGAAGCCTACTACCAAGATGCAACCGACACGCACCCTTCTGGTTTTTTAATGGTAGCCGTAAGTGTCCCCGTAAACCTAAGCAACATCCCCTCGGTTCGTGACGTCGATCCGTCTGCTATAAATTCATCCGCAGCAAATCCCTCCACATCATCAGTCGCACCATCACGTGCGGTTACCAACGATAACGATTTTGTATTCTTAACGCCGAAAGAGAATCCATGGCTACAACCCGATCAGTGCTTTATAAAAACGGACATTGAGTTTGGGGAACTACGCGGCGGATCGGGTTGGAAGCAGTATGCATCAACACTGGATATGATTGAACGATTGCGAAGTCCCGCCAGCCATTATGGTGACGATTTGCGAGTCACGGTTCACTCTCGATTTGTTCAACCAATCATGGATATGACTCTGCTCATGATTGGCCTTCCTATCGTGCTCAAGCGACAAGACCGACACCTCTTCTACATTGCTGGAGTAACACTCGCAACAGTCGGCGGATTCATGGCAATCACGATGGGCATCCAAGCCGCTGCGGGAGCCGGATTGTGGATTAGCCCGTTTTTCGGAGCGTGGCTACCCGTGCTTTTGTTCGCTCCGTGGGCATGGGCTCAAGCACGAGTCTCACTCGACGCCTAATGGGCTATGCTGGCACGGTGAAACGCAACACCGAGTTAACGAATCTACAAAGCAATGTATTCGTTTTTGATTCCCGCATCGAAGGCTCGGCTTTCTCCGATCTTAACCGAGATGCGCGTCGTGACCCTCGCGAAGCCGGCTTGGCAGGTTGGACTGTGGAGCTAGTCGATTCTGATAACGAAGTTGTCTCGACTCAAGTAACCAATAGGACTGGCAACTATCGGTTTGATGTCCAAGCAGAAGTTCGAACAGGTCGTTTGGAGATTCGAGTGACGAAGGATCCGGAAGGCGTGGCACTGAGCACCGCTGTCGCGCGCCAAGTCGACATCACTCGAGGTAATCAGTTAGCTAAAGTGGACTTGCCGATCGCTCGTCCGGCCCGCCCGATTCCGGCTCCAACTGGCACGGGATCGGCCAGCCAAGCTACTCCACCGATTCAGACAGTCCAAAGTGCGTTCGACATTGTCTTTGCTCAAGTGGGAGAGCAGCGCAGAAGAATCGGAAGGTAACTCTGCAGCGAGTAGGATGCAAATAGATTGACTAGATTGAGGCAAATCTCTGAGGAGATTTGTGAACCGGCCATCAAGCGTCCACAGTCATCCAACCGTGGATTGCTTTGGCGGAGTGATCGAGAGCTTCTTCGTAATCAAGATGCTCGACTTCTTCGCCTTGCAGTTCAATTTCATAATCACCCGTGTATCCGCATTGCTCAAGTACACGAACAATATCGCTGAGCGGAAGATTCCCATCACCCAGCAAGCATCGATTTTGTTCCCCGGCTGGCACTCCCTTGGCGTCTCCCATTTGGACAAGCCGAATCGAATCGATCAAGCTGGGAATCCAATGCAGAATGTTCGGGTCATGCGCCATGTGGTAGCAATCCAAAACGATCCCAAGATTCGGCTTGTTCAGCTCAGCAATCAAATCCAGTGTGTCCGGTAGCTCAGTTAGAAATGTAAAATCGAAGGCGCAACCGACATGCATCGGTTCGATTGCGAGCTGAATCTTGCAAGCAGCGGCCGCTTCACTGAGTTGTGTGAGCGCATCGCGTAACATTCGTCGCGAATGCTTCTTAGTGTGGCCGCCTCGGCTCCCGGTAAGAATTACCAAGCAACCAGCATTTAAGGCGGCCGCCTGCTCGATTGCCTCGAAAGCATCGTGCATAGATTCGTTGTAAGTTCGCCCATCGCTGCCGGTAAAGCCTCCTGCCCAGTGAAGTGACGAGACTCGCATCCCTTGCTCTTGAAGAAAGTCAGCAGCTTTTTCTTCACCAAACTCGGAAAGCTTGTAACGCCAAACCCCCATCGCTTCGAAGCCTTGACGACGATAGTGCAGTACGTCCTCCTCAAAGCTCCATCGGTAGGTAGAAACTTCGCAGACTGACAGTCGAGACATCCTGTTTCGCAACATCCTTGCAATCTGCTCCCGGACTGATTCGGCATGATTTCACTTCGTGACGGCATGAGTATGCCAAGTTGGTCAGGAACTGTAAAGAATGACTTTCGAATTCACTTGTATGGGTGCCTAAAACATAAACCACATGCCCAACAAACTGGCAGAGATGATCTTGTGTAAACGACTCTTTAGATCCCTGGAAAGAAAACTTGCGCGAAAAAAAGAGGCTGAAAAATATTTTTTTTCACCACGGCTGCATTTCCTGCCTCAAATACGGCGATGATTACTACGGGACAAAAGCATCATGAAAGGGGATTAAACCAACTTAAGCAAGCTTGAGCCGAGTGAGAATCGAAACTTCAGTTCTGCCAAATTGTGCAATCTAGACCCTTCAGTCGTCCTTTATGAAGATTGATGGCACGGCAGCTGCAACTGATAAACGTCATGGACGTAAGGTTGAGTTCCACCTGCTTGGGATTCGCCCGCGTCTACTTCGGACCACCTGAGCACCGTAGTTGCGAGTCTGGGATTTGTTGGGGGAGGGAGAGGACCTCCAACGAATTCCTTTCGCGACTACGGTGTTTTTTTGTGGACTTTCTTGAAGCCCGTTTCAACAATTCCTAGAATCGTGGCGATACGCGTGCCGGTTTACCGGCTCTCCCCGCGACCTCAAAAACGCTTTGCCATAGCTATCAAACGAAAAAACCCCACGTTCTCAAGGAAAACATGGGGTTTTGAAGGGTTTCATACCAATGAGAGCGGAGGGACTCGAACCCTCGACCCAAGGATTAAAAGTCCTTTGCTCTACCGACTGAGCTACGCTCTCTCGCGCGTTTGGCCTCTAAGTTTTACAGTGACCGCTTTTTTTCTACAAGGTTCACTAAGCTAAATGGTTGGTTTTGCTTTCTACTGGTCATTTCTGATGGCCGTTTTGTTAACTAGTGAGGTCCTGGGGTGGAACGGGATGGGATGATGAAACCTGAGCCTTTGGTGCTAGCCACTGCTTTTGATTTGACAACCAATTGCCGTACGCCACCCGAGGATAGAGCCTACGGTTCGCGAAAAAACGAAACTTTCATTGAGTCGGGTTCGTGCAACGGGCAACACGGGGGGATGCGAGGTTTTTATCAGGGAAAGAGTTTCTCCAGAGGCGTTTCAGAGGCAAAAAAGGGCAAATCGACTCACTTGGTGCGATTGCCATTGCTTTTAAGAAGAAGCATCCAGTACGAACCCACGTCTGGAATTTGGACTGGAGTTTGTCGATTTAGTCGCTGCACGGAGGCTGCGGGTAAGTATGGCTGGACACAATTTAAGTAATGCTTCGATGCCTTCGATCGATGACCTGCAGTCTTGGGCAAACGATCAAGAGCTGGCTCGATCTCAGTTGAAGGCGATCTTTACAGCGCTGGAATCCCAGCAGGAAGAAACCATGAACTGGGCTACGGAAGCCTTGGAAAACATGGGGCGGCCGCTGGTGACAGATACCGCTTGGCTAGGAAGCGTCGCCTCCAGCCAATCTGCCGACGCTGCTTATTGGGCAGTAACGCTTCTAGGGAGGTCCGACGATTCTATCGATTCGGTTCAAGATTCGATTGCAAACGTCTTCTTGGATTCGCAATCAACTCCTGCATGTCGACGACGAGCGATCGCGGCATTAGCCAAGGTACACACTAGGAGCAAAGCCACAGAATCGGCAATCCAGTCCGCACTGAAGTCAGACGATTCCCAGTTGGCAGGTGCAGCTAAAGAAATTCTGCAATCCGTATAGAAACACTTCGAGCATGAGGCTCACTGAATATGAAGCAAACCAGAGCAAGGAGGCTCGGGGGCATGCGAAACACTGCATCTCTACCGGCGATAATCGCCGTTGTGACCTCGCTCGCAGCCTACGCCGGTTGTGAACCTGAAAATGGGCTACAGAGCCGAATCGATTCAACTGGCTACAACCAGCCCGCGTTCAATCAGCCACCGTCTGACCCAACTGGCTACAACCAGCCCGGCTACCAGCCTGGCTACACGTCGGGCTACACGTCGGGCTATGCGCAGCAACAAGCAGGGGCACCACAAGGTTATGGGCAGCAAAATTTTGGGCAGCAAGCACCTGGACAACCACAGCAGTACACCCAGCAAACACTTGGACAGCAGCAGTACGGACAGCAGCAGTATGGGCAGCCGGCACCAGGCCAATCGATCCCACAGAATGGAGTCGCATCGGGCAGTTCAGCACCTCAAGGGCGATTCACGTCCACTCAGCCACCGTTGCAGGCACCGTTACAACCATCGGCACAACCATCGGCTGCGAATGCGACAGCCGAACTCATGCCACAGCGTCGAGCGGAGACGATTCTGGTTGGTAGCTTTAACATCCAGACCTTTGGGCAGTCGAAAATGGGTGATCAATGGGTGATGGGAAGGTTGGCTGAAGTTATTCGAATGTTCGATGTTGTCGGCATTCAAGAAATTCGTTCAAACGATCAGACGATCCTGGACGTGCTGATGACCTACATCAATTCAACAGGTGGTCGCTATCAATATGTTATGGGCCCCCGGTTAGGACGCACGGTAAGCAAAGAGCAGTACGCATACATCTATGACTCCAATCGTATTTCCACTGGCCCCAACGCGACGTACACGCTCAACGACGACATTGATGCACTTCACCGAGAGCCTCTGATTGGGCGATTTGTGGTTCGTTCGAATCTGACAAATCGACCTTGGACTTTCTCCTTAGTCAACCTGCACACCGATCCCGACGTCGCCGTTCAAGAAGTCAATTCCATGGGTGGAATCATGCGTGAGATTCGGAACTGGGAATTTGCTTCGGCGCAAGAGGACGACTGCATCCTACTAGGCGACTTTAATGCTGCTCCACCCAAAATGGGAGCCCTACAGAGCGTCGGCGGTGTTTATCCACTGATTTCCAATCAGCCCACAAACGTTCGGGAGACAGAACTCTACGACAACATCTTGATCGAACCCAATTTGACAAGCGAGTTCACGCGTCGCGCCGGGGTTTTAAGCCTCGCAAAGCTTTTCGGCCTTTCTATGAAAGATGCCTTAAGGCTATCGGACCACAATCCAGTGTGGGCCGAGTTCTCTGTGGAAGAAAGAGTGCCTCAAAACTACAATCCAAACCAACAATCGGCAGCTCGTCCCGGATTGAGCCAACGCTAAAAAAAGACGATAGGTGATTGAATTGGATCGAGTATCGTTAGCGATTACGTTCTTTGTCGGATAGCACTTTGTTGTCCTCAGCCAACTAATGCTTTAGCACGATTTGACTTTGCGGTAGCTGAATTCGCAAGAACTCGAATGTCAATGAAAACAATGGTAAAAGCTGATTTTTCCAGATGCCTTACGGCATCTGCAACAAGTCCAAACCCAAGTTTTTATCTGGACGAAGCAGTAGCAACATCTCAGTGCAGACACCTCCATGCAGTAAACACTCCATGAATTTGAACTCCACGGATTGCATGCGTGCAGCGAGGCTTGCAAAAGTCTGTTTCACACTTTGGCTTGACGGGGCTTAGTTTCTGCGGCGACTGCTGCCGTTGTTGCGATTGCCGCTGCGCCCGCGATAGTCATTGCTGCTCGGACGTTTGTGATTCTCCATATTCCGATCGATGATACTTGCGATTGCATCGGCCCAAGCGGTGACTTGGAATCCTCGGTCAAGGCTCTCTACATCATCAACTAAATCATCGTCATCTGCATGACGTCCGTAGACTTGTCGACCGCTGGACGTGGCCGGGCTTGAATCATCGCTTGACGATTCTTCGGCGACGGGTCTACGGCCTGCACCACCGCGACGACGTCGTCTTCGCTTGCGTGGCTCGTCCGATGTAGGTGCTTCTGAGTCTTCGGAGCTGACGAAATCGTTTTCGTCATCAACATCCACTTCGACGAATACTTCTTCAACAGGCTCCAGATCGTCCCAACCGCGTTTGGCAGCCGGTCGAGCAGGAGTTCTGGGGGCGTTTGAATCCGAACGATCCGAGCGATCAACGCGAGGCGCACGCTCTCGTGAATCTCCAGCCGAAGCGTCGCTTCGTTCGTTGCGATTGCGGCTGGGTCTTGGTCGCTCTGATCGGTTGTCATCACGGTCACGGCCTGCAGGCCCTGATTCGGTTGGTCGAGCAGTCCGAGGCGGACGTGAATCATTAGATCGCAAGTCATTTCTTGACTCGGAACTGCGAGGCTCCGCGTTTCTTGGTTCGGAGCTGCGAGCGTCGGAACTACGTGGTTCTGAGCTACGTCCTTCTCGATTTCTATCGCCGCGAGGAGGGCGAGATTCACGGGGTGGGCGGGGTTCACGCTCGGGACGTCTTGCGGCTGGTCTAATTTCGGAGTCATCCGAGTCGACAGGAAGATCTTGATCGAAAGCTACTTCTTCACGAACAGGTTGATCCCCAGCTTCGTTACCACGGCCGCGACGGATATTTCGTCGACGACCTCGACGCTCGGGCTGGTCGCCTGAGGTGTCTTCGCTGGCCAGGGGATTGCTGGCACTTGAATCGCTTTCATCTAAACCGTCTAGCGGCTTGGAGCGTTCGTTTCGATTGTCGGAGCGGGAAGCGTCTCGGCTTTCGGATCGTGCAGGTCTTCTGCCATCTTGCCGAGGTGATTGAGGCCTCGTCGATTCGGCATGCCGAGATCTCGATGGAGGTAAATTGCTTTTTGGAGATTCGTGCGCGACTACTTCAGGCTCTGGATCGACTGCGTCTTCGACGGTATCCCAAAAACTCTTATTTTTCTTCGGTGCAGGGTCCGCTTTTATGGCAGGTGAAGTGGGTTTGGGGGCTTCTTTTGCGACGGGTGCAGTTGGCGCTTCTACTGGAGTTGTCTCGCCCCACATGGACGACGGTTTGCGATCTTTCTTTTTACCAAAGCCCTCAAAGAGATCGTCAGCTTCATTGGAAGCCGCTGGTGCGACTGAATTTGTGCCAGTGACTAAAGCTTCGAGAGCCTGGCTAGGTTCGGGGCCACTCCCTACACCAAAAAGACGAGCGACAGAGTCCCAAGAAGATCGGAGCCGCGACGGGGTTTCGGATTTTACTTGCGGGGGCGAAACAGCTTCCGCTGAATCGACAACGTTCGACTCAACGCTGGGCGTTGAATGTGATTCAACTGGCGATTTCGTTGGCTCTTTAGGCTTTGCCGAGGGCTTGCGTTGATGAGGAACGAGGGAAGGCGTACCGAGTTGGTCGGCTAGGGAATTCCAATGGTCGGACATGTATTGGGCGTCGATGCCAGCGGCATTTGAAGGGAAAGAGACTGTAATGGCCAGACAACTAGCCGTGCGTGTCTACGCAGACTCCTTGAGAATTGTACCGCAGACATTGGCTTTCCGAAAGGACGGATTTTATGGTGTCCGGCCTCGCGGAGGGGGACTCAAAACTTATTTTGGTCGCGGAGTTAGTTCGCCGGTTCGCTTTTGGCTCCGGCCTTAATTGCGTAGATCCGATTTCGATTCGCAATATAAAGGGTGTCATTGGCGACGACTGGGGTCGTGTAAACTGCCGAACCCATGTTGAATTCGCCGAGCATTTCCATCTCCTTGGCGAGCTTGAAAATGACAATGTCGCCATCTTCGTCGCTATAGAAAATCTTGTCGCCGACAATCAAAGCTGACGCCCAGGAGGCGGCTAGCATATCGTAAGTCCAGTAAGCTTTACCTGTCTTTACATCTAGACAGTGAATGACTCCGCTGAAGTCTGCGATCACAAGTAAGTCATCTTTAATGGCGACCGTTCCGCAAGTTCGGTGCATTTGTTCTTCGAAAACCTTGGGATTGTTTCCCATGTAGTGCCACACGGCGGCGGAGTTCGGGTTGTCGCGTTGGAAGTCGCCCTCTTTTTCGATGAGCGCTTGCAAACGGCGTGAGGATGCGGGCGTGGATGGGTCTTTGCTGTTGAACACGATTGTTGGACTGACGTCACCACGTTTGTTGGGATCGATGCACCAGAGGTGGCCTTGGCCTTCGCCGTGCTCAGGGTCTTCGCCTACGCCTACGTAAACCATGCCGTCGTAAACGACGGGGGTCGCAATAATATGGTTACGAGTTGCTCGATTGAGTGCGTAGAACGAGTCCTTTGGATTGCAATCGAACTTCCAAAGCAATTTTGCTTTACCATTTTCGCCGGCTGGATCAAAACTGTAGAGCCAGCCATCGCCACCACCGAATAGAACTTGAGCCTGCCCATTGAAAACGCCATAACCAGGTGATGACCACTGGCCGTGTAAAATGTTCGCACCTGGCGTGTTATCAGTCCAAAGCACTTTACCCGTATCACGATCGATACAGATGAACGAAGGGGCTCGCTCCTTCGGAACCGTTACGTGTCCTTCGTCAACTCCGTTACCGGTGTTAACAAACAGAAGGTTACCGACGCAGGCGACCGAGCATGAACACATATTGTGTTGCGAGACGCTCAAGTCCTTCATCATGTCGAGCTTCCAGATGACATCGGCTTCTTCTTCGTTTGCAAAAGCTTCTGTTTGAAACGGCCCATCATTCTCTTTGTTGTCGCGAAAGCCTTCCGTATCCAAGCACACGACTTCGCCACGGCTAGTCACGTACCAAAGTCGTTCACCGTCCACTAATGGTGCACAGCAGATTCCTTGGTTAGGCCAATCATGGACGCGACCGGTAGGAAGTTTTTCGCTGCTATGTTGCCACAGAAACTTACCTGTCTTTTCATCCAAGCACAGGAGCACTCCGAGGTCCACGGTACTTGGATAGCGAGTCAGATAGCCAGCCCCGTTGTTGGTTCCAACGTAGACTCGACCGTTTGCGACGACTGGGTTTCCGTAAGTTTCCGATCCTAGATCGGTGGCCCAAAGAATGTTGGTACCATCTTCAACGCTCCAAGAGTCTGGCAATGCGGCATCGACTGGCGTATTGTTACGATCTGGCGAACCACCCCACATCGGCCAATCTTTAGCGCCAACGCTCATCTTGGAAATGGTTGCTTGGGCCGCCGCAACGGGATCATAGGCGAGTACTTGTTGCGTTGCAGTTTGAGCTCCTGCGAGGAAGGAAAATGCAATCAGGAGGGACTTTTTATTCATGGTTGATAATGCAGATGGATGCTTGATTAGAGTGAGAGAGTTTCGTTTGTCAGTCGCCTTAAGAGTTCGGCGTTACGCTTACGTTGTCAATGTAAAATTCTGCGTCCGATGAGTTTCCGAAGATCCCCGGGCTGCCGTTCTTATTCGGAGTTCCGTCCGTTGCTTCGATGGACCATTGCTCCGGTTCAGGTTCACCGCGCTTCCAAACTTTTCCGCGCAGGGTTACTCCTTCGGAAGTCGTATCTGATTTAAATTTGATCGTGTACCAAGTGTTGACTTGCCAAGGGAAGTCGATCGTCTTCGCAAACCGCAACTCTAATCGCGGCGTCCATGATCGCAATTGTAATCGCTGAGCACCTTGGAGGTCGAGCGTGTAACGTTGTGCGATCAAGCCCATGTCAGGAAGCTTGTCAGTTTTGTCTTTACCCTTGATGTCGCTAGCATAAAAATCACCGACGACGGTGTAGTCGGATAGCGAGTTAGAACCCATCCATGACTGGCTTCGCGTTCCCTTTGGAATCGTGCTGATCTTGACTAAGACGGACTCGCCTTCCAACTCTTTCGGTTGCATTCGATACGAAGCACCGATCCAACCTGGTGGGACCTTCTTGTCGCTGAAGTCAAACTTCCAAGGGAGTGGCGGCATGATTCGAACACGAGCCGCAGAACTCAGTTCGCCGAACTTGGCTGTGATGACGGAAACGGAAGCAGGAGTCGCACTTTCTGGAGCGACTTGGAATTTCAAATCGGTCATCGTACCGGGCCCATCAACAGCAATCGTAGCGTTAGTCACCAGTCGAACAAATTGACCATTCTTGTTGTATCCACGCACTTGATAGGAAGCGATCGAGCCTGGACGAAGCATCAGCTCGACAGGTGCTAATTGAATGTGTGCGATTTCTTGATCCGCGCTGACGGGTGTTTCTTTGGGTGCCTGAAGAACGACGGGAACGGCGGGCTTGTTGTCTTTGGCGCCGATGCAGAAGAGTGCCGTGTTAGACGGAATGTAGAGACGCCCACTGGCGATGACAGGCGATCCGAAAATCTCTCCACCATCGTTGATGCGAGCTTGATTAACGACATCGACCCCTTTTTCTGTTGGCTTAAGAATCCAAATCTTGCCAGTGTTTTCTGCTGCATAAATCTTACCGTCGCCGTAGACTAAGCTTCCAAACATGATGCGACCAAGCTTCTTTTCCGCGATTTGCTTACCAGTCTTTGCGTCAAAAACCAGAAGAAGAGCCCCATCTTCCAAGAAGTAAACGCGATCACCAACTTTCAAAGGAGCGCTTCGCCCGATGGTTTTCTTCGGTACTTTCCAAAGCAATTTATCTTCAGGAATATCACCCGTTGTGTTGCCATCGAAAGCGAACACAGCACCGAGAATTTTCGTATCTGACGAGTTCTGCTCGCCATGCCCGCAATAAACAATTCCGTTCTCGTCGACGATGGGTGATGAGTTAATGCCGCGGATGGAAGCTTGATACTTCCAAATCGTTTTTCCAGTGCGAGGCTGGAAAGCGTAGACCGCACCGTCGGCCGCACCGGTGACCATCGCCGCTTGACCATTGAACGAAGTGAAGACTGGTGTGCTGTAGGTTGTGTCTTCGGGGCGAGGCTTGGTGCTGATCAACCACGCTGCAACTCCCGAATTTTTGTCGAAGGCTATGAATCGGTGAGCGGGAGGAGCCGTGTCGCCCCATCCAGTGGTTACGCCACTAATAATCACCAAATCTTCAAAGACAGTTGGGAAGTTTGTACGGCCGCCGTAGGTGCTGAGCATCCCATATTCTTCGCTAAGCGAATGCTCCCAAATCGTTTCGCCAGTCTTTCCGTCTAAACATTGAAACACGCATCCCAAGCCAAGTACAAAGACCCGGTCCGTCTCAGGATCGCAAACGACACTCGACCAACCAACACGTTCGGCCGGAGCGTCGCTTAGGAATATGTTGTGAATGCTTTCCCAGAGAACATCGCCTGTTTCTGGATTGATACAGACCGTTTTTTCCCCTTCTTGAGTCGTCTCTGGTTTGTCTCGGCAGACGATATACATTCGTCCGTTCATCACCACTGGTGTCGATCGCGTTGCGAGTTCTTCCTTTCTCCAAAGCAGGTTTTCGCCATCTGGCGACCACGATTCGGGAAGATTTGCTTCCGGCGAGACGCCATTCATCGTTGGCCCACGCCAATTCGGCCACGTCGCACTTGCTGTTGCCCCATCCTCAGCAGCAGCACTCGATAGCGGAGTCGCGCCGAAGAGAGTAATCAATAGAAGGCACATCCAAGTTGCTGCAACAAAGTTCAAGCCACCAGAACGTGGAGTTAGCTCCATTGCAACTTTCGCTACAAACGAGCTCGGATGGGACGAAGATATTCGAGTCATGGTATTCACGAGATTGTAAACGGCAGAAAATCCGTTGCGGCGGTTAGGGGGGGACGCAATTTTTTCGGTGGGTATCGGTTCAGCCAAGTCATTCCAAAACGACCTCTCCGACAAATCTTTCAATTGACACTATTGTAGCAGATTCAATCCGCATAGGTTGCTTCTGGATTGTATCGAGATCAATTCAAGTCATCAAAGGCTGAAAGGGTTCTTTTACGTGAGTTAATCTCAAAAGCAAAGTTAAACAAAGCCGTCCGAATTGGACAACGCGTTAGAATGTTTGTCTATAATAGATGCATATGTCAAAGAATTTGTCTAAATCAGGCCCGATTGAACCTAGAATTTCGTCCGCCAGTTCGTCAAGCGATCCGTACTCCAAAACGGATGGTCCAAAGGTTGAATTACACAGCGAACTCACGCTGGATGCTCCTGTCGATCCCGCGATGCCGTCAGCGGCTCTGCAGATCATCGATCAATCGAACACGGAAACCCAGAGGATCGTTGTCAAACCAAGCAACAATGATCCGATCGTCATACACCCGCGCCCAGCCCCTTCGAAACCGCCTTCGCAAATCGCAGCCCACATGGAGCTGATTGAAGGCGATTCGGGTGCGACTCAAGAACAAATCAATCTCATCCGAGCGCGGCTTCAAGTCGCAGGGCCGGCACTTGGTTTCGGTTTTTTAATTTTCGCAATCTGGATTTGGATTCGCGAGTTTGCTTTCCCGTTAAAGCATTTTCCTGTTTGGGTGCTAGGCTTCCACACCTTTACGACAATTGCTCTTATCGGTGTGAGTATTTGGCTGGCTCGAGTCAAAAACATATCACAGTTTTGCTTAGTCAGCGCGGAAGCGGTCATCTTCGGTTTGCCGGCTCTGTTCTTCGGAGTAACGCATTACTACGAGTTGGTCTTAGAGGTGCAGAACTTTGCACTCATATCCACCATGCCAACCTCTAGCTGGGTCATTTTGATTTTTGCTTACGCTTTTTTCTTGCCTAACTCGTGGCGTCGCGTGCTGAGTGTCGTGCTGGCGATGGCCGCTTTGCCAATCATCGCCACCGTATTTGCGATCATGCTCCACCCGGACGTACGGACCGCGATTTTTTATGATCCAAGTAGCGCGATCGAAATGCTTCTCGTTTTGGCGGCAACGATTTTTGCTGCCGTCTCGGGAGTTCGAATGATTACGTCGTTGCGGTCGGAAGCCTCCGAAGCCAAACAGCTCGGCCGTTATCGATTGAAGGAAAAGATCGGCTCGGGGGGTATGGGCGACGTCTTCCTGGCCGAACACATGCTGATGAAGAGACCCTGCGCGATCAAAGTTATTCGTCCTGAAAAAGCTGGCGACCCACGAGCTCTTGCGCGTTTCGAACGCGAAGTGCAAGCCACTGCGCAGCTTGCTCACTGGAACAGTATCTATATCTATGATTACGGACGTACTGATGACGGAACGTTTTTCTACGTTATGGAATACTTGACCGGAATGAGCGTTCAAGAAATCGTCAAGAAGCGTGGCCCCATGTCACCGGGGCGGGCGGTCTACTTGCTACGTCAGATTTGCGAAGCCTTGACTGAAGCCCATGATCAAAAACTGATTCACCGCGATATCAAACCAGCAAACATTATCGTTACCGAGCTTGGAGGTGCTTTTGACATCGCCAAGCTCTTGGACTTTGGTTTAGTAAAACCGTTACTGCCCACACTGAACAATGAAGATACCGATCTTACTCAAGCAGGCTCCGTGACCGGTTCGCCAATGTACATGTCGCCAGAACAAGCATTGGGCGAGCAAGACACCGATCAACGAACCGACATCTATTCGCTGGGAGGCGTAGCGTTTTACATGCTCGCAGGTCGACCACCATTCGACTCAGGATCGTCTATGAGAACGATGATGGCCCACGTAAGCGAAACACCAGTTGCACCGTCGATTGCGCGCTTGCAAAGCATATATGCGGACCTACTGGAAAGTAAACCGATCTCACCTGAACTAGACCAAATCGTTCTAAAGTGCCTTGCAAAAAGTCCTGACGAGCGATTCCAAACGACGCGGGAATTGGCTGACGCACTAGACGCGTTACCAGAAATCAATTACTGGAATTCAAAGAAAGCAACGGCATGGTGGAAGTCTAACTGCGTTGATTACCAGAACGCAAACGGCTAGCCCCAGCGGCTCCGTATTAACTATCCGGGATAGCTTGAGGGTGTTTTATTGATCTGGACTTACTGCGTGTCCAAAGGTTGACTGCGGCGCGTACGAAAAGACGACAGGAATCCAAGCATACAATTCATGATTTTCTTAAATGAGACACAATTTGTCACGTGATTTCGATTGTACCGGTTCTTGGCGCAACGTTTGTTATGTGATGACTCATCACGCGTTGAGCGACACATTTCTGATGACCGCGCAACAGTCATAGCGCGTGTGGGTCGTCAATAGATAGGTATCAGACTAAGGAAAGCTTTTCGAAGGAGCTGAAAATCATGGTCAAGAAAACATTGCTGCTTGCTGGAGTGGCTGCGAGTTTGTGGTTAGGAAATCAAGTAGTCGTCGAAGCGGATGACTGCTATCGTGGCGGGTACTCGAGCTTCCGACCGCCGGTTCCAACTCACGGTCATAGCCGATACGGCAGTAACTATGGCTTCTACCCTGGGTATGGACCGGGATATGGTTCTTATCGGCCTCCAGTGGGGATCCCTGGCCATTTACCTTGCGACGTTCCAAGATATTCCTCGGGATACGGCTCTGGTTACGGGCCGGGCTCGATAGGAAACAACTTCGGGCCAGGAGGTATTGGCTTTGCGAATCCGGTATTAGGAAATCCTGGCCTCGGAAGTAGCTGGGGTAGCTATGGCTCGGGGGGATTCCCGCGAAGTGGATCGTTCGGTAATTCCTATGGCAACGTTGGCGGCTTCGGACCTGGGTTTTCGCTTTACATCGGCCGCTAACCATACCGCAGCGAGCGGTGTTTTCTATGCCGCTCGCTATAGATAACCGGGTTAGGGTTCAATGCGATTTAATCATCGAGATTAATGCTTGAGCCCTAGCCCGCTTCGGAGAATCGGTTCAAAGATATCTGCTTGCCTCATGAAGCCAAGATCGTTGGCATGGGAAGCATCGGTTGCGCCTTCGGTATCTGTGCCGTAAAGCTCATCACCTGGGATGTAGTGCAATCCCTTAACCCCATCCTTCACCAACGTGTCATAAGCCGCTCGAAGTGCCGCGTGATTGTCTGTGTGAAATTGATGTTTCGCAGGAAGAATCCAATCGTTGGTGAATCGTCGATCTTCCACTAAGAAGATTGGCGTCGTCGGCTTGGCAGCGCGAAGCTGTTGAACAAGAGGAATACATTTTTTCGTAACGTCAGCCGGATTCATATTCGGCAAGCAATCAATCACGAAAGCTGCTGCGTCGATCTGAATCAGATACTCTCCAACTTCTTTGTCCATTCGGCCGTTTCCGGAAAATCCTAAATTGACAACTGGAATATCCAGCCGTCTACCTAATATGGCGGTGTGAACCATTCCGGGGCGGCTCGCGCTGGCTCCGTGAGTAATACTGGTTCCATAAAAAACGATTGGTTTTTCACGTGGCGACAGTCCTTCGATCTTACTTCCCTTGGGAACGCCGATGCTCATGAATTCGACACCGTTGTAGAGAGGAAGATAAGCGGCATATTCACGCTCGCCGGGAGCCAACCCATTGATGATCTCCGCTTTTTCTTCTTGCGTCGCAGGCTTGGAAACTTGGACCCACTTCCACTTCCCATCGCTGTCTCTTGCGTAGAGATCGACACCGCTTACTCCAGTCGCTGGCATGTGTGGTAAGCCCAATTTCTCTTTGTTAAGCTTGTAGTGAACGTGAATCGATTTGGCGTCGGTCTTGAACCTTGCCATCATTCCAGCACTATCGCGACTGAGGTTCCATACGTTGGATGTTACTTTCCCTTTTGCAGAGCTCGGCAATCGGTCGAACCAGCTCAGTCGCTCTTGGTCGCCAAGTATTCGACCTTCTACTCCCCACGCTTTGATGTCGTACCAATCAAGATTTGCAGCGGCAGCCTTATTGACTCCCATAGCAGGATCTAGCTTCGAGACTGCCGGGGCTTCCTGAGCCAACAAGGGTTGAAGAATACTAAACGACAGAAGGATCAGCGAAAGACACTTTTGAATGTTCATGATGGTGACAACTCAACGCTTGGAAAGGAATTGGAGGGGAATCAAGGCGGGGCAACCAAGCAATAGTTTACTCTATGCTATTCGGGTCGATAACAGGTTGCCTCGTAAATCAAAGTGCGTTAGGTGCTATCAATACGAAGAAAGTAACCGTCAGTGTTGCCAGCCATGCAGCTATCAGTGCGTGAATAAAAACTGGACCGATGAAGTCAGCCGATCTTTTTGATTTGGATTGAAGAAAATCGCTTCTTGCCTCGCGCTCAAAAACCCAAAAAATGTTGTGAAAAGTCAAACATTCAGGCGACGGAGATCCGTAAGATGTATCGGAATTCCAGCCCGCGTCACAGCCCGAAAAGACTCATCATTTGCAAAATCAGCGGGAGACTTAAGACAATGATCATCAGCCATGCCGTGTACCAAAGCCAAGTCTTTCTAACTGTCGCACCATGGTCGGAGTCATTGAATTCATCTACAACGAATTGCTTGTAATCGAAATTGTCCTCGTAAGTATCGTACCCACCATGTTCAGAGGCCATGTGAGATTCGTCAGGTTCTTCATGTCGGCTTAAAAGACCCGTAGCGGATTTCTCGGTGACCGTTTTGCCCGTGACAGATTTCGAGTGTGCCGGCGACTTACCGCAATGTCGGCAAATCTTCGCAGTTGTTGCGACGCGTTTTGCACAATTCGGGCAATCCATGAATTCGAGTTGATTTGGCACCAGACTTCCTCGGCTGTTGTGGTGGGATCGTGCAAGACTAAATAGGCGACTACCTATTTATGCCAACAGGCACAATAATACAACCAGAATTCGCGTCTCAGTGGACGCGATAGCCACGAAAGCTCTGAATCTGGTACCATTCGAGAACAAATGCATTGCGAATGTTCAAAGAAATCCACCGGCGAACTGACCTATAAACCAAATTTGATTGAACTAAGTTTAGCTTATGCTTGTAGTACAAAGGATTGCGGTTCGTTGGAGCAGATCGATCTTGTCGTTCTGCAAGGTTCCTTCGTAAGAGCCTAGGGGGTGGCGTTGGTTGGGATTCTTAAACAATGCATTGTCATCGCCTTATTAAACAAAGATCTTGATTACGGTCGCTTAATGAATCAGCCAGTTCCGGACAACACTTCTAGCAATCTCAATAATAGTGCAATCCTCGGTACGCCAGTCGATACTGCTTCGGTTAACAGTGCATCGGAAAAACCTTTAATTCCCAAGGGAATTCAGTCATCCGCAACCACGGCAACCGCTGGCTCTAGCAACGCAAAAACGGAAGCCTCGCATAGCCATACAAAGACCTCGACAAGCTCGTCCGCTTGGATTCGCGAGACGGTCGAAAGTTTAGCGGTTGCGTTAATCTTGGCATTTCTTTTCCGAGCGTTCGTTGCAGAAGCCTTTGTGATCCCGACTGGTTCGATGGCACCGACATTGATGGGAGCTCACAAAGATGCCAGTTCGACTGAAACGCGATTTGGTTATCAGTGTGGTGCGAGTATGGAGTTCAACACAAATACAGGCGCTAACTCGTCGATGGCCGTCGTTGGGACAATCGATCCGCTATCACGCTTCGAACAACCAGTCGACCTACGCGGAAACCAAAACGACACAACATTTTCTGGCGATCGAATCTTGGTTAGCAAATTCAGCTACCTTTGGAACGACCCACAGCGATGGGATGTGGTTGTCTTTAAGTACCCTCGCGATGCACGTTTGAACTACATCAAACGTTGCGTTGGGATGCCTAACGAGTCCCTTCGAGTTCGTCATGGAGATATTTATACTCGGCCCAAAACGTCAGATGAGCCAGCGCCCCAAGCGAAGAACGAGACTGAGTTTTCCATTGCAAGGAAGCCGCCAAGTGTCGTTGAAGCGATGCTTCAGCCAGTCTCGGATACAAAATTTCTTCCCCACCGAGCTATTGAGGCCGGGATGCCAAACGTGTGGCAGCCGAGTCTCGCTCCGGGAAAGGGAAATCTCGGCTTCTCATCGTCCGAAGTGACACCTGCGATGACTCCGATTGAAAATGGTTGGGTCGTGAACCAATCGGCGTCGGCGGAAGGTTCACAATCCGGAGCGGTTGCTTGGTCAGCAAAATTGGCAACGCTCCAAAACGATGGCTCGTCGGCTTGGCTGCGTTACTATCATCGCGTCCTTTCGCCGCTTCAGTGGACAAGCATTTTGGAAACCGGGAAGCTTCCGGCGGCGATACTTCCTTATTCAAGTCGCCTTATCTCGGACTTCACTGCTTACAACGGGGCGATCAAGACCGAGCGATTCAATGTGTTTGACAAGTTCGGGAAGCTTTCCAAGGACTACTCGACAGACTGGCTTCCGAGCGACGTCTCGAACCCAGCTGCTTCTTCTTACAGTCGCTATAGCAGTCGATTTGAAACCGATGGGATGCATTGGGCTCCTGATTTGGCTTGCGAATTCGACATCGATTTTCAGTTAAACAGCCAGTTCAAAGAAGACAGGCAGATAAAGGAAGACATTACTCGTTCCACTGCGCCTTCACGAACGTTGACTTTGGATCTGGTTGAAGCAGGCGTCCACTATCAGTGTGTTATTGATCTCAACGATGGCAAGGCAACGCTCGCAGCCAATCGTGATGGCAAGTCGCTTTCGGTTTTTCAAGGCGAGCAGGGAGACTTGGTTCCGGCACCTTCGGCTGCGACTTCGCTTCGGGCCAGCGGTAAACACACAATCAAATTTGCGAATGTGGACAACACGTTACACCTTTGGATAGACCGGACTTTGGTTCGTTTTTCACCGAGCAACCGAATCCGAACTGATTTGGAGTCGGATTTCGAAAACCATCGTCCCCAATCGACTGCCCAAGATCCGTTGGATGCGGCACCCGTTGGGATTGGCCTGAGCGGCGTTGCGGCACAATTAAGTCGAGCACGTGTTTGGCGAGATGTCTATTACATTGCGGTCGAAGGTGAAAATTCGAACATGATCGACAATCAAAACTTTGATGCGGAACTCCTGCAATCCGTCAGTGCGGCTGCCCTAACGGATTTCCTCAAAGCCACTTACGCAAAAACCACCACGGAGCGATTTACCAGTCGAACTGCCGTTTTGAGGGATGCACTTTTCTCGACGCCTGAACTTTGGCAAAAAAGTCCCTTATTCAAAAATCGCGAAACGGTCCAGTTCGAGCTGGGGGACGGTCAGTTTTTTCCGATGGGAGACAACTCGGCGGCCAGTTCGGACGCGCGAGCATGGACTCCGGACCATTTTGTTCCTCGGCGACTATTGATTGGGCGAGCGGTCGTCGTGTTTTGGCCGCATTCTTGGATAAAATCGATATTATCGGTCAATATACCCATCCCCAATTTCTCTCGAATCGGACTTATTAGGTAGGGTTTTGCACTTGCAGCAAATTCTTCGATCGCGATACTACCGGACTTCCAAAATTTGTACCCTCCGGTTCGACAGCGGTTCACGCGATGATTGAGACACTTGAAGTAGTAAAACGAGAAGCCCAAGGTTCCTGGAACGTAGGAAAGTTGCGTGCAACTGGCTATGTCCCTGCGATTCTTTACGGACACGGCGAAGAAAACATTTGCTTGTCGATCAGAAAAGAGGCTGTAGCCGCTCTGATTAAGCACGGTTCGAAATTGGTTTCGCTGACCGGGTCGATCAAAGACACAGCATTGCTCCGAGAAGTTCAGTGGGATACCTTCGGCAGCAATGTGATTCACTTGGATCTGGCTCGAGTTTCCCAGTCCGAAACAGTCGAAGTGACACTTCCAGTTCAATTACATGGTGAAATTGCAGCGGCCGGTGGTGGTCAGTTGCGTTTTGCTACTCACGAAATAACCATTCGCTGCCCAGCGGCTTCCATTCCTGATCATTTGACTGTTGAGATCGCAGGTCTGCAGTTAGGCGCTTCTATCCACGTGAGCGAAGTCAAGCTACCTGCAGGAGCAACACCAGTGACTCTCGGGTCGGTTGTTGTGGTTCAAGTCGTTGCACCAGCTGGCTCATCGGATGATGCTGCCGCGGTTGCTGTGGAGCCAGAATTGATTCGCAAGGAGAAGGCTGACGCGGCTGCTAAGGCCTAGTTGCCCGAGTAGTTTTGTCGGGTTAGCAATGTGGAGCAGTCGTTGTCATTGATTGTTGGCTTGGGAAATCCCGGGGCCAAATACGACAAAACGCGACACAATATTGGTTTTGATTGTTTATCGGAATTACACCGGCGAATGGGTTCGACGCCACTGTCGACCAAGTTCGAAGGCCAGTTTTCCAAAGGCTCGCTAAAAGGTGCGCCGGTCATTTTGTTGTGGCCGCTTACCTACATGAACGCGAGCGGACGATGTGTTAGTCAGTTAGCAAGTTTTTTTAAAATTCCTAATGACCGACTCCTTGTTTTGTGCGATGATTTGAGTCTTCCGTTGGGAAAGCTGCGAGTAAGAAAGCAGGGCTCCAGTGGCGGGCAAAAAGGTTTGGCTGATATCTTAACTTCGTTGGGAACTCAGGAGGTCGGTCGACTGCGTGTCGGCATCGATACTCCTCCTTCGAACTGGGATGTGGCTGATTTTGTTTTGAGTAAGTTTTCCGCGGACGATCGCATCGTGATTGACAATGCGATCGCCGCCGCGTGTGATGCGGTAGAACATTGGTTGGTCAATGGAATAACCGCTTGCATGAATCAGTACAATTCCAGTCAATCGAATCATTGAGAACAGTCTCAGGAGAATTGCTTTGGCAACGGTTACATACGAGTGTTTGTATTTGTTCGACTCGAATCGCTACGCGCGTGACGCGAGTGCATGTTCGGACTCGATTCAAGATTCAATCACTTCATTTGGTGGTGATATCCTTGTGAGCCGACTTTGGGCCGAGCAAAAATTAGCTTACCCAATCGATGGTCATCAGAAGGGCACTTACTGGCTGATTTACTTCACGTTTGATTCGCTTCGGTTGACCGAACTGAATCGGGCTTGCCAGTTGAACGAGAACTTGATTCGTTGGTTGTTCACCCGGATCGACCCACGTTTGGTCGAGCCGTTGGTTGAGCATGCGAAGGGTAAAGTGGCTCTGCCGCGTCCTGAAATCATTATCGAAGACGAGGATGATGATGCTATTGCAGTCGGATCCGGTGCTGGCGATTTAGATGGCGACGAGTTCGATCGAGATTAGTTCGGTAGTTGCCGGGACTGGTTGCTATTGGTACACTTAGGGACAGTTGTTCACTGTTTTGGGGTTTTAGCAGGAGAGTCCAGATGGCAAGCTACAATCGTGTGATTTTAATGGGGAATTTGTGCCGCGACGTGGAGCTGAAATACACTCCTGGCGGTCTCGCGGTAACCGAGATTTCCTTGGCCGTTAACGACAAGCGTAAAACGGCTGGTGGTGAATGGGTTGAAGAAGTGACTTTTGTCGATTGCACCTTGTTTGGTCGCACGGCAGAAATCGCAGGAGAGTATCTCGCGAAAGGTTCTCCGGTCTTTTTGGAAGGCCGTTTGAAACTGGATACGTGGGAAAAAGATGGTCAGAAGAGAAGTAAGATGCGGGTTGTCTGCGATAAAATGCAGTTGATCGGCGGACGAAGTGGCGGAGAAGGTGGTGTTTCAAGAGCCAAGCCGCAAGCTTCGTCGTCAAACACTCGCTATCCAGAGGCTTCATCGCAAATGGATGCGACTCATGAACATCATGAAGTGTTTGAGGAAGAAAGCCCGCTTCCGTTTTAAAGCGAATTCAGTTATTTAATTTGATACGTAGTATTTGAAGATTAAAGTTTTAGGTTATTAAGTCATGGTTGCTACAAAAAACAAACCAAAGGTCCGTCACTTCAGCCGTTTGCCAAAGGGTCCCAATGGCGGCATTCAATTGATGCTCATCCAAAACGTTGAGTATCTCGGTAAGGCTGGCGATGTCGTTGAAGTAAAGCCTGGCTTCGCAAATAACTTCCTTCTTCCAGAAGGCCTAGCGATTGTTGCAACCGATCACCACAAGCGAATGATCGACAAGCATAAGGCGAAGCTTGTCGAGATCGAGAAGCAACGTCTTGTTGACCTACGAGCCTTGGCTGAGAAAGTCGGTAAGCAATCGATCAGCATCGAAGCCAACGCCAACAAAGAAGGGCACCTTTACGGTAGCGTTGGAGCTGTTGAAATCGCTGCCAACCTCAAAGAAGCTGGCTTTGCAGTTACCGAAGACCAAATTCGTTTGGCTGGGCCGCTTCGAGAGCTTGGGCTCTACACGGTCAAGGTTCAGTTGCACGCAGACATCATCACCGACCTCAAGGTTTGGGTGATTCCAACTGCTGTCTCCGAAGGCGAAAAGTAAGAAACTACCGATCGATAGCACCAAAAGCAAATATCGATCAATAATGTCGGTCTTCAATACCGATTAATAATCCGTCGATGGCCAACCAAGTGTTGGTCGACAACGATGGGGCTGTGGCGGAACTGGCAGACGCGCTAGACTTAGGATCTAGTTCCGAAAGGAGTGCAGGTTCGATTCCTGTCAGCCCTATTTATCCTGATCAAGCGAGTCTCTTCGGAGACTCGCTTGAATCACGGAATTCTGATTGTGACAATTTTGTCTTGGCGAATGATTTCTAACTTGGCCTGCTGTCCCAACGATTGCAGCAACGAATCTAAGGTCACTTCTTTCAAATCTAGTGTGATTCGCCGCTCGGCAATATTGGCCGGTAGCGGCCATGGAGTGACTTCGATTCCGGCCTGTTCTCGAAGAGCTGTGAACACCGCGCTTAGGGTCCCCTGGAGCTTAAGTGAGAATCGTGAGTTCTCGATGGACTGCTTTGATTTTGGTTTAGTGGCTCGGGCTGCAAAACGTTCGATTTCCGTGGCGTTTGTTCTGCGGATAAATTCGCGATGAGCTGCAACCGAAGCGTCGATCTTCCATAAACCTAGTTGCGTTTTTTTGACGGTTGAAGAGGGCCACATTTCCTTCCACTTCGTGAACTCAGCTTTGCCTATGGAAATCATCTGTTTGGGCGAGTAATCAAAGCTCACGTCTTCCGGTGGTGGTGATGCGATGATGGACCATTGTTCTTGCTGCTGAGCTTGATTGCTCTGTAGGAGTGTCGCTCCGAAGCCTGCAAGGACGCACGACCACTGTGCAGCAAAACTACCTGGTGGAAGGCTGTATGGAGCCCATAGATCATGCTCTATAAGGTCCATATTCTCTATGGCGAAAAATTGCCTTTGCGACCGATCGCGAATCAATCGAGTTGGCTCCGAGGGGTTGCTCCACTGCCAAAGGTCCGCCGACTCCCGGGACCGATCGGCTTTCATGGAGGATGCTGTCTGGGTTGCAATAGCGAGATTCCAGTATGCAAAGTCGGCTGTAGCTGCTTGTGTTCTCGGTGCGAAGTAGACAATCTGATTCAGATATGCGATCTCGCAGTTGCAGTCGGCGGCGAGCTTTTCAAGTGTTGACTGTACCGTCGCGCTAGCGTCGGTGGAGAGCGAAATGGACTGGTCTCCATCGACGCGTCGGTCAATCC
The DNA here is from genome assembly GCA_026692865.1 of Planctomycetota bacterium. Lineage (GTDB taxonomy): Bacteria > Planctomycetota > Planctomycetia > Pirellulales > Pirellulaceae > JAIYDQ01. Next base: position 172,914 of record JAPLNI010000026.1, read on the forward strand.
AGAAGGCCATCCCGTGGGAGCGAGCGAGATCCTCGAGAACTGACTTCATCGACACATTTTTGGCGAATTGGCTAAATGGGCTTTTGAGGGTCTGAAAAAGGCGGAAAGAATCGGCATTTTCGTAAGGGTTTTTGATTGGTTGTGCTATCAAAACACACGGTGAAATGCTTACGAAAAACGCAAAAATAGTAAAGATAGGCAAAGAGAATTGGGCCATTTATGATCCGTCAGGTCTTCTGTGAGGTCATTATGAATTTTATGCCAATCAAATTGATGACGATTGTAACAACCGCCTGGATTTGACGCCGATTGCCGGTAACGAACCGAGCAACTAAACTAAGCGAAGCCCTGGGCGGGCACTACGTCGGACAGTCAATGCAAACCCGAGACGCAAAACATCATGAATAACTCGCAGCCGCAATCGTCGGGCATCTTATTACTTTACAAGCAGTTTCTATCGGATGGTGACTCGGCTGCGTGGATTTGTAAAGTTGCTGAAAATTATTCGTTTGTTACCTTAACGCGTCTTACTGATTCCTTGCAATCGACCGTTCGGCAAGCGGCTGTGTTTGCTCTCGGCATGATTGGGAATCGTGAGGCGATCGAATACCTAGCACCACGGCTGAATGACAGCGACAAGAAAGTCCGCGTGTTAGCCGATGACGCGATCAAAGCGATTGAAAGTCGCAGCATTCCATTACGTGGCCGCGCGATGCTCGAAAAAATGTTGGTGCAAATCGAATCCAATCACATACTAGCTGCAGTTACAACCGCAAATCGCGTTATCGCATCCTATCCGCAAGCGGCCGAAGCTTACTGTCGCCGTGCCCTTGCCCATTTCAATCTTGGATTGATTCACGATGCGATTCAGGATTGTCGTCAGTGCATCGCATTGGCTCCTCACAGCTATATGGCTTATGTTGGGTTAGGGCAGTGCTTGCTCGAGCTTGATAATCCCAGGCAAGCTTTAGAGGCATTTCGTGACGCCGTTGGAATCTACCCAGACTTGGATACCGTAAGAATCCAAATCAAGCGACTCGAACGTATGCTTCGCGAGACAACCTAAGGTAGCGCTTTTTCTTGCGTAAATTTAGGGTAGCTGAATTCGTAAGAATTCAGACATCGATGGAATCAACTGTAAAAGATCTGGACGTCAAATGTCTTACGACATCTGCTTCGGGTAAAACCCTTGTTCTTCAAAGTGAAGATGCCTAATCGTTTTTGAATAGAAACTGATAAAGCTTTTCTTCACGCGGGGATTTCCTCTCGGTTGGCCAAGTTGACGAGTCAAGCAGCATTTGCGATTGCATCAGTGCGGACGCTTTCGGATTGACCGACTTCAAGATTCTCAATTGGCTTCGTGAGACCCCTCGAACTTTAGCTAATTGAACTAACAGCCGTTTGGGTGAAGCGTATGGGCGTAGCCTCCAGGCGCGCGCGAAAGTCGTTAGCTTCATGATCGACACTACGGCAGCAAGCAACACAAACGGAAGCAAGAGCCAGGTGAAGTCTATACCGATCGCCTGTTTGAACTCAGCTCGTAGGAGCGTCAATTCACGAGCAAGCTCATCCCACAACACTGGAAGCCTCCATGAGATTCGTGTTTTGAAGTGTCTCGTAAAGCGATTGGGGCGTGACTGGGTGAATGCCTTCGATAGAAGTAGATTTATATCTAGCCAACGCGAAAGCGGCCTCTTCGCGAATGACTTCCTTTGCATCATCTAGAAGCTCTCGCAGCGTTGGTTGCAGTTTGAGCGACGGCGGGAAGTAAGTTGATGCGATGGTGCCTTTACATCGAATTGCGGGCGTCGGTGATAGCATGTAGGCCTTCAGCGACTCTTCCCAATCGCGTTCACCGAGAACGACTACTTTTGCGAATTGTTCGAGGTACTCATCGTTTTTGGAAGAGAGTTTGTTGATCATGTGTTCGCATGTGAAATCATGAAAAAAGCACTCGATTGCATCTTGTAGCGGCTTGGCAAAGCGAGGTGCTTCATCAAGTAGATACTGCAGGTTCTCACGATTTGTCGCTTGATCAGGGAGTGGTCCCATCCGAACAAGAGGAGCTTTTCCAAATTCGATATCATCCAGACCAATGGCGTTCATCACTTCGATGCAGCTAGGAGGCGTGTTTAGCTTGAGCATATCAGCTACAGCGATTTCTACTTGTTCACGATGGGAAGCGAGAAAATACCGAACACCTTTCAAGAACCATGCCAATGGACCGCCTGTGATTGCGAGTAACCGCCAGAGATTAAGTCGATCTTCCAAGGGAAGTTCATTGTCATCGGGCTCAATGGTGATGCAACAGACGGGTGTCCCGTACTTTTTGAGACGATCAATCACATGGCCGGTTAATTCGCGACGCATGCACTTGGCGAGGGACTTCCCGAGTAAACGATCGCGACGGTCGCGAAAAATAATTTGCTGTACCTCGTGAGACAGATAGTGCTTCCAAAGTACTTGAACAAGTAAATCGATCGCTTCGGCGCATCCCGTTGTTTTCCAATGACGCGACAAAAGCTTGAAGGTCTTGGTATGAGAGTCATTGAGAATGCTTTGTAGAATGGCATCATCTGGAACCAAGCAGGCTAGAAAGGCATCGACTATCTTTGCGTTGCGGTGACTGGAGTAATTCTCGAGTGAATCGTTAAGCAATTGGTTAAAACGATCGCGGAAATCGGAAGACATTCCCGTTTCGCGGGTGCGACCGCCCAGTCGCAGCGATAGCTCCTTGAGCAGTTTCACCGCAAGTGACGCGTAGGGCGATGCGGTCTGTTCGGCTGTGGTGATCAACACAGGTAGAGCTTCCAGCATTTCGCACGCTACGGCTGTTTTGAGCGCGTCCGGAAACAATTCATGATGGTCGTCTGCAAGAATCTCAAGAACCTCGGGAACAAAACGGTATCCAATATTTTTCAGGCTGGGCGATGCGTTTGCGTAGTGGGCACCCAAGTTGCGTATCAAAATGTCCTTCGCGACTTTCTCAGGGCGAGCACTCAGATTGACCGCGGCTTCAAATCGAATGGATTCATTTGTGCTCTGAAGAAGTGCCGCGAACAGGTCCAGCGAGGATAGGTTCCGTGTTTTACCGAGCCATTGAATACAGGTGATCGCTGAAGTCATGTTGGTCAAACTACATGGAGGCTGTCTTTTAGAGAATGAACGATTGAATCAGTCGACCAACACGAGTCACAAGTCGAAGCCAATTACGAATCTTGTCCCGTTCGGACGTTAGCTATAGTTTTATCCGGTTTAAACTTGAGGTGTCTGCTCGTAGCAGATGTCGTAAGACATCTGAAGACCGCAGGTTAATCCGTTGTTTGCAACGACTTTTGAATTCTTACGAATCCAGCGACGCCAAAAATTTAAGCTGGCGAAAGAACTAGATTTTAAAAATCCGTTGGACCTCGCGCTCCACTACATCGATTCACGTTTGTCGATTGCTTGAGACTTCGATCAGCTTTTTGGTAAACAAAGGGCCGGTCACGGTCAAAAAGTCTCAATGTCGGGAATAGACCGATTGTGCTAGCAAATCAAAATCGATGAACTGGAATTGATTGCGAACGACAAAAATCTGTACTAGTTGTTTTGATGAGTATACAAACCGGTTTACCAAGCAGAGGATTGCGCGTGTTTTCCAAACTATTTCGATCTTCAAGCGTTCCGTTCGTGGCACCGTTTTGGACATCCGTTCTAGTCGGATCGGCGATGGCGAGCGGCTTTTACGCTGTAATTTTGAAAACGCCCTTTTCGCATCCTCTACTCAATCGATACGTACTCTGCCACGCAGTAGCGATCGTATCGGTTTACATGTTCATGATTGCGTTAGTGTCGATCGTTCAAAAGCTAATCGCTGCTTTTCTCCAATCGCAATTGGCAGTAGCCGGTTGTCGAGTCTTGGATGAACTGGCAGCATCGGCCGCGAACACTTCTCCGATCGACAACGCATCGTGGCTTGGGGCGTTGTGGAAGGCTCAGACAACAACGCTTTGCCAGTCGTGGTTTGGCCAACGCTTGGAAGCGGTCCTCTCCCGACAAGTAGCTCGCGGATCCTGTCGGTTACTCGAAGACGATTTGCATGAAATGGCGGATAAAGACGCCGATCAGCAACATGAGAGTTACGGATTGGTCCGAATGATGACATGGGCAATGCCTATGCTTGGATTTTTGGGAACGGTTATCGGTATCTCGGACACGCTTGGGCAGATGGATACCAAGGCTCTTGCAAGCGGTTCCCAAGAGGCGATGAATTCGCTTACGGCTGGATTGTATGTTGCATTCGATACAACGGCAGTTGGACTGGTGCTTACGATGGCAACCATGTTCGTGATGTTCGGTGTAAGTCGATTCGAGCTAGCCTTGCTTGGAACCTTGGATGACTCGATAGCAAAAAGCCTTCAAGGCATACTGAGCGAAAATGAAGAAGATAATTCGAAGGACTTCTTCCAAGTTGAGAAGACAGTCCGTCTTGTGACCGATCAGTTCCTCGTTGCTATTGATCGAGTCGTGCAAACGCAAGCAGACGTTTGGAAGAGATCGATCGCCGAGACGCAGATGCGATGGAGCGAAATGTCGAGCACTGCCGGAGCAACACTCCAAACGTCATTAACTCAATCGCTTGATGAATCTCTTGGGAAGCACGCGATCGATTTTACTCGAGCTCAACAAGATGGCGTTGCACAACTTGATGCAAGGTATCAACAGTGGCAGACGACGCTCTCCGAGCAAACCCGCACAATTCATACTCAGCATGAATCGATGGCAACCACGATGAATCTGCTGCGAGAGTTAGTAGACAAGTGCGACGGCTTTCGAATATTGGAAGAAGGGCTTCAACAGAATCTTTCGCGACTCACCGATGTAGATCGATTCCATGAGGCCGCGATTTGCCTAACGGAAGCCGTTGCTGTTCTTGGTACGCAAATGGAACGCGCTGGATACATCGGCAAGCAAGCCGTGCGACGTAGCAACAATGTCGCTCCCGGTTCCAGTACGCTTCCGATAAGGAAGGCTGCATGAGTAGCGGCTATCGCAGCAGAGCTCAACGACGCAACCGACCCGCGCGTGGTGAAAATCTAGCGCCCGCACTATTCCCGTTTCTTGCAGTGCTCGTATGCACGATGGGTGCGCTAGTTCTCATTCTAGTTTTAGTGGTTAGCCAAGCGAGCGCGTCGGCGAATCGGCCAACACCGGCAGATGAGCAACTGATGGAAGCTTCCGACTCGGTCCACTTGATGTCGGAAGAAATGATCGCTCAGCGAGATCGTCAGCAAGATGAGATCGAACGTCGACGCTTGGAATTGACTGCCGTGGAAGACCATGTTTCGCGGCTGGTCAGTGAGCTCGAACACTATCGCGAGATGGCCAAGGCGATCGACGCTCGACTTGAGCAAAGTGAAAGTGAAAGAGCTGAACAGCTTCGTAAAGTAGAGGATCTGGAATCGAAGATAGAACTTGAAAAAGATAAACTGGAAAAGCTAAATGAAAAATCGAAAGGCAACTCACCCGCCTTCGCGATTTTTCCCTATCAAGGCAAAAACGGAACGACGCGGCGACCGATCTACCTTGAATGCGTTGAAGCTGGTGTCATCATTCAGCCGGAAGGTACCCTGGTCTCTATCAATGATTTGAAGCCGCCCTTTGGTCCCGGGAACCCGCTTGATGCGAGCTTAAGGTTGATCCGCAGCGAGTTTCAAAAACTGGACGCAAGCTCCTCGTCGGGTGTATCGCCCTATCCGCTCCTGTTGGTCCGGCCCAATGGAATCAAGTCGTATGTCTTAGCTCGCGCCGCGATGGCTGGCTGGGACGATCAATTTGGATATGAACTTCTTGATCAGAATATGCCGCTCGCCTTTCCACCTACGATTCCCGGATTGGCAAACCAACTTGAAACGAATCTTTTGATTGCACGCGAACGCCAAATCGCCTTGGCTGCAGCCATGCCTAGACGCTACGCGGGTGGACAACCTTGGGAAGAAGACTTCGACGCAATCGACTCCCCGGGCAATGAAGGTTCAGGAGGTGGGGGGGCTAGAAGTGGCGACGATGCTTCGGATGGCGATTTAAGCTTCGGCGAAGATTGGACTGCAATCGATAGCACGTTTGTTCGATCACCTATCCAGCCAAGCAGCCGTGCTCAGATGACTAACGGCTCGCCTTCGCAGTCGCCTGGCAATGCTTTGAACAATCGACTAGGCGGCTATCAGAATCAACTTCAACCCGCACCAAGTACTCCATCAGGTTTAGCGGCGAACTCAGTTGGCTCATCGGCAGCAAACGCAGCAACACATCCAACTGCAGATTCAACTCCAAACAGCACAAGTCCGCTCGTGGGAGATCCTAACCCGATAACCAGTCCATTGAATGGCTCTGCGTTCAGTTCTGCAGACTTGAATGGCGCAATACCCAGCACCGGACAGCCGGGCAGTTCAGTTACTACCGCCGAAATGTTCTCCCCGAACGATTCTTCTTTTAGTCAAAACAACGATGCAGCAAGTGCGGGGACTAACACGGGAATGGTGAACGGTCCCAACAGTGGTACTGCTGCTTTTGGTAATTCCAATCCAAATCAATCAAGTGGCATTAACAGTCAAAGTGCCAGCGGCGGATCAACATCACTGACGCAAAGCAACACATTGGAGCCAGCTCAGAACGGACAAGATCCATCACAAGCTTATTCACCGATGACCGCACGAGACAAAGACGCGATGAATGCGAGTCCATCAAACGCGACTTCTACTAATGCGAACTCCAGCGACAAGCGAAGTAAGGCAAACGCATCAACCAGTTCGAGTGGTACGCCGACAAAGCAAGTTCAAGCTAAACCACAGCGACGGCCTCGATCGAATGAATCGGGCAGTGCCGGAGGTCATAATTGGTCATCACGTCGCTATAGTCCCAACAGCACCGCAGTCTCTCGACCTATGAACTTAGTTGTCATGGAAGATCGTTGGCTTGTGATGCGGGATGATGCGATCGACAAGATTGAAACAACCATCACGATGGACAAAGGACCGCTTGAAGCACGAAATCAACTCTTCCAATCGATCAGCGACCGCGTTGATTCTTGGGGTGTCGCTGTTTCGGAGGGCTACTGGCAACCGAAGCTAACCATTGAGGTCACGCCTCAAGCCGGCCTGAGTGCTCAGCGATTGCAGAAGCTCTTGGAAGGCAGCGAGCTCGATGCCGAATTCATACCGCTACAATCCACGAAGCGATAATCATTTACCATGAAAAAGCGACATCGCGAGGACCTGAGCGTTGGTGACGACGCGTTTTTGGATACAGTTGCAAATCTGGTCGGTATTCTGATCATCTTGGTCGTCATCGTAAGCACCGGAACCAAAAGCGCTGCCGATCTATTAGCAACACAACGCATCGCCGAAGCTGCTGAGGCGATGCAACAACCGATGGAATCCGCCTCGAACATCCAAAAAGATCTACTCCGTCAAGTCGATCAACTGAATCAGCACACCATCGAAGTCGCATATCGCAAAGCCGAAAGAGACGCGATGCTCGATCAAGTCTTGCAAGCCAAAGCCTTGATCGATGAAGAATCAGAAGAGTTGGATGACAAAAGCAAAACCGATATCGAGCAAGCGGCCCGTTTGAGCGAAATGGAAAAAGAGCTCGCCAAACTTCTGGAGCAGCAAGGTGAAATTAACACGAAGGAAAAGCCGCCGATCGTGCTTCAACATCTCCCAACACCGATGGCAAAAACGGTCTTTGGTAAAGAGATGCATATTATGGTGCGCGAGAACACGGTCACAGTGATTCCTTGGGATCGCTTAGTGGATGCACTCAAGTCTGAAGTCCGGGCACGAGTTAAACGCGGAATGAAAGGCGATCATGTTGCGGGCAAACTAGACCCGATCGATGGTTTCGAGATGTCCTATAGTCTCGTTTCGAAGCGAGGCCTCGTTAGTAACGGCGGTACTACCGCAATGGCTCAAATGATTGAACTTGATAAGTTTGAATTAGAACCCGGACCCGAAATCATTCGAGAATCCCTAGATCAGTGCCTTGGTATGAATGGTCAGCTTCGAATCGATCTCTCTGCTTATTCGCCTCGTGAAACCACAGTTACCGCGTGGGTCTATCCTGACAGTTTCGAAACCTTTCGCCAACTCAAAGAAATGCTTTTTGTCGAAGGCTTTATGACCGCCGCACGCCCGTTACCACAAGGCGTCCGTATCGGCGCATCTCCTCGAGGCAGCCAAAGTACGGCTCAGTAAACAACACGCTAACAGCGCTGGCGATTCAACGCGTTAGAGGAAGTTCGATTTGTATTCGGCTGCTGCATTCCTGCTACACTTTGCAATATGAGTTTCTTATCTGCCAGTCCGTGCAACAGGCCAACTCAACAAGCCAGCTCAGAAGTCGAAACGTCCAGTACCATCAACCATGCCGATGCATCAGAACTTTGAGCGAAAAACCCGTTCATCAGTTTGAGACGACCCATTATGCCAGAACCAGTAAACCCCTACACTGCTAATCAACGAACTCTTAATCAACCCAGTTCTACCCAGACTGGGAACGCGTCATTCGTTCATCGCGTTGTCGGGTTGACCTGTTGGTTATTAATCTGCTTTGCGGCGGCAACCTCGGGGGCTTTTGTATCCGTCGGCGATTGGTATGCAACACTCAACAAGCCAACCTGGAACCCACCGTCATGGCTTTTTGGTCCAGTGTGGTCCGTTCTTTACTGCATGATGGCAGTCGCAGCCTGGCTCGTTTGGTGCAGAGGTGGTTGGCGTGAACAGCGAATTCCGCTCGGTCTATTTCTGGTGCAACTCGCCCTCAACGCGTTGTGGACACCCCTCTTCTTTGGTTTGCACTTGCCCGGGATTGCCTTTGCAGAAATGTGCTTGCTTTGGGTGATGATAATCCTAACCGTTCGTGCCTTTTGGCCAGTCAATCGCGTTGCCGCAATCTTGCTAGTCCCCTACCTTGCCTGGGTCAGCTTCGCAGCCTTTCTCAATTTCACGCTTTGGCGAATGAACACCTAAGACGAAGCGGTTTCGAGTGGTCGAATACTGTTGACGTGCAGAAGCGAAACATGCACGACGCTATCCGTTTCAGGGTAGCCGACGATCAATCGAGTTTTCAGAACAAGAACATTTTCAGGATGTTTTACCTGGAACGTTTCACCGTTGGACATCGAAATCAAAAAAGCTTCAAACGGTCGACGATTTAGCCATTCACGAACTGTTTCTGTATTCATCAATACAACCTTTGAAAGAGTAAGTTAGCTAAGCAACATCGCAATTATACGCTGGAGGCCGATGCAATCGAAGCGTTACGAGATAATCTCCAATCTGAGAAACGAAAAAAGCCTTGTTTCTCAAGGAAAAACAAGGCTTTTCGATAGTCGGAGTGATAGGATTCGAACCTACGACCCCCTGGTCCCAAACCAGGTGCGCTAGCCAGACTGCGCTACACTCCGAGGAGGGAGAGTTTTACTAGATTGCCCGGGTTCTTGCAATTGTGGATTTAGGCTCGGAAGGAACCTTTTTCGGTGTTTTTTGCCTGCAAATTTAGGATTGAAGACGTTTCGTGAGAACTTGGACACGATCTGGCTGGAAAAGTTCGCCCGAATCGGGTGCTGTGCCTTGTGTTTGTGGCGTTGGTTTTGATCGGATATGATCTTTCTTAGTTAAGAATTCGTTTCCTCCTGTTACTTCAGTTGGTGTCTTTAACATGGCAAGTCTCTCCATTCCAGAACAAAATCGAACCCTTTCTGATCCGGACCAGATCCGTGATTTCTTGGCTCCTTTTGGGGTGTGGTACGAAAAGTGGGAAGTCGAAGGACGTTTGCCGGCAGATCCAACCAACGAGCAGATCCTTGAAACCTACGCTCCAGAGATCGAGCGGCTCAAATCAAAAGGTAATTTCGTTACATCCGATGTGATCAACGTCTCGAACGCGACGCCGGGACTTGATGCGATGCTTGCGAAATTCAATAAGGAGCATACACATAGCGAAGATGAAGTGCGATTCACTGTCTCGGGCAAAGGGGTCTTTCATCTTCATCCGGAAGGCGGACCTGTCTTTGCGGTGACGGTTGAAAGTGGTGACTTGATCAATGTGCCCAATGGCATGAAGCACTGGTTCAATCTTTGCGATGACCGTCACATTCGTTGCATCCGTTTGTTCGAGGACATAAGTGGTTGGACACCTCATTATGTAGATGCAGCTGTTCATGAACAATTCGCACCACTTTGTTTTGGACCAGCCAACGCCCTCAAGAGTCCTGGTGCTGATTCATCCAGTGTAGACTCGGGTATCCGACCTGTGATTCAAATATAAGCGTTAACCAGCGAAGCAGTTGTCGCGAGATCTCAAGTTACCTGAGTACTCGCCAATTGAAGAATGAGAAGTACTTTGCATACGACTGAATGGCAGCCAACATCTGTTCCGCTTGGAATTTTGTTGGATATCGAAGGAACGACTTCGAGTATCGAGTTTGTCTACAACGTCATGTTCCCGTTCGCTCGGCAAGGAATGCGAGCGTGCATGGAAAGCGTTGCTTCGAATCAAGACCTTCAAGCATCCATGCGGCTGGTCTCTTCCGATGCTGGCCATGGCGAGGATTTTCAAGCTTGGCTTGGTCCCATGGAGGACCGATCGTTTGTCGACAATGCGACGAGCCATCTCCTGGGACTAATGGATAGCGATAGCAAGTCAACCGGTCTGAAAAGTCTTCAGGGACATATTTGGAAGTCAGGCTTCGAATCGGGCGAACTCAAGTCGCACTTGTATGATGATGTCTATCCAGCTTTACTTAGATGGGCGCGGCGTGAGATTGATATTCGTATCTATTCTTCGGGAAGCGTTGTCGCGCAAAAGCTCTTTTTTGGTCATACGCCCCTGGGTGATTTGAGAAGTTTTTTCAAAGGCTTTTACGATACTACTATCGGTGGCAAACGCGAGTCGATTAGCTATCAAAAGATTTCAGAAGAGTTTGCGGTCAATCCGAAGTCGATTGTTTTCTTTAGCGACAATCCGTCTGAGATTGTGGCAGCGACCGAAGTGGGCATGACAGCCATCACCGTGGTTCGTCCTGGTAATGCTCCACTTCCAGAAGAGTTTTCCTTACCAAGAGTGACTTCTTTCGCGAACCTTTGGTAACGCATGTAGTCTACATTGGAGCAGAATTTATTCTAGTTTGACTTGCCTGACAGTTGGTGTTGGCTACCATTGGATTGCTTTGAGGCAAGCTCGCAACAAACCATTTCTCTTCGTGTTTGGCATGTGAGTTGCTTCCTTTCAGGATGAGAGATGATACGGCTGTACGGATTGTGTCATTGCATGTAACGCAATGATGGCGGTTTGGTAAGTTGTGATAGCAGGGATGGTGGCGCGGTCTGGAGGCCGTGCACAAGTCCAATTTGTAAGCTTGGCTGATTCGCAACAACACGAAGTTGTTTGTCTCGGTTAGTCGAGCAATCATGGAAGGGGGGAATGGTCATGGGTTCAATGATCTTCGTTTTAATCGCTGGCTTCAGTAGTTTGGCGACCGTCAGTTTTGATGTTCAGCCAATCGTTCCTGCAACGCCCGTTGCGACGTCGATGGTACAGCCACAGTTACCAGGCAGTCGCTTCGTTCAAGTTCGCTTGGATATCAATTCGATGGTGCCACCGGAGTTTCGTGGCGAAGTGGTCGAGTCGGTCGTACAGGTTTCGACTCGTAGCGATTGGGTGCAAGTCGCTGACTATTGGCCTAAGACCGAGTTAGCGACTGACATTCAAGGATCCATGGAATTCGCACAAAACATGGACCAGCAACGCGAAGCCGCCATTCAAGGTGCAGCGGGCTACCTGGGAATTGGATCCGCGAAAGGGCACGCTTTTTTTCAAGAGAATCTAAAACTCAATGTCCAGTATAACCAGCAACCGCCCATGCATCTCCTAACAGCCGCAGGAACGATGGACCGTCGTTCGGGAGCATACTTCAAAATGAAGTCTACGCCTCAAGCCGTCTTGGAGGGTGCGAGAACGTTCGAACTGATGCTGGAAGTTCCTCAATCATGGCGTGGCGATATTCTGGAAGTCCGCATGAATGCATATGGTACGAAAGCTCAAAAGAAGTCGTCCAAACACCAAGGCGTCGGTGAAGGACGTTTTCTAATCGCTGTGTACGCAGATGGCGATGTCGAAGCGGCGGAAATGGCGATGCGATTCGTGCAGCAGCAATCGCATCTTCGTGAAGTTGCTGATCGCTTTGCCAAAGAAGTTGATCGAACAATGTTCCCAAGCCCCATACACAAACTCGGTCGAGCACTAGATATCTACGAGCCACGTATTCCTAGAAATTACTTGGACCAGTGGATCTTCGGTAGAGAGGCTCAGCAACCGATCGCTCAGCTTCCCGTTGACGTGCGTGTTGCAATGCTTGATTACTCGGAAATGAAACTCGGGATGGAGCTGCTCGCCTCCGGTGGAATCATCTCGATCGCTCAACGCCCGACTCACGTGTCTTTGAAGATCGCTATGCCTGAGACCTATCCTGAAGCAACTGCCGAGAATTCGGAATCCGTGTTTCGATAACAATTTTGTGTGGATCGATTTGTTATGAATCGCGATGGCATGATAACTGTCATGCACATTGCGGCATTCAGGGCATTTAACGGACTTTCCAGATTTTCACATCGTCGATCCAGACGGTTGAGTTCACGAGGAAACTAAACCAGCGTTTCATCGAATGCGAGAATCCGTCGGAGCGGTGTTGCGCGACGACTTTACCATCAAGGCTTATTCGCAGCTCGTCACTTTCGGTCACAATCACCAAGTCATGCCACTGGGTATCCGCTTTCCACGGTACGGTAATTTGCTTGGTCTTGAGCAACGCATCGAGTTCTGCGTGTAGGGGTTCTTTGCGATCCAAGAAGGACTGACGCTTTTTACGGATCGCCAAGTTCATGACACCCGTCTTGTGGTCGATGAGCGTGATCGCTTTTTGAGACAGAATTCCATAGCAAAGGTGTCCCGCATGTATGTCTTTAACTTCACGATCGACGAAGCCTAATTGAAGTGATTCGTCTTTGTTCAATCCGGGAAATTTGAAGCGAACAACCGCACCGCCGTCAGTAAAGCCTGCGTCGTGATGAATGTGTGCCGCATGACGTGCCTCCTTGGTTGCACTAGCGATCTTGAGAATGCCTTCGTCGAGATCCGACATCTTGATTTGGGGAACTCGATCCGCAGTCGCACTTTCCCAGCCATTTCCGATGGCCTTCATTCCATTGCCGGATTCCTGGCGGTCGAAACTATCATGAAAAATCAAGGTTCCCTTTTCACGTAGCCAAGTAGCGTCGTCCGCTTGAACGAAACCGGGAAGCAACAAAACGAAAATCGAAACGAAAGGAAATACGAGGCAACGATTCATGGTTTGGATATGGCGACTGAGAGGAATCCAGAGTTAAACTTTCATAATCTTATGATAGTTACTGGATTCGAGGCGCGAAGCATCCAAGTAGACGTGCTTGGATCCGTTGGTTTCAAGCTTAGAGCCAATTTCTGAAGCACAAGCTTGTGCTACCAGAACCACCAGTTGCTCTTAGGTTCGGTTGAATCTACGTCGGTCACGATGTCTGTTTTGACTTCACTGGATGCAGTGTCTTTCCCAATATCTTTCTCAGTGTTTTTCTCGGGCCCGTTGCGATGATAGACTCGGCCTGCGTGTGGCTTAGGATTAAACTCGATAGGAGCTTCAAGCCAATTGTTGCGCTTTGCTTCATCCAACCAAACGATCACATCGTTGTAAGTACCACCGACTGAGCGAATGCCCTCCAGAACGCTCAGGCAATCTGGTGCAACGCGAGCGACTAAGTCCTCGTCACCCTTTTGAAATCGGACTAGATGGATTTGTCCGTTTTCGTCTCGACGCATTGTTAATCGCGGATTGATTTCAAAGTAACCTTGCATGGTGACAGCAGGGTTATCGCCAAAGACAGCGACTTCAGGACGTTGTTCTAAAGAGACGGCTACCAGCGGCACTGAGCTTGGAATCATGACGAAATTAGTCATCTCGCCGATAGGTTGCCCACGAACACTGAGGTCTCTCGGATTGCGATTGCGAATTGCAAGTAGTGCACCGTATCGCGTCTCGGGCTCTGGATCTTGAAGGAGTGTTTCCAGTTGGTCCTTGGCGCTGAAATGGTCTAACACTTGGAGCCCTGTAAGACACAGAGGGCGAAACTCTGGAACGGTCTTGGCAAGTTCTGCGAGCACTGGAGCGGCGGCTGGATAATCCAGGTAAGCCAACGAGTAAGCGGCGTAGAAACGGAGCTCGCGATCGCTTGACGTGAGTCCTTTCTCGAGAATCGGAATTGCCTCTTTGCCGATCGCTTCCAACTCCAAGCACGCTTGTCGCGCGATGGTCGGTTCGTTCATCCGCTGCCGGCACTTATCCATCCGTTCTTCAAGCTCGGTTCGATTCTCGAGGAATACGATCGACAGCAGAACATCCGTGTAGTGCTGGACATCCCAGTTAAACTTCGAAGGAGTCTCCAGCATGATCAAGCTGTCGTTCTTGGAGCTTGCGACCCCTTTTCGTTCCGAGCCATTATGAAAGAAGTATCGATCGTTGATCGCGCGGCTGATTGCGGCAGAGGTGGTCGCATGTCGTACGGATTCTTTTACTCGAAGACCAAACTTGCGACCTTCAACCATTCTTGCGCCCCCAAGGATAACCGCTCGAGTCACATTGACTGAATCTTCTTTCGAGACGCATGTTGGTAGGATCACTAGAGGCCCGCTTGCACGCGCTTTGATATCACTGGACTTTGTTTGGTTTCCAACGAGTTGCATCTCCATGATTCGGGACGGCATCAACCAGCCGTTTCGAAGGCTGGTGGCTTCGCATTGGTCTGACAACTCTACGATCACATCGGTCGCTTCGCCTCGAGCGACACCTGGGTTCGCATACATTTTCATGCGTACGAGTGCTGTTGCTTTCGAAGCGAGTACTTCGTTTGGTCTGTCGACGTTATTCGCGCGAAGCTCTCTTAGGATGTAGTCGCGTTGTTGGCTCGGCTTGACGTCACCGCCGGTTTCGGAGAGGCCGTTTACCAGCCCGAATCCCTCGTACTCGTGAATATCCATCCAAAGAAGGTTGGCCGCTTCACCTACCAGCCGCGGTCGTTCCTCGCTCTGAAGTACCTCTTGGACTGATTCGGTTTTCTTTTCAAGTTCGGACTTGGGAGCCTTTTGCGTCCAAGGAGCTGTGCAGCCGCTTAAGCAAATCCCGACCAAAGCGGAATGGACGAACAGATTGCGTTGGTGGCTTGCTGAGAATCTTGCTTTTCCTGAGCCGTAGGCGCTAGCCTCGGGTGCCATCGGTGAAAATGCGGCAACGTCGACACCCGTGGCTAGCGCCATCGGCTCAGGGTCGACAAGCGTTCCTAACACCGTCGTCTCAGGATTAGACAGCCCCGAGCAGCATTCGGAGGAACGTTTTTGCGAGTAGAACGCTGTTGGAAGGCGCATCAAAGATCTCGGAGGTAAGTACGAAAGGTCGCTTTACATCCGATCGATAGCTGAAAAATGAACGCCAAGTCAATAGAATTGGGAAAATCACGAACACAGTCCAACTGAAAATTTTTCGAAAAAAAGATCGAACCTCTGTTCGTTAGCCGATGTCCAGATAGAGTCTCGAAGGAAATATTTGTATTTTTCGTCGTGACGCACTAAGATCTGACTAGTGTCAGGTTGCTGGGAAGCGGACTTTTGGTGTCCGGCTCAGTTGACTTTTGCTTTTTACCTCGTTCTTTCAGCCGAGTTCTCGCGAGAGTGCCGGGGAGGAATTGTCATGAATCTTTTGATCAAAGCTACATCGCGTAACAACAAAGCAATCGCCATTGTGCGAGGTTGTGCGAAGGCGTCGATCAAGGGTCTCCATGCAATTCTTCACCATCTAAGTACGGCACGATTACTCACATCAGGGCTGACATCACTCCGGGGCTATTGCTCCGAATCGATGTGGCAGATGGATCGCGTGTTGGAGACGGTGTGGTTTGGGACCCCAATTAGGGTGCCCAATATAAATCACAACCAGCTTCAAACACGCGTCAACCAATCTTCCTGTAGCCCGCGATCCTAAACCCATCGCAAGTCCCTGATAAACACCAATGCCCAGTCGAGCTTTCTGCTGGACCGTTGTGGAACGAAATCCGCTAGTTCTTCTTAGAACTGATTGTTGAAATTGTGTTCGGCGTCATAGCTGAATCATCAATAACCCAGTTCACGTGTAAGCAACGCTGAGCTCCAAAGGTGGAGTTCAATATTGGCTTACGCAAATTCGAACATCGATTCTGTTCATAACGATCAAAAGAAAAAACTCGCATGATTCTCGCTCCGTCAGAATGATGGCTTTTTCGCCTAATTCGTGGTGCTTGCTTCGTAGGCATTCCTGCAACAAGCGAGATTTTTGCAATGAACACGATAGTCGATCGATTAGATAGCCTTTCCAGTTCTCAAGCTCTTGAAACGAGAGTATTGGATGCGGTTGTATTGAGTGAAACTGCCAGCAGAACCTTCGCAAACGCCGAGGTCACCGCATGGGTCACCGCCGCGCAAAACGGAGATCGTCAAGCTTTCGAGAACTTGGTTGCTCGATTCGAGGCTTCCGTGCAAGCGAACGCTTATCGAAGACTCGGAAACTGGGAAGAGGCTGTCGATTTGAGCCAAGACGTTTTCTTCCAAGCGTTCCGAAGACTGGGCCAGTTGTTGGTTCCGGAAGCATTCGGAGGTTGGTTGAAAACGATGACGGTTCGAATGTGCATCAATCGATCCAGTCGACGTCGAAAGCCAATCGCGATCGAACAAGAGACGCTTGAAGCGACTTGTATTGTCGAATGCGATCCTTTGGACGTCGTTTTGGCTAGCGAACGCTGTGAGCAGCTGAATGAAGGCTTACAAAGGCTTAGCAAGATAGACCGCCAGACATTGGAGGCGTTCTACATGCGAGGCCAAAGCCTGATTGAAATGGCTGATGCGTTCGACGCACCAATTGGAACGATCAAGCGAAGACTTCACACAGCTCGAAAGCGATTAGCTACCTTGGTAGATGAATTGCAAGCGGTGTGAATGGAGGAGCTGCAACATGTGCAGAGCTATTTTTTTGAGCGCTTCTTTGGAGTGCTCCGTCTCGGCGGAGCTTTAAGACTTATCTATTGGGTTTCTATCCAAAAAAGTCTTCGCCAACAAACGGTTCAGTTGTCACACGAGGCTCTTTCACTTCTCAACATCGCTCGCCCCAAAGCTGTGACAAGTCACAGCACTCCAAGGAGCACTCTATAACATGCTTCAAAACGAACCTCCAGTATCGACTCGGTCGCGTCCGATATCCTAATAATAACGAGTGAAAATGACTGACGCTATTTGCGGAAGTCCATCTGTTATTCCCAGGGCACTTTCCATGCTATCGATAATCTTGCGCAACAAAAAATTGCTAGCTCTCCTGCTCACTCTTTCACCATCGCCAGCACTCGCTCAGAATCAGACGCGAAATGGTGCTGTTTTGGGCGGTGTCACCGGGGCGGTCATCGGTGGTATTGTTGGAAAGCAAAACGACGAGACGACCGAGGGAGCGCTCATCGGTGGTGCTGTTGGTGCAGTTGCTGGAGGCTTGCTCGGCAATCACAAGAAACAGCAAGAGCAACAAGCCGCTCAGCAACGCTACGCCCAGCAGCAGGCTCAACAACGCTACTACGAACAACAACGAGCTCAGCAACGTTACCACCAACAACGAAATCAAAACGGCTATATTGTCCAACAACAGCCCGTCTATGTTCAGTCGCAACCCGTCTACGTCGAAGCTCAACCGACACAAGTCGTGACGACTCCAGCCCAACCTCAATCGACTACCCCGCTGCGACGTGGTGTGACCGTCGCCGACATCATGACTCTTGCCAAAAGCGGCGTGAGCGAGAACGTGATCAGAAATCACATCGAGTCGACGGGCGTTGCTTATCAAATTTCTGTAGAGGATGTAGTCAGCATGAGTGATGCTGGTGTAAGCGATGGTATTATCGAAGCCATGCAGAACGCACCTATCGTGGGCGGCAACGTCAACCCAATTCCTCGAGCCATACCAAACTCGAAAACACTTTTGCCAGCCTCACCCACTGCATCAAGTCAAAGCACTTTAAGTCAAAAGACTTCAAGCCAAACAGTCGCAAAACCTGTCAAAACACAATCCACACCGACGCGAATAACCAACACTCCAACCCCAGCCAAACGCCCGGTCGCGCAAGAATCAACACCAGAACCATTGCTCTTGAAACCGGTTCCGCTCCCAAGCGGCAAGTTCTAAAGCAACCTCTGCTAGTACCGCTCGTGCTTGGTTGACTTCATAATTGGTCATATCGGCGATTGAATGTAAAACTCTAATAGTGTCGTTCATCAAAAGCCTTCGGTAGCGTCAGACTTAGATTTTCCTATAGTTTTTAGTCGATCCGATTGCGAACTGATCGAGTTCGATTACGAGTACCGGCTTACGCCTGAGTACGAGTACGAAAATGACTGGACACTTTGTTACATATCGCGCAATTACTTGCGACTGAGTCTGTCCCTCTCTTTATTGTCGACGAAACTACTCGTCGACATTTGGCTGCGTTCGAGCTATCGCGTTCTCTTGGCGACTTTTCCAGAACTCATAGATTATCGGAAGCACACTTACGCCGATGATACCTAGAGTGATCATCGAGTGCTTGTCCTTGACCCATTCCAAGCTTCCGAAGTAGTATCCGAGTACAAGAAAGCCGGCGACCCAAACTACTGCACCGATACAGTTGTAAAACCAGAATCGGTAATAATCCATCTTTCCGATACCCGCAACAAATGGAGCGAACGTTCGGACGATTGGGACGAAGCGAGCCAACACAATCGTCTTTGCACCATATCGATCATAAAACTCCTGAGCTCGATCGAGATGTTTTCGGTTGAGCAACCACGAAATCTCTTTTGAAAAGATCCTTGGGCCGACATACCTTCCAATCGCGTAATTGACCGCGTCTCCCGCGACCGCTGCGATAATCAATAAAGGTATCAACCATGGAAGCGAAAGAACGCTGCCGGGGCTAGCGGCAAGTGCTCCAACGGCGAACAACAGCGAGTCACCTGGAAGAAACGGAGTGACCACTAGTCCTGTTTCACAGAAAATCACTGCAAACAGCAAGACATATAACCAGGGCCCCATCGCCGCAGCGAGATCCTGCAAGTGATTATCTAAGTGTAGAAACCAATCGATAATGTTCATAAGAATCGGACTGTTTGCGAAATTCGTAGGGAGCAGCTTCTTTTCTGGTTTTCCAGGGCTGAAAAACAGGATGCCTTAGCTTACTCCACAAAATTCTTCGTGCTGTGACCAAACGTGTCACAACCTGGTGCGAAAGTAATTATGTCGAGTGAAAAAAACACTCCGCTGATTGGTTTCCTGTAGTTGAAGCCTGCCGTCAACTGTGTTACTATCCAGGCGTATAGTCACACGTGAACATCGACGGTACATTAAGTCAGTAGACGTCGATATGGGCGTGGATGTGTTTTCCCGGCTGGGCACGAATGGGTTTTGAGTAAAACAATTTTTTTGAAAAAGGGAATTTCCGAATGGCTGCTGCTAACAAATCAACTGCAAAAAAGAAAACTGAAAAAGCTGAACAAGGTCCAAGCGGACTCGAAGCTGTCTATAAGCGTGAGCCAGGCCTGAGAACAACGCTTCAACAAATTGAGAAGCAGTTCGGCGAAGGTTCCATCATGCCGCTTGGGGGCGAAGCCCAGCTAAAAATCGAAGGGATCAAAACAGGTTCACTCTCCTTGGATATTGCCCTGGGTGGTAATGGGGTCCCCCGTGGTCGAATCATCGAAATCTTTGGCCCTGAATCCAGCGGCAAGACAACGCTGGCACTGCACATTGCCGCCGAAGCTCAAAAAAATGGTGGTATCGCGGCGATTATCGATGCCGAGCATGCGTTTGATCCGACCTGGGGAAGAAAGCTGGGCGTGGAACTCGATACACTCCTGGTCTCGCAGCCAAGCAATGGAGAAGAGGCGATGCAAATCACCGAAATGCTCGTCAAGAGTAACGCGGTAGACGTGATCATCATCGACTCGGTCGCAGCACTCGTTCCGAAGAAAGAACTCGACGGCGAAATGGGTGACAGCCACGTGGGTCTGCAAGCTCGATTAATGAGCCAAGCGATGCGAAAACTCACCGGCGCCATTGCCAAGAGCAAGACTTCTGTGATTTTCATTAACCAGATTCGTGAAAAAATCGGCGTTATGTTTGGTAGCCCGGAAACGACTACCGGTGGCCGAGCGTTGAAGTTTTACTCGTCCTGTCGAATTGATGTTCGCCGAATCGGACAGCTAAAAGACGGTGAAGAAGTGGTCGGTCAACGCGTACGAACCAAGATCGTTAAGAATAAAGTTGCTCCTCCGTTCCGGGTCGCTGAGTTTGACATGATGCACACCAATGGCATCAGCTACGAAGGTGACGTGTTGGACTTGGGGGCCGCCCTGAAGATAGTCAACAGAAGCGGTGCTTGGTTCAAGTACGGGGAAACGTACCTTGGACAAGGCAAAGAAAAAGCGAGAAACTTCCTTATCGAAAACCCTGCTATCGCTGAAGAAATCCGCGAGTTGATTCTGGCAGCGGGAGGCTACACCGGTCCAGAAGGCGTCGTCGCCGAAGGTGACGCAGATGCCGAGGAAGAGCTTGCTGATAGCTGATCTTTTGAACCAGCACATTGAAAAACCGCTGGGCGCGAGCCAGCGGTTGTTGGCCAATGAAGCGTTCTGTTTCGAAACGTTTCCAAGTTAGATCTACTTGCGAGTGTGTCTCAATCAGCCGAGCTTGGATCAGCCGAACTGTTTTTATTGGGTCGCTTAGAAGAAAGTCGCAATTAACCTTCTTGGTAAAACAATCGTTGGCAGGGATGTCTGTTCCGATTTGCAGAAGTGACTATTGTCCTCATGTGGATATCCGAGAACATGGTATACTCTTCGCGTTGTTTGGACGAATTGGTACGTTTACACGAAGAAAAATTGCTATAAGGATTGCTCGAAATGAGTTCGCGAAGAAGATGGATTTTAAGTAGTGCTTTGATGTTTTGGACCGCTGGGTCCTTGTTTGCTCCAAGCACTGCGACTGTACATGCTCAAGCAACGGCATTGGCTCCAGCAACTTCTGCCGCTGGCTCAAATGACGCAGGCGATTCGCCAACTTTAGTTGTATCTACCAGTAAACTTGACCAATTGATGCCGCATGTAAGCTACCTGATGCGTGCCGTGAATCAGCCTGAGTTTAGTGGATTGGCTAATATGATGGTCAATAGCTACACACAAGGAATGGATAAGACTCGTCCAATCGGGGTCGCGGTTAGCCTTAGCGATGTTGGGAATCCAACACCGGTGGTGATGCTTCCTGTGAGCGATATAAAACTGTTTTTTAATGGGCTTGCACAGTTTGGCGAGCCAGATGACTTGGGCAACGGACTTTATAGTCTCGAAGTTGGTCCACAGCCGGTGTTTGCTCAATACGAAGAAGGTTGGCTGTATGTTTCACCAGAAGAAGCGACGGTTACTGATTTTGATTACGATCCATCGGAACTACTGAATAAGCTTGCCTCGCGATACGACATCGGCTTCCGATTGGATCTTCAAAGTGTACCCGAAGAGTTGCGAGAGACCTTGCTCGCTCAAATGCGAGATAGCTTCGAGCGTGGCGCGTCGCAAGGAATGGCTCAAGCTAAGCGTGCTGCGGAAGACGCAATCAAAGCTGCAAAGACAGATGAAGCACGAGCAATCGCCGAAACGCAGTTGGCCAACTTTGAAGCGTCAATGGAAATGCAAGAAAGACAACTTGATCAACTAGAAGCAATGGTCAACGACGTCTCGACAGTGGTGTTTGGCATCACCGCCGACTCGGCAGCGAAGCAGCTGTCGATGGAACTGGCAACTCAGTTTGTTGAGGGTTCCGATTTGGACAAGCAAGTTGCTTTCAGCGCAACATCAAAAACCGCTTTCTCTGGTTTGACAAGCGATCGCGAAGTCATCTCGGTTCACAGTACGAATCGCACAATGCCTGAGTACATCGAGGACGCTAAAGCTAACATCGAAGTCGCGTTCTCGCAGTTAGAACAATTGCTTAATCAAGCCGATTCCAAGTTGCCAGGTGCGACCGAGATTGCAGACGAGTTCAAGCAGCTTGTCTTGGAGACGGTTGAAGAAGGCATTAGCGATTCGGCAGTCTCGCTATCGCTCGGTGATCAACTTTCATTGGTCAGCGTTGCACATGTTGCCGATGGAAACAAATGGGCTTCGTTCTTGGCATCGAATTACGAAAAGATTCGCAGCTACAGCGACGATCTTCCGTTGATCCAATTCAACCAAGGAAAGCACGCAGGAGTTACCTTACACATAGGTGCGGTGACACTGCCTCAAGATGCACCGCCAGAATTGGTGCGGGTACTTGGGTCGCCAGTTGCCTTCGCACTGGGAACGGCCGACAAGTCGATCTATTTGAGTGTTGGCCCGGATGCGGAAACGAAACTAAAGACCGCGATTGATAACGTCGCATCCAAATCGACCCCGGTGGCAGGAAATCCGTTCGATATGCGAGTTCAATTGGTCCCCATTGTTCAGTACATCCAAACCATCAAAGCTGAGCCGATCCTGGAAGCGATGATCGATGGCGCTAGCCAATCATCTGCAAAGGACTTCATCAATATCAACACCAAGATCCTACCACATGGGGTCTTGGGTCGATTGTCTGTCGATGAAGGTGTCTTGAAAGCAATCGGTTCAGCAGCCAAAGCGGGCCAAGGCGGCGGACGACGTCGATAATGACTTGTTGATACTGCCTTGTTGTTGAAGAACAGCCAAATCCTTTTCCTCAAAGGAAATCCATCATGCCAATCCCAAAAGCCCTTCTCCTGGTTTTGATTACGGTTGGTATGTTCTGCAAGGCTCCTTTTCTAGCGGCTGATACACACACTTCTCCAGAATCTGCTGGGGATGTGTACAAGCTGCAGGGAGAATACGCGGGCATTGTCGAACCGTGGGGAGGAGCTTGGGGAGCTCAAGTCGTCGCCTTGGGTAACTCCGAGTTCTCGATCGTTCTTTACCCGGGCGGGCTTCCAGGTGATGGGTATCGCAATGACAGTGAACGTAAAATTCTGCGTGCTAAATCGGAGGGGAAGCTGGCTGTCGCAAACTCAGAACCGTTTCGAGTCGAGATTACAGGTGACCAACTGTCGATTACTGACGGAGATCAGAAAAGCCTTGGCGAGTTGAGCAAAGTGAATCGGCAAAGCGTCACGCTAGGTGCTCCAGTGCCTGAAGGGGGTATGGTTCTCTTCGACGGTGGAAGCAGTGACAAGTTTCGGGGCGGTTCGTTGATTGAAGGGAGATATCTTTCTGTAAATAGCGAGTCGCTAGAAATGTTTGGCGACCATCGTTTACACGTCGAGTTCAGTGTACCGTTTATGCCCAAAGATCGCGGGCAGGGTCGAGGCAACAGTGGCGTTTATGTCCAAGGAAGATACGAGGTTCAGATCCTGGATTCCTTCGGTCTCGATAGCAAGAGCAATGGCTGCGGCGGGATCTACCAAATTGCCAAACCATTAGTGAATATCTGCTACCCGCCCCTCGCTTGGCAGACTTACGACATAGATTTCACCGCTGCCAAGTTCGACAAACAGGGCAATAAGACCTCGAACGCCTTGATAAGTGTGAGGCATAATGGCAAACTGATTCATGATTCTCTGGAGCTGCCCAATGAAACCCCCGGCAAGAATGCCGAGTCGAATTCGCCTGGGCCTTTGTATCTCCAAGATCATGGTAACCCTGTCGTGTTCCAAAACATTTGGGTCGTGAAGAAGTAGTTCATTAAAAGTAAGGCACGGTATCTCGGTGAAAACGTTTTCGAGAGGTTACTTTCAACCTCAAGAACAGCAACCTGTTTTGGAATCCATGATCGAAAGCGATTCCCGAATCGAGCTAGAAGTGGGCTCGGGTAAAGGGCTGTTTATGATCGGAGCCGCCGCGGCAGCTCCGCAAACTGTATTTATCGGACTGGAACTAGCCGCGAAGTTTGCAGCTTTGGCTCAGAAGAGACTCGAGGAGACGAACGTAACCAACGGTCGGTTCTTTTGCTGCGATGCGATCGAAGTCATGTGCCGCGATATTCCGGTTGAAAGATTGGCTGCCGTTCACGTCTATTTCCCGGACCCGTGGTGGAAGGCTCGTCATAAAAAGCGACGTGTTCTCAACGAAAGAATGCTTGTCGCCATCGAACGAGCTTTGACTCCCGGTGGAACGCTCCACTTCTGGACAGATGTCGTAGACTACTACGAATCGACCCTGGAACTGATTGAAGAGGTAACAAATCTTCAAGGACCAATTTTTGTCGAAGAGCCGTCGTCCGAGCACGATATGGATTACCGAACTCACTTCGAACGCAGAACACGGTTGAACGGACTACCTGTCTATCGATGCAGGTACCTCAAGCCTGCTATATCGCATGGTTAAGACGGCGGGTTTGAGACTGCGTCGATTTGTACCGGATCTCGCGTCGTGATCCTCAGTATGACGTTTGCATTTCCCCTTTGACTACAACTTTTGAATTGATGAAGCTTCAGCAGCATGGCGAATCAAAATGAACTGCTTCGAATCCTTCGAGCGATACCACCGAAATGGGCCCTCGGAATCATCGGCTTGCTGATCGGCTATTGGCTTTTGCAGCCAACTGCGAATCGAACCTTTGGCTGGAATCTGCCGACGCTTGTGCAGATTGTTAACAATGATGTTGTACCGCTCGAGAAGAAGCCAACGGTAACAACAGAGAAGAAATCTGCCCCTGCAAAGGCTTCCGATTCTAAAGCACCTGGCGCGAACGCGACTACTTCGAAAAAACTTCCGACACCTCCCGCGCAAGCAAGCAACGCAGGTAAGAAATCGCCGGATGTTGGCGAAACCGATCGCCAAGACAACAAACAAGGCCCCACCTTCGGATACTTGAAATCGCTGGGGCGTGATCGCTACGCATCACCCGAAGGTTTGGTCTACGCACCAGGAAGCGAGGAAGGGCATCGGCTTAAGCATGTTGAACGTCACATTGTAGACATGCCCGACCGGGCCGGTTCACATGGAGTCTTCGAAGGAAGCATGGCCGAGTTTCTTACTACGATCGATCAAGGTTATCAGAAGGCATCATCGAAAGCGAAAGGAACAAAGATTCGCGATGAAGAAGGAATGACAATCATGGAGATTACATTCGATAAAAAAATTGGGTTCGTCGGAGGTTCCGAAGGTCGAAGGAAAGGCAATCCATCGACTAAACGGCTTCGAATTGTCTTGAACGGTGATCGGGTGATTACTGCTTTTCCTTTCTAGTTGGCTTCCATCAGTATCAGGGTATCAAGCGTTGACAACCGAAATTCATTACGTCGAACATTGTCCTGTCTGTGGGCAAGGACTGGTACGGATTCGCGCGACGATCGACGGTCTGGGGCAAATGTTCGGATGCGTTGTTTGCGACGAATGCGAGTCGACGTGGACAGACCCGACAATGAAAACTCGATTTCCTCAAACGAATCCCGACAATCCAGTTTGCCCAAAGAGCGGAATAGCCCTTTGGAGCGATGCAAGCCATTGGGCTGATAAAGCGGAAATGAGCTTATTGGGTTGGTATAAACGCAGGAAACGGTAATATCTGATCACTTCAATGCATCGTCACATTAGATTTTTACCTACCGACTTTTAACCCAAACCTTCATCATGCTGATATGGCCCGCGATTGACCTTCTTGACGGTAAGTGTGTTCGATTACAACAGGGGGACTATCAACGCAACACGATTTTTAGCGACAGCCCCGGCGAAACGGCGGCGAAATGGTTTGCTCAGGGAGCGAGTTGCCTGCATTGCGTCGATTTGGATGGTGCAAAATCTGGCTCGATTATTAACGCTGATGCAATACGACAAATCGTTGCAGCGGCAGGTCAGCTTCCTGTTCAATTGGGCGGTGGCGTGAGGAACGAGGCCACCATCGAGAGACTGCTTGGACTTGGATTGTCGCGACTTGTTGTCGGTACGGCAGCATTGAAGGATCCAGCTTGGTTTGCCGCGATGTGCGAGCGATATGTGGGGCATCTCGTACTGGGCCTTGACGCACGCAATGGTTTGGTCGCCACCGAAGGTTGGTTGGAGACCAGCAGTACACTAGCTACAGATCTCATCAAGCGCATCGCCGACCAAACTGAAGATTGCGTTGCAGTTGTTTACACCGATATTGCCAAGGATGGGATGATGGCCGGGCCAAACTTTGAAGCCTTGAAGGCCATGCAAGATGCGAGCCCGTTTCCTGTCGTCGCTTCCGGAGGCGTAACCACACTCCAAGACATCGATGATCTAGTCACCATGAAGACCGATTCATGCATCATCGGTCGTACACTCTATGAAGGGCACATCTCGTTAAAGGACGCACTCGAGCACGCCTCAGCCAAGTAGTTGAGGTAATCGACCTCTGACGCATGAATACTGAGCCGATGGCGCTAGCCACGTTAATAGACGCTCCGTCGCAAGCGGATGGCGAGTTATTCGAACACGGCTAGCAACTTCAATATTAGCGCCTAGGGCTAATGAAAAGCGATACATTTTTCGTGTTATCTCACGCCCAGGTCTGGCTAAGCAGGATCGTAACCGCGATGAGGCGAACCGGTTCGTGGAAGATAGTGACAGAGGGCGATACCAAAGAAGTATAGCCCGATCAGCGGCACACACATCCCGATCATACTCATGACTTCGGCGGGTGTCAGAATCATTGAAACGAACGCGATAATTAAGATCGCCATTCGCCATTGGGTGATGTATAGATTCGTTGATGTAATACCCAGCCGTTCCAGTATCAGCATCACCAAGGGGAGCTGAAATGAGATTCCGAAGCCTAGCGTAAGCAGCAGCACAAACGACATGTAGTCGGTCAGTCGCGGGGCCGCGTTGATGTTCATCGAGTCATTGAACTTCAACAGAAAATCAATGACGAACTGGAAGACAAAGAAGAACGCCAACGCCGCACCTGCTAAGAATAGACCAAGACTGAGCGGCAGAAACCAGTACACATATCTTCGCTCGTGAGGATACAACCCAGCGGAAACAAACTTCCAAATCGAAAAGAAAATCCCAGGACTCGCGATAACAATCCCTACACCGATAACCGCTTTCATCCAAATCATGAACGGCTCTTGGAGCCCGAGTGCTTCGGTCGTCGTCGAGAACGGAACCAAGATCGTCAATCGCCTCAACTTCTTTACGGACGGCTCAGGTAATGGCTTTGTTTCATTGGAAACGGCAGGAAACGAATCGCTAAGTGTTGGCTCCTCGTCTGAAATTGCTGATAAGAGCTCGTCGCGGTCGACCTCGACTTCCTGAAGGATCTTGTTATGGCTTTTGATCCAATCCAGATACTCCGCGTCGGCTTCATGGCCAAGCTTTGTTGCAAGCTCCTTTTTCGTCTTCTCGTGGTTGTACTTTTCGAGTGCCACTTCCAAAGGAGTTTGGATGTAATTGATAACCCAATTAGCCATCGGGAAAGCAATAAGCATCCCAATCCCTAAAGAACCAAATGCCCAAGCCAAACACTTACGTAGCTCCTCCAAGTGTTCGCCAAAGCTCATCGAGCTCTTCTCGAATAAGTCGTCTGACTTTTTAAGCGGTACCGTGGATAAATTCAGGGAGGGTATTTTCATCGTTCAGCGACTCTCTCGCTGCTCTAGATTGTGAACGGAATTGCCAGCGTGTACACAACAAGTGTAATCGATCGCGTAGCATTTTTTTGATGACTCAAGGAAGGGCTGTCAAGAATACATCGCAACAGCTTAGCCCCATAGCCTGGGATGATGAAAAGGGCATTTTTCCTGAGCCTTAGGTGCTAGCCTCGGGTGCCGTGTGGAAAATTGTGGCTGCCTTGACACCCGTGGCTAGCACAATTGGCTCAGGGTTCGTGCGCAGCCTCAGTGAAAGCGCAGCACGTCGGCAGGAGTCATCTGATATGAACCACAAATTCAAGCTCCCCTCGCCCCGGTAATCCGGGGAGAGGGGTCGGGGGTGAGGGGCTTCAGCAAACTATAAGGACATTGCGTTTCGAGATCATTTACCCCCTCATCCCCACCCCTTCTCCCCCGGAGTACCGGGGGAGAAGGGAGCAGAAATTTGTTATGCCGAAACACTCTTTCAGATGTGCTTACCAAGGCGTTTTAATTATTCACCAAACTTACTTAACATATTCGCCGCTCGTTAAAGGTCTACCAAACGTGCCGTTTTCGACACCTTTGCTGTAAACTTCCGATACGCTACCAGTGCTGGACTTGAGAGGCCTCTTGTCGATGAAGTCGGTCGCCCTAGCAGCATTCCCGAGCGGCATCGATCGGTCGTCACCACTGCTTCGAATCCAGCTTAACAGTTTATCAAGATTTATTTGACTAACTGCCAGTCCCCGAGCACGTGATTCCATATCGGAGTACTTGGAACGGAACTCGCGAATCTTAGGATCTAAATCCTCAGCATTTGAAACGTCAAACTTTTCGCCGACGACCAACCATCTTGTTGCAGCAGTCATCTTACCTGATGATTTCCCATCTGGAGAGAGATCCTCAGTGATTACTCCACCACTTTGTTCGATAAGATTTCTAATAACGTTTCTGTCGTCACTTCCGTCGCCATTCATATCAAGTTTACCCATCAAAGCAAACTGAACCTTGCGGCCCTTTTCCCAGGCTGGCGAGTATATCACGTCGCCCTTCAGGACTGGAATCTTCAAATCGCTAGCAAGGACCCTTGCACGTGCTTGAGTAGATCCGAGGATTTCAACTATTTCGATATGTGCCTTAGGTTTTGCTTCGTTTAATCTTGCGACGTCGGGATTGAGGACGCTGAATCGAACACCAGGCCGGAGGTCATCGGCTGAACCGATATTCACATAAACAATCGCTCCGCCTTGTTCGACATCGACTACCTTGCCTTGAACCGCTTGGAAGTCAACATTTTCAAGGACTTCGATTCGTCGAACGAGAGAGAGGTTACGCTCGGTCAACATCGTGACATCATCTGTTTTGACCTTCACCATCGACTCTAGTTTCGCCTTTTCTTTGGCATGCTCGGCGATCTTCTTTTGAAGCGTTTCGTTGGTTTGCGTGTTGGTCTTAATTAAGTCGTCTATTTTGTTTTTAAAGTCCGCCCGCGCTTCTGCAAGCTGCTTATCAAGATCGTTGGCTTTTGTTTCTGCTGCCTTGCGTGCATCAGTCTCGCTGCGAACGGTGCTCTCGGTTTTGAGATTAAGATCTTGAGCCGTCTTAGCAGCCGAGTCGACCTGAGCGTTTCGAGCTCGCAACTCACGCATCAAGTATTCGGCAAGCTTGGGATAGTTCTTGTTTTGAAACGGTTCCGATGGTCCGAACAAAGTCATATCCTTGGCGTACTGCGACTGGAGTGCATCAAAGTCTGCTGAGCCTGTGATGGAACTCTTCATCGTTTCCCATTCGGCTTCGCTAAACTGACGTTGCCCAAGCATTCCTTTGACAAAATCAAGGTTCTGTGTGATTTCGCGATACTTTTTATCCGACTCAGCAGCTCGTCCGACTGCTTCTTTGGCTGTCGTTTGGAGATTGCTGCTGCTGTACATCGTGTAGCCCAAAGCACCGATCAGACCTACCGACACGAAGCTAGCGACGATCACGTAGGCCATCCATGCGGAGAGATTGCGATCACGAGCAGCCATTAAATAATCCTTCGAAAATCCTAAGGGTCAGGCTTGCGTCGCAGAACGGGCAGAAAAGCCAACGACGAGCCTATCAATGCATATTAGATACGTCGTGGTCGATCGTCAAATGAATCCGCCCGAACTTCCAGATACTTTTGCCAACCATCGATCAACGCTAGGGACTATCCCGGTAGGACGGGGCATTTTTCCTGAGCCGTAGGCGCTAGCCTCGGGTGCCGCGTGGCAAACGGTGGCGAAGTCGAAACCCGTGGCTAGCGCCATCGGATCAGGTTTTGTCTTCCCACCAAGGGACTATCCCGGTAGGAGGGGCCATTTTTCCTGAGCCGTAGGCGCTAGCCTCGGATGCCGCGTGGCAAACGGTGGCGAAGTCGAAACCCGTGGCTAGCGCCATCGGCTCAGGATTTGTCTTCCCACCAAGGGACTGTCCCGGTAGGAGGGGGCATTTTTCCTGAGCCGTAGGCGCTAGCCTCGGGTGCCGCGTGGCAAACGGTGGCGAAGTCGAAACCCGTGGCTAGCGCCATCGGATCAGGTTTTGTCTTCCCACCAAGGGACTATCCCGGTAGGACGGCTTGGCTCGCATTCGCTAAACTGTCTGGATGCGAAAAAAATCAAACTTTGCCAATCAGCCTCGGCTCTTCGAAGACGACCCCCCACTCCCGGTCGAAGGGACCACCCCACAGAGGGGTTTTCCGGCAGGTGCGACGGACCCAGACTCGATCCCTTTCACAGCCAACGACACCCCATCAGCAGTCCCTGAGCCGATGGCGTTAGTCACGGGTGACCACGCAACAACAACCACTTCGGTACCGACATCACCCGACGCTAGCGTCTACGGATCAGGAAACAAGGCCCCGAAGGAATCACTGAGTCCAGGCGACCTTGTCATCGTTGTGGATTCGCACAGCTTGATCTACCAAGTCTTTCATGCCCTACCTTCGATGACCAGTCCTTCCGGGATGGAAGTAGGAGCTGTTCACGGATTCTTGCGTGATGTTATTGAACTGATCGACCAGTGGCAGCCGGACTTTTTGGTTTGTGCCTTTGATGAATCGGAAGTTACCTTTCGCAACGCGTTGTACGACCAATACAAAGCCAATCGCGACCCGATGCCGGAGGCTCTCCGGGCTCAGATGCCGCTGATTCATTCGGCTTTAGAAACTCTTGGCGTTTCGAAGCTGTCGATGCCTGGCTTTGAAGCGGATGATATTCTTGCGACGATTGCTAAGGCTTCGCATGACGGAGGAGCCAAGTGCTTGCTAGTCACTAGCGACAAAGACTGTCGTCAGCTCCTTTCCGAGCACGTTCAAATGCTGAACCTTCGTAAGAATCAACTTTACGGTGTCCCCGAATTAGCCGAAACTTGGGGCATCAAACCGGAGCAAGTCGTCGACTTCCAAGCCATGGTTGGTGACTCGGTTGATAACGTTCCGGGGGTCCCCCAAATCGGTCCGAAGGCAGCACAGCAGTTGCTAAGCGAGTTTGAATCGCTGGATGGAATCTACGCAAACCTCGACCGAGTCCCGGGTGCCAAGCGTCAAGAAACACTTCGAGAACATCACGAGAAAGCCTACCTGAGTCGCGATCTGGTGAGACTGAAAAACGACACGCCCATCGAATGGAATTGGCCGCAGTGGAGTCAGCAAAACGCTCGCGTTGCAGAAGTCGAAGCCCTCTTTCAATCGCTGGGCTTTCGCAGATTGGCAGAACGATTTTTAAAGCACACTACTTCGGAACATGAGACCGCTTCACCTCCGCCACAAGTCATCGACCGATCGTTGTACCGTTGCATCGTGAGCGACGCTTCCATTGTCGTGCCTGGTGTCATCACGCAGACGCTCTCCGATTTTGCTTCAGAGATTCAATCGTACTTTGCAAGTGTTCCTCCCGAGTCGCGTTACCTTGCAATCGATACTGAGACCACCTCGGTGTCACCGCGACACGCCGAACTAGTGGGTTACTCGCTGTGTTGGTCGCCAGGACAAGCCGTCTACTTGCCGATCCTCGCGCCCAATGCGGCTCATTGCTTGAATGCGAACGAGGTTAAAGAAGTACTTCGACCGCTGCTGTTAGATCCAACTATTGCCAAGATCGGACAGAATATCAAATACGATCTCGTGGTCCTTCGCGGCGAGAGCTTGGAAGTCGTCAACATTGCTTCCGATACAATGGTTGCCGATTACTTGTTAGATGCAGGAAGCCGCAACCATAACCTTGACGATCTTGCTAAACGTCACCTATCGCATGAAACCATTCGCATCGATGCATTGATCGGTAGTGGAAAGGACCAACGCAAGATGGATCAGGTCGACGTGGATGCGGTCGCAATCTATGCTGCAGAAGATGTAGATGTTCCTTATCGCTTGCGATCGATCCTTGAACCAAAGCTGATACAAGAGTCGCTTGAAAGTGTGTACCGGGACATTGAACTTCCGCTTCTTGAAGTACTCGCGGAAATGGAATTCAACGGCATCACGATCGATCCGGTTTTGCTCGGGCAGTTAAGCGACAAGATGGCTACAAAAATCGATCGCTTGAAAATAGATATTGAGACACTCGCCGGAGAATCATTCAATCCAGACAGTCCGAAACAGCTTGCCGCGATTCTATTCGACAAACTAAAGCTTCGCGTCGTAAAGAAAACCAAAACTGGTGCCAGCACCGATGTCGAAGTTCTTCAAGAACTCGCCAGCGAACATCCATTGCCTGCGAAGATCGTCGAGTATCGTCAAGCAGCCAAACTCAAGAGCACCTATATCGACGCGTTGCCAAAGTTGGTCTGTGAGAAAACCGGTCGCGTGCATACTTCGTTCCGCCAAGACGTGGCTGCAACGGGCCGACTGAGTAGCACCGATCCGAACCTGCAAAACATTCCCATTCGGACCGAAGAAGGAAGAGAAATTCGATCAGCGTTTCTACCAGGACCCGATGGATGGATGCTGATGACCGCGGACTACTCGCAAATTGAACTACGAGTCCTCGCTCATTACTGCGGCGATGAATCGCTTCGAAATGCCTTCCTGAACGACGAAGATATACACACTCGAGTCGCCGCCGAAATTCATGGCGTTGATTTGATGCACGTTACCAAAGATATGCGACGTGGCGCGAAGGCCGTTAACTTTGGAATTCTTTATGGCCAAAGCCCATTCGGTTTGGCAAAGGCACTCAATATCTCCAAGGGCGAAGCAGCCGAATTCATCGATGCCTATTTCGAACGTTATCAAAGCGTTCGTCAGTTCATGTATAAAGTTTTTGAAGATTGCCGTCGCGATGGGTTTGTAACGACAATCTCTGGACGCAAGCGATTCTTGAAAGGGATTCGAAACTTTGCGACACTCACCCCACAGCAGCAAAAGACCCTTCTCGAACCGGAACGAATGGCAGTCAACACGGTCATCCAAGGCTCGGCCGCCGACTTGATCAAGATCGCGATGATCGGTGTTCATCGAAGATTGAAACAGACCGAGATCGCTGCCAAGATCCTACTTCAGATTCACGATGAATTAGTCTTCGAAGTTGCACCCCACGATATCGAAAAACTATCGACAATCGTACGCGAAGAAATGTCCAGCGCGGTGAAGCTGGATGTCCCATTGAACATCGACATCAAGGTCGGCAAGAACTGGGCAAGCTGCGACGCGATTTAGGGCAGGAGCGATGTTAGGGTGGTGAACAGGGCATTTTTCCTGAGCCGTAGGCGCTAGCCTCTGGTGCCGCGTGGCAAATTGTGGCGAAATCGAAATCCGTGGCTAGCGTCATCGGCTCAGGTTTCGTCAGCCCAGATCACTACGGGGGTTAAAATTTTGCTGCTCGCCGAAATCGACACGTTTCTACCATGGGATTCTGCAATATCCCCACTGACCGTTATTCTCATCTACTCCGACTTCCAACCAAGATAGCGAAGGTCCCACTTTGGGCTTCATGACTTGGTGAATCTCAGCCGCGATCCAGCTTGCGATTTCTTCTGCTGTCGTATTGCCGATCGGCAGAAGCTTGCAATCTTCCGCCGGGAAGATCCAGCGCTTGTTTCTAAAACGTACGATGACTTCATCACGATCTTCTTGATGAATCTCTTCGACACTGATCAGCGGATGCTTCGTCGCGATCAGCATGTGATGGTCAAGCTGTTTAACGACTCCTGCGAGTGCGTCTCTGAAAGCGATAAAGTCAACCACATATCGATTCTCGTCCAGCGGTCCCTCTACTTCGGCTTTCACACCGTAGTTATGCCCGTGCAAGCACTCGCAAATATCACCTGCAAAGGTAATAAAATGTGCAGAAGAAAAAACAAGTTGCTCTTTTTGAAGAAGAACTCGGTACTGGGAAGAGGCGGGCGTTTGCAATTCAGTTTCCTCGGTATGTGTTACACGTTTGACTGTGATATCTTACTTGTTCGACAAGTTTGCCCAAGCTCCAATTCAATACTTCGCGTTGTCGTGATNATGCGGTCAAAAGTCAAAGGAATGCACCGTGGCTAAAATGAGACTCAATTTTGGAATTGGATTCTTGATCGTATTGATGACAAGTGTCGCCGGATTTTTCACCGGATACCGGTACGGGGGTTATGCAAAAGACTACGAGGCAGCTCAGATCAAGGTTACGTCGAGAGTCTACGATGTGAGCGAATTGGTTGATCGAAAAAATAAAATGTCGGTTACGACGCAGCTTAGGGGGCTTGCTGAATTATTCAAAGCAATAGTCGCTGGTTCATTCCCTCCCGACACGAAACTGGAAATAGAAGCCTTTGAATCCAGACTCAGCCTTCTCATTACGGCAGACGGTAGAACTCATGACGAAATCAAAGACATGATACATAGTTTTGCAACAGAGATAAAAAAGGCGAAGGCAAAAAAGAGTGTGTCTGTCATTGCACCGTGATTTCCCTGCTCCAACATTCCTCGGGAGCTAATCGATGCTGCAAAATCCAACTCCGATTCTACGGTCGCATGAAACGAGTTTTGCGGTTAGGTTTAAAGGGCGAGACACTCTCTCGGCAAATCGATCGTTTCACTTCTTCAGGCTTTCATGGACACGCGACAGGGCGAATTGTTTTCCAGCGATATTCCCGAATGGGAGTTGGATGCTGCTTCGTCAACACCAGCGGCGCTGATCGCCTTTTCTGAGCCGCCGTTTGGTCCGTTCCATTATCGCATTCCCGATGAGCTTTCGGGTACGATCCAACCAGGGATGCGTGTTAAGGTTCCTCTTGGAAAGGGGAATCGCGAAATGGTCGGATACTGCTTAGGAATCGAGGTCGTCCCGCAAGTCGCAAGTCGTTTGAAGCCAATCCTTGAATCGCTGGACCTTCAACCGCTTTGCACGGGGAATCTTCTTAAGCTGGTCGATTGGATGTCTCGGTATTATATCACTCCGATCGGTCAGGTCTTCGAAGCGATCATTCCAGCAGGCGTTCGAACTCAAGCTGGTACGCGGATGAAGACGCTTTTGACTCCGGCAGCGAATTTTGCTTTTGATCCGGATCGCGATAGTTCGAGCAATGCCTCCTCCGATTCGATCTTGGCCGCTCTCCCAACCAAGCAGCGGCATGTGCTTCAGCAGTTGATCCTTGCGTGCGAGCCACTGACGGTTGAGCAGTTGCAAAAAATGTCGAACTGTTCTTCGGCCCCGATTCAAGCGCTTCGTGATCGAGGGTTGATCGAAGCACGCAGCGAACGCGTCATGGAAGGCGAAGATAACTTTTCTGCTGCAAGTAACAAACTGGTACAACCTCCCGCGCTTACCGCAGATCAGCGACTGGCACTCGTATCGATCCGCGAAGCACTCGATTCCTCCAAGCACCAGACGCTTCTGCTTCATGGAATCACCGGCAGTGGTAAGACAGAGGTGTACATGCAAGCCATCGAGCACACGCTCACCTTTGGTCGCCAGTCGATTGTCTTAGTTCCAGAAATTTCGCTCACTCCACAGACGCGACAGCGTTTTCAAGATCGCTTTGGAGCCGTCGCCGTCATGCATAGCCACATGAGCGGCCCTGAGCGTCACCATCAATGGCGACGCATCAGCGAAGGAGCAGCCAAGGTTGTTGTAGGTGCTCGCAGCGCGATCTTCGCACCGGTCCCGCACTTGGGCTTGATCATCTTGGACGAAGAGCATGAGAACTCTTTCAAGCAGAACAATATTCCTCGTTACCATGCTCGCGATGTGGCTATTCATCGAGCTTGGCTTGAGCAGATACCGCTTGTTCTAGGTTCGGCAACACCATCGCTGGAAACGTATCATCGTGCAGTGACTGGCAAGTATAAGATGCTTAATCTTCCGCGTCGCATCCACAATCGACCATTGCCGGAAGTATCGATTATCGACATGCGTCATGAACGGATTGATCCCAATCGCGGTTCTTTATCAAAGCCACTTCATGAAGCGATGAAAGAGACCCTGCGAGCAGGCGGACAAATAATCTTAATGCTAAATCGACGTGGATTTGCGACCACGATTCAATGTCCTGCGTGTGGCTATGTGGTTTCCTGTCCCGATTGTGATTTGCCTCTGACACATCATCACGACGGAAGCAAGGCGGTTTGTCACTACTGCGATTACACGGTTGCAACTCCTCGGGCGTGCCCACAGTGTCGATCTCCCGAGGTACGTTACACGGGATCGGGTACTCAGCGATTGGAGATAGAAATCGCGAAAGGATTTCCCAACAGTCCGCTTGCGAGAATGGACGCCGATTCGATGAAAAAGCCTGGCAGTCACGAACGGACGCTGTCGGATTTTCGCAACGGCAAGACGAAGATTCTGCTTGGTACGCAGATGATTGCGAAGGGACTTGATTTTCCGAATGTGCTTCTCGTTGGCGTGATCAACGCAGACAGCGCTCTGCACTTCCCCGATTTTCGCGCCGCCGAAAGGACTTTTCAACTTGTCACCCAAGTCGCAGGACGAAGTGGACGAGGCGAAAAACCGGGGCATGTTTTCGTGCAAACCTATTCACCAGATCACCCCGCGATTGAGCTTGCTCGCGAACATGATTTTTTAAGCTTCGCCAAGCAAGAGCTCGAACATCGCGAAAAGTTCCAGTACCCTCCGTTCGGATCGATTGCGCGAATCATCATCCGAGGCCTCGACCCGGCAGTTACCGAAGCGTTCGCGAATTCGATTACCCAAACCGTCGAGAAAATCCGCGCCCTTCAAGGTTCGAACCAAGTACGTTTTCTCGGTCCGGCCGCACCACCGCTGGCGAAGCTAAAAACCTTCTACCGATTCCATATCATGTTCGTTGCAGAAGAGCCCGGCATCTTGAATCGACTGCTAACACGCGTCCACGCGGAACTGAAACCACCCAAAGATGTCGAGTACGTAATCGATATCGACCCCGTGGATATGTTATAGAGGGAAGTTGGCAGTTATCAGTTGGCAGTTATCAGTTATAAGACTAAAGGCCTACACCTGCCCACTGCCCACTGCCCACTGCCCACTGCCTACTGACTACTTCCCGTGACTCAATCATCTCAATCCAATCTGAATCGTCCTTCTTGGCAGTTACCACCCGGCGTGAGTCGCGGGACTTGGGACTACTGCAACACGCCGGAAATTGCTACCGATTACGACCAATTTCACGCGTCGCATCCGCTTCTTGAATTCGATCAGCAATGGATCGCAAAACAAATCGCCGCTCAAAAGATTGGTGAAGACGGAAACGCGACGCTTTTAGATCTTGGGTGTGGAACGGGTCGAGCGATCTTGCCGTGGTATGCTGCGGGGTGGCGAACGATCGGGTTCGATTTGAGCAAGACGATGTTATTGGAATCGCAAGCGAAAATCACTTCATCGATGTCGCTTCGCAAAGACAACAGTC
The DNA here is from genome assembly GCA_026692865.1 of Planctomycetota bacterium. GTDB lineage: Bacteria > Planctomycetota > Planctomycetia > Pirellulales > Pirellulaceae > JAIYDQ01. The sequence goes on from JAPLNI010000026.1 coordinate 210,512, forward strand.
CAGGTTTCATCCACGGGAACTTAGCACAGCTGGATTGCGTCGCGTCAGAAACAATTGATGTGGCGATTTGTTTATACAGCTCGATCGGAATGATTCGCGGTCGTACGAATCGTCAAAGCATGATAAAGAACGTCAGCCGATCACTTCGGTCCAACGGTTTGTTTTTTGTTCACTGTCATAACCGAGGGATGTGGTTGCGTGAGCCTGGTGGGATACTGAGAACCGTGAAAAGTTACTATCGGTCTTTGACTGTTAAGGACTGGGAGCATGGCGATAGAATTTATCCGTATCGTGGACTGCCAAGTATGTTCCTTCATATCTTCACCCGCCGCGAGATGATGGAAGATTTGAAAGCAGGCGGATTTGGCGATGTCGAGTGTTTATCGCTCAACGATCGATCGAGTGGCCCGCTTCACAACCCTTGGATGATGCCTCAGTGGCGGGCCGGCGGTTTTCTTTTTTGTGCTCGAAAGACATGGTAGACCGTCGTGATTTTGTTACGAAAGATACCGGCGCGGGCTGGGCTGATGAAATCTGAGCCGATGGCGCTAGCCACGGGTTTCGACTTTGCCAAAATTTGCCCGATAGCACCCGAGGCTAGCACCCGAGGCTAGCACCCGAGGCTAGCACCTACGGCTCAGAACAAAGGCCCTTTTCATCACCCCAGACACTGGCTCTACTCGCGGCCGACGGGTCTGATTCCTGTTCCAATTTGCTTTGTGATCGAATCGCCGAGCTCTTTACGGAAGCCGCTCGCTATCGATTGAAGCTTGGCAACTATCTGGGGGTGTTCGCTAGCGACGTTTTGTTTTTCACCTGGATCTGACGCGAGATCAAAGAGCGATAGTTCGAGGGCCTCGACTTTGTATCCGTGTCGACTCGCGATGCCTCTGACGCCTGATTCTTCGATTGCAACCGGAGCCATGTTTTCGTAGTTGGCTGGTTTACCATCGGTTCGCGTTGCACCATTGACGGTAATAAAATCGTGTGGCACATGCAGCTTCCATTTTCCTTGTCGGATTGCATGTAGTTCGGTTCCCGAGTAATAAGCAAAGGTATCGCGTCCCTTTGCATCTGGGGTGTTGAGCAACAGAGGCGACAAATCTTGTCCATCAATCTTTTGACCTGATAATGGTTCGTTGATGATTTTCGCAATAGTCGGCAGCAGATCGATTCCCGTAATCATTTCGTCGCAGACTCGACCGGCTGGAACATGCCCCGGCCAACGAGCAATCAGAGGCACCCGAACTCCTCCTTCAAAGGTCGTCAACTTGCCCTCACGAAGCGGTCCTGCGGAACCGGCGTGTGAGCCATAACTTAAAAACGGACCGTTGTCCGATAGGAACAAGACAAGGGTGTTGTTTGCTAGTCCATTAGCATCGAGCGCTTTTAAGATTTCGCCGATGTAATAGTCTTCCTCTTGAACCACGTCTCCGTAGAGTCCGCTCGTCGAGGAGCCGAGGAACTTCTTGGAAGCCGCGATGGGCACATGGGGCATCACATGCGGTATATACAAGAAGAAGGGATTCAATTTATTTGCAACGATGAACTCGATTGCTTTCTCGGTAAAGATTCGACTGAACGTGGATTGATCCGGATCCAGGGCGACTGTCGTACCATCTTCGATTAAAGGGAGTGATGGAATCCCGCGCACCGACGGATGCAACGGACCATTGTCATTCGAGTAGGGCAAGCCAAACCATCGATCGAAGCCATTATGATTTGGATCGAATTGTCGTCGCGTTCCCAGGTGCCACTTACCGAAGCAAGCGGTCGCATAACCACGTGACTTGCAGAGTTCAGGGAGAAGCACTTCGTCGGGATGGATGCCGGTTGAGCTCGTATGATTAAGTGCTCCTGCCATGCCGATTCGGTTTGGATAGCAACCACTGAGCAGCGCTGCCCGAGAGGCTGTGCACACAGCTTGAGCGACCGAGAAATCGGTGAAGCGAGTTCCATCTTGAGCAAGCTTATCAAGGACTGGCGTGCGGATTTGTTTTGCTCCATAGCATCCCAAATCCGAATACCCCAGGTCATCGGCAACAATCAAAATGATGTTTGGCGTGACAGTAGGGGAAGTCACTTCGACGGCTTGCGCAGAGTTGGTCGCAAGAAGGCAAATTACGAACTGTCGCAGTAGAGGTACTCGTAACACAGGGACGGCAAAGAGAGGCAGTAGAGGGGTTCGCACTGAAGTGGCTTTCGTTGGACCGGGCGATAATTGGCAAGATTTACTGATTATAGCGGTTATTCTGGCCCGATGATGTAAGTGTAAAGCTTCAGAATAGCGTCATCGTAGGGGGATCACTATGACCATTTCTCGGTCAATCGTTACGTCGTTACTGTATTTCTACGCCCGTCCAGCGATATGCATGCAAACATTCATGCAGAGCTCACGATTGGGTTGGCTAGCCACCGGCATTGTGTTGATTTTCGCTTCGTGCGGTGCGCTGACCGGGTGCTGCGGCGTCCGCATGGCGGGCGGCTGTGGAGGGTGTGGAATCGCCTTGATGCAATCGAATTGCGGCTGCGATTCTGGTTGTGACTCGGGAGCTTGCGGCGCGAGCTCTTGTGGTGGATGCACGACCTTGCTAAATGGCCAAATTGCGGCTCGAATGCGAGCTGGCCTCTTTGGTGGATGTAGCTCGGGCTGCGGCGAAGTCTACTACGACGAACAGATCAATGAACCACCGACTTGCGATCCATGTGGGGCCAATGGGGAGTTTGTCGGAGGCGGTTGCGGTCCCTGCCGTCCACTCCTGCATCGCATTCGTGACATGATGGGAACACCCTTTGTGGTGGGATGTAATAGCTGCGAAGGTAGCTCGGGTTGTGACTCGTGCAGTACGGGCGGTTGTTCAAGTCAACACAGCGCGAACTCTGGCGGCTACTGCTCGCAATGCAACGATGGAGCGGCCGGAAACCCAACGAGCTATCGCCATCATCCATCGCACACGCATTCCGATGCGACGCCTAGCCCTGCAACGCGTCCGACACCAGCTCCGTACTCGGAAGGCTCGATGCTCATGGATCCGGCTCCAAGCAATCTTCAACCTGTGCCCGACTCGCTTCCATCGGCTGGGATTACGCCCATTCCATCAGCAAATCGCGGGTCTCGTAGTCCCCTAAAGCTCGGCAATGCAACGCGACAAGTTTCAGCTCAAAATACGGATCAAAATAAGGCAATTCCCGCAAGTAGCCGCCGCGTTCAACCGAAGCTGGTGACTCGTTAAAGCGAGAAGCAAAATCAAAGATATCTTAGAATGGGAACCATCGTCCCGACCGGCTGCCAGTTCAGCTACTCGCTCTGGACAGTGGTCCCAAACTACATCTGGTATCTTTCAAAACAACCAAAAGCATGCCAAAGAAACCAAATAAGCAAAAGAACAAGAAGCCTAAGATCGCAGTTGGTATAGCGGACGAACAGGAGCTAAGACCTCTTGATCAAGTGATCGCAGACAGGTTGATGGATGCGGTTCGAGTGGTTGCCCAGGACTTTGGTTATGAAGAAGGCGAGATCAGCATCGCCGTCATGGACGATGCTGCGATTCGGCAACTAAACCATGAGTATCTTGATCACGACTGGGCAACCGATGTGATTACTTTTCCTCTGGAAGACGAAGACTCGCTGTTGGAAGGCGAGATTATCGTCAGCCGCGAAACTGCGGATCGCGAGTCCGCCAACCATCCTTGGTCTGGTGATGACGAGCTTCTACTGTACGTCATTCATGGCATGCTTCACTTAGTAGGTTACGATGACACCGACGACGAAGCACGAGCCGAAATGAAAGCCGCCGAGCGTGATTATCTGATCCGATTCAAAGTCACCGGAGCCGACAATCATCAAGATTCTTGATTGCAGAGCACGCAAAGCCAAAGATTCACCCGGGTTCATTTGCCTCAATAAACGTGTAAAATCGAAGGCTCATGTTTTCTTGACAGATGAATAACTCGTGAGTCGTTTTCAATGGCGATAACATCCAAAACAATTCGCCGTTTGGCTTGGATATCCATTGCGGGTTTGATCGTAGGAGTTGCCGTAGCCGGGCCTGCCTTAAGAAATCTTTATCGATCCGAGACAAACAGCAGGAAAAATTCTGAAAAACAAACTGTTGCACCGAAAAAACCGATTGACTTCCAAGCGGTCGCGGCACCCCATCTTCAGGTAGCCTCCGATCGATCGCAACAGATCATCGATGACCAACTCGCACCGATCAATACGTTCTTTCAGTCTACCAAAGAGGGAACCGCGAAGTTTGCGGAACTTAGCTTGGGCTGGGGAAGCAAATGGAGATTAGTAGCCGATAGTATTCCTTATACCCAAGGCGATCGCCACTCGGAGTATCTGCGCAGTAAATTTGAAGAGTTTGTTTTCACACCCGAACAGTTTGAGAAAGTGATTCGCCAATCGGTAGACGGATACTTGTCTGAACTGAAGAGCATTGAAAGCAAGATGCTTGTCGACCTTAAAGCAGACCTGGACGATTTTCCTGCTGACTCCGCATTGCGAAGACTCGACGCAACCCAGTGGCAAGAATCGTTCGATGACGCGATCGCCAAAGCGACGGCTGCCGCAACAGACCAAATAGGATCTGATGTCGCAACGCAGTTGGTGTCGATCATCACCGGCGAAGTCCTTGCACAAGTTGCTGTACGGCTTGGCGTTTCCAGCGGTATTCTCACAACCGGTGCCGCGTCAGGCTGGGCAACCTTTGGTGTAGGCGTTGCTATTGGGCTTGTGATCGATCAACTGGTCACGATTGCTTGGGATCATTGGGCTGACCCAAAAGGCAAACTAACGAAGCAACTGAATATGAAAATTCAAGAAATTAATATCCTCATACGAAATGGTGATAGCCAAGTTCAAGGCCTTCGAACACGATTTCGCCAAATCGCAGATCAACGTGCAGTACTTCGAAAGGATGCTATTATGGAGTTGCTTAAATATTATTCTGACGGAGACATACACAAATGACGTTCGAGAACATATCAATTAAGACTTCGGTGCTTCATTTTGTTTTCGTTGTAGGGATGATAGTTAACTTGGACTCTCTACGATGCGAGGCTCAAGGAAAGGCGGCTGCTGCAAGAGAGGTAGCTGAGTACGTCATGAAGAAATTTAGCAAGGATATTGCTGAGGAAAGTCTCGAAACGATCACCAAGAAAATCGAGGGAGCGGTCGTTAAGTACGGTGACGAAGGCCTTGAGGCGATTCGAAAGATCGGTCCCCGAGCCGTTCAATTAGCCGATGAAGCAGGTGAAGCGGGATCGGCTTCCGTCAAGCTGATGGCCAAGTACGGCGAAGATTCACTCTGGCTTGTCGGGAAGCAGTCTCGCATGGGTATTGTCGCAGCACACGGCGACGACGCAGCAACGGCTTTAATTCGACAAGGAGAAATCGCTGAGCCACTCATAAAATCGCTGGGTTCACCCGCTGCGAAAGCACTATCGAATGTCTCGACACAGAATGGACGGCGCATCGCAATGATGGTTGATGAGGGAATGATTTCCAAAGCCGGTTCCCGGGCGGAAGACCTCATGAATGTGATCGCGAAATTTGGTGATAAAGGAATGGAATTTATCTGGAAAAACAAAGCCGCTCTGGCCATAGGTACGACACTGGCAGCCTTTCTTTCAGATCCCCAACCATTCATCGATGGAACGCTGGACCTTTCCAAGGTCGCAGCCACTTCGGTTGTCGAACCAATTGCTCGCGAGGTCGCTCTCAAGACAAATTGGACAGCAGTTTTAATGACGATGGTTGTCGGTAGTTTTGGAGTTTATATCCTCCGAAAGTTTTGGAGCCGTAATAGCAAGTCTGTGTGATCGCAAGGTCCGCATAGCAATCGATCAGTTGAGCCGCTAGCGCTAACCGCGTCTGTAGACCCAACTTAAAATGCGACAACCCCGACCACAATCCCCAACGGACGGCCTCATACTGTCGAGAATTTCGGTTTAACGGTATTTGAATCAATTTTCGTGGCTAGCGCCATCGGCTCAAATGCGGGGCGAATAGTAGTCGTTTCCATTTTCGAGACTATCGCAATCAACTCAATTCATTGGAAGATTGGTTGATTGTCTGAGCCTTCCAGCCAAGCTATGATGGAACCCTTGTTGATAGTTCCATTCTCTCTAAGGTTATGACAATGCGGTTAATACTTTCTTTCATGGTTTTGTTTTTTGCGTCGACAATAGCTCTATCGTCCAACGCTCAGGAGTATCTCACAGGTATTCAATGGCAAATGCCACCGATTATCAAAGCTGGTGCTACCGATGCTCAACCACCATCCGATGCGATTGTTTTGTTTGATGGAAAGGATCTGTCAGCTTGGGAAAATGGAGAACAGTGGAAGATCGAAGACGGTGTTATGGTCTCTGGAAAAGGCTTCGTGAAGACGAAGCAAACGTTTGGAGATTGCCAAGTTCACATTGAATGGACAGCTCCAACGCCTCCGAAAGGAACCAGTCAAGGACGCGGCAACAGCGGTATCTTCCTCATGGGTCGCTACGAGATGCAAATCCTGGATTCGTACGAGAACGAAACCTACTTTGATGGACAAGCCGGTGCGATCTACAAGCAGACTCCACCGATGGTCAACGTGATGCGAGCGCCCGGCGAGTGGAACAGTTATGACATCGCTTGGACTTGCCCACGATTCAACGAAGACGGATCTCTCAAGTCACCGGCAGCGATCACTGCTCTTCATAACGGAGTTCTCGTTTTGAATCACTTTGAAGTGCTCGGTGATACGCCTTACAATCGCCCGCCAGCCTATACGGCTCATGAGAGCGTTGGTCCAATCTCTCTCCAAGATCATGGCAATCCAGTTCGCTTCCGAAACATTTGGGTTCGCGAGTTAGTCCCAGCCAAAGGTGAGAAAACCCGCGAGCCCTTTATCCGCAAAGGTAAAGTAGATACACCGATCGAGAAGAATTAGTGAGCTTGGGCTCCAAGTACACGCAAGTAGAAGCGTATCACAGTGAATCGCGTTGGATCGCGCGGTTCACGATCGATCGTGATTCGTAATAGTGGCACAACGCTACAGCGATCGCGTCGGCCACGTCGGGCGGGTCAGGTGGTTCGGCGAGATTCAACTGGAGAGCAACAGCTGACTGCATCTGTGATTTAGGTGCTCGGCCGTTTCCGGTCAGTAGCTTCTTGACTTTCGTCGCAGCATACGAGTTTACTGGTAGGCCTCGCATTGCTGCTGTCATGCACAGGACCCCACGCGCATGTCCCATCAAGATTGCTGTTCGAGGACGCTCGTAGTGTGAGTAGAGCTGTTCGATTGCGACAGCGTTGATTGGATGGCTGTCGAGTATCTCGATGACTCCTTGATGGAGTTCAAAGAGACGCTTCTCGAGCGTTTGAGCTCGTGAGATTCGCAGCACGCCTGCTTCAACCAGCAAAGGCTTCCCCGCAACAATCGACAGCACGCCATAGCCTGTGATTGCAAGCCCCGGATCGAAGCCGAGTATAAGATTTGCGACAGATTTCTTCAAAGGTCTACAGGCCATGGTTAAAAATGGACACGACTCGCTGATCGGCAAAATCTTCGAAATTGTATTGAAGCTTTCGCTGCGCAGTTATTCAATTTATTGAGCCCGAGCCGCTAGACGATCTTATGGAGCCAAACTTATGAAACGGGCAGATATTGATGGGCTAGCGCCTCAGGCTCAAAAGGCAAACATCTTTAATACTATGCAATGCACTAGGACTTTTTCTGTTCCCACAGGGTTCCGTCTTTTCCATCTTGGAGCGTTATCCCCAAGCTGGCTAAGCCATTGCGAACGAGATCGGAAGTTGGAAAGTCCTTTTTCGTTCTTGCGTCGGCTCGTATCTGGATAATTAATTGCATGAGCCCCTCGACGACTTCGGCCGAGTCGCCTTCACTTTGCGAAGACTGCTTGCAAGGCTTTAAGAACAGGCCGAGTATTGCTGCTAGCTCGCGAAGGATCTTCACACCTTCGGTCAGCACGGCAACGTTCTCCGGCGTTCGCTTCTTTGAATCTTCCAAGCCTGTCGATTCGATCAATCGATTCAGGCATCGCGAGATGTCGAATAGATCGCTTACCGCACCACCTGTGTTAAAGTCGTCGTCCATCTTCGCGAGGAAACTCTCGCGAAGTCGCAGGACTTCAGAAATTGAGTCGCTCTTATCTTGCGGAGCAGCAAACTCACTTCGACGCTTGTTGAATTCGATTGAATATGCACTAACTCCTGCGATGCGTTCGTAGCGATCGAACAGTCGATAGAAAGTCTCCAACGCCGTACCAGCTTCTGCTAGCGGTTCATCGCCGAAGAGCGTTGTCGATCGATAATGGGACTTGAGCAAGAAGAACCGGATTCGTTCCCCAGTTTGCTTTTCAATCAACTGCGCGAGTCCACCCGCTCCTTTGCTTCGCGAAATTTTACCAGCGACATCATCTACTGGTTCAGTGGTCGCGTTTACCGTGGTAGTTGTTGTGTCGGCACTGCGATCGCTTTTTCCACCGACTTTACCGGTCGCTGCACTGGCTCGCATGAGACCATTGTGCATCCAGTACTTGACCATCGGAGCGTTGTGGCAGCATCGGCTTTGTGCCAATTCGTTTTCATGGTGTGGAAATACTAGATCGAGTCCACCGCCGTGGATATCAAAGGTCTTGCCAAGGATTCGCCGGCTCATCGCGGAGCATTCAATATGCCAACCGGGGCGACCTTTCCCCCAAGGACTATCCCAAGCAGGTTCGTTTGGCTTGGCTGACTTCCAAAGAGCGAAATCCCCAGAGGATCGTTTGCGAGCTGCTGCTTCACCCCCTTCACCTTGCTGGGCATCAATACTGCGATTGCTTAGCCGACCGTATTGTGGATCTCGCGTGACATCAAAGAACACATCGCCGCCGCTGACGTAAGCAAACGACTGTTCGACAAGCTCTTGCACGAACTTGATGATCTCATCCATGTTCTCAGTAGCGCGAGGCATGTGATCGATTTGATCGACCCCCAACGACTTCAGATTCGACAGGTAGTCGGCGGTCATCTGTGTGGCGAGTTGGAACATCGAGATGCCGCGAGCTTTAGCAGAGTTAATCAGCTTGTCATCCACGTCGGTAATGTTCACAACCCACGTGACTTCATAGCCACAATAGGTCAAGTAGCGCTTGACCGTATCGAAAATGACCGGTCCAACCATGTGACCGATGTGAGCTTCGGCGTAAACTGTAGGCCCACACAAATACATTCCAACTTTCGACGGCTCGATTGTTTCAAAAGGCTCTTTGACTTTTGAAAGGGTGTTGTAAATTCGAATCGTCGTATCCGGACGCGATTTTTCGGGCGATACGGTCGGTGCGGGAGCAGTTGCTGCGGCCATCGTGCGTTACCAAAAGGTGAAAATTCAGGGGGTAAATCGAAAAATAAATCGATTGGGCGTGCCAATTAATAATGTGAGTATAGGAAGTCTAGCGAACCGACTAAACCCTGATTTTTGCGTTTCCTTTGTACACTTGCGACAACCGGCGGCGAAAACATTCATTACAGCCACGCCGGGAATCGAAGGCGGTCGAGGCTCTGCTGCTTCCGGTATAGCATCTGCTAAGTTGTCGATGTTCTAACGTTAGCTTGTCATTGCTCCTTTTTTACTGTTGCATTCTGGAGCCGACAAGGCGGAGCGTCCGGTGGGTGAATTCCAGGCTGAGCCTGGAACGAGGGGCTGCCTGGAACCGAGAGGCGTCTTCAATAATGAAAATTTAAAGAAGAATCACGGAGTTGTAGAAATCCACTATTATGAGCTCACAAGCACTGAATCCGCGGTTTTCGATTTTGGGGGGAATACAAATTGAGTACAAGCGCGTTAGCAGCATCAGACCTTGATAGCAATCTATCGAGTGATGCTATCATCAACTCAGATCATTACAGCCCCGACTTAGCCCCCACGACCCCTCAGCAGCGGACCTGGGCGACCAGAGATTTCATCGTCCTGTGGATCTCGCTGGCCGCTTGCATTCCGACTTATCAACTAGCTTCCAGTCTGATCCAACAAGGGATGAGCTCTTGGGAAGCGATGTTTACCATTTTGGTTGCGAACTTAATCATCCTGGTTCCGCTGCTGCTCAATGCGCATCCGGGAGCGAAGTACGGAATATCGTTTCCCATCTACTGCCGTGCATCTTTTGGGATACTCGGAGCGAACATTCCCGCGTGCTTGCGAGCACTGGTGGGTTGCGGTTGGTTTGGAATTCAAGCTTGGATCGGTGGTTGGGCAATATACAAAATCATGACTGTTTTTATTCCTTCGTGGGAATCGCAACCGCCGATCGCAATGTTAGGAATCAACCTTCCGCAACTGCTTTGTTTATTGTTCTTCTGGTCGATCAACATGGCCGTTATCTCAATGGGCATCAACTCCATTCGATATCTCTTGAACATTAAAGCGCCTCTCTTAATTGTGCTTGGAGTGGCAATGTTGATTTGGGCCGTATACGCCGCTGATGGATTTGGGCCTCTCCTTAACAGGCCATCAAAGTTTGCGACGGGCGGATCGAAGGCAGGTCAATTTTGGTCCTTCTTCTTCCCTGCGTTGACGGCCAACATTGGCTTTTGGGCAACACTCTCATTGAACATACCAGACTTCAGTCGCTATGCGAGATCGCAAAGAGATCAAGTCACGGGCCAAACGATTGGGCTTCCCTTGGGCATGGTTTTGTTTTCGTTTATCGGCGTGGCTGTGACCAGCGCGACTATCGTGATTTATGGAGCGTCCATTTGGGATCCAGTGGTAGTACTTAGCAAGTTCGAAAACCCAGTCGTTCTGGTGGTATCTCTTGTCGCAATTTGCATCGCGACCTTGGCAACCAACATTGCGGCCAACGTTGTAAGCCCGGCTAACGATTTCGTCCATTTACTGCCGAAACTCGTTTCCTTTAAAACTGGTGGATGGCTGACTGGCGTCCTTGGGCTTCTGATTCAACCCTGGAATTTGATTTCCGAGCCTGAGGGATATTTCTTTATGTGGCTTATCGCCTATTCATCGCTTTTGGGTGCGGCAGGAGGAGTACTGATCACGGATTACTACTGCGTTCGACGAATGCGATTGAATGTTGTAGATCTCTACAAGACAGATGGACATTACTGGTACAAGAATGGATTCAACCCCTGGGCAGTACTTGCAATCGCCGCTGGGATTCTTCCGTGTATTCCTGGTTTCATCGAGGTGACTTATCGATCAAGTATGACACCGACCTTCTGGACCGATATCTATCACTACTCATGGTTCGTCAGCTTTGGAATTGCTTCGGTAGTTTACTTGTACGCAATGACTCTTTTCGATCGATCAGCTTTTGAAGTATCACGAAGTGAAAGTTGAGATTTGCAGTTCCAGAAGTAAGCGGCGAGCTTCGCAAATCTCGCAATTTTCAACGCAAGATCGGTATCGGCAATACCACGTGTCACTCCATTCCGGGATCGAATAGCTTTCTATCGAACTGCTGAGCCAACTCTCCGGCGGATTGCAAAGCATGCACAAGCTTCTGCAATCGAGCCGCTGCCGGATCTAGCCGCTCGGTAACAAACTCTTCACCACGTTCGTCACGCCAAACTTCTTGGAGTTTTTGTGACTGCTCGTGCCAATCATTCGAAGCTGCTCGAATCCTGTTCGCACACCCCAAAAGGTCTTGTCGCAGTCGCATAATCGGCAGCTTGTTATGAGGACGAATTTTCGAGCAAGTCGCAGATTACTTTGCTAGTGCCAAGGATTGAATGTCAAGTCCGGATGTCGGACCACTCGGCTCATTATTCATAGGTGCATCGATTGCGTTAGCAAAACGGCTTGCGCGATCTAATTGGCCGTCCATGACAAGTAAACTCGCGAGCACCTTCAATTCAGATTTTCGATCGGTCTCTTTCGACAACGCTTGTGATGCGATTGTGTTGAGTAGCTTATCCATCGAACCCGATGGGATCGAAGCAACAAACGATCGGATTGAACCACCAGGTAAATCGTTTCCGTTAGGATCGGCTTGATTCATCTTCGCGAGTTCCAGATAGCCAAGGACTTCTGTTGAGTCCGCTTTGTTTAAGGCGCCAAGTATGGCCGCGCGAATGTAGAAATGGCCCGGTAGCGACTTGTGAGACCTCATGAGCAGCTTAGCAGCAGCATAGCCTTCAGCGGCACCGCCTTGACGAGCCATATCATCGATCAGTGCGATCGCTTCGCTGGTCCATGCGTTGGATGGCTTGTATGCGATTCTCGGAGCCGACGAAGCAACTTGCAAAGCTTGGCGAGTGTTCGACACTTGAAGCATCAATCCTTGGCCGCTTGTTGTTGGAAGATTCAAGCTTGGAGTCGTCGAGCAGACAGGGAGACAGGTTTGATAAAATACCGGTACCACTGGCGGCGGGCAATGCGGCAGGCAGTACTGGATAGGTTGATAATAAATTGGAGCACAGAAGACGCTTCGATAGACAATTGGACGGCACACGACGGGATTCAAGAAGACCGGCGAGACCCCGAAGCCACTGTGGAAACTACGATGGACCGGAAACCCAAACCCCACCGAACGAATTGGCGAGTAGAAGGACGTATGCCGAAAGCCCCCGCCCATTCCGTAAGCTCCCCAGGTCCCACCCCATCCCGAAAATCCAAAGGACGGGCCGAATCCAAAAGCACTTCCACCCCAGTGATTTCCACTCCAATGATGCCCGTGCGGCCAGTGGGCGTTGGCTTGCGAGCCCGTGAACGCGCACACGACGGTTGATGCAACAAGAAGCGACCGAGGTCCGAGGAATGACTTGACTACAGAAGCCAGTTTTAGAAATCGATTCATGGTCCCAGTTTCCTGAAATGATGTGCTTGAATATCGTCTCCATGATACCACGGAGGATGCGGAGGGATAACTAAATTTTTGCTGGCATGAACTGACGAAGGTATCGATAGCTTTGCCGGAGCGACTCAATTCGAAGCTCCATAGAGCCTTCATACGAGCGATCCTCGACCTCGACACAAACACATCCATCATACTCAATATCGCCCAGGGTGCTAAAAAACGCCCCCCAGTCTACCTCTCCTAGCCCCGGGAGCTTCGGTGTGTGGAATTCGTTTGGATGAGCAAGAACTCCAACGTCATTGAGCCGTTGCCGGTCGATGCGAGCATCTTTTGCGTGGACGTGAAATAGCCGCGAGGAAAACTCCCTCATCGGTGCCAGATAGTCCATAAATTGCCAGATCATGTGCGAAGGGTCGTAGTTGAGCCCCAGATTTTGAGAGCTCAAATCATAAAACAGTCGCCTCCAAATTGCGGGTGAAGTCGCAATGTTTTTCCCACCGGGCCATTCGTCTTTCGAAAAAAACATCGGACAGTTTTCGATCCCGATTCGTACTGATTTCGATTCGGCAAGATCCAGAATTGGTTTCCAAACCTTAAGTAATCGCGGCCAGTTTTCTTCGAGACTTTGCTTTGGATTGCGACCAATAAAAGTATTTACCGTTGTGAGCCCCAGCTTGGGAGCCGCTTCGATGACTCGGCAAAGATGCTCGATCGCCAATTTTGATTCGGCTTCACCAGCGGCTAAGCAATTTGGGTAGTACCCCAAGGCGCTGATCGCAACACCAGAAGACTGAACCGTCTGCAAAATCGTTGCAATCGATTTCTCGCTGAACTCAGTCAAGTCGATGTGCGTAACTCCTGCATACCTGCGCTCGGCCTTGCTTGGGGGCCAGCACATTACTTCCACGCAAGAATAACCAATCTCCGCAGCGATCTTCGTGATCGCATCCAGCGACAGATCGGGAAGAATTGCGGAATGAAATCCAAGTTGCATCATTTTTTGTTCGCTCGTTTTTTTAAGGCCTGCTTAGAAGCATGTGATTTTTTTAAAGCCCGCGTGCTTGGCGTGGCCTCCGGTGAAAAAGTCGATACGCCGAGATCGACTCATTATTTTTTTCAGGGAGCAAACCACGACAGGCGACTAAACCGGCACAACATTTGTACCACGAAGAACTCGGCTGTTCGATTACCTGCCAAATTTCAAAGGATAAAATTAGAAAATGAATCAAACACAAAATCGCTTCAACAAATCGACTCGACTTCGGTCACTTTTGGTCGCTGCCGGAGTTTTAAGCCTCGGCGGATTCTCGATGATGCAATCGTCGCAGATTCCTGGCCCTAGCGTGGCTTACTCGCAGCAAGCCGCTATCGCAGAAGTTTCCGCGACAGCACTCAACAACAAAGCCATTGCAAGTGCGGACCAACTCTCCTCCGCATTCCGCGACGTTGCGAAAACACTTCGCCCCGCCGTGGTAAGCATTCAAGCTGTTGCGGAATCTAAACCGGCTGCACGGGTTCGTGGCGGCCGAGGTGGTCAACCACAATTACCTCCAGGTATCCCACCAGAGTTCCGCCAATTTTTCGGTGGCGATGTATTCCCCTTCCAAATGCCAGGCGAAGACGAAGGTGCGCCTCTCCAAGGTCCACAAGGCCGTCGCAGTAGTGGACTTGGATCGGGTGTGATCGTCAGCCCCAATGGATACATCCTGACGAACAATCACGTAGTCGAAGGGGCCTCCAAACTGGAAGTCCGTCTGAGCGATGATCGAAAGTTCGAAGCGAAAGTTGTCGGAACAGATCCCAAGATCGACATCGCAGTTCTGAAGATCGAAGCCAGTGGTTTGGTCCCTGCTCGCATTGGCGATTCCGCGGGTGCAGAAGTAGGTGATTGGGTGATCGCCATCGGAAGTCCCTTTGGATTGAATCAAACGGTAACCAGTGGAATCATCAGTGCCACTCACCGCGAAGAAGTTGGTATCACGCAATACGACGACTTTCTGCAGACCGATGCAGCGATCAATCCTGGCAATAGCGGTGGTCCGTTGTTGAATCTTCGAGGAGAAATCATCGGAATCAATACAGCAATCGCTTCTCAAGGCGGTGGATTCAACGGAATCGGTTTCGCAATCCCCTCCAACACTGCCAATAGCGTACTCCAAAGCATACTCAAGAACGGTAAAGTCGTCCGCGGTTTCATCGGAACGCAAATGATGACAGAAGAACGTGCTGAAGAACTTGGCCTGCCAAAGTTGACCGAGGGTGTTTACATCGAATCGGTGGCTGCCGGTGGACCTGCAGAAAAAGGTGGCATCAAACCTGGCGACATCGTCCAATCGATCGATGGCGAAAAGATGACGAGCTTGTCAAAACTTCGACGTCATGTCGCTACTCTTAGCCCAGGAAACACAGCAAGCTTCGAAATCCTTCGAGATGGAAAGTTAGTCACTCTGAAGGTTACGATCGAAGAACAAACCGATGAGAAACTCGCTCAGCTTGCAACCAAGGGAGGCGCAGAAGCACTTGGAATCACCGTTGAACCTATTTCGCCAGAAATCGCAGCAGACTTCGGTCTAGAAGCGAACGCGGTTGGCGTGGTCGTTAAAGAAGTCAACAGCCAAAGCCCAGCTGCCAATGCGTTGCAACCCGGCGAAATCATCCTGGAAGTCAACGGAATTAAGATTTCGAGTGCCGAAGAATTCAAAGCCGCTGCCAACAAAGGCAAAGGAGTAGTTCGACTACTTGTCAGAAACGCAACTTCGACACGAATGGTGATCGTGAAGTAGTAATCGTGAATAAAAAGACTTGTGCGAAAGCAATCGCCGCTCTCTTAAGTAACAAAGCCCATTTGGAAACAACTGGGCTTTGTTTGTTTACAAATTTTAATCAACTAGTGCTGAGTCCAGATTAGATTTTTGGGTAGCTGAATTCGTAAGAATTCGGATGTCGGTGTTAACGATTGTAAAAGGTGAAGTCTTCAGATGTCTTACAATATCTGCTACGAGTCCAAACCCCGTCGCGATTGGTTGGGATTCTTAAGACGCCTTGCGTTTTCCGAAACGATGGGCGGCTGGGATGATCGCAGGCAAGTCGGAATCTTCTCGAGCGTGTTTTCGAAGTTCGGTCGAAGCGGCGATCGTATCTAAAATTCTCTCGGCGACCGAGATCGCTTTACGAGCATCTTCGCCTGATACTTTCGGTGCAACACGGTGTTTTATAGCATGAAGAAAGTCGGTTTGTTCGGCATCGATCGCATTACCGGCTTGAACGGCAACCGATTCATGGGGTAACCAACGTGTAAACAATTCGCCGTTGATATTGCGTCGAATGTCTGGTGCCATTTCGTCGGCACAGATTGTTCCGTCCACGAGATCCTGACTGGTTCGAGTGCAATCGACCGTTGCGGCAGCGAAGTCCATTTCAATACTTTGAAAATCGCTTTCGATCGTCATCCTGCGTTGTGGTGTACGGCTAATTCGCGATGCCTTCACACAGGCGATCGCACCGTTTTCAAATCCTAGACGAGCTTCCGCGACATCTTCGGTATGTCCCAAAACACATCTACCGGATGCACTGATCTCAACAACACTCGAATCAATACAGTTGAGTATCAAATCGAGGTCATGAATCATCAAATCAAAGACGACACCGATATCCGTGCTACGTCCGGTGTAACCACTGGTTCGAGTCGCCTCGATGTAGTAGGGCGATTGAATGAGCGGTTGAGCTGCTTGCCAAGTCGGACTGAATCGTTCGACGTGCCCGACTTGCAGGACAAGATTTCTTCGACGCGCCACATGGATGAGAAGGTCTGCGTGTCGAGCAGATCTTACAAGCGGCTTTTCCACGAAGCAGTGAATACCGTTTTCCAAACACCACAGGGCCGACTCAAGGTGGTTTGACGTTGGAGTTGCGATGATAACTGCATCGACACGGCCTAGCAGTTGTCGATAGTCTTCGACGGTTGCAACGTTAAATTCAGCTTCGATTGCGTGACGAACTTCGGCCATTGGTTCGGCCATTGCAACTACCTCGCAATCGGACGTCGCCTTTAAGCGACGAAGGTGGATCTTTCCCAAATGCCCTGCGCCGATGACTGCGATTCGTTGGGTACTCACGCTGCTTTCCTCCGGTCTCGTCCACGACCATGTCGACCGTAGGCCGATTCGTCAATAAAATTAAAAAGCGTGTCAATCTCTGGAGTCAATTGACCGTTGCCCGTAAGGATCTCACGAGCGTTCTTAACGCCGACCTTCGATCGATAGAGAAGTTTGTGGGCTTCACTGATCGCACGAATCGCTTCGCTTGAAAAATTCTTTCGCTTGAGTGCAACAACGTTTACGCAACGTGGTCTGGCGGGGAATCCTTCGGCCAGCATGAATGGTGGTACGTCTTGAAGAACTCGCGATAGTCCACTCACAAACGCATAGCAACCGATTGAAGCAAAGTGATGAACCGCAACGCCGCCGCTAAGGGTGGCATCGTGCTGCACGCGAACGTGTCCTCCAAGCATCACCGTGTTTGCCATAATCACACGATCTTCGACCTTGCAATCATGAGCGACGTGTGCGCATGTCATGAAGTAGCAGTTATTACCGATCGACGTAATGCCGTCATCTTTCTCGGTTCCACGATTAACGGTTACTGCCTCGCGAAAAATATTGCAATCGCCGATGACTACCTGAGTTGGTGAACCTTGGTAGGAGATGTCTTGCGGCTCAGCACCGATCACGCAGTTCGGAAAGAAATGGTTATCACGACCGATCGACGTGTTTCCGGTGAGCGTCACACTGTTTTCCAGCCGTGTCCCTCGACCAATACGAACATGCGGACCAATTACGCAATGGTGACCGATACGAACATCGTCGTCGATTTCGGCTCTAGGATCCACTACGGCAGTATGAGCAATGATTGTAGGCATGGACAATCCGCAGGTTTCTAATTCGTCAGTGCTGTCGATGAACTGGAATCGTAAGCAAGTTGGCGAAAAGCTGAAAGTGATAGGTTAGGTTTAGTAAACGATCTCGATGCGTGAACATGTTGATCATTGGACTCTGAAAAGGTGAATTGATACTGAGAAGGTTTGTACGTTAATTTTCGAACGGAACACAAGGTCGGTTTTGAACATGGTTCTTGAAGGACATGTTAGCGTTCAAGCGACCTTCGCTAATTGATAATTTTCCCCAGCAAGGGCATTCGAAAACGCAAGCTTTCGCAGCTCAAGAGCCATTCGTCCATTGAGCACGTGTCCGCTTCGGCAAGCAATCACGCGTCCATGAATTTGTACGCCACTAAGTGCTAGATCTCCGATGAGGTCCAATAGTTTATGTCGAGCGCATTCGTCGGCGAATCGGAGTGTATTGCCAACGGGACCTTGCGATCCAAAGACCAGCAAGTCGCGATGCGTGACATGCTTGGCGATTCCTTGGCTTTGAAGGATCTCTGCTTCGTGATGCGTAATAAATGTACGAGCTGGAGCAACTTCTTGCATGTAAGCGGTATGATTCACTGCGATGCAGTAATCACCTTTGGGGATTACCGAGTGAGGACCAAAATCGAGTCGATACTCACAAGTGAGACCTGAATCGAGATCTTGATCAATGTGTGGCAGTGCCATAATCCACTGCTCGTCGGTCCCAATGCGAATGGGCGTTGTGATTTTGACATCGGCGACCGCGGCCGATTGACTGACGACACCCGCTTGATCGATTCCCAGAGCAAACCGAAGTGAGCTCCCATCGAGGCCAGGCATCTCCTGTGCGGAACAATCCACGATGCAGTTGTCGACCTGAGCTGCGTGGAGAGCAGACATGATGTGTTCAATCATGTCGAACGAACATTCGCTCGATGTTAGCCGTGTGCGGAGTTGCGTTTCATGACGATGTTCGGCAGTTGCTTGGATGGATGGACGGCCAAGCAAATCAGAGCGTCGAAAGCAAATGCCGGTGTTCGCTGCCGCCGGGTTCAGCGTCACTGTCACAGGTATTCCTGACCAGTAACCATAACCGGTAACATGAAAACTGCCTGCGAGTGTTTGCTGTAATCGATGCGACTGCATGGGCGTTCCTTGCCACTGACATGAAAATCAAAATCTCACTTGGCCCGTGCGACAGCGTCCTGCCGTCGCAATGGGGTCGATGGTTCGGTGACCGGAAGCCACCGCTTGGAGTGTGCAACGTCGGACTATCGACGAAGGTTACCGGGAGTTGCTGTTTGAGGAACTCCGGCAGGTGCAGCGGTTGCGCCGGCAGGTGTATCAGCGATGATTTGCTGAAGCACAGCGTCTGTTAGGTCCACTGTCTTCTTGTAGTAGACAACACTTTTTTCGAGAGCCATTTGAATCGTTGCAGGCTGCTTCGAATCAGGCTGCTCGCGGCTGCACTGCAAGACGATTTCAATGTTATTGTACTCGGCGAATCGTGTGATGATGCCTTGCATTTGCTGATAGAATTCGATCGCCATCTTGGCACCGACTTCATCGATTTCTTTTTCCTTGCGGACCGAGTCCAGCTTCAGTTGAGCTTCTTCGCGAGCAAGTCGTTCTTGGAGCGAGTTGAACTCGGGGCTGCCTTCGCGAAGATCCTTCAGCTTTTCAGCGTCTTTAACCAGGACGTCACGTCGCTTGATTAATTCTTCTTGAGTCGCTTTAACTTGGTTGCGCATCGCAGTTTGTTGCTGCTTGATCGAAGGGTGGTTTTTGACGATGTAGCCAACGTCAATAACTGCAACCTTGATCGGAGACGCGGCACTCGCAGCGGGAGCCGCTGCAGGCTGCTGTGCAAGAAGTGTGTTCGCAGCCGAGCTGCAAGTTACCACGGTAAGGGCTGATAAAGCCAATTTGTTCCAAACGCGCACTGTAGAGCACTCCTTGTCACGTGACTGCGTAATATGGTTCTGCGAGTCTTAGTCATTCCGTGACCAAAAAACCTCGCTCCGATGCAAGTATTGCTATTCTGGCTAGCTAGGTAAATAGCGATATGTCGACTATTGACCGAGTGTCACCGGAATATTTAATCTTTCGTTGTCCCTTTGGACTTCTAACGTCACTGAATCACCAGGGTTTTTCTCCGAAAGAGCATCAATCAACGACTGCGGCGAGTCGATGGGAATGCGATCCATCGTCAGTAAGACATCCAGCGGTTTCAGAGATGCTTTGGATGCGGGCGAGTCTTCAGCAACAGATTCAATTTGAACTTTTGAGCTCTCTTGAGAATCTGTCGAGAACTGAACCAGCCGAACTCCCAATCGTGCTCGTCGCACAATCGGTAGCCGAATGTCAGCCTTCCCTTGGACAGCCACGTATGATGGCTTTCCAGGCGACTTCGCTAACTCCACCGTCATCTGGTAAACCATATCGGTTATCGCGCCTATGCCGTCTGTATTGATTTTTTCAAAATCGTCAGTTGGGCGGTGATAATCTGTGTGAAGCCCGGTAAACAGGTGAAGCACGGGGACTTTTCGTTCGTAAAATGGCTGATGATCGCTTGGCCCGTATCCTTCGGACTGCTTCCGAATTTGAAAGCCTGACAACAGATTGACTCGATCGATCATACTTGGAAACTGTATCGCGGTGCCGGTACCGTAGATAATCAACTGACGATCCGACATTCGACCAATCATATCCATATTGATCATTGCTACCGTGGACTCAATCGGGAAACGCGGGTACTTGATGTAGTGCCGACTGCCAAGCAATCCACGCTCCTCACCCGTAAAAGCGATCAGGACGATCTGTCGTCGGGATTCCGTATCTTCGTTCATGGCTGGCGAAAGCTTCCGAGCCAGCTCCAGCAACGCGGAAGTTCCTGAGGCGTTATCGTCGGCCCCGTTATGGACTGCGATCACTCCCGGCGAAAGTGAGCCGGGGCCACCCATTCCGACGTGATCGTAATGAGCCCCCACCACAACCGTCTCTGAAGCAAGCGAGCCAACCCCCGGAACGCGACAAATAACATTCTTCAGTTCAATGGATTCTGTTTTGAGCGATACGGCTCCAGCGACACTAACTCCAGCAAACGCAACCGATCGTGGCTTTAAGTCCTGGTCGATGGCTTGTTCAAGCTCGTAGAGATCCATTCCCGTTTCATGAGCGATCCACGGCTCTATTAACTCGCGTCGGATAAACATAACCGGAATGCTTGGAGTCGCGTTGGACCTTCCCGCATCCTCAATTCCTGGCAACCGGTCGTTCTCGGAAGCAACCGAACGAGTGTTGTTGTTGGCGTTATTATTAGCGTCGTTATTGGGCTCGTTCGCGGGCTCTTTCCCTTGAAGCGATACTCCATCATTTATAAAGAGAATTGCTGCGGCGCCGTGAGCGACTGCGTTGGCATACTTGGTCGTAAAATAAGCGTGCTTGCTGGCGGAAGTACCGGCGAATCGACTACTTGGATCGGCTTGCTGTGGCTCCTTGCGAAGCATCACAACAACCTTGCCGCGAACATCTATCGAAGTGTAGTCGTCGTACACGAACCCCGATTCCTTGGCGGTTATTCCGTATCCAACAAAGCATAAAGGGCCCTGAAATGCTTGGTTTCCCCCTAGTGAAAGTGGCCTAAAGTCCTCGTCCAATCGTAAGTCACCGACTTTGCCATCAGCCTTAGCATCGGCCG
This sequence comes from Planctomycetota bacterium, assembly GCA_026692865.1. GTDB lineage: Bacteria > Planctomycetota > Planctomycetia > Pirellulales > Pirellulaceae > JAIYDQ01. The sequence goes on from JAPLNI010000026.1 coordinate 231,928, forward strand.
CGTTATCGGTTGATCCATTCACTGACTGGTTATTCGCGTCGTAACCGTCCGCCATGATGCGAAGCGAGTTGGTAAGCGGATCTGCGACGGAAATGCTTCCAGGAATCTTGAACGTTTGAAAAGGCAAATCTCCAAAGATGTTCGTATCAAGCCCGAGTGTTTGCCAACGCTCAGCAATGTACTCGGCAGCCCGATCAAGCCCGTCAGTTCCTGGGCCTCGACCTCGCATGTCGTCCGACGCCAAGAATCGCAGATCCGCAGCGATGCGTTGCTCGGCGGCAATATCGACTCTCGACGATTCTGTAATCTCGGTTACCGCAGTTGGAAGCGGCGTCTCAGGATACTCGATCGCTAATGAAACCGAGACAATCAACAAACCGTTGGCAAGCAACAAGATTAAACGCAGCACGGAAGACTTCATCAAAACTCAACCATAAAACACAATTAGAAAACTGACGTAGCAGAAGTCGTAAGACTTCTGATAACCGCAACTATCATCGCTTTCCACCGACTTCTGAATTCTTACGAATTCCGCTACTTAAAAATCTAAGTCAGGCGAAACATAGAGAACACCCGAATTTCCACAATTCCCGAATTTCTGCAATTAACGATCAGAGGTAGCTGAATGATCCTCGGATGCAGAATTTGTATACACCGGTCGACTTGTTAGCGAGTAGCCTTACGAATTGGCCGCCATTGAAGCGAATCCGAATTCGACGCCGACCTTGGCTCGGCGTTGTCGCGATCAGCCGTCGCGGCGGGACTACCAGTGCTAACGGTCTTGGACCGTGAGTTGAATCCCGATCGGTCCGGAATAGTTCGATCGGCTACGGAGTTATTGGGAAGCGGGTTGCTTGGAAGTCCACGATCCGCAACAGCTCGTTGGTTACCGGCGTTGAGAGGGCGATTCGAGTTAAGTTGGGCTTGAAGACGAGCGGCAAGCTTTTCGGTTTCGGCCTGTTGTTGCAAAAGTCGATTTCGATCTTCGCGAAGCTGTTCGTTTTCTTTTTTTTGTGCTCGGAATTCGCTTAGCAATCGTTCGCTTTCCAGCTTGGATTGATACATTCGACCGGTTATCGGACCGTTCTGGCAGCCAGTAGCAAACGCGATGACTAGGCAAGCCGCGATCGACGCAACTGCTTTTCTAGCTATCCACGAAGCTCTCACGAATTTAATTCTCCACACGCATACGAACCGATCACCAGCATGGGTCTTATCAAAATCAATTTCCTAGAACAAGAGCGACGCGTCTGATTTCTCGACGTGTTTGTTTCACTGTGTGATTGCGTCTTAATGTAACTGCAAAACGTAACTGCAAATTGACAGTCTATAATTTGCTACGAATAAATCGATTGGGTCGAGTGTTGTAAGGGTTATCACGCTTAATCGCGATAGTCTCATCGCGCACAGAAATCACGATAGCGCAATTAGTCTCGAACTTGCGATAAATCCCTGCGACGCGATCCTGCTTGAGGTACCACGCGAAAAGAAACCAGCAATGCTAGCAGCCACTAACCGTCGAAGAACCAATGAGTAAGGAACTGATAGCGGGCCCAGGCATGGGCGGCTCCAGAAGCAATTCGCAGCGGTTAATCGTTCGCCATCAGTTTTCCAATCCGTACCATTTCATACGACCAGCACCAACGTCGAGCCTGATTCGAAATCGATCGTCTTTGCAAGAAGAAATCGGTTACGAGAATCGAATCCATGGCTCGTTGTTGGTGCTCGTTCGTGATCGAATCGATTGCTTTTTTGGGAATTTGTTTATGGCGAAAAAAGAGACTTTTAGAATAGTTACACGTGGCCAAGACGGAAGTATGCGAATTCGCGATTTCCACTCGGCCGAAAACATTCTCGCAACGCATTCCCAGATCGGGATCGATGACAGCAGCACCGACCTGGATCTGCGAGGAATGCCGATTTTCCGAGGACTGATCGGTCCAATGCCTGAAGGAAAAAACATCGTGCGTTACGAAACTCCTGAAGTTTTTGAAACGCTGACCAAAGAATGGGCAACCGCAAAGCCACGCCGCCGTCGACGTGCAGTCGCCGATGCAGAAGTTCAGCCTGGCAGCCCAACCGGCTGGACCAACGCCGTGCAATCTGCCAAGTAAACCGACTCAGTAGATCAACTCATGAAGCCAACCGGCAAAGCCTGTAGGCTTTGCCCAACTGCCCGAAATGGTTTAGAGTAGCTCTGTCGTCATCGAATCAGAATCCAAAAAGGGTTTTGCTTTGTCTCGCTGAGCAACTGGAAATCATTTCGGAAGAAGAACCAAACAATGCGTCGCAACGGCAATTCGGGGTTTGGCTTATCTCTTTGTACCATTCTATCGTTTGGGTACGTTTCGTTCGTATCGTCGGCTGTCTTGTCGATTTGGATCGCAAGCGGGCATAGCCAGATCGCAATCGCCGAAACGGCTCAAACGCTTCGCGACGAACAAGAAGCAATACGGATGGCGAGCGATTTTGCGCAACGATCGGTTGTGCAGGTCGAATCGTTTGGTGGACGCGAGGTCGTTGACGAAAGCGCTGTGGCAGCTGGGCCTTCCTCGGGAACCATTGTAGGGGCCGATGGTTGGATCGTTACCAGCTTATTCCAATTCCGCGGTGATCCTGCTTCGATCACGGTACTGCTGAGCGATGGGACTCGGAAGGCTGCGAAACTGGTTGCTCGCGATTACGCCCGCGAGTTTGCTTTGCTGAAAATTGATGTCGATAGACCGCTAATCGAACCAATCGTTTCACCCAAGTCAGAATGGCTCAATGGTCAATGGGCAATCGCGTTGGGAAAAACGTTCGATACGCAAACCGCATCGCGATCGGTGGGTATTCTCAGTGCCACAGATCGAATCTTTGGTCGTGCGATTCAAACCGACTGCAAAGTCTCCCCCCACAACTACGGTGGACCGTTGATCGATATTCGAGGCCGTGTGCTAGGGATTCTCGCACCGATTGACCCTGGCATTGCGACCGAAGGCGAAGTCCAACAGTGGTACGACTCGGGAATTGGTTTTGCTATCCCGATCGAAGAAGTGTTAAAGCGACTTCCCAATCTTAAAAAGGGCGAGGACATCTACCCAGGCAAAGCCGGAATACGTCCAGCACTGAACGATGATTTTCGAGGCCCAGTGATTCTTGCTGGTGTCGCACCGGGAACTCCCGCGTCTAAAGCAGGCCTGAAAGCCGGCGACAAACTCTTGAAGGTAAACGATACAACGATCCAGTGGCCAAACCACATTCGTCATGCTCTCGGTAATGCAGACGCACAAACACTGGTCAACGTTACCGTCGAGCGAGATGGAAAAACAAAGAACGTTGATGTCGAATTGGTGAAAGAGTTACCGGTGTATCGTACTCCTTTTTGGGGCATCTTGCCGGATCATGATTTTCAAAATTCAATAACTCAAAGGAAAGCTTCCGACCCTGAATCTAAAGTAGAGTCCAAAGTTACCAGCGAAGGTGTTCGTTTGGCAGCCATACTCGATGACGCGGCGGTACGATTGGAAGGCCTTCGCGTGGGGATGATTCTTCGTAAGCTCAATGGCGAACTGATCAAAACGATCGCAGATTTAGATCGGCAAATTAGCTTTTTGGACCATCGCGAAAAAGTCACCGTCGAAGTGATCGAGGTAAGCGAAGACGGCGTGCCAACGGATCCAAAGACGCTTAGTTTCGCTTCGACAACATGGCCGGAAGAAGTACCGCTCCAGAAATCGTTGATAGAAAAAGCGATTGCAGACCCCAAGTCAGAAAAAGCGGATGCGAAGAATGACAAACAAACGGGGATCGTGAATCTCGTTATGGGAGACGTTAAAAATCAAGCGTTCTTGTTCGTTCCGTCGAACTACCAAGACTCAGACGAAAGCGGCTTGCTGGTCGTTCTGGCAGAGCCAGGGCGTGTTGAACGAAAGGCATGGGTCGATGCTTGGGAAGTTTTCTGCAGAAACCATCGATTCATGGTTGCGGTCGTGTCTCCTGCCGATCCTGAAAAGTGGTCTATTGAAGAACTGGAGATTGTGAAGAGAACTTTGCAAGATATCCGTAACCGATATTCGATCGATTCACGACGACTAGTGATCGGTGGCATCGGCGGAGGGAGTCTCCCCGCGTTGATTTTGGGAGCCCAATCGCGCAGCATCGCTCGAGGCATTTGGGTATCGGCTCCCGGTGGCCCCAAAGGAATTCGCGTCCCTCAAGCAGAACCGATGGAGTCACCCGCGTTCCTCTTCCAAGGCGAAAAGAATGGCTTTCAATCGCTGACCTCACAACTCCAAAAGCTCGGTTACCGAACTAATCTTTCCAGCAATCAATATGATCCCGTTAAGGCATTAGGAAGCGACTCGCTAAATCAAGTTCAAGCATTTTGTGCGTCACTGGAATGGAAGTAACGAACGCCAGCGGCTCAGTTTATCAAACAAATTGCGTCGATACTGGCGATCGGCATTTACCTTTGAAAAACAAAGTACACCGCACCGCAAAGGCATAACCCAGCCTACAAAAATACATCCCAGCGGTCGATTCATGTAGAAAATCTCGAACAGACCAATTCATGATCGTTCTCTACATATATTCGACTAAGTCGTCAGTTGGAAATCGGACTTTTTTCGCCAGAGCATTTTTGTCAGCCGCATCACGATATCCGACAGCGCACCCAACGACCGATGAATAATCCGAGTTGCTCAAACCTAAAACGCGATCGTATGCCTTGCCATCGATCCCCTCCATAGGACAAGTGTCGACTCCTAGCACTGCCGCGGCGGTCATTAGTTGTCCAAGTGCGATGTAAACTTGACGAGTGTTCCACGACCGAACTGACTCCGGATCCATTTTTTGAACAGTGCCCATCATCATCAAACGGTAAGGTGCAAGCTTTTCAACAGGGACCGAGCGAGTTTCTGCGATCGATTGAACGTACGAATCGATATAGCTTTCGTCCATCGATTTTCGTACAGCCAAAACCACCATGTGCGAACAATCCTGGGGCTGAGTCTGCTTCCAAGAAATCTCGGGCAACTGAGCTTTAATTTTCGGGCTGGTCACAACCAAAAACTTCCACGGTTGCAACCCATAACTGCTCGGTGCAAGAACCATCGATTGCTCAATTGCCTTCCAAGTAATCGCGTCGACGGTTCGATTTGGGTCGAATGATTTCACCGCATACCGCCAGCGAAGACTTTCCAACAATTGATCTGGGTGAATTGAATTCATAAGGGTTTCTCTCGGTGACACGGAAAATGATCAGAGCTGGTAAAGTATCAAACGAACCAGCAAACGTATATCGCGGTTCAGCTATTTCTGGAGACTTGCAAGTTTATCGCCGTGGGAAGTCGTGATACAATGCAGTTATCCTCCAAAGGCTACCAAATCCTCAGTTGTTCTCTTGCTTACTAGTTGAAATCTCATGTACTTTCGATGTTTGGTCCCCTTTTTGTTAGCGGTACTTGGAGTCATTGCTCCTGGAATTTCAGAAGCTTTCTCCGCAGATGGTCCAACGACATCGGGCGAGACTTCAGCGAGTTCTCCAGCCAGTAACTCAATTCGCGTTGCGACTTTTAATGTCTCTCTGTATCGCAAGAAAGCGGGTCAACTGGCATTCGATTTAGAACGCGGAGATGCTCAAGCCGAGCAACTCGCGAAGATCATTCGCCAAGTGAACCCCGACATTGTTTTGCTTAACGAAATCGACGATGACGGCGGTAAAGATAACGGGAAATCGGTAAGACTGTTTCGCGATAAGTACCTCCATCGTCAAGATTCGGAATCTGTGTCTTCCCCTCCTTTAAAGCCATGGGACTACTACTATTCCCCGAGCGTCAACACGGGGGTCGATTCGGGCCTTGATTTAGATAACAACGGAAAAACAGGCTCACCTGCTGATTGCTGGGGCTACGGTGAGTACCCCGGTCAATACGGGTTAGCCGTTCTTAGTCGCTACCCTATCGACGCGAAAAAAATTCGTACGTTTCAGAAATTTCTTTGGAAGGACATGCCCAACGCGCTTCGACCAACAAATGCAGATGGGTCAAGTTATTGGAATGATTCGATTTGGAGCCAACTTCGGTTGACCTCAAAGACACACGCGGATATACCGATCACGATCCATAACCAAACGTTGCACCTTCTTGTGTCTCATCCAACGCCTCCTGTTTTCGATGGTCCCGAAGATAGAAATGGACGTCGCAATAATGACGAGATTCGCCTTTTCAAAGATTATGTCGAATGGTCAGCAACCAATTCGACTGAGCCAAGCTATCACTACGATGACTCCGGAATCAAAGGGGCGCTAGCGAAAGATGCTTGTTTCATCATCCTGGGTGACTTGAACGCAGACCCGATCGATGGCAACGGCCTTCATGATGGAATCCAAGGACTGCTCGATTCCAAGCAAGTAAATGGCAAAATCGTTCCGACCAGCGAGGGCGGCGTTGAAGCCGCTTCGTTACAGGGCAAACAAAATGCGAAGCACAAGGGCAATTCTGCTTATGATACGGGAGATTTTAATGACGCGAATCCTGGGAATCTTCGATGCGATTTCGCGCTGCCATCGGCTAATATAGAGGTCGCGTCCAGCGGCGTGTTTTGGCCAAAACGCGAAGGCATTTCCTCTGACGACAAAAAGATGATCGAAGCGACGGATCATCGATTGGTTTGGGTCGATTTATTGTTACCAAATAACTGACTTGCATTAAACAACGTTTTCGAAACAAAGTTTCGTATAACAGGAACCTCTAGCCGCCGATGGACGTTTTCGAATCAGATCAAATTCGCCTGCGCCAGTCGCAAACGAGATTGCATGCCGATAAGCCTTCGATTCCTTCCTGGGCCTTAGATCTTGCACTTCTCTGTTTTGGTGGCGCAACGCTTTGGATGGTCACGCAAACGCTTCGATTTGGTGACCCACGACCAGAACGCAATGCGTGGACGTATGTCATTCTCATTCCGGCGACGGTCATAGTAATTGATCTACTCATGCGCTCGTTCGTGAGTCGATTCATCGAGCGAGCGATCCAATCAGCCTTTCTCTTCAGTGTAATGCTTCATTTGCTGTTAACCTTTGGCGCGGTGAATCTCGTCCTTTTCTCAAGAAATTCGCCCGAGTTATCAGCAGCCCTTGCAACCTCACCGGAGGTTCAAAACGTGAATCTTCCAAGTGAACGTCCTCCCGCGCCCGAGTATTTCGAATCGAAGGATTTCGACGTTGAATCCGAAACGCAGTCGGAACAGCGCCCCGAGTACATGCAACCGGCTCGCACGAAGCAATCCGATGCAAATGATGCCGAAGCAAACAAACAAGACGTTGCGCATAAGTCAGATGTCGCAACCATTGATGCTCCACAGCAAGCAGTTACGCCTCCAAGTGCATCGCCACTCAACAAAGTCGATAAGGAATTGGAACAACCGGAGATCACTTCAGAAGTGATGGCGATTGCAAAATCTGATGGCTTAGAGGCTCGCGAGTCCACGGCGTTGGAAGTCAAGCCAATCGCTGTCCCTGAGGGGAGTACGCTCGACGAATCAGTATCCCAAGACACATCCGATGCAGTAGCTTCATCGATGCAAGCTCTTTCGGCTGAGAAGTTTAATCGGTCGACTGCGTCACAGTCTCTCTCGCTCCTACCCGAAGCATCTTTGGATATCGCGTTGACAGAAAATCCGAACGCGAACTTTGCGAAACGGAATCGGTCAGCCATCGACGCTCCACGACGCGTTCCGTCATTTTCAGAGTCCAATAATCAAGATTTTTCCGAAATGGTCGAGCGGATGAATCGCGCAACGCCGTCGTTGTCGTCTCCAAAACCGATGCCTGCAATCGGCAAGTCATCTATCGCTAAGCCTTCGCTGGTGGATGTTCCTGATGTCGAGGAATCTACAAGTTACGGTACTATTCAAAGTAGCCAAGACCCAGCTAGCTTCGCACCCAGTCAAGATTCGTTAGCGATTGGTCGGCGATCGGATGTCGCTACGAATAATCGAAATACGAAAGCAAAAACAGATGCTAGCACTGCGACTTCCAACCCTTCTACCTCGAACGCTTCCACCTCCAACACGACCGGGCAATCGACGTCGAATCTTCTGGAGCCCTCATTCGAACCGAAGATGAGTAACGCGATCAGCGACATTTCGCGTCGTTCAACCGCTAGTCTCGAACGAAAGTCCTCTCAATTTCGCGATCTGGAACCGGAGATAGCTGCCCCCGCGATAAGTGTTCCATCGCGTTTTCCTAAGTCTTCTGCCGCGAGAATGGCTCCTTCCACTTCGGCAGTTCCAATACCTGCAGCGGCCTTTCAGCAGCGCATGGCTCGTAACGAAGGGGCATCCAACGCAGCGGATCAGGGGGACTTTGGACCAGAAACGGAAGCTGCCATTGAGCGAGGCTTACAGTTCCTTTCACGATATCAACGTGAAGATGGTTCATGGCACTTAGAAGACTTTGGTGATAACCCGCGACTGCGAAGCGATACTGCTGCGACAGGTCTTTCTCTACTCGCATTGCAAGGGGCCGGATATTCGCATCGGCAATATCAATATGCAGAAGTCTGCAAGTCTGCCTTGGAGTACTTGATAGCAAACCAACGGCCTAATGGCGACTTGTATATCGCCATGGATGACCCTTCCAATTCGAATGTTCGATTCTACTCACACAGCATTGCTGCCCTCGCGCTGTGCGAAGCTTATGGCATGACTCAAGACGAAGCCTTGAAGGAACCGGCTCAAAAAGCGGTCGACTTTATGGTAAACAGTCAGGATCCCGTCGGGGGTGGCTGGCGATATCAGCCGGGGTATGAATCCGATACGAGTGTATCTGGTTGGTTCATGATGGCGCTCAAGAGTGCAGAGCTCTCTGGGCTGGTGGTTCCGAAAGAAACGTTTACCAAAATCGAAGGTTGGCTTGATAAGGCACAAGCTTCTCCCGAACAGCGTTACCTGTACCGATACAATCCACTCGCCCCTGATGCACCAACCACGCGACGGGGAAGAGAAGTCAATCCCACGATGACTGGAGTCGGGCTATTGATGCGGCTGTATCTTGGGTGGAGAAGAGATAACGAAAACATGGGTCGTGGAGCGGATTACTTGTTGCAGAATCCGCCGTCGATGGGAACCGTTTCGGTACCACTTCGAGATACTTATTATTGGTACTACGCAACCCAAGTGATGTTTCATATGGGAGGGGAACGATGGCGTAAGTGGAATGCATTGTTGCATCCAATGCTCATCAAAACGCAACAGCTCGAAGGCCCCGACAGCGGTTCTTGGAATCCAGGTGGTCCGATACCCGATCGCTGGGGACCATTCGCAGGCAGACTCTACGTAACCACGTTGAACCTTCTGTCGCTAGAAGTCTATTATCGACACTTACCGATCTACGAAGATACGGCCAGGTAAAGCACTTCTGAATCCCTCTTAGCGGAAACGAAGTTAAACAACCGCTCGATTTCTGCGTCTTGTTCGTTCGATTCCAAATTCGGAAAAGTAATGATCGACCATGGTTTGATCAACGGCAGTGGATCGATTGAGCGAGACTGGTTGCACGGCGACGGTGCTGATTCTCGCCACGGTGGGAGCCGTGAATGAACGAAGGCTTGAGGTCCCTTGAGCCGCTCGAACTGCGTTAGTATCAAGTACGTTCACTGCGCCGCTTCGGTCAACGTCGAAGATATTAGAAATACTCCCCGGGTTCAGTCCTTGGTTACCTCGCACGGAATTAGTATCCAAAACATTGATTGTCACTTGTTGTGATGGGAACGGTGACGTTGGCGTGACATCGAATCGTGCGTTTCCGAAGTAGAAAACATCATCGGCACCTAATCCCGTGTTTGCGTTAGCAAGAATCGTCACCCGCAACCACGCATTCTGAATTGCGTTATTGGCAAAGGACAGTTTGACGCGATTTGAACCACTTGCGCCCCCGCCAGCAAAAGTTGAAACCGTGACAACTGGATTGATCGTTACGAAGTTGGGAGTTGTGCTCGAAAAATCGCTCCACACTGCGAATTGGAAACTACTGCTTGTAATTGCTGCCAGATTACCTGTCCCGTTTATATCCACAACAATTCCGTTGAGGCCGCGAGAGTAGTTTGTGTAGTTTGCAACGACGGCCGACTGCCCGGGAAGTAACGCTGTCTTGGTCGGATCAATGGCGTTGATTGGGTTCCCGGAACCATCACCAAAGGCCGCATTCGTCGAACCGCTGTAGAATATTTGTCGATTCACGACGGACGCCACAATCGGGAATGTGTAATCGGCAACCACAGGCAGGTGATCACTTACTGTTCGTAGAAGCGATAGTACTGATAAGCGATTTGCGAGTCCTGGCAACGCGGTACTGCTTGAATCGTCTATGTTACCATTCACCGCGACCGATCCATTGTTTCCGAAAGTGTGATAGCTTCCGGTCCGATACTCCAAGCCAACACCGTTAGCGAACTCTCCAGAGTTGAGTTGGAAATCGAGTCGGTCATCCAAGCCACCGCCATCGAGTCCATTGGCTGGAGTCAAAGCTGGTGATTGTGTAAAGATATCGCGGAACGAAGAATTTCCGCTCCAATTTCCGGGACGATTTACTGGGTCGAAAGCTTGGCCATTTCCGGACGAGAGGAACTCAACGTACGCCGATTCAGAACTTCGATAGAGATTGAAATCGCCAACATAAATCACATGAGCTCCTTGACCAATCGCATCTGCGTCATCGCGAATGGCTTGGGCCTCAAGTAACCTACGTCCAGCACTATCGGCATCATCAGCTGCTTTAAGGTGACTGTTATAAACATAGAAGTCGGATTCGCCAAAGGATCCGACTGGCCGAAATTTGTAACGCAGTGTTTGTCTTGGAGCTCCGTTTGAACTTGCAGTTCCTATCGTCGCCTCGTCAAGCAATTGAAGCGTTTGCGAGTTGTAAACGACTCCTTGTGTACCCGCACCGGTGGTCGCTCCGTTCAGAACTCCATAAGCATATGCCGTCGTTGAGTAAGTGTTGTTGAGCGAAGCTGCGACAATTGCCGAGGTCGTTGCTTGACTCAAAACTTCTTGCAAGGCGAAGAGATCGACTGGCCGTGATAACCCTGCAACGATTTCAGTTCCCATCGCTTGAAGCAACGTACCAAAGCCCGTCCTCGGGGTCCCGTCTCCACTCGATCCCGAGATATTCCAGCTCACAATTCGAAGGTTCGACGTTCCATTAGCAATAGCTGCTTGCACGGTCACCACAAAGGTCGCGGTCGCAGTTAAAACGCCATCGGAAACGGTCAGTGTAATCGTAGATGCTCCCGATTGACCGTTGGCAGGTGTGAGCGTGACATTGCGACCGGAACCTGATCCACCGACAACGACACTGCTATTGGGAAGCAGCGTCGTATTGGACGATGTGGCTGTTACGACCAAGCTCGCAGCGGCAGTTTCGTTGTCGCCGATGGTGAACGCAATCGGCGAAGTGGCTGTTTGAAATGGAGTGACAACATCCGCCGGTTTTGTAATCGTCGGTGCTGTGTTCGTCGCGCCGCCGGTAGTTGCGCTAAAGGTAAAGTCATCAATTGCCAGCCCATCGTCGGCGCTTGTCGCGTTGAAGTCAGTCCAGCGAATCCAGACTGTTGCGTCGTTAGGTATATTAAGCGAGGGGATCGTCGAACTTCGAGCGGTCCTGTTAGCTGTTGCATTACCGTCCAAGGCTCCGACAGTTCCTGCGGTGATTGGCGCAATGAAATCGAGCGCATCAACATTGACCCAAGTGCCTGTGGTGAGGCTTGTCGCGTCCAAACTATACTGAAAGTCGAGCTTGTCTTGACGCGTGGTTGCACCCAATCGCCACTGCTCGCCTGTGTATCCGATCGTCATCGACTGCAGCGCCTGACCTGTCTTGTTCTGAATCGCCGCACCAATCGTCGAACTTATTGAATTGCTTGTGAGAGCACCGAAAGCCCGCTCGGTTGCGTTGGTGGCTCCGAAGCTAAACGTATCGCCCGAGTTTCCGCTGCCGTTTCCAGTGGTATACGTGGTGTTGTTGCTGGTGCCAGTCTCATTGAACGTCCAGCCGCCGGGAGTTACCGAACTGGTGCCGCTGCTCGCTAATGAATTAAAGTTTTCGGAGTAGGTCGACCCGCTTGAGACGTACTGAATCGTAGAAGCTACCGGAGTGGCTGCGTTGACGATCGAGTCAATCCAAGTCTGATAAACGTCGACTCGCGTATCGTAAGACTGATCCCCAATCGCGGCGCTTGCTAAGTTTCCACCCGAGGTGACACCGGCAACGACAAATGTCCCACCAACGTCAATAAATGCTGGCCCACCCGAATCGCCCGGTGCGGTGTTGCTCTCCGTGTTGTTCTGAAAGTTCCATCGAATCAGTGTCGACGTCACACTATCGATCGGAGTTGTTCCAACGCGTTTGGTTCCGAATGTGCCATCAGTCCCAGTATTACCCGTTCCGCCTCCGCCGAATCCCACTAGCGTAAGCAACTGCCCAACAACTGGCACGGTACGATTGATCGCCGAGGGAGTTACATTTGTGACGTCTTGATTCAACCGCAAGATCGCTATGTCATTGGCTGTGTCCGTTCCAAAAGTTGCTTCGCTGTAGTTTGGATGGACGATGACTTGACTAGTAGAAATCGTTGCCCCGCCAACTCGGAATCGACCAGCCGTATTTCCAACGGTAACGCCCGCATCATAAACGCAGTGAGCAGCAGTAAGTACAAATCGCGGCGCAATCAATGTGCCAGTACAAAAGCCCCCTGGATCAGTAGAATCACCGACGGTCCCAACTGAAGGATATAGATTCGTAGGCGTGCCATTGATGATTCTTGATACAAAGCCTGAATCACCATTGATCGTTTGAACTTGGGTGGGATCTAACACCGGTCCATTAAGTACGTTGATGGCACATAACCGACGCAGGTCCAGTTGCTCAATCAGCAATCTTCGACTCGCAACGTTTTGATGAAATCGGGAACGTCGAGACGTAGATCGAGAGAGCATAACGGATTCTTTGAGAAGTGAACGAAAAGTGTTTTGCGAAGCGACGGACTGCCTCAGTAGCACCACAACGCTTGGGGGATGAAAAGGGCATTTTCCTGAACCGCTGGCGCTAGCCGTGTCGTTGGACGTTCCTGTCGCAAGCAGTTAGTTAGTCTTTTGAACTCGGCTAGCGCCTGAGCCTCAATACATCGGTTCAGATTTGACCAGCTTACACGCACCGCAACCCGCAATTTTAGCGAGATTTGTCGCGATTGCGACACAGAATCCAAGCAAGTTGCTTACTAATAACCAAACAATAATGGGCGGTTACAAATTCCTGATTAAGTTTTGTAGTCATCCAATCTCGAAATCAAGCGATTTACTGAAGACTACATTTCGATCGCTCTTTGTTTTTTGGAATATCCAAACGAAGCGAATGTTCCAGGGATTGGAACTATCCAACATCCGACTATATTTAATACCATCGGGCAGGAATTTCCCATCAACGGCTGACAACGTTCAGTTTCAGTCCGAAAATCAGGTTAGGATTTATGAAGAGGAATTCTGTTCGAAACCTGCGGCTCGAAACCTTGGCAACTCGGGAGCTATTCTCGGTCACCAATTTTGCGTTGTACCAATCGGTCGTTGCGGACTCGTTCATCAACGGGAACGCGCCGCATGAGGCTGTCGATGGGATGGTTTCGAACGACTCTCGCTGGGCTTCCGACGCATCCGGGTCAAGTTGGCTTGAGGTTACTTTGTCGGCCCCTTATACCGTGGGCTCTGCCCATCTTTATTTTGGATTCGACAATACTGCTACAGTGGGTGCATTTTCGATTCAGCATTTTTCGGGTGATACTTGGGTTACCGTCGCTAATATTGCAGGGAACACTGCTACTGAAGTCAAAGTCCAGTTCGCCTCGCCGGTGACCGGGTCCACGCGATTCCGATTCTCCACGAATCAATCTTCGGTCAGAGTGAAGGAGTTTGTGCTTTTGCCGCCAGGTGATCATCCACTAGGGACCAGCGTCAACCTCAACCTTGCTTCTGTCTCAGCACCACAGGTTTCGTCGATTTATCAAACCAACTATGGGATCCATGCGACCGACGGTTGGGTTAGCGACAACTCGCGCTGGCTAGCTGATGGTGCCGGACCTCATTCCATGGAAGTGCGACTTCTTAGCCCGCACCTTGTTGGTTCGTTCCACCTTTATTCGGGTGCAAGTTCTGGTACTACCTTTCAGCTTGCTGCCTTTACGCTTGAATATGCAAAACAAACTGCACCTGGCGCGGCATTAGACTGGCTTCCAGTAACTGGAGGGATCGTTTCTTCGGGCACCATGACAGGCAACTCTGTCTCAGGTAACACATCGGGAGCGATGTCGATTCAGCTAACGACTCCGGTGATCGCGACAAACTTCCGAGTATCTTTTACTCAAGCATTCGGACGAATTCGTGAGTTTTTGGTTTTGCCCGCTACCAATGCATCGACAGGAACCGTTGGTTATCCAATTGGAACTTCCGTGAACATTGCTCCGAAGCCAGCCACGATGTTTGCTGAATATGGTGACCGTTATTATCGAATCAATTCTCGAGTCAATAACAACTCGTTGGTCTCTTCGGACACGACTACATCTCAAGTCGCAGGCTCGACGACAGGCGAGTCAATTCAATACCAGTTACTTTATTCTTATGCCTGGGATGCGTACCGTATCGTAAACAAAGATTCAAACAAAGCGCTCGAAGTTTTACGAGCGTCCGGTCTTGCCGGAGCAACAGTCGCTGAAGGAAATTACTCAGCGTCGCCCCATCAGCTTTGGCGGTTGATTGCAACAGATGGCGGTTTCTTCCAGATTGTGAACGTCTGGTCCGGTATGGCATTGGACTTGGACGTATCGGGAACCTCACCAGTTGTGACCCAACAACTTCGAGACACCAACACGAATCCGGCCAATCGGCAAGAATGGCAACCGGTCTTTGTCGAGAATAACTTCAAGAAAGGATTGGGCGGGAATCTAGGACAGTTTGCTTCCGATGCGCGGTGGGGCTATGACTGGAGCGCGGTCCCTGATCCGGATAACGGCGATAAGAATTTCTTTTTCACGCCGATGCAGTGGTGGGCCAGGGAAGATGGAGTCGACGCTTTGCGAGACTACTACGGCGACTGGCATAACAACGTGACTCCCAGTTTCCTATTGGGCTTCAACGAGCCAGACCATCTTGACCAAGCAAACGCAACCGTCGAAAGGGCTGTCGAAGCGTGGCCGCAACTGGTGAAAATGGATTTACCGCTACTCTCACCGGCAAATGCGACCGGTGGTGAACCGACATGGCTTACTCCGTTTATGGATCAAGTGGATGCACTGGGGTACCGAGTCGACTATACCGGTATGCACTGGTACGCAGCCCCCAACGTTAATACATTGATGAGCAGGATCGATGCAATTCAAACCATGGGTAACGGGCGACCTGTTTGGCTAACCGAATTTTCAATCGTTGACTGGAACGGCGGAAGCGGCAACTGGTCCGAAGAGCAAACCTACAACTTCATAATCGAATTCTTATGGCGAGCTGAAACGAAAGCCAACTTGGAAAAGTACGCCCTCTTTATGTGGACCGAGGACGCCGTGAATGGTCCAACGCCGACCAATCCCTGGACAATGTCGAATCCTAGATCGAATACGTTCTATTTAGACAGAAGCCTAACTCCCTATGGAAAGGCATATGTAAGCTGGGACGGGCAAACCACGATCGAGAATGACACGCCCTACATTTTGCATAATCGAAGTGCATCCCATCGCGTGGCTAATAGTGGTGGCAGCGGATTGAATGCTTCGACAATTCGCGTCGAGGATGCGACCGTTCAATTCCAACTGCGTGACGCGGGAAATGGACGTCGACATATTGTATCGGGTGCTGATGGACGGTTGCTGCGATTCAATGGCACAACTCTCGACTTCGCTCCCAGAGGAACCACCGGCACGGCAGTGGAGTGGACTATTAGCCAAGAACAATTCGGTTGGCAGAACATCATTCACCCCCAAACCGGCAGGCACCTGCAACTCAATCGAACCAATAACGCGAGCAACGCTCCGACGGCGTTGAGCTTTACGATGGTCACAGCCGCTTCGGCAACCACTACTGCCTCAGATTGGTTTTTCGTTAAACCCTTTGACGCCATATTCGACGTCGGACCAGTTGCCGATTCTTCGACTGCCGCAAATCAAGTCAACGAAAATTCACCCGTCGGGACACTCGTCGGAATCACGGCAATTGCGGCTGAGCCTGACCCAGGCCAAACAGTCACCTACACACTTACCGATAATGCTGGCGGCCGATTCGCAATTCACTCGACGACCGGTATCGTAACTGTAGCCGGTCCGATTGACTTCGAAACGGCGACGAGCCATTCCATCACGATACGTGCCTCGAGTAGCGATGGCACGACTAGCAACGCCAGCTTTGTAATCAACGTATTGAACGTTCAAGAGTTCAGCGCCATAACCAATCGCAAAGTTTTTTATAACAACGCAGCGGGCTTTGGGACCAATAACTTGAACAACTCGCCACTGATTAATCCGATCAATGCGATCGACCCAAGCAAGTCAGCACTGCTACCCGGTGGAACGACAACGCTTGCAAATTTCACCAACTACTCACGCGGCCTCAACGGGATCGTGATTGATCTTACTGGAGCGACAAACTTGTCCAGCATCTCCGCTTCAAGCTTCCAGTTCGCGACGTGGTCAAATTTCACACTTACTACACCAGACTTCGTTTCGATCACGCCTACGGTAACTGTCTCTACGTTTGCCGGAGGCGGAACCGGTGGTGCCGATCGTGTGAAGCTGGTCTTTGCTGACAACGCAATCCAAAACGCGTGGCTGCGAATTACTGTCTTAGCCGATGCCAATACGAGCTTAGCGACCAATGATGTATTCTACTTCGGTAACGCTCGTTTTGATGTAACGCCAGCAACGTCGTTCCCATCGCAAGTGGGGATCAACATCTTGGATACAAACATTGTTCGAGGCAGAAATGGGACCGATTCCAATAACGTTTCGAACATCTTCGACGTAGATAAATCCGGAAGTGTTAACATACTCGATACCAACGCGACCCGGGGGGGTAATGGAGTCAACAGCCTCAGACCGTTCACAGCACCATTACCGCCAGCCAATCTTCTTCTGGCTAGACGTAGTGATGCTGCCTTTGTCGACATGAGTTGGCTGGAACCGTTTGATTCAAGCAAAAGTCGAAGACGCGCCGCTTTACCAACCGTCTAATTGCACATCCGTGAGAGCGAGAGGCAAAGTCAAAGCAACTTTGAATTAGTGGGTTATGAGATGATCGAATATTACTCTTGGTCTTCGGTGTTTTTAAAACCAATCCGGTCAATTTTCATTGCAATTGGGTTCGTCTCGTTCGTACAGGCTGAAGAAATTCCTGGCAACGAGAAATCAGCTCCGGCAGCCAATGCGGAAATTCAACAGTACATAGAGAGTTTCAAAGGACGCGGTGTTCTGTCGGACGAAAGCCAACCCTCTACACCGGAAGCGGCTCTCGCCAAATTCAAGATTGCTGATGGGATCAAAGTCGAACTGGTTGCTTCCGAGCCAACGATTGAACAACCTCTGTCGATGAACTTTGACGAAAAGGGGCGTCTGTGGGTTGTTCAATATCGGCAATACCCGTTTCCAGCCGGACTGAAGATTGTTCGATACGACCAGCATCTACGGGCAATCTACGACCAAGTCCCCGCGGCTCCACCGAATCACACTCCAGGGCTTGATCGAGTCACAGTTTTTGAAGATCGTGATGGCAACGGAACATACGAATCAAATCATGATTTTGTTTCTGATCTCAATATCGTCTCGAGTGTTCTACCGAGTCACGAAGGGGTGTGGATCTTAAATCCACCTTACCTGTTGTACTATCCCGATAAAGATGGAGATGCAAAACCCGATGGAGACCCTCAAGTGCATCTCTCGGGATTCGGAATCGAAGACACCCATTCGATTGCTAACAGTCTGACTTGGGGACCTGACGGATGGATTTATGGGGCCAACGGAAGCACGACAACCGGTAACGTTCGCACACGAAAAGGAAGCACGACTTCGTTTCTTGGTCAATGCATTTGGCGATATCATCCCGCGCAGGAAGTATTCGAAATCTATGCCGAAGGTGGCGGTAACACCTTTAGCCTCGAGATCGACTCGGTCGGTAGATTCTTTTCCGGGACCAACTCCGGTTCAACGCGTGGTATGTACTATCCACAGGGAAGCTATGGCGAGAAGAACTGGGGCAAGCACGGACCGCTGACGAACCCTTTCGCATTCGGATTCTTCGAACACATGCGATTTCAAGGTGACGCAGATCGATTCGCACAAACATTTATTATCTACGAAGGGGGAACGCTTCCCAAGGCGTATGACAACCTGATCATCGCCGCCAATGCTCTTCACAACCGCGTCTGGACCAGCGAGATTCTTCCTGACACAAGTACTTTTCGTACCGTTGATTTGGAGCCCATTTTGGAAAGCCCCGACCGTTGGTTTCGACCAGTCGACGTCAAGGTCGGACCCGATGGCGCGGTCTACATGTGCGATTGGTACGATAGTCGTCTAAGCCACGTTGATCCACGTGATACTTGGCACAAATCGAGCGGACGTATCTACCGCATGCAAGGTGAAAGCAGCAGCCATCAAGCGTCGTCGCCTGCTAATGCAGAATGGTCTGAGTTGCTTCGCTCACCGACTCATTTTGATCTGAATACTTGGCCCTCTGAAAAGTTAGTATCACTACTGAGTCACCCTAACAAGTTTTTTCAGCAAGTGGCTGTTCGAGTTCTTAGTACGCGAGGCGACACGCAGATTGTCCCGCTTCTTGAGTCTCATCTTCGAGATAGCAAATCGCTCGCAGCACTTCCCTCCTTGTGGGCGATCTATCAACTAGGTTCGATGAACGACGAGCTTTGGAAAGTTGTTATCAATCACCCCGTTTCTCATGTGCGACGCTGGGCGATTCGACTACTTGGAGACGATCGGCATGCTGCAGACAAGGTGGTCGAACAACTGGGCTCGCTTGCTGCAACTGAGCAAGATGTTTCTGTGCGATCACAACTCGCAAGTTCTGCTAAGCGACTGCCACCCAGCGCGGCATTCCCGATCCTGAGCGGACTTCTTGCTCACGATGATGATTTGGAGGACCTTCATCAGGGGCTTCTGATTTGGTGGGCAATAGAGTCGCATGCGATGACGAGCGAGACTGAAACTCGATTGTTGATCGATAAGACTTGGGACAGACCTCTAGTCAAAAAATTCTTGCTTGGGCGACTCATGCAGCGATGGGCATTAGCGACTCCGTCGAATTGGTCTGGCTGTCAATGGTTACTCGCCACTTCACCTACTTTGGAGACTCGCCGGATCGTTGTAGAAGGTTTGAAAGAAGCACTCGCCGGTTCCTCCAAAGCAACATTACCACAGGACATCCAAACCTCCGTTGAAGCCTACTATCGCGAAACGGGCGTGTCGAATTTGCCAATGCAAATAAAGCTTGGAGATGTAACCGCGATCCAAGAAGCAGTTAAGAAACTCGGTAATAGTCAAACATCGGTCTCTGAAAAGATCGAATTGGTTGAAGCACTAGGCCGAACCAAAGCCAAAACGAGTCTCTCTGCGATTCAAAAGATGCTCAATCAATCCGACTCGCCGGCCCTTCAGCGAATCGCATTGCAGGCATTAGCGCAATTCGAAGACGAAGCAATCGCTGATGCCATTTGTAAGCTACTTCAAACAACGCTGGCCGCAGGACAAGACGTACAGTTGACTGCGTTTCAAACATTAGCATCGCGTCCTGCTTGGGCGAGCAAGCTCCTGAACGAAATTACTTCGTCACGGCTTAATGCTCGAATCTTCCCACTCGATCTTGTTCAGCAAATGCGTTTGCACAAAGATCCTCAACTGCAAGCGACCGTGCAAAAGATTTGGGGCAACACGCGAACAACGCCTAAAGAGCAAGAAGAGAAAATAGCTTCCGTACGCACTATCTTGCGAGAGGGCAAAGGCGACATAAAAACCGGTCACCAATTGTTCATGACCAAGTGCGGCACATGCCACACTCTTTTCACAGAGGGCGGTAAGACTGGTCCCAATCTGACTGGTTACGAACGCGATAACCTTGGGTTCATGCTCCCTTCGATTATTGATCCATCGTCGGCAATCCGCGAAGAGTTTACGCAATTCCAAGTGCTCACCGAAAACGGTCGAGTTGTTCTCGGACTCATCGAGAACCAAGACACACAATCGGTCACCCTTCGAAAAGCGGATAACCAAGTAGAAAGAATCGCTCGGGAAGAAATAGATGTACTGAAAGCAACTTCCCAATCGATCATGCCCGAAGGACTGCTGAACGACCTTCAGCCCCAACAAATTCGCGATTTGTTTGCCTACCTCACAGTTCGTACGTTTAATCCATAACGTTCGATTCACTGAACGTGTTTCACTGAACGTTCGATTCGCAGCGTCGTAAAGAAGCGTCGTAAAGAAGCGTTTTGGCGACATCACGGGATGATTCATAGAGCCGATCCGGATCGATGGAGCGGTTTTCCGATAGTTTTTGGCTGGATTATTCGGCTGCCAAAACAGAAAAAGGGATCACCGTAAATCTTATTAAAAGGTTAAAACGGAAACGCTTTCCATTCCATTCGACTACAGTATATTTAAACGCCTAACGTCGTTTCATAAAATCTCTCCAAAGCTCGCCCTATGTTTCAACGTAGTCTATTTCAATTTTTCCGTGGTAACGTCATAAAACGATCCGATACGCCGAGGGTTGGCAATCGCTATCGCAAGTATCTTTTCGAACGACTTGAACCTCGTAATCTGTTTGCCACGATCAACATGATTGATCTGGCGAATCTTGGTGCGGCGGGCACGTTCGTCAATGGAGAGCGAGCGGATGACTTTAGCGGCTTCTCGGTAAGTAGCGCTGGTGATGTCAATGGAGATGGCTTTGACGATTTGGTTGTAGGGGCTTATCGGGCCAGCCCTTCTTTCGAGAAAGGCGGGGCTGGGGAGAGCTACGTGATCTTCGGAGCATCTGCGCTTCCGGCAACGATCGATTTAAGCACGCTCGGACAAGCTGGCAATCCGGCTGGCTTCAGCATTTGGGGCGATGCCACGGGAGACTACAGTGGTCGGGCTGTAAGCAGTGCGGGTGACCTGAACGGTGATGGCTTTGATGATCTCGTTATTGGTGCATATCGTGCGGACCCCGTCAGTGGATACAATGCGGGCAAAAGCTATGTGCTCTTTGGTAAGTCGAATTGGAACGCTAACTCAAGTGTCCGTTTGTCGGATGATATTGCAACCACTAATCCTGGCGTCGTGGGCATAACTATCTTAGGCCAATCGGCTCTCGATCTAAGTGGAGTTTCGGTCAGCAATGCCGGTGACGTCAATGGTGACGGGTTCAATGATCTTTTGATTGGTGCTTATCGAGCCGACCCCGGTAACCCCGAACGCAACGATGCGAGCAAGAGCTACTTAATCTACGGCAGTGAATCTACTCCAGCAGTCATCGATTTGGCCACACTCGGTGAAGCGGGACAGCCATCGGGAGTCACAATCTATGGACAAGTCCCGTTGGACTACAGCGGCTTTTCTGTGAGCAGTGCTGGGGATATCAACGGTGACGGCTTTGATGATTTGATCATTGGCGCGTTCGGTGCTGATCCATCAGGTTTGCCTGCCAACAGCGGAGGTGGAGAGACCTATGTCGTCTTTGGCGGGGCAACACTTCCTTCGATAATCGACTTGATCACGATTGGACAACCCGGACAGGCAGCCGGATTTACCATCTTGGGACAAGCACGAGATGACCAAAGTGGACGCTCGGTCAGTGGTGCAGGGGACTTCAATGGTGATGGTTTTGACGACCTCATCATCGGGGCCATAGGCGCGAGCCCATCGGGACGTGTTGATGCGGGCAAAACGTATTTGATATTTGGCAAGCCCGATTGGAGTACTACATTAACTTTAAGATTATCCGACACATTAGGCACAAACGGAATCACAATCTCCGGGCAAACTGCAGGTGATTTAAGTGGTATTTCGGTTCGTAATGCGGGAGATTTTAACGCAGACGGTTTCGATGACATTCTGATCGGAGCAAGTCAATTCGATGTTGGTGGCACCAAAAACTATGCAGGTGCAACCTATTTGATCTATGGTAAGCCAAGCGGCAATATCAACCTCGATCTGGCAAACCTCGGGACAGCCGGCCTCACCATCGTTGGTGCCGCTGAAGGGGACTATAGTGGCGGGTCCGTAAGCAGTGCTGGTGATGTAAATGGGGATGGCTTCGACGATCTTATCATCGGGGCCAGCGGCGTTGATCTTGCTGGTCAATCTCGAGTCGGCCGAAGCTACATTCTTTATGGTGGTAATGGTTTTACTGATTCGATAGCCGCAAGTAATCTCGGCACCAATGCATCTAACGCGATCTCAGGAACGTCCGTTGGGCAAATCATCAACGGAGCCGACGGCGAAGATGTACTCGTCGGCAATGGTGGTGCGGATGTCCTTTTCGGAGGACGAGGCAACGATACGCTTGCGGTGAGCGATCTTAGCTTTCAACGCATTGTCGGCGGCAATGGCGTTGACACATTGCGACTTGATGGCACTGGTATCTCGTTGGATCTGACCGGTATTCGCGACAATCGCATCCTCGGTATCGAAACAATCGATATCTCCGGCAGCGGAAGCAACATACTGACAGTCAATCAACAGGAAGTCCTCAACATCTCTGGGGAATCAAACACACTCATCGTCCGTCGCAACGCAGATGACGTGATCAACATGGGTACTGGTTGGACTCAGTTGGCCAACGAAACTATTAGCGGTCGACCGTTCTTGGTTTACGCTCAAGGTCAAGCTCGATTAAAAGTCCAAGCGATTCCCCAAGCAACCATCGCCTCACGCCAAGTCTTCTACAACAACTCAGCGGGCTTTGGGACCAACAACTTGAACAACTCGCCGCTGATCAATCCGATCAATGCGATCGACCCAAGCAAGTCTGCATTGCTGCCTGGCGGAACGACAACGCTTGCAAATTTCACCAACTACTCACGCGGCCTCAACGGGATCGTGATTGATCTTACTGGAGCGACAAACTTGTCCAGCATTTCGGCTTCAAGCTTCCAGTTCGCGACGTGGTCAAATTTCACGCTTACTACACCAGGCTTCGTTTCGATCACGCCTACGGTAACTGTCTCTACGTTTGCCGGAGGCGGAACCGGTGGTGCCGATCGTGTGAAGCTGGTCTTTGCTGACAACGCAATCCAAAACGCGTGGCTGCGAATTACTGTCTTAGCCGATGCGAATACGAGCTTAGCGACCAATGATGTATTCTACTTCGGTAACGCTCGTTTTGATGTAACGCCAGCAACGTCGTTCCCATCGCAAGTGGGGATCAACATCTTGGATACCAATATCGTTCGAGGCAGAAATGGGACCGATTCCAATAACGTTTCGAACATCTTCGACGTAGATAAATCCGGAAGTGTTAACATACTCGATACCAACGCGACCCGGGGGGGTAATGGAGTCAACAGCCTCAGACCATTCACAGCACCATTACCGCCAGCCAATCTTCTTCTGGCTAGACGTAGCGATGCTGCCTTTGTCGACATGAGTTGGCTGGAACCGTTTGATTCAAGCACCAGTCGAAGACGCACTGCCTTACGGTACTTCTGAATACTTATTTGTAAGTCGGGCGCGTAGGATGAGACCGTCGTCGTCCCGTCCGCGCTAATTGTCTGTGTTAACCGTTCGGGACAAGTGGTCCCAAACTACGAACTTGAGCGGGTTGCGATCGCTATGATTGCAACTGCGCACCCGGGCGACCTGATTCGACGACGAACGAGGCTCGCGTGCTGATCGGCGAGCCTGGTGTCTCGACGTAATCTAGAACTTGATAGTCGGCTTTCCATTCTTTAGATGTGACTTCGCATCGAGTGTATCCGCGTTGTGAATTTTGGAACTTCACAAATGGATTTTCCGCTAGCACGTGATCGTGAGCCTTCGTATGATCGACGCCATTGCCGCCCGAAGAAATCGATGTGCAGACAAACTCGGTCGCAACTGTCTTCGAATCGGGATAGCTGAAGTCAACCTTGAGATCGTTCACCCAATTGGAATGAATGTCGCCAGTGAGTACGATCGGATTGGGAACTTGACGTTCTTCCAGGAAACTCAACAAGCGACGGCGTGGAACATCATAACCCGACCACTGATCCATCGAGAATGTTGCGGGTTCGCCTTCAGTGAGATCGACTCGAGCCATCATCACTTGCTGACCAAGCACGTTCCAAGCACCTTTGGAATCGATTAGCTCTCGATAAAGCCATCGCTCTTGGTCTATGCCAAGCATGGTTGCTTGTGGGTTATAAACTTCATCGGTGAGCGGCTTTTTCCCGTCGCCGTTGGGTTGATCACTTCGATATTGCCGAGTGTCCAACATGTGAAAATTGGCGAGCAATCCGTAAGGCAACGATCGATAGATTTGACAATCAGGCCCCTGCGGTAGAGAACTTCTTCGCAAGGGCATCATCTCGTAGAAGGCTTGATACGCGTTAGCACGTCGAAGCAAAAAGAGGTTGCGATCAAAGCTATGCTCTTCCGAGATATCGCTGCTGTAGTTGTTGTCGACTTCGTGGTCATCCCACACGACTAACCACGGGCACTGGGCATGCATTGATTGAAGATGTTCATCCGTTCGATACTGTGCGTAGCGGTTACGGTAGTCAACTAATGAATTGATTTCGTCGCCGATATGCTTGCGAGGTTTCTTTTCTTTGCCGCCGTATTCATAAATGTAGTCGCCAAGATGGACAACCAGATCCAGATCGTCTTTGAGCATATGTTGGTAGCCAGTATAAAAACCTTGCTCGTAGCTTTGGCAAGAGGCAAACGCAAACTTGAGCTTGTCCGGCATCACGGTCGGTGCTGGAAAAGTCTTTGCTCGTCCAATTCGGCTCTCTGCATCACCACATCGGAAGCGATAGAAGTACCAGTGGTCTGGCTTCAAACCCTCAACCTCAACGTGCACGGAATGTCCCAACTGAGGAGTCGCCAAAGCCGTACCCGACTGAACTAGGTTTTTCATGTTGTCGTCGGTAGCAATTGACCATTCCACTGGCACGACCTCCGAAGGCATGCCGCCCCCTTCAGTAGGATTCGGTGCCAATCGTGTCCAGATCACAAAGCCATTCGCTGATGGATCTCCTGACGCGACACCCAACGTAAATGGATTCACCGAAAAAGAAGGTGCAGCAAGCACCACACTAGGCACAATTTGCGAGATGTAAGGAACAATCCCCCATGCTGCCGACTGAAGGAAAAAACGACGGCGGTCAGATACTAATTCGCGAGCCAGATTCAATCGTCGAGTCATGTGCTTCTTCATCTCAAAAAATGCGAGGACTTTAGAACTCTGGAAATGCGTTGCGGTGATGACACCGCGAAGCATCCGCCGGAGGGTGAGGATTCAGGGAGGACAAATAATATACCAGCAACCCCCAAGATATTCGTCAAAGATTTGATGAAGATATCGTCAAGCTTCGATAGTGGAAAGGAAAAGGATACGCACGTCGGAGGTTTTCCCCACGTTGACAGATCTCTACGAAGCCGGTCCGCTGTTAGCAGCGTTTACAGAGAGACGCTGCTACTTATCGATAATTTTTAGACTCAATCGTTTTTCTTAAAGCTCGTAACCAGCACGATACGGGGCCTTGATCATCGAATCGTATTCGTTGGTTCCGATGACCTTCATGTTGGCTTGATCCCATTCGAGTCGTGGACTTTCGACGGTTGCGACACCTTCCTTAGCACGACCAGCTGCCCACACGGCCAAGTTACCCAAGAGAATCACTTCCGTGAGTTTACCTGCATAGTTTGCAAAGTTGGACCAGCAAGCTTCTGGCTTATTAGCCTTGATGGCTGCCGCGAATTCCTTAAAGTGCCCAGGGCTACGAACAAAGTCGACGTCTTTATCGGCGCCACCGATGATTTCATATTCTGCACCGTAGTCGTTTGGCGAGAAAAGTTTTCCATTGGTTCCGACGATGAGAAGACCGCTATCGCTTCGTTTACGACCTTCGATTAATTCGGGAGCAATCTTGTTTCCACCGTCGTACCAGTAGAACTTCAATGGTGGTCGCGATGCTGTGGCAGCGAACTCAAAAGTGATCTTGGAGTTGCCTGGATAGGTTTCTCCGTTGTGGCCGCTGGTAGTTGCTTGGACCGCAATTGGATTTACCATTTCGCAGCCCGCGAACGGCATGTTCATCGTATGGCAAGCCATATCACCAAGAGCACCAGTTCCAAAGGCCCAGAAACCTCGCCACTTAAATGGATGATAAGCGGCATTATATTCGCGGGACTCTACTGGTCCCAGGAACTCGTCCCAATGGATGTGAGCTGGAACTGGTTCGCCCGCTGGTCGTTCAATCCCTTGTGGCCACACTGGTCGATTGGTCCACACGTGGACTTCCTTCGCATCGCCAATGACACCGGCTTTAATCTTTGCGGCTGCTTCGCGAAGGCCGTTTCTTTCGGAGCCTTGGTTTCCCATTTGGGTAACGACTTTTGTGCTCGCAGCCAACTCGGCAAGTGTTCGAGCTTCGAAGATGGTTCTCGTCAGCGGCTTCTGGCAGTAGACCGCCTTGCCATTCCTCATCGCCATCGCTGCGACCACTGCGTGCGTGTGGTCAGGTGTCGTCACCGTGACTGCGTCGATGCTCTTTCCGACTTCATCAAACATCTTGCGATAATCGTTGAATGCGACAGCATCTTCAAAGCCTTCGGTTTCTTTACGCTTTGCGATAGTCAAATCGTCGATATCGCAAACGGCTACGATCTTCCCATTGCGTTCTGCATCTGCAGAGTCGCTTTGGCCTTTGCCGCCAACGCCGACGCATCCGAAGCGAATTTCTTCTAAAGCGGATCGGCTCTCACGTGGAGCGATACCGCCTGCTACCCAATAGCCACCGGTAATGGCTGCGGAGGTTTTAATGAATTTACGTCGCGAGCCGTTGCTGATTGGTTTCTTGTTTTTCATGTTGTTAAGTTTTTCAGTTGAGATAGGGTGGGGTGAACATTCGCTGTCGATTGGACTGGCTACAAATTGGGAGGGTGTCACTAGATTGCACTTAGTTTCTCACGACGTTTCTCGTGACGCTAAGAGCTTTGGATTATAAGGTTTTTGACGTATCAAGTCAGCAAACAAGCCTCGGAGAAGGATAAAAATGTCGTCTAGAGTTCAAATTCCGTGCCAAACTTGTACTAACCCGATCACAACGCAGGAGGCGAACGTGGACGAGTCAAGGATTTGACCCCTTTCCAGATCCTCGTTGGTGCGTCGAACCACCCAGTCCTTTTTGCAGCTCCTTTAGTGGGCTTTTTTGCGAGACTTATTATGATGTGGCGAGCTTTCTTTTCAGCGGTCGGTATCGTTTTAGTCATCTTGGGGATTGAGTGCTTGCTGATCGACAGCGCTGTTTTAGCCGCAGGAGTCGTCGATGATCCAATGGCTTTACAGCAAAACACCATGTTCGGAGGCCAGCTCGCAAACACTCAGAATCGCGTCTTTCGACCGGCTGAGTGGATTCCTTGGAGCCTGCTTGCTTCAGGCGCAGTTGTCCTGATCTATTCCATTTCGCTTCGACGTGCAAACGGTTAGTAGTACGATGGGATGATGAAAAGGTTATTTCTCCTGAGCCCTAGCCGCTAGCCTCGGGTGCTACCGGGCAAATTGTGGCAAGGTCGAAACCCGTGGCTAGCGCCATCGGCTCAGGTTTGATCAGGCCAGTGATATGCCTCAGTGATACGCCCGAGTCGAGTTGCGGTTCGTTTTTAGATGGGTAGAGATTGGACTAGGAAATTAAGGCTTTTTGATTTAAAGTCTTTCTCGGTGCGATATTTAGCATGCTATTTGCACTAAAAAATAATCCAATCCCAATCCATTCTTCATACGCCTGCAACTTTTCATCCCGAGAATCATGTGGTCGCTTTGATTGTCCACAACTCGGAGACCCGCCATGTCCAGCAAAGAATTCGACGTCGATCAGCTCGCCGCATACCTCCATTTAACACCTGATCAAGTTTCAAAGCTAGCCTCGCGCGGAACTCTGCCCGCAAGGCGAATCTCTGGGCAGTGGCGATTCAGTGAGTCTGATGTACATCATTGGCTAGAAGAAAAAATCGGAGCGAGCGATGCAGAAGGGCTCGGCAAAATGGAAGCCTTGCTAGATCGTCATGCACATGCCGATGACGAACAGGGATCGCTAGCCGACTATCTTCCGATCGACGCCATTCAGATTCCGCTTCAAGCTAGAACGCGTGGAAGTGTGATTCGCGAAATGAGCCAGCTCGCAGCCAACACCGGTTTGCTTTGGGATGCTGCTGGGATGGCGGAAGCCGTTGCCGCTCGGGAAGATTTGCATCCAACTGCACTCGAAAGCGGTGTCGCTTTACTGCACCCTCGGCGACCGCAATCGACGATCTTGGCTGAACCTATTTTGGCATTGGGTATTACTGGTCAACCGCTTCCCTTTGGAAACAAGTCGGGGCATTTGACGGACGTTTTCTTTTTGATTTGCAGCACCGATGACCGCACGCATTTAAGGATTCTCGCAAGGTTGTCTCGATTGCTAACGGATGCGGTTTGGCTGACGCAATTGCGGTCTGCAACTTCTGCGGCCGAGGCCTTGGAACTTGTTCGAGCTGGCGAGCTGGAACTCCTTTCGCAAAGATAGCTGGCTCACCAAAATCATGTCCAAGCGTGTTTTACTTGCGATGAGTGGCGGCGTCGACAGCTCCGTAGCTGCCCTCTTGCTGCAACGCGATGGATACGATGTCACGGGCGTCTTCATGAGGCACGGCGAAGAATCTGCAAGCAGTTGCAAAGTCGAATCCACTGGTGAGAACCCGCTTCTTCCGATCCTTCAAGGAAGAACCGACCACAAGCAAGGTTGTTGCAGTGCCAGCGACGCAATGGATGCACGTCGAGTAGCTGATCGACTCTCAATTCCGTTTTATGCACTCGACATGCAGTCGGACTTCAAACGTATTGTCGATTATTTTGTTGACGAGTATCGATCAGGCCGAACCCCCAACCCGTGTGTGCAGTGCAACAACTGGATTAAGTTTGGTCGGCTGTTCGAATATGCGGACGGAATTGGTGCCGAATATGTCGCGACAGGTCATTATGCGAGAATGCTTCCAACTGGCGATTCAGCAAATCCCTTTGGACTCCATCGCGGAATCGACGATGGCAAGGACCAGGCATACGTTCTAGCCGGTATCGACCGTCGTTTTCTAACACGAATGATGCTCCCAATCGGAGGCTATCAGAAATCAGAGATCCGCAACTTGGCCGCCGAGGTCGGTCTGCGTGTTGCTGACAAGCGAGATAGTCAAGAGATTTGCTTTGTCGTCTCCGGTAAACATGGTGAGTTTGTAAGGCAACGTTCCAATGAAGATAGCTCGGGTGAAATCGTTACCACCGAAGGCAAAGTCGTTGGGAAGCATTCGGGAATCGAAAGCTTTACAATCGGCCAACGCAAAGGGCTTGGCGTTGCGATGCATGAACCTTATTTCGTCACCGAGATCGATCGCCAGCGACATCGCATCGTGATCGGTCGCAAGGAGTCGCTTCAAAGAACGAGACTCATTGCCAAGGACGACAACTGGCTATCCGACGTAGTCTTCGATGCTCCGTTCGAAGCGTCTGTGCAGATTCGCTACAACTCGTCCCCCGAGCCAGCAGTAGTCGTGCGAAGACTAAACCGAGAGTTCGAAGTCACTTTCGATCAACCCGTCGAAGGCATCGCACCAGGACAATTAGCAGTCGCCTTCGTTGGCGACCGCGTTCTAGGAGGTGGTTGGATTTCCTCAACCAGCTAACACGCTGCCCAAACCTATATCTTGAGGTAGCTGAATTCGTAAGAATTCAGAAGTCGGTGTAAAGAGTGGCCATAGTTTCGAACATCAGATGTCTTACGACATCTGCTACGTGTACAACTACAGACCTTCAACTTCAAAAAGCACTCGCCCCAATCTAATCCTACTCGTCCGAGGCTTTGAAGCTACCGATTAGCGTTGGTGCGTATGGACAAAGTTCTGACTCAGCAAAATACAGCTTCAATTCGCGAACGGCTGATTCTTCGGAATCACTTGCGTGGACCAAGTTCATTTGACGGGACGAGCTGAAATCGCCACGAATGGTTCCCGGTGCCGCTTTTAGCCCGCTGGTTGCACCTAGCATTTCACGCACGACGCGAATGACTTCCAATCCATCGATCGCCATCGCAACAATCGGTGACGAGGTAATGAATTCTTCCAAAGCGGGATAAAATGGCTTCGCAACGTGCTCGGCGTAGTGTTCTTGCGCAAGTGCTGGGGAAACGTGGAGCATCTTCATCGCAACAATATTCAAGCCCTTGGCTTCAAAGCGGCCGATGATCTCACCGATCAAACGACGTTGAATACAGTCTGGTTTAAGAAGCACGAGAGTACGTTGCATGGCGGAAACACTTTCAAGGATCGAGTAAACAAAGAAACTTCAGCCATATAGTTTGATCAATAATGATAACTACGCAATAGTACTCGCTTACCCTTCGTCTTTCGCCAATTGCGATCTTCCAAAGGCGAACTCGAATTCACTCAGCGCTGGCACCATCATTGCCAATGTCGTAAATCCATAGGCCGTCACCAGAACACTAAAAACGGTGAGTTCCTGATCGCGAATGATAAAGCTGGTGATTGCAAAGAAAGTTAAAAACGGAAGCCCGAACGCAGCCAGAGTGATCGCTGGCGAGGGGTTGCGATGTCCAAGTGCCACATACAGACCTGCACCACCCCCGATGATGATTGCCAAAAACGGAGCCAGCTGCCTACCAAACGACCCGCGGAAACCGATCATGATTAGCATGCAGGTTACCACCCCCAGGAACAGGAAAAACACCGTTCCAAGACTTGTCCCAATGGCCGATCGTGACTTGCTGTAAATCATGCCACAGTGAATGCCTAACATCGCTACGAATATGTCCATCACGAGCAGACCGATGAGACTGAAAACGAGATTCTCACCGCTAACAGCTCCCTGCGTTGCAAGCCAGATACAGACGCCCATCGGCAACAGGACCATCTCCTTAGCTACATAAAGTACGCCAACAAGCTTTCCGAATAAAAAGCTTCTCGGTGTGATCTCGGTGACCAACAATAAGTCGAGAGCTTGCCCATCGCGCTCATTGGTGATCGAATTTACTGCGAGTGCATTGATGATGATCAGCGAGACGACAAAAAGTGGCGCTAGGAGCATCGCTGTTTCTGGAACAAGCGATTCATTCACACTCGATTTTTGCAACGCGATGCCCGACCGAATTGCAAAGTAGAGCCCCGCAACGATCAATGATCCAAATAATAAATAGGCCAAGCGAACAATCAAGACCTTCCGGCCGTATGCCCAAGTGCACATCTCTCGCCACAGAATTGGGTTGTCCCATACGCGACGTGGCTCACGCACTTTCCAAGTCGCCGCTAGTTTCAAATCGGTTGGGTTTGAATCTCCTTCACTTTCCTGAGCCAACGGTCGCCCTTCGCGTGAAGGGTTCCAAATGCGCAGTCTTTGAATCGACAAAGCAACTAACGCGGTCGCAATCCCACAAAGTATCGCTCCGGAAATCCATGGGGATTGGATCCCAAAAAATGTAGCTAGCTCCGGAATCGGACGAGCCGCCGTGGTCGTCGCTCGGAGAGGACTGAGCAGCGCGCCCCAAGCGGGATCGACCCCCGGAATGGCTCCAGCAAAGGCAACCTCTGCAAACGCCAGAAACAACGTGATTCCTAAGAGACTAAGTGCGATCGCTTGGAAAGTCTTTTCACGCCAAAAACCAATTGTTGCACCGAAAGCACCGCAAGCAAAAATCGCCCCCAACGTGATCCACGCGACTTGGAAGACTTGCCCAACAGAAACACCCCCAAGCAGCGTTAACGACATCATCACCACAACGCTACCGGCGAATAGATTGAGAGCTGATAAAAACCCAGCGCTCATTTTGCCAATCACAATTTCCCAGTTCGAGAGCGAGGTCATCAGCAGGAGAATAAATGTCCGCTTGTCTTTCTCTGAGCTAACGGCGGTTGCCCCGGCAAGTGTTGCGATGCACATCACCACGATGACTTGAAAAGGAGCGATGATCTGAAAAACCAGCGAGCTAAATCGAGTCAGATTACCGATGCTTGTCACCGGTTGGATTCCCGCTAGTAACAACCACGCAGTACAAACGATCATAAACATCGCAAGCACGAAAATGACGCGGCCAGCGAAATGCGTAACGCGTCGCGGTTGAGTGAGGACTTCACGATCAAAAAGAGAACCAAGCATGGAAGAAAAAGTCGATGTTTGAAAAGGTAATCCGAATTATCCGCTTTGAGGCCGATCACA
Source organism: Planctomycetota bacterium (assembly GCA_026692865.1). Lineage (GTDB taxonomy): Bacteria > Planctomycetota > Planctomycetia > Pirellulales > Pirellulaceae > JAIYDQ01. The sequence continues at coordinate 264,391 of JAPLNI010000026.1, forward strand.
AAATCGAACCAAAGAGGAAACCCGGGGAGATTAAATTAGGGGAGATTAAATTAGGGAGATTAAATCAATTGTCAGGAATCGTACCCATTTCACTCCCGTTCCGAAGCAAAACGCAACTACGTGTGTTGTAGGATTGTAAATTAAATGTTTTCATTATAATCAGTGAGATCGTTATTCGACTGCGACGGTCCCGATTCGCCTAGAGCGTATCCAGATGCTGGAAGCAACATAAATCGCTAAGCCTGCCCAAACCATGACAAATCCGAACCATCGTGCGGCAGGCACAGGCTCACGCATGACATACCAGCCCATCCAAAACTGAAGCGTAGGAGCGATGAACTGAAGTAAACCCATCGTCGAAAGTGGAATCCGCTGGGCACCAAAAGCGAACAGAAGTAGCGGAATCGTCGTGACCGGACCCGTGCTCGCAATCAATAAATCCCAGCCGAAACCGTCTTGCCCCAGAGCTGAAATTCCATTCACGAAGCGATAGGCAAGGTAAACAACCGCGGGAACAAATAGCATCATCGTCTCAAGCCAAAGTCCTGGGATGGCTGCCAGCGAAGCCCTCTTTTTCACTAGTCCATAAAGCCCGAATGACAAAGCCAATGTTAACGCTAAATATGGAACCGAACCGTACTGCCATGTTAAGTAAGCAACACCAGAAGCAGCCAACGCGATAGAAACCCAGTTTATCCATCGCAGTCGTTCACCCAAGACAATCACTCCCAATGCGACACTCATCAAAGGATTAATGAAGTACCCTAAAGAGCTCTCGACAATCATTTTGGCTTGAACACACCAAACGAAGACCAGCCAATTCACGCCGACAAGTATCGATGCGACGATACTCCAGCAAATCACCGTACTTCGTTGCTCAACCGGAATATAGATAAGGCCCAGGAAAATGTCTTTCTGCTGATGTCTACTGATCGAATGCGGATCTGAAAACTTCAGATACACCAAGACGATCGTCAGCGTGATGAAGGCCCAGAAAACCCGATGACATATCAGTTCAACCGGATCAAAGCGATTTAGCAGTTGCCAATAAAGCGGGATGATTCCCCACAACGCGTATGCAGCAACAGCGGCGACATACCCGCCACTTAACTTTGTTTCATCTTTAATTTTAAGAATACCTTCCTGGTTCTAAGAGCTACTCAATGCACGGCAACCGTACCGCAAATTGGGAGTTCAATACAATTCACGGTTGGCGTGATGCCTGAGCCGCCGGCGCTAGCCGCGTTGTTGGACGTTCCTGCGCCAGCGGGTAGTTGGTCTTTTGAACTCGGCTAAAGCCTCAGGCTCAATACATTGTACGTTGCCGCAAATGTTTGGCGTCCTACCAGTTAATCGTTCAAACATGACTACGGCAACCTCGGTTCTAATTGCTTTGCGTCATCAATGCCTTTACCAAGCGGCTTCTGCCACTCGCCATAAGCAGGATTTGGAAGCAAAATCCAATCCTCACCAAACTTTTCACGTTGCTCGTCAACCGTTGCTTTACGCGCATCAATTCGCTTCGCGGGTTCGACCAACATTTCATCATCCTTGAACATGTTATCAAAATCTCGGAGGTTATCCCCCACGTACATCAGCACATCATACTTGTCAGCAATCAACGCACGTCGACTATCTTTATTCGACTTCGTATTCGCGTCCGCACAAAGGAGCAACTCCGTCGGAACCGAGATCTGATAACGCTTCAAGACATCAAGCATTTCATCCTGTGCACGAACATTTCGATTGGTGATGTAGATCGGCTGAATGCCAAGTGTCTGAAGATGGTGAATGAATTCAACAGCACCAGGTACAACCCCAACGTCGTTGCTTCCACCCTTTTCCCACTCGGCCCAGTAGTCGTTGTTATAGGCCCAACCCTCGCGAATCTGGCGTGTTTGAAACTGTCGATTATCAAGTACCGTTTCGTCCAAATCCAAGACAACCGCCGGTGGCTTTGTTGGGGCTGCACCATCAACTCTTTCGCGTCCTACACGAGCAATAATTTTGTCGTGAATGACTCGCTTTGCCCATCGATAAGTCTGAAGACAAATCGCGCGATACTCTGCCGAAGTTTGCATATACAAATTCGAATCCAAGCCACGGTAAGCAGGCGACTCCAACACCACTTCGTTAACAGCCCCGCTTTCTTTAGCCGGATCGCCTTTCTTAGCCGACTTGTCAGGAGCCACATTTATTGCGATGGCTTGTTTATCTGCCTCTGGAGTGGATACAGTAGCTTGAGCGACTGGTGCTTCAGTAGCTGGGGCTTTCGCGATTTGGATCTCCGCGACTGGTGCTTCGAACGCTGGGTTTTCTGAGATTGAGGGTCGGACCGAGTCCTCGACGATAGTTGGGGCTCCACCCTCGGATCGTAAATTGGTCGAAACGAGCAGCGGACCGTATACGACGCCGCCACCGATCAGAATCCCTACCAGGAAATTCCCCCAACTCGAACCCGATTTAGTCGTTTTATTGCGTTTATTCATTCGTAATCTATCAGCTGCTTTTTCAGTTCTTAAGATTTGGGCGCGACTTTATAATCGAGCTTGCTAAGATAGTCTAAGGTGACATTAAGCCTCCCTTTCCTCCCTCACGTGAATCCTCATCTTACTCGCTAAAAACCGCACTTATGGGACTGTTTGACAAATTTCAGGGACTCTTTGGCGGCGGGAAGCGAGGCGTCGATGTCGAGCTGAGATTCGAACGTTTGCGGTCGGCCGTTTCCGGAACGATGAGCAACTTCTATGTGGCTCGCGATCGAGAACGAAACAACGAAATCGTAGGGGTAAAGCTATGTGATCCCGAGAAAGTTGATTTCTTTGAAAGTCGTTTTAAAGGGCTTAACAAGCCATCAGAGGGAGTCATCGCAACATCGATGGTCCACCCTAATATTGCCAAGACTTACGAATACGGGATGACCAACAAGGGACTTCCCTATCTTGTGATGGAGTTTATTGACGGCCCCGGAATTCAATTGATCGTTCAAGAACGCGACGAAGCATCCGTCAAAGGGAAGCGGTTGAGAATGATTCGCGAAATGGCGACTGCTTTGTCCTACGTGCACCGCTGTGAATACATTCACCGAGATATCTGCCCTCGAAATTTCATCTGTAGCAAAGACATGAGCATTGTAAAACTGATCGACTTCGGGCTTACCGTTCCTGCAACAAAGCCATTTATGCAATCAGGCAATCGAACAGGGACTCCGCTTTATATGGCTCCCGAAATTATTCGCCGACGCCCAACCGACAAACGAGTCGATATCTTTTCCTTCGGTGTTACTTGCTATCACTTATTGACCTTCGAACTTCCGTGGCCTGCGACCGACACCACTGGGATGGCTGCGTTGCATCACGACACGTCGCCAGCAACAGACATCTTCTCCTATCGACCTGATCTGGATCGAGCACTCGGCACGGCCGTGATGAACGCAATGAAACCAAACGTTAATGATCGAACGGCGGACATGGAAAGTTTTCTAAGGCAAATCAAAAGCTGCAAATCTGAATTCGCGGTGTAAGAACTAAACAATTGATCGCTCAATACAAACATTAGATGCCCACTGATACACTTATTTCCGAAGATGGTTTTACACTGGAGCAGTGGCAGGCTTTTGTTTGCGGTAAAGCATCTCCGATTGTTGACTATCAAAATAAACTTGCTCGCCGCGCACTTTCGAAGTTCTCGGATCCTCAAAACTGGGCCTGGACGCGTAGGCTTTTGGAGCAGTCCAGCGATCAATGGGTCGCAAGGATGGTTGCTGATGCCTATCCAGTCAATGCTTTAGTTCACGACGTTTGCTCTGGCGCGGGAGGAGATAGTGTCGCACTGGGATTACGCGGGCCAGTCCGCTCGCTAGATCTTTCGCCAATCGCATGCCTGCTTTGCGAGTCAAACTTGCAAAGCAATCGCGTGAAAGATTTTGCTGTCGAGAACAACATCGCCGAATCTCTGATTGTTAGCCACGACGATTGGGTTCATATCGATCCCGATCGTCGATCTCTTGGCACTGTAGGCAGCGGGAATCGTACGACGAACGCCGAGTATTTCATGCCGCCGCTGGAGATTGTCTTGCGATTGATTTCGGAGTCGCACGGTGGTTCCATTAAAGTCGCTCCGATCACTCAAGCGGACGAAACTTCCTTCGCTAAATGCGTGACTGGGAACCATTTATTTCATCAAATGGGTAAGCAGTTTATATCTTGGGGAAATTCCGTTCGGCAGCAGCGCTGGTGGTGGAACATCGATCGATTTCCATCTGGCACGATAACTATATCGACCATGCAAACCAAAGACCTTTGGACTCATTGGACCTTTGAAGCCATCGATAGACCGTCCCATGAACATTTCGAACGAATCACCGAAACCATTCCTGCAAACGCTCGCTTCATCGGCGACACAGATCCCGCCGTACGAGCCGCGGAAGCACAAATGATTCTTGCAAACCAACGAGACAGTGAAGTACTGGGATCCGAGCAAGGTTACTTCTTCACCGAAGCAATCCCCAGCAGTAGCGATGCACTGATTCAGTGGTTCGAGATCGAAGAAATCCTGCCGTTGGATCGAAAGAGATTGAGGCAGTATCTCCGATCCAACAACATCGGCGTACTCGAGATAAAAGTTCGAGATGCTCAGATTATTCCAGAAGTACTTCGCAAAGAGATGAAGCTATCTGGGGACAAATCTCGGACTTTGCTGATTACTCGGACTGGAAAAAAATTGATCGCAGTAATCGCCCGTCGGTTCTAGATCGCCCGTTAAAATGCAACGGGTAGCGGGCTCGCGATGATGAGATGATCTTGAACTGGAACACCGCCGATTAAGTGCTCTTGAATGATTCGCTCAAGCACAGGCGGATCACATTCGGCGTACCAGGTTCCTTCTGGGTAGACCACAGCAATCGGACCACCGTCACAAATTCGAAGGCAGTTGGCTTTCGTTCGAAAGACTCCGCCCGAATCGGATAACTTTAATTCTCTGAGCCGACTCTTGAGATACTCCCATGCAACTTCGCCGCGTTTACGATCACAGCACTTGGGTTTTGTTGGATCGGCGCACAGAAAGATATGACGCTTAATTTCGGGAATTCCAAGACTATTCGCTGCCTTCAGTAACTTCTTGTGTTTAGTACTCATCGACAGAAACTTACCCGAGAATCAAAACGGCCACGTTCAAGTAAATAACGATTCCTAAAATGTCGCTGATGCCGGCAATAAGTGGATTGCTCATCAACGCGGGATCTAATCCTAGTTTCTGTAAGATCAATGGCAACATAGAGCCAAGACTAGTTCCCACCGTCACGACACTGAGTATGGTGATGGGAATAACTAAGCCTGTGAAGTAGGTCTGTCCGAGCATCATCGATGCGATGTAACCGATCGTCCCTAAGAAACTACCTAGTAACAGTCCCGTAAGTGCTTCGCGTCGGAGGATTACCATCGCGTCATTGCGATCAAGATCTTTCGCAGCCAGCCCGGAAATAATCAGCGTCGCCGACTGGCTCCCAGAGTTCCCACCGCTACTAATGATCAGAGGCAAGAACCAAATCAACCACTCAAATTTTTCGAGCTCTTGATTGTAATACTGCAGTGCGAGGGCCGTTAGTAAGCCGGTAAAAAAAAGAATCGTTAACCACATTCCCCGTTTCCAGGAAAGCGTCAAGAACGACGTGCGCATGTAGGAATCCGAGAGTGGTTCCATCGCCGAGATACGCTGAACATCTTCAGTCGCCTCTTGCCGCATAACGTCGATGATATCGTCGTGCGTGATGATTCCTACCAAGTGACGTTGGTCATCTACAACCGGGATCGCGGACAAGTTGTAGAAGGCAACTTTCTCAGCAACTGCTTCTTGATCGTCTTGGACATTGACGGTCACCACGTCCGTTTGCATCAAGTCGACTAGCTTCGTTTCCGGTCGACCGATCGCAGAGACTAAGCTTCTTGCTTTCACGATACCGCGTAAATGATTCGTCGAATCGATAACGTAAATGTAATAGATTGTCTCTAGTCGTTCGGCTTGCTTGCTCAGTTGCTCCAATGCTTGTCGAACCGTCAGATTCTCAGCCAAGCACGCAGCCTCGGTCGTCATCAACGCACCGGCGGTTCCTTCAGCAAAGGTTTGAAGCCGTCGGATATCGCGACGATCGGGGGCTGGTACAAGAGCCAAGATTTGATCAACGCGTGATGTATCAAGCTCTTGAAACAAGTCGACTACATCGTCAGCCGGAAGATTCGTGACTAGCGATGCTACTTCAACTTCGTCTTGCGAGGCGAGCAGTTCGTGCTGGCGATCGATTTCGAAGTACTGAAAAATTTCCGCTCGCGCGTTGGGAGTCGCATGCTGGATCACCTGCCAAGACTCGTCGTTATCCAGCCCCTCCATGAACTCCGCTGCACGAGCCGGGTGAAGTGCAGTACAAAACTCGCGCAGCTCTTCCAGATTGCCTTCCGATAGCATCTCGCGGAGTTCTGGAAGAAAGAGCGTGTTAATCATTAGGGGGTAGGATCGGCATCCAGCCAGTCAAAAGGAAACGAGTATCTGACAGGCTTGTTAGCCTATCCTACATAAACGATTTTTAGCTAGTCGCGGACAAATTAAAGTCACCTTGTAAGTCACGCCATACACAATGAATATGGTTTGCTTTGGTACCGATCGCATCGTTTTGTACGTTGATGAATTCAACGAGGAACGTTGGCCCCTGAACCTTGTAGTAATGACCGACCCCAGGCTTGGTAGCGCCCCACCAAGCGAAGTGGACCTTTTCGATTCCTGCTTCTTTGATCAGCTTCATACGCTCTTCGGGAATCTCAACTGGTACCGATTCACCGTAGGCTTTAAGCAACCTGAGCAACGTAGTCTTTTGCGATTCATCCATCTCTGCAACAGGTACACCCTGGAGCGTCGTTGGTGTCGGTTGTGGTGAACCGGGGGAATCAATTTCACTAGGAGCCTTATCAGCGATAATCGCCTTGGCGAGATGCTCTTTGGAAAGACTATTGAGCAAATCCCATGCAAGCTGCTCTTCATCGCGAAGCAGTTGAAAGCCCTTCTCAAATCGATTCATCATGTCCGATTGAAATATGGCTGGATTTGCTCCAAAGAATTGAGGTGTCGAATCAATGACTTTACCTTGATCAAAGACAAAGTTCAGCGACAAGTGGTGGCCTTCGATACTGAGAGCCCACATCGATTTTTTGCTCGGTTCGCCATAGATCGTAAAGTGGTACTTTGCAGGATCGCGTCGCGAGGCACTCTTGGGACCTTCTTGCTCGCGAAGAACTCCTTCGTACTGCATGATGAGTTCTGAGCGACGATAACCCGATTCGCTGACAACGCTTTTCAGAAGTAGCATCGCTAGTTCCCGCTGATCAGCGTTCATGTCCTTCAATGGCAGCCCCTTACGGTCTGTCATCGGAACAAAATTCCACTGCACGCGAGCCATATTGTCGTAGGAAAGATGAGCCACAGCGCGTTGCTCTTTGCTGAGCGAATCCAAGAAAGTAACCGCTGCCACATCGGGCTGAAGCTTAGTAGAGGCTTTGGATGCTGTTTGTGCCGGGGTATCGCTGGCTTGCCCAAGAACGACTTCAGCCATCGCGGAGGATGTAAACGCCCCACGTGACGCAAGAGCTAAACCCGCCGCCCCCCCGGCAATTACCGACGCCGACGAGACGAAGCCGCGTCTGGAAATCGGCGTTGCAACAGGACTTGAAGTAAGATCTGTCATCGAGTTGGTGGCTGTTTCGCGGGAGTTGAATTGTTCAAGGCTTTTCATGGCGGGACCTCAAAATAAAATGACTGGGAGAGGGTAAGGCGTCCAGCGAAGTAGGTCTACTGGAAGATCTGCTGAAAGATCTACTGGTGAAAACCCCTTCGGATCACTGGACGATTTGACTATCATCATTGTATCCAACATTGTGATCAACCGCAGATTGATAAGAAACGCTTCGAAAGTTCAACCTTGCTACCTCTGGTCGCTGAATTGCCCGCGGGAATCGATATTGTCACTGCGATGCAGCGGCTCGAGAGTTTGCCTGGACTGACGCTACTGGATAGTGCGCTTCGGATGCCGCGGATCGGACGCTACAGCTACCTTGGTATCGATCCGGTTGAAGTTTTTAGCATCACCAGGCACAAATCGGACCCCTTAGCCCGAATTGCCGAATCCCTCAACGAGCATAGCGACTTTGAAATTCATCCCAATCTCCCACCCTTTCAAGGTGGATGGATGGGCTTCCTTGGCTACGAATTCGGACGTTGTTACGAACGAGTCCCCGCGGCAAAGCACAATGAGTTCGATTTACCGCTCGCGATGCTAGGACTTTACGACCTCGTCATCGCTTGGGACCACGAGTCGCCAAAACCGGGTTGGATTTTCTCTAGCGGACTAATCAGAAGCACAACCATAGCATCAGCTGATGCGTCTATTGAAGCTTGCAAAAAACGCAAGTCCGAACGACTCGAGTGGCTGCTTCAGCAATTGCAATCGCCCATACAGGTGAGCCCAGAAGCAAGCACCGCGGCAAACACCGCCGACCTTCAACATACAGGTTTTCAAGCGACTGGTTTTCGACAGACAGGTTTTCAAGCGATGGCCCACGGGTTGACTGCTCCCCAGTTTGAAACACGACTCGGTGGCGGTTGGCTCGGGAGTTTCGATAGCGAAGGCTTTCGAAAGGCAGTCGACCAAGCTCGAGAATTCATCTACGCCGGCGATATCTTCCAAGTGAACCTCGCTCAGCGATTGATGAAGCCCAGCACCGTCGACAGTCCGACTCTTTATCGCCATCTACGCGAAGTCAACGCCGCACCGTTTGCTGGTTACTTCGATGGTGGTTCATTCCAAATCATCAGCGCCTCGCCGGAACGATTTCTGCAAGTTCACGATCGCACCGTCGAGACACGCCCGATCAAAGGTACACGACGACGCGTTGAGAAAAGTAATAACACTCAACTAGACGATCTTGCCGATGCATCAATTGCAAATGAGTTGACCTCGAGCGCAAAGGATCGCGCGGAGAACACAATGATTGTCGACCTTCTGCGCAACGATTTGTCTCGCGTTTGTGATTCGGATTCTATTCGAGTCCCACAATGGTGTGACATTGAAAAGTATCCCTATCTCATTCACATGGTAAGCTCGATAACTGGTCGACTTCTTGAATCGGCCTCCATCACCGATTTGATTCGCGCGACGTTCCCCGGCGGTAGCATCACGGGTGCACCTAAAGTTCGAGCGATGGAGATTATTGCCGAACTCGAACCGACCACTCGTGGGCCCTACTGTGGATCGATGGGTTATATCGGACTCAATGGATCGATGGATCTAAACATTCTAATACGAACTATCACAGCCAGCCGCGGTTGGTGGCAACTTCAAGTCGGCGGCGGCATCGTCGCTGACAGTCAGAGCGACATGGAAGAAGAAGAAACATGGACGAAGGCGGCAGGACTTGTTAAAGCAATCGCAGCATGCGGAGCTCGTAAATGATATTGCTCCTAGATAACTACGATAGTTTCGTCTACAACCTTGATCGCTATCTTCAACAGTGGGGACAAGAGACTTTGGTGGTTCGTTCCGACGCGATCACCATCGAAGCGATTCGAGGCCTTAACTGCGACGGGATCGTTATCTCGCCAGGCCCCAAAACTCCCGACGAAGCTGGTTGCTCATTAGAAGTTGTACGGAGGCTTGGTGGTTCCATACCTATTTTAGGTGTTTGCCTTGGTCACCAAACCATCGGACAAGCACTTGGAGGTCGCGTTGTTCGAGCCCCTGCACCTATTCATGGGCAAGGCAGCCCCGTCTACCATGAGGACTCCAAGATTCTGGAAGGACTTCCTTCACCATTTATCGCAGGTCGGTACCATTCGCTGATTGTTGAACAATCATCACTCCCAGCGTGCCTTCGAAAAACAGCCTGGACTGAAGGTGGTCTGATCATGGCGATCGAACACAGAGAATGGCCGCTGGTCGGAGTTCAATTCCACCCCGAATCAATCCTCACCGAACACGGTCACGCGATCATTGCCAATTTTCTGAAGCACTGCCATATTCCTGTCGATTCGTTCCAATCTAAAAACAAACCAAGAACCGATGTGGAGTAATCCTCAACCTGAAAAAATAATTCAGAAGCAAACACCGCTGTTATTTTGACGCTTGTCGATGCTTGGTTTTCATCAGGCGGCCTTAAGACTTTAATTCATCAATTCTGATATGCCTTCAATCAGCCGATCAATATCGCTGGTTGAGTTGTAGCCATGAACGGCGGCTCGCAAGAAGCCGTGACGGACGCTCAGCACAACATCTTGTTTTAGCAAGTGTGCGCGGACCACAGCGCTATCGATATTCGGAACTATGAATGGAACGATTCCCGAGTGGCAATTCGGATCGTCAGCGCGACAAACATTCGCCCCAATGCGACGTAGCGATTCCGCCAAGTAGTTGCAATGATCTGTGATCGACGTGGTGATCGGTCTACCAGCTTCAGCCAAATTGCACTCACGGAGCAACTCGATACTTGCCCCCAATGCCAGTTGCCCCGGCATGTTTACGGAGCCTCCTTCGTATCGCTGGGCGTTTGCCTTGAGCTGTGATGCTTCAGGTGAAAAATGATGCGAGTTGACAACACTATTCCATCCTACCATCGTTGGCTGTAGCCAATCCAAGTTTTTCTCGCGAATGTAAAGCATTCCAGCTCCTTCCGGACCAAGCATCCACTTATGCCCATCTGCGGCAAGGAAATCAATCGGGATGGATCGAACCGATAACGGGAAGGCTCCGAGCCCTTGAATCGCATCGACGAAGAGCTTGACTCCTCTTGCATGCAAGCACTCGCACAACGCAGCAAGATCACAACGAAATCCCGACGAGTAGCTTACCCAACTCACGGACACCATTTTCGTCGTTTGATCTACCAGCGGCAGGATATGGTCGACCATTGAAACGTTAGAGCAAGCCTCGATGGGTGGCATGGTTGCGGTTCGAACGTCGACGCCTCGGCGGGCTAGCATTTTCCAGGGAAGGAGGTTGCTCGAGAACTCATTACTTGGCACGACCAGGCTATCCCCGGTTTGCCATGGGACTCCGCTGGCAATGGCGTTGATCCCGAAAGTGGTGTTCGGAACGAGTGCAATTTCGGATTCGCTCGCATCCAGGAGACCGGCGACTTGAGCCCGCGTCGCTTCCAAGTCACGTGCCCACTGAGGCCAGAGCGTATCCCCCAGCAAGGAGGCTTGATTGGCCCAAGATTCTATTTTTTTCGCCGAACTTGCGGGAAGAGGCGACACAGCGGCATGGTCGAAGTAGGCGAAACGCTGGGCAATCGGCATCTCCGCTCGAAGGTCCCGACTGGATTTCACAACAGTTGCAAGCGCTTTAACCATTACGGACGGAGCTCGATTTCGAGAGTTCGAGGAAAAAATACCGATAACCCATCGTACGGGTGACATATCAATAAGTTCAACTATACTAGCCGTTTAGCTGTCGAATCGGAACTAGTTGGTTCCGTGATGTTCCTCCGAGGTCGTGAATGCCCAAAATCTTGTGCCTAACCGGGCTCGTAGTTTCCGGCTTAATTGCTTTGCTCTTCCTGATGGATTTGGGCTTTGGAATGCTGGGTATTGTGAACTTAGCCCCCTTCAAGATGATCAGCCCATTGATGGACGGAGTCATGCTTGTCTCCAGCGTTGTTCTGGGTGTTTTGAGCTGGACCAGTCTTAAAGAGCTAAAGTAAAACTCCGATCCAGGCTTCTCCCGTTACTGGAACAGATTTTCTTTAGAAAACCATTCTCGAAAGCCGATCTTCTTTTCTGTGTGGTCGGATAATCCTCACAAACGCGAGCACAGGAACCCCGGAGTCCTGCAAAACCTCAGTATTGAGTGGGTTCGCCGTCTGCGATATCCAGTAGCATGCCTCCCCAAGTCGCGGGTTCATCGATGAATTCAACTCACAACTGTCGACGTACTTGCTTGCGATTGGCTGTCGCACTAGCAAGCCTTACCGCGACAGTTCGAGCATCTGATCCGGTTCCTTCGGACCCGGCGGTTGTTGGCATCCAGCTAGTAGACCCGGACACAAACCGAATTGATGTCGATTCCTTGTACGCAAAGATTCTCGCGCTCGAAGAGGCTGAGCTGAATCGATCGGCAAGCGAAGCCAAGGCTGCCGAAAAAAAAGCAGCGGACGATTTCAGTAAAAAATCCGTCTTCAGAAAAGCGCCTAACAGCTGGTCTGAGCGATCCAAAGAAGAGTGGGACGTCAAGCTCGGTGGTCATATCCAAATAGACACCATCAACTGGGCAAACGCATCCCCAAGCATTATCGCACTGCCTCCTAATCCTGGACCGACGAACTACCTAGCCTTCAGAAGATTGCGATTGGTCGCCGACGGGACTGGATATGGTGTCTATGACTTTCGTCTTCAGATGACACTCGAGCCGGAGACAGTAGGCGAATCAGAAACCGACAATACCACTGCCAACATCAAAGACGCATATGTTTCCGTCAACGAGATTCCTGCTCTTGGACGCATGAGGCTTGGCCACTTTTTCGTCCCTTTTAGTTTGGAGCAAGTTACCAACGACACCAATAACATCTTTCTCGAGCGATCGATCCCAACACAAGGAATCTTTGCACCCGATAGAGAGATAGGTGTCGCGTTCTATAACTGCACCGAAGACGAGCGCGTGACTTGGACCACTGGGTTGTTTTACGACAGTATAAGTGAGGCAACAAAGATACTGATCGATGATAATCAGGGATTGCGATTAAGCGGTCGTTTAACGTGTCTTCCGGTCTACAACCCGCGATGCGAAGGAAGATACCTGGTGCATACCGGATTCGGAATTCTCCACACAGAGGACCAAAACGATCAAGTTCGATTCCGGGCCCGCCCGCAGATTCATCAAGGGCCAAGGCTAATATCGACACCGCTACTCAACGCGAGCAGCTTTACCACCGGAAACATAGAGTTCGCATCGGTCATGGGCCCCGTTACGATCCAAAGCGAAGCTTTCCTATCACAAGTCAACCTCACTTCACTGCCAGCCGAATCTATCTTTGGGGCCTATGCACACATTAGCTATTTCGTGACTGGAGAGAACCGGCAGTTCGAAGCCTTCGGGCAACATGGACCACAATTCGGACGCAACACACCGACGGCGAATTTTCTTTGGACCAAAGACCACTTCAGTCCTGGCGCGGTCGAGCTGAAAGCGCGCTGGTCAACACTCAATTTCGATAGCGTAAACAGCGGACAGTACAACGATCTTACGCTTGGGACCAACTGGTACTGGAATGATCGCATGCGTTGGATGTTCGATTACATTCATCCTCTAACAAGCGAGCAAGCAGTCTTCGGCTCAACACGCTCCGATATTCTAGGACTACGATTCGACGTGAATTGGTAGCGATTCTAGACAAAGCGAGTCGATTTTAAAAAGCGCCAGAGCAAATCAATCAAGCAAATCACTTGTCGTTGGTTGCGGCGGTGGAGTCGAATCGAAGTTACACCAGAGGCATTCTGTTTTCTTTTCTTTGACTTTGCCGGCTGCGGCTTTGTTATCGATGAGGTAGTCGTGGCGTTTCCAATCGTGACGCACTTCCCATTCTTGGTAAAGCTCACTTGGATAGCCGCTGAGCATGAATTTTCCCTCGATACCGGCTAGGACGTCCAGCAACTCGCGATGTTGGTCCAGCGTCATCTCAAACTTGTACTCGCCCGTGGTGGATCGTGTTTCATGGACGTACGGTGGATCGCAATAGAACAAGGTGTTTTCGCCGTCTTGTTTTCGAATGGCATCGACGGCGCTTTGATTTAGGATCACCACATTTCGCAAACGCTGATGCACATCTGGGAGCCCTTCGACAACATTCAAATAGGCCGACACCTGCTCGTTGATGTTGCTTCGAGTTCGATTTCTGGAGAGCGTTGCAAAGTCGTTCATTAAACCTTGGCGCGATTGTCGAGCGAGGATGAAAAATCGAACCGCTCGCTCTACATTGGTTCCGGAGCTTGCTAAATCATCGCAAGCCGTTTTCGCTTTCGCGTCTTCGAATTCGTCTTCGCTAAATGGAGTCAGCTCGATTCGTTCTTGAAACTCTTTGAACTCGTCACGGTTCTGGAGTACTCGCCAAAAATTGATGAGTTCGCCGTGGAGATCGTTGGCAACTTCGCTGCATCCTTTCAGTGCGGCAGGAAGTTTCTGCTGACCATTCACGGCCATCCAATCGCGATTGGGATCGCGGGCAAGAAGGATTCCGCCGCCACCGAAAAATGGCTCCACGTAATGTAAATGAGGTGGCATCAATCCAACGATCCATTTTCGCAAGTAGTACTTGCCACCATGCCATTTAATGGGTTGTGTTAGGATGGTCATCCGCCACTTTCAGCCGAAATCGTGAATCGTTAAGAACGCAAAGCCAGAAAATACCAAGGAAGCGAATGACTTACCAGATATGAACTCGTTCCTTCAAATCATCTTACGGCCTAGGACTTCGATGGGTGCTGTATTTATCGATGAATATACATTGATTGGAGCTTACTGTGATCTAATCTAGGACTCCAAAAGAATAAAGAATAACGGTTTGCTAATTTTGCCTATCACGCGATGTGCATAGCTCTACGACATAGCCGAAGCCTACTCGAAAGGACCATATCTTTGGACGTCATGGGCTACGTTTTGTTCTTATTTGGGCTAGCCTTGAAAGAGTTTACTGGGCATCCACCCAATACATTGCCATGATGAAGCTGCAGAAGTTATTCCGATAGTTCTTGAATCGCCCCGATTCGCATCCCGTAGAAGGAATACCAAACCGCTATACAGCCCAAGACGATGAACGTAACAGCCAAGACCGTAACCATGCTTGAATTTTCGTATCGAAGCACTTCCGCGACTTCAACGGCCAGCAAGCCAAACAAGCTCGTGAATTTGATCACAGGATTTAATGCTACCGAACAAGTATCTTTGAATGGATCGCCAACTGTGTCGCCCACAACGGTTGCGTCATGAAGATCGGTTCCTTTCTGCTTTAGCGTACATTCGACCACTTTCTTTGCATTGTCCCAGGCTCCACCTGCGTTGGCCATGAATATCGCTTGATACAATCCCGCAATCGCGATCGACATCAAATAACCAATAAAGAAGTAGGGCTCGACGAACGCACAGCCAAGTGTCAAGAAAAATAACCCCAAGAAAATGACAAACATTCCTCGTTGAGCGTACGTCGTGCAAATCGCGACCACGCGTTTGCTGTCCTCGACCGATGCTTTTGCGGCCCCGTCCAAGTGGAGGTGCTGTTTGATGAAGGCAACTGCTCGGTAAGCACCCGTCGTGACGGCTTGCATGGAAGCGCCGGTAAACCAGTAAACCATCGCCCCCCCACTGATAAGCCCCAGAACGAATGGAGCGTGAAGCAACGAAAGCTTCTCTGTCTCCTGCGTCAGGCCATGCGTAAGATGCATTATGATTGAGAAGATCATGGTAGTGGCGCCGACGACCGCAGTCCCGATAAGCACTGGCTTAGCGGTTGCTTTGAAAGTGTTGCCTGTTCCATCGTTTTCCTCGAGCAATTCCTTCGCTCGACGAAAATTCGCTTCAATTCCGAAATTACTCTTGAGATCCCGCTCAATATTCGGCACATCTTCAATCAGCGATAGCTCGTAAACTGACTGTGCATTGTCCGTCACCGGCCCGTAAGAGTCGACCGCGATAGTGACCGGTCCCATACCAAGGAAACCAAACGCAACCAATCCAAAAGCAAAAACGGCCGGAGCAGCCATCAAACCGCTCAAACCCAACGTTGAGATTCCGTAAGCGATCGACATCAATCCAACGATTCCAATTCCTAACCAAAAACACGAGAAATTTCCCGCTACCAAGCCAGAAAGGATGTTGAGCGATGCCCCACCTTCCCGCGACGAGGTCACGATTTCTTGAACATGCTTGCAATGGGTTGATGTAAAGACCTTGACCAACTCCGGAATCAATGCCCCGGCGATGGTCCCACAAGAAATGATGGTCGACAGCTTCCACCAAAGCGAGGAGTCACCTCCCAAGTCCGGAACGATCAACCAGGAAACAATATAGGTTGCGGCGATCGAAATCAGCGACGTCAGCCAAACTAGTCGCGTCAGTGGCATTTCGAAGTCCATCTTGTCTGCATGCAAATACTTTTTTCGAGTCAACATTTCATTGAGGTAGTAAGAGCAGGCCGAAACCACCACCATCATAACTCGCATCACGAACAACCAAACCAAGAGCTGTACCTGGACAATCTCGAAGTTCGGTCCAGTAAACTTTTCATTAACAGCCAATAAAATAAACGAAATAAGCGCGACGCCCGTCACACCATACGTTTCAAATCCATCTGCACTTGGACCTACCGAGTCGCCCGCGTTATCTCCGACGCAGTCAGCAATCACCCCTGGATTCCGTGCATCATCTTCGTCGATTTTAAAGACGATCTTCATCAAGTCGGCACCGATGTCAGCAATCTTTGTAAAGATTCCTCCGGCGATGCGAAGGGCTGCCGCACCAAGACTTTCGCCGATCGCAAATCCAAGGAAACACGGTCCGGCGTATTCGCCTGGAACGAACAGTAAAATGCACAGCATGATGAGTAGTTCGACGCTGATCAGCATCATCCCAATACTCATCCCCGCCTGCAACGGAATCGAGTAGACAGGATACGGCTTTGCAGAGAGAGACGCGAAAGCGGTTCGGGAGTTCGCGAACGTATTGACTCGAATACCAAACCAAGCAACAGCATAGCTGCCCAAAATGCCAACAACGCTAAATGCGACGATGATACCAACTCGGAAGGGCTCGAAATGCATTAGCCCGTAGAAGTGAAAAACGATAACAGATGCGATGATGGCCCACAACAACGCAATGAAGACCCCTTGCTTGAGTAAATATGTTTTGCAAGTCGTGTAGATGAGCTCCGAAACTTCACGCATCGATTCATGAACAGGTAAGGCTTTTAATCGACTGTAGATTTGAAGACCGAACAAAAGGCCAAAAGCTGACACGGCCAAACCAATGTAAAGAAGAGTACGGCCAGAAATTCCTCCGAGGAACGTCGCGCTTCCAAGATCAGGAAGAACTAGACTGGCTTCACCGCCACCCGATGGTTTAGGTTTATTGACATCGCGTTTGCCGACATCGAGCGTTGCGACATCTGCTTGAGTTGCTTGGGTTGCACCACTCGGCTCCACCCTGGGTTCCTGAGTTTTCCCGTCTGAAACCATGAGGTTGATCGCGAATACTCCGCACACACCCACCAAAAGTAAACGAGAAAAAGCAGATGCCATAGCTTTGCTAGAAGTGTTCATGATTAAATTACACCCGGGAGTACTTAGTTGTTTATTGGGAAGTTCCCTGCCAATTGACAGATTAACACCCAGCACAGGCAGTTTAAAGCCCACAAACAATCTTTTTAGCAATTTTCGACGCCACAGGAAGTGTTGGTACCTTCAGTGTAAGTTACGCATGTGGACTCAATATGCCGAGATTTCGTAAACGGCCGATCGGAAAAGCAGGAGAGCGGCCAGACGAAAACTGGGCCGATGGCACTACCCTACGTGTGTAATCTTGCCCCTCGGTTGGTACCCTATCAACGGAGGCTATCGGCTACGTCTCGGCAAAATAAACAATTTGGTCGGCTCTGCTGCACACCGATTTGTCAAAAGAAGATTTGTGAGTCGAGCACATCCCTACTAAACTCACTAGAATCTGCCTTGGCTTACGCGTCCCATATTACAGTACGCGAACCATCAAATCCCACCTACGTTTTGTTTCTCCAAGACCACTTTCTTGAAAGCAGCCTCTCCGATGTCACCCCAAAACAGCAACCCTAAAGAAAACCTTTCGATGGACTTCTCGCGTCGTAACTTTATGAAAACGAGCAGCGTCGTAGCGGCGACCATGGGCGCGGTGACAGCGACGGCTAGTACGGCTCGGGCGATCAGCGCAAACGGAAAGATTCGAATCGGATTTATCGGACCCGGAGGCAGAGGGTTCGGCGCTCACGTCAAAACACTTGCAAGACTTGCCAAAGAAGGTATGCCGATCGAATTGGTGTCGGTTTGCGATGTTTATAGCGAACACCGAGACCGAGCCTCTGACCATATTCGTCAAGAGAACGGCAATACACCCAGCCAGTACGAAGACTTCCGAGACATGATTTCCAAGGAGAAATTGGATGCTGTTTGCATCGGAACTCCTGATCACTGGCACGCGATCCAAGCCATCGAATGTATGGAAGCCGGGTTGGATGTCTACTGCGAAAAACCGATGACCAAGACTGTCGAAGAGTCGATCGACGTTTTGAAGGTTTGGAGGAAGACCGGTCGAGTCATGCAAGTCGGTGTTCAATCGACAAGCTTACCTGTCTGGGGTGAGATCAACAAAATGTTGCGAGAAGGTTTGCTCGGTAAGGTCTTGATGTATCAGACCGAGTACTTCCGAAACTCGGCTGAAGGCCAATGGCGATACTATAATCTGAATTCAAAAATGAATCCGACAAATATCAACTGGGATATGTGGCTTGGATTGAAAGATGGCTTGGCCGAGTCCCGTCCGTTCGACCGTGAAGTTTTTGCACAGTGGCGTCGCTTCTGGCCGTTTGGCTCGGGCATGTTTACCGATTTGTTTGTTCACCGAACAACATCAATGCTGAAAGCAACGGGACTTCGCTTCCCGGGCCGAGTTACCGGTGCTGGTGGTATTTTTATTGAATACGATGGCCGCGAAGTGCCTGACGTAGCAACCGTTGTTGCGGACTTTAATGAAGGCGTGCAAGGGTTAGTAACGGCATCTATGGCCAGCCAAGTTACACCGGTCAATCAGTTGATCCGTGGCCATAATGGCTCCTTGGTTCTTGGTGATGAAAAGCGCCGTAAGGTCAAGGATGTCAACGGTAATGAAGTGGAGATCTCCGAGTTCCAACCCTCCAACGGCGAGCAATTCAACAAAGTTAAATTCATCGCCGAGCGTCCACAAGTGACTGGAAATAGCAAACTTGTCGATCAGGTCTTCAGCGTCGAGCCTGTGAAAGACACGACCTACGAACACTTCAAGAACTGGATCGAAGCGATGGTCGCGAAGGACCCGCAAATGTGCAACAACGCCGTCGACTTGGCAGCCGCCGCGATCACCACGGTCATCCTCGGTGCAAGAAGCTACCGCGAAGGAAAAGTCTATCACTTCGATTCCGAGAACTTGACGATCCACGAAGGCGACTCCAGCTGGGCGAAGCGTTGGGAGGCAAAATCGCGATTGCGTGAGAAGCCAAACCATATTCCTGGCTGGACCGCAGGTGATACGGGTAGCCTGCTCAAGGAACCTGAGTACATGAACCTCGCAGGTCCCTGGACCAATGGCAAAGACCCAGCCGGTAATTCCACGAGTCCTGCAAAATCAAAATAGTTCTTGAAGTAATTCTCTATACAATACAGGCCGCCCCTCAATGGGCCAATTCGCGGAGATAGGGCGTTATTTGTAAAACCATAACGCCCCGATAAGTCTGGCATCGATTCACCGTTGAGTCGAGTGTGACGTGCTATTCGCCTAGAAGACGCGACCTGTTTGAAACCGTCACCACCTGCCAAAAACCTGTAGCGTTGGCAATGGTGATTTAAATTGTAGAGTTTAATCCTCAGGTCGATTGACGAATGTAGCCGAAGGCAAACAGCGTGATGCAACTTCCAAGAATGATTCGCGTTCGTCAGGTCTTTGAGCCAACTCCGCCGGTGGCTATTCGCGATACGCTGAATGCTGAGTTGCCGAAGTTGTATTCTCTCATCAAGCCTGGGGCTCGCATAGCCGTTGGTGTTGGAAGTCGCGGAATCACGAATTTATCGGAGATAGTCAGTGAAATCCTTGTGCAACTTCTCGCGATTGGATCCAAGCCTTTTATTATTCCAGCGATGGGAAGTCATGGTGGTGCGACGCCAGAAGGGCAGCTAGAAGTTCTTGCAAGCTACGGCATTACCGAAGAGTCGATGGGCGTCCCGATCCGTGCATCGTTGAAGGTGAAGCCCGTCGGCTTGACAGAAGATATGGTCACCGCATATTGCAGCTCCGAGGCACTCGCGGCAGATGGAATTCTCCTTGTTAATCGCATCAAACCACATACAGACTTTTTTGGATCGCTTGGGAGTGGTTTGCTGAAGATGTGCGTGATTGGGCTTGGTAAACGAACGGGTGCGACGGCAATGCATCTTGGAGCTACGCAATTCGGATACGAACGAGTCATTCGCGGCATGGCAAGCGTCATTATCAAAACCGCACCGGTCATCGGTGGTGTCGCGATTCTGGAAAACCAATTCCATGACACGGCCAAAATCGTAGTCATACCGCGCGATGCGATGGAATCAGCCGAGAATGATCTGCTTGTGGAAGCGAAAGCGTTGATGCCATTGCTACCGCTTGACGAGATCGACTTGCTGATTGTGGATCGAATTGGAAAGAACATCAGCGGAGCGGGACTCGATCCGAATGTTATCAATCGAAGTATTCACGGATATAACAGCTTGCCTATGCGAGGCGACCATTCGGCGCCCTTTATTCGTCGCATCTTTGTTCGAGGCCTCACACCGGAGACGCACGGAAATGCGATTGGGATCGGAATGGCCGATGCGACAACGACTCGGCTGGTCCGCGAGATGGACACGAATAAAACGAATATCAACTCGCTCACCGCGTTGACGCCTCAAAGTTCAAAGATTCCGATTGCATTTGATACCGATCGTGAAGCAATCGAGCGGATGTTGATGTCGCTCCCGATGAGTGATCCTCAAAATGCTCGCATTGTTCGCATAGCAGACACGCTATCGGTAGCGGATATGGAAATCTCAGAGAAACTTTGGAGTGAGATTAAGCTCCGTGAGAATGTAATTGCGCTGAATAAACTTCGCGGCTTTTTATTTGATGACGAGGGAAACCTTAATTGATTCACGCTTGGAATCCATCGAGGTCGATCTCGGAAAACATAAAGATACAACCGTGGTAATTCGACTGTTTCAACGAACCCTGTTGCCGAGTGAATTCAAACTGCCTGGTAATGCTTATTGGCAATCGATTGAGGTAAAGTGACTTTAAATCCTATGGAAACTATCGACAGGGGGGGGAATCATTTCGACATTAGGAAGAACAGAGCTCACAAGCTACACGACAAGGGTAAGGATGTTTGCTACTCGGCATGCGCGATTGAAATGTTTTTGAACTGAGCGCCTTGGCCTTTGACGATGAGGGCGACAAGTTCTTTTGCATCCTTGAATCGCTTATGATGTGCTTCCAAAACATGCTCACCGATGTATGCTTGGTAATGGTCTCCGCGGATCACAATTTTTAGGTCGTACCATTTTTCACGATCGATGGTCGTCTGAAGTTCCGTTATCTTCTCCGCCTTTGTTGTCTTGGCAATGCCTGACATCTTCTGAATCCAGATCTTGTCCGCGCTGACGAAAGTACGAGCCAAGTGGTGATTGGGCGCGACGTTATCGCGGCAACCAAAAGCAATATGTTCGGCGGCCCCGAGTTTAAACTGGGCAGTGATCACTAAATCTGTCGCTTCAATTCGATAAGTACAAGACGATGCATGTTTGTCTTCAGGAACTTCATCTCCATGAAGCGCACCATCCTTGACACTCCACTCACCAATCGCCGCTTGCCATCCGCTGATCTGCCCCTTGCGAGTTGGAGGTATTGGCTCGTTAAAGGCGGTGGAAACGATTAGCTTCGTTGACTTCGATACGGGAATTATTGGCTTCTTTGGTAATCGGTCCTCTTTGCCGACTGGATAGACTGCCCCCTGAGCTTTTAGACCAGCGACAAGTCCCTCCATCATCCGTTGTAATTCAACTGGATTCTCGTTTGACAAATCCTTTTGCTCGAAAGGATCGGTCTTGAGATTGAAAAGCTGATAATGACTTCCTTGAGAAACTTCGGTCGGGAAATAATGGTAAATCACTTTCCAATTTGCATCACGATAACTGGTCCAATAGTCGGTCCGATGCGGTGAATGCGGATAATGCATGAGGAATTTTTCATCGCGTGATGGGTCCGGTTTACCAGTGAGCAACATATCCAGTCGCTTCCCATCGAGAACGTGTCCTTCCGCAAGCTTCGTGCTTGTAAGGGCGAGAATGGTTGGAAACATGTCATAAGCGGCTGCTTGTTGACTTTGAATCATATTCGAAGCGATCGGTAGTTGCTTCTGAATAGCTCGATTCGAATTCGGCTTCGCCCAAGAAGCAATAAAAGGTACTCGCATCCCTCCCTCGTAATGTGAACCCTTCTTACCACGTAGCGGAGCCGCACAAGCGACTTCGTGCTCGTGCCCAAGAGGTGCATCACTTCCATTATCACCGAGGAAAAAGACCAGCGTGTTTTCGGCCACACCAAGCGACTCAAGATGATCCAAAATATCGCCAAGCGATTTATCCATCCCTTCGATGAGTGTTGCAAAGGCTTGAGCAGATTCTGGCTTCCCACTTTGTTTGTAGTTGGTAGCAAATCGCGGATCGGAGTTGAAGGGACTATGGACTGCGTAGTGGGCGAAGTTCAGGAAGAATGGCTTGTTGGATTTCACTGCATCGGTGACATGCTTTTTTGCTTCTAGAGTGAGAGCCTCAGTAAGGAATATTTCCTGGCCATGGTACTTTTCCAATCCGTGTACTGCATGGTCTGTTGGTACGCCAGCTTGCGAAGCTTTTCCCTTTTTTGCATTGGCTTTCGCGGGACGATCAAAGTTTTGTATCCCGTAGTAACTCCCAGGTGCACCAATCGAAGCACCACCAACATTGATTTCAAAACCAACGTTTGTTGGGTCAGCCCCTTCCGATGATCGAGGACCAAAGTGTCCCTTCCCCACGTGGATAGTCCGATAGCCATTGAGCCGCAACAGGCTAGGCAAAGTCACGCCCCCTTTTTTGATCCCATTCCAGTTCCAATCAGTTGGTCCTTGCGGCCCAGCATTATTCGAGTCGGGATTGATCCAATTAGTGGTTCGATGTCGTGCTGCGTTTTGGCCAGTCATGATGGAGATTCGCGTTGGCGAACAAACGCTCATCGAACAAAAGTTGTTAAAGCGAATGCCGCTGGTCGCAAGCCTCTCCATGTTTGGAGTGCGGTAAAAATCATTCAGCGGATATCGCGTTGGAGCTCCGTCGGAGTCGGTTAAAAAAGGCAGAGACGTATCCATTACACCCATGTCATCGATCAGCATGATGACGATGTTAGGTTGCTCGGCATTAAATTTTTCGGTGGCACTTAACATCGCAATCGGCATCGCAAACAAGCAAAGCCAAATCGGGAACAGGATACGATGGAACATTTTTCGACTCTTATAAATCAGGGAGGAGGTGTTGGTTTCGTGATAACCGATTCTGGTTTTACAGTTCACGGTTGAATTGGTTGTTTCTCGAAATCCGAATCGTTGACCCAACCCGCGTTGACTTTCTCGCCGCGCAAAAACTTCTCGTAAAAGCCATCGTTATTCGTTGGAGTGTACTCGTCAAAGATCTTGCCGTTACCGCTCATACGTGGATCTCCTTGGGCAAGCAGTTCCTTTTCCATGCGTGATTCCAATTCAGCGATGCGAGCTCCCTGAGACAAAGAATCGGCTATGTTTGTCGCGCAATCTCCATCACTCATCAAGTCATAAAACTCTTTTGCAGGCCGCATTCCGAAATTGAGTCGCCAGTAGTTGTCAGATCTGTTGATGCGGCCTCGATCGAGAATCAATGTCTTAGTGGGACTTGCATCGGTATCGGTGTAGCCTGTTTCAGGATTGCCAGCCGGCCATCGCGAGGGCTCGTAATTCTTAAGCAAAAGATGATTCGCAGTGACAATGCCTCGGATAGGGTAGCCTTGGTTTTGAGGACGACCTACGTCAGTGCGTTCCTTACCGATTAGCACATGATCGCGGCTGGCGATTACTTGGCCATCTTTGTTGCTTTCGATGATTAGTCGCCAACTCTTGCCCGTTATCGGCATCATCTCACTGTCGACTTCAGGGATACCTGCAAGATCGAGAACGGTGGGTGCTATATCAGTGAAGTCAACAAAATCATCGATGACTCGTCCAGGAGTTTTCATCCCTTTCGGCCAGCGAATTGCCAGCGGGACATGATTGCTGTCATGATAGGCGTAGCCTTTGGCCCGGGGAAACGGCATACCGTGATCGCTTGTCACGATCACGATGGTGTTGTCGAGTTCTCCACGCTTATCTAGTTCAGCAAGCATACGCCCGAGATGGTTGTCGGTGTGTTCTACTTCAAGCCCATAGTCGAGCATGTCATGACGAACGGTTTCATCATCCGGCCAGTAAGCGGGGACATGATCGATATCACTCAGTTTTTTGTCTCCTTTTTTTACACCGGACTGGAACTCATAGGCTCGATGTGGTTCTGTTGAACCGTACCAAAAGCACCATGGCTTTTCCTTGGGAGCAGCATCCAAAAAGTCTACAAAGTTCGACGCATAGTCATTGTTTGAAATCGCATTTGTTATTGGCTTTGCTTTTTTTGCGTTGTAGGGCTTGCCTGTGATTTGTCGCGGCTTGCCTCCAGCATCGTTGGCGATACCTGGGCCCCAACCCTTACCGGTGATTCCCATGTGCCAGCCATTGTCGGTCAGAACTTCAGGCCAGCTTTTCAGCTTTGCCGGGAACATTGCCATATGATTTCCAGCTTCTTCGTTCTGCCATAAATGCCGACCCGTGAGAACAATTGCTCGTGACGGAGCACACTTGGCCATGGGTGTGTATGCATGTTTAAAAAGCAACCCTTCCCGCGCAACGCGATCAAAGGCTGGAGTCTTTACCCAGGTGGTTCCGTAAGCACCTGCGTGAGCTCCCCAATCATCGGCGATCGCAAACAAAATGTTAGGGCGACCAGCGGCCGAGGCATTCGAACAAAGGCTTAAGCAGCATAGCAACGCTGTAAAGTAAACAGGCAATTTCATTATTCATTCCAAAGAGGAGGCAACTACTTTACGGAAGCAGTGTGAGCGTGACTCGCCGAACATCCATAACCGATTGACCAGGAATCTCTATCGCACGCAAAGTCAGTGGCCCCTGGCTTTCGGTGAGTTTCATTTCACCGAGCGAAAGCGTTCGGAATTCTTTCATTTGACTTTCGCCATCAGGACGCGGAAGAGTGTCTTGATTGGTGTAAAGAGGCGGATCCCAACCTGGTCCTACTTTGCCAGTGATCCGCGAATCATGGAACGATAGCTCGATGGTCGATCCAGCATCAGGAACTTTGCAAGTGTAGTCGATAGTAACTTCATAACGACCAGAAGTATGAACATCGAGCAGCCAAACCATACTGTCTTCTGTTCCGCCCCAGTTCACGAAGTAAGAACAATTCGGCGCGCCGCTACTGCGTTTGACTTGGCCTCGCGGTTCACCGTCACGGGCAGGCAACATCGTTATCGGAAACTCGCGATAGCCAACAGGGATCGGTCGTTGATCGACCGCGTTGGCTCCCATTTTTTTAGCCATCGGACTTTTGGCGTTTGCAAAACTTTCGATTCCAAACATTTCTTTTCGCCAAGCGGTGACTGCATCAACGAGTTGAGCGGCAAGCTGTGGTGCTTTGTCATTAATGGGCGTCTTTTGGCCAGGGTCTGCGCTCATGTCGTAGAGCTTGCCCGCGTTATCCAAACGATGCGTTTGTGTTCGGACGCTAATGTTTCCACCCCAAGTCGAAAAAATCATGCGATCGGTCCATTCAGCCGTTTGCCGAAGCAGTAGCGGACGCAGATCGCGACCATCGAGCGGTTTGTCACCTACGCGTTTTATTCCTGCTAGCGACGTTAGAGTCGGAAGCAAATCGATGGCGCCCGAGATTTGCGAGACATTGTGACCTGCTACGATTTGCTTTGGCCAGCGCACATAGCACACCGATCGCACACCACCTTCATCGGTTGTTGCTTTCTTCCCCTTCATGCCTCCGGTCCAACGCATGGTATTGGGTCCGTTATCGGAAAAGTAAACAACTATCGTGTTGTCGTCGATCTTATGCTCCTTAAGCATCGCAAGGACGCGCCCAACGTTCATGTCTTGATTTTCGATCATCGCCAAAGCGCATCGGGTTTCGTCAAGGACCTCTTTGCTTGGGTCGGTTGCTGTTTGGGTGATTGGTTTGTCTTGGAATCGTTTCCAGTCTTGAGGTGGTGCGGCCCATGGCGAATGGGGCGTTGTGAACGGGACATAACAGAAAAATGGTTTCGTCTTGTTCTTGTCGATAAAGCTTAAAGCACGATCGGTGCAAACATCCGCGATATAGCCTTCGGTACGAATCATTCGTCCTTTTTCCTCCAGAGGTGCATCAAAGTATTCACCCCAGTGCCCAGAGGTATGTCCGAAGTATTCGTCGAAACCTCTTGCCATGGGATGGTAGGGCCATTGGCTTCCGTTGTGCCATTTCCCAAAGGCTCCGGTTGCATAACCAGCCGCTTTGAAAGCATCTGCAATGGTTCGTTCATCCAGGTTCAATCGTTCTTGACCGGTGGATACACCGCGAACACCGCCGCGTGGATAGTAACGCCCCGTGAGTAATTCAGCTCGCGTCGGCGAGCAAACGGGACATACGTAGAACCTATCGAGTGACACTCCTCCTTGAGCAATCGAATCGATGTTCGGTGTTCGGACCTGGGTATTTCCAGAATGGCTGTAGTCACCCCAACCAGCATCGTCTGCTAAAAAAATGACAACGTTTGGAGATTGAGCTTCCACAGAGGCAACCTGGCAACAAACCATCGCGAGAAGAACCAGGAGGTGGCTGTGAACGCATAAGATGCGGATCAGCGAGGATCGGTACATCGTCGTCTCAATTGCTTTTGGAGAGGGAATCCGAGGCCGCGGGAAGCAAACTGGGATAATGAGGTGGGAATTCTAAGTCTAACGCCTCAAACCGCGACAATCTAGTAAGCCTGAATTGACAATATCGACTTTAAGTTCGACGAATGCAGTAATTACAGTCTGAAAGAACGTCTCAGGGCAAGTCACAGTTGCAAGTTGGGTAATGAGCCGTGAGCGTTGGCTCCGGGTTTTCCCATAGCAACCCGGAGCTAGCGCCTACGGCGCATTCACTATTTTGAATAATTGACTAGCCCTGAAGAACGTCTCTCTTTGATTAGTCCTCGAGCCTCGGGCTGATTAAAATGGAGTCGGCGAGGTTGCGATTGCATTTCTACCTCCTGCAAGTAAAACCCGTGTGTTAAAAATAACACCAAGTATTCCAGGTTCGAGAAACTCCAGATGCTTTATAAGTCTTGTACTCATCCAATTGTTTGGGGACTACTCGTTCCTGCCATATTGAGCCTTCAAATGGCATTTCAGCAAGCAACCGCGCGAGATACAGATACCTCACTTACCCTTGGTCGCTTGTCAGCAAAATACGAATCGGGCGGAAGAGGTCCCGAGGTGGTTTCAAGTGGGAAGGGCGATCCCGGCGGCGTATCGTACGGGACCTATCAGCTTGCTTCGGCTCTAGGCAATGCCGACCGGTTTGTTCAGAAGCACTTTGCATCGACCTTTAAAGGACTGAAAGGCGGAACACCTGAGTTCACCGAAGTATGGAAAAAAACGGTAGCGAAAAACCCCAAAGCATTCCATCGGAAAGAACATCAATACATCAAAGAAACGCACTACGATCCGCAAGTCAAATTGATTGAAAAGGAACTTGGTATCGATCTTGAGAAAAGATCCGTTGCGGTTCGCGACGTCGTTTGGTCCTGTGCCGTACATCATGGACCGAACTCGAAGCTGATTGTGACAGCAGCGAAGAACTTGCCTTCAACGATCGATATCAAATCACCCAAGTCTGACGCTGAATTCATCAAAGCAATCTATGCCGAGCGTGGTCGAATGGATGACCAAGGAAAGTTAGTCTACTTTAGAAAGGTTGCAGATTCGCTGAAACCGTCTCTAACCAATCGCTTTCAGAATGAGCTCGCTGATGCACTCAGGCTGCTGCAAGCAAATTGAATTGGCACTTTAGAGTCACTCAAGTCCAATGAATTTACCTTGAGCCTTAGCCGCTATCGGATCTTCTGGAACGGTCGAAAAATCGGCTAGCGCCTTAGGCTCAGAGCGCTTAGTGCTTTGAAGTGGTTTAAGTCCGTGCATAGGTAAAGCACGAGCGACTATTGAGAGACACTGAGGAATTCATTCACATTCCCCTATTATTTAGAAGACACAACGCGATTTGTTGTCTTTACATGAAAGCGATTCTTCGCGTGAACTTTATCAAACGTTCACGAAGCCTAAATATGAATCCATAAAATCCGTCTCCGCATAGTGATGGATCAGCCACTGCTGTCTCTCAATGATGGGAACGTACCTTTGAAATGCACTTGGACCGACGCAAGAAGTGTCTTCCTCAGTGATCTGCATCTCGGCTGGAGATTCTCCGATACGAGTCTTCTGGGTAGCCTTCTTGAGGAGGCTCGACCCGAGCTCTTGTATCTAGTTGGGGACACCTTTGAATGGATCTATCGCCCAGAAGTATCGAAGAAGAAATCTGTAGATCGATTTCTCGATGACTTAAATTCTCTTCAAGACCACGGAACACAGATCTTTGTTCTCCCCGGCAATCATGACGAGGTACTGGCTGATCGATTTCATAACTCTGGATGGACGATTGCCCCCTACGTCTTGCATGAAACGCTTTCGGGACAGCGATTTCTGGTAGCCCATGGCGACATTTTCGATCTACAACGCGGACGCAATTCGTGCTCATGGAAGCGTTTCGGTGGATGGATGTATCCGAAGCTCGTTCGCTGGGGTACCTGGCTAGATCGAATCGGATTTCAGCCTCAAGGGGAGCAGTCGCACTGGTGCACGCATTGGAAGATGCTCAGCGAACGAGCGAAAACGCATATCGAAAATTTCGAATCATTCATGGTCGAATTAGCGAACGCCCATGAATGCGATGGTGTTGTGTGTGGACATATTCATTTACCCAAGGCAAAGGAAATTGGATCTCGTTTCTATTTTAATTGCGGTGACTGGATTGAACATCGGTCTTTTGTTTACGAGTGTTCTCATGGATGTCTGAATCTCGTTCGCGATGCCTCGAAACAACCTCATAAGCAGCAATCGAATTGCTCGAGTGATTCATTAATCACGAACAACTGGAGAGTGGCAGTTTAGGTTCTACCTAGTTGAAAAGGAGTTATTGCAATGGCTACGATTATCTACAGCATGTGCGGCGAAGGACGTGGACATGCCACGCGAGTCCAAACGATCGTGGAGAGGATGCTTCCAAGGCATCGCTTCGTACTACTCGCATCACGAGACGCTTATCATCAGCTTTACGAGCGCTATCAAGATAGCCCGCTTGTGAGCGTGCGACGATTGCCGGGACTATTCTTTTCCTACAAAGGATTGAAAGTTGATTACGCGAAATCGTGTATCGCTTCGGTACCTTATCTTTGGCGACTATCAGCAATGGTTCGATACGTTTCGAACATGATTGATCGCGATAAGCCATCACTTGCAATCACCGACTTTGAACCCGTACTTCCTCGGGCTGCTCGCAAACACAACATCCCCTGCATATCGCTGGATCACCAACACTTTTTGTCCGTCAGTGACTTCCGAGGAATGCCTTGGCGATTTCGTTGGAGAGGATTGTTTCTGCGAGGCTCGATTCCACTGTTCTATCGTGGTCAAGCTGGTGAAGCGGTCAGCTCGTTCCATCATTTGCCGCCGCGAACGGGCACGGAGGACATTCCTCGAATCGGTGTCCTGCTGCGTCAAAGTGTTTTGGATTTAGCAACCAATGCACCCGCTGCCAAAGGGCATGTTCTTGTTTACATACGCAGACAAGCACCAGATTCACTTTGGAATACACTCGCATCCTCCGGAAGATCCGTGATCGTGTATGGGCTAGGTGAGCGTCCAGCCGTCGGGGAAATTCAATTCAAAAAAATCTCTGATGACGAGTTCCTTCAGGATCTGGCGAGCGCTGAGTGCCTTATCAGTACTGCCGGAAATCAATTGGTCGGAGAGGCGTACCACCTCAAAAAGCCGGTACTTGCAATTCCGGAAGATGGCAACTTCGAGCAAGAGCTGAACGGTTGGCTTGTGAAGGAATCAGGGGGAGGCTGGAGTACATCGTTTAGACAACTCACGCCGCATCTTGTTCAACAGTTCTTGCTTGCCGTACCTGCTCTTCGACGACGGTTAGAGCATATGTCGGTTTGTGGTAATCAAGATGCAATCGACTTCATCGAACGCTTCCTTCCCGAAACCGCGGCATCGCATGAGCACCCTTTTCTATCGCCTAATGTTTGGGAGGCCGAACCGGTTACACTATGAACTTACAATCACTGAACTTACAATCACTGAAGATGCTACCCATCGCTTTGGGACTCTTGCCTGGTTTTATAGGCGATGTAATTCGAAACAGGGGTGAAGGTTCGCTACGGCCTCGATTGCTTACGTACACAGTTACGTTTCGTTGTAACGCAAAATGTATAATGTGCGATTCATGGAAAATGAATGGCGATGGCGATATGACACTCGACGATATCGCAAAAATGTTTCGCCAAATTGGTCAACTAGATGCAGTCCGACTAACAGGTGGAGAGCCTTTCGTCAGAACCGACCTCCCTGCAATTCTTGACCTAGCCGTTCGTCACCTTCGTCCTTTGGGTGTTCATATCACTACGAATGGCTTTTTAACCGATCGAATTGTGAAACTTTGCGAAGAACGAGACAAAAAAATTCCACTTCAATTACTGGTCAGCTTGGACGGTGTTGAGAAGGAACACAATCGCATCCGAGGCAGCAACATCGCTTGGAAAACTGCTATCGAGACCATTGAGAAATTGGCTAGCCGGCAACGTGAACTCAATCTAGACCTCGCCGTGAATCAAACCATTGTCGATTCGTCAGGTTTGGAGCAGTATCGATTACTTCGCGAAAGACTCCGACCACTCAAGATTCGTCACCAGACCGTGATGGCCTATGACACAAGTGCGACCTACAACCTGCAGCGAAACTTGGATGTTGCTCCGAAACAGATCGGCGAGTTCGCAACTCATGGAAAGTTTACCACCAGCGAACTGGAAGAGCTCTTTTCCGAGATTGAATCGGATATGAAAAAGCTTCCTTGGTGGGCGCGAGCGGCCAAGAGCTATTATCTGCAAGGGATTAAGCAACGATTGCTTCCCTCCGGACGAAACGGTGCGCACAGCGATACACCGAAAAACGACTGGACCAACCCAAAGTGCGTCGCGTTACACTCGCACTTGCGAGTCTTCCCAAACGGCGATGTTCCAACTTGTCAATTCAATTCCAAGACAATCGGAAACCTCAAACGTCAGTCGTTTGAAGAAGTTTGGTCCAGCCAGCTCGCTCGGAATCAACGAAAGTGGGTCCGAGACTGCGTTGGCTGTTGGGCCGAGTGCGAAGTTGTACCCAGTGCGATTTATACACTCGACTTGATCAAGCCAATAAAAACCAAGAAAGCAAACTCAACCCCGGAATTAAAACCCGAACCTGCCATCCTCAGCCAAGTGTCGCCTTAGCGTGCAGATCATCAGAAGTCTTACGACTTCTGATACGGCTTATCGTCGTCATTTCTGCGATGGAAGATACTCTAGCTCTTTTTCTTTCTCGCATTCCCTTTGGGTTGTTGTGGAGCTGTCTTCAAGGCGAGCTCAGTCATGTTAGCAGTTTGACTATCCCAAACTTGCTCGAGCTCCTTTACCTTCTCGGGCATTGTCGCAGCGAGATTGTTTTGCTCGGCACGGTCCGACTGAAGATCATATAGTTCCCACGGCTCTCCCTTTG
Source organism: Planctomycetota bacterium (assembly GCA_026692865.1). GTDB lineage: Bacteria > Planctomycetota > Planctomycetia > Pirellulales > Pirellulaceae > JAIYDQ01. The sequence goes on from JAPLNI010000026.1 coordinate 296,217, forward strand.
CCGCGACGAGCTTCCAATCGCCCACGCGGACCGCTCGGTTTCCTTCATGAAGCCACCACAAACTATCACGTTCGATCGTCGCGTCTTTCGCAAAGGCAGCTACCAAGCTTTTTCCTGGAGCGGAAGGAATCGCTTCACTTTCTACTGCAACGAGTTTGTCTGACATCGACAGTCCCGCAAGCTCCAGAACCGTCGGAGCGATGTCGATAACGTGACCTGGTGTGTGACGAAGTTCATTCTTGGCGGAAATTCCTGCTGGCCAGTGAACAACCAATGGAGTACTGATTCCGCCTTCGTGCACCCACGTTTTGTGTCGTCGAAATGGAGTATTGGATGAGCTTGAGAAACCGGGGCCCAAGCATAGGTAGGACGCGGCACTGCCCGGCGCGGCGGCTGGATCGTGACCGCCGCTTCGCACCATGATCTCAGCGCTTGCTCCATTGTCAGATGCGAAGCAAATAAGTGTGTTCTCAAACTGCCCCATCGCTTTTAGTTGTGCAATGATTCGCCCAATCTCTTGATCCATCCGATCAATCATCGCAGCATGAATCGACATCTTGGTTGCTTGAAACTCGCGTTGCTCTTGTGTCAGCTCGATCCATGGCAAAGGACGATTGACTTCACCCGGACCAAGTTTTTTTATCGCATCGGGAAAGGCGTAAGGCGGTCCTAGATCGCGCTCGAGCTGCGAAAGACTTGTTCGAGTAATCCCCATTTGCTTCTGTCGATCGAATCGAGCTTTACGTGACTCGTCCCAGCCTGCGAGATACTTGCCGCGATACTTTTCAATGTCCTGCGGCAACGCGTGTAAAGGAAAGTGTGGCGCGATGAATGGTATGTAATGAAAGAAAGGTTTGCCCGCGTGGTTCGCGGCATGATCCTTCAAACAGCCGATCGCATGGTCTGCGGTTGCGGTCGTAACGTAGTAGCCACTCTCATCCTTGGCTGGCTCGACAGGAACGTCGTCGATATAGTTTCCTTTCGCAGTAAAAAAGTTTCCGTCATTCTTGACGTGGAGTGACTTATCAAAACCACCTGCAAGTACATTTCCATCAATGTGCCACTTGCCACTGTGATAGCTTCGATATCCGGCCGCTTTCAATCGCTGTGGTAAAAGCTTGGCCCAACTTTGACGCGTTCCCTGTCCGCCACCTGCGACTCCAGGGAGTGCATCGCGGTGAATCTGCTGCGCATAGTAACCCGAAAGGAGTGCTCCACGCGTCGGCCAGCAACGGGCCGTGTTGTAAAACTGCGTGAATCGTAAACCATTTGCCGCCAAGGCATCGAGATGCGGTGTGGCAATCTCGCTTCCGTAACAACCAAGATCGGAATATCCCAAGTCGTCGGCTAGTATGAAAACCACATTGGGTTTCTCTCCCGAAAACAATTGGGCAGAAAACCAAGAGGTGCAGCCAAGCAAACACACCGAAAAGAGGATAGGTCTCATGAGCAGCTTTCGATTGGAGGGGAGGAAGCGTGAGTCACGGTTTCTGCAGTTCACGTGGCATAGGATTCCAGCCTGTGGGAATGGTTGCTTCACAGGCTGGAAGCCTAGATCACTATACTCTTAATCTTTGTCGCTTCGAAGAACTGAGATGAAAGCTTTTTGAGGAATGTTTACGCTTCCGAATTGCTTCATCTTCGCTTTCCCTTTCTTTTGCTTTTCAAGAAGCTTGTTTTTTCGAGTCACATCACCACCGTAAAGCTTGGCTGTCACGTCTTTTCGATACGGTTGAATGGTAGATCGAGCGATAATCTCGCCGCCGATGGCCCCTTGGATCGGGATCTTGAACTGATGCCGAGGAATAGCTTCAGCAAGCTGCTCACAATAGTGAAGTGCTCGAGTTCGTGACTTTTCGCGATGCACAAGATAAGAAAGAGCATCGACTGGTTCTTTGTTGACCAGAATATCTACTTTGACAATATCAGTCTTTCGATACTCGATGGGTTCATAGTCAAACGAACCGTAACCGCGAGTAATCATCTTTAGCTTGCCGTAAAAGTCGAATAGGACTTCTCCCAAGGGCATCTCGCTGACAACTTCGACGCGACCAGCAGAAAGATAATTCATTGTCTGGCTGTCCGAGCGATGTTCACGACATAGCTCCATGACCGGCCCGACGTACTCTTCGGGAATGAGGATCGATGCTTTGATGTACGGCTCGGTCGTCGAGTCAATCGACATCGGATCTGGCCAGTAGCTTGGGTTGTCAACGTCGATGGTTGTTCCGTCTTTCAGGCCCAGCTTGTACTTGACCGACGGAGCTGAGATGACCAGCCCTAGATCGAACTCGCGCTCGAGGCGTTCTTGAATCACATCCAAGTGGAGTAGCCCAAGAAATCCGCAACGAAAACCGAATCCAAGAGCCGCCGAACTGTCTTTTTCAAAGGTCAACGCGGCATCGTTGATGGCGAGCTTTTCTAAGGCCTTGGTGAGGTCTTGATATTCGTCGGTACTCATCGGATAGATTGACGAGAAGACAACCTGTTTAGCTTTTTTATAGCCTGGGATTGGTTCGGAAGCTTGACGTTCGAGGTGAGTGAGCGTGTCACCTATCTCGATGTCTTGAACGCTCTTGACTCCCGCGACGATGTAGCCGACCTCGCCGACGCTGAGCTGTTTCTTGGGGTTGAGTTTTAATTGGTTGTAGCCAAGTTCATCGACCTTGTAGTCACGACCACCGTGCATGAAGTGAATCAAATCGCCCGTCTTGAGGGTTCCCTCCATGACGCGGACTTGAAGGATCACGCCTCGATAAGTGTCAAAGTGAGCATCGAAGACGAGCGCCTTCAAGGGCGCATCTGGATCTCCCTGAGGACAAGGCAGCGTCGTAACAATTCCCTCAAGTACATCATCGATACCAACACCTGTCTTTGCAGATACAGGAATCGCGGCGAAGGGGTCGAGCCCTAGGTCCGCATCGATTTCTTCACGGACTTTTTCGACGTCGGCTGCTGGTAGGTCGATCTTGTTGATCACCGGAAGAAGCGTCAAATTGTATTCCAACGCCAGGTATAGATTAGCAACGGTTTGTGCTTCCACTCCTTGCGATGCATCGACCACGATTAATGCACCATCGCAAGCCATCAGTGAACGGCGTACTTCATGAGAAAAATCGACGTGGCCAGGTGTGTCGATCAAATTGAGCAAGTAATCTTGGCCATCTTTCGCTTTGTACGAAAGCGAGATCGAGTTGCTTTTGATCGTTATACCGCGTTCTCGTTCGATATCCATCGAGTCGAGGATTTGATCATGAAACTCGCGCTGCGTCACACCTCCACAAGCTTGAATCAACCGGTCTGCTAACGTCGATTTGCCGTGATCAATGTGGGCAATAATGCAGAAGTTACGGATGTTTTTCATACGGTCAAGTTCGGTGTTGAGAAGGTTCTGGTGCTTTAACTCGCAACAGAATCATAGTACCTGAACAAGAAAAACGACAGTCGAAACGCTACTTTGGAGTGCTGTGGCTTGCCACAGCTTTTGGGAGAGCAAAGTTGTTTGATAGAAGACTCCCCCGCGTTAGCAAGAAACCCCTTTGATGGGATCTCGCTAGATTAGTCTCAAAGCTCCGACAAGTCGGAGCACTCCAAATTTGGAGTGCTGTGGCTTGGCACAGCTCTGGGGGAGAGCGACGTTGTTTGATAAAAGACTCCCCCGCGTTAGCAAGAAACCTCTTTG